>JAEUUO010000019.1 GCA_016787575.1 Saprospiraceae bacterium | reverse complement strand
TGCGAGCAATGTGACAGAAGCAGCTTGTCAAACACAAGCAAGCATTGATTCTAAATTTACTGCTTGGTTAGCGACAACTACAAGTTCCGGTGGATGTAATAGATCTTTGTCAAATAATAATACCGGAGCTCCTAATGCATGCGGTGGATCAACAACTGTAACATTTACAGTTACCTCCGATTGTGAAGCTCCGAAAACTTGTACTGCAAGTTTTACAGTGTTGAATTCTCCAGTCGTATTGACTTGCCCAACAAATGTAACAGAAGCTTCTTGTCAAACTCAGGCAAGCATCAATACTAAATTTAATACGTGGTTAAATTCTGTGGTATTTAGTGGCGGTTGCAATGCAAGTATTTCTAACAACAATGTAGGGGCTCCACAAGCGTGTGGTGGATCAACCACAGTGACTTTTACTGTTACTTCTACCTGTGAAAATCCGAAATCTTGTACGGCAACATTTACGGTTACTGCAGCTCCTTCAGTTGTTTTAAATTGTCCAAATAATGTAACAGAAGCAGCATGTCAAACGCAAACACAAATCGACACAAAATTTAGTAATTGGTTAGCTACTGTTTCGACTTCCGGTGGCTGCAACCCTGTATTGACAAACAACAATACAGGTGCGCCTCAGGCTTGTGGAGGATCTACCACTGTTACGTTTACGGTAACTTCAGATTGCGAATCACCTAAAACTTGTACAGCAAGCTTTACAGTAACCAACGCGCCTCAAGTTATTTTAACTTGTCCAGATAATCATTCAGAAGCAGCTTGCCAGACTCAAGCACAGATTAATCAGAAATTTTCTGATTGGTTAGCTACAGCGAGCGTAACTGGTGGTTGTGCAAGTGTGCTTTCAAATAATAATGGAGGTGCTCCTGCTGCTTGTGGTGGATCAACTACTGTAACTTTTACAGTTACATCTACGTGCCAAAATCAAGTAACGTGTAGTTCTGTGTTTACAGTTGCTCAAGCACCTGCAGTAGCTATGACTTGTCCGGTAAATGTAACAGAGGTGGCATGTCAAACTCAGGCAGCTATAAACCAGAAGTTTTCAGATTGGTTAGCAACATTAAATGTAACAGGTGGCTGCAATACAAATGTTACCAATAATAACAACGGTGCACCTGCAGCATGCGGGGGTTCTAAAACAGTCATATTTACGGCTACTAGTTCCTGTGAAAATCCTGTAACCTGCAGTGCTACATTTACTGTATCTGCACCGGCCAATTTAAATGTTACGTGTCCGATAGATATCAATTTAAATGGATGCAGAACACAATTTGATGTTGATACTGCTTTTGTAAATTGGCTTAATAGTATTAAAACTACGGGTGGATGTAATGTTACTATTGCAAACAATAACAATGGAGCACCAAACGTCTGTGGAGGTAGCAAAACAGTTCAATTTACGGTTACTAGTAGTTGTGAATCGCCTAAAACGTGTTCAGCTACATTTGCAGTGATTCCTTTAGCTGCTCCGCAAATTACTTGTCCAAGCAATATTACTATAAATTGCGATGAATCAACATTACCGGCAAGAACTGGCAATCCAACCGGTCTGGATGGATGTGGAGATAATGGTACCATAACTTATCAGGATCAGGTTGTACCTGGATCTTGTTCCGGAAATTATATTATAAATAGAACTTGGACAATTACTGACCGATGTGGTGGTACGGATGATTGCGTTCAAACAATAACATTGGTTGACAACAAAGCTCCAACTTTCACGATGCCAAATGATATTATCATATATAACAAGCGCACAAATGCGGGCACTGCAACATTGGTTAATTATGATTTTAATTTTGGAAATTCGTATGTTTCATTAGCTCCAAAATTATACAGTGGTATAACATCTGTCATAGATAATACTTCCAACGCATTTATGCGAACCAATGGAACGGTATCAGGCGCTTTGGCGTTTGCTAATAATCCTGTGGCAGGTAAAGCATTAACGGTCGCTAATTCATTCTCATCCGGAGGCAATTGGCAATTCAACATTGCCGGTCGAAATCTCGCCGCATTTACCAACTTTAAAGTTTATGTTCAGGCATTCCGTAAAGGAAATGGCAGTGCTACAAATTTAATTATGGAAGTAAGTACAGATGCTGCAAATTGGACTGCTTTTAGCAATACCGCTTTGACTACAGGTTCATGGGTTGAATGTACTGCTACCGTGCCCGGCATATCTTATCCGACGCAATTCTATATTAGAATTCGATATTCCGGTGGTTCCAATACGGATCCTAAGGATCTTCACATAGACAATTTCCAAATTCAGGGTTATCGTGATGCTAAACTTTGTGATTTTGACGATGTACCCGATATTACGGGTTATCCATCAAATATTAGCGATGCGTGTGATCAAAATCCAACTGCAACGTACCGTGATTCTGCAGCCATCGCAGATTGTGTATCTAAAGTTTACAGAACCTGGACCGTGACGGATGAGTGTGGTAATTCTACTGTTGGAAATACAAAACAAGTCATTACCATCAAGGATACTTTGGGTCCTGTAATTACATGTCCATCAGGAAGTTCATTGTCACGAAAAGCGGATACTACCAAATGCCATTATACTGTGGTAAATAATGAGTTGGATGCAACTGCTACAGACGATTGCTTTGATCCTTCAACTGTAACAAATAATTGGAATAATAACAGTACATTATCAGGCGCTCAGCTTCCTGTGGGAGTTCACACCATCGTATGGACAGCTACCGATAATTGCGGTAACACTTCTACGTGTTCATTTGCAATTACAATTTTTGAAATTGAACCTCCGGTTGCTCGTTGCAAAGGAGATTCCATTCAATTGGATTCTACCGGAAATTACACAATTACTGTTAACAATATCAATGCGGGATCAACAGATAACTGTGGTATAAAATCCATGAAGTTAAATCGTTATGTGTATGGTTGCGATGACATTCCTTCCAGAAAAGTTATCCTTACAGTTACCGATTCTACCGGATTGTCTGATACCTGTGAGGCTGATTTGAAAATCAGAGATGGACTTGCGCCTAAATTGACTTGTAAAAACATCAGCATTGTATTGCCTCCAAGTGGAACAAAAACAATAACAGCTGACAGTGTTATTTCGTTTGCAAAAGACAATTGTGGTATTACTAAGAAAACTGTAACGCCAAGTACATTTACATGTTCAAGTAGTAAAGTAACAACAGTTACGGTTGAAGTGAGGGATGTTACTGGGAATACGAGTACATGTACAGCAACAGTCACCATATCTAATACACAAGATTCAGATTGCGATGGAGTCTGGGATGTCTGTGATGTATGTCCTGGTGGGGATGATAAAGTTGACAATGATGGAGATGGCAAGCCTGATTGTAAGTATCCACCAATTTTCCCTAAAGTCAAGAGTACCTGGAAGTGCGGGACCAATCCAAATCGGGTTTATATTGCAAAAATTGGAACGAACGGAAAGTGTACAACTTCCTGCGTAAATTATTTAACATGGACTACGAATCCGGGGCCAAATGAATACTTAGGACCATGTAAATCGTGTCCGGAAGGCTTGCAAGGATACACGGATATTTATAAAGGCCTATTGGGTGATCCAGATGATCCGCAAAGGAATGGAGATGATCCAGAAAATGGATTGCCTTTCCGCATAGTACCTAATCCAAATTACGGTGTGTTTGAATTGGTATTTGATGCCATTGTAGAAGATGGTTATTTGGAGATTTATAATTTAATGGGAGAGAAAGTCTGGACGCAGCGAATAACCGGAATCACAGAGCGACTTACAATGAATTCAAACGAATTTAAAAATGGAGCGGCAGGGGTTTACCGAATTGTTTTAAAGAATAATTTAGGTAAGTCTGTACAGACTTTGTTGATAATGAAGTAATCATTGGACTCAAATCTTAAGTTCTGTTTAGACTTAAGATTTGAGTTCTGATTTTTATTAAGGTTAAAATAAAAATATTCTCAGCTATGATTTTGCTTTATATTCTACGGCAATTAATTATTTCAATACCAGTTGTACTTATTTTTAACGTAATCAGCTTATTATCAAATTCCTCTATATCAATTGATTTTATAAGGATGTTTATAAATGCTGGATTTCTGACCTTATTTATTGTAGTATTTAAATATTTTAATTACCGCTCGAATGGATTAAAAATTGATTCATCTGATTTAAGTTTTGCAGTAATACCGGAATTTCAGAAAATAATTATCAGTAAACTAGACAGCGTAAATGCATTGAATAGATTAAAAAGCGATTTCAAATTTAAAGACAGTGTATTTTATACACATCTAAATGTAATTAATATAGATTTAAATGAAGACTTTTGGAAAACTGAAAAAATTGTGATTCAGTTTAATGCTTTAAATGATGACGCAACTGAATATGTCTTAAAATCAAAATCCAGATATTTGAATCTGTTTGGTGATTTTGGACAAAATAAATGCAATGTAAGTTATTTAGAGAAGTTGTTGAATGCTTAAAAAATTAGGATACCTTAGGTTTTATATTTAATCGTAAAGCTTGATCATATTTAATATAATTCCAAAGCCAGTTTATAAAAACAATTACTTTATTTCTTACGCCTATCAGATAATAAATATGCACAAAAAGCCATGCAATCCAGGCAATAAAACCACTTAAAAATACTGATTTATATTGCAATACAGCTTTTGAACGACCTATTGTTGCCATCGCTCCTTTATCAACGTAGTTAAACGGCTTTTTAATTTGTTCGTTTGATTGATTCATTAAGTGAGCTAAGTATGTTGCTTGTTGCAGCGCAACTGGAGCTAATCCAGGCAATCCTTGGGGAAATTCCTTTGTTTTCATAGAAGCAATATCACCAATAGCATAAACATCCTTCCATTGGGAAACTTCACAAAAATCAGTAACTGTAATTTTGTTTCCTGCTGCATCATGAGCGGATTCAAGGCCTTTAATAGATAAACCTGTAACACCGGCAGCCCAAATTATTTTTTTACTCTCTAAAACGGATCCTGATGAAAGTATTATTTGATTATTTTGAATGTCTGTAACTTTAGCATTTAAATGAATAATTACCCCCATCCTATTCAAGTCTTGATATGCTTTGATCGATGCTTTTTCCATCATTGAGTCTAATAGACGTGATGAAGCTTGCACAAGATGTATCTGCATTTTATCTGAATTTAGATCGGGATAATCCTTTGGAATTATGTGTTTTTTCATTTCCGAAAGAGCTCCTGCCAATTCAACACCTGTTGGCCCACCACCAATTATAACAATATTCAATAGTTGTTCTTTTAATGTATCATCGTTATTTAAGACGGCCTGTTCGAGATCTTCTAAAATGGAATTTCTTAAATACAAAGCTTCCGAAACTGATTTTAAAGGAATTGTGTTCTTTTGAAAGCTTTCATTTCCATAATAGTTTGTTTGTGAGCCTGTTGCTATAATTAATTTATCATAGTTTAGATTTCCAGAATTTGAAAAAATAATTTTCTTTATTGGATCTACTTCTAAAATTTCCATAGATCTGATGTATAAATCTTTTTTATTTCTAAAATACTTCCTTAGTGGAAAACAAATAGAGCTTGGCTCTAATCCGGACATAGCAACTTGATAAAAAAGAGGCTGAAATTGAAAATAATTGTTTTTATCAATAAGAACTACTTGATATTTATTCAAGTCTATTTGATTTGTAAATTTAAAACCAGCAAAGCCACCTCCAATTATCACAATTCTTGGTTTATTTGACTCAGGAATGTTAAAGGGCATTGCTAAAGAATGTTTAATTTTGCTGGTAAATAATATAAAAACAATCAATACGTAAATATGTTTTTTAAAGAATTAATTAATACGGCTGACCGTTTTATCAGATATGCTAGAATTGATACGCAGTCTGATCCAGCTTCTATGGACTATCCATCTACAAAGAAGCAACTGGATTTGTTAAAACTGTTATGTGATGAATTAAAGGAAGCAGGGATCGATGTTGAAATGGATTCTTATGGTTATGTTTATGCTCTGCTTCCATCCAATAGTGAAAAAAAACTTCCAACCATTTGTTTTTGTGCACATGTGGATACTGCACCTGATTGTAGTGGAACAAATGTAAAACCCATATTGCATAGAAACTATGCGGGGCAAAATCTGGTTTTGCCGGATGATCTATCTATTGTCATCAGTCCGGAAGCATATCCTGCATTAAAAAACAAGTTCGGCGAAAACATCATAACTGCAAGTGGACTTACGTTATTAGGTGCTGATGATAAGGCTGGGGTTACTGCAATTATGGAGGCTGCCATCTATTTGAAAAATCACCCGGAAATCAAACACGGTCCGATTAGAATTCTTTTTACTCCAGATGAAGAAATCGGCAAAGGGGTTGCAAATCTTAATATGAATACCTTAAATGCCGATTTTGGATATACTTTAGATGGTGGGCCGCTTGGGGATTTAGAAGATGAAACATTTTCTGCTGATGCTGTAAACATAACAATCGAAGGAGTTTCTGTACATCCGGGTTATGCAAAGGGGAAAATGGAAAATGCCATTAAAATTGCTTCAGAGATCATAGCGGCGCTTCCTAAAGATAAATTGGCGCCTGAAGTAACAGAAGGAAGACAGGGTTTCGTTCATCCTGTAAAAATTGAGGCTGAATTAGAAAAAGCTAAAATCTATTTTATAATTAGAGATTTTGAAACAGCTAAACTTAAAGAACATGAAGAAACTTTGGAGCAAATAGTTAAACAGATCATGATAAATTACCCGGCAAGCAATTACACGTTTTCAGTTTCTGAGCAATATCGAAATATGAAAGAAGTATTAATAAATCATCCAGAAGTTGCTCATTATGCTGAATTGGCAATGATTGAAGCTGGGATAACTCCCAATAAGGGTTTAATACGCGGAGGTACAGATGGAAGCAAATTGAGTTTTATGGGTCTTCCCTGCCCTAATTTATTTGCAGGTGAACATGCAATCCATTCAAAGAAGGAATGGGTAAGTGAACAAGACATGCAGAAAGCTGCTGAAGTAATCATTAGGATTTGTCAATTGTGTGAACGCAATGCATAAAATACATAGAATACCCGTATTTCCTCTTCCTGTAGTTGTATTTCCTGATGAAGAAATTCGATTACATATATTTGAGCCTCGTTATAAACAATTAATTCAGGATTGTTTAGGCTCCGATTTGGTATTTGCTATATTACCAATTGTAGATGACAGAATACAAGAAATAGGTACACTTGTTAGGCTTCAGGAAATTGTTAAAACTTATGAAGATGGGCGATTGGACATACGGTTAGAAGCAATTGGGCAAATTAAAAATTTTGGTTTACACAATCGCTGGCCTGGTAAATTATATGGAGCTATAGATGCTGAACCGATTGATGATTCAAGTATTGGAGATTTGGAATCAATAGAGAAAATCAGGAAACAATTTGAAATTTTGTGCGAACTTAATCAAGTGCAACCATACCATTCAATTCATTGGGATCTATTTAAAAGTTTTAAATTAGGCCATTATGTTGGTTTTAATCTTAAAGAAGAATATCATTTTAGTGCTCTACAAACCGAAAACGACCGACTTCAAAAGCTTTTGAATCAATTAGAAATTATGATTGAGCAAAGTAAGAATCGAAAAGAATGGCTTCGAAACATGAATATGAATGGTGAGTTTCGAAATTTTGGAAAAGAGTCAATTAAAGGGAATATTTAATCAAATTATATAACTTGGAATTTTGCGTTTTATATTAAATGTATTAAAATTAATATTTAATAAATCAAATCCCTTCTATTTAATTATTCCTCGATCAATTAAAAATTAAGATCAATGGAAAAAAAATGGGAATACAATCCAATACCAGCGTTTCCAATATTAGTCATTGCATAATCTATAGTAATTTTTGCAATTTTTACTCCTAATCCAGCTGTGGGATAAAAAGATAATTCTCTAGAACCACTTCCATCTACTGATAAAATTCTTTGAAAATTACCTGCTCCCAGGCGAACATAAATACGTTTGTTATAGTCCAATTCTAAACCTATTTTTGGATCAATGTTAAACCGATTCATGGCAAGCAAAGAGGATTCCGTACCATTTGTTGACCATTCCAAATCCATTGCAGTCAATAAACCAAGTTTTTGCCCAAGTTTAAAATTATAAGCTACACCACTAATAATTTTTGGCAAGGTATATTCTACAGAGCTGGATGGAATAGTATTGTTTGTTTGCTGCAAGACAGCTTTTTCTTCTGTGCTAAATGAAAATGAATATGCGTTGAAACTTGTAGTAATGTCTCGACCCATTAAAGCGAATCTCCATTTATTTTTTTGAAATTGCAATGCAGCATCAAATCCAAATCCCCATGCACTTGCAAACGAACCAAATCCTCTGTGAATAATTTTAGTGTTTAAACCAAATGACCAGGGACTGTTATTTAATTTACGGCCATAAGAAACAAACAAAGCATAATCCGCAACACTAAATTCTTCAATTCTGCTATAATCGATACTTCCATCAGGCCCCCTTAATCTAAGAGTATTCGGAATTTGATCAATTGACATTCTAATTAAACTGATGCTCCCATAACTCAAAGATTGCTCATCCAGGCTTTTTCCAAAGCCTACGTAATCGTAATTGCCAATGCCAGAAAACCATTCAGCGTGCTGAGCACTTACTTGAAATTTTGAACCAACATTGACCAGGCCTGCGGGATTCCAATAAGCAGCTTGAACTGAGTTTAAAGAAGCGGTAACAGCTCCAGATAAAGCCATGCCTCTGGCCCCAACTCCAATGTTCAGAAAATCATTGCTGAATTTAGGAGCCTGAGCAGCTAATGAAATAGGTATCAAAAACAACCAAATGATACTTTTAAAAGTCATAGATGGATTTCTATGGCAAATATATAACAAATTTTTATAATATATTAATAGCTATTATCTTAACGTTGAAATCTCCCAAAAATTGTGAATCACTTTCTTTTATGGCAATTCAAGCTTACAGTTGCGGCTTCACCCGAATCATCCATAATGTAAACAGTATGCTTGCCAATAATGGGCGAAAGAGCCCACTCATGATGATTTGCTTCTGTTGATCCCAGGTAGTTTCCATCCATAAACCAATGTATCCGTGCATTTAGTTCCTTATGGGTTGCTTTTAATACTATTTTTTGCGAATTATCAGCTAAGTCAATTGGAATAAAAACTTCCGTTCCTTTATCGGGATAAATAAATTCTAACTTATTGTTATTTTGACTTTGAAATTGCTTACAATCTTCCCGAATTGGTGGAATGCTTTCATATAATGGATTGTTAGCTTTGTAATACATTTCCATTACGGGAGTCAATTCAAAGTAGTTTTTTACATGGCCTTTTAATTCACAGTCATAAAAAACGCGGTATGATTCAGATTGATCTACATAGTAGGAATGATGAAATGGACAAACCTCAAGTTCGTTTATCTTAACTGAATTCCAAATTGTATCTATTTCTAAGCAATTTGGTGAAGGCAAATATCCACTTGATTTACAAACTGCAAGCCGATACATTTCACCAAAAGGCATTGGCCAGCTAGTTTTACAATTAATTTGATCAAACAATTCAAACAATAGTGGTGCTGCAGTATGTAACCCTATCAAACCAGGCCTACCCAGGCCACTTGAATTACCTACCCATACCACTAAAGTGTATTCAGGACACATCCCAACACACCATGCGTCTTTAAACCCAAATGATGTACCGGTTTTCCATGCAATATTGTTTTTAATAGAATTATTCAAATTGAAAGTATTCTCTTTTGGCAATTCTGTACCAAGCATTGTTTGAATCATTAGTGCTATTGAAGCTGTGGAAAGTGCTTGATATGAATTTTTTGGTTCAGATATACCCGGAATGCTTTTGCTATTTAAATTTAATTGATTTTTCAATAAATTTAAATTCCATTTGCTTCCTTGCAATTTATTTGAATTGTTAGATTCAATAAGTTGATTTGCCAAACCTGAATAAACACTTGCCAAATCCCAAAGTTTTATTTCAGCTCCACCAAGTATCAATGAAAGACCGTATTCTGCAGAGGGCCTGAACAGACTGGTAAACCCGAGAGACTTTAATTTATCATAAAATATTTGAACTCCATATTTTTGAAGCAAACGCACAGCAGGAATGTTTAATGATTGTTGTATGCATTTATCAGCAGGGGCACAACCTTGGAATGTCCGGGAATAATTCTCGGGTCGGAATCCTGAAATTAAAGTAGGAATATCCGGTAATATTTGTTTAGTACTAATAAGTCCTCTGTCCAATGAAGCCGCAAATAACAAAGGTTTTAACACGCTTCCGGAGCTTCTCAACGAATGGATATTATTTACCATACTATTTCTTAATGATTTTGAAGTATCGGTGCTATTTGCAAGATAGGTCAATACCTCTCCTGTCCAATTTGAAACTAATAAAATGGCCAGATTGTGGATTTCATTTTGCTTATATGTTTTATTGTATTTTATGCTGATATCTGAAAAAACATTTTGAAGGCTTGCATCAATTGTTGTATTAAATTGATATTCATTGGGGTATTTTGATATTAAGTAAGACAATAATAAATTTGAATTTTGTGGCATGCTGAAAACTTTATCTGGTATTTCTTCCAGCAATGAAAGTTCATACAGTGTCTTACTAAAAACACCCATTGTATACAGCTTATTAAGCAGACGATTTCGTTTTAAATACAGTAATTTTCTATTTTTATCTAAATGGATATAGGATGGTTGATTGGGCAATACGCTTAATAGGGCTGCCTCTGCCCAACTTACATTGATTTCTTCTCTTTGAAAATAGCGCCAAAGTGCTGCTTTTATTCCAACAACATTTCCGCCATAAGGTGCTAAAGCAGTATACCAATTTAATATTTCAGATTTACTTAAATTAAATTCAATTCCTATTGCCAACAAGGTTTCCTGAATTTTATTAATCCAGCTCCTGTTTGGCTTTTTAAGCAACATTCTTGCCAGCTGCATCGTGATTGTAGAGCCACCGGACTTAACCTGAGCATTTTTAATGTTTTGATATGATGCTCTAATGATTGATATTGGGTCAAATCCAATATGATAATAAAATCTTTTATCCTCATATTGAATTAAGCACTTTTGATAATTGTCCGGGATTTTATCTGCTGCAGGGAATCGCCATTGTCCATCATTGCTGATTTTGGCAGCAAGCAACTTGTGCTCACGACTGTATAAAACCTTTGAAAAATCCAGATCTTGAAAAAAGAACGGAGCAGCAATTACGATGCAAATAAATAATCCGAAGAAAGAAATCAGTAGTACATAAGCGATTTTCAATGTGATTTATTTTCTAGGAACAATAGTATAACTGCCAGATCTGAATTTAGCGTAAATAGATGGATCATACATTGATTCACAATAGAAATATGGTGCTATATAATTGCCGGGATATGCTGCAGTTAAATTAAATCGCAATTCAATGCTTTGGTTTTGATCTAAACTAAAATAGCTCAATACTCTGTCGTCGCGGATGTCCTGATAATCGACCGGAGTTTTATCGTCCTCAATACCTGCAATCCTTCTGTTTTCTATTTCAAAACCAGAAGGAAATACTGTGGTTAAAGCAATGTTGGACAACCGTCCTGAATTTGAATTATTTGTTACAACAACTACTGCCTCGAGTTCATCTCCAATTTGCAATGCTTTTCCACTCTTAGGCAATTGAACATTCATTTTCAAACCTTTTGAACTATTTTGATCTGAGACAATAAAATCTTTACCATACTGAATAATTTTAACAGCTATAGGGCGCTTAGAATTGTTCTTAATTGAAAATATTTGCTTGGAAGCTGGTTCAAGTTTTAATTCAAATAGCTCTTTAGCTGTTTGAATTTGAGCTTTATTTGCATTCCAGCTATATTCAAAATCCATTTTGCCTAATTTAGATTTACCACTTATTGCTGATAATGAAATTAATATCATTGCTTGTTCCTGTGTTGAGTAATAATCACTGTTGCTTTTCTTAATTATTTTATTTAATAAACCGAGTGCTTCTTGATTTTTCTCAAGCAACACCAGCACTTGAACCAGCATCGCTTGATCTCTTATATCGGATCCAAAATTGTAAAAGTCATCGCGATAAGCTTTAAATTCTAGAGGTCCCTGGTTAAGTAAAGATTCAGCAATGTCTTTTTTTCCTGAAAGCGCGTAAGCCCCTGCCAGAAGCATCTTTGAAAATGTATTTTCAGTTTTTACTAAAAAGAGCTGATTCATTCCACTCCAATCAGGTTTTCCATACAATGCTAAAGTATACAATCTGTAAGCATAATTAGTCGGATACCAATATTCAGTTTGTTTTAGAATTTTTAGGCTGAGATTGGATTTTGATTTTTGGAATTTATACCAATTCTGAATTAAATCTTCAGGAATTCTAAACCCGGCTTTTCGAGCTTCTATCATGAAATGTCCGGCATAAGACGTTCCCCAATCCGAATAGCTTGGCGATCCAGGCCAATAACTAAAAGAACCATCTGCAAGCTGAAACAATCTCAATTTTTCGATTGCTTTTTGAACATTGTAATTAGCCTCTTCTTTTTGCTTGGTAGTTAATTCAAATAAATCATTTATCAAAATTTGTGGAAAGGCAGCTGAAATTGTTTGTTCAATGCAACCATGGGGATAATTTAATAATTTGTCGATCATCGACAGAATGGACAAGCCAGGTATATTAGATACTTCCATTTTTACATCACGAGTCCCTTCCATTCCAAATGGTTGAATTTGCTCCTGAATACTTTTTCCAGCTTCAATCCAATATTCTTTTACTTCATGGGTAATAACATTTGGATTGTCAACAAACAAGGAAACCTGTGCTTTTGAATTATACTTGCCTGAATTTGCAGTAACAGTAATATTTGAATTTCCAATTCCACCAGCACCTTTAATGCTATAATATACAGTTTGATCTCCAGTTGCTTTAAATTGAAGGGATTTTGTTGCAGGTGACTTTAAGCTGGCACTGCCTGTAACTTCAAATTTAAGATTAACATTTTGTATTGAAGGATCACGTGCAAATACCGTTACAGGTATTTCAAGTTCATCATTAAAAGCAAAAACTCTGGGTGCTGTAACTTGAACCATTAATTCATTGATGACTTTTACGGACTTGTCAATTGCACCAAATGCCTTGTTGGAATTGCATAGCACCATTACTCGAACAGCTCCAAAATAATTAGAAATTCTAAAGCTTTGTTTTTGTTTACCCCCTTTTCCTAAATAGCTTGGAGAACTTTTCAATACTACGGGTTTAAAACGTTTGTTTTTATCTTCATCAGATGCCTTTTGCAATGCTTCATCCCCACCAACACTAAATATTTTCAACATTTCTCCATCCATAGCACCAATAACTTCATTAAAATTATCCCAGGTTAAAATTGACAAAGCTTCTTTAGACATTATGTCAACATATGGATTGGGTGTTTTAAAGCGCGTTAAATTTAAGAGACCTTCATCAACAATAAATAATTGATAGGCCATTTCTTTGCCGTTTTGTTCCGATATTTCAATGGTAAATTCTTCATCGGTACGTAAAGATTCATTCATTTTAATAATTGGGTTCAATTTTTGATTTGGATCTTCAATTTTTACAGGAACTACCCCATACATTCGTAAAGGCAAATCATTCTTCTTAGAGGATCTACCTTGCACATAACTAATATCCAAATAGATATTGGGTGCCATCTCATTCGTTATTTTAAAATTGAATTTTGTTTTATCCTTAGTTGCAGTAATGCTTTTGCAATCAATAATCTTTGAGCCTCTTATTAAACTTATAATGTAATATCCCTGGTTGGCACCAGGTAAATCAAGTGCAACAGATTCTCCCACTTGATATTGCTCTTTATCTGTTTTAAATGATAAAATATTTACAAACTCTTTTTGATCTGAATTGTATCCATAGCCAGTATAAAAAAAATCACCAGTCAAATACCCACTCGATAAATTTTTAGCCCGAATGTAATATCTATTGTATTCATCAAGTTTCATTTTCAAAGTAGCCAATCCGTTGTTATCAGTTGTTAGTGTCGATTCCAAAGCTCGTTCCTTAAAGTTACTGTTCTGATATTCTCCGGTGTTTCCGTTTCTCAATTCATACCACCATTGATATTCTACTTTAAATAATTCAATTCCAATTTTGCGATTTGCTATAGGTTTACCATCTGAGTCAATGGCAATAACTTTAACTTCTTGCTCTATTCCGCTTTCAAGATACTTGAATTGTGCATCTGAAGGTAACTTAATTCCGACTAATTCTTTAATAGGAGAAACTTGTGCTTCATAATAGTCTGTGCTGATTTCACCGCTATTGTCACTAATTTTTGTAATTAAATTAATTTTTAATTTGCCGGTATTGCTGCTATTCTTCCATTCAGGCAATTTAATATCTGCCAATCCACTTTCATTTAAATTGGAATTGTACAATTCTAATTCGCCAGATACTCGGGAGGATACCGGATCAACAAATTGGAATTCTTTATATTTTTGAAAATCAGGGGAAATCAGCTGGTATTTCCATTTCACATTTGCAAATGCTCCATTTGCAGGTGCTCCATGTAACCAGGATGCTCGCAAAGTAGTTTTATTTTTAACGTTATCCAGACCATTTGATTCAATTCCTGGCCATTCAACTTTATATCGATTGGGTTTAATCGTTTCTATTAATATATTTTTTTCAAAAACAGAAGGTCCTGCTTTTATTGTTGCTAAATACAGACCTGTAATAGCATTTGATTGAATTGGAATTGTATAGGAATACAATCCCATTAAATGACTCGATTTGATTTCTTTAAAAACTTTTTGTCCTTTTGGATTGCTTAGGCTAAGTTCTACAGGAAATTGCTCCGGCAATTCTTTTTGGATATCATGGATTATAGCATTTAAATATACTGTATCTCCGGGCCTCCAAACTCCTCTTTCGGTATATATGGATGCCTTCAAACCATCTTGAACTTTGGTACCACTTATGTCAAATTCAGTTTGCGAAAGAGAACGATTTTCATTAATTTTTAAATAAGCATAGTGATCTTTGTATTTTGCCATTACAAAGGAAGGAAGTGTGTTAATCGCAGTTATGGCCAATCCATTGCCATCTGTTTTTAACTTGCTAATTTCCTGCAATTGGGCATCAAAATATTGAATTTCCGCACCTTTAACTGGCAATCCATCGATGATATCAAAAACAAACGCAGATGTTTGGCCTGGGTCATTACCTGCTTTTACTGAAAGGGCTATATTGGATGCAAAAAAAGAAGTAGTAGCAAAATGTTCTTTGCTATAATATTCTATATTGCATGGATTGTTAACGTCGTAGGCATTTTCTGTTTCATCTGAACTGTAATGCCAATAGGGATAATCTCTCCATAATGATTTAATATTAGGGTCTCCGGTTTCATTTTGGTAAAAATCTTCTGGGATTTCAGGTTTCTCCTTATCGCAATAATAATTACTATATGAAGGCTTAAAAACAATTCGTACTTGATAATATGCACCCGGTTCGCTTTCAATTAACTCACTTAAATCCAATCCATATCTTTTCCAATCCTTTTCATTATTTCCGGGAGCTAGTTCAGAAAGGTTAATTATTTTTTGTTTTATTACTTTTCCAAGCCTAACTAAATTGTAAGAACTATACTCATTGTCAAATCCTAAATGAAAGCTATACAAAACATTGTTGGTATACGTTTTAAAAACTTCTACTTCTATGGTATGTAAGTTAATTGCTTCAAATGGCAAAACGATGTCTTTCGTATAAGGCAAAATGGAACCTTTTGATACAAAACGAACTTGTGGAGCATTTGGCTTAACCTGAAAGTGAAATTCAAAATCTGAATTTAGCTTTTTGTTATTTTCGGATATTATTTCTTTATCAACGATTAAAATTGCGTCACTTTTTTGCCAACTATCCGGTAATTTAACTTGTATAAAGTCCTTTTCTTTAATTAGTTCCAAGTTTATGGAATCTCCTTTTATGTGAATTAATCCACGAATATCTTGTGAGGCGTTTAAAAAATTTGAAAAATAGACAGTTAACAAATTTTCATTCAAATCTGTTTCATCAACTCCTGTTATTTCAAAGTCATCAATACCTGGTATTTTATACTTAGCACTTTCAAACTTCGAATTGTTATTGTTTACCGATTCATGCCACTTTAAAATTAAATCAGTAGATTTAGATGATCTTGGAATATGTCGAATTACAATATCATACATCAATGGATTTGAAGGGTCTGCTGTAATCTCTGTTTTCAATTCTAAATTGTCAGGCCCTACAGTAGCTTTTAAGGATTCCATTAATAAGGAAGGATCCAAGCGATCATTTGATTCAATTTTACCAGTAAGAAACATTGCGTTGTTTTCGACAGGTTCAGGTCTAGGAAATAACCAGGAATAGTTTAAGCTTATTGGGACATAGCTAAAGGGAATCTCAATAAGCCTGATGGCTTTTTCAACTTCCGGAAAAAGGTGACTTAAATCAAGTGTAAATGTAAATTCTTGATTGCCTTTAATTTCACTTTTATCTGGTGTAAACTCCAATGAAGTAAGGGACGTCCAGACACATGATCCCTTTAGTGAAGGCGTAATTTTATACCATGTTGGGTCTACGTCTTGATTAATTTTATCAGACACAATGACAGGCTTTGTAAATTCTATTCTAATGTTTTCATTTCGCTTGAGCATTCCTGCTGTATAAGCCAAAATATAGTTTTTATAAGCTTCTGGGTTATTTTGAATACTCACGGATGATTTTTTTGAGCATTCTGAAAACAGCATAAATGCTAAAAGCAAAGTAACCCAATTCATAAATATTTTCATATAAACTAATTTAGTCTGTTAAAGTGAAGAGCTATTTCTATATATAACTCTCTTTCTGTTGTTGATTGATTGAATAAGCCTTTTGATTTTAAATCATATTCATTTAAAAAAGCAAAAACACGCTCTATTTCATGTAACGAATAATTTGAAGAAGCTTCTCTGTATTCTTTTACAAATGTTTTAAAAGGAAGCTTTAATAATTTACTCAATTCATCATCCGATTTAGTTAAATTTACCTTGGTCAGCCAAATTCTATTAAAATGATTAAAAAGAGAAGCAATGGTAGCAATGATTGGATTTGATTTAGAATGGATTGCCAAGTTATTAAAGATTCTAAAACTTTTTGTTTTATCTTTAATGCTTAAAGCTTTTTGCAATTCAAATACATTGAATTCTTTGCTGACTCCAATATATTTTTCAATTTCTATTTTTCCAATTTTAAAACCTTCTGCTACATTTAATTTTAATTTCTCCAATTCATTCGAGATCGTTGATAAATCATTCCCAACATATTCCAATAATAATGCCTGAGCATGTTCATCCATTTTAAGGTTCATTTCCTGAGACAAGTCCGCTAAAAAGCTTGGCAATTGGTAATCTGGAATAGACTTCCATTCATGCCAGTATCCGGATTCTTTTGCAAGCTTGACCCACGAAGCCCTTCCATCCGGTTTTTTAGTAAAAAGGATAATTAACACTGTTGAAGGATTTGGTTTTTTTATATATGCCGATAACAAATCCCAATCCTTAATATCCTGGGCTTCTCTGACTAGTATGATTTTCCGTTCACCCATAAAAGGAAATTCTCTAGCCAGATCCAATATATTTTTAATGTTAGTTTCTTTACCATACAAGGAAGCCAAATTGAAATCCAATTGCTCTTTAGGAAGTAATTTGTTACTTGCCAAATGGATTAATTTGTCAATAAAGAATAGTTCTTCAGAACTCACCAAATAGATCGGCTTTAATTGATTGCCGGTCAACTCATTAAGCAACTCTTTCCATTCCATTTCATCAAATCTGTCTGTAAAGTTAATTGCTGGACTCCTTAATTTTGTTATATACAAGCTTATTTTCTAATTTCTAAAAAGCTTAAACAGGCCTTCTTATCTTTAAGCCTGATTGTGCAAGTATGAAAACAAATAAATTAATCCTCGTAACCAATGATGACGGTATTTTTGCGCCAGGACTGGCTTCTCTAGCTAGAACCGCTTCTCAGTTTGGGGATGTCGTGATCGTCGCCCCAAACAGTCCTCAATCCGGAATGGGTCATGCCATAACCATAAATCAACCAATCCGATTGAATAGAATCCATACCTTTCCCAATATGGATGCATATGAATGTTCCGGAACACCTGTAGATTGCGTAAAATTGGCTAAAAATGTAATTTTAAAAAACAGGCCTATTGATATTTGTCTTTCGGGAATTAATCATGGATCAAATGCATCCATTAATATAATTTACTCAGGCACGATGTCTGCCGCTATGGAAGCCTCCCTGGAAAATATACCATCTATTGGATTTTCATTGTTGGATTATTCTTTTGAAGCTGATTTTGAGGCATCAACTGAATTTGTTTCTGCAATTATTGAAAAAGCCCTATCAATTGGAATAAACAATTGTAATTTGCTAAATGTAAACATTCCCAAATTAAAGAAAAATGAAATTAAAGGAATCAAAGTCTGTAAGCAAGCAGAAGGCAGGTGGGATGAGGAATTTATGGAAGCAAAAGATCCTAGAAACGAACCATACTACTGGTTAACAGGAAAATTCGTTTCCTCTGACTCGGGAACAGATTCAGATATTTGGGCATTGGAAAATGGATTCATAAGCGTAGTTCCTTCCGGTCATGATTTAACAGTTTATAAAGCCATCCAAACCAATAAATATTTTGAAACCTTGTAATTGGAATGTATATTATTTTAAATAAATCAAATAACAAAGAATGCATATTAATAAAAATTACGACAAAGTATTTATTGGCATACTAATAGGTTTGTGTGTGCCTTTTGCATCCTATGGCATTTTGCTAGTAATTTATGATCAATTAGATCAATGGGGAATTTTTAATCCTGCTGGTATGACTGGCAATTTTCGTGAACGAACTATTGCATTGATTGCAATAATTTGCAATGTAATTCCATTGCAAATTTTTAATCGTAAATTATTTTTAGATGCTATGCGTGGCATTGTTTTTCCCACTTTAATATATGTAGTTTTGTGGATGTATTTCTATGGTTTTGATTTATTGCAATGAGCAGAAATATAAAAATCTATATTATTGCCGGTGAAGCATCGGGTGATCTGCATGGAGCAGCGTTGGTAAATAGATTTAAAGAATTAAATCCACAAATAATAGTTCGAGGTTGGGGTGGAGATCAACTGCAGGCTGCAGGAACTCAAATTGACATCCGCTATGAAAAGACAAACTTCATGGGCTTTTCTGAAGTGTTGAAAAATCTAGGTAAAATTTTAGGACTTTTCAGGACAACTAAAAAAATTCTGCTTGATTGGAAACCGGATTGTCTGATTTTAATTGATTATCCTGGTTTTAATTTAAGAATGGCTGCCTGGGCATTTGCGCATAAAATTCCTGTGTATTATTACATTGCACCTCAAGTGTGGGCTTGGAAAGAAAGCCGAATAAAGATTTTAAAAAAATTTGTACGAAATTTATACGTTATACTTCCCTTTGAACTCCCCTATTTTAAAAAAAATGGCATCGATGCCCATTATTATGGGCACCCCTTAGTCGAAAGAATAAATAATTTTAAATTTAATCCTGATTTCAGAACAGAAAATAATTTATCAAATCAATCAATATTAGCAATACTTCCCGGAAGCAGAGCTCAGGAAATAAACTCAATGTTACCGGTATTTTTGGATGCTGTTCGTGATGAAAGTAATTATCAAATTGTAATTGCAGGTCTAACTCAACACAAAATATTGTATGAAACACACCTTCGTAATTCAAACATCAAAGCAACACTCGTTTATAATGATACTTATAATATTCTATATCAAGCGCATCATGCTTTAGTCACTTCTGGGACGGCCACATTGGAAACTGCCTTGTTTGGGGTTCCAGAGATTGTTTGCTATAAGGGAAATGAAATGTCCTATTATCTTGCAAAGAAATTAATTAAAGTTAAGTATATTAGTTTGGTGAATCTTATTGCTGATGCGAATATTGTTCCTGAATTGATTCAAAGTAATTGCAATTCTGTTGCTATAAAAAAGCAATTAAATTATTTAAAAGATCCAGCTGTCAGACTTAAGATGAAATCAGATTTAAAACAATTAAAACATTTATTGGAGGGCAAAGATTGTTATAATCATGTAGCGCAACATATATTAAATGATTTACAAACCATAATGCATGGGATTTCTGAATAAATTATTTGGGGATGAAAAACAACGAAGTGCCTATTTTCAAGTGCTTGCTAGCCAATTAAGTCTAAAATACGATTTTGAGCACGATTTAGGGCTGGTAAAACAACTTAGTGATTTTAAACTATTTAAGTTTGGAAGTTCCCAAAAAATCACTAATGTGATTCAGGAGCGTTCTATCGATTCTGAAAATTATCTATTTGATTATCAATACATTGTTTCAACTGGTAAATCTTCTGTACGATTTGATCAAACTGTCTTTTTTGTTAATTCAAAACAACTTTCCTTGCCTCAATTTGTACAAAAGCCTGAAACCTTTTTTACAAATTTAATGGCTATTTTAGGCTTTAAAGATATTGATTTTGCAAATTTCCCTGAATATTCGGAAAAGTATCATTTAGAAGGTGAATATGAGGCAGTTATTCGTTTTTATTTTTCGGATGAGCTATTAAAGCTGCTTACAACACAGAATGCTTTCAATATGGAAGCTATGAATTATTATTTTATTTTGTACCATCAAAGTAAATTGATAGATAAAAATGAATTAAACGCATTTAGAAACTTAGGCTTAATGCTTTATAATCTATTTATAATTCAAAGTAAAAAAAGCGACGAATTACTAAAAGGATCTTATCTCTAAACTTTACTTTAGTAAAGAAGGGGCTATAAAATGCCAAACCACAATTCCAGCTGCAACACTTACATTTAAACTGTGTTTGGTACCAAATTGAGGAATTTCGATACACGCGTCCACCCTATCCAGTATATTTTGATTGATACCATTGATTTCATTTCCAAAAATCAAAATATATTTTGCATTTAAATCAACTTTAAATTGATCAAGTGAAAAGCTTTGATCTGTTTGTTCAATTCCAATTAATTGATATCCTTGTTGCTGCAATTCAATAAGACATTCGATTGAATTAGGAACAGAAAGCCAAGTTACACTGTTGGTGCTTCCAATAGCAGCCTTTTCAATTTCGGGGTGTGGCGGTTTGACGCAGTATTCACTTAATAAAATGGACTCCAATAAAAATGAATCTGCTATTCTAAAAAGTGATCCAATATTATGTCCAGAGCGAATTTGATCAGCAAACAAAATGATTGAACGCTTTGGAATGGTACGGAATTCAGTCAATTCCAGCCTTTTTAAGTCCAGCAGTGATTTTTTTTTCAATCGATTAATTACGAGATGTTTTATACTGAATACATGCTTTGATAAAACCTACAAACAAAGGATGCGGAAGTTCTACCCGACTTTTTAATTCTGGATGAAATTGTACTCCAACAAACCATGGATGATCTTTGAGTTCAATTATTTCTGTCAAATCCTGATCGGGATTAATGCCAGTTGCAATCATGCCATTTTTTTGCAGCAAATCAAGGTATTTATTATTAAATTCATAACGATGTCTGTGTCGTTCGGAAATAAATTCCGTTTTATAGCATTTTCGAGCAAGGGATTTTTCTTTTACAACGCATGGATACGCCCCAAGACGCATGGTTCCACCTTTAGATTTTACCTTTCGCTGATCTTCCATCAGATCAATAACTGGATTTTTTGTCGTCGGATTTACTTCTGTAGAAGAAGCATCCTTGATTTTTAAGACATTCCTGCAAAATTCTACTACAGCGCATTGCATACCAAGACAAATTCCAAAAAACGGTAGATTTTTAGTTCTGGCAAATTCAATTGCACGAATTTTGCCATTGATTCCACGTTCTCCAAAACCTGGTGCTACCAAAATTCCGTCTAACTCTTTTAAAAGCTTACGAATATCCGTTTCTTCTTCAATGTCCTCTGCATGTATCGGCACAACTTCAACCTTACATTCGTTTGCAGCCCCTCCATGTACAAATGCTTCATGAATTGATTTATAAGCATCAGGTAATTCATTGTATTTTCCAATAAGGCCTATTTTAACTGATTCACTTGGATTTTTAAGATGGCCTAAGAATTTCTTCCAATTTTTTAGATCTGGTTCAATTTTAGAGTGAATCCCTAATTTTTCCAATACTCGAATGTCTAATCGCTCTTTAAGCATCAATAATGGAACATCGTAAATTGTATCTGCATCCAGGGCTTCAATTACATTTTCAGGCTTTAAATTGCAAAATAAAGCCAATTTAGCTTTAATCTCTTCAGTGACGGGCCTTTCAGTTCTGCACACTAAAATATCAGGTTGAATTCCAGCCTCAAGTAATTCTTTTACTGAATGCTGAGTAGGCTTGGTCTTAAGTTCTTTAGCTGCTGATAAATAAGGCAGCAAGGTAAGATGTATGGTAACCACGTTTTCAGGGCCTATATCCATTCTAAACTGCCTCAATGCTTCTAAATAAGGTAATGATTCTATATCCCCGACAGTCCCACCTAATTCTGTGATGATCATATCAAAGCCCAATTCTCCTAACAATGAAATCCTCCGTTTTATTTCATCTGTAATGTGTGGGATGACTTGTACTGTTTTACCCAAATAGTCACCAGCTCTTTCTTTATTTATTACTGTTTGGTATATTTTACCAGTCGTAATGTTATTTGCCTGAGAAGTGGGTTTGTTTAAAAATCGCTCATAATGCCCCAAATCTAGATCTGTTTCTGCTCCATCATCAGTAACATAGCACTCACCATGTTCGTAAGGGTTTAATGTGCCAGGGTCTACGTTGATGTAAGGGTCAAATTTTTGAATGGTCGCATTAAAACCACGCGCCTGTAGCAATTTAGCTAAAGATGCTGAAATAATGCCTTTGCCTAAGGATGATGTTACACCTCCCGTAACAAAAATGTATTTAGCCATAAGATTGAATTTGGATTCCTTTGTTACGGGTTGTAAAATTAGCCTATTTTATCGAAAATAAAAAAGAATACTACTCGTACATCTATTATTTCCAGCAAAATATCGATTTTTCAAGTAATCTATAGAATGCAAATAAGTTTATTAAAAGCTTTGAGTATGGTAATTATACCGGATTGACAAAATAAAATTCTAAATGGAATGCATTTGCCTAATTAAAATCATACTCAATCAGCTAATACATCTATCAATAAATTTCTGTCTACTATTATAGATCGAACAAAATTAAACTGGAAGTTGTATAGAATTTAACCCTGGATCTAATCCTTTAACAACCTCGAATAAATAATTTTGTTTTCGGAATTTAAGCATCTTAAAATATAATTTCCAGGACTAAGGTCGCTGGTTGTCAAATCATTCCAACCGGAATTAAATATGCCCTGGCTTACGGTCATACCCATGCTATTAATTATTGAGTATTGCAATTTTCCATAAGCCGGCTCAACAAACAGCCTTACTTTGTCGTGAAATGGATTTGGCTCAACCAATAGTTTCAAATTAAAATCCTCAGTTGTTTTAACTGTTTCCTTAAATATTTTAATATTATCTAAAATAATCAAATCTGAGCTTGTGTCAATCTTTGATGTAATACTATCCACAAAACCATTTAAAGTAATATTGGTAATTTCTATAGAAATTGCGCCTCCATTAATTGGAATATCTTGTTCAAAATATTGATTAGCAGCTTCTCTGGAAGCATTTTGTATATAGATGGGCATATCAATAATTCCTCCGGTTTCATTTCTAAATTGAACACGCGACCCCGCGGCAAAGGTTTGACTGTTTAATAAAGAATCGTACGGTATTGAACCCAATTTTTGAATGTAATCAAATGATATTTTTGCCTTACTCAAATCTTTAGTATCAACACATAAATAAATAGTACTGGTAAATTTTGGATTGCTTGAAATAAAATCAGCCAGATTATTTCCATTCGTTGGAATAAATTTATTGGCTGCATTGTAAACGTTTCCACCCGTAAATACAATCGATTCAGAATTTATAAAATCACTTTGAATTTTAACAGTTTGAAATGAATCGATTTTTAAGCCCAATAAGGTTGAATCAAACTCATTGCCTGAAAATGATTCCAAATATCCAAACCCAACATTATTAATGTATACAGCATTAAAATAAGCTGAATTATTAGTATCAACCGTATCTTTATCATAATCCAAAACTCCCAATATTTTTTTATAGCCACTAAATACCTTGTCAAGATTAAAGAAAGGGGATTGATATTGATTTCCTGGAAAGATTGTTGTTGTCGTTGTGAATTTCTTTGTGATTACCAGATTGTCAAAACTAAGGTTTAATTGCATTATTGTTCCCTTTGGAACCGGAGAGCATCCAGTATAATTTGAAGTGACTCGAGCTCTTAAAAATCCATTTTCACAAGAAGATCCGTTTATTTGAATTTGCACTGATCTAAAATCATGGTCACTATTAGCATTCTTGGTAATAGCCATAGTTGTTCGGTTATTCGAAGTATCCACGTCATTTGAAATGGATGCTTCTACAGTAATGCTTATGTTTCTATCAATTCTTGCAGGATTTGCAAAAGCATAAACAAAGGACGCTCCTGGTAAAATATCCTCAGTCGTCGTATAGTATTCAATAATTTTATTTTTTTGAGGAACGCTGATAGTAAACACCATATCGGTTCCCTTTGGAATACTGTTAATACAACTTAAATTCACAAGTCTGATTTCAACAGGAAATAGGCCTTCTTTACAAGCAACTTGCGGGATCTTGTTATTTACAAGTTGAACATCATTTTCGTTTACACCTTTACCTACCCCAACTGCTTTCCAAGCTTCTGCTATGTTTATATATTCTTTGGAGCATTTGCCATAATTTTTTTCAGCAATTAAAAGAGTTGCTTCTCTAACATCATAATAATAACTGGTTGATGTCAGATAATTATCCATTGCATCGTACAAGATTTTAAGTGTGGGAATCATTCCCAATTTATCTACTGAGTAAGTTTGCCCAGATTCATTTGTGCCAGTTTCCCCTTCACAAAGAATGTAAAACCAATAATTAATAACACCACTGTTGGTATGCACTCCACCATTGTCTGATGAATTACTTATCCAGAATTTTCCTTTATAAAATTTAGGATTGCGGTAATGGTTGGGATCTGCCATGTTTCTAAAAGCAGTATCTTTTTTAACAAAAGGTCTGCCTCCCAATAACCAATTAAACCCTGCAGGGTCATATTCTTGCTCAATGGATTTGCCAAAAATATCACTCAATCCTTCATTTAAAGCACCAGATTCATATAAATATTCAAGTCCGCAAGTAAATTGAGTCACTCCATGTGTTAATTCATGCCCTACGATATCAATCGATGTGATTGGACCTGTATTAATCGAATCTCCAATTCCAAATAAAGTTCCGGTGTTATTCCAAAATGCATTTACCAAAAAGACAGAATCCCGCAGTTTATTTACCAGCTTAAGATTTTTTCCATCAACTCCATCTCTGTCAAAATATTTTTTGTAAAAATCGATTGTTTTCTGAGAACCAAATTGGATATCCAATGCGCCTCTTCGTTGAGCAAAAGATCCCTTTTCCCAATAATTATCTTTATCATTATAGGTTCTTCCAGATTCAGAAATAGTCTGAATGCCATTTCCTCTTGTGTTGTCTGTCAATTGATAGGCATTTTCAATAAATTCCAATTCCATTTCTTGATCTCCATGATACAAAGTCTGAGCAATACCTTTACCTCCAACACAACTCTGAATCAGGTCATATGTTAAAATCAGTTCTCCTGTAATTGCGTCGATATAAAATCTTCTATTTACAAATAAATCGTGGTTGTCATAATCCGTTTTGTATGCCAATTTAAATTCACCGGATCGATTTGGATACAAGCGATCCATGATAATTAACTCGGGTTCGCTAAAATGATTAGCAGGAACAGGATCCAGAGTAAATATTGAAGGAAATTTACTTATACATATTTGAGTTAATTCATGGGTGTTAATTTTTGGGTTTGTATCTAGGTCTTTAATGTCTTCTTTTCTTCCATTTAAACTTCTAATTTGTCCTTCAAATTCATGCACCAAAATAGTTGCTCCTAGTACTTTAATTCCATTATACTCTTGTTGAAATTTTGAATGTGTCCAACGATCTGCTGCAAGTTTTTTTGAAATTGCATTAAATGAATTGTTTTCGGAAAGATTTAAATAATCAGTAAGACTGGCAGCTATATCTGTCTTATTTGATATAGATTTGGAAGGTATATACCAATTTTGATTAGCATCTGGCTTTGATAAATCCAATAAATTAAATGTATTTGTTTGGCTATAAACATTAATAAACACAAGCATAGCCGTTAGGAATGCAACAATTTTATACATACTGGTTTTAGATTAATTAAATTTTTATAAATCGTAAAATATCGAAAAAGTTACTGTTTTGAAGTTTAATATAAATGACTCCAGATGGAAAATCCTTTATGTCAAAGTTAATTGAATGACTAGGATCCAATTTTCCTTTTGTTAATAAATTGCCATTAGAATCATACATTGAAAAATCAAGAATGTTTGAAATTTTTTGTTTAAAATGAATGCTAACATTTTCGTTGGCTGGGTTTGGAATTAAAACGATTCCATTAACATATTCTCCCGAAGCAGTTGATACAGGAATGCAATCAATTTCTCCTGACATTGAAAGACTGCAACCAAAAGCATCCACCATCTGAACAGAATAAGACTCTAAATGATAGAGTGTGTCGCCATCTTTGTTTCCTATGTATTTAATACCACCTGCATAACTGGATGAACTAACATGCAAAACTGCCTGGCCACTTCGATTTCCTATGGAATCAACTATGCACTCATAATTGACAAATAAAGCAGGTCTGGCATAAGCACATGAATCAAAATTGCATTTAATCTCCCCTTCAATTTTAACACTGCATCCTGCTTCATCAATGGCTTGAATCGAATATTTTTCACCTTGACTCAATTGTTCACCTGTATGATTACCAATTAAATTTAAAGCGCCAAGGTTACCAGTTACCGAAACGTTTAAAATAGCTTTTAATAAAGTATCTACACAGGTATAATCAGCTGCAATGCTAAGTTTAGATTGAGTACAATCAAACGGTGGGCAATTTATACGTCCTTCTTCAATAACGTAACAACTATCGCTATCTATAATTATAATTTGATACGTATCACTGTGTTTTAATTTACTTCCATCTTGAGTTCCGTATAAATAGTATGCTCCAGTACCACCCTTTCCATTAACATGTAAAATAACTTCTCCAGTTTGCCTTCCAATGGAATCGGTTAAACATTCAGTATTTACAACCAAATCAAGCGTAGAATTTTTGCAACGAGCAGGTGCTTGACAATCAATAGAAGTTTTTACAAAATCCCTACATCCTGCTTCATCTTCAACAAAAGCTTCTATTTCCGTTCCGGGGTATAAAATATCATTTGCTGCTGGACCGACATATGTATGATTTCCTTTGCCGCCCGTTACCGTATAATTAACCTGACCTAAAACTCCATGCAGGCAATTAATTTGTAAATTTAAATCTATAGGTGAAAATGGCAATGTTTTGCTTAACTCATCTATACGAACACAGATGTCTCCTTCAATTGGTTTTAATGGATTTACAGCAGCCATAATTTGCAAAAAATATGTTTTGCCTGCTTCTAATCCATTTATCACGATAGGACCTTCACAAGGATTGGGAGTTTTTCCACAAGCTACCTCTGTTAAATTAGAGCAAGTTCCTGAATAAATTCCATAGTTGTATATAAAACCAGCTTGAATGTCGAGAGATACATTTTTCTCAGCCGGAGCTACAAAACTATACCAAACATCTGGTGCACTGTAAACGACACAACTTGGTTTAACATTGCTTTTAGCACTGTTGATGGTAGAACCAGTCTGGCATGCCTGGTTTAAAACAATGGCTTTTGCACTCAGACAATCTTCGTTTGTTGGTTTGACTGTGGTATGGTCTTTAACTTCCAAACATAAATGACCTTCTATGCTAGAAAAATAACCAGATACCTGAATGAAATAATCAACATTTATTGATGGATTCTCTAACAATATTTTTCCGCCTAGGTCTTCACATTTAACTTCAGTCAATTGAGTGCAAGTGCCTTTAAAAATAGTTAAGACATCTGCAAAATCCGCATGTGAAATAATTTCCAAATCTTTTGAAGTGTTTGTTTTAAAAGTATACCAAATATCCGCTCTTGACTTGTTATTTAGACTTGGTATAGGTGCATTGAATAATGCAGCAATATTTGTTTCTGTCACACAATTTGCATTAACAGTAATTGTTCTTTTTAAATCACACAAGTCATTAGGTGGAAAGACAGGATCTTGTTTTTTTATTGAAACACATAAATCTCCAACATCTTCTCTGCCATAATAACCGATTTGTTTTGCGACTCGAATAAAATACGATTTTCCTGATTCAACATCTACGAAATTGGATTCTCCCTCAAAACCATATTCGTCTTTATTAAAACAACTTAGATCTTTAAGGTTTGTACAGTTGCCTTCAAAAATACTGACTGCGTCATTGAAACTAGCTTTGGTTTCAATTTTCAATTTACCATTGAATGAACTTTGATATTTATACCATAAACTTTGAACGTAATTGCCACTACATTGAATAGCGGGCCCAGTCATAAGAGCACCTGTGCTGTTACCTCCTAAACAATTTTTATCCAATTCAATTGATACTGCTCTGGCACAGTCGTCATTATCAGGACCTGTCAATATTAAATTGTCTATTATTATCAGTGTATTAAAATCTATTCCAGAAGTCTGATATTCAAATATAAATCTAATTTTTTTACTCGAATTGGTGGCATTCAGATTGATTGTTTGGTTCACTACTACTAATCCATTTTGAATTACATCTTTGGTATATGTTTGTATTACCTGCTTGATTCCATCAATTTCAGAATAAACAGTAAGGCGATTGCTTGTATTTGTATTGACTAAACGCAATCCAAAATTTAATACGTATTGATCATAAGCATATAGATCAAATTCATTTGTGGAAATGCTAAATTTCTTATCCCCTCCATTGTTTGGAGTGCTTTGATTATAAATAATACTGCATGTAGCATCATAGGAAGGAAAAAGATTGCTTTTAGCTATCGCAAATCCATTGTTGCCTTTTTCAATTGACAAGCTCCAATTTGAAGGAAGACTACAAGCGCTGAATTGCTCGTAAGTGATTTGATTTTGTGACTTTAAAATAGTAACACTCAGTAAAACGAAAAGTAAAGTTTTTTTCATAGCCTTCCTGTTTAAAAAATATTGAATCTTCTTGTCAACGTTTTTCCAGCACTATCAAGTTGATATATATACTCGCCGGGTGGAATTTTATATTTGACCGGATCTAATGGAATTGTATAAGACCCTTTTGTAGTAAATCCTTCATACAATACTGCTAGTGTTTTGCCATTGATTGATTTGATCTGCAATTTGACTTCATTCGATTGCAATTGCGAAAACTTTACTTCAATAATTTTATTGTTTTGCTCATTCGGATTGTGACCCAATAACAGGGTATTAAAATTAGATCCATAACTTTTTCCGTCACATGGATTGTCAAATAAATTTAATCGCGTATACGGTTTACCCAAAGTATAATTTACAAGTTCAGAATCAAGGCATAGGTATTGTTCCATAACACTTGCATACATTGATCTGAAATCAATACTGCTTTGGTTTTCAAAATAGACTCTGGTATCACCGGCTTTTAGCGTGGCATCATTTAGATTCATTGGATTACCTGTAAATCCTCCTTTAACTGCATCTCCAAACAACATCATGGGTGACATATTTCCATGATCAGTTCCAGCTGAACCATTTTCACGAATTGTACGTCCAAATTCAGAAAAACTCATTAGGCAAACATTCTTGTCAAAATTATCTGCCTGCAAATCAGCAAAAAATGCCGAAACAGAATTTGCGATATGACCAAGTAAATTAGCATGGTAGGCCTTTTGATCTGCATGGGTATCAAAACCATCCATATAAACCATAAAAATGCGGGTACCCAATTTTCCTTTAATGAGTCTAGCTACGATTTTGAGTTGCTCGGCTAGTCTTGAAGTCGTATTTGCCGGGTATGCTACTTTATTTAAAGTTGAATTATAGGCCTGAGTAACTGATTGGGAGTAACGCAATGAATTATTAGTCAATTGCCTCAAGAATTCAATTTCTTGACCCTGTGGACAATCACTTAAACCATCTGTAGGGTACAATTTACCATACTGAGCTAGACGATAAAATTCATTGGGGTCATTAAAAACCAATTCATATTGCTGATTATTGGCTGATTTAAATACCAAATCAGCACTGTAGCCGATTCGCAATGCTGGTGGAACTGTTGGGGGTGTTTCACTGAAGGAAGGAAAATCTTGTTCAAGAAAACGTCCCATATAACCAGAATTGTATCGCTTGTCATAAACATTATCAGCTGCACTGGACCAATTGTCTATAGATGAAAAATGCGAATAATCCTGATTTGGATAACCTACATTGTGTATGATATTCATCTTTCCGGATTGCCACAAAGGCATCAAGGATTGCATTGTTGCAGGCAAAGCAAAATCGGATCCTCCAAATCCGGTTAATACAGTATTGTCATTGTAATCAGTTCCATATTTATGACTTAGACCAGGTCTTAAATTTATATATTCTGCTTTCCCGGAATTATCTGAGTGTGGAAAGACCATATTTAATCCATCATTTCCTCCAAATAGCTTTAACAAGACCAAAATAGAGTCACCACTAGCAGCAAGAGGTGCTGCAAATGCATTAGACAATAATGGGTTTACTGGAATTCCACTCAAGAGCATAGTACCCAAACCTGCAATTCCACCAGTCATTAAAAATTGTCTTCGGTTCCAGGTTAGGTGATCTTCATTGTGTTTTTCTCCAAGATCTGAACGAAACAGTTTATTTTCAAAATTATTATTGTTACACATAGAATAGATTTTGGAGTTTATAATAATTGATATTCTGGTAAAGTAACCAGATAATTCATCAGGTTAATTAATTGATTTGGCACAGTAACATAATCCAAACTCCAGGTTCCATCCAAATAATAATTTGAGGGAACGGATGCTTTAAAAACACCTATTGCTGTTTGAATATATTGCTCATCCAAATCAACTGTCATAAAATAACTAATAACGTTGCGTACAATTAAATCAGGATCTTTTGAATTTGAACTTATGTCCTTTAAAAAATTTCGATATTTTGTTTTCGTGGAATCGTATTGCAAATAATAACTCATTTGATCTCGATTGTATTTCCATCGATTTACCAGTGTAAATTCATTTAACCAAGATCTATAACCAGGCCATCCAGCGACATTTATTGGATTAAAGAGTGTTTGACCCAGATTGTAATTTGCGCTGTATAGAAAACTTAAAGTATCTCTGTTTAAAGTATTTGGAAAATTAACAGGGTCAGTAACTTCCGCTTGAAAAGAATTATTTAGCCATTTATATTTATAATAATCTTTTCCCGGTTCCAGATCCAGACTTCTACAGTAGTGAATTTGATTGTCAATATGACTTTTTATAATAAGCCCCATGGCCTCGTCTTCATAAAAATGTTCACTTTTAAAAAGTGTTTTAAGAACAGCGGCAATATTAAAATTGCTATTTATAAAAACAGTTGCCAATCCATCTATAATATCTTGTGGCGGATCGTTGTATAAATAATACTTGTATAGTTTTTTGCAGATAAACTTAGCTACTTCATTTTTCTTCGCTTTAAATATGACCTCATCATGAAGTTTATCATATTCATTTTTTGCTTTGGTTAAAGCTTCGGCATCTGTAGCCGGTACAACACCTCCATTGTTACCAACTTGCTGCCCAAATACAACTTTGCCTTTCCAGTCATGGTTGTATCTGTAAAATACAAATTCGTTTTCTCTTAGAGGCCCAATTTTATAGTTTCCACTTCCGGCCGGTGATTCATAATAGGAAATATTCCATCCAGTTAATGCTCGAGCTACTTCAGCAACGTCTTTTTGTGTATAGTTGCCAACACCCATTGTAAACAATTCCAACAATTCCCGCGCATAGTTTTCATTCGGACGTCCATTTACATTTGCATTCCCGTTTAAATATAAAATCATGGCGGGAGTCAGTCCAATCGCTTTGACAAATTCTCTAAAATCTCCCAATGCATATTTATGAAGCAAATAATAATATTGAAAAACCCAGGTAGGTCTATTTCCGGTTACATCTGCAGTAGCTACAAAGTGATTTGACCAAAAAAGCACCAATTTGTGTCGTACCCCTTCTGTAATCATACCATTAAACCACATGTGGACTAATTCGAGGTACTTATAATAAGCATTTGGGTCTTCAGCAATATCTTGCTCTTTCCACGCATAGGTGTAATCATAGGTTTTGACACCTACTTTCTTTTCACCAGGAAGTGGATGAGCTATGGCAGTACTGATTAGGTAGTCAACCAAAACCGAAGGCTTATTTGCTTTTGCGGCCTGAATGAGATATAATGGAGCTCCATTGCTGATCTTATTGTAAAGATGATGAATGCGCTTTTCATTCCATGGTTTGGATGGACTGGGAACATATTCCTGCAGACCTCCTGTAAAGCATTTATTATCTGGCATAATTTGAAATTTAACCGTTGTAAAATTACATGATTACAGGTTTAATCCAAATTTTAAGCTCAAATTTTATTGCAGAACAGAATAAATTAAAAATACAAAAAACCTTATTTGACTAATGGTTTTGTTTGGTTTTAAGATGTTTGAACATGAGCAACTTCAAGTATTCGAATTAAAGCTTCGGTCATAATTCGTTTTTAAGCAAAAAAAAACCTGATCTTAAAAAGATCAGGTTTTTCAATTGAGTTACGAATACTTAATTTTTATTAACTTCTTCAAATTCTACATCAGTAACTTTTTCATCTGCTTTTTGTGAATTCGGACCAGATGGTTCTGATTCTGCCCCTGCCTGAGGATTCTGACTTGCCTGGTAAATGTCTTGGCTAGCAGCTTGCCATGCTGTGTTTAACAAACCAAGATGTTGTGTAATTTGATCCACATCCTGCGATTTATGAGCATTCTTTAAACTCTCCAAGGCACTTTCAATAGCTTGTTTTTTGTCAGCTGGTATTTTATCTCCGTATTCCTTCAATTGTTTTTCAGTTTGAAAGATAACACCATCCGCTTCATTTATTTTATCAACACGTTCACGTGTCAACCGATCTGCATCCGCATTTACAGCAGCTTCGTTTTTCATCTTTTCGATTTCTTCTTTAGACAATCCTGTCGAAGCTTCAATGCGTATATTTTGCTTTTTGCCAGTTCCTTTGTCCTGTGCACTTACACTTAAAATTCCATTGGCATCAATATCAAATGAAACTTCAACCTGGGGCATACCTCTAGGTGCTGGTGGAATACCATCCAATATAAATCGACCCACTGAACGATTGTCTTTAGCCATTGGACGCTCTCCCTGAAGAATGTGAATTTCTACAGACGGCTGATTGTCAGCAGCTGTTGAATAAACTTTTGATTTCTTTGTAGGAATCGTTGAGTTTGCTTCAATTACTACATCATATACTCCACCCAAAGTTTCTATTCCAAAAGAAAGTGGGGTTACATCCAATAAAAGCACATCTTTAACTTCTCCAGTTAAAACACCACCCTGAATTGAAGCCCCAATTGCAACTACCTCATCGGGATTCACTCCTTTATTTGGTTTTTTGCCGAAAAATTCTTCTACAACTTGCTGAATTCTTGGAATCCTGGTTGAACCACCGACTAAAATGATTTCATCAATATCTTGATTTGTCATTCCAGCATCTTTAAGCGCATCTGCACAAGGCTTTAAAGTTCGTTGCACTAAATTATCTGCTAACTGTTCAAATTTTGAACGACTTAATTTTAACACCAAATGCTTTGGAACGCCATCCATAGCAGTAATGTATGGCAAGTTAATTTCAGTTTCTGATGAACTGGATAGCTCGATTTTTGCTTTTTCAGAAGCTTCTTTTAAACGCTGTAAGGCCATTGCATCTTTTCTTAAGTCAATATTCTCTTGACTTTTGAATTGATCTGCCAAATAATCAATAATTACCTGATCAAAATCATCTCCACCTAAATGGGTATCTCCGTTGGTTGATTTTACTTCAAATACCCCGTCTCCCAACTCTAATATTGAAATATCAAATGTACCGCCACCCAAATCATAGACGGCAATGGTCATATCCTTGGTTTTTTTATCTAAACCATATGCCAAAGCAGCAGCAGTAGGCTCGTTAATTATTCTTTTTACAGTCAAGCCGGCAATTTCTCCAGCTTCTTTAGTTGCTTGCCTTTGAGAATCATTAAAATATGCGGGAACTGTAATTACTGCTTCGGTGACTTCATGTCCTAAAAAGTCCTCAGCAGTTTTCTTCATTTTTTGAAGTACCATTGCCGAAATTTCCTGAGGAGAATACAATCTGCCATCAATGTCTACCCGACAGGTATTATTATCCCCTTTTAATACCTTGTACGGCATTCGGGCGGTTTCAAGGTTCATCTCATCAAATCGACCTCCCATAAACCGCTTAATGGATGAAATCGTCTTTTTAGGGTTTGTAATCGCCTGTCTTTTGGCTGGATCCCCTACTTTACGTTCACCATTATCTAAAAATGCTACAACAGAAGGAGTCGTTCGCCTGCCTTCATCATTTGCGATGACAACAGGTTCATTTCCTTCCATAACCGCTACACATGAATTGGTAGTTCCTAAATCAATACCTATTATTTTTCCCATTAGAATCTTTTTTAAGAATTGTAGTCAATCCTTATGCCATCCTGACAAATAGGAAATTTTGGCAGAAATAGAAAGATTTTAAGTAAAAAATGACATATAAATAGTTCTAATATGTCAAAGAGTCAGTTTAATCCTACTTGAAATTTAAATCTCTTGTTAGTGAATTGGCTTGCAATGAATCCAAAGTAGGTGGCTCTAAGGTGATGGTTTTTTTAATTGATACAGTCGAACTAAAAACCCCGAAGCCTTCTGATAAGTTAGTGTACCTGGGTATTTCCTGGGAGGCAGTGATGCCTGTATTTGCATTCAAGATACTCAGATAGCCTTGAATTTCAGGGCCTCCACCGGTCAAAATAAAGTCTATTTTATTAATAGTTCGTTCAACATTTGAATTGACCAGTAATTTATCATGTAAAAAAATGTAAAAAGCACTTCCGTTGACTTTTGCTGAAGAAATATTGTCTATACGATCAATTTTACCTGGTTGACTTTTAGTAAATGGGATCTCAATAATTTTCGTTGCCGATTTTTGAGTGACCACATCAAATTCATCAATATATACCAGTGCTTTTAAATCAAAAACTGTGGTATTGTTTTTGTTTTTCCATTTAAAATCATAGGAACTTCTATAAGCGAAAAACAATTGCCGTGTTCCATCATCTGGAAAAACATAGCTAAGATCGCTAACTAAAATAATTTTAGAGCTAACTTGCTTACTGCCATCTCCCCGATCAATCACTAATTGAAGCTCTTCTCCACCTTTTAAATTCAAGACATTCGTCCGGATTTTGTACATATAATTAGGCAAGGTAGCAAATGGACCAGCTTCTCTTGGATAACCTTCTAACGAAGCATCTACTCGACTTAATAAATGAGCAGTATTAGTTGCTGTCTGAACTAATTTTATCGTTGCATTTGGGTAATACAAAGAATCAGCAATTTTTGAAATTTGATTAGCAGGAATGTTTTCATCTAAAAATGCTTTTTCCAAACGTATGTATTGAGCGGTATCAGTGCGCTTAATTAGCCCATAAACCACTGGTATATCTTTGTAAGGCTCAGTTAATTGAAAATCTTCTGAACATTGAATTAATAACAGACTCAATAAACCGAAAAGCAATAAACGACTCCATTTCATACAACGAAGATAAGGAAAAGACCCGTGGGAACAATCAGGCAATTGTTAATATTTAAGCTTTCATGAAATTTCAAAAATTGAAAATCTTATAAATTCTCATGACATTAATTCTTCTTCTTTTTAGTGTTTTAAAGCTGAAAATGAGCTGTTTATAAATAACTAATGAAGCTCAATAGACTCAAAAAGATTCTTTCCAAATCCTTAATGTACAATTTATTTTAAAAAGACAATATGCGCTACCTTTATGCCATGTCAATTCAAAAAGAACAAAAGCGAATTACAACAAATACCATATTGGAAATGAAGCAAAATGGTGAAAAAATCGCCATGTTAACTGCTTATGATTATTCAATGGCTAAAATGTTGGATGAAGCTGGAGTAGATGTTTTACTCGTTGGGGATTCTGCTTCAAATGTAATGGCCGGTCATGAAACAACCTTGCCAATTACCCTGGATCAAATGATTTACCATGCACAATCTGTTGTTAGAGCAGCTAAACGATCATTAGTGGTTGTAGATCTGCCTTTTGGATCATATCAAGGCAATACTAAGCGGGCATTAGATTCCTCCATTCGCATCATGAAAGAAAGCGGTGCACATGCGGTTAAATTAGAAGGTGGTTCGGAAGTTACAGACTCCATCAGACGAATATTAACCGCGGGCATACCTGTCATGGGCCATTTGGGATTGACACCTCAATCGATTTACAAGTTTGGGACATATGCCGTACGAGCCAAAGAAGAAGCCGAAGCCAATAAATTGAGAACTGATGCTTTGTTATTAGAAAAAGCAGGATGCTTTAGTCTGGTTTTAGAAAAAATACCCGCCATTCTGGCAGAAGAAGTGAGCAAGAGTTTGCACATTCCTACAATCGGAATAGGAGCCGGAAAAGGTACAGATGGACAGGTTTTGGTGAGTCATGATATGCTTGGAATTAACCATGAATTTAACCCCAGATTCTTAAGAAGATATGCCAGACTGCATGAAATAATTCAGGAAGCAGTTCAACATTACACCAAGGATGTAAAAGAAAATAAATTTCCCTCTGATTCTGAGCAGTATTGATGAGAATTACGAAAGTTTATTTTATTCAGACTGCTCTTGTCTTGTTAATTCTTTCAATAGCAAGCCTTTTGGTGTATTTAAACGCATTTAAGTCAGTTGTAAAAGACAATCAGGATCAAGAACTTTACATTGAATCCTCTGTTTCGATATCCAGTTTGGGAATGTTATTAGACAGTATAGTTCGTGATACAAATTCTATTAACCGGTTAGCGAAATTATTGCAATTTAAACAGCTAAAGCCAGGACATTATATAATTAAAGCCGGGAGCAATAATTTAAGCATCATCAACAAATTGCGTAAGGGAGTTCAAGAACCTGTTACGTTGGTTCTCAATTCAATCAGAGATTGCTATCAATTAGCAGGAAAATTAGGCAATTCATTAATGACTGATTCGATAGATTTTTTGTTGATGCTTCAGGATTCTAATCTATTAAAAAAATACAGCTATACAAATGAAAACATTTTAACTGCATTTATTGCAAATTCATACCAAGTTTATTGGACCATAACCCCGGAACGACTTTTGCAACGAATGATTCAGGAAAATGAAACATTTTGGAATAAAGAAAACAGAACACAAAAAATCGCGGAAAGAGAACTTACCAAAACAGATGTTTACATCATTGCATCCATTGTCGAAAAGGAAACCATTGTTGAAAAGGAAAAATCTGATATAGCCGGTGTATATATCAATCGTTTAAAATCGGGCATGAAGCTACAAGCAGATCCAACGGTGGTTTTTGCTTTGGGATTATTTGGCATTCAACGGGTACTTTTAGAACACCTGAAAGCAGATTCACCTTACAATACGTATTTGGTTGATGGCTTGCCACCGGGTCCAATTTGCATGCCATCCATCACAACGCTGGATGCGGTCATCCATGCTACTCAGCATGAATATTTATTCTTTTGCGCACGGCCTGGCTATGATGGAAGTCATGCCTTTGCTAAAACTTTGGCTGGTCATTATGAAAATGCCAAAGTGTACCGTAAATGGCTCAATTCACAAAAAATCCGCTAGAGTCAATTATAAAAAAGTATTATTCCCGAACCGGTAAAGAATCGCGTCTTGATAATTTAATCTGCCATGGATTGTTACCATATTTGGAGGTCCCAATTAAAATCATGTGGGATGGATCGACTTTTACTTTCCATTCAGAAGAAGTTCCAATGGTGGATCTAAGTTCAAGCAAACCTGTCTTTTCATCGTAAATGTATTTCCCTGTTTCGGCTGTTTCACTGTAAAGGCCCTTTTTATAGTCTCCTTTTGGCATCAAATCCAACCATTGACCTTTATATATATTTTCTTTAGGCGCTGCATCTTTTATAGAAAGAGCATACGTATAATGCCAGATTTCATCCTGTAAATCCGGAACATCTTTTTGCTTCTCTGCCAATTGAATGAATTTATCATCAATTTTTCCCATAACCGGAGGCGGAACCTTCATTTCCTCAATTTTATTTGAACTTGCCGCTGGAGCAGGTCCCGTTATCTGACCTTTCTCTTTATTTTTGCATTGACTGAAAAGCAGTATTAAGGTTAAAACTCGTAATATTTGCATCTGGTTAATTTATTATGATTGAAAATCCTCGCAAAGTTATTCAAAACCAACAAATGTTTTCGAAAAACGATCCGCTTCTTGTGGCAGTCAGCGGGGGTTTGGATAGCATGGTGCTTTGTGATGTGCTTTATCAATTAAATTTCAAATTTGCAATTGCCCATTGTAATTATCAATTGAGAATTCCGGATGCCGATGAAGACCAGGAAATGATCAAAACCTGGGCGCAAAACCACCAAATCGATTATTTTTTTAAAACTTGTCCTTTAGATAAAGCAACAAATATTCAAGATCAAGCAAGAGTTGCTCGATATAAATTTTTCGAATCCATCCTGGAGGAACAAAATTTTAAATTTCTATTAACTGCTCATCATGCAGATGATCAAGTTGAAAATTTATTTTTACAATTAAGTCGTGGCAGTGGGTTAAAAGGCATTAAAGGAATGCTTTCCAAATCTGGACTTCATATTCGTCCATTTTTGACACTGGCCAAATCAGATTTAAAAATGTATGCACATGAGCACAAGATTATTTTTCGGGAAGATGTCAGCAATAAGTCAAACTATTATTTACGAAATTTTTTTAGAAATGACGTAATTCCATTAATTGAATCCAAAGTCCCTGCATTCAGTCAGATGGCTATACGAAGTATAGATCATTTGCAGGAATTGTATCCACTAATTCAAGATTTATATGAAACTTGGAAAAGAGAAAATATAAACTTAAGCGATTCAGAAATATGGATACAAAAAAACAAAATTAATGGTTATTTTTTAAGTTGGTTTTTGGCTGAATTGGAATTTCATCCAATTACAATTCAGCAAATTAAAAGCAAGTTAAACAATAGCGGCAATCTATTTTACAGCAGGTCTCATTATCAATTGGCTATAGAACCCGATGGAATTAAACTAAGGCCGCAAGACAATTCTCAATCGTATGAAGATCATTTCATTTATACAAATTCAGGATCCCTTAAATTACACCACGGACACTTGGAATGGGATTTTCATAATGCGGATATTGAAATTAATTACACAAATCCGAATGTATGCTATTTTGACAGGAAGCAATTAAACTATCCGATGCAATTGAGAAACTGGCATGCAGGGGATCGGATCCAGTCCTTTGGCATGAATGGAAAACATAAAAAAATTCAGGACGTATTTACAGATAAAAAACTTGGCCTGTTTGAAAAAGAAAAAATGTATTTATTAATTTCCGAAGAACAGGTTTTGTGGGTATGTGGACTTCAAAGATCGGACTTGGCAAGAATAGATAAAAATACCAATTCAATTATAAAATTTACTTTTACAAAACGTACGAATTAAAAATTTACTTTTGTTTTGATTCCCTCTTCTTACCTAAAATATCCTTTTTATCACCATTCAATACTGGCTTTTCTCTGGGTGCTGTTTCTAAAATCTCACCTTTTTGGTATGGAATATAATTCCAATAATCAATTTTATACTCTAAAGATTCGAATGTCCCATCTGGTGCGCGAACAACTTCTCCGGATTTTATATCTGTAAACGTTTCAACATGATCAAAATAAATTATTTGAGATGCTTCATCGTATTTAATAGCCACATTTGCTGAAGGCGAATAATTAATTACATGTCTGTAATACCATTCCTCCTCCCCTTTCTCATCTGTATGTTTAAATATTGGTGCCCCAATTTCTATATCATTATTTTTTATTTCGATCGCATCAATAATCCTATATTTTGAACCATCCTTTCCAAAACGATAACCCAACAAAGTATAGGTATTTTTAATTTTTGCAGGAATCACATGGTAATAGAGTGCTCCGTACCAATTTTTGGAATTAAATGATTCAAAATTTATTTTAGAGATTGTACGATTCACATCAAATAAGTACAAAGGCTTAGCATTTGCCTGAAATACAACCGCGGCATAATGAAAATCTTTTGGTTGGCGTTCCACCTGCCAACTAATAATACTGATACTTTTATCGGGAGTCTCACATTTAACAAATGATGGTAGGAAGTTGAGCTTTGAACTATCTGCTGTTGTTACAATCAATTCCTTTAATAGTCTATTAAAAGCCGATTCTGCATGCATCCTGAATTCGGCTTGATTTAGAAAAAACATAGCGTCAGCATAAAAGCGAAAACTATCTTGTTTTGTGTTTAAAACCTGAGTTTTACACTGGTAAGTATAAAATAACATAATAAGACTTGCAATCCCGTATTTCATAAACCAACTACGCTTATTTATAGTGTTTTATTGTGATTGTGGACAAGCCATTAATTTTAAGTAATCGGGTTTATCTGAAGGGTACTTATGTCGAAATTCATTGGTAACGAGCCCTTTTTGGATTATAAAAACTCCTGGCATTTGAAAGCCGTCGCCTAATTGTGTGCCAAATCCATGCCCTTTGATCAAGCCGGCTTCAATTCCTCTTAACCAGGAACGAAATCCAAACAATTGATTAAAAGTGCCTTTTAATAGTCCAAATTCTTTATAGAAAAAACAGTCAGGATCAGCAACCCGAGGTACTGAAGTTAAACCGTATCGTTCAAAATATTTACAGGCTATATCCTCCGTTGACATATGGACTAAAATCAGACAATTTTTGTCGAATTTGTGCCCATTAAATAAATCATGCAATTCTTCTAAAGCTTCTCGACAGAAAGTACAACCAAAATGTCTTAAAAATACCAGAATTACATCTTGATCCAATGATTTTTGGTAGACGGTTTCCCCATCTGTTGTAAACATATTGCGAATTGCCTCATTAATGGAAGCCATGTTGTCAGAACAAGGCTAGGCATTAAAAGTTTAAGCAGGTTGTGATGGCAAATTATCGTAAACGTCCATTGTTGACCTCACTTCATGAGCAGATTGATGCAGCAATGCAGTTTCATCTGGGCTTAGCTTAAGTTCTAAGATTTGTTCAACTCCATTTTTACCAAGTTTAACCGGCACACCGACAAATACATCTTTAAGGCCATAATGCCCATTTAACTTAACGCAACAAGGGAAAATACGCTTTTCATCTTTCGCGATGGCTTCAACCATTTGTGCAGCTGCAGCACCTGGCGCATACCAGGCTGAAGTTCCCATTAATTTTACAAGTTCTCCCCCACCTTGCTTGGTTCGATCAACAATAGCCTGGAGTTTATCCATGGCAATTAATTCTGTAACAGGTATGCCTGAAACAGTTGTTAATCTGGGCAAAGGGACCATAGAATCGCCATGACCACCCATTAATATGGCCTGAATGTCTTTGGGACTAACATCCAATGCTTCAGCCAAAAACGCACGATATCTGGCAGTGTCAAGTATTCCTGCCATACCAATGACCCGGTTTTCAGCCAAACCGGCTACTTTATAAGCAGCATAAGTCATAACATCCAATGGATTAGAAACCACAATGATTATAGGGTTCTTAGAATATTTCAATACTGAGCTTGTGACTGAATTTACTATTGCTGCATTTGTGCTGATTAAATCATCTCTGCTCATTCCAGGCTTTCTTGGCAATCCAGCTGTTATAACCACTATTTCAGAATCTGCCGTCATTTGATAATCCTGGGTTCCGATAATCCGGCTAGAATAATGATCTACAGGTGCTTGTTGCCAAGTGTCAAGTGCTTTTCCCATAGCCATTTCGGCCTTTATATCAACCAGTACAATTTCTCTGATAAAATCCTTATGTGCCAATACATTGGCAACAGTTGCCCCTACATTTCCGGCTCCGATAACGGTAACTTTATTCATTTTGATTCGTTATTAAATAATAGGGCAAAACTATTAACTAAGTATTAATTTTGTGCCCGCAAATGCACATATTTTAAAATTTTATAATGAATAGAGTTTTTTTTGTATTTTTAGTTGGACTACTGACCTCAACCAGCACTTTTGCCCAGGAGATCGGTAAATGCGGTACCGGATTGCATGAAAATTTAGCAATTCGTGAACGGATGTTTGAAAATCGGGAAACATTTAAAGACCAAATGTTAATTCGAGGAGGAGCTCCCTTTTATGTTCCTGTAACTTATTGGATGGTTGCCAAAGCGGACGGAAGTGGTCGGATTACAATTAAAAATGTCATAGAAAACCTTTGTGCTATCAATAGAATTTATGAGTCGCTCAATATCGTTTTTTACCTAAAAGCTGCAAATTCAGTAAATAATTCATTTATTTATGATGATCCAAGCAGTACTCTTGGCAAAGCCTACATTAACCAATTCATGCTTTCCAACAAAAATGCGATAAATATATTTGTAGGAAATGTTGCAAATGCCAGCGAAACAGGAGTTTTGGCTTTTTATACCGGGGACGGAGATTACATTGTTAGTGGTAAACTTTACGTTGGACCCAACGGTACAACCCTGGCCCATGAAATTGGCCATTTCTTTTCTTTGCCTCATACTTTTATTGGATGGGAAGAAACGACATATCTGACCGTTTCAAATAACTGTACGGTTCCTCCCCCTGTTTCAATATTTTACAGAGGAAACGAAGTAAAAACTGAATATGTCGACCGTGCCAAACAAGGAAGTAATGGAAAACTACATTGCAACCAATCTGCAGATGGTTTTTGTGATACCCCGGCGGACTACAATCTAGGTTTTGGATTTCAAGGCCCTGGTTGTGTTTACAATGGTTGTGCTAAAGATCCGGACAATGCTAAATTGGACCCTGATGAGGCAAACCTGATGAGTTACTTTCTGGATTGTATTAAAAACTTTTCAGAAGAACAAAAAGCTGCGATTACAAAGGATTACCTATCTTCTGGTAGAAACTACTTAAGAACTCCTGTCTATACACCTAAGCCAGATATAACCGATGCTGTAAATTACTTAACACCTACCGGGAGCACTCCACCTTTAGGTTATGATACAGTACGTTTTGATTGGGATGATGTTCCAAATGCAGATAAATATGTTTTTGAAGTCGCCGAAAACATAGGTTTTAACATTAATAACAAATTGTTCGTTTTATCTCATTCAGATACGGTTTTATACAACCTTAAAAAGAATGCAAATCATTATTGGCGCGTAACTCCTTACAATACTAATAGCTTTTGCGTTGTTCCTAAAATTACAAATTTCAGAACGCCGTCATGGACTGTAAAAAGTGAGAACATTGAAATTTCAAATGTTCAAGTTTATTTCAGACAATTTGATGAACAAAGAATTACTCTTACAATTAAATCTGACAAAGAACAATCTTTGCACATGCAATTATTTACAAATGATGGACAAGGATTGATTCAATCTAATTACCAACTGCAATCAGGCGACAATAATTTTGAATTTGATAATTTAGTGCCTGGAATATACTACTACAGAATTTCTGAAAAAACCGGAAGAAGTAACTCTGGAAAATTTGTAAAATACTAATCTAAACCAAATATGAGGTTTTATACACTTCTTGCATTTTGCTTATTAAATGTAAGTGCAAATGCACAATCTTCTTTTTGTGGAACTGGCATAGAAGATCAGGCTTATTTATTGAATCTCCGGGCAGCAAATTTTAATATTGATAAAGCAGATCAGGGGATTATATACATACCATTGCAAATTCACAACGTCGGAAATGACAATGCTGTAGGCTTTTTTTCCAATCTAATTATTTTTGAATCCTTGTGCACTTTAAATCAAGATTTTTTACCAAGTGGTATGCAGTTTTATTTGGAAAATGAAATAAATTATATTCGAAACACTTCTTGGAATGATCATCCTGAATTTCAGAAAGGAGAAGAGATGATGCTGAAGAATAATTACCCAAATGTTGTTAATTGTTATTTAGTAGCCAATCCAGCAGGTAATTGTGGTTATTATACATACCGCGGAGATGCTGTAGCCTTAAGCAAAAACTGTGTAGGAAAAAATAGTCATACTTGGGCACATGAACTTGGTCATTATTTTTCATTGCCTCATACTTTTTATGGCTGGGAAGGAATTCGGTATTCAAATGGCAAAGCTACTGAAGATTACCAAAGTCAAGTATTTACATCAATTGAAAATGTTGAACGTAAGAATTGCAAATTTCAGGCAGACAATTTTTGTGACACCGAGCCCGATTATATAAGCAATAGATGGACCTGCTCAGGTGATGGATTTAGTGGATCCATTTTAAAGGACACGAAAGATTCAACCTTTCGCGTTGACGGGACATTGTTTATGTCCTATTCTAATGACGAATGCATGAAGCGTTTTTCAACTGACCAAATGAGTGCGATGCTTAATTATTACAATGGCCCTAGAGCTAATCTTAAAAGGGTGAATGTAAATCCAAAATATATTGCTTCAAACCCAATTGCTTTAAATTTTCCTATAGATAGCGTTGTTATTCCACCAGCAAAAATAATTTTATCCTGGCAGGCCATACCAAATGCTACCTATTACAATTTGCAGATTTCTAGAACAGAAAATTTTACGGTAGTTGTAAAAAATCTAATGGTGAATACTCCATATGTAGAATTGGATTCATTAATATCAAATAAAAATTATTGGTGGAAAGTAAGGGCTTTTTCAGCATTTGACTTTTGTGGATCGAGTTCAGAGGTGGGTTTATTTAGAACAGATCAAATCGTTTCTTTGGATGACCAAACAGCCGCGAATATTAAATCCATTGTAATTCCAAATCCAATTTCTGAGAATCAAAATTTTATGTTGCAAAATGGAAAGGCCCTTGCATCGGAAGATTTTATTCTTACTTCCAGCATTGGAAAACAATATGAATTATTTAATAAAGAAGTTATGGGCGACCATCTCATTTTTACTTTATATGATACCAAACCCGGAGTTTATGTATTGTCAACACGCAAAGCTTCAGCTTTCAAACCGGTCAAATTAGTTATTAAAAATAAATAAATGAATTTACACGAATACCAGGGAAAGGAAATACTCAATCGATTTAATATCCGCACCCAAAAAGGATTTCTAGCGACTACACAAGAAGAAGCTATAAGCAATTACGAAAAAATAGTAGCAGAAAGCAATTCGCCTTTTGCAATCGTTAAGGCGCAAATTCATGCAGGAGGACGTGGCAAAGGTGGTGGTGTTAAATTGGCAAAATCAAAAGAGGATTTAGTTAAACATGCTTCTGAAATTCTTGGCATGCATTTGAAAACACCTCAAACACCCGGCGGCATGACCGGACCTGGCAAATTGGTTTCGAAGATTTTAATTGCTGAAGATTCATATGTACCACAATTTGATCAGTGTAAGGAATATTACTTTTCAGTTCTTACTGACCGATCTTCACAATTAAACGTAATAATATATTCTCCTAAGGGTGGTATGGATATTGAAAAAGTAGCTGAGGAAACTCCTGAGCTCGTATTTAAAGAGTATGTTGATGCTGCATTAGGTTTACAGGATTTTCAATGCCGCAAAATAGCTTTTAATCTGGGGTTGAGTGGCAAAGCTTTTAAAGAAATGCAGGCATTTACCAAATCACTTTACAATGCTTTTGTATCAACCGATTGCAGCTTAATTGAGATTAATCCAACTTTAAAAAATGGTCTTGATGAGATAGTTGCAGTAGATTGCAAAATGGTTATGGATGAAAATGCACTTTATCGTCATACAGACATTGAGGCAATGAGAGACGAAACTGAAGAAGACCCTACAGAAATCGAAGCAAAAGCTTTCAATTTAAATTATGTGAAGCTTGATGGAAATGTGGGTTGCATGGTAAACGGAGCAGGTTTGGCTATGGCAACTATGGATATAATTAAGCTTTCCGGAGGCAATCCTGCTAATTTTCTAGATGTCGGTGGAACGGCAGATGCCAGCCGCGTCGAACAAGCATTTAGGATCATTTTGAAAGATCCTGCAGTTAAAGCCATACTTGTTAATATTTTTGGAGGAATTGTACGTTGCGATCGTGTAGCCCAAGGTATTGTTGATGCTTATAAAAACATGAAAGACATCCAGATACCTATCATTGTCCGTCTTCAAGGTACCAATGCTGAAATCGCGAAGAAAATCATAGATGAATCCGGATTGGAAGTTCATTCTGCTATTCTTTTACAAGAAGCGGCGGATTTAATTAAAAGTGTATTAAAAGCTTAATTGGAACAATTTAGTTTAAGCAAACTCAATCTTTATATTCGGCGTGTTATCGCCGTTAATTTTGAGGACCCGATTTGGATTGATTGTGAATTATTGAGTGTTAAAGAGAAATCGGGCCATATCTATTTAGATTTAATTGAAAAAGATGAGCAAGATCAAATTATTGCTCAATCATCTGCTGTGATATGGAAAACCCAGTCGGCTGCATTACAAAAGAAATGCTCTTACGATCTTTTTCAAATTTTATCTGCTGGCAATAAAGTATTGATAGCTGTTACGGTTGATTATAACGCACGTTATGGCTTGAAATTGATTGTTCAAGATTTGGATAGCTCTTTTACTTTAGGAAAACTAATTCAAAGCAAACTCAAAGTTATTGAGCGACTAAAGTCTGAACAACTTTGGCAAAAAAACAAGGAATGCAATTTACCTTGCGCCATTAAGAAGATCGCAATAATTGGTAGTTCCAGCAGTGCAGGCTTTCGGGATTTCATTAATCAGCTTGAAGAAAATCATTACGCCTATACTTTTAAACTTAAAATTTATGAAGCAACCATGCAAGGAAATAACACATCCGAGCAAATTGGAAAGGCATTCGAACTAATTAAAAGCGAAGTTTCATTTAAGCCTGATATGGTTGTTATTATACGTGGAGGTGGCTCAAAGCACGATCTTTTGGACTTTGACGAGTATGCAATTTCAAAAGCGATTTCAGAATGTCCTTACCCTGTTTTTACAGGAATTGGCCATTTTATTGATGAATCACTAGCAGATCTATCTGCTTACACATCTTTAAAAACGCCAACAGCTGTTGCTGAAGAGATCCTACATATAAATCATCAATTTGAATCCGAGCTAGTTATAATTTTCCAAGAAATTTGCAGTTATGCTAATTCTAGGAAAAACAACTATAAAATAGAGTTAAAATCCATTGAAAGTATAATAAATAATACAATTCACAGACTCTTGTTTGAAAAGCAAAAGAATGTAATAGAACTTAAGCACCAGCTATATCGACTTTTATCTCAAATAGTAAACAAGAATCTTTTACAACTTGAATCAGTAAAAGCTAGTTTGGATCAAAATGATCCGGATAAAATCTTAAGTAAAGGATACAGTCTGGTTTACAAAAATGGACAGGTTGTAAAAGATATTGAAATAATTGAGTTGGAAGATTTGATTGAAACAAAAATTATGAATGGTAAATTTAAAAGTATAATTACTGAAAAATGGCTGCAAAAAAGTTGAATTATCAAGAAGCTATGGAGCAATTGCAATTGCTTTGTGACAGGTTAAAAGAGGAAAAAATTCCTCTTGAAAACTTAGCGGAAGAAATTCGGAAAGCGCGTGCCTTGCTGATTTATTGCCAGGAACTGTTGCGCTCTATTGAGCAAGAAATTGAACCTGCAGATTCAAATAAAAGCTAAACCACGCTAAATTTATACTAATATTACTTGCTTTTATTGAGAATAAGTTTACTTAATTAGACTTTTTTGTGGGTATACGGTCTAATTTTATTTAAATGAAATTCAAAAAAAAAATAATCCAAGATGAACTGATAACCTTTTGGAAGTCGTGCAATTCAATCATGTAATTTAATATTATTCACCCTAAATTTAATTAACATGAAAACGATTTCATTATTTTGCTTAATTTTATTATTAGCATCCTGTCAAAAAGAAGGCATTCAAATTCCAGCTCCAGTTCCTGATGTTAAATCAGCCTATCCTGAAAGTTTAAAGCAATTAGCGGGACCTTGTAATTCCAAATTGGAATGCAAAGAGTTAATCAATGCCAAATTAATTGAGCTACAGCAGGAAGCAGATAAAATTTGCAGTTCAGTTACAGGCGAAGTTATTTGCTGTTCCAATGGCAATAAAATTGGATATTCGCTTTTTGTCAGTCCAAAATCTGGAGCATGCTTTGCTGCAGCAGCACTTGAAACTGATGGGCCAAAAACTATAGACAAACGATTGGGTTTTAACATCAAAATTCAAAAGTTTGGTTGTTTTGCTGGCGGAATTACATTGGTTCCAGTAGTCCTCGATGAAGAATTAAAAGGTCAGAAATCCGGATATGTTTTTAGATGGAGCCTAGATGACAAACCATTGGTTGACGCTAGTATTTTGGAATGCTCTTATTCAATAAAATACACTTTGTATGTAACAAGAATTTCAGATTTAAAAACCCTGGCGTTTCAAGGATTTGTGGTTAACCCTGTATACAAATAAAACAGCCAATTTTATTATTAGAACAGACCACTGGAATATCCAGTGGTCTGTTTTTATTTTGTTTTATTGGAGCTCCAAATTACCTCAATGAGTCTCCTGCTTATAAGTTTTATATCATCCCAAGCATTGCGGTCACGCATTGCTGACCAGGTAATAAATATTCCAGGAATGGCTAAAATAAGACAAGGAAGCCATGCAGCCCAAACAGTTGGAATTTTAAGTCCCTCAGTCAATCGTTTACAAAAAGTATTCAGTAAAATATATGCGGCGAATACAAGAATACATATTATAAAAGGATACCCGTATCCCCCTTTTCGAACAATAGCACCTAATGGGGCTCCCACGAAAATAAACAGCAAACAAACTACCGCTAATGAATATTTTATAAATAACTCATATTCAAATTTAGCTTTCTGTACTTTTATTTGCCTTGACTCTTTAATAAAACTGTTTCTTCGCTCCTGATTTATTTCAACATTTTGAATTATTTTCGAAGACAAGGCACGAAACAATATGCTCCCTTTTGTTTCGTATTCGCAAACCAAACTGTCTAATAAAGCTATATTTTGTTTTGAGTAATAATGAGTAAACGGACTAGATTTTGAAATTGTATCTTCCTTTTTATTTAAAATCCGGTCAAGCGATAAGGTTGTAAATAGATCGTGATTTTTACGTTCTAAATGGCGTCCAATGCTGTCTATCTCCAGTCTGAGTTGTTGACTGTTTTTCATACGTTTATCATTTTTAAACAAATCCTCATCGGTTCTGTCTAATTGAAATTCACTCAGATCAAATACTTTAGTTAATTCATTGAAAGAGGTTCTTATAAAAGGCAATTCGGAGTTTGTCGAATTTCGATGCCCAGGATCTTGGTATACAGTCCCATTTTGCAATGCCATTACCAAAAAGCGATCTTCCGGAGTAACGTACATTTTACCTGTAGAAGCTGAAATTGTTGTCTTTTCACCTGAGGTTTCAAACTTACTGTGGTCATAAATTAAAATATCGGAAATATCATTCCCATTAGAACTTTTATGTCCTATTCTGATAGTATATCCATAAAAATCTTCATTAAAGACCGCTTCATCTAAACCTAAAGTTGGTTTTTGCCTCTTCAAATCATGCAATCGGCTCAAATATTTAAGATTCGATCTGGGGATAATGTAGTCTGAGCAAATCCATGAAAAGAGCGCTACAAAAAGTGCCATAAGCATCACTGGAAGCATGATTCTAAAAAGTGAAATCCCTGCTGATTTCATACTTGATAATTCATATTGCTCCCCTAAATTTCCAAATAAAAATACTCCGGCCATTAGTACCCCAATTGGCAAGGCTAAAGGGGTTAAAGAAAAGCTCAAATAGAATAAAAACTCTAAAATGACAAAGATGCCGGCGCCTTTTCCAAGAATGTCATCTATATAAAGCCAAAATACCTGCATCACCAATACAAACAAGGCCATAAGAAATGAAATGAAAAAAGGAGGTATAAAACCTTTTATCAACATCAGATCTAATTTTTTAATGGCTATCATACTATTATTTAGACTCTATAAGCCTAGCGACACTTAATAAAATAAGTCTGTTTTGAACGAAGAAGTTGTTCTATAAGTATTTTATGCAAGGTGTCACCTGGATTAAAACTATCAACAACAACAGAATAATATTCTGTTTGTGGAAAGTTATATTTATATGCTTTTTTGAATCCTTGGTTTTTTAATATTTTAAGCTGATTGTCAGCGTTTTGTGGAATTAAAAAACTTCCAGAAATTAAAAAACAGCGACTCGTATCCTCAGTAACAATAGTAAAAACAGAATTTCTTATAGCAGGTGTTTTTAAATTGTAAAAACAAGAATTAACTATGTTTAAATTGAAATTTAATATCAAGATGGTACCAAGTCCATAGCAAATAAGTCGATTCATAAATGCAAATCTATTTCAATATGATGATTTCAGGCTTATTTTGCATCGAAAAGGACAGATATGCGTGTACTATTTATGGGGACTCCGGAATTTGCTATTCCCTCTTTGGATGCAATTATTCATAAACATATGCTGGTTGGTGTAATTACTGCTCCCGATAAGCCGGCTGGTAGAGGGCATCAAATGAAGGTATCCCCTATTAAAACGTATTGTTTAAATCATTCTATTCCACTTTTTCAACCAAAAAACCTAAAGTCAGTCAGCTTTTTAAAAAAAATAGAAAAATTAAATCCAGACATTAACGTGGTTGTTGCCTTTAGAATGCTGCCGACACCTTTAATAAATTTACCAAAATTTGGTTCAATAAATTTGCATGCATCCCTGCTTCCGAAATACAGAGGTGCTGCCCCGATTCAACGTGCCATAATGCAAGGAGAAACTCACACGGGCTTAACAGTATTTCGATTAGCGCCTGAAATAGACACCGGGGAAATAATAAATGCTATGGAATTATCAATAGGCTTAGATGAGACTGGAGGGGAATTGCATGACAGGATGGCTAATTTGGGAGCTCCACTTCTATTAAAAAGTTTAGAAGAAATTGAAGCCGGAAACGCAGTATTTAAGCCTCAAAACGAAAATATGGCAAGCCCTGCACCAAAAATATTTAAAGAAGATTGTTGTATAGATTGGAATCAATCTACTTTTAAAATCTACAATTTAATTAGATCATTAATACCATACCCTTGCGCTTGGTTTTACCATGAAAAAAAAATATTTAAAATTCATAAAGCTTCTAAAATCATTCAATCGCACATGTTAACTCCAGGTTCATGGCTTTTGGAGAAGGATATGTTTAAAATAGCAACCAAGGATGGTTATATACAAATTCTTGAAATACAGCCTGAGGGAAAGCGTAAAATGAGTACACAAGAGTACTTGAATGGAATTCAAGTAACTAATTTTAAAAAACCGGAATAGCCTCAATTAATTGCTTTGTATATTCATGTTGTGGATCGTTGATAATCTGCTCACAATTTCCATATTCTACCATTGAGCCTTCATGCATAACAGCGATGCGATCCGCTAAAAATCTTACTACAGACATATCATGTGTTATAAACAACATACTTAATTTGAATTCATCACGCAAATCTTTAAGTAGGTTTAGAATTTGAGCTTGTACAGAAACATCAAGTGCTGAAACAGGTTCATCGCATACTAAAAATTTAGGTTCAAGAGCTAAAGCTCTTGCAATGCATATCCGCTGCCGCTGCCCACCTGAAAACTGATGCGGATACCTATTGTACTGATCCTCCTTTAAACCTACTTTAAGCAATAATTCATAAACGCGTTCTCTGGCGGTCTTTTTATTGGAGAACAGTTGATGAACGAGTATGGGTTCTAGAATCGCTTCGCCAATGCTTTGTTTTGGGTCTAAAGCAGAATAGGGATCTTGAAAAATAAGCTGCATATCCTTACGAAGCAATTTCCATTGATTGCTGTCAAGCTTATTAAGCTTTCTCGTTCGATATGTAATAATTCCTTCGGAGATTGGTGCTAAATTTAAAATAGCTTTACCAACAGAAGACTTACCACTACCGGATTCTCCTACTAATCCTAATACTTCACCTTCCAATATGGTTAGATTAACATCTTTTACAGCATGTACAAATTGCTTTTTCAAACCAAACAAACCTGATTTTAATGGGTATTTAATATGTACATGCTCTAATTGAATCAACGGATCCTGCTTCAGCAATTTTTCTAAATCAACTTTAATTTGCTCATTGGTCAAAACAGAAAAAGCAGCTTCATCTTTGTTGTAAATTAAATTTTTTTCAATATACTCCTTAGTCAAAAGCCTATTTAGCTTTTTATTTAAAGGTGGACGAGCACTAAGCAAAGCCTTTGTGTAATCTTGAATTGGACTATTAAATACTGAATTAACAGGACCTCTTTCAACAATTTGGCCTTTATACATTACCAAAACGTCGTTGCATAGTTTCTTAATCACATTTAAATCATGACTAATAAATAGTATTGAAATATTTAAATCATAATTTAACTTTTTTAGCAAATCAATAATATGCTGTTGAAGGCTTACATCCAGTGCGGTGGTAGGTTCATCCGCAATGATTAATTTAGGGCTGCAACTTATGGCGAGCGCTATTAAAACCCTTTGAAGTTGGCCACCGGATAATTGAAAAGGATATGATTTATAAATGCGATCAAGGTCTTTTAATCCTACTAAATCAAAACAATGCATAACCCGATCTTTTATTTCCTTTGAATTTCCCATTTTATGGGCTAATAGGCCTTCAGAAACTTGAAAGCCACAACTTAATAAAGGATTTAAAGAAGACATGGGTTCCTGAAATACCATGCCTATTTTGCGACCCCTGAATGTCCGAATTTGCTTCTCGCTTAAACGGGCTAAATCTGTAATTTGTCCATCTTCCTGAAATAAAATTTCCCCGGAACACTGTACAGCCTTGCTATCTAACAGTTTTAAAATTGAAAGCGCTGTCAGTGTTTTTCCGGAGCCGGACTCCCCTACAATTCCTAAAATAGAGTTTTCAGGGATTTCAAAGTCAATTGAATCAAGGACTTTTGAAAAACCCCCTGAATTATTAAAGCCTAACGATAAATTTTTTACTTCTAATAAATTCACTTCACAAATAAAGCAATAAAGTTGAACTAATTGTTTACAATGTAAATACTAATTTTGCATAAATTGGGTTTTTACATTAATCAAACACATTCTATGAGAAAAATATTAAAAATTAGCTTTTACAGCATTCTTGGACTCCTATTGATCATGCTTATTTTGCCAATTTTTTTCAAACCTCAAATTGTGAATGCTTTGAAAAATGAGGCCAATACCTTAATAAATGGAAAATTTGAATTTGAAGATGCCAATTTATCCCTTTTGAAAGACTTTCCAAATCTATCAATTTCAATTCTAAAACCTCAATGTTATGTATATAGCGAAACGGATACTTCGCAATTCTTTAACGGCGAGGAAATAAGGGTAAGCCTAAATTTTTGGAAAATATTAATGGATCGCCAAAATATGGTTATAAAATCCTTTGGCTTGATTCAACCCACAATTAATTACATACAATATGACAGTTTGCGAAATAATGGTCAAATATTGAAACTAAATTCCGACTCATCAACAGCAAATACAAATGCCAGCCTTGAAATAAGTAGTTACTTCATTGAAAATGGTAGTTTTATATTGGAAGATAGGTTTAACCATGTTACTTTGCAATTACTTAATTTAAATCACAATGGCAAGATTTTACAATCTAATGAAAGTTTTGATCTTAATTCTAATACGACCATTCAATCCTTTAATTATTCTTCCAATGGCATCCCTTTATTTGCAAATCTTTTAATGGATCTAAAATTAAATTTAAACTATTCTGAGTATGATTCAAAACTTAAAATTAGAGAAGCTGCATTAAATTTTAATAACCTTAAATTACAATGCAATGGTGACATTCAATTGCTTAAAGATTCTACTGTATTAAACCTAGCGCTCCAAGCACCGGGAAATCAGTTTAAAGATTTGTTTTCAATATTGCCAAATGCCTATACCAAAGACTACAAGTCTGTTGAATCAGATGGTACATTCATGCTTGCAGCAAAATTTAATGGAATCTATTCCTCTCTAAATAAGTTGTATCCAAATTGGGACATTCAATGCAAAATCGATAATGGAACCCTTAAATATCCTCAGAAGCAATTAAAAATCCAAGATGTCTATTTTGACATTAAATCTGCAAATTCAGATATTTATGGAAATGGAGCCTATTTTACTATGAATGATTTTAAAATGAATTTAAACAATCAGGTTTTAAGTGGCTCTATTGAAATATTAGATATTTTTAAAGAAAAGAATATTTCTGGAAAGCTAAAAGGCATCTTAAACTTAGCAGATTTAAATTCATTTTATCCGATGTCAAATGGCACTACTATTTCTGGAAAAGTATTGCCTAATATTGATTTTAAATTTAACGAACATGCTATTGCTAATAATGCATATTCTGAAATAAAATTGGAAGGGAGTGTATTTTGCGATAATATAATTTATATGGCCCCTCAAGTGCCTAAAATTAATATTACCCAAGCAACTGTAAACTTAAATCCTGAGTTGATCCAAGTTTCAAATTTTAACATGCTGTTTGGAAAAAGTGATATAAAATCTAAAATTGATTGGATCCAGCCTCTCAAGTACTTTACAGCTTCATCAAACCTAAATATTAAAATTGAAAGCCAAAGTCAAATCATAGATTTAACCGAATGGCTTAGCGAGGAAACTTCCACTAAATCTGAACCATCCACTATTACAACAAATGACTTAAAAGGAGTTCAAATATCAATTAAATCCAGCATTTCGAAATTAATCTATCCGGATTACAAAATAAATAATTTAGCATGTTCTGGATTGCTTTTAAGTGATCAATTTCAGCTCAGTGATTTTTCGGCAGAAATTAATGGAAATCAAATTCAAGCCAATGGTACCTTTAATAATTTAGCTTCTTATATGCTTGAAAACAAAGTATTAAAGGGTAAAATGCAGTTAAATGCTGCTGTATTTGATGCAGACCTCTTTCTAAAAATTGACACGAATATTCAAACAACACAAGGTGCGGACACTTTAGCTTTCCAAATCCCACCGGAATTTAATTTAGACATCAATTTTAAGGTAAAACAGTTTATATATCGCCCCCTCAAAATGAATGAATTGCAAGGCCAGATGAAGGTAGCTGAATCCGAAGTTTTGTTTGATAATATAAATTCAAATGCAATGGGAGGCAAAATGATTTTAAATGGCTTGTTTAGTACTAAGAATCCAACCAGTCCGAGCTACAATTTTAAGTATGATTTGTCAAAAGTTCGGTTTTCTAACGCTTTTAATTCTTTAGTAAGTGTTAAAAAACTTGCACCGATCATGGGTTATATTCAGGGTTTTTTTAACAGCAATATTATCCTGCAAGGAAGTTTAGATAAAGCTCTTAACCCAATTTACGAAAGTATCAATTTAGATGGTTTTATAGAAACACTTGAAGGTTCAATAAAAGGATTTAAACCCATTGATCAAATGGCCAGCAAATTAAATTTATCCTCTATAAAGAACATTAATTTAAAAAATACAAAAAATTGGATAACTGTAAAAAATGGATTTGTCTCTATTAAAGAATTCAACAAGTCTATAGAGGATGTTGGCATAACCATAGGTGGTAACCATAAGATTAATGGCGAAATGGATTACAAGTTTTTATTTAATATACCAAAGAATAAATTTGAACAAGTTAGCAAGACGGTTCAACTTGAAAAGGGTTTGGAAAAATTAAATGGTGTGCTTTCAAAAACAGGTATAAATGGACTAAACTTTAAAACTTTGAATATTTTGGTTTCTATGAAGGGCAGTTTAACAAATCCGGAGCTAAATCTGAAGTGGGTAAACGATAAGGGTGATGAACAATCAGCCTCAACAGTTGGGTCTGATTTAAAAAACTCCATAAAAGACAGCCTTACAAATCGGGCGGAGCAAGAATCTGAAAAATTGAAGGAACGTGCAGCAAATGAACTGAATAAATATGAAGATAGTTTATTGAAAAAAGCAAACGAAAAAACAGATAATTTCAAAAAAGATATTTTGGAGAAAGGAAGCAAGGAAGCAACTAAAGTTATCGATTCTAATTTAGTCAAGAAAGCGAAAGATATCTTAAATCAACCTTTAGATAGTTTAAAAAAACCAGGCGACAAGGTGAATGTAGATGATATTAAGAATAAAATGAAAGAATGGAATCCATTTAAAAAAGAAAAGAAGTAAGCAATAAAACTTACTTCTTTTAATATTTTAGAACACACTATTAAAATTCAAATTAAAGATTTTAAATAAAACTGTTTGAATTTCATTAGTATTGTAATTTTAGATTTAAAACATTTTGAGACAGGTCAAAACCCATTTGAAAGCCAATATCTATACTCGTACGGAAATAGGCAGCAGAAAATAAATCGACATAAGCTGCTTCTTTTGCCATAATATTAAAAGATTCAAAATGTCGTTTGCTTTCTCGTAAATTAATCCGAGTCGATTGTGTGTAATCCACAAAGGAGGTTCTATAACCAAAATAGTTGCCTAATATTTCTGAACAAGCACTGTAAATAAGCGCATTTTCAGAGACAAAATCAGGAGTTGGATTGCTTGAATATTCAGGAATAAAATATCTATTTATATTTTGTTTAATATAGCTGGAAGGTCTCAATAAATTGTATGTAAATTTTGTTTTCCAACTTAAAATATAACCATCATAAATAGCAATAGCCATCCTGGTATATAGCTCTAGGGCTTGATCTAAACGCAATCCTTTGTCATCACTCATTTGCGACATTAACAATAGACAATGATTCAATGGAGTTGCCTCATGATCCTTGGGTTGATTCCAATATTCATAGAATTCTCTTTGAGAAGTGCTTAAATTATTTGTCATATTATACACTTCAATTGCTTCAGAATACATAATAGAAGATTGGGAAGTATTGTAGAGCAATAACCGAGAAGGCAATATACTTTGTACATTTTCAGTCATTGCAGGCGTGCTGGAGCCCCAATAGGGCAACAATAATTTAGCTGAATAATCAGGAGGAGTCGGAATCCAGCATCCCTCCTTAGATGGCAAGGTATAAGCGGGATAATTATTTAAATAGGAATCTGAACGACCATCTAATTGAGAATAGTCACGTATTTTCCAACCTATTTCATTGCCCAATTCTTTAGAATTTCGAATAATTTCTTCATTTAATTCATTCGATGCAGCCAAGATGTATTTATCTCTTAACTGGGTAATTTTATTTAAATTCTGCGTACCGGATGCTTGAAATAATTCAGTTGCAACAATAGCTAAGGCTTGATTTGAAACAATCATCCAATTGTAGGTTTTTGTTTGATCCGGGATAGGTAAAGTTGTTTGAAAATTAGCCAAGCGAACCTGAAGCGTTTGATAATTTCTTAATCCAGGTAATAAGGATTCATACATAGTTAAAGCCAAATAATAGTGAGCTCTACTGGCAATCAGGTCATTAAATCCATTGCAGGCATTTGATAAATCGATTGACAATCCAACCCAATCCTGTACAATCTGTGGATCTGCATTGTTTATAAATGGACTTTCAGGAACATGATTTGTTTCCTTTTGACACGAAGTCATTAATAAAAAGGCAAATAATAAAAATAAGCCTTTAAGTGAGGTTCTTATATAGGTCATACTCAATGGTTTTACAAAATACACGATAACAACGTTATCAGTCACAAATATATTATAATTATTTATAATATATAATTAACTAAATAAATTTTTAAACCATTTACGACTTCCTTTAAAAGTTTAATTATTCGTTTTCTTTGATAGTCAACAACTTATCCATTATATCTCCAAGTTGTTCTGCCCCAATTTTTTTTGTCAAAATCTTCTTGTTTTTATCAAGAATGTAAATTTGGGGGGTGGTTTTTAGGTCATAAATAATCTTAAACTTGGATGAATGCGTTGGATCTGAGGCATTTATCCAGTTTCCCATGTGCATACTTTCTACGCTTTCCCAACAAGTTTTCTCATCCTGGCCAGTTTTAGTACAAACTGCTAAAATTTCTACTCCTTTGGTTTTGAACTTATTATAAAAATCTACCACAAAAGGCATAGATTTCTTACAATGTCCACAATCCGGCGCCCAAAATATTAACACAAGATATGGTGATTTTATTTCATGTAATTGGATCGGAATAGAATCTTTTCTAAAAACTTTAATATTTGGAGCAATTCGGTCAATCAACAGAGGTTTTAAAGATTTAGCATCCGCAATCATTTTAGCAAGATTTTCTTTATCCATCCAGGGTGCTTTTCCATTGGCATAGAAATTTTCAACTAGATGAACGTATACTCCATCCATTCCGACGTATTTTGAGTTTGCATATGAATTTAAATAATGCGATAAAAGAAATTTAAGATTTTCTGAATTAGCCGTGCAATTATTCAAAACAAAATCTAGTGCCAAACCAATCGAATCGGGATGCTGAACAGTAAGTTTTTCAATGTACCTATCTATTTTTTGGAAATACAGCGGAATCCTGACTCCCCGATCATCTTTAAAATCAAAATGATCAAAATAATGTTCTTTGTAGTAATCAAAAATAGCTATGTCTCTCTTTTCCGGAGGCAACTTACTAAAGTCCGGTATCTCAACATCCAAACTGGAGCGAATAATTAAACTAAGAAGGCTCGTGGGCTGTTTGCTTAATACATCTTGCTGGTAGGCTTTAACTTCCGTATCAAACTGATTTAGACGTGATTCAAAAAATTTTATTCTAGTAGAATCTTTTTCTAATTTCACTTGCCTTGAAAAAGAATCTGCTAGAATTCTCCTGCTTGAAATAAAATCAACATACTTTACAAAATCATCATTTATTTTGGAGGATTTAAATGACAAATTTTCGGTAAGATTCTCGATTTTAGTTTGAATACTAAAATTTTGTTTTTCACCATCAACTAGAAACTGAAAAAAGTCATGGGAAGGTAAAACTACAATTAGATACATTCCTGCTTCAAGCAATGAATCTCCCTTAAACACAAATCCATCTTTGGTTCTGAACGCTGTATCCCTAATATATTGTTTGTCTCCAAAATGATATCCCAATAAAAGGGTATCATTTCTATAACCGGTAATATCGACTTTAATTTTATAAGCTTCTGCCTGTAGCTTAGGCAAACTGAGAATGGTAACAACCAAAATTGCAAAAAACCTTAAATTAAACTCAAAATGATTAAAGCTCATATTTAATTTTTACCCAAAATTAATGCAGTCTAAAGTTCTTAAAACCACAATAACATTACTTTAACCACATGCAGTCAATGTGTCATAGCATTTGGTAATTTTAGCGCCAATAGCTTGGTCACAGAATTTAGAAATAGCCTCATCGGAAATTATATCAGCATGATATTGATGCCTGTTTAAGTAAAAGTCCTCCATTGCTTTTTTTAAACTTAACTGGTTCCCGGCTTCAATCAAAATTCCATTCCCAGAGTGCACAACCTCCCGAATTCCTCCAACGTGAGTGCTTATTACGGGAGTACCGCAACAAAGAGATTCGGCTATTACACAGGGCATATTCTCTTTATTGCTGAATAATACGAATACATCCGCAGCTTGATAACACTTTGCCAAAGCATTTGGCAATAGTTTACCCAAATACCGAATATGAGAATCCAATTCATTTCCTTTTATAAAATCCAGTAACATTTGACAATCCTGACCATATCCTACTAAGTCGAGATAAACCGGAAATCCTTGCATTTTAAGTTCCTTAATGACATTTAAAATTCCAATTATATTTTTATGATCATTTTTAAATTCAGAAACATGAAGGCATTTTAAAACCACTGATGGTTTTTTAGGTGCCTTGCAAAACACAGATGTGTCGACATTGTTGTAAACTACATTATAATTAGTATTCTGCAATTTGTAATTAAGCATTCCCCATTTTAAATTATCTGAAACTGCAATTATGCCTTTAGCTTTGACAACTACATATTTCCTTAATTGATGCTTTAAATTATTTGGCAATAATTTTTGAGAATTTGTGAAAATTGTATTGTGTTCTGTGATAAAATAGGGAATTGAATAAAATAATTTATAATACAATGCGACCATAGCCGATCTCAATAAAACATGAACATGAATAGCATGTGGCTTCCCATTAAGTCTAATTATTCTATTGCAATATTTTAACAACAAATAATAATAAACAAATAATTTAATTAATTTATCAATAGACTCAAGTCCAACATAATTTTTTTTATAATAAATCAAATAATAATCACCAAAATCATGCTTAATGTTCTCTACAATATAAAATGATTTCGGAATTATTCTTGAGCTGCTTTTAAGATAAATAAGTTTAGCATGATATTTATAGGATGAACACTGGATGTGACGACGAACAAAAACACCCTCAAGATTATCATCATCGTTTGGAAACCATTTTGGCAAATGCAAAATATAGGACTCCATCATTCAAAATGCGTCAACTTGACATTCTATGACCCGCCAAATGATAAAGAACAGCCATGCGAATTGCTACTCCATTTTCCACTTGGTTTAAAATTATAGAATATTCAGAATCTGCGGCATCAGAATTCAATTCAACACCTCTATTAATAGGTCCCGGATGCATCAATACAATTTTTTTTGACAATAAATCAAGTTCGTTTTTTGATACTCCGAAAAATTGACTGTATTCCCTTGCCGAAGGAAAATACTGCAATTCCATTCGTTCAGTTTGAATTCGCAAAACATTGGCGACATCACACCAATTTAAAATATTTTGTAGATTGAATTCAATTTCAACGCCCAAGGATTCTATGTATTTTGGAATCAAGGTTGGAGGTCCGCAGACCTTAACTTTTGCACCTAATTTATTTAAACAAAGTATGTTAGAAAGCGCTACCCTACTATGAAGTATATCTCCAATTAATGCAACTTTAACATTCTTTATAGTGCCCAAAGCCTCTTGAATTGAAAAGGCATCTAACAATGCTTGTGTTGGATGTTCGTGCGTACCATCACCTGCATTTACAATAGTTGCCGGAACTTTTTCGGATAAAAATTTTGCCGCCCCAACTGCAGCATGTCGCAAAACAATAATATCCACTTTCATTGCCAGAATATTCTGCACAGTATCCAATAGACTTTCTCCTTTGGAAACAGAAGAGCCACTTGCTGAAAAATTTATTACATCCGCCGAGAGTCGTTTTTCAGCCAATTCAAATGACATCCTGGTTCGAGTAGAGTTTTCAAAAAATAAATTGGCTATTGTAACATCTCTTAAAGATGGCACTTTTTTAATTGGTCTTTGCAATACTTCTTTAAATTGCTTTCCTGTTTCTAGCAATAATTTAATATCAGCAACTGTCAGATCTCTGATACCAATTAAATGTCTGGTGCTTATTTTTTGGTCCGTCATTTCTAAAAGATTATTCACGTTCTTTTTCATAAAATAAAACGCGATCCGTACCGCTTTCCTCTTTCCAATCTACCTTTACGTAGGAATTGTCCAATGCGTCAACTCGAATTCCAAAATAATCTGCTTGAATTGGAACTTGCCTGTTAAAATGTCTGTCAACCAATACGAGAAGTTCTGTTTTATGGGGTCTTCCATAATTTTGAATTTCATGCAAAGCTGCTTGAATGGTTCTACCAGTATATAAAACATCGTCTACCAGGATGACCCGCTTAGACTCAACCAAAAAATTAATTTCTGTTGGATAAGAGGGTTGTAATTTAAAATTAGTTTTAAAATCATCTCTGGAAAAGGTAATGTCTATTTTTCCAAATTCAAGATAATTGGTGGGATTCAAATCTTTCAATTTTCGAAAAAGTCGATCAGCAAGTAAAGCGCCTTTATGTTGAATTCCAATTAAACAGCTGTTAGAAAAATCATCGTGTTGTTCAATTAATTGATAACAAAGCCTGTCAAGAGCAATATTCATTGCTTCTTCTGTAAGTATAACTTTGGCCTTTTTACTCATTACAAAATCTATTTATCCTGTGTTTTTTGCCAAGAATCTTTCAAATTGACAGTCCGATTAAAAATCAAATTTTCCGATGTCGAATCTAAATCTGTAGCAAAATAAGCTTTTCTTATAAACTGATAAAAATTTCCTGGCTTCGTTGATTTCAAAAATGGTTCAACCTTAGCAGCTTTAATTTTAACCAAAGAATCCTTGTTAATAAATGCTTTAAAATCTAATTCTTGATCATCCGGGTCAGGCACCGTAAATAACCGATCGTACAATCGCAATTCAGCATTAATTGCATTGCTCTCCTCAACCCAATGAATAGTAGCTTTGGGTTTCAGTCCCGATTGATCCTGACCACTTTTACTATTTTGAATATACGAACAATGCAATTCAATTACTTTACCATTATTATCTTTAATAATTTCTTCGCATTTTACAATATAAGCTCCCTTTAATCTAACCATTCCGTCTTTGGTTAAGCGAAAGTACTTATCAACGGGGTTTTCCATAAAATCTTCTTGTTCAATATACAATACTTTTCCAAAAGGCACAAGTCGCTTTCCTGCTTCAGGATCTTCAGGGTTATTTTCTATTTCTAATTGCTCAATTTGATTCTCGTAATTTGTAAGAATTACTTTTAAAGGATCGAAAATTGCCATGACACGGGTTGCTCGTTTATTTAGATCTTCCCGAACCGCAAATTCAAGTAAAGCCAAATCAATCACATTGTCTCTACGGGCAATCCCAACCAAATTTGTAAAATGCCGAATAGCTTCAGGAGTATAGCCTCTACGTCTAAGTCCACACAAAGTAGGCATTCTAGGGTCGTCCCACCCTTCTACATAATTTTCACGAACGAGTTGCAGTAATTTCCGTTTGCTCATTACTGTATAACTTAAATTCAATCTTGCAAACTCAATTTGTTGTGAAGGAAAAATGCCTAGATTTTCAATACACCAATTATACAAAGGTCTGTGATTTTCAAACTCCAATGTACAAATCGAATGCGTTATGCCTTCAATAGAATCTGACTGTCCATGTGCAAAATCATACATTGGATAAATGCACCACTCAGTACCTGTGCGATGATGTGGCTTGTATAAAATGCGGTATAAAATGGGATCTCTCATATGCATATTTGGAGAGCCCATATCTATTTTTGCACGTAAAACCTTTTCTCCCTCCTGAAATTTACCATCCCGCATTTTGAAGAACAAGTCTAAATTTTCTTCAATATTTCTGTTTCTAAACGGACTTTCCAATCCTGCTTCCGTAGGGCTCTTTTTATATTTTGCAATTTCTTCAGCACTTAAATCATCCACATAAGCTTTGCCTTTTTTAATTAGTTGCACAGCAAATTGAAACAATTGCTCAAAATAATCGCTTGCATAAAATTCGCGATCCTCCCAACTAAATCCTAGCCATTGAATATCTTGTTTTATGGACTCTACATATTCTGTTTCTTCAGTAACAGGATTTGTATCATCAAATCTAAGATTTGTTTTGCCTTTATATTTTAATGCCAATCCAAAATTCAAGCAAATTGATTTTGCATGACCTATATGAAGATAGCCATTTGGCTCGGGAGGAAATCTGGTATGAACCCTTCCTCCATGTTTTCCATTTCTAATGTCTTCCTCTATAATATCCTCGATAAAATTCAAGGTTTTGTTTACACTTTCATCCATAATATAAATTTACATTCTATCGGGCATACTGATTCCTAAACAATTCATTCCATGCGTTAAGTATTTTGCAACATTTTCACAAATCATTAATCTAAAGTTTATTAACTCAGCTGTTTCAGCATTCAAAATTCTATGGTCATGGTAATATTTGTGAAAATCTTTTGCCAATTGGTATAAATAATTAGCCAAATGAGCAGGATCAAATGAATCAGCTGCTTCAAATAGTATTTTATCATACGTATTCATGGATCGAATCAAATTTCTTTCTGGACGACTTATTTTAGCAGGCACATTTAAATCTATGCTAAAAGTCGCTTTCCTTAAAATAGATTGAATCCTTACATATGCATTTACGATATAAGGCCCTGTATGACCTTGCATATCAACAGACTCTTTTGGATCAAAAATCATACGCTTCTTATACGAGACTTTTAATATAAAGTACTTTAATGCTGCCAATGCGATATCAGTGCAAATTTTATCTTTTTGCTCTTTTGGCAAAGCAGCTATTTCGCCTCGTTCTTCTGCCATAGAGGTGGCTTCATGTATTACCTCTGCTATTAAATCATCGGCATCAACTACGGTTCCTTCCCGAGATTTCATTTTTCCGGTTGGCAAATCCACCATACCATAGGAGCAATGATATAAATTATGAGCATAAGGCTCGCCAAGTTTTTTAACCGTCTCAAATAATACTTTAAAATGGTAGTCTTGTTCATCTGCTACAATATAAATATATTTATCAGAATGATGCCTTTCGTATCGTTGCTTTATTGTACCCAGATCTTGTGTTATATATACAGATGTTCCGTCACTTCGAAGGACGATTTTATTGTCTAGTCCAACATCTTCCAGATTAACCCAAACAGATCGATCTGGCAACTGGTAAAATACTCCTTTATTTAAACCCAGCTCAACAATATCTTTTCCTAATAAATAGGTATTGGACTCATAATATATGTAATCAAATGAAACATTTAATTTTTTAAATGATTCATTAAATCCCAAATAAACCCAATCGTTCATTTTTTTCCAAAGCAATCTGGTTTCTTGATCGTGATTTTCCCATTTCAATAACATTTCACGCACTTCTTTACCTAATACGCTATATGTATTGAAATAATCGTTTTTATATTTTTTAAATAAATCTGAAGTTATTTTTTCGTCATTTACGGATGGGTCAGAATTCAAACTATTCACATACTGGCCCAATAGGTTTTTTAATATCGTTTTACCTTCATCAGAATTTTGCCACGATAAATATTCTTCATTCAATTTTTTATCAAACAAAACATAATAATCCCCAACAAAATGATCTGGCTTTATCCCAGTAGACTCCGGCGTTTCACCATTGGAAAATTTCTTCCATGCCAGCATGCTTTTGCAAATAGCAACACCGCGATCATTTATTACTTGCGTTGTCTCTACTCGATGACCGATTGCCTTAAGAATATTTGACAAAGACCAACCAAGTAAAATATTTCTGATATGCCCTAAATGAAGAGGCTTGTTTGTATTTGGAGAACAATACTCCACTAAATACTTTAAAGGAGTATCCGTTTGAACAACAAGTTCATTGGTTTTTAATTTATGGATTCTATATATTTCATCCATCCAGAAATTGTCATGCAATGTAAAATTGAAAAATCCCTTAACTACAAAATATCCGGAAATGGAATTATTATTTAATAAATACTCTCCAAGTTTTAAACCAATCTCTTCTGGCTTTAATCCGAGTTTTTTTACCCAAGGAAATAACACAAATGTAAAATCCGCATCAAATTCTTGGGAACAATTCATTACAGCAAACTCAGACTTGTCTCCGCTATAATTAAAAACAGTAAAATAAGATTCTTGAAAAAGGGCCGAAAGCATATCCATTCAAAGCCCAAATTTAAGCATTAAAAGCGAAAAAAACTGAAAAATGTTTGACCATAATGCCGCTCCTGCCAAAAATGGGAATGGTTCTTAAAATCATGTTGTGGATTATGCTCCAATACAAAAACGCCATTGGGCAAGACCAGAGCTGCTTCTGCAATTAAATCAGGAATATTTGCGAGCCCTGGCAAAGGGTAAGGTGGCCCCGCAAAGACATAATTGAATTTTTTTCTGCAACTTTTTATAAAGTGGAGGTAATCGGAATTAACAAATTCAATAAAATCTTGAATTTGATAGGAAGTTGCTGTTTTTTTGACAAACTCCAAACATGGCCTGTGCAAATCAACATAACAAGAACTTTTACCTCCTCTTGAGATCAATTCAAATGTATGTGCACCGGTTCCACCGAATAAATCTAACATATCAGTTGACTCAAAATCAAGAATATTTGTTAAAATATTAAAAAGGGCTTCTCTAGATATATCAGTCGTAGGTCGAGTTGGCCAGTTTTTAGCAGGTGGATTGAAAACTCTACCCTTAAGAAAACCACCAGAAATACGCATCTTAATTAAAAATTAGATAAAAAGATTAGTTGAAACTACTAACATTGCTAAAATAGATTTTTAATAATCTTATAATCTGAGAATCTTCTGCTATCCTACCAAATAGTTGTATGTTTTGATTTTCATTTTCCAGATTTAATTCCTGATTTACCCGAACTATGTGATATAACAAATCCTCAGGAGTATTAAACTTAAATATATTTATAAACACAGGATCTGCAATACGAATTATATAAATCAATGCATAATTTGCATTGATATAGACATTGATTCCGTTAAGCACTTCAAATTTTAAGAAATATTCGGTAATGTGCTTAAGTTTTAAATTTTGAACGCTTAAATTACTGATAAATTCCACAGGAACACAAAACTGATATTTTAGATAATTTAATGTATCCGTATGGTTGATGATACTTTCATTAGGATATACAGGCACTAAGGTTTCAATTCCAAAATTTAAATTTTCTGATAAAATATGAAATTTAGAAGTCATTGAAATTGCACAACCAGCATCAATAAAATAAGGATTTTCTGTGCTCATAATTTAGACTTTGAATATTGCAAAAAATGTTATAGTACAAATTTCTAATGCAAGGTTATTAATTTTGCAGGAATTATTACAATTTTTAACTGTCAATGTCCAAAATAACTATTCTGGGTATAGAATCATCCTGTGATGACACCTCCGTTTCTGTTGTTATTGACGGAGAAGTCAAATCCAATCTAATAAGTTCACAATGGATTCACAAAAAATTTGGAGGGGTAGTACCTGAAGCCGCTTCACGATTGCATGTAGAGACTATTGTACCGTTGTGCGATCAAGCTTTAAAAGAAGCTGGCATTACAAAAAGCAGTCTGAGCGCAATTGCAGTTACCCGTGGACCTGGTTTAATTGGATCACTTCTGGTGGGCATTAGCTTTGCCAAAGCGCTAAGCATTTGCCTTAAAATACCCTTAATTGAAGTGAATCACCTACAAGCGCATGTTTTATCTTTGTTTATTGATGAAAAGCCTTTGCTACCATTGATTTGTTTAACAGTTTCAGGCGGCCATACCCAAATCCTGTTAATTTCAGAAAATTTTAAAATTGAAGTGCTGGGTCAAACATTAGACGATGCAGCTGGCGAAGCTATTGATAAAACCGGCAAATTATTAGGCCTTCCATATCCTGCAGGTCCGGAAATGGACAAATTAGCTAAAAATGGGCAAGCTAAGTTTAAATTTCCTATGGCAAAAGTTAATGATTATAATTTTAGCTTCAGTGGATTAAAAACCAGTGTTTTATATTTTCTACGAGATCAATTAAACTCAAATCCTCAATTTATCAAAGAAAACCTAAATGATCTTTGTTCATCAATCCAAGACAACATTGTAAAAAGCTTAATAACAAAATTAGAATTAGCAGCAATAGATAAAAATGCCGTTTCAATTGGCATTGCCGGAGGAGTGTCCGCAAATTCTCAGCTGCGAAAAGAACTATCCATTTTATGCATCAAACATGGTTGGAATTGCAGTATACCAAAACTAAGTTATTGCACTGACAATGCAGCTATGATTGCAACAGCAGGTTATTATAAATTTTTACAATTTGAATTTAGCGAAGATAGTTTTCTGCCTTTGGCAAGGTATCCCATTAGTTAAATGTAACGATGGTTATCCCTGCACCACCCTCTTCCTCTTCCGGATGATAGAATGACTGCACAAATTTAAACTTCTTCAATTGTTTGTGAATGGCCGTTTTTAAAACTCCTGATCCTTTGCCATGAAGAATTTTTGCCGTTTTTAAACTCGTAAGCAAAGCCTGATCCAGATAATCTTCCAATGCCAGAATTGCATGTTCGACCTTTTGCCCTCTTAAATCGATCGTCCCAGATAAAGTGGCCACTTTGTCAACTAATTGAATGTTTACATTTGGTTTTTTTTCTACAATTAGACTTTGATTTTCAAAAACCAATTCATTTACATTTAACTCCACTGTAAAAAATTCAGTAACTATTTTTGCCCTTTTATCATTAATTTCATCAACTATCCCTGACATGCCATGTTTGATCAAGAAAACTTTATCACCAGGTTTGATCAGGCGGTTTGGAAGCGTTGATTTAACCAAATTAAAGTATTCGCTCTCTGCCTGATTCAATTCACCTGCAACTTCCTTAACTTTTTTCTTTGAAAGTTCCAATTGCTTCTGGGCTTCAGCAAAGTCCAATTTTGAACGTATCTCATTTAAAATATTGTTATTCTCTTTTTTGATTTCCAAATTTTGTTGAAACTCCACATGCTTGCTGTCCATTTTCAACTTAAGACGCTTTAACTCATATTGTTTTTGCATAGCCTCATAAGCCTTAATCAATTTATTTAATGAGTCAATCTTATTCTTATAATTTAAAACGGATGCTTCCAGATTTCTCTTTTCTTCTTCCATTTTAGATAGAAGATCCTCCATCTTAACGATATCATTTCCTACCTTTTCTTTTGCATATTTAATTAGCTTTTTAGGAAAGTGCATTTTCTTAGCAATGTCTAAAGCGTAAGAACTTCCAGGTTTTCCAATTTGCAATTTATACAATGGAGTCATTTTAGTTTCATCATACAACATAGAACCATTTTGGATCCCTTTATTGACATGAGCAAACGATTTTAAATTTGAATAATGCGTACTAATTATTCCAGTAGCTTTTAAGTTTAATAGTTCACTTAAAACCGCCTCAGCAATGGCACCTCCAATTTTGGGCTCAGTGCCACTTCCCAGCTCATCCATCAATACCAGAGAGGTTTTATCTGCTTCATTTACAAGTTTTTTCATGTAAGCCAATTTAGCAGAATAAGTGCTTAATCCTTCATCCAATGACTGCCAATCACCGATATCAACCCAAATTTTTTTAAACAAACAAATATTTGATTTCTTTGAAACTGGTATTAAAAAACCCTTTTGCAACATCAATTGGAGCAATCCAACTGTTTTCAAAACAAGAGTTTTGCCGCCAGCATTTGGACCTGAAATCAAAAGAATTCTTTGGGTTTCATCCAATCGAATGTTCATTGGCACTGGAAGTTTATCCAATTTTTGAAACTTATTAATCAACAACGGATGAAAAGCTGTAACTAATTGCAGCAACTTATTTTCATTTAAAATGGGTTTAACTGCCTGGATACTCTTAGCATAATGAGCTTTTGCAAGCAATATATCAGTAGCTAAAATTTGATTAAACGATACTTTATAAAGCTCCATAAATGGCCTAAGAACCAAACCAAGATTGGCCAATATTTTACTAATTTCCCGCTGTTCATCCAGATTAAGTTCTGTTAATTTATTATTTAGTTCAAAACAAACCTGAGGCTCAATAAATGCGGTTTTTCCGCTATCAGATTCACCCACCAACATCCCTGGAATTTTTCTCTTGTGTTCTGCTTGAACTCTTAAAACATATCTTCCATTTCGAATAGATTCATCACCTTCTGCTAAATATGATTTAACCTTATATAGATCCAGCTCCCTTTTAAATGTAGAATAAAGTGAACGATTGAGTTTTTGTATAGATTCGCGAATTGACAACAATTCCAACGATGCATCGTCACGAATCAGACCATTAAAGTCAACTATTTTATTTATAGCATGTAATGGCTTATTCAAATCAGGCAAAAGACTAACGAAATTTAAAAAATGCTTATAATTTTGGAAAATAGGATCAGATGCAAATCGGAGTATTTCCTGGTTGTTTATTAATACTTTTCTTAATCTAAGTATTGAATCAACTGAAACCTCAATGCCAGGAATTTTTAACTTTGTTAAATCAGACTCGATAGGTTCAAAATTAATTAAATTCAAAGCTTTCAAGCCAATTACCTCTGTTAATTCTTCAAGTAAATCGAGCTCAAATTGAATATTTTCAACAAAGGGTTCATAAATTAATTGTTCTAAAGTCAATTTAGCCTGATCTGAAACTGCATAGTTAATTACCAGTTGAATTATTTTATCAAATTCAAGCAGCAATTGAGATTTAACAAATAGCGAACCAGGTAAGTGACGTTTATTCAATGCTATTTTTTTTAGTGCTTTTTGCCTTGGAATCTAAGGCTTTTTTAAAATCAAAAAACGAATCAAATTCTTTTCTATAACTTATTCCAGTCCCAATTTTATGTTTTAAACCTTCTATCGACTCATCTCCACGATAATAAATTCGTAATTTCAAACCAGGAACGGGTGTATTCCATTCGATAATACTTTCCGGATTAAAATAAGAATTTCCGTAAATTGATGAACTAGATGATTTATAATTACCCCCCAATGTTACTATCCATTGATCGTTCCACAATCTATGCTTTAAACTAAAAACAACTTCGCCTTCATTAAATTTAGACGCACCGGGAATGGTATTGTCAAAATCATAACCCACATTAAAATCTACCCCGGAAATAAAATTAACATCATCAAATGCATTGCTTAATAAGCTGGTTACAAATAGCGAAAATTGATTTGACAACATTTCACTCATTGTATTAATAGTGGTTGTACTTAAATTTGAACCAATTTCTGTTGGGTCAAATGAATTCAAAAAAGTTCGTAGCACCAAAAGTCCAAAAACCTGTTGATTAAGTTGATCTTGATTCGTTCTTAAATACCTGATTTTATTATCAGAAAAATTCTTTAACTGACCAGTTAAATCAGGCATGTCTATATCAAACTTTATATCCGGAAATAATAAAGATCCCGTCAATAACATTTTTAATTTCACATCAGTCCTTCTCTTCGCTTCTTCAATTAGACGTTGATCGGTCCCTAAATACTCTTGAATCAAAATATAAGGTGAAGTAGATAAGCCTTCGTAAACAGCTTCTAGTTGAATATTAGCATTTAAAGGATCTCCTGTCCAATTGATTGTGCCGCCTCTTGCAATTGCAAAGGGTTTATTTACAAAATTATACAAAGTAAATAAATACTGACCTTGTTCTACCTCATACAATCCATTTACTTTAAACAGACCTGTTCTAAGACTTGTTATTGATAAATTCCCCCTTCCGGTTCCTCTCAATATATCACCTGCCAACTCATCAAATATTATGGAGATATCTGCATCTTCAGTAATAGTTAATTGCATATTCATATTAAGTCCAATTATCGAAGGGATAACAGGTTTAACTACAGAATCAATATTCTGTGCAGAAGATGAAAATCTAACAAATCGTGAATCCGTTGCTGTCTGATCATATGTAACTGGAATATTAAACTTTGTGCCTTTTAAACTTGTGATTTTTGCATCCATGTCCATAGCACTAAATGGACCGTTAAAACTTACATCAATACTACCTATTCCATAACCATAGTAATAAATATTTTCACCTTTCTTAGTATCCAAGATAAGGGCTTTGGGCGCAAGCAATTTAACGTATGCTGCAAATGTTTTAAAATAATTATGAGTCAGCTTGCCATCCAATTTAATAGGATTTCGAAACTTATCTAATATTTCAATATTATTAAAAATTATTTCATTTTCTTTAAAAACTATTGGCTGATTTTCAAACAAAACAGGAACTCCTAAATAATTAATAAATGTGCTGCCTTGAGCTGCATTTAATTGGCCCGTTAGAAATAGATTGCCTTTTACTCCATAAAACTTTAAATTTCCATCGGCACCTCCGGTAGATTTAGAAATAGAACTTACAAAATTTTCAAGAAATTTAAATGGAAATGCTTTTATACTCAAATCAATACTAAAGTCAAATGGGTTATACTGATAATTTTTCTTGATAATCGGGATATTTATAGATCCCGTGCCACTTATCCTGTGCTCTTGAAACACATTCTCTACTTTAACATTCCAAGGCTTCATTATATCGGGAACATCAAAACTTAAATTAAAGGGTCCGAAATTATCCTTATTAAAATGAAGTTGAAAAAATTCAAAATTGCCATTTAATCCTTTTAGATTTTTATAATTTGGAATTTCAATGTTTGCAGCAAATAAACCCGAAAATGAAATGGTCTTGTTTCTAATAAATTGATTGACAAAAGATATATCAAATCCATCTGATTTTAAAACAAGACCTTTGCCTTCAATATCACGTAAACTAAAAAAATGCAAAGAATCACTTAATTCAAAATTTTTAACAAATAATCCATTCTTTGATTTTTGAATATAATTATTATCATTAATTACCCATCTGGAATTATTAAAGAAAAGATCCTTATTCAATATATGAATAGAAAACAAATCCTTATTGTAATTAATATTTGTATTGATATTGCTTAATATTTTAACATTTAAAGTATCAAACAGCAATAACGATAATTTACCAATAGAGTCTACTAAATTTCCAACACATCTAAAATTACCTGCGCGACGAACTCCATTAATCAAAAAATAGTCAGCAGTAAAAATAGCATTCAAATTATCGCTTGAATTAACAACCAAGCTAAACTTGTCAAACTTGAAAGCTTTGTATGTTAGGTCAAATCGATTTGAACGTACTTCAAATTCGTTTTTATTATTATTTAACGAAATATCAAAATCTGAATAATTCATTTCAAGAGGCCAATTAAATAATTTAGCCAAACTTTTAGAATCTTTTATATACACTGAGCCTTTTCCAATTAATGAAGAGGCATGAATGCTCTTCTTGTAGTGGATTACACTATCCAATATAGGATACTTTGAAACCAAAAGTCCTTTTAAATCATTTACCACATTATTCAATTCAAATTGTCCGGTAAATTCAATATCAGCAAAATCTGACAAAATAGAAAGTTTGCTTTTGTCTCCTTTATCGCTGGAAGTAAATAGAAATTTATTCAAATATACTTTTTCAGAATTTATTAAAATACTTGAATTAAGTATTTCTAAAGAACCTGTTGCATTCTTCCCATTCAAAATGCCTAGATTCATACTCATATTACCGGAATACGATGCCGTATCTTTTGTAAGATTTAAAGCATGTAGATTCAATTTTTTAATATCCCCATCTATTTTAAAAAGACCTTTATCATCCAACCGGTTATAACTTCCTTTAAGCACAACATCTGCGTTTATATCTTGAATTTTCAACTCACCTTGTAAAATGGATTTATTAAAAAAACCATTTATAGAAATTCCCGAATAATGATATTCTTTATAAACGAATTCCTTTATACTACCATCAATATTAGCAGAAAAATTATTTGAAGACAAACCTTTTCCATTAATGATTTTTATTTCAGAATTTAATATCCCAAAGTTTTCCTTTTGCAAAAGCCTACCTAAATCAAGATTAAATGTATTTATCCCTCCGCTATACATTGCATCTTGATTTTGGTTTGTCGATAAATTCACTTTAATGTCTGAGCGAATTGTCCCAAGTTCGGTATTAAATGACCCATAGGCAACAAAATCATTTAAATAACCATCGAATTGCCCATTCATTTTAATTTTTCCAAACCGATCGTATGATTCAGGAATATTGTATCTGTTAAACAATTTTCTTAAAAAGGAAGCCGAAGTCAACAATTGATCAATTTTTAAATTTAAAATCAATTTATCTTTATTAAATAGGTTGCGGGATCCAAGATTTCCAGCAAAATTAAATTGGTCAGAATATTTGAATAAAATATTAGATCCTTTTAAATTATTTAGCCTACCAAACAATTTACCAGTCAAATTAAAAGAAGATCCATTCTTTAAATTTAAATTTTTAAGCAAATTAAATTTAGGGAATAATTTATCAAAATCAAATAAATCAAATTGTCCTTTTAATAATTGAAGTTGTATAAATGAATTTTTTAAATCTAGCTTATGGTCAGCTTCTGAATAACTTAAATTGCTATTCAATTTAAATCTCATTGAACTTAACAATGTCTCTAATAAAAAATCATCTGTTATAAGTTGATCACGACTCAATTTAAAATTTCTTAATGCTGCATTTTTAATTGCAAAATTATCAGAGCTTTTTAAGTTAGTGTGCAAGAATTCAATCTGATCTAACTCTTCTCCATGAAATATGTTTTTGGAAGTTAGATTTACATTTGTAAATTCCAAACCATTAGCACTAGTATGTATTGGGTCGATATAACTCAAATACCCATTATTAATATTAAAGAATCTAATGTATACACATGGCATATTTTTACAACTATCTTTCGTTGCAATTGGCTTAACTAAATTAGTATTTAAAGAATCGCTAAATTTATTGTAGTTTACAATCGGGTTATCTAACAAAATTTTTCGTATACTAAAGTATTGAATATCATAATTAAGAGAATCAACTAATAAATCAAGTTTATTAAATGCCAAATGAAGAAATTGCTTTGAATCCAAATAGCTAAATTTTGAATTTTTAAATACCACATGATTAAAATTTAACTGAAAAGGCGTTTTGACTTTGCTATTAGGGTCGCTAAATTTTGAAATGAAAACATTTAAATTTGAGTTGGATTCCCCTTCATAATATTTTAGCTTTACCAAAACTGAATCACATTCTACATTATCCAGAAATAACTTTCTTGATAACAAAGAACGTATACTTTTCATAAATCCAAGCTGAATGTTCTGGGTATAAAATAAAGTATCCTGGTGATGATCTTTAATTAAAAAAGAGCCTTTAAATCCATTAAACGGATCTAAATAAAAAGAATTAATTTGGATTTCCTGATTATACCGTTCTTTGAGATAATCTACAATCCAATTTCGAGACCAATCCTGAACAAATTCTGCTTTTAAAAAAACAATAAATAAAAATACAAAAACCAAAATAGATCCAAGCAACTTTAATAAGTATTCCAGTGCCTTAACTGATATTTTTTGTAACGCTTTGCTATGTGCAACAGGAGTACTCATTAAAAACCAATATTATTGTTTTTATTTTTCAAAGATTCCGAAAGATTAATTGCATTATAAATTTGGAGCATATCCGCAGTTTCTTTGACATCGTGAACTCTCAATATTGAACACCCATTAAGGATTGCATAAAATCCAGCCACAATACTACCTACCAAAGAATCTGATGCAGAAGAATTGGTTATTTTCCAAATCATACTTTTTCGTGAAACTCCTACCAAAATTGGTTTTTCAAAAATATTAAACAATTCAAGATGCCTTAAAAGCCTATAATTGTCCTGAAGCTTTTTTGAAAATCCAAATCCGGGGTCCAGAATTAATTTATGAAGTCCAATAGATTTAAACATAGAAACCCTGTGTTGAAAATACCGAAGTAAATCTTCAACGACATTGTTGTAGTTTGTGTTATTTGTTGATTGCATATTTTCAGGCATCCCATTCATATGCATGGCAATATAAACAGCCTTCCTTTGGGCTACCAATAGCGGTAATTCCCCGTCGTAAATACCCCCACTTATGTCATTAATAATATCAGCCCCTAAATCCAGGCTATTCTTAGCAATTGAGGCCCTCATGGTATCAATTGAAATGGGCAAATTTGGAAAAGCATTCCTTATTGCTTTTAAAATAGGCATAATCAATTGAGATTCAATAGTTTCATTTGGTATTTTGGCACCTGGCCGGCTTGAAAACGCTCCGAGATCTAAAATATCCAATCCTGCCTCCAATTTTAACTCTACCATTTTAAGTGCCTGAAATTCAGAATGTGCTATGCTTTCAGCATAGAAACTTTCAGGATCCAAATTCAAAATGCCCATAATCAATGGCCGTGAGCCTGAACTGAAAATTTGTTCAATATCATTTCTAGAAATCATGCCAGCTTAAATGGTTTCAAATTGAATTAAGAAATAAAGGTAATGTGTATAAAATAATTCATATGAAATTGTTTATCAATAGATTATAAAATTATAAAGTTTCATAAAATTGTTTATTTTTGCAGTCTATTTCAATATTTATTTAAGCTTACACATGAAAATCCAGAAGGCTTTCTTTGCCCTCGCTCAAATTATAACGCTTGCATTGCTGCTAATTGCCAATAGCTTTATTTTGGATTTCATTTTGAATCTTGACAATGGTCTAAACAAAACAGTCGGTCATTTTGATCTAAAAGAATGCCAAACAAAATCTTCAAATCTAATTTTTGGTTTTGACCCCCTCCATTTTGTTATAGATACTCGAAAAATGCCAAACGGCAAATCCCTTTCTGAGCTTTTCAAATCCAATTCAATAGATGGTTCAAAATCTGAAAAATTAATCAAAAACATCTCTGAACTGATTGATCTTAGAAATCTTAGATCTGGCAACACCTATGGTTTTATAACATCAAATCCTTGTCTTGAACCGGACTATTTTATTTATGAAATAGATGCTTCAAAATATTTGACCTGCGAATTAAAAGGCGATCATTGTGTCAACCTGCAATACCGGAATTCGGAATTAAAGCGCGAGCATGCTTCTGGGATAATTGAAACATCTTTATGGAACGCTTTGGAGGGTCAAAATTTATCCTTAGACCTTATTGATCAGATGGAAGACGCCTTGTCATCCTCTGTTGACTTTCATCATGTTCAAAAAGGCAATACCTTTAAATTGATTTACAATCGACTTTACATAGAAGGCAAACCAACTCAAGCTGGCGATCTTTTAGCTGCTTATTTTGAAACAGATTACGGAGAGCATTTTTCCATTTCTTTCAAGCCAAGTACAAAAAAAGGGTTTTACGATTTAAAAGGCAGCCCAATGATGAGCCGGTTTTTACAAGCACCTGTTAGATTTTCCAGAATAAGTTCAGGATTCAACATGCGTCGCTTTCATCCTGTTTTAAAGTATTCCCGACCTCATTTAGGAACAGATTATGCTGCTCCATATGGCACACCTATTTTATCAGTAGGAGCCGGCACTGTTGAGGCTGCATCCTATACTTCCGGAAACGGCAATTTTGTCAAAATCAGACATGACAATACCTACCAAACGCAATATTTGCATATGTCCAAGTTTGCAAAAGGAATTCGGAAAGGTACTCCTGTAAGCCAAGGTCAGATTATTGGTTACGTAGGGTCAACAGGTTTAGCAAGTGGGCCACATGTATGTTTTAGATTTTGGAAAAATGGTGTTCAAGTCAATCATAGAAATTTGCATTTTCCATCACCAGACCCATTGCCAAAACATCAGTTGGATGAATATTTTATTCATCGGGATAGTATAATCCACGAATTGAATGCTATTCAATTTAGTACTGCACTAAATACTAATAAAAATTCTTAAAAAATTACTTTATCCTCTTCAAGGTAAATCCAAAAGTGGTGCCGAATCCTTCTTTGCTTCGGACATGGAGTTTTTGTCCATGCGATTCTACAATATGCTTTACAATCGACAATCCCAAACCACTGCCTCCTTGCTCACGAGATCTGCTTTTATCAACCCTATAAAAACGATCAAATACGTGTTTTAAATGTTCGTCTGGAATTCCTATTCCATTATCACTTACCTCAATTAATATCTCAGGTTCAATATCGTATAAACTTAATTTTGTGAAACCTCCTTCTTTTCCATATTTAATAGAATTATTAATTAAATTCGTAAGAACAATATGGAGATACTCTTTGTCTGCTTCAACAATATAATCCTGGTCAGTTCCCTTTTTAAATTTTAATTTAATATTTCTTGAAGTTGCCAAAGAAGCATTTTCTTCAAAAACTTCTTCAATCAACTCCCTGATATTAATATGACTTAACTCAAGAGACTCTTGACCTGATTCCAGTTTATAAACTATATTGAGGTCATCGATGATTGATTGCAACCTTTGCGTGTTTTTCAAAGCCTTCTTTAAAAAAACTTTATTTATACTTGAATCTTCTAATCCTCCATCCAATAAAGTCTGCAAATAGCCTTGAATATTAAAAACAGGTGTTTTTAATTCGTGAGATACATTACCAATATATTCTTTCCTGTATTTTTCAAGATGTTTTTGTTGGTCTAACTCATAATTCTTTCTTACTATCCAAGCTTCAATATCTTGTTCAATTTGAGTGAACATGGATGCATCAGTAAAATTTGAATCTTTTTTTATTTCTTCACCAAGTTTTGAATCGCTTATTAATTTGTAAAGCAATTTTAACTTTCTCGATATAAAAGTATTTATAAATAGTTTTAAAACGAAGTAAGATGTCCCAAATATTATCCAAACAAATAAAAACACATTAACAGCAGGACCAGAAATAATATTTAATCCTGTTAATACTAAATAAATTAATAAAAAAACCAATGAAATAACTAAACTTACAATAGCTGAAAATTTCCTTACAGAAATATTCTTTAAAAATTCATAATTCAAATTTATACCCAACACCTTTAATGGTTTTAATGAAGGAATCTTCCAGTTTTTCTCTTAATTTACGCACATGCACATCAATGGTTCGATCTCCAACTATGACTTCTTTTCCCCAAATTCGATCCAATATCTCCTCTCGTTTAAATACTTTGCCCGGATAAGAAGCCAACAAATATAACAGTAAAAATTCCTTTTTGGCAAACTCTAATTTATTTCCCATAAATTCAACTTCCATTTTTAACGGATTGATGGAGATGTTTTCAAAACTAATAATTTGATCTGCATCAATAGCTAAAGGATTTAACTTTCGCCTTATAATCGCTTTAATACGGCTTAGCAAAATTTTAATTTTAACAGGCTTTTGGATAAAATCATCACCACCCTGCTCTAAGGCTTCAATTTGAGTCTCATCATCTGATCGGGCAGTTAGAAATATAATTGATACAGCCGACCATTCGGGCACATTTCGGATTTCCTGACAAGTTTTTATACCATCCATTACCGGCATCATAATATCAAGTAAAATTAAATCAGGAACTTGTTTTTTTATCGATTCTAATGCCAATAAGCCATTAGAGGCAGTAAAGACCTCATATCCTTCCTTAATCAAATTATAAGACAAAAATTCAAGAATATCAGGTTCGTCATCAACTAAAAGAATTTTGTACTTCATATACCATTGTTTAATAATAAACAGCTACAACTTGTAATTGATTACTTCCAATATTAAGAAATTATTAATTCTGGGCCGCTGAATCTTTAACGATTTGAATAATTTGCTTTTCCAAAGCCTCTTGCTCTTTATAATTGTATTTATAATATTGCTGAATCTTAATAAAATCACTCATAAGAAGGCCCTTTGAATCGAGTAAATCCTTAAATTTTATAGACATCAAACTGTCCTTTATTGGGCCAGGAAGTCCATTAAAATGCGCATCCAGTAAATAAACTTGTGACATCAATCCAGCAAATTCATTTTTGTCAAATTTAAACTCAGGTTCTTTAATATTTTTAGAACAAGCAAACAGAAAACAGCAAATAAATAGTATGTACCGCATAATTATGTTCTATGATTGCAAAATGATCTTTGGAATGTATACATTTTTGATTTCAAAATCCTTATATACAGTTTGACTATTCTTGCGATTTAAAACTGCATGAATTATTGAACAAGTTGGCACTAAACCGAAGTACGGGTTTTCTAATTGGCCAGCCAGTTCTTCCAAAATGGGATTGTGCCCAAAAATTAAAATTGAATCCACATCAGATTTGACCAAATTTACACATTCAATATAATCCAAACTTGTTCCAAAATAAAGAGCTTCATGCTTAACAATATCTGAATGGGGGATTTTCAAAACATCCGCAAAATAGGATGCGGTAACAAACGCTCTTTCAGCAGGACTTGAAAATATACAAAAAGAATCAAATTTTTGGTTTTTCAATAGAAATTCAGCCATTTTCGGCGCAGTGGCTAACCCACGGTTATTCAACGGTCGCTCTATGTCCGAAAGATTTGAATTGTTCCATGAAGATTTAGCATGCCTGACAAAATAAACATTCATACCCTGGTTCACTATTATTATCACAAATCTACTACCTTTGCTGGTTAAGTACTAATACATCGTGCATTCCAGTCACAAACCAATAAATTTTGAATATTTAGACTTTGAAATTCGTGAAAAGGATTTAGTCTACTTTAAAAACAGCATCGATCAGGGTTGCATTAGAAAAGCCAACCAAACGGGTAAATCTCGCTGGAACTATTTAATCAAGTTTGAATCTAATTTGGTTGAATTGGAAGTCCATTATAATTCAAAAAATATTAAATCTTTTGTTTGCGGATGTGGCGCCAAATCACCTGGCAAATATTGCAAACACGCTTTGATTGCTTCAATTTGGCATTTTCAGAATATACATGTAAACGTTACACCAGCCTCCATTGATTTTAAAAACAAATTTCAAACATTTAACAACTTTAGCAAAGAGGATCTCAGTTATGTTTTATCCGCACTATGTCAAAACAATGGTCTAAACAAACAATGGGTCCATTTCATCCTGACTGGTCGATCTATCACAGAAAAACCCTTTTCAAAATATACACAACTTTTGTTGGAAATAAATCATTTCTTAGAAGTATCTAGTAAAAATCCTGCAACCCGATTAAAAAATAAACTAGATATATTAGAAGAATTATATCAGATTTCGTTTTATCATTACAATCATTCTAACATAGAAGAAGCTACAGAATCTCTTCTTGCAGGAATACATTTTATACACTGCACTGCAGACTATACCCTTTTTAAAAATTTTACCAAACTTATCCAAATGAATGATAAGTTACACACTGCATTCTTGCAATTCAGTCAGTTAATTGTTGCTCCTGGTGCGCTAAATAAAATTCAAAAACTGACTTATGACTGCGCCACATCAAAAGAATATCTAATTTTAAATAAAAATTCCAATTTATTTGATCGATTGCTCTCTAAAAAGTCCTTCTTTCAGCAATTTATAAAAGATGGATTTAAGCCGCTACTATTAAAAATATATTATTCCATTCCGGATGATTTTAAATTTACGATATTGGACTATTTATACCAAATAAATCCAGAGCAACTTTCGGATCTATTATTAAAACACGAATTAAACTCTAATTTCTACACAAGCCTTAACTGGTTAAACTCAAGAAAAGTTAGCCTGCCAACAAGCTATTTGGTAAATTATTATAAGTGCATCTACTCCATTGCAGCTCCTGATTTAAAAAAATATATAGGTCAATTGTATTTAAAATTACTAATTTCCAGCGATCAAAAACCATTAGATGAGTTTTTGCTATTGTTTTATATGGATAGCAAAGATTCAAGCTTTCTAAAACTGTATTTTACATCCAACCATACCCCAGAAGCATACATCGAGGCTACTAATTTTCTGCTAAAAAATACAGCCACTACTATATTGTCAAAAAGAACAACTTTAGATCTAAGCTTTTACAGTCATCAGTATACAGTTTTTTTTAAAGAGCTTCAAAAAACTGATGATTTACATTTATTAGAAATATATGACTTGGACTTACCAGAAGAATTAGCCCAGGAATACATAAAAATTTACATCTTGTTTTTTGATAAATATTTAAATGAACACGCTGGATATCAGGCCAATCAAAAATTAGAATTAAGTTTAAGAAGAATTAAGAATAATTTTAGCAAAAATAATTATTTGGAATTTTCTAATTCTATTAAAAGACTATTTCCAGATAGAAAATTAATCAAACAAATATTAAATTAATATGAAATATTATTTCGTGCTGGCATGTATACTTTTACTTGGATGCGAATCCGACAAATCTGTACCTATTGCTCCTGAATGGACAAAGAACAGTACTATTTACGAAATAATGCCAAGACAATATTCTGATTCAAAAAATTTAAAAGGAATAACTTTAGAATTGGATCGCATAAAAAGTTTTTTCTTTAATACCCTAGTGATACTTCCGCTCTTTGAACGTGATGAGGCAGGAAATGCATTCAATCCAGTCAGTCCGTTTGCAATTAAATCATTTGATCAAATTGATTCAAACCTTGGTCAAGAATCTGATTTAATAGAACTTATAGATTCTGCTCATGCAAAAGGACTAAAAATTTTAATGGAAATGAATTTTGCAGTCACTGGCCCAAGTCATCCATGGCGTCTGAATAATCCTGAATACTATAAATCTGATGTAAAAATAGTAGACAAGAAATACAACCAGGACTATGTAAAATTAAATTTAGACAATTCATCGCTCCAAAACAAGCTAATAAAATCCTATAAAGTTTTTTTTAACAAATTTCAATTTGATGGGGTTGTTCTTTATGATACCGAACGGTATCCTTCTGATTTTTTAAACAAAATTCTCCGCAGCATTAATCGCAAAACTGGTTTTGCATTGTTTGAACATGGCTCAACACTATCAAATGGGTTTCATTACCATAGCAATTCCGGATTGTATTCCAAATTTCAGAATATTGATTCTGAAGGCTCTACTATGGATGAATTAGATATGATTGTTGACAGCTGTAGTAAATTTCAATTTCTAAATTACGTGCAGGATAATCTAATAAATGAACGATATGGCTCTGATGTAAATGCCTTTTACAATTCTTACAAATATTTTCATACTCTTACTTTTTTTCTACCTGGAATACAATGGATTCTAAATGGACAAGAAGGTCCACAATTTGAGCGGATAAGTATTTTTTCAAGCCACCCATTTTCCCGACAGTATAAATTTAATAATGACTTCTTTAGAAGCATGGCTATGCAAAAATCCAAGAACCCAGCTTTGTGGAATCTGGATCCTGCAAATATGCCAATAAAAATTTCAAACTCTAAAGAAGTTTTAGCACTTGAAAGAAAGTCTGGCAATTCATGTATTGTTATGTTGTTCAATATAACCAACAAAGTAGTCCAATTTCAAATTGACAAAGACTATTCAAATTACTATGAAATATTTAATAAAGTTCCGGTTAGTTTTCTTAAAAACACCGATTTACAATTAGGTCCATTTCAATCTATTTTGTTTTCAAATGTTTTATAAATGGAATTAGAAGTTTGGTGGATTGGCAAAACAAAGGACATTTATTTGCAAGATGGCATCTCTGTCTACCAAAAGAAATTAGCGCATTATGCAAGTACCACGTTTCGTGAGTTTAAAGAAGCTAAAGGCTTAAAATCTATTGATTCGATCCGTCAATTTGAAGAACCTGCCCTGCTGAAAGCTTTGCAAACGCCAGGCATATTACCTGTATTATTGGATGAAATTGGAACACAATATACATCTGGAGATTTTGCAACCTGGTTGCAAAAACAATCTATAACCCACAATAGAAAAGTTTGTTTCATTATTGGAAGCTCTTATGGATTTTCGAGCACTATAAGAAAATTAGTACCCAATAAATTATCGCTTTCAAAAATGACCTATACGCATCAAATGACTCGCCTGATATTTTTAGAACAGCTTTTCAGGGCTTTTACAATTATTAATAAAATTCCATACCACAATGAATAGCCTACCACCATTAATGACTTATGGTTTAATGTTGTCCATTCTCATTATTTCTATGATTGGTTTTTCAAAATCTCATCTCATTTTAGAATACAGTCATTATCCTTACAGAGAAAAAAGACAAGGTCAATTTTATCGCTGGTTAAGTTGTGGATTTTTTCATGCCAACTGGTTGCATCTTGCATTAAATTTGTTTGTACTCTATCAATTTGGAAGTACTATTGAATTCATTTATAAGTCTCAATTTGGCTTTTATTTTGGCGGACTCCTGTTTTTAAGTGTCTACCTGATTATTTTGGTAATTGGATGCATTCCGACATATTTTCATTATTCAAACAATGTCAACTATTCTAGTATAGGCGCATCCGGTGCAATTTCAGGAATCTTGTTTATTTATGTACTTTATTACCCTTTTCAATTGTTATATATATTTGGCATGGTTCCCATTCCAGCAATTTTATTTGCACCACTTTACTTAATTTATTCTTGGTGGGCATCTAAAAATCCAAATGATCACATTGATCATTTCGCACACTTTTATGGCTCCGTGATCGGTTTGCTGCTTGGCCTAATTATAAAATATGGAGTGTAGGATCATGCATTTTTTATACTTCTTGCATAAATGGATAATCAAAACTATCTGGTGGATTGAAGTTTTCTTTTATTGTTCTTGGAGAAACCCAGCGTAAAAGATTTAAATGCGAACCAGCTTTATCGTTTGTGCCTGACCCCCTGGCTCCACCAAATGGCTGTTGACCAACAACAGCACCGGTTGGCTTATCATTAATATAAAAATTTCCAGCAGCATTTCTTAATGAATGAGATGCCCGAACAGTAATATTTTTATCGTGACAAAACAAAGCTCCGGTCAAAGCATAAGGGGATGTATTGTCTACTGTTTTTAAAATTTCATCAAATTTCGAATCTTCATATACAAAGATTGTTAAAACTGGACCAAAAATCTCCTCACACATAGTATTATATTCTGCATTGGTAGTTTTAATAACAGTTGGTTGAATAAAATAACCTTCAGATTTATCAAATTGTCCGCCATAAATGATTTCAGCTTCATTGCTTTGCTTCGCTGTTAAAATATAAGAGGAAATTTTATCAAAAGCCTTTTCATCGATAACTGCATTAATGAAATTTGTAAAATCATAAGGATCTCCCATTTTTATTTCGGCTAACATTGTTGAGCAATGTCCGGAAACTTCCTGCCATAAACTTTCCGGAATATAAGCTCTTGAAGCCGCACTGCATTTTTGACCTTGGTATTCGAATGCACCTCTAATCAAAGCAACTGCAAGTTGCTTTGGATTAGCGGTTGGGTGAGCCAGAATAAAATCCTTTCCACCTGTTTCACCTACCAAACGTGGAAATGAGCGGTAAATATTCAAATTTTGTGCAACTTTATTCCAAATGGATTTAAAAACCTGAGTAGATCCTGTAAAATGAATCCCCGCAAATTCCGGATGATTAAAAATTACATCTCCTGCTACAGCACCCTCAACAAAAATTAAATTTATAACTCCATCAGGTAAACCGGCTTCTTGCAATATTTCCATTATTAGGGAAGCTGAATAAATCTGAGTTTCTGCAGGCTTCCAAACAACAACATTACCCATTAAGGCAGGTGCGCAAGGCAAATTACCAGCAATTGAAGTGAAATTAAATGGAGTTAAAGCAAAAACAAATCCCTCCAAAGGCCGATACTGCAACTGATTCCAAATTCCTGGTGCTGATTCAGGTTGCTGAGAATAAATTTCAGTCATAAATCGGACATTAAATCTTAAAAAATCGCAAAACTCACAAACAGCATCGATTTCTGCCTGATAAATGTTTTTTGATTGCCCTAACATCGTCATTGCATTCATTTTAGCCCTATATGGACCCGCAATCAAATCAGCAGCTTTTAAAAAAATAGCTGCCCTTTCTCCCCATGGCATAGATTCCCAATTTTCTTTAGCCTCCAATGCCGCATCAATTGCTTGTTTTACATGGCTTGCATCTCCTTTAAAATAGTGTGCAATTTTGTGATTGCGCTTATGAGGGGGAAATATATCTTTTTGAACATTGGTGGTAACTTTTTTCCCATTTATTGTCATTCCGATGTCCAAAACTTTGGATTGCAATTCGTCAAGAGCTTTTTTGACTTCCAATTTTTCTATTGATCCTGGTCGATAATTTAAAACCCCTTCGTTTTTAGCAATTGGAATTGTTACGATTAAATTAGACATTTATTGAATTTTTATATTTAACACATTTACAATTTCAGGCACAAATGCTTTTACATCTGCTTTGCCTAAAATTAATTCCCTTACAATTGTACTGCTTACATGAGACAACTCAGGTCTGGCAATAAAAAAAACAGTTTCAATTCGATTTACCAAGGTGTGATTTATTTGTGAAATCGTTTTTTCATAGTCAAAATCAGAAGCATTTCTGATTCCTCTTACTAAATAATTGGCATGAATTGAATCACAGAATAATGCAGTGAGACCATTGTAACTAGTCACAGAAACTTTTGGTTCATTTTCAAAAAGGATTTGAATCCATTTAAGCCTTTGCTCTAAAGAAAACAAGGATTTCTTTTGAGAGTTTTCACCAATGGCAATAACAATTTTATCAAATAATGGCAAGGCTCTTAACACGATATCCTGATGCCCTTTTGTAATTGGATCAAACGACCCCGGAAAAACAGCTATTTTATTCGCCATTAAATTGTTTTATGCAAAGATAGGGTGCTTAAAATTAGAATAATGAGACAAGAAGGTGAATTCATTGCCAGATTAAATCTTTTTATCCAAAATTTAAGCTTTAGAATCACTAAAAGCAATTGCTTGTCAATTATTTACAATAATTTCGCCCAAAATATACAGGATTATGAAATTTGATATTATAGTAATTGGCTCCGGCCCAGGTGGTTATGTAGCAGCTATCAGAGCAGCTCAACTTGGCAAGCAAGTAGCAATTGTTGAACGCGAGTCACTTGGAGGCATTTGTCTTAACTGGGGGTGTATACCAACTAAAGCTTTGTTAAAAAGTGCACAAGTTTTTGAATATATTAAACATGCATCAGATTACGGAATTCAAGTCAGCGAAGCTAAACCTGAGTTTGGAAACATTGTAAAACGAAGCAGAAATGTTGCGGACGGCATGAGCAAGGGCATCCAGTTTCTAATGAAAAAGAATAAAATTCAAGTAGTAATGGGAACAGCCAAATTATTAAAAGATAAAAAAGTAGAGGTTACTGATAATGCTGGAAAAAAAGACCTGTTAACAGCAGATCACGTTATAATTGCTACAGGTGGCAGAGCCAAAGAATTACCAAATTTGCCTATTGATGGTAAAAATATTATTGATTATCGTAAGGCTATGTCATTGGAATCCCTTCCAAAAAAGATGGTAATTGTAGGAGCCGGAGCTATTGGAGTCGAGTTTGCTTATTTTTATAATTCTATGGGAACTCAGGTTACTGTCGTAGAATTTATGGAACAAGGTCTGGTGCCACGCGAAGATTCAGATATCTCTAAAGAACTAACTAAAATTTTTAAAAAAGCTGGCATCCAAAGTTTAGCCAATACAAGTGTCGAGAAAGTTGAAAAAACCAAAGAAGGTTTAATCGTGCTAACCAAGGACAGGAAAGACAATAAGGAAACAAAAATAGAATGCGATGTTGTACTCTCAGCAGCTGGCGTAACCGCAAACATAGAAAATTTGGGATTAGAAGATTTGGGTGTAATTATTGAAAAAGGTTTAATTAAAGTAGATGCTCAATACAAAACTAACGTTGCCGGAATTTACGCGATTGGTGATGTAACTCCAGGCCAGGCATTGGCCCATGTTGCAAGTGCTGAAGGAATTATTTGCGTGGAATCCATTGCGGGCCACCATACTCAGCCAATAGACTACAATAACATTCCAGGTTGCACCTATTGCAATCCCGAAATTGCTTCTGTCGGCTATACAGAACAAGCTGCCAAAGATGCTGGTTATGAAATTCTAGTCGGCAAATTTCCATTTTCAGCATCAGGAAAAGCAAGTGCTTCAGGATCTAAAGAAGGGTTTGTTAAAGTGATTTTTGATAAAAAATATGGAGAGTTTTTAGGAGCTCACATGATTGGTATGAATGTAACAGAAATGATAGCAGAAGTGGTGGTTGCCAGAAAACTGGAAACAACCGGGCATGAAATCGTGAAAGCCATTCATCCCCACCCTACTATGTCAGAAGCAATAATGGAAGCGGCTGCAGCTGCATATGGAGAAGTCATCCATCTTTAAATCGCAGAAACTATAAAGTTTCTTTTTGAAATCACATTAGCAATTAGTTTTACTTGCTAATAAGGAATGCTCAATTTTTTATAAATAAAATGGAGCAACCAAGCTGGACCAATTAACAAAAATTGCAAATCCTCAAAGAAAGATGGTTTTTTACCTTCTATTTTATGACCTACAAATTGCCCAATCCAAGCGAATGTAAAGATTAATAATAAGATCCAAATAGAATTGCAATCACGCGCTCCGCAAAAGTTTATTAAAATCAAATTTGTATTGAGCAATAGTAAGCTGATTAAACTAAAACCAACAAACATTCCAAATGAAAGCCTCGCATAGTAAATAAGACTTAAAGCCAAAACCAATCCTGCCCAATTTTTGTATGCATTAAAAGAGACTTCTTCGGGAACAGGAATGTGCATCAACAATCCTACTAAACTAAAAAGAATTGCTGGTATACATATCCAATGGATAAGCTTGTTTACACTATTCTGGTGACTTTCTCCATACTTGTTTAACAACTGATCAAAAGTTTGCATGGCTTAAAAAATAAATTATAAAACTAACAAAGGTTTTTTCTCATATGACAGTGAGGTATATTAACTTCTATAAATGGCTCTCCAACAATTTCATAAGCCAGTTTTAAATAAAATGGGACTGCTGAATCTCTTGCATGCAAAATAATTTTCTGAAATCCCTGTTCCTTAGCCCATACTTCTGCTTGTCTAACCATAAACATCCCAATACCGGTATTTTGAAATGTAGTTTTTACTGCAACTTGACGCATTTGTAAACATTGCTTTGAATCAAGTTTAAAAGTCAAGCAAGCCAGTAATTCATCCTCATTTGAAAATACACCAAAGTGAAATTCTTCTGATTCTGACTCTAACTGTTCCTCTGTAAATTCAAGGTTTAAAGGAATTCTTAAAACTGCAGTGCGGATTGCAACTGCTGCATCGTACTCGGGACTCATAAATAAAATAGGCAAAAAATGCATTTTGATTTATTTAATGATAGGTATCAAAAATATGTTTGGCCTGAATCATTGCCATAGAAAATTGCTCTAAATTTATATGATTAATAAGTTCACGATTGTGAAAATATGAAATCAAATGCTCAGTAGGCATATTTCCAGTCAAATCATCTTTAGCCATTGGACATCCGCCATAACCATATATGGCACCATCAAATCGTCTACATCCAGATTCAAATGCTGCCAAAAGTTTTTCTTCCCAAAATGCTGGAAGTGTATGAAAATGAGCCCCAAATTCTATATTTGGATACGAAGGGATTAAATTTGAAAACAAGTATCGAATCGATTCAGGTTCAGCTACACCAATGGTGTCTGATAATGCAAATGTTTGAATACCTAAATTTCCCAAAACCTCTACCCAATACATAACAATTTCTGCGTTCCAGGGATCGCCATAAGGATTTCCAAATGCCATCGATATATAAATCAGCATTTGTTTACCGCTTTTTTTACAAAGCTCCTGAATTTGTTTGATGTTTTCAACTGAATCCGGAATTCTTGAATTTGTGTTTCGAATTTGAAATGTTTCAGAAACAGAAAATGGATAACCGATGTAACTTATTTGGGAATAACGAGTGGCTTCTTCTGCTCCTCGTTTATTTGCTACAATGGCTAATAGTTTTGTATTTGAATTTGTTAGATCCAATCGCTCTACAATCTGATGGGTATCCTGCATTTGAGGTATTGCCTTTACAGATACAAAACTTCCAAAATCCAATGCATCGAATCCGGTATCTATGAGTTGTTGTAAGTACTGAATTTTAACATTTGTTGGCACAAAGTCATGTAAACCTTGCATGGCATCTCTTGGGCATTCAATTAATTTTACAGTGCGACTCATTTGCCTATATCTTTGCAATTCAAAGCATCTGCTGTTATCAGCAGCTCAAAAATACTATGGAAAATAGAAAAAGAAGCGCTCTACTCATTTTGGGGTTTTTAATGTTTATCTTTGGTATGTTGTCACTGATTCTCAGCATGGTAGGTGTCAGCCTTCAATTCATGCTTCCAATTGATAATTTAGGCCTCTTGTGGTCGACCAGCATTAAATTGTTAATGGTTGTATGTGGTCTCGTAATTTTTTACATATCACTAACAAATAGATAAAATTGTAATATTTTAACCAAACATTAGTACTAAATTAGTTGAATTTTACGTCCTTTACATACTAATTTGTCACCATGAGCCAAATTTATTATTACGACGCCCATAAAATTGAATCCGGACACCGTAGAACCGGAATATTGATTTCAGCAATAATTCATGCTTTGTTGTTATTAATCTTCTTTCTTAGAATTCTGGATTTTTCCAAAGAACCTGAACAAGAAATTGGAGTAGAAATTCTTTTACCCAGTCAAATTGTGATAGAGGAACCTCCAGTTGCAACCGGGGGCGGCTCTAGCCCTGGACCTGAATCTGAAGAAGCTCAGCAGGGAGGTTCAAAAGGAAGTGAAGCTAAACCGGCTTTAGAGGAAATGGAAAAACAAGTGGATCGATCTGAACCTCAAAAAACAATTCCTGTACCTGCCACACCTGCCCCTAAACCAATAATTGTAGATCCAGAACCCCAAGTTGTAAAAGTTGATCCTCCAAAAGTTGAAACGCACACCCCAACGACTCGTCCAAGTCCTGAGGTAATTAAACCACCGGTTGAAACAAAACCAGCACCTTCAACAGGAGGTGCTCACGGCACTTCCGGCAATGCTTCTACAGGGGATGATGACAATCCTGGAAGTGGCGGATCAGGCACCGGCTCAGGAACAGGAACTGGTCCTGGACCTGCAAATTCAGGCTCAGGCGCTGGTGGTGGTGGTGGAACGGGATCAGGAACTGGTACGGGATCCGGTGATGGAGTTGGCGTAGATTTTGACGAAACAGGTCCCCTAAAGCGGAAACCAATTTGGCGCCCAGACTTAAAAGACTTGGCTCGAGTCAATGCGCAAATTGTTGTGTTTAATATGTGCATTAATAGAGAAGGTTTGGTTACCTATATCAAATACAACGCTAAACTTTCTAAAACTAAGGATATGAAGTTTATTCTAGAAGCACAGCGTAAAATGCAACAATATAAATTTCAAGTTGACCAAAAAGCCCCTAAAAAAGAATGTGGAACATATACTTTTAATGCCGCTGGTATGATTCAAAAATTAAATTAATAATTATTCTTAGGACTATTTGAAAGCGTATAAGTTCGAATATTTTTAAAAATCATCGTATAAAAGATATTTCTTTCTTTTGGTCATAAATTTTTTAATGCCCGGCTCCCAGGATTTTCTTATTTCAGATTCAGAATATCCCTTTAGTATCTGTTGACGGAGCGTCCTAGTTCCAGCTAGTTTATCAAAAAATAAATTCTTTAAGAAAAAACTATCTTTAATTGGATAAACTTGAAACGCCTCAAACAAATAAGTTAAATTGATTTTTTTTGACTGGTATATTTTCTTTAAATTAACCTTTCTCAAATCAGGACCAAAACATTGTTGATCGATCCAGGGAGGATTTATAGATTCTATTCGTGATCTGGGTGTAAAACTAAATGGATATTTATTATGAAATTGTGGATGGCCAAAAATTTGAAATGGCCAATCAGTTCCTCTGCCAATACTAATGGGTGTTCCTTCAAAAAAACAAAGTGAAGGATACAAGATTACGGCCGTCTGATTTTTTAAATTTGGAGAAGGATGAACAGGCAATTCGTACAACTGTTTGTGCGAATAATTTACACAGGGAATAATTGTTAAACGAAGATTATTAGCATCATGAATCCAGGCTTCACCCTTTATCATTTTAGCTAGTTCCCCTATAGTCATACCGTATACTATTGGAATTGGATCGATGCCAACAAAACTTTTACAACAGCTATCTAAAACAGGCCCGTCAACATAAAACCCATTTGGATTCGGTCTGTCCAGCACAATCAGAGGCAAACCATTCTCTGCACAAGCCTCCATTACATAATGCAACGTACTTATATAAGTAAAAAATCGAACCCCTACATCCTGAATATCAAACAAAATACAATCAACATTTTTTAAATCTTCAGAACTGGGTTTTGACTTTTTTCCATATATCGAAATGATAGGAATTCTTGTTTTTAAATCAACTTGATTATCAATAGCAGCGCCAGCTTCTACATCTCCTCTAAAACCATGTTCGGGTGCAAATATTTTAACAATTTTAATTGACTTTTTAAGCAAGGTATCGACTAAATGAACGCTGCCTACTAAAGAGCTATGATTTACTATTAAAGCTACCCGTTTTCCTTCAAGTAGAGGCAAATAAGAATTGAACTTATAGGCTGCCGGTAAAATAATTTTTGGCTCTGAACTAAACGATTCTCTAAAAGCCATTAATTTTGATTGATATATCAAACAAAACAGCATAAATAAAAGTACCCGATTGACAAGTCCTCGTTTTGCAATAATAGATATAGAAACAACTGGTGGCATAGCTAAACGTGACAAAATTACTGAAATTGCTATAATCGTATATCAGGACAATAGAATAATTGATCGTTATGAAAGCTTAATCAATCCTGAACGATCCATCCCGTACGAAATAACACGAATAACGGGAATCACAAACGATATGGTAGAAAATGCACCCAAATTTTATGAAATCGCCAAGGAAATACTAAGCAAAACTGAAGCGTGCATATTTGTCGCACACAATGTGTTTTTTGACTACAATTTTATTAAAGAAGAATTCCATCAACTAGGTTATAGCTTTTCCAGAAAAAAACTTTGCACCGTTCAATTAAGTAGAAGATATTTTAAGGGCTTGCGCTCCTATAGCCTAGAATCTCTAATTTCACATTTTAAAATAGAGGTCAAAAACAGACACCGTGCAATGGATGATGCATTGGCTACCCTGGATGTTTTTGGCCGTATTTTAACCATTAACAAGAATCTGGATGCATCAATCAATCCGATTGCAGGACTGTTAAGTGATACCAAAATACCGCCCACACTAAATAAGGCAGACATTGAAAATCTTCCTGAATGGCCTGGAGTATATAGAATGAAAAACATTCAAAATGAGGCTATATATATCGGAAAAAGCAAAAATATTAAAGAACGCATATACCAACATTTTAATGATTCCAGTACAAAGACACTTAAAATGCTCCATGGAGTCCATAGCATCGATTACACATTAACTGGCAGTGAATTAATGGCCTCCTTGCTTGAGATTGAAGAAATTAAAAAATTTCAACCAGAAATAAATAGAGCTCTCAGGAAAAAGTCTCATGCATTTTTAATGACCTCCAGAAGGCTTGCTAATAAATTTCCTGTCTTTACAATTAAAGAATCTGAATGGCTTGACCAAAATGATGAAGTAATACATCACTATCCAAGTAAATTGGCCGCTAAACAACATCTTGATTTTATTATAAGCTCATTCCAACTTTGTACAAAAATAAATTCGCAAAATTCAGAAATCAAAGCTTGTAACAATTACCAAATAGGTCAATGCCATGGCGCATGTGTAGGAAAAGAAGATTTAATAGATTATACAGATCGGTTTAACAACGCTTACGATTCAATTAACCGCATATTTAAACAAGATTTTACATTAATAACAGATGGACCAGGAAATGAAGAGCTCGGCATTGTTTTAGTCGAAGACGGCTTTTGCAGATACACAGGTTATTTAGATAAGAGAGAAGCATATACCAATATCGATTTACTCAAAGATATTCTCACTCCATATGCTGGCAATATTGAATCAAATAGGATTATTGATTATTATTTATCCAAAGACAAGAGCATAAAAAAAATACTATTCAAAGAAGATCAGACTCCCAAAAAATAATTGTAAGAGTCCGTTTGAAAACGCATCGCAGACTTCTGTACCTCCGTCTTAAAATCCAATTCAACCGAAGGATAACATATTTTCCGTGATATCGTTATGAGCAATCCTCCTTTACTATTTTTACCAGATTCTATAGTGTCTTTTAATACACCTCCCTGCTCCCCTACTCCAGGAACTAATAGAAAATGTTCCGGACAAATTTTGCGTATTTTAATAAATTCTTGTGGATGGGTTGCCCCACAAACAAACATAATATTTTCAGAATATGCTAATTGAGTAAATTTTTCTATAACACGTTCATACAATAAACTTCCATTTAAATCTTTTGTAAACTCAAAATCTTCACTTCCAGGATTAGATGTCAAAGCTAGGACAATACTATACTTATTTTTAAAATCTAAAAAGGGTTGCAAGGAATCCACTCCCATATATGGATGCAAAGTCAATCCATCTACATTAAGTTTATTAAAATAGTATTCTGCATATTGTTTTGAAGTATTTCCGATATCAGCCCGCTTGGCATCTGCAATAATTAGGCATTCAGATGGAATTAATTTTACAAGCTCTTCAAATTGTAACCAACCGGATACACCCTGAGATTCAAAAAAAGCTACATTAATTTTATAGGCAATTGCCGATCTGTGAGTGAGCTCAACAATATCCTTACAAAAATTAAGATAAGCTTGATCCTGCTTTTTATACTGAGCAGGCAGTTTAGACAGTTCAGGATCCAAGCCAACACATAAGAGACTACTTTTACACTTTATTTGATCAAATAGAAAATCGGAAGATTTAAACATGTTGCATTAATTAGCTTGTACCACTTGACTTGGAGCATAAATTAAATTTCTAAAATCAATTTTATCTTTTAATTTTTTAATAATTGGATTAAATAACTCTGAATAAAAAGAATCCAATTGAAAAGCATTACCGCTATCAAATGATTGGCGCATACCTTCCCGAATTGGAATTTGACCTAACAGGCTCGATTCGGTTTTGGTTGCCAGCCTTTGACCTGCACCTTGCCCAAATATGAAATACTTTTTCCCTGGATTGTCGTCCGGCTCAAACCAGGACATATTTTCAATGACTCCTAAAATTGGAACTTTTATTTGATCCATTGTAAACATATTGGCAGCCTTTACTGCATCTATGTATGCTATTTCTTGTGGAGTTGTAACCATAACGACCCCAGTTAGTGGGATGGTTTGAACTAAAGTTAGTTGAACGTCTCCGGTACCCGGAGGCAAATCAATAATTAAATAGTCCAGCTCGGGCCATAGGGTATCAAAGAAAAATTGCTTAATAATAGCAGCCAATCTTGGCCCCCTCAAAACTACTGCTTGCTCAGGATCAATGATATTCCCAAGAGAAATAATGGACAATCCTTGTACATCTATGGGCAACATTTTATGTTTACCCTCAGATTCCACAACTTTTGGCTTAAGATCTCGAATCCCAAACATTGTTGGAATGGAAGGACCGTACAAATCTGCATCCAATAAACCCACCTTATAACCTGCAGCTCTAAGAGAAATGGCCAAAAATGCTGAAATGCTTGATTTGCCTACACCTCCTTTCCCAGATCCAACAGCTATAAAATTCGAAATATTGGGAAAATTGGTATTTGGGGCATCCGTCATTGGCAATTGATTTACAAAATGAGCGTGAAGTTGCAAACCAGGAAATGAATTTGTTAAAATTTCATGAATTTCAGCATAAAGCTTGTCCTTATGCTTATACGTAGCGGATGGAAGGTAAATTTTAAAATGAAACTGCTCATTTTCTAATCGAATGTCTCTGATCATTCGTAGTTGTACTATGTTTCTACCAGAGTCTGGTTCGATAACAAATTGCAATTTTTCAATAATTTCTTGAATTAACTGATTCATATTTTGGACAAAAATAATTCGATTTATTCCGGAATGGTCTATTAAAATTAATAAATTTGCAAATCTGTTTTTTATGCGCATTATCTATTATGGGCAAGACCCTTTACCAGATTTTAAGAATCCTGTATTAACAGTTGGGACCTTTGATGGGCTTCATCTGGCGCATAAAAAAATAATTTCACAACTCTGTCAATCAGCTGCATCAATAGGAGGTGAAAGCATATTAATTTCCTTTTATCCACATCCACGCACTGTTTTAGATCCTGGAGATCAACCGGTTGCCTTGCTAAACACACTTGACGAGAAAATCCAAATTTTAAACAGTACCACTCTGGATTATTTGATTTTAATCGCTTTTGAATACTCTTTTGCACAGATGGTACCAGAAGATTATATCGAAAACTTTCTTGTAAAATATTTTAGGCCAAAAAAAATTATAGCAGGATATGATCATCGATTTGGCAAAGATGGCAAAGGTGATTGTGAATTATTGCGCTATTACGCCTCAAAAAACTATTTTGAATTTGACGAAATCAAGGCACAATATGTTGAGGAATCAAAATTAAGCTCAACAAAAATCAGAAGTTTAATTCAAGAAAAAAAAATTCATCAAGCAAATTTATATTTGGGTTATCCATATCAACTCGAAGGCAAAGTAATCCCTGGAGACAAATTAGGGCGAAAAATTGGTTATCCTACTGCAAACTTAGAGTTTACAGACCAATCTAAATTAATACCTCCAGATGGGATTTATGCCGTTAAAATACTAGTCGATGGATTACTCTTCAATGGCATGCTATATATTGGCAAGAGCGAAACTTTAAAAGAATCATCGACTCAATCTGTTGAAGTTCACCTATTTGATTTTAACAAGGAAATATATGGCACGACTGTACTTGTTAAAATTATTGATTTTGTTAGAAATGATGTTAAATTTGATAGCCTTGAAAGTTTAAAAAACCAAATTCATTCTGACGAAAAAGCCTGTAAAAAAGCCTTAATCAGAAACGAATTGCATACCCTTCCATTCAGAAAACCAATTTATGCAATTGTCATATTAAATTTTAACGGTTACAAATTCTTAAAAGAATATTTGCCATCAGTTACTAAACACAACCAACACAATCTTCCCATTTATGTTATTGATAATAATTCGACTGATTCAAGTTGTGTATTTCTAGAGCATCATTTTCCGGAAATAAAAATTATCAGACTCAGGAAAAACTATGGTTTTGCTTCAGGCTATAATAAAGGCTTGGCTCAAATAGATGCTGATTATTTTATTCTACTAAATTCGGATGTTTTAATTAAAAATGATTGGATAAGTCCTTTGATATCTGAAATCCAAAAGGACCCTACTGTTCTGATAGCCCAACCAAAAATTTTATCTTTGAATGAACCTGATAAATTTGAATATGCAGGTGCTGCAGGGGGTTATATTGACCTGCTTGGATATCCATTTTGCAAAGGTCGAATGATTGATTATTTAGAAACAGACAAAGGTCAATATCAGGATATAACTGAAATTTTTTGGGCCAGCGGAGCAGCTATGCTAATTAAAGCAGTGGCTTTTAAATCCTTGGGAGGATTTGATGGCGACTATTTTGCACATCAAGAAGAAATTGATCTTTGCTGGCGTATTAAACGCTTGGGAGGTAAAATAATTTATGTGCCAGATTCAGTGATATTTCATCTAGGTGGTGGAACTTTAGATTACGACAATCCAAGAAAAACATATCTCAATTTTAGAAATAATTTATTTACATTGTTTAAAAACACCGGTTACCTTCAATTGCTTTACATATTGCCAATTCGATTCATCCTGGATTTATTAATTGCAATTAGCTATCTATTTAAAGGTAAATTAAATATATTTTATAAAATAATACAAGCATACATTGTAGCCATTATTAATACATTGTATTTAATTCAAAAGAAAAAATATTCAGATAAACAAATAAACGATTTAGCCTACAGTAAATTCAATCAGAAAGGAATTTTAAAAGCAAGCATTTTTATTCAATTTTATTTTTCAGGAAATAAAGTTTTTTCGCAAATCCCTAAAAATTATTTTAAGGATTGATGAGTACATCTGAAATTAATACAATTTATGAGAATGAGCATTTCTTGGTTGTAGACAAAGCCGCAGGCATGCTTAGTATTCCTGACAGATATGATCTTGAAAAACCCAATCTAATTAAATTATTACAGGCAAAATATGATGAACTTTTTGTTGTTCATCGAATCGATAAAGAGACCAGTGGCTTGGTTCTATTTGCTAAAAACTCAGAAACCCATCGATTATTATCATTACTTTTTGAAAATCATACAATTGAGAAACGGTATGTAGCCTTGACAGAAAATTGTCCAGTACCCGAATCCGGTATAATCGACATGCCCATTGCACATTCTGCTTATGAAACTGGCAAAATGACCATTCACAAAAAAGGAAAACCATCCATCACTTATTATAAAATAGTGGAATCCTTTAAGAGGTTCTGCTTGGTTGAACTGGCCCCTAAAACGGGTAGAACGCACCAAATCAGAGTTCATCTAGCCGCCCTGTCTTGTCCAATTATATGCGATCCTCTTTATGGCTTAAGGAAGGAATTATTTATTAAAGACATAAAATACAATGCAAAAAATGCTGATTTTGAGCACGAAAGGCCCTTATTGAGTCGTACTGCTCTGCATGCTAGTTCACTGGAATTCAACTTATACGGCCAATCTTATAAAATCGAATCCCCCTTGCCAAAAGACCTTAGGGTTGTATTAAACCAGCTAAGAAAATGGCAAGCAACATTGAAATTGTAAGAAAACTTATTTAGCTTTGTTTTCCTTTTTCAATCATTCCCTTTATTTTTAATAAAAAAACAACAATGCACAGAGTTGCCATTGCAGATGACCATGCCATGTTTGTGGATGGAATAGAATCCATATTAAGAGACGAAGAAACCATCAAGGTCGTTGATCGATGTTTTGATGGAAAATCCGTTTTTCCCATGTTGTCAAAACAACAAATTGATGTACTCTTATTAGACATCAATTTACCGGATATAAGTGGCATTGAAGTTGCTAAAAAAATAAATACTGATTTTCCGGACGTCAAAATAATTGCTGTTTCTATGTATAATGAAGAAAGCATAGTTTCTGAAATGCTTAACAACGGCGCGCAAGGATACATTCTTAAAAATACTGGCCGGGCTGAACTTGTACAAGCTATAGAAACTGTAGCTTCAGGACAAACTTATTTCAGCAAAGATGTTACAGAAACTATCATGGGCGCTTTATTAAAAAAACCAACCCAAAAGAAAACCAGCACCTTTTTGATACCTGAAATATCAAAAAGAGAGCTTGAAGTTTTAGCACTTATTGTAAAAGAGTACACCACACCTGAAATTGCTGAAAAATTATTTATAAGCTTAAAAACCGTTGAATCACACCGAAGCAGCCTCGTTTCAAAGTTAAATGTCAGAAATACAGCCGGCTTGGTACGTGCAGCCATAGAGCTAAAACTTGTTGAAAAATAAATCTTCATTTTGAAAAGCACTCTCCTGATATTTGTATTTATGGCATGGAGCTCAATATCCATGTCCGCCCAAGACAGCACAGTCTTGCAAAAGGATTCTTTTCAGATTTCACTTCTTGAACCCGAAGACCTTGAGAAAGAAATTGAACTAGATATTGCTCAACACAGATATCAGGAAGCAGTTAGCAGCATTTTAAATGCTATTGAATATTTTAAGCAGGAAAACAATCAAGAAAAAGTTTATTATTACCGATTTGTATTGGCAAGGATTTATCAAATTCTGGGCTTCTATCAAAAAGCAATCAATAGCTTGGAATATTGCCATGTATATTTTAAGCAAGAGGGCCGCGATCTTGACTTAGTAAGAAGCCAACATGCTTTGGCTTATGCCTATAAAAAAATAGGTAATACAGACATGGCATTTTACTTCTTAGGTCAATGTGAAAATAAAAAAGCTGATAACTACAATGAATTTTGCAAGAACGAACACAGTTTAATAGATGCATATTTATTTTTAAATCGATTGGCATCTCCAACTTCCTTGAACCATGTTTTTAAATATGCAAAATCTATTGGAAATATTGATTTACAAATTAAATCTCTTGAAGTTTTGGGGGAATATTTTTTTAACAATGCCAATTACAAAAAATCAGAGATTATTTTTAAAAAAGCCCTGGCATTGGTCAAACCCATTAAATACTACGATTATTGTAAAGAATTTTCATTCCGATTATACGAATGCAATCACAATGCAGGTGATTTTAAACAATCTTCAGAATATTTACTAAGTTTTGTTAAATACAATGATTCGCTCAACGACATTAAAAATTCAGAGACTCTGTCAAGGCTAATTGGAAAATATGAGCAAAAAGAATTTCAAACCGAGAAAATCGATCTTGAAAAAAGCAAACGCTTGTTTGAATTAAAGAGCCGACGTTCAAATTTTACATTATACAGCTTGTTATTTAGCATTGCTGCTATTTTATTAGCTGGTTTTTTTGTGATTTTATTTTACCAACAAAAATTGGAAACTAGCAATATCATACACGATCAAAGTGCTCAAATTAACAATCAGAAAATTAAAGAGTTGGAAAACAGCATGCAACTGCAATCCATGCAGTCCATGATAGATGGACAAGAATCGGAACGTGAACGCATTGCGCAGGATTTGCATGATAGTTTAGGTGGATTGCTTTCTACCATAAAGCTTCGGTTTGATAAATTGGTGCATGAACAAAAAATTACCGGCCAAGAATCTTATACAAAACTCTACGATCTTATCGATACAGCTTGCGATGAGGTTCGAAACATTAGCAACGACTTAAAACCTGGTTCTCTCGAAAAATTGGGTTTGATAGAAGCTATCCGTGACTTATTAAATCGTCACATCCATGAGCACGGACCCAACATTATTTTCCAATATTTCGGATTTGAAAAGCCTGGAACTATTGACTCAAATACAGCTTTGAATATTTACAGAGTTATCCAGGAATTAGTCAATAATTCAATAAAGCATGCGAATTGTAAGGAGATCTTTGTCCAGCTTTCCAAATCAGCTTATGAAATGACAATTTCTGTAGAAGACGACGGCAAAGGTTTTGATGCAGAAACAGTAAAACGCGGCATGGGATTGGAAAACATAAGAAGCCGCATCAATTACCTGAAAGGAGAGTTCACTATAGAATCCTCTGATAATCAGGGGACTCTGTTTTTAGTCCAAATTCCAATATAGTCCAGATCACAAGCTCAATCAGGGTAAACCCTGACTCGAATCAGGGTAAACCCTGATTTTTAAAAATCAGGGTTTACCCTGATGTGCAGCTTATACATATAATAGACCTTTGTATCATCCAATTCGTTAAAACGTTAATGAATACGGAAGCTTGATTTGAATATTGAAAAATGGAATCCAGTAGAGAAGGACTGCCGATCTTACAAATCTTAGGTTTGGTTATAATTGTAAACATGGGACTTTCAGGGATGGTTTAACAAAATCCTTTCTTCGCGCTTCGAATAATTTCTTAAATAATACTTTGAAATTAAAAAAATGTAGCGGTGGTCCTCCTCTGGATTAATTAGGAGTTTCTATTTTGTTGTTAAGTAATATAGTTTTGATTTAGAAGTATCTGACTAGTACACCAAAGGCTTTAAGGCATCAGCTTTAAGGCCTTTTTTATTTAACCCAGCAATGCAGCTACACGCTCCCATTCATCCATGCATTCTTTTAATTTTTGCTTTTCTTTCTCGTATTGCTCCATTACCGCTGCTGCTCCGGCAGATTGATAAAAATCAGGGGCTTCCATTTTTTTCTGCATGCTCAATAAATTAGCTTCAAATTTTTCGATGTCTCGTTCTAAATTTTGAATTTTGCGTTGTGCCTTTTTTCGTTCGTTATAATCTAGCTCAACAACAGGATTCAATTTAGAATCGGACTGCTTTACAGGCAAATCATACACTGTATTTTCTTCGGTCTTTTCTAAATAATAGTCTATATCTCCTTCAAATACGGTAATCCCTTTGTTTTCAAAAAGAATGGTCTTATCCGCAAGTTCCTTTAAAAAATCCCTGTCGTGCGAAACGATTAATACCGTACCATCGTAATTTTTTAAGGCATCTTTTAATTTTTCCTTGGAAGCTAAATCCAAATGGTGTGTTGGCTCATCAAGGATTAACAGATTGTGTTCATTTACAATAAGCTTCGCCAATCGAATTCGAGCTTTTTCACCTCCTGATAAAACAGCAATTTTTTTCTCTGCCTCCTCCCCTGCAAATCCTAAGCCACCAAGAATTTTTCTCACCTGGGTCCGCATTTCTGGAATGGAATAATTTTCTACAGTTTCAAGTGCTGTGTCCATTCGATTTAATGCATCTTCAGATTCTTGTGCATAATACCCGATTTTAACATTATGACCAAATTCGATCGCTCCATGACTTGCTTCTAACTCTCCAACAATCATTTTCACCAAAGTAGTCTTGCCGTTTCCATTTGCACCTATCAAACTGATTTTGTGCCCACGTTCTAAAAAATAATTTACTTGCTTTAAAACTTCTTTATCTCCAAACGACTTAGCGAGGTCCTTGATTTCTAATACCTTATTACCACTCTTTTGGGAACTCTTAAATCGCAGTTTAATACTTCCTTGTTCTTCCTCAGGAATTTCCTTTTTATCCATTCGGTTTAATTCAGTTATAAGCGACTGCGCAAAAGATGCTTTGCTTGCTTTATATCTGAACTTTTCAATGAGCATTTCCTTTTGTTGGATTATTTTTTGCTGCGCCTTGTACTCATTTAATTCTATTTGCTTCCGTTCAGCCCGATATGTTTTGTAACTGGAGTAATTACCTTTATAATCATAAATTTTACCCCGATCTATTTCAATTATTCGATTTGCAAGGCGATCCATAAAACTCAAATCGTGTGAAATAATAATTACCGTACCTTCATATTCTTTTAAATATCGCTCCAACCACCTTATAGAAACTATGTCAAGGTGATTATTCGGTTCATCCAATAATAATAAATCAGGCTTAGAAAGCAGCAACTTAGCTAATTCAATTCGCATCCTCCATCCACCACTAAACATGCTTATTTTACGTTCAAAATCTGCAGCGGTAAAACCAAGCCCTAAGAGTACTTTCTCAATTTTTCCATCCAATTTGTCAATATCCAAATGCTCCAAACGCACACGAATTTCTTCCATGCGATGTATCATATCCATTAAATCATCGGTATCTGTATGAGCATGACTTATTTTAAATTCAAGCTGATCGTAATCTTCTTTTAGTTTAGAAATATCTGCGAATGAACTTTTTACTTCATCAAACAAAGACAATCCTCTATCAGGAGGCAATTCTTGTTTAAGAATGCCAATACTTACATTTCCAATGTATTCAATGCTGCCGCCATCTGGCAACAGTTCTTTAAGCATTAATTTAAACAATGTGGACTTTCCGGTACCGTTGCGTCCACAAACTGCCAATTTTTCACCTGCTGAAAGGGTAAAAGATATTTGATCAAATAAGACTCTTTCACCAAAAAACAAACTCACATTTTGAAATCGAACCACTTGTTTCTTTTAATTCATTAATTCATCACCTTCCAAACGGCCAATAGCACTAAAATGATAGCCCATTTGATCCAATATTTCCTTCCAGAGTTCCTCTGGCTTTGATTTGTATAAATAATTCGGATCCATATCTGAAACAATCCAAGCCGGATCTTTCATTTCTTCTTCTAGCTGTCCTGCTGACCAACCACTGTACCCTATATAAAATCGAATGCTATCGGCAGTGATTAGTTTACATTCAATCAATACTTTTAATTTTTCGTAATCGCCACTCCAATAGATACCCGGACATATTTCTAATGAATCATCCAATATGTTTCCAGCTGTATGAATAAAATACATACTGCTATTGTCTACAGGACCTCCATAAAAAACTTCTGCTTCAAAGTCACCAAAATCATCCGTGAGTTCATTTAACTTTAATCCGGTTTTACGATTGAGAATAAATCCAACAGTCCCTTCTTCTTCATGATGATCTGCAATTAAAACCACAGTTCGTTTAAAATGGGGATCCAACATAAAGGGTTCCGCAATCAACAAATTTCCTGTTTCAATAGCTTGAGATCTGTTCGCTTGCTTCATTATAAACTACTGATAGGCAATTCTCTGTTGATCCGCTTTAAAAATCCGCTTAGGACTGTACCATTTCCTCCAACTTCATAAAAATTTTGAATCCCATCTGAAATCATGTGATTCATTGTTTGAGTCCATCGCACCGGACTTGTTAATTGAAGTATCAAATTTTTCTTTATTATATCAGCATCTAAATATGGAAGTGCATCCACATTTTGATAAATAGGTACTTGTGCTTTATTAAAATTTAATTTTTCAATGGCTGCTGCCAATTCAAGTCGGGCGGGCTCCATCAACGGACTGTGAAATGCACCACCAACAGCTAAAATAATAAAACGCTTAGCTCCAGCTTCAAGCATATTTTTTTCTATAGCTGAAATACCTGCAATGCTACCTGAAATCACCAATTGGCCTGGGCAATTGTAATTAGCTGCAACAACTATGTGATCTGACATTGCATTGCATATTTCTTCTATTTTTGAATCCTCTAATCCAACAATCGCAGCCATCGTACCTGGATTATCTTCGCAAGCTTTTTGCATGGCAAATGCCCTCAATTGGACCAATTCCAAAGCTGTTTTAAAATCAATCACCTTTGCTGCTACTAAGGCAGAAAATTCACCTAAGGAATGACCGGCTACAGCTCTAAAAGGAATGTGCTCTCCAAGAACAATTGCTTTAATAACTGAATGCAAAAAGACAGAAGGTTGGGTAATCTTGGTCTCTTTAAGATCTTCATCTGAGCCTTCAAACATGACATCGGTAATTTGATAACCAAGTATGCTATTTGCTTCATCAAATAATTTCCTGGCAGCTTTATGGGTTTCATAAAGATCCTTTCCCATACCTTTAAACTGGCTGGCCTGCCCAGGAAAAATAAATGCGGTTTTAATTTCTGAACTCATAAAGAATTTGAATGGATCAAATTTAAAAATTCACTTCGTGTTTCGACGTTTCTAAAAATACCGGTGAAAGCTGAGGTTGTGGTTACAGAATTTTGCTTTTGTACACCACGCATCATCATACACATGTGTCTTGCTTCTATTACAATTGCGGCTCCTATCGGATTCATGGTTTTTTGAATGCAATCTAATATTTCATGCGTCAGGCGTTCCTGAACTTGCAATCGTCGTGAAAAAATATCAACCACTCTGGGTAATTTACTCAAGCCAACGATGCAATCTCCGGGAATATAGGCTATGTGGGCCTTGCCAAAAAAGGGCAATAAATGATGTTCACACAAACTGTACAATTCAATGTCTTTAACCAAGACCATTTCACTGTAGTTTTCCTTAAATAAAGCTGATTTTAAAGCCGCCTCTGCATTCTGGCTATAACCTTGGGTAAAGAACTCTAAAGCCTTGGCGGCACGTTCTGGTGTTTTTGAAAGCCCCTCCCGGTTAACATCTTCACCAACTCCTTCAAGAATGGCTTTATAATGTTCTTTTAATTGATGGTTCTTAAGCTCTGTCACGATTCATTAAATAATAGTTCCTAAACGGATATAATTGATTTTAGTTTTGATAAATCCGATTTATACGGTGTTTTATCCCAGATTATTAGGATAAAATCGAAAATTATTGATTCAATTTATAATTCCAGCTAATTTAGATTGAATTTTATGAATTTATACTCAAAAATCTATCAGGAATCTGGTTTTTCAAAATACTGGACCCAAACTATCTTTTGGCTGGTGTTTTATGCTATAAATTTTTATTTCAGTCCTTCTGAAATATCTCTTACAAAAGCACTGATTTGGTCTGCCGGCAATACCTTGATTTTTCTAATTGCGGTTACAATTAATTTGAATGTATTGTTGCCGAAATTCATGCTCCGACAGTCCATTGTCAGTTATCTGGCACTATTGATTGGCATTTCCTTGCTATTGACACCATTTATTACTCTTTTTAATATTTGGATCAGTGATTCATACAATGCCCATACTCACAATCCACTGGTACAGGCTCATTTCCATTTTATCAATTTAGTCATAATAACCGCCTTGTCATCTTTGGTGCGAATCCCTCTGGAATGGCTTAAAATTCAAAGCGAAAAAAATGAATTGGTTGCAAAAAACATGGAAACTGAATTGCAATCTTTAAAAAATCAAATCAATCCTCATTTCCTATTCAATACTCTGAATAACTTATACGCACTCACCCTTAAAAAATCAGATCTGGCGCCTCAAATTGTGCTTAAACTATCAGACATGATGCGCTATATGCTGTACGAATGCAATGAGCCGGAAGTCGTTTTGGAAAAGGAATTTCAATACATAGAAAATTACATTGAAATTGAAAAACTCAGACATGTATCCGATAGCCGGATTGAATTTAATTTTGATCCTGCTTTGTATACAAAAAAACTAGCTCCTTTGTTATTAATCCCATTTATTGAAAACAGTTTCAAGCATGGACTGCAAGCCAGCCTGGAAAAATCCTATATTGAGATTGAGGCCTTGCTGGTGGATCGAACGCTTGAGTTTAAAGTCAACAATTCTAAACCACTCGCTATGCCGGGGCAGCGTATATTTAATAACTCCGGTGGTGTTGGCTTGGCAAATGTGAAAAAACGACTTCAATTGATTTATCCCAACCAATTTAATTTGGATATAAACGATGAACCGGACAGCTTCTCTGTACATTTAAAAATAAAATTAAAAGATTCCTGAAATGATCAAAACTTTAATCGTAGACGATGAGCCATTGGCAGTTGAAATTTTAGAAACCTACGTAAATCAAATTCCCCAGTTGGAACTAATCGGAAAATGCTACAATGCACTGGATGCCAATAAAATTTTAAATCAACAAACCATCGATTTATTATTGGTAGATGTTCAGATGCCCCAAATGAATGGCATTGAGTTGATAAAAAGCCTGTTAAATCCTCCAAAATTTATCTTCACTACTGCTTATCCTGAATTTGCAGTCGAAGGATTTGAGCTCAATGCAGTTGATTACCTCTTAAAACCAATTGACTTCAATCGGTTTTTGAAAGCCATTAATAAAATTCCTCAATTCCAAAATCCTGAAGATAAACCGGAATCAAAATCATACGATAAACAGGACTTTATTTTTGTAAAATCAGATAAAAAATTAATTAAACTGAATTACGATGACATCCTGTATTTTGAAGGTCTAAAAGACTATGTAATCATCTATACGGATCAGACAAGAATCATAACCCTTCAAACCATGAAGTCTTTGGAAGAAAAATTACCCGACCATAGTTTTATCAGAGTGCATCGATCGTACATTGTCAATATCAATAAAATAGTTGCCATTCACTCAAACGATGTTGATCTATATGTAAAAGGTCAAATTAAAGAGATTCCAATTGGAAGCAATTATTCTGACAATGTAAATCGGATGATTAATTTAAAGAAAATATAAGTTTTTTTCGCTCGCAAAGTACTTGCATAAAATAAACAAGCCCCTTACGGGGCTTATTTATTCTAACAAATTTAGATTAAAACTGGTTATATAAAAACAGGGATTATCTGATTATTTCGATCTTTTTGGTGATCGGTCCTAAATTGGTTTCAACCTTCAGCAAATATAAACCATTTTGCAATTCCTGTAAATCAAGTAGCTCATGTTTTTTATCAACAATTCGGATATTTTTTAACAAAGATCCATCCAAAGCAAAAACAGCAATTGATTTCAACTCATTAAGTCCATTTAAATGCAAACTCAGGTAATCTTTGGCTGGGTTTGGATAAACCACCAGGTCATTCGGACTTAATGCTTGTTGATTCGTATTTTTTTGAATATCCAAATAGGCAATATGATCATCCAGCTTCACATACTTTCCATCTTCTCCAAGGACCAGGATATTGGAAATGTAAAATGGGATGTGATATACATCTTGATCTTTACGGAAACCTCTAAGATCATCTTCTACAATAAAAGACAATACCTCAACGCCCCCGCGACCACTCACTTTTTTGCCATTTGATCGAACAAAACCACTTTCAAGTCGTCCGTTCCAAGGTTTTTTGTACATGTGCATTAATGCACTGTTTAAAGTGGCCCATCCCTGCTCGTAAAAATCAACCCGTAAACTGGCTTCATCGACCACATCTACATTGTAGTCTAAATCATAGGAATAGCCTCCTAAATTGATTACCGGATTAGATGCATCACCTAACTGAACTTCAAAAAAAGCACGTTGACCTATTTGCACACCCGGATTCAGCAATTTGAGCTTAAAAGGAAAATCACCCCGATCGTAAATGGGTTTTGCAACTAATGAATGTTGTTTTTTATAAAAACTTGAAATACTGACCGTATCTCCGCTATTGACCAAGCCATTTCCATCTGTATCGGCATGTTTAAAATTAACGTCCGATGATGGCATCATTCCATTCCAATCTAAAGATTGGATGGCTCGAAATTCAGATGGTGCTCCCGTTGTTCTGGAATTTCCTTTCAAGCCCAGATGGTAACCTATCTGAAGAAAATCCTTCATACTAACTTCTCCATCTAAGTTGACATCGCCAGGCCATACACAATCGCCTGCACATTGGTACTCACACTTGTTGCGTTCCGATGAATAAATGTCTTTTACGTCGATGGCACAATGTACATCGACACATTGGCCTGTACTTGGAATGCAATAACTTACCAGAATGTGATCATTGCCAGCATAATTTCTAGGAGGAAAATAAATCAACAAATTATAGCCGGAAACCGTATCCCTGCATTTTACAGATGGGCTGATATCATATTCTAATGCAATGGTATCATAGCCTGGATAATATTTGACAAATGCCGAATCTTGTGGACTGATCTTAAAATTATAAGCATCTATTGGAATCGAATAACTAAAGACCAAAGGCACATTCTTGAAGGTATTGAATTGATAATCTGTCCGTGTATCCGGCTGCCAGTTGCCAATAAACAACTTGACTTCGCCATACTCGCACAATCCTTGTGGACATACCTTGTATATAAATGTCTGAACGCCTTCATAGCCAGGTTCCGGAGTATATTTAAAATCTCCTTTGGTGTTGAGTGAATCCAATGTTCCACGTGAAGGACGTTGAGAAATTAAAAACGGAAAATCATCGGTAATATCATTGATAGCTACATTAAATGTAACAGCAGTGTCTTTTGGAGTAAAAACAACATCGTCCACAGTAATTTTGCTGGGGGTTTTGAGGTTATAAACCTCCATTATAACCCTGCGATGTAAATTGCCCTTGGATAAAACAAAAGTGTCGTTTCCAACAAAGCTGGAATAGGGCTTGTAAGAAACAACCTGCGGATTGACTATGTCAAGCGTTCCCTTTTTTGCCTGAGTACTAATCGTAAATCCTGGCAATGGGAATGGAACCAGTTTGAAGGTAGCTTTCGGGGTACCTAAAACCAAGGTATCGCTGGCCAAACTATTGGTGTCAACAACCGTAACGGTTATGCTGCTTTCATTACAAGTATTAAACGTATCACAGACTGTATAACTGACATAAGCAATGCCTATAGAGTCTGCAATGGGTTTAAAGCGAATGGTATAAGGATCGGGTCTTGAAGCGATCAATCGGCTAGAAGCTGTAATTGCAGTAATCCGGAGATAATCTGTAGCCGGACTGCCAATTGAACTGATGTCATTTTCCAGGGGATGCACATCCTGATTCGCATCATTTTTATAAGCTACATAAGCATCTGATATTAAGTCTATGGTTGAATTGCTTACGACAAAAACAAAACTCAAATACTTAATCCGGCCATAATAATCCTTATATTTTGTTACTGCCGTATCCCGACCTATAAAGCCAGCATAGGCTTCATACTTAACTTCTGGATCACTTTTTGTGCCTAATAATGAAATTAATCCATGCTTAGTGGAATCTTGAACAACACGATCTTTTTGGTAGGTATTGGGAAGGTAACTTACAGAGCCATTTTTGAGCAGTTTAAATACTAAATAAGGCCCTTCAACCTCTTGTGCTTTTATTGCAATAGACAATAAAAACAAAATCAGAATTGTGTAAGTCCTGTTTTTTGCCATAATAACCAGTAACACAAAAGTAACCCAATATTTGAAATTACAAAGCATTATATACAAATTATTTTTATTCGTATATAATTTATTTTCAATATGATTAATATGTCATTATATATCAAATGATTATGAATTCTATTTTTATATAATATATCTCCTTCATTTAATCAAACTTTATGCTGGTGAATGGGCTTAAAATTAAACCATTAGTCCAGATATAAAGTAAAAATACTGCCGATAAATTCAACCATAATTGCTTTGTTTTCAGTCAAGAATTTGTATTATTTTAGTTCTTTATTTTTAACCCCCACTATGGACGATTCTAAATTTTATAAATTTCTTAAATCTCTCAACAACAAAGAGTTACGCAAATTTAGAAAGTACCTTGAGTCCCCTTATTTTAACACCAACCAAACATTATTGGCTCTATTTTCTGTATTCGAAAATCATTTACTGGATGCAAAAAGCAGTCTCTTGCAAAAAGAAACCGTCTGGGACTTCATCTACCCCAATGAATCATTTGATTATGATCGTTTACGAAAACTCCTTCATGTACTCATGGTTCTTGGAGAAGATTTTTTGGCCCAATTAGCCTACGACGACAACTCAGCCCACCGCGTACACTATCTATTGCAAATGCTGCATCGCAAAGAAATGGATGAATTCATCCACAGCACCATCCAATCCGGTTTAACAATCTTAAAAAAAGAAAACAACCGGAACGGCACTTACTACTACGATCTGTACTCTATTGAAAAATACAAGTATATTTTGGAAAACATTGAATCCGCCAGAGTAAAAAAATTAAACATTCAAAAACTAAATATTTCAGAAATAGACGGTCATCTAAATCATTTTTACTTTTCAGAAAAATTAAAATACTATTGCTTGCTACTAAGTTGGAGTAAAATGACAAATGTTGATCTTGAAGTTACATTGATTCCAGAAATAGTTAGCAAAATTGCAAACAGCAAATTAATGGAAATACCAGCCATTGCAATTTATTATCAAATTTATTTAACTTTTATTGATCCCACTGACGAATCACACTATTTTAATTTAAAAAACTTAATTAAAAATCAATTGCATTTGTTTCCACAGGAAGAAGCTAGAGACATTATGAATTCAGCTATCAATTATACGATTCAAAAGCAGAACCAAGGACTCCTCAAGTTTAGTTTAGAAAATTTTGAACTTTGGAAGGAAGCATTGAAAAGAAACGTTGTACTTATAAATGATGAATTGTCTCCCTGGTCATTTAAAAATATTGTGACCTTGGCATTAAGATTAAATGAATATGAATGGACCGAACACTTTATAAAAGATTATGGTATAAAAATCAATAAAGAATTCAGGGAAAATGCCATCAATTACAATCAAGCCATTTTATTTTTCTATAAAAAAGAATACAATAAAGCAATACCTCTATTACAAAAAGTTCAATTTGATGAAGTCAACTATGGTCTAGGTGCAAAAGCTTTATTATTAGCTACTTATTATGAACTTGATGAGTTCGATGCACTTGATTCATTCTATGAAAGTTTTAAGATATTTGTAAATAGAAATAAGAATATTACAGATGACATAAAAAAGAGCTATATTCAGTTAATAAAACTAACAAAATTGCTAACAGAATCCAATTCAGATAAATTGAAATTACAAAAAATAAAAAATGAAATTCAAAATTCTCAAGCTACCAGTAAAAAATGGCTACTTGAAAAAGTCGATGAACTTCTAAACTAATTGCTCAGGGCTTTTTTAAAAACATCCAAACACTTTGTTCTTGCTTCCTGATGATTTACAATTGGTGGAAGATACTTTTCGGTTCCAAATTCAGGAACCCATTTTTTAATAAACTTAAATTCCGGATCAAATCGCTGTTGTTGAAGTTCAGGATTAAATATCCGGAAATAGGGCGCTGCATCTGTGCCGCATCCTGCCGCCCATTGCCAGCCTCCGTTGTTACTGGCCAAGTCAAAATCCAGTAATTTTTCTGCAAAATAGGCTTCTCCCCATTTCCAATCAACCAGCAAATGCTTTACTAAAAAGCTGGCAGTTATCATTCGCAATCGATTGTGCATAAATCCGGTTTGATTGAGTTGCCGCATTCCGGCATCCACCATAGGATATCCGGTCTTGCCTTCACACCAGGCTTTAAAAAATTGCTCATTATTTTCCCATTCTATGAGGTTGTATGCCGGTTTAAAACAAGAATATTCAACATAAGGAAATGCTTGTAAAATCATAGAATAAAAGTCCCGCCATAACAATTCACTAAAATAGATGGGACTCAATGCAAAGGCTGCTTTTGCTTTTTGTCTTATGCTAATACTACCAAATCGAAAATGAATCCCTAAATGAGAAGTAGCATCTTCATATGGGTAATCTCTCTTTTCTGAATATTGTTTAATAATAGATTGCCGGATGCTCAGTTCCGGAAATTCTAAAGACGAAGGTTTAAATCCCAATTGTTGCAATTCAAACATTGGCATTGAATTGCATTTCCAGAAACTTGATACATTGCTGCAATCATGATTTACAAAAACATGGCCTGGTCCGATCATGTCAATTTGCTTTAACAGTCTGTTTTTATAGGCAGTAAAAACAGTGTATGGGCTTCCATCGTCTTTCAGGCATTCATCCTTTTCAAACAACACGTGGTCTTTAAAACTAAAACAGGCGATATTTTTACTGATAGCAAGCTCTTTGACAGCTTGATCGCGCTGAATCGCATAGGATTCATAATCCCGGTTATAATATAATTGCTTGATGGCATAGCTATCAAATAGAGCATTCCAAATATTCTCAGGTTTACCAGCAAAAACCAATAAATCGGAACCCAAGTCTTGCAGCTCCTGTTTTAAAACAGTAACCTGTTTGTAAATAAACGAAACCCGGGCATCCTCCTTATTGCTAAGCTTTGACAAGATGCTCTCATCAAAAATAAAAACCGGGATCACCGCAAATCCACTCTTTAATGCCTGTGAAAGTCCATGATTGTCCTCTAAACGCAAGTCTCTTCTAAACCAAAATGCCGCGTAATTCATTTCAGTTCAACACGTTCCATTAAAATTCGTTCAAAATAAATGTTAATCATTCTAGCGACGAACCAGCAAATGGGACCACTGATTACCTTTGTATGAAAGCTCAAATATGAAGTTTCTTTATTATATACTTCCGCTACTCCTTACAGGCTTGTTTGCTTGTAAATCGAATAAAAAGTTTGATTCAGAAAAAATAGGCAAACTGGAAGCCGATTTTAATACAAGTCCTACTGACACCACGTATGACAAATTAATTACTGCCTACTTAGAAATCATGCAGGAACATAAGGACGAACCAGCTTTGGTGGAGGACCTGCTAGCAAAATGTTCAGCCGCTAGTATTAAAATGAACAATTGTCGTCAGACCGTAATATTTTTAAATAATTTGATTAAAAATCATTATGCCCGAAAAGACACTCCTGATAATATAGTTAAAATGATTGAGTGCCTAAGAAATATTGGCAAAAATGAAGCAGCAGATATCCTTACTTTATGTTTTGGACAAGCATTTCCAGGGGATAATCGTAAAGTCGAACTAGAAGCTAAACTTCAAAGACAACAAACACCTGAAGAGTATTTAGTCGATTTGGCCAAATCTATTTTTCCTGATACTTTAAATAGTTACAATAAAGACAAAGCCTTCAATTATGTTGATGCTTGTGAAGCTTATGCATTGGTATTGCCAAATAGTGATAAATCGCCCGAATTTTTATTCAGCGCTGCTCAAACATCTAAACTGTTAACCACTTATGATAAATGCTTGAGTTTATTTGACTGGATTGTTGAAAAATACCCTACACATGCTAAAGCTGAAAATGCTTGCTTTATGAAAGGTTTCTTGTTTGACAATGATCTAAAAGATACAGCAACTGCCCGTAAATTTTATTTGGAATTCATTTCAAAATATCCTAAAAGTGAATTCGTTGATGATGCTCAAATGTTGATTCAAAACCTGGGCAAATCGGAAGAGCAAATATTAGAAGAACTTCAAAAAAAGAATTCTGCTAAATAATTCAGGCAAGCCTCAAATTGCCATTGATTGATTTACTTTAATAAACTTGGAATGCCAGGATTCCTTCAATGGTTTTAACCAGTTTTTTTGAAAGTTTAATTTATCTGAAACCAAATTGTCAAAAAACAAGGTTTCTTCATTAATTTCTTTTGGCAGCGTATTGAGTTGTGTTTCGATACGATTGATTGTTTTAACTTTTCCGTCACTTAAGTAATAAAATAAGTCGCGGTTAAAAAAATTGAGATTGTAATTTGTTCCTAATTCTTGAATAAAACGAACGGATGTATCAATACTACAACCTCCCGGTTGGTTGATTTGTTGATCCACAACCAATACGAGGAAATAGGCATGCAATAATCCACCAGTTGATCGCAATGCCTTTTGATGGCTAATCCATTCTTGAGAAAATTGGTAGATCTTAGTATTAATTTCCCAAACTAAAGAATCCTCTATTTCTCGATCAGAAGCATAAATCCAAATGCGAGAATGATCGGGAAATGAAATTAGGTCCATCATGATTGTTTTTGATTTTGAAGTATAAGTTCAGCCAGATCATATACCATGATTCGATCTTGTGCATTCTTTTCCTTAATTCCATCTTGTAACATGGTAATGCAAAATGGACAATTAGCTACAACCGCATGAGCGTTTGTTTCAATAAGTTCTTCAGCCCGTTCAGTGTTAATCCGTTTGGATCCTTGCTCCTCTTCTTTAAACATTTGAGCACCACCTGCTCCGCAACACAATCCATTTTGCTTAGCACGTTTCATTTCAATGAGTTCGTGTTTTAATGCATTGATTATATCTCTTGGAGCTTGGTAAACGCCATTAATTCTTCCTAAATAACAAGAATCATGATAGGTAATTTTTTGACCTGCAGGTTCTTTTAAGATAAGCTTATTTTCCTTTATAAGAGAATCTAAAAATTCAGAATAATGGATAACCTCAAAATGTCCTCCCAGTGCAGGATAATCATTTTTTAAAGTATTAAAACAATGCGGACAGGTACATACAATTTTACGAATGCCGTAATTGTTCAGAGTCTCAATATTTTGTTGAGCAAGCATTTGAAACAAAAACTCATTCCCTGCCCTTCGGGCTGGATCACCGGTGCATTTTTCTTCTTCTCCTAAAATAGCATAGGACTGACCAATATTGTTTAATATTTCACAAAATGCACGTGTAATCTTTTGAGCTCTTGCATCATAATTTCCGGCACAACCAACCCAGAAAAGAATTTCCGGAATTTTTCCTTCAGCATGCAAATCGCTAAGTACAGGTATTTTCATTACACTCAATTATTTATCCAATTTGTACGGTTTTCAGACATGGCCCAAACCGCTTGATTATTTTCTAAACTATTGAACATTGGCAACCATTCTGCCGGACCGCCGCTATTCATTAAAATATCATATCGTCGCAATTCCAAAATTGGTTTTAAGGGATTAATTAAAACGGGACATGCCTCAACACAAGCATTACAGGTAGTGCAAGCATACAATTCTTCTTTTGTAATTTTATCAAATAAGGATGAACCATCTGTGATTTCGATGCTTTGTGTTTCCTCATTTACTTTAAATGAATTTGAACGCACCAATTCCTCTGCCCTATCCCGAATGTCCATTACAATTTTACGTGGGCTCAATATTTTACCTGTAATATTTGCCGGACATACAGCAGTGCAGCGCCCACATTCTGTACAAGAAAAGGCCTGAAGGATCGTTTGCTGAGACAATTCATGAACATCTTTTGCACCAAAACTTTCCGGCGCTTCCATATTCGGATCATTTTGTAAGCCAAGCATTCCTTTTACTTCATTTTGAATGTATGGAATATTTTGAAGCTCACCTCGTGGTGATAAATCTGAATAATAGCTTGAAGGGAAAGCTAGAAAAATATGCAAATGTTTTGAATAGGGTAAATAAGCTATAAATCCAAGAACAACTAAATAATGAGTCCACCAAAACAATCGCTCGATAAAAACGATCCAGTCAATTGCTAAATGATTAAAAAATTGCATGGTAGTAGAGGCCGATAGATAAAATACACCTGTGGAATGGTATGTTTCGGGTTTAACTTGTTGCAAATATTGATCGGCTCCATTCATCATAAAAATACTTATCACCAATACAATTTCACCCATTAGAATAATATTAGCATCCATAAAAGGCCACCCTTTAAGCTCAGGTTTATGAAACCGTTTGACTTTAAGTATATTTCTCCGCAATAGAAATACTGCTGTCGCGATAAGGGCCAAAAGAGATAAAATTTCAATTATATTAATGGCCAAAGGATACACGAATCCTAATTTCCTAGCAAATAAGCGATGATGGCCAAATAAACCATCCATAAAAATTTCTAGAAATTCAATTTGTGTTAAGAGAAATGCTGCGTAAATAAAAAAGTGAAAAATCCCAGAAATTGGCTTTGTAAACATTTTTCGCTGGCCCAATGCAAATAAAATCATATTTTTAGTCCGCATACCCACAGATCCTTCAGGTAAATTGGGCTTTCCCAATTTAATGGCTTGATATATCTGGGCATACCGTTTCCACGAAAAACTCAGAATTCCCCCGGTTATAAGAATAAAGACAATGCTTTGAATCATTTTAAAACAATAGAACTTTTAAAAAAAATTAGCAATTTTTACAATTAAAACAAAGAAAGATGATTATTCTAAATCAGGAACAAATTAAACAAAAAATCAAACGAATGGCGATAGAAATTTATGAGCGCCATTCTGATGAAAAAAAGCTATTCTTGGCCGGCATCAATACCAAAGGTTATGAAATCGCAAAACTTTTAAGCTTAGAAATCAGCAAGTTATCTCCAATTAAGTGCGAGTTACTTCATATAAATCTTAACCCTGCCCAACCTACAGAGCATCCTATAAGTCTTGATGTTGATACCTCCTTATTGCGGAATAAATCTTTGATTATTACAGATGATGTGGCAAATACGGGTCGAACCCTGTTTTATTCGTTTAAAACAATCATGGATATTGTACCTAAAAAACTGGAAGTAGCCGTTTTAATTGAGCGAACACACAAAGGATTCCCTATTCATGTTGATTTTGTTGGAATGAAACTGGCAACTACATTAAAAGATAATATTGAAGTTGCACTTGACCCTGCACACGAATGGCAAGTAAGTTTAAATTAAGATTTGACTAAATAAATTTTCCTTCCAATGCAATTTTAGCAGCTTGATAGCCCAATTTATAAAGGTCTTCTGCTGTATTAAGATCAAATTTTGAATAATTGCTTATTTGGGCTGATTCTATCAATATATCACAAAATCCCATTTGTAATTTTGAATTATTCTGAACAGACAATTCAAGTACCCGTGTCAATAGTTTAAAGCTACTGTTTATTTCATCTAATTTTATAGCCTGTACAGGCATCAAACTTACACCTACTAAAATATCACAATCATCCCGAATTATAGAAGCAGGCAAATTCATTAAAATTCCACCATCTAAAAACAACTCAGTGTCAATTTCAACTGGCTTAAAAAGCAATGGAACACTACAGGATGCTAGCACCGGCTTTATAACAGAGCCTGTTTCAAAAATTCTAAGCTTCCCAGAAATCAGATTGGTGGCTATAATTTTTACTGGAATTTTCAGGTCTTCAAATGCTTCTGCTGAAAGGTTTTGGTTTAAGAGTTGTTCCAGATAATTTAAATCCATCAAACCCTTATTAGGTAAAGCTGGTCTGAGGAAATTAAACCATTTGGTTTTAATTGATAAATTCAATAATTTTTCCGGAGAAACCCCACCAGAATAAAGAACACCAATCAATGCCCCAGCACTACAACCAGAAATGATTGAAAGGTCAATTCCTGCTTCTTTAATAAACTGAAGAACACCTATATGATAGATCCCTCTTGCTCCACCTCCCGAAAGACATAATCCAATGCGCAAGAATTATAATTTTAGAAACCTTAAACCCGAATATTTTTGCTCTGTTGAGTTTATAAAATAAATTCCAGGGGGCAAATTAACTGAAAGTGGATTTTGAACCTTAAGTGTTTGAATCATTAAACCCTGAGCATTGTAAATGTTCAGATTTGTACCAATTAAATCTTTATTCTTAATATAAATAAAATCATTTACAGGGTTTGGATAAAATTCAATTCTATCTTTTGAGGCATTTTCTGAATCCACAATTAACTTAATATCTGAAAGATAGCGTGGCTGAATTTGATATCCCTCAAGAAACGGATTGATTGCATCAAATTGAGATCCCAAACCAGTTAAATCAAATTTCCCTACCGGCGCCGGAGTGCCATGTATGTTTACATCATTATCAATGCGCATGTCAAAGGAATTGGTTCCATCAGTTATCTTTACTGTAAAACCAAGCGGATTGTTAGACCAGGTATTTGGGTCAACCAATTCCATTTTTTTCATTTGAATCAATTGGGATTCAGTAGATTCATTTAAATAATTAACAACAGTTGGTTGAAAAAGTGAATTTCCTGAAGATAATTTTGTAATCGTATCAGGTACAATTTGAATCAGTCCGTTAAATTGATTTATTAATCCTTTAACACGAATCAAGTCACCTTCAGCAACTGTATATCCTAAATTACCAGAACTTAAAAAAACGGCGATACCGTCATTAAATTGGTCTATTATCGTAAACTGCAATCCAATAGGCCTCAAATTAACCCCATACACAACACCTTCCAAGCTAAATCTTTTATTTAAACTATCTGCTACCCCGTTAAAGTCTGTTGAACTCACCAAGCCAATAGGCAAAGAAGGATATAGGTCGTCTTTAACTTTAACTCTTACGGTCCCTTTCATTCCATTTGATGCATGTACATCGCATTGATAATTATAAAGTCCTGGTTGATTAAACTTAAAAATATAGGACCACAGAGCGGTTGATGCTTGACCATTTCCAAAAGATTCAGGATTACCGGGAAACAAGCTTTTTTCACCATTAATGTTATGGTGTCCACCTTTATTAATCCATTCAACTTTCTCACCAACGTATATTTCAATATTTGCTGGATCAAACTTAAAATCTGAAACATTAATCGTATGATCCGAACATAATGAATTATTGGCAGCATTGGGACTAGCATATAGAAATTTACCATTTACTTCAATTCCAATAGAATTTTTAGAAGCGTTCCAATAGTTTTCAAGGTTATTATCAATATTCGCACGACATAACTCCAAACTAGCCCCATTTCCATTAGCCTCAGGGCTCCAGTTTCCATAATAATGGACACTATCAATTGGATTTTGACTTGCATCTAATAAAGTAATCACTTCATCCGTATTGCGCAGTCCTCCCGATGTCCATTCAAGTGCAGGAAAGCCAAAAACAGAATCAAATTTTAAAGAATTAACACAAATTACAAAAAAGGAATTTGGAGCAATGGCAGTATCAGGAAAGGTAATAACCACCGCATCTTTAATGGAAAAATCTTTTAAACTAACAGCTTGGTTTCCCGCATTGTAAAATTCGATGTATTCTAGATTATCGGTACCACTTTCCGGAGGGTTAAACATGATTTCATTGATAATGACCTGACCATTTACGAATGGCAGAATACCTGTTATACACAGGAATAGCATGAGCTGTTTCATACCTTTATTTTTATACAAATATACTCAAATAAAGGATTCAATAAAATACATGGGGACGGATTTAATTAAATCCGTCCCCATGCATTTTATCAATATTAATTAAATATATATCGCACGCCCAGCTGAATTTGATAAACATCAGTCAAACTTGCTCTTTTTACAATTAACTTTTCTGGATATTTTCCATTAACCTTGGTAAAAGTATAATATGGGATGTTTGCAGCATCTCTACTTTCAAATTTGAGTGGAGAAGTAGAAATCAATTGATCTCCCACACCTAATGAAGGGTCCAGCAGATTTAAAAAATTATAAATATCTGCTCTGATTTGCAGTCTGTTTTTATTTTGACCTACTGTTAAGCCAAATTCTTGGACAAAAGCCAAATCCAAAGTTGTAAGAAATGGTAAAATCCCTCCATTTCTCTCATAATAACGGCCTTTGTATTTAGCTAATTCTTCATTGTTATTGACAAATTTCATGAATGCGTCCCGTTGTTCTTGTTCTGTGGCAGCATCTTTAAAGTGAATTTCACTTCCATCATTAGGAACATACATCAAGTCGTTGGCTGATTGACCATCATTATTTAAATCACCAGCTGTAACTAAATTAAAGCGAGATTGATTGCTTGATTGCATGAAAATTGAAATCTGCGAAGAAACTGACTTCAGATAGGTTTTTTTATAAGATAAAGCAGCAATAAAACGATGTCTTTGATCAAAATCTGAATAAGAAAGATTGGGCAAATTATTTCCATTAACTGTAACCTGATCTCTCCATGAACTAAATGCAATAGATCCTGCAGTCATAAGATCCTTTGATTCAGAAAAATTATATGCAGCCATCACAAAAAGGCCGTTTTTAAATTGTCTTTCTAATTTTGGACATATGCTATAGGAAAATCCTTCTGAAGTATTTTTTAGTAGAATTGCATCAGACACATTAGCATAGAGCCTGTTTGAATTTCCACCAGGAAACAATGGCCTGTTATCTGCTCCACTTAATGTTTTTGTCGGCGACACTTGATTTGCATTTACATAAGCTACATTGTTAATTGTCTTACTATAAATCCCTTCCAAACTTGCAACAAAATTCCAAGGCAAAGAATAATCAACTGCTATATTTAAGCGAGCTAGTTGAGGCAATTTAAAATTCTTATCCGTTACTGCAAGATTAAAGCTAGGGGATGTAGAAGGGTTATCCGGAACATATTTGTCAACATCAGGCGAAAATGGGTATTTCGTGGTATTGTTTGAATTAATTGAGTTTTTAGTTACCCCATTGTTTCCAGCCTGGTTTGAAATCCAAACGAATGGAACCCGACCTGTAAATACGCCAATACCACCTCTGAATTGGAGCTTTCTATTTCCCAATACATCATAATTAAAGCCCATTCTGGGTGAAAACAAAGTCCTTGATCTTGGCAAAACATCTGTTTCAAATTGAATACTTTCTCCGTCAGAATCTTTAAAATTATAGCTAGCAGCCAATTGATTGCGATAAGCAACACCGCTGAAATAATGAGGTCTGTCTAATCTAAATCCAAAAGTGACGTTTAAGCGATCATTTAATGAAGAAATATTATCCTGGAAATAGATTCCAGGTTGTTTAATGCTAATTTTGTCAATGGGCAGTTGTCCACCTGGCAATACTGAATATCCCAGTTCATAATTTGGCAATGTTACTGATTCACCATTTGCAGATTTATAAAAATCATTTAAACTGGCAAATGTGAATTTTCCGTACCAGGTTGGAGTAAAAGTATTCTCAAAATCAAAAGACTCAAAATTAAATCCGGCAGTTACCGTATGACCATTCAGATACCAGGTAATATTGTCTTGAATTTGGATGGTATTTGTATTTAATCGGTTATTTGGAGTAAAGGGTTCGTATCCAAATGACGTGTAAGTAATGTTGCCTTCACGGATATCTACCAATGGGAAAATTGAACCCGGACTCTCTCTGTAATCGCGATTGGCTGTAAATCCAATTTGTACCTGGTTAGACGCTTTGGATCCAAACAAGGTATTTAATTCAATGATCCCTGAATGAATGTCATTGTTTATTATATAATTGGTATTTCTAAAATTCAAATTATTAAGATTCCCATTTCTAAAACCTGCAGCACCGGAACCACTGGCTAAAACATCCCGATAGGATCTTAAATAGTTGTACCTAAAGCTCAATTTATTGGAATTGTTTATGTTGTAATCAATTTTACCCAAGAGCTTGTTGCTGTATGTCTGTAAGGCATATCCATCATAAACACCCGGATCGTAATTGTATTTATCTATCAGGAATTGACGGAGGCTATCCATTGTACTGGATTTTACTCTTGTAATATTTCCACCTACAGATTCTCCGGCTCTTTGAGCTCTATATTGCAATGGGTCGTCTCTTCGCTCTCCTTCCGCATTTACAAAAAAGAACAATTTATTTTTAATAATCGCACCTCCTAAACTTGCACCAAATTGTTTGACATCAAAATCCAAAACAGTTACGTTGAATGTATCTGCTTTTTTACCAACAAAATTTTGATTTCTTAAATTGTAATAAGCCGTCCCTGTAAATTTATTTGAACCAGATTTTGTAACAGCATTTACGCCGGCTCCAGTAAAACCAGATAACCGAACATCATAAGCACCTAGATTCACTTGAACTTCTTCAATGGCATCCAAACCCACCGGCGTTGCATTCGATTGTCCACCAGGTGTGGAAGCCAAGCCAAAACTGTTATTAAAAATTGAACCATCCAAACTTAAATTATTGTACCTGCTGTCATTTCCCAGAAAAGAAGTACCAGGAGCCGTTGTAGTTGAAACAGATGACAACCTGCTTTGAGGAGTAAGTCTCACAAAATCATTTAAATTTCTTCCTAAAGAAGGCAAAGCCTCCAAAGCTTCTCTTTTAATATTTGTTGCGGCGCCTGTACGCTCTGAATTCATAATCTCATTTGTCTTTGCAGTCACCAATACCTCATTTAAAACAACAGCTTCTTCAGTTAACTGCCCATTGTAGCGTAAATTTTGCCCTAAAGAGAGAAAAATTCCTTCTTCTTCCAAGTTTTTATACCCAACATAGCTTATTGTTATTTTGTATGGGCCACCCACTCTTAAACTGGGGATATTGAATCGCCCATCTTCACGAGTATAAACTCCGTAAATGGATCCAGAGGGAAGATGCTTAACCTGGACACTTGCAGCAATCAATGGCTCTCCTTTAGCGTCCGTTACTGTTCCTAAAATTTGAGCATTTGTAGTACCCTGGGCAAACATGGAATTTGAACAGAGAAGTTTCACTGTTAAAATGCATAAAACAATGAATACTGACTTAGTGGTACTTCGTTTCATAATAAGTAGTTTAATAAAAAGGATTAAATTGAAGCAAAGTTATCAATCTAATGGTACACATATATTAATTTATTATAAAATAATAAATTATATATTACTTAATTGATTATCAACTATTTAAACTAATTTTTAAGTTTTAAGAAATTCTCTGCGATCATACATCTTGCACTGCCCCCGCCAATCGTTTCTATTATTTCAAGGGGAATCACAGCAAAAGTTGCAGCCTGTTCCAATCGTGCTACTTGCTTCTGATTTAACGATTTAAAAGCTGTTTTTGAACATACTAATACTGGTTCAAGATCCTTGTTGTGCAACAGCAGCATATTGCCTGCAAAATGCTCCATCTGCAGAAAGCTGATTTCAATTAGCTGTTTGTTGGTTTTCTCAAATGAATTTAAAAGCTTGACACGCTGCATTTCAGGGATTGAATCCATGCAACAAATAACAAAATCAGAACCCATAGCCATCATTACATTGGTATGATAGATTTCATTTCCTTTTGAATCAATTGAATTGAAAAGGATGGTTTCATAACCACTTAATATGGAAAACTTATGAAGTACTCTTGGATCTGTTCTTGGACTAATACAGGCATAAGCAATTTCATGAACTCTATCTAAAATTAAACTGCCAGTGCCTTCTAAATATTGATTTTGGTCTTCAAAAAGTTCCAGGCTGTAACGTTTATTAACAATATAAGACTTCATTAATTTTTCAATGATATCCTCCCTCCGCTCTTTTCTCCGAATAATTGCTTGCATGGGATAGGTATATACAGTTCCATTTGCATCTGTTGATATCCAATTATTAGGAAATACTGAGTCCGGCAATACAGTGTCAGGTAAATCATCAAATACATCTACACCAATACCGGCTTTAGTTAATGAATTTACCATTAAATCAAATTCAGAAATAGCCAATTTGCTAATTTCAGTTTCGCTATGAATTGTATTTTTCTTTTGAAATTTATTGCTGCTTTCTGTTTCAATATTGAATCCAAAGTGTTTTGGACGTACCATGAATATTCGGTTAGTAGTTTGATTCTTCATTTTCCTCTTATAATTTCATTGCATTAGATTTCAATTCCTTGCTCAAGTCATCTCCAAGATACCGATGAATAATAGAATGTATAACATAAATTACAGGCGTCAAACCAATTGCCATACAAACTTTATAAATATAATTTACAGTTCCTATTGCCAATACCAATGAAAGCGGCCAATTCGCTCCAAAATAAAAAGCAATAAACAAAACAATATAACTATCAAAAAACTGTGATATTAAGGTGGAGCCAGTTGCTCTCAGCCAAATCCTACGATCACCGGTTATTAATTTAATTTTATGAAATATCAGCGCATCTAAAATTTGCCCTATTATAAATGCAACAATAGAAGCCAATATAATTTTTAATCCCTGACCAAATACAAGAGTAAATGCCGTATTGTAATTAGAAACTTCTTTTGAAAGTTTATCCTTTTGTTGTGGATCTGCAATAAAATCCAAATGTGAGCTAGGCCAAAAATCAGCAGGAACTAAATGAATGGCTAAGTAAACAAACAAAAAAGCATAGGCAATCATAAATATCGCCAACCAACTGAGTCTGATAACACCACTTCTACCAAAGTACTCATTTATAATATCGGTCATAACAAATACCACCGGCCAGATTAAAACTCCTGCTGTCAATTGAAAGGATAAATCATTGTGACCAAAGAGATTAAATGAACTAAGAGGCAGTCCAAGGGTGCGCTCTAATGAAAATATTTTAACACCTATAAATTCTGCAATTAAAGCATTTGTAATAAATATTGCTGAAAGAATGATAAAAAGCCTTGTAGCCTTATTTTTATGCTGGTTTTTCATGCAAGCCTAAACAATCCTGTATTTAATTAGGTTTAATTGCCAGAATTGCCTTATAAATGTCTAAAATTTCTATTGATTTCAAAACCGGTAAATTAAAAAACGACACCGAGATCGTTGTTGGCATTGATTTAGGAACCACTAACAGCTTGATTGCTTGCACAATAGATGGTCGACCACACATTATTCCTATTGGTCCAAATGAAAAAAAAAGCATGCCTTCTGCAGTTTGGTTTAATCATGAAGGTAAGGCATATGTAGGTGCTGAAGCCATGGAAAGAATGCACGAAGCTCCCATGAATATGATTTACTCCTTTAAACGATTCATGGGTAAATCTTATCAGGAATTATCAAATACTCATTCCAGGCTTTCTTACAATGTCGAGCAAGAAGCTGATACAAATCAAATTATTATTCCTGTTGCATCTCAAGCAATTACTGCAATTGCACTGTCTTCCTTTATCCTAAAAGAATTAAAGCTGATTGCAGAAAACTATTTGAAATGTCCCATCTCTAAAGCCGTCATTACTGTTCCGGCATATTTTAACGATCATCAACGGCAAGCAACCCGTGAAGCCGGCAAATTGGCCGGATTGAATGTTTTAAGAATTATTAATGAACCCACAGCTGCTGCTATGGCTTATGGGCTGGGCCTTGACCCCTTACTAACAAAAAATGTAATGGTTTACGACTTAGGGGGTGGCACATTTGATGTATCCATACTAAGAATTGAGAACGGGGTCTTTGACATTTTAGCAACTCATGGAGATAATATGTTAGGAGGGGATGACATTGACCAGGAAATTGTAACACATTGGGAAAAACAATTCTCCATTCAATCAAGCCAGGAAAACAACGCAGCTTTAAGAAGAATAGCAGAACAAGCTAAAATATTTTTACTTGAACAACCTGTCTTCAAATACACCTGGAATAGACTTGATTTGAATTTGAATAGAGAGACTTTGGAACAATTGTCAAATAATTGGATAAACAAAACAATCCAATCTTGTAAAGCTGCATTAAAAGACAGTCAATTGAATCCACAGGATTTGGATGAAATTATACTCGTAGGAGGTTCTTCCAGATTGTCTCTTGTAAAAAGTAAATTAAAAGAATCTTTTCATCGACCAATTAATGACTTTTTAAATCCGGATGAAGTTGTTGCTCAAGGAGCCGCTATTCAAGCTGAGATATTGCAAGGCAATCGGAATGATTGGTTGTTATTAGACATCAACCCACTATCACTTGGTATTGAAACCATGGGTGGCCTGATGGATACAATTATTCCCAGAAATTCTAAAATTCCAATTCAATTGGCACGAAACTATACTACTTCAATAGATGGTCAGAAAAACTTAAAAATCACCGTTTATCAGGGTGAGCGAGATTTAGTACAGGACAATATCAAACTTGGTGCATTTATTTTGAACAATATACCCCCAATGCCTGCAGGACTTCCTAAAATAGAAGTCAAATTTAATTTAAATGCCGATGGAATTTTAAACGTAAGCGCAAAAGAATTAAGAAGTGGTATTGAACAGCATATCGAAATCAGGTCTTCATTAAAACTTTCTGAAGATGAAATTCAGCAGCGATTGAAAGATTCCATTAGCCATGCAGAAACTGATGCTAAAAACAAAGCAAAATTAGACAGTATAAATGAACTAAATTATTTAATTTTAAATACGAAGCGTTTTATCAACCAAAATAAAGATATTTTAAATCAAGAAGAATCTGAACTCATGCAAAATCAATTAAAGCTTTTGGAATTTGCTTTATCTACCGATACAAAATCAGAAATTGATCAGGCTATTAACCAATTTAACTTAAACACAACGTCTATTGCACACAAAATCATGGACATCCAATTGAATAATTCTTTAAGTGGTAGTTCTGTTAATAAAATTTAATAAATGCAAAAAAAATCACTCAATTCTTTGCAAGATTTAAACTTGGCATATTCAACAAACAAAGATTACAAACCTGTAATTGAAACAGAAACTCCTGACCTTATCTCTAAACTTGAACAAAAAGTACGTGTCGAACGATTTTCCAAACTTAAAGCAGGAAAATCAATTTGCAGAATATTTGGCTTAGAGGAATCTGCTGAAACACTTGAAAAACTTTGCAAACAAATCAAACAAAAATGTGGAGTTGGTGGCTCGGTAAAGGATGGCGAAATAATAATCCAAGGCGATCAAGTTGAAAAAGTAATAAAAATACTAATTGAAATAGGATATAAAAATACTAAACGAAGTGGAGGATGACAATAACTGGTTCTAAGATTTTTCAATTAAATCTAATAATTGCTTATGTTCTTTTGTCCTCCTGCAATCCTGCTTCAATATACGATTCCCCAAAGAAAAAAAAGGTTCAGGAAGAAGCCTTTGAATATTTTCATTTTAAATATCTGGTAGAAAATTTTCCACATAACTCTCCTGATGGTGGTGATTTCTTTAGAAACTACCAATATTTTAAAAAAATTCCTATAAATAAAACATTTAGGAATTTATCAAATTGGGAATCAATTGGCCCTGTAAACATTGCAGGAAGAAGTTTATGCCTGGCTATAAACCCAAAGGACACAAATGAACTTTGGATGGGGAGCGCAGGAGCAGGCTTATGGAAATCAAACTCAGGTGGAATTGGCAAGAATGCCTGGACCTACGTCCCCACCTCTTTTCCTGTTAATTCAGTATCAAGCATAGCAATAGATGAAACAAATCCAAACATCCTATTTATTGGAACTGGAGAGGTATATAATTTTACCGAGATTGATGGTGGCCTACAACAACGCACACTCAGAGGCTCCAAAGGCATTGGAATCTTAAAAAGCTTGGATGGAGGAAATCACTGGACGCTTTCGGTGGATTGGAGCAACAACAACAATACGGCTGTCTGGAAAATAGTGATTAATCCTAACAATCAAAATGTGGTTTATGCAGCAACAACTCAAGGGGTTTATCGATCCGTTGATGGCGGCGAAACCTGGAAAATTAATTTAAATCTTCCCATGGCTCTTGATTTGTTAATTGACAGAGAAGATCCTAAAATTTTGTACGCAGGGATCGGTGGAATTAACAGCCCTAATTACGGCATTTATAAAACAGTAAATAACGGAATTAATTGGAGCAAGATCAATTCGCCCAATGATAGTTTTTATGAGGGACGAATCATGCTTGCTTCCTATAAAAAGAATACAAAAAAAATATATGCAGCATATTCCGATGCATTTAAAAGCATAGGTATTCTTCGATCAAATGATCGATTTGATTCAATTAAATATTACACCCCCATAAAAGATGTTGCTTCTTATCAAGGATGGTATGCAAAGTGTCTGCATGTTAAAGACGATGATTCATCACAATTAATTATGGGTGGAGTTGATCTTTACTTAGATACCACCGGCACTGGGAATCAATTGTTTAATCTTATTTATAGAAGAATTAAAATTCATGCTGACATGCATGATATTATTAGCAATCCCCTAGATCCTAATAAAATTTATATTGCAACAGATGGTGGCTTATACCGATCAGATAATTTTGCAAATAGTTTCTATTCTTGCAATGATGGGTATTTAAGTTCGCAATTTTATACAGGAAGTCAATCAAAAAATGGTTTTCATTTATTGGGCGGCTTGCAAGATAATAGATCTGTCATTTTCTCTGGAAAAACTCAATGGACAGGCATCAGCTTAGGTGATGGTACTTACAATGCGTTTGATCCAAATCATGATTCTATCGTATATGTTTCTTCCCAGTATCAAAATTTGTATAAAAGTGAAGACTTTGGAAACAAATGGGTTGAACTAATTCCACCCAATCCGGAAGCTGCATTTGTTTCTCCATTTATTATATGTAAATCAAACCCAAATCGGATTTATTCAGGCGGGAATATTCTTTTAAAATCGGACAATGGAGGCTTGTCCTGGGATAGCATCAAGCTGCCTAATAAAAATGAAATCATCACTGCAATTTCACAAACGCCTAGTTGCGCAGATGAACTATATTTTTCAACGCTTATTGAGTCAAGTGGCACTACCAAGCTCTACTACAGCCAAGATGCAGGTGAACATTTAATTTTAATAGACAATTCTATTCCTGAAAGAATAATTAGAGATATAATTATTGACCCAACAGATGAAACAAAATTATACATCTGTTTAGCATCTTATGGTCGCCCTGGCATCATGGTAAGTAAAAGCAAGGGGCAATCCTGGGACTTTCTTCCAAATAATTTTCTTCCTGATGTACCAATGCATAGCTTGATCGTTGATCCAAATGATTCTGACTTATTGTATGTTGGATCTGATTTTGGGCTTTTTTACAGCATTGATCAGGGAACTAACTGGAGATCATACAATACACATCCATATGACTTAGTTCCTGTTTATGATTTAATTTTTAATGCTTTAAAAAATGAGCTTATAATTTTCACTCACAGTCATGGAGCTTTTACAACTAAAGCAATTGATAAAAAAGTTGTTTTTGAAAATCATGTAAGTAAAGATGAAATTAGGTTCCAGATTTCAAATAAGAGACTCTATATAATAGGAGCAGAAAGGATTCCTAAAAGTGTTCAACTCATTTCAACCGATGGCCAAATAGTTACCCTTTCAAATTCAAACAATTCATTTAATCTCAATCAATTTAATCCAGGCATTTATTTCATCTATTCAAATGGAAACAAGGTTTCAAAAATATTCATTGATTAATCAACTAATTTCAATTGTAAAATTGAAAACTTAATCTATTTTACGAATTCTAATCATTCGGTTCATGGATTCTAAATCTTGTTTAATCACAACATCTTCAAATTGGGCATCTAAAAATATTTTTTCAATGTTTTTCCATTGCAAAGCATTCATTTCCAGATAAATCCAAAAAGGAGTTTTTAATTTACATTTCGCGTAATCCGCAATCCATCGATAAAAAACAAGTGGATCATCTCCTTTCGGAAACAATGCTAATTTAGGTTCATACAACAAAACCTGGGAATCCATTTGGTCCATTTCATTTTTAGCAATGTACGGCGGATTAGAAACTATTAAATTACAGGATTGTAGCAAGTTCGTATCAAAATTAAACAGATCAGCATGTATTAATGAAATCTCTAACCCTAATTTTATTGAATTGTGCTTAGCAATACTCAAAGCTTCCTGAGAAATATCCATTGCAAACAACTTCCAATCTGGCCTGAATTTTTTCAAAGCCAATGCAATGCATGCAGAACCTGTGCCTATATCAATAGCCTGAATTGGATAAATAGTTGAAATATCATCCAATATCCATTGAACCAGAGTTTCTGTTTCTGCTCTTGGAATAAGTACATCAGGAGTTACGTACAAATCCAATCCCATAAAATCAGAGGATGATACTATATACTGTATGGGCATTTTAGCAAGCAAGCCTGATAGAATGGCTTTATAGGCATCGCTCTTCAAATAATCATTTAAACTATATTTAATTACCTCATGGTTTTTGCTTAACTCAAACCAAATATAGTTACATATATTACTGATTTCTATATCATTATACATATGCATTATCTGCATGCGTAGGGTTTGGCATAATTCTTGTTTAATCAACTATGTATTTTAAATAAATATAATATGAAATCAAAATCTCAAAACTCTATGCTGCTATTGAAGCTTAACAATTTACAAAGTTCAATAATTTTTACCAGCATTTATTGTATTCTATTTCTTGGTTTTAACGCACTCCCTATATTGGTGTATTCTCAAACAACCGATCCATTTGGAATTGAGCAATTAACCCAAATTGAAAACCCAAAAATTAGCAATTTATTTAGAAAACAAGTTAGCGCTGAATCAATCAAACAAATTGGACAAATCGCCTACCAAATAGAACCTAAGCAAATCAATTCAATCAGAAATAATTTCAATGCATTAATAGCGACAGAAATTCCTGATGGCATTGGCAACAACCATAAATTTATTTATACAGAATTTAACTTTTTTACGGCTGATTATGAACTAAATTTAATTCAGGAAAATCAAACTATTAAATTAAACAACATTGATCGTGGAATTCATCTAAAGGGCATCCAAAAAAATAATGGTAATTCTATGTCTAGCTTAAGCATTTATGAAAATGAAATTTATGGAAGCGCTTATAACTCAGATGGATTAAAATTAAACATTACGCCCTCACCAATTAAAGAACAAGGTTCCATAATGTGCCTCATTACAGACGAAAACTTTGTTGATTTAAGTCAATTTAAACTTGAATGCAATACCGATGACTTCAGACATTACATTGGCAGTGACCTAAATATTAGTACCCGTTTAAATGACAATTGCAAATCTGTTTTAATTTCAATTGATGTAGATTATGCACTCTATTTAAAATTCAAAGGAAACATCCAGTCTATTTCAAATTATGTAACCGGATTATTCAACAATGTCCATTCTCTATATAAAAAAGAATCTATTTCCATAGCACTCAGTCAAATCAATATACATGCTACAGATGATCGTTTAACACACAGAACAGCAAGTGAAGATTTGGAAAGTTTTAGAACACGCTATCCAAACATAAAAAAAACTGTTAAATTACTATTGTCGGGTTTTACATTAAACAAAGTTGCAACACTTGGAGGAATTTCATACATCAACACACTTTGCACTCCATCCTATTCATATGCATTTGTTAATGTTGATGGTACGTTTAGCACAAGTCCATTGTACAGCTGGGATGTATTTGCTACTACTCATGAATTGGGTCATATCATGGGATCAAGACATACCCACGCCTGTGTATGGGGACCTAAAAATAATACAGCCATAGACAATTGTGCCAAAGTTGAAGGAAGTTGTGGAAATCCCGGAATTCCTACAAAAGGCACGATAATGAGTTATTGCTTTCAATCTGGCATGCCTGGAGTAGATTTTTTAAAAGGATTTGGAACAGAACCCGGTAATTTAATAAGATCAAAAATAGCCAGTTCGAAATGCTTAAGCTCTTACGTACCAAGCACTAAAACAGCGATTCTTTCCAATGTAAAATTGGAAGCCAATGTGGAATGTTTTGATGGAGTTTATACCCACTATTATTTTGATAACAATTCAATTGATCCTTCAGATGATTTGCTGCTACTCTCCATAAATAAAAAATCCAACGACATTGGAAATTTATCAGATGGAAGTCTTAAAATCATTCTCAATACAACAAAAGATTATTCTGACTACAAATTAAATCCAATTACAGCCAGTTATGTTAATCCAATGACAAGCTGGAATGTGCTAAATAAATATTGGAACATTGAATCCAACAAAACCATAAAAAGTCCGGTTTCAATGGTTTATTATTTTTCCGCAAATGACATCAATGCGTTTATTTCAAATAAACTAGCAAATGGTATTAATGATTTAAATATTTATACGCTTTCTCCAACCACAAACCCTTCTCCAACAAGCAATCATGCTGGAGCTACTAAAGATGCAGCTACTTTTTTTATGTCCAGCAGCAAAATTCCAGGAGGATTTACTCATTCAAAATTAGATTCAACTGTCTATGCAATTGAGCTTACAAGCAATATAATTGGTAATAGTGGAATTGGAGCTATGGTGACATTGACAAATGCTGTTACTTTTAATCAATTAAAGGCAAGCTATAGTAATGGATTAAACACAATTTCATTTACTGCATCTAATGAACAAAACATTTCAAATTACATTCTAGAACGCAGTAAAGATCAGATTCATTTTGACTCCATTGGAGTCATCCCTTACAAAGCCGGAGCAGGCTCTGTCAATTCCTACAAACACTCCAGACTTGGTTCTGAAGAAAAAGAGTCTGTTTACCGTATTCGTGCAAATACGAAATTAAATCAATGGACTTATTCAGCACAATTTTCGCAAAGCAATCCTTACGATGTTACGAGTGGATTGTCAGTTTATCCAAATCCAGTAAAAACCGGAACTTTATTTGTTGAATACAATAATAAAACTGTAGCACAAACAATTACTGTGACTATTAGTGATATTTATGGACGGATCATTAGAAGTTATAAATCCGAAGTACTAAACGGAAAGAACATGCTAAACATTGAAACGTCCATGCTTTCTGAAGGCTTGCATTATTTAAATTTAAGTACTAAAACAGAAAGTTTAAAAGTTAGCTTTAGTGTCAGTAAATAAAACATGGAAAAACGCAGCTTTGTATTCGACTATACGTTTGTCCCAGAGAGTAGCTTGCTTAACCCACAACAGAAATCTTTACTTGATGCAGCTCTATCAGCAACATATCAAGCCTATGCCCCTTACAGTTTGTTTTATGTAGGGGCAGCATTGCTACTAGAAAACGGGCAGATACTTAAAGGTGCAAATCAAGAAAATGCATCTTATCCGTGTGGTATTTGCGCCGAAAGAGCATTGTTGTATCACTATGGAAATTTACAGCCTAAAATAAAGATTTTAAAAATGGCTATTTCCGTTTCAAACAACCAGCTTTACAAAGAGTCCCCCGTAGCTCCATGCGGTCTTTGCAGGCAAGTTATCAGTGAATTTGAACAAAATAATGGATCTCCCATCGAATTGATTTTGGGGCATCCCAAACATGCATGCATTGTCATAGCTAAATGCAACAATTTATTGCCATTTGTTTTTAATTCAGAATATTTATCAAAGCCTGTTTAAAGCCTATTTTGTTTGGCAAACTCAATAGCATTTAAATAATCTTGCTCGGTATCAATTCCAATAGAATGTTTGTCTACTATTGCTACTTGTACAGAATAGTTGTTTTGCAGCCATCGCAATTGCTCCAATTTTTCAATATACTCCAAATCTGTAGGTTCTAATTTGGATACTTGCAATAAGGCCTTCTTTTTAAAAGCATAGATTCCAATATGTTTTAACCATTCAAATGAGGTAAAATCCGAATTTTTATCTCTTAAAAATGGAATTTCAGCTCTACTAAAATAGAGAGCATGGTTATTTAAATTAATAACTACTTTAACCGAGTTGGGGTTGTTAATTCCATCAAGACCTTTATTACAAACAGCCAAAGTAGCAATATCTGATCCACTACTTTGAATTGATTTGCATAAGATTTCTATGTGTTCAGGATCTATAAAGGGTTCATCGCCTTGAATATTAATAATATATTTGGCATCAGTAATTGTTTCTGCCAATTCAGCAATACGGTCTGTTCCACTTTCATGAATACGATTACTCAAGAAACATTCTGCTCCAAAATCAGTTGCATGCTTAAATATTAGCTCACTATCCGTTGCTATGAAAACATGATCAATAGATGGGCATTGCAAGGCGCGCTCATAAACCCTTTGCAAAATGGATTTGCCTTCAATATTCAACAATAATTTACCTGGTAATCGGCTTGATTTATATCTCGCCGGGATAATTGCCACCATTTCACGTGCCATAACTAAATATCAATTTAAACACATTATAATAATTAATAATATATTTGTGGTTAATAATTAAATCATTATGCTACATAAGCCCTTCTTATTCAATTTATTATGTTTGTTGCCGTTTGCTCTAATTGGACAAAATGCACCAATTGAAGACAGATTCATACAAATTCAATTAGAAACCAATGATGACCAAATTCTATATTTTAATCACAAGGTTACTAAAAAGGAATCGCTTTACAGAATCTCACGTATTTATAATGTTACAACAAACACCTTATATGGATTCAATCAATTTGGGCCAGAAGATATATTGCATGAAAATAGTTTATTAAAAATTCCATTTGAAGCTACCAAACTTTTAGTCGATAAAACGAAATTTAGCATACCTGTTTATTATAAGGTCAAGGCAAAAGAAAACTTATATGGCTTAAGCAAGAGAAAATTATTAATTGCTAAAAAAACACTTAAATTATTAAATCCTCAAATTTCAAATCAAATTCTTGAAGGCACTCAGCTTTTAGTAGGATACTACCCGATTGAAATCATACAAGAAATAGAATCAGAGCCTGTTGAAATCAATCCGATTATTTCAAAACCAAGTGAGCAGATTTTTACAAAGGAATCTCGAGGAGTTGCTATCAGTGAATCACAGGTTATGGGAGAAGGTAGGATGTTTGCTTTACACAATGAAGCAAAAATGGAATCTATGATTGAAATAATAAACCCAATTCAAAATAGAAAAGTTCTGGCCAAGGTCATAGGAAGAATTCCACCAATTTATGAAAAAGAGGTAAAAGTGTTGGTATCAGCCGAAGTTAGTCGACAATTAGGGGTTATTGGCAAAAGATTTTTTGTCAACATTCGATACCGCTGATAGAATCCTTTAAATTTGCAGAAATTTGAAGCATGCAGTACTATAACAATATACTTGAAACCATTGGAAATACCCCATTAATCAAACTTAACAAGGTGATTGACGATATTCAATCGCTCGTCCTTGCTAAAGTTGAAACCTTTAATCCTGGGCATTCAATAAAAGATCGAATGGCCGTAAAAATGGTAGAAGATGCTGAAAAATCAGGAAGAATAAAGCCTGGAGGTACTATCATTGAATGTACCAGTGGCAATACTGGTATGGGTCTGGCGTTAACGGCATGTGTAAAGGGGTATAAATGCATTTTTACCACTTCTGACAAACAGTCAAAGGAAAAGATTGACATGTTAAAAGCGCTAGGTGCTGAAGTAATTGTTTGTCCTACAAATGTCGAACCTTCTGATCCTAGATCATATTATTCTGTTGCTGAAAAATTAAGCAAAGAAATTCCGAATTCTTTTTGGTGCAATCAATACGACAATCTATCCAATACACAGGCTCATTACGAAAGCACAGGGCCGGAAATTTGGAATCAGACGGATGGTAAAATCACCCATTTGGTTGTTGGAGTTGGGACGGGTGGAACTATTTCTGGAACAGCCAAATATTTAAAAGAAAAAAATCCATCAATTAAAGTATGGGGCATTGATACTTATGGATCGGTTTTTAAAAAATACAAGGAAACAGGAATTTTCGATGAAAAAGAAATTTATCCCTATATCACAGAAGGAATTGGTGAAGATATACTTCCAAAAAATGTCAATTTCGAATTAATCGATTTATTTGAAAAAGTCAGTGACAAAGAAGGCGCTATTGTTGCAAGAAGATTGGCCAGAGAAGAGGGCCTTTTGTTGGGATATTCCGCAGGTTCCGCGATGGCAGGACTGTTGCAATTAAAATCCAAACTCTCTAAAGAAGATGTTGTTGTAATCATTTTTCATGATCATGGAAGTCGATACATAGGTAAAATATTTAACGATGAATGGATGAGACAAAGAGGATTTCTCCAAACTGAATTGCTTGTTTCAGATTTGATAAAACAAAAAGCTGATAAAAGCTTTTACAGTGTTTCAGCTAATGAAAGTATTCGTAATGTCTTATCAATTATGAAAACACATGACATTTCACAACTCCCTTTATTAGAAAATGACCAAATAATTGGAACCATCTCTGAAAGCATTGTTTTAAATTATATCATTGAAAACCCTTTAAACAATCCTGAAAAACAAGCTCGAGCCATCATGTCTGATCCTATGCCGATGGTTTCATTGCAGACTCCATTGAGCACCTTAAATAAATATTTTTCTGAAAAAATTCCAGGTGTTATAACAAAGGATCAACTTGGCAACTTTCATGTGTTAACAAAGTATGATATAATCAGGGCACTGTAATCCTTTTTGCAAAAGCAAAATTATGGGTGTATCCTTTTAAAGTTTCATTGTAAATCCCCTTTTCATCATACTGATCCTGGCGTACAAATCCGGACGCATGGATTACCGTTTTTAAATCATTTACAATTGCAACATGTATGATTTTACCTTGTTTGTTTTTATAAAAAAGCAAATCTCCTATTTGTTGTTGCCCAAAAAACAAATCAATTCCATGTTGGCACTGCAATTCAGCATCTCTAGGTAGTTGAACCCCTGCAATTCGATAAACCAATTGGCTTAAACCAGAACAATCAATCCCTAAACCAGTCCGACCACCCCACAAATAAGGTGCCCCTTCCAATTGCTCATAAACTGTAGACAATGCTCCGGCCAAACTTAAAGGTTTATCATAATTTCCAGCAATTAGTTGCATTTCATTTTGGTCAATCAAGGATCCAATGGGGACTTTAATATGATGCTGATTTGTTTGAACCACTGCTAAAAAACTGGTAATTATACATGAATCAGTACTTACAGCTGAATCCGAAAATGTATCTTGGCGGTTTTCAATCCAGGCTTCATAAGCATCTGATTTAGATTTGATAAAAATCCAATCCGATTGAAAGTGCAATATTGAAAAACACTCCCCAAATAACAGCTGACTGACGAGTTCAGATTTATGAGAAGCTTCGCGCCTCATATTTATCAATGGAATTATAACTTTTTTTAACATATTGGATCTGTAATGATACTATAATAAATACTATCTTGCAACTGCTTTTAATTCAATTTGATGTTTAAATATTTGTTTTTTCTTATTTTATTAAGTTGGTCAAATTTAGCTTATTGCCAGGAAGTTAATTTTTCTCAATTCAATACCATAGCACCTTATTATAATCCTGCATTCAGCTCTGCCTTTACAGGCAATTACCGGGTGAGTGCACTTCACAGAAATCAGTGGATTGGCTTTCAAGATCAACCCATTTCGAGTTTCTGTATTTTAGGAGATATAAAATTTGACTTCGGGCTTCAAAATTTTAAGTCGGATTATTTTGGTGCCTCAGTGTATTTCATTACAGATCGGTCACAACAATTTGACTGGAATAACAATGAGGTTTCAATTTTATTGGCATATCATAAATTACTTGATAAATCCAATTCACAATATCTTTCATTAGGAATTGGATTGGGAATTACCCAAAGATCAATAAATTACGACAATTTATATTTTGAAGACCAATTTGATGGTTTGAGCAAATACAATGGCAGTACATCAGAACTTTTACCCCCTAATATATTTTCAAAACCCAGTATAAAAATTGGTATCCAACATCAAGTTAATTTGAAATCAAATTTCAAAATCCAATCTGGACTTGCATTGCATCATGTATTTCGACCGGATGTTTCTTTTTACAAAGACTTTGACAACATAGATTATATTGGAAACAAATCACTTAAATCAGATTTTAAAATAACAGGAATTGTAAACGGAAATTATAAAATAAATAATTTTACAGATTTGTATCCCAAAGTATTGGTCTCTGCCCAAGGCGCTCATTTATTGACAAATATTGGCTTTAGTATTCGCAGGTCATTTTACAATTTAAATCAAACCGCCATTCATACTGGAATAAATACAAGAATTATTAAAAATCTAAATGCTATTATTCCAGCTGATTTAGGATTTTTAGTAGGTTTTGAAATAAAAGGCTTCTTAATTGGAATGCATTATGATTTTGGAATCCGAGATGCTCTTAAGTATGCATCTCCCACAAATAGTGTTGAAATCAGTTTAAGCCTTATTGGAAATTACGACAATGAAGGATTTATTTGTCCAACATTTTAATTGGGTGAATCGTCAAATTCAAAGTAGTTGAATCTTTACATTCAAGTTCGTTTCTTGAATTGCTAAAATGATTTATACCCGGTTATTTCAAGTCCATAAGCTTGAAGAGCGATTGTTTTTCTTGGAGTATTAGACACAATTTCCATTTTACGAACGCCTAAATCATTGAGTATCTGAGCACCAATTCCAATCTCACGTTGTTGTTGCTCATTTCTGTGAATATCTTGAGTTCCATTTGAATCAAATTTAAAAAATGGTTGCCATGATTGATCTTTACTGGTAAGCAATAAGATGACTCCAAAATCTGCTTCTGAAATTACTTTAAAGCTCCGGGCCAGACTAGAATTTTCTGAATCTACAAACAAATCCATAAGCTCTGAAAATATATCCGCATGCTGAACCCGAACCATAGCGGTTTTTTCCGGATCTGCTTTTCCTTTAACTAAAGCCACATGAATATCACCTGAATTTGTTTGTCTGTACTGAATTAATTTCATTGAATGACCATGAATCATTCGCTCCATTATCTTATCTACCACCACCAATCGTTCGCTCCGCAACCGATACTCCACCAAATCGTTGATTGAAATAATTTTAAGATTCAGTTTTTCTGCTTTTAGAATTAAATCAGGCAATCTTGCCATAGACCCATCCTCATTTAAAATTTCGACTAAGGCCCCTGCCGGTGTCATCCCAGCCAATTTAGCTAAATCCACTACAGCCTCTGTATGCCCAGTGCGCTGCAACACCCCACCCGATTTAGCCCTTAGTGGAAAAATATGACCGGGACGTGCAAAATCTGAATCTACAAATTTAAAATCAGCCAATGATTTTATTGTCAAGGCACGATCAAAAGCTGAAATACCGGTTGTACATCCGTGGCCGATTAAATCGACAGAAACGGTAAATGCTGTTTCATGAAGAGAGGTGTTGTTACGAACCATCAAGGGTAAATTCAAAGAATCCGCTCTCTTCTCATCTAAAGGTGCGCAAATCAATCCACGACCTTCGGTAGCCATAAAGTTGACAATTTCAGGACTTATCGTCTCGGCCGCACAAATGAAATCTCCTTCATTTTCACGGTCCTCATTATCCACTACAATAATAATTTTTCCATTTCTAAAGTCTTCAATGGCTTCTTCAATTGTATTAAATCGAATCATGTGATATTACTTCTTTTTGGTGGTTGCCAGGTAACCAGTTGTTTACCTGATGTATAAATAATAAACCCATTTAAAAGAGCAAGGTTCATATAAAAAAAATAACGAATGGCACGCAAAGGTCTTAGGTGAATTCCAAATTGCTGCAATATATAATCCAGTAATGGTATTCCAAAAATCAATCCACTTAACAAAAGATTTATAATTCCAAATTCAAAAGAACCAAGCAACCAAAGTAAAAAGGAAGATAGAAACATTGTAATAAAGAGAAAAGGCCCTATCCAACGTAAAAACTTATGAGAAAAAAATGCATAGGCAAGGACAAAAGGTCTTTTATACAGTCTATCATAAAACAAAGCCAGATTTTGAAAATTTCCGATTGAGATTCTCGACTTTCTTCTAAATTCTTCGTGCATTTGGTTTGGAATTCCTTCAAAACAAATTGCCTTTGGGTTCAGGACACAAATCCCATTTTGAATCATTGCTTTCATGGTTATATAAAAATCATCCACGATTAAATGATTTGGAATTTTTTGTAAAAAACTTGAACGAATCGCAAAACAGCCACCAAATGCCCCCATCATGCAACCAAGTATTTTACCTTCAAGGTATTTTAAATTGGTTTCCAATGACATGTATTGACTTTCAGCAATAGAAATTCCATCATTTCTAAGATTTTTTTGAATAATTCTTGAGTCCACAACTGCAACTTCAGGATTTATAAAATCAGAAATCAATACAGTGATCGTATCTGTATTTAAAATAACATTAGCATCTGTAAACAGAATGATGTGATTGCCAGATTGTGGGGTCACTTTATATGCCTCTTCAATTAAATCATTGATTACATTTGTTTTACCACGCCTTGTGGCATAAGAAAAAAAGTAAATGTTTGAGTGCTTTAACTTTAACGCATCAATGATCTCATTAGAAGAATCATTGGATGCATCCGAACCAATGAATATTTTTATCCTATCCAATGGATAGTCTGAATTTAGAATAGATTGTACTTTTCGCTCTATTATCTCAGATTCATTGTAAACGGAAGTTATGCAAGAAACGATAGGTAGATCTTCAAATTCCACTCTTGAAACCGATCGGTAAGGCCGAATAAAATAATTGGCTACAAACAGGCTTATTGGGTAAATAAGGTAACTGTGTATAATAAGAAAAAAGGAAACTGCAAATAAAATTTCAAGAAAAAAAGACATTTTTAAAGATACCAATTAATGGCTATGCGAATGTAACGCCTTTTTGTAAGCACGAATCAATTTTCCTGCTAATTTAGAATTTTCAAAATTTTCCAATACAAATTTTTGAGCATTTTCGCCAATTTGACTCAAGGTTTGGTAACGATTTTTACATTGACTGATGCTGTCAATAAAATCTTCAACACTATTAGCTATAAACACTTGGTCTTTATGCTTTGCACTAATACCCTCCAAGCCAATTGAACTTGAAATGACCACTCTACCTAAAGACATTGCTTCTAGTATTTTTACCCGGATTCCAGACCCAGCAAAAACAGGAACTATTAAAATTGGATATCGGTTAAGAAATTCAGTAGAGTTACTTACCTCCCCATGGAAAAAAACGTTTTTTTGTTGTATATCCGAAATATCTTTTGGTGCATTGCGACCGGCAATATGAAACTGCATGTCCGGGAATTTCCGGATCAGCTCCGGCCAGACTTCCTGGACAAACCACCGGACTGCTTCGATATTGGGCATCCAATCCAATGACCCAATAAAAGACAACATCATCGGACGATTAAATGCACTATAATCAATTGGGTTGTTAGAAATTTCAAATCCTACTGGCGAAGCCAAACATCCATTTTTATATCCCAGGGATTTAAATTGAACAAGATCTCTATCAGTAATTGCCACTAAAAAATCATAGTCATTTAAAGATTTAATCTCAAAATTTTTCAATTTCTTACTTAAATAGTTTAAATAAAGTTTTTTAGGGAGTGAAGGAACTTGCATTGCAATACGTTGCCATATTTCATGCTCAATATTATGTGCCCGCAAAACCACCAATGCTTTTGAATATTTTTTGATGATATTAAGAAATGGGGCTAAATACAAGGTTTCCAATTGAATAATGTCATAGGTCTCCTCTTGAAGTAATTGTTCCAATTTTTTAGCAAATTCTGCAGAAATAAAACGCGCAATGTGATAAGATTCCTCAGTAAAAATGTTTTTAAATGCTTCAGTCCATCTTACTTTATTATCAACATCAACTGTTTCTATTCTTTTGTAGTATGCCAATTCAATTGGCATTCCTTCTGATAGATCTACGCGATGTTTAGAAGTATTCATAGCCAACAAACTTACTTCACAACCACTTTTATATAAAGCCTTGCTCATTTGTAAAATAGCAATTGACTCACCATCTTTGGGTGGAAAAGGAAATTTCTTGCTTAATTGTAGAATTCTCATCCCGAATCAGAAATGATTGTATAACCTAGACAAAATAGGAGTTACAAAATTAAATTCTTTATTGAACATTAAATCAAATTCCCTTATTAAACTGATAAGCATTGCTTTTTATTTCGCAAATCCATGAATTACATTTGCATATACAAATATTTTTTTAAATACAATTCAATAAAATTCATAAATGATTGAATGCAAGGGCATTAAGAAACTTTATCAACAATTGAAAGTTTTAAAAGGAATTGATTTATCAGTTAATACCGGTGAATTTGTAAGCATCATCGGTGCTTCCGGAGCTGGAAAGAGCACCTTGCTTCATATTATTGGTAGCTTAGACCATGCAGATGAAGGTTCTGTTCAAATTGATGGAACTACCCTTAATTCACTTAATCAAAAAGATTTAGCACAATTTAGAAATAAACATATTGGTTTCATATTTCAATTTCATCATCTTTTACCTGAATTTTCAGCATTAGAAAATGTATGTTTACCCGGATTTATTGCCAAACGTCCATATCAGGAAGTTACTGAAGAAGCTTCCAAATTGTTAAATAAATTAGCAATGAGCGATCGGTTGCATCACAAACCAGGGCAACTTTCTGGTGGAGAACAACAGCGAGTGGCATTAGCTCGTGCTTTGATCAACCATCCTAAAATATTACTAGCAGACGAGCCAACTGGCAACCTGGATCAGCAAAACGCTAAGCAAGTTCTTTCTATGATATTAGATCTTAAATCTGAAAATAACATGACTGTTATTTTAGTAACTCACGATTCCCAAATCGCAATGAAAGCCGATCGAACCTTAACAATGCAGGATGGGAGTATTTTTTATTAAAAAATACTGATTAAATAATTTAATTTCTTTAAATAAGTTTAATTAAAATAATACAGATGCACTCTAAAAGAATTATTAACTTAACCGGCTTGAAATGGATTTTTATTTTATCCATTTGCCTCATTATCGCAGCATGTAAAAATGAAAAACTACCAATTTTAGGACAGCGCAGTGTTGAAAACAACGACACCATTTATGCCAGAACCCCGGATTTTTCATTTCAAAATCAATTTGGGGAATTCATTACAAAAGACTCCATAAAAGGCAAGATCCATGTTGCTAATTTTTTCTTTACTTCTTGTCCTACAATTTGCCCAAAAACAATCAGAAGCATGATGCGTATTGCTGATCATTTTAAAGACAATGAACACATTGTATTTATTAATTTCAGCATTGATTATAGAAAAGATTCTGTTGAAAGACTTAAAAGTTATTACGAGAAACTAAACCATCCTCTGAGTCAATTTCATCTTCTGCACATTCCTAGCAAAGAAGAAATAAAGAAAATTTCACAAGATTATATGAGCATTGCAGCGGAAGACCCTGAAGCTCCCGGTGGATTTGACCACAGCGGCTGGCTCTTGTTGGCTGATACAGATTTTCATTTGCGATCTTATTGTTTAGGAACTGATGACAAAGATGTAGATCGTTTTATCTCGGATGTCCAAAAGTTATTAGATGAATCAAATTAAGCTAATATTTGGAACCCTAATCTATGTTGCTTTCGGTTGTAATTATTCAACGGAAACCTATAAAGAAGGCAAAATATTGTTTACATCTCAGTGCGCAGGTTGTCATGGTGAATTATTTGATGGACTCGGAAAACTATACCCATCCTTAAAAGATATAACTTACATCAAATCAAAACGCGGCGAGCTAGCATGTTGGATTCACCAAGGCATTGGAACTGATGGAGGCGCATTTCACATGAGGCATTCAGATCTTCCAATGCCTCCCATTTCAAGATTAAGTGCTATTGAAATTACCAATATCTTAAATTATGTGAATTCACAGATTTGGAAAATGGAAGCTTTTAATATTCAAGAAATAGAAGCAACATTAAACACATGTCCTGAAATTAAAAAACAACAATAAACAAAGAATTACAAATTAATTAAAAATGAAATGCTGCCACTAAAGATGGAAGTACCGGCAATTGATTAACGCGTCTGTTTTCAATAACATTAAAATAAAAAATATTTTTTCTATCGTATGCATTTGTAACGGCAGCTGTAATTTCCCAATAAATATTTTTACTTATAATAATTTTTCTCTTTAATGACAAATCCAGTCTGTGGTAATACGGCAGTCTACCAGAATTTATTTTATCAGAATAAATTACTCCTATTGGCGCATTTTCAATTCCAAAAACAGTTTCTAAACCTTTAGGTATTTTATTGTCTTCTATAAATCCTTGAATTTTAGTAAATGCAAAACCAGAACCCAAATTCCATCTAAGTCCAGCTTGCCATACATTCTTGTGCCCAAATTGATAATCCAAAACCAAATTTGCATTGTGCCTGCGATCAAACAATGCGGGAAACTCTTGTTTCCCATCATTCCTATTCACATAACCTAACGAATATCCCAACCACACACTCCAATTTACCCAATTTGACTTCAAAAGAATGTCCAATCCATAAGCATCTCCTGTTTCAATTGCATAACTTGATTCTTCAACAGTCCTTTTATTCCGATTCAGTTGATAAAGTTTATCAAAATTTTTATAATACGTTTCAACATTTATATCCGTATTTTCATTTAAATCCAATTCAAAACCAAATACTGCGTGACTAGCTTTAATAAGGTCCGGACTGGTTATAAACCCAACAAATAAATTTACAATATCACGTTCACTCACAGAACTCATTAAATTTTGTGTATAAATGCCACCGGCTGCCTTAATTCTAAAATCATTACTCACATTGTATTTTAAACCAAGCCGAGGCTCCACAGAGGTTTTTTTAAGTGAAGCATAATATTGCAAACGGAGACTGGGATCTATAACCCATTTATTAAATGCTTTTCGAAATTTAAAATACCCGGCTAACTCCGTGTTGTTATCATTTTGGCTAACTGGAATTTTTAGAAAATTGGTGAAATTAAAATCTGTACTAAATGCATCAAACTCAATCCCATATTTAAACTCTGAGTTTTTGCCAAAATAAGTAAAGTCAATATTTGATTGAACTCCTTTAATTTCACTTGATCTAGGCTCTGAATTAATCTCATTTAATTGGATAAAATACTTTGAAAAAGCTACATTTCCACCTACAATTACACTTGAATTAGAAGGAATTAATTTAAAATTTGTGCCTCCTCCAGAAGCACTCCAATCTAAATCTGCCAATCCAGAATATTCAACCTTATCATTAAAATTAAATCCAAATAAATTAAGAAAATTGCCATTGCTACCAATCATAGAAATTTTCCCATAAATATCCGTAAACTTGAAAGGCAAGCTGCTGGTAGATGAATCAAAGGCATATTTATACAAGGTTTTAGAGGTTTGGTCAATAAACGATGATTTCGCTGTTAACAAGAAAGAAGTGCTTCCACTCTTGCCTTCCTTAAATTTTGAAATGGGACCTTCAATTAATCCCTTAGCTAAAAATGGACTTGCTGAAGCTATTCCAGACAACCGGGTTTTATTTCCTTCTCTGGTTTTCATATCGACGATTGCAGAAACCCTGCCACCATATTCTGCAGGAAATCCACCAGTTAAAACATCCACTGAACGAATCACTTCTGTTTCAAAAACCGAGAAAATTCCAATAGAATGAAAAGGATTGTAAACCGTCATCCCGTCTATCAAAATTCTATTTTGCACAGGGGAGCCTCCTCTTATATAAATTTGCCCTCCCTGATCCCCAGTACTGATAACACCAGGAATAATTTGTAAATATTGGGCAATATCTGCTTCGCCTCCGGTTGAAGGCAATGCTTTAATTTCTTTAGGCGTCACAGTCAGACTTGAAATTTTAACTTCTGTCCTAGCTTGTTGTTTTTTACCAGATACACTTACCTCACCTAACAAAGTACTGGATTCATTCATTACCAACTGTTTATTGATAATTTGGTTTCCTCTTACTGAAATCGCTAATTTTAAGGTATCAAAACCAACGTAACTGGCAATTAAAGTGTAATCCCCTTTCGGAACAGAAGAAATATTAAAAAAACCAAGATTATCGGAGAGTGCTCCAAAAGAAGTGCCTTCTAAATATATAGATGTAAAGGCCAATGGTTCGCCAGTAGATTTATTATAAACATTTCCCCGAATATCCGATTTTTGAGAAAAAGCACCTACAATTACTAAAAGCAAACATGGAATTAGCAGAAAAAACCTCATTAAATCTCAATTTAGTGTGCAAAAGTACAATTTCAATTTCTTAAATCAGGGAATTTAACGAATGCAACTAAACGATCTTCGTCATCTGCTTGTTAGACTTCCATGACTTTTGCTAAAATGCCCAAAAAACAAGGTATTCATTTTTTTTACGATCCAAGTTATTTATCGAATAAAAGCTTGTATGATAGGCTATTACATATTTTTAGAGAGTTATTTATTGCAAGTTCAGGGGAGGTAAATGAACTGTTTAATTGGATGAACGAACTCGATAAACGCTTTAATCTATTTGAACCAAGCTATGGCCTGCCTGATTTTATTGATGACCTGAAGAGAAATGGATATTTAAAAGAAGATGTCCGTGAAGCATTTCACTTCATCCCAACTGGAAAACTAGAGATCGATTTACGAAAAAATGCATTTGAAGCAATCTTTGGAAAATTGCGTAAAGGAATTGCTGGTAAACACAAAATAAAAAAGACTGGTATCGGTGATGAAACCTCAGATGGCCTCAAACCTTTTGAGTATGGAGATTTATTTCAAAATATCCACGCTTTGGAATCTGTTAAAAATGCATTTATTAATCATGGCTCCAATGCTTTTAGAATTGAAGAATCTGATTTAATATCTCAGGAATCTTTACAGGAAAGTCAATGCAGTACTGTTTTGATGATAGACATTTCACATTCCATGATATTGTATGGTGAAGATCGCATCAGTCCAGCAAAAAAAGTTGCACTGGCATTGGCAGAAATGATCCATAGGTATTACCCAAAAGACAAATTAGACTTTGTGGTTTTTGGTGATGAAGCCTGGCAAATTGAACTAAAAGACATACCTTATTTAGAAGTTGGCCCTTTTCATACGAATACAGTTGCAGGATTAAATTTGGCATTGGAGCTATTAAATAAAAGAAAATCAAGCAACAAACACATCATGATGATTACAGATGGAAAACCGAGTTGCATTAAACGAGGAAAAGAACTCTATAAAAATTCCTTTGGCCTGGATCGATTTATCGTATCAAGAACTTTAGCATTGGCACGCAAATGCAGAAAACAAAAGATTGATCTCACAACCTTTATGGTTGCTACTGACCCCTATTTGGTCGAATTTGTAGAGCAATTTTCTAAAGAAGCCAATGGCAAAGCTTTGTATACGAATTTAGATGGACTAGGAGAACATATTTTAATTAATTACGAAAACAACAAACGAAAAAATGCAGGTAAAAAATAGAGCAAAAACACTTAAAGAATTAACAAACAGCAATTATACTTTTCGCCCCATAAGGGAAGAACTAAGACAAAATTTAATTGAAACCATTCAAGCCAAAAAAAGTATATTTAGTGGAATTTATGGTTATGACCAAACAGTAATTCCTGATGTAGAACGAGCCGTATTGAGTGGACACAACATCCTTTTTCTTGGATTAAGAGGTCAAGCAAAAACAAGAATGGCCAGACAATTAATCCAAATACTGGATGAATACATACCCATAATTAAAGGCAGTGAGATCAATGATCATCCCATGCATCCTATCAGTAAATATGGAAAAGAAATGATTGCTTTGCATGGAGCTGATTGTCCTATTGAATGGATTCATAGAAATCAACGGTATGTAGAGAAATTGGCGACCCCTGATGTGAGTATTTCAGACCTGATAGGAGATATTGATCCTATTAAAGCTGCTCAAAAAAACATTGCATACGATGATGAATATGCAATTCATTTTGGCTTGATTCCAAGGTCGCATCAGTCTATTTTTGTAATCAACGAATTGCCCGATTTACAGGCCAGAATCCAGGTTGCATTGTTTAATATTCTGGAAGAAAATGATTTGCAAATTCGTGGGTTTAAGTTTAAACTTCCCTTGGATGTGTTTTTTATTTTTACTGCAAATCCTGAGGATTATACGCAACGAGGTACAATAATTACTCCATTGAAAGACCGAATTGAAAGTCAGATTTTAACCCACTACCCGGAAGATATTGAAACTGCTCTGATGATTAGCCAACAAGAGGCCCATATTCCGGAAAAGCTTAAAAAAAGCATTTATGTACCTCCATTAATGCTTCGAATTCTTGAACAAATTGCATTTACTGCGAGAGATAGCGAGATGGTTGATGAAAAAAGCGGGGTTTCCGCCAGACTTAGTATTTCGGCATTGGAATTACTTTACAGCACGATTGAACGTCGAATGCTCATAAACAATGAGCTTAAAGGAACAGCCCGTATTGCAGATTTACTGGCCATTGTACCAGCTATAACTGGAAAAATGGAATTGGTATATGAAGGCGAACAAATTGGAGCTTATGAAGTGGCGCTTGCAATGATCAATGATTCCATCTTGGAGCAATGTAAATCTCTTTTTCCAAAAATCACGAATTCAGGCAAACAGAAAATGATTAATCCATATCAATTGATTTGCGATTGGTTTACCAAAGGAAATATCGTTAATTTAGGAACCAATGACTCTGAATCGGAGTACATTTCAAATTTATCTCAAATCCCTGAATTAAAGGCTTTATTAAAAAATCATGATAAGAAGGATTTTTATTTTATGACAGAATGCATGCTTCATGTAATTGCAGCTTCCAATATAATTCAAAAAGAATGGCAGGACCAAAGAATTATATACAAGGACCAATTGGCAAGCATGTTAAATGATTTAGATTTAAGCACCAATTGAACTTGACGATAATTATAAGCTTTATTTCTAATGGTTTTGCACACTGGTCGTTTATTCCAAACAATACTTGTTAATTCACATATATTTGTGGCGAAATCGAACTATTTAATATAACATTTAATATTATAAAGTGACCATACTTATTTTCCTTTTAATTAGCTACGTTTTATTGTGTTTCAGTTTAAGCATTCTGTTTAAAAAAGTGTCTATTGATCCAACCAAGGCCTGGATTCCCGGAATCAATTTTGCAGAATGGTGCAAACTGATTGGCCGAACACCACAACATGCCTGGTGGTTGCTTGTACCAATTGTCAATTTTTTCATATTCGCAGCCATGTGCGTAGATATGGTGAAGTCTTTTGGAAAAATGAGTTTTTGGGATTCGGCATTGGCGGTAATATATGCCCCTATATCTTTTTGGATGATTGGATCAAATCAGACTATTAAATACATTGAACCTGCATTTGCAAAAGAAAAAGAATTTTTAGATGAAATGCATGATGCCCAAAAAAGGAAAGATTGGGCTCGTGTTCAAAAAATAAGAAATACAAATAAATATGCCAGAGGAGCTATTCGCGAATGGGCTGAATCCATAATTTTTGCCGTATTTGCTGCTGCTTTCATCCGGATGTTTTTCATTGAAGCGTATGTGATACCAACGCCATCCATGGAAGGAACTCTCAAAGTAGGTGATTTCTTATTCGTGAGCAAAGTCCATTATGGCATTCGAACACCAATGACCGTTGCCATGATTCCATTATTGCACAATCGGATTCCTAAATTGGATGTTGAATCATACTTTAGCAAACCTTCACTCCCCTATTTTAGATTGCCTGCATTAACCGAAGTAAAAAGAAACGACCCGTTTGTATTTAACTGGCCGGTTGGAGACAGTGTTTATGTGACCCCATCCAGAAGCTGGACAGATTTTCAAGTTAAAACTCAAGCTGAAGCAGCAAAAGAATGCAAAGGCCTTCCATTAATCGTCAGACCCCTAGACAAAAAAGACCATTATATAAAGCGTTGCGTTGCTATCCCGGGAGACAGTCTCCAGATCATCAACAGGCAGTTATACATAAACGGCAAACAAGCTGAAAATCCTAAGCATTTGCAATATATGTATGAAGTCAGTTCAACTTCCAGTAATTTAAGCATAAAAAAACTTGAAAGCTGGGGAATCAATACGAAAGATCCTTATTTTAAATATGGCTTAATGTTTTTGGATCAAGAACAATTTGAAAAGATTAAAGCAATTGGTACTGATGTCAATATAACTCCTTTTGAAAATCCTGACAAAAGATGCTTTCCATACGATCCAGTCCATTTTCCAAATTGGAGCTTCAATGATTACGGGCCCATTTGGATTCCAAAGAAAGATGTGAAAATTTCTATTAGCATTGAAAACATAGCCTTATACCATCGGATTATAAACGTTTATGAACACAACAAATTAGAAGTTAAAGACCAAAAAATTTACATCAACGACCAGCAAGCAGATTCATATACTTTTAAGCAAGATTACTACTGGGCAATGGGAGACAATCGCCACAATTCTGAAGATTCCAGAGCTTGGGGATTCGTACCATTTGACCATGTCGTAGGGAAACCACTGTTTATTTGGTTTAGTTTAAAAAATGGAAATTTCTCAGATGGAATAAACTGGAATCGAATTTTTACTTCTACAAATAAAATGTAAATGCGTTTGAAGTATATTGGGTTATTGGGTTTATTGATTGCCTTTAAAACATTGCATGCACAATTACCGACTTGTGCAATGTATTTATTGGATATTAAAAACCCACTTGATTCCAGTTGGACAATAACTAAAATTACTTATTTAAGTGGTTTAAATCCGAATGGCTATAACAATCAACCTTATTTTATAGACCGGAATATATTACTTGGGAGTATAAAAAAGACAGACCAATCCAATACTGAAATTTACAAATTTGATTTAATTAACAAGATTGCCACAAACATAACCAATTCTGCTTCCAGTGAATATTCACCAAGAATATATCCAGAAAACCATAAGGAATTTAGCTGTGTAAGGGTTCCGGAAAATGATACTGCCATTCAAGATCTTGCATTGATTAGTCTGGATGCCGGCAAACTCCATAAATTCATAATAAAAGATCATTCTAAAATTGGTTATTACCGCTATTTAAAAAATAAATACTGGGTATGTTACCTGGTACAAGAGCCCCATGTCCTAAGTATTTACTCTGAAGAACTAGGATCGCATAAAATATTTGCCTCTTCAATTGGCAGGTGTTTTGAAGTTGTAAATTCAAATGAAATCTATTTTGTTCATAAAATTACAGATGCCAATTGGGTTTTAAAATCTTACAATGTAACAACTGAAAAATCAAAAACAATTGCAACCATGCCGACAGGCATTGAAGATTTTGTTTTAAACAGCAATCAGCAAGTACTATGCGCAAATGGCAGCAATTTGCTCCGCTTAAGTGAATCCGGTTCCTGGAATGTTTTAGCGGATTTAAAAAAATTTAATATTAAAAACATAGGAAGGTTGGCACTTTTCGAAAATAGACTTGTGTTGGTAAATATGACCTCTTCATGATTTTATATCAGGGAACTATCCATCCAAACTTAAACTCCGTTCCAAAATCAAGAATTGTTAGTATTGTACCCTCAATTAGTTGGTACCTCTATGATTTGCTAGATTCAAACTCAATTATTGGAATTAGTAAATTTTGTGAAATTCCAGAATCAGTTAAATCTAACCCAATTCGGGTTGGAGGAACTAAAACTCCTCACATTGATAAAATACGCAAGCTCAAACCGGATTTAATTGTAGCAAATAAAGAGGAAAACACAAAAGAATCAGTAGAGGAATTGGCTGAAGATTTTGATGTATATCTATCAGATGTATCAGATTTAGACTCAATGTATCAAATGATGCTTGAATTGGGTTTGATTTGCGGGCATCAGCATATTGCAGAAAATTGGGTTAATAAAATTTCGTTAGCCTATACCAATTACAAATTAACAAATCAAATAAAAACTCCGCATAGAGTTGCTTATCTCATATGGAAAGATCCTTACATGGTTGCATGTAAAAACACATTTATTCATTCTTTTTTGGATTGCACCGGCTTTATAAATTGCTTTGAAAACCGAGAAAGATACCCCATCGTAAGTTTAAACCAGATACTAGAAGAAAAACCGGATGTGATTCTATTATCTTCAGAACCCTATCCATTTAATCAGAGTCATTTTGAAGCATTCGGAGACAATCCCTGTGCACTTGTAGATGGAAAGATATTTTCCTGGTATGGTTCTTATATTTTTAAAAGTTTTACCTATCTTAATGCCTTGAAAGGACAATTAAATAGCATTAAATGAAGACTTTGGTTATAACACTCCTATCCTTCCATTGGCTACTTGGTCAAAATATAATTATTCCACATCAATATACCCTTACTTTAAAATCAAATCGTTCAAATCAAGAATTTGGAAAAACCGATTATAGAAGTTCACAAATTAAATCAATCAATTACCTAAATGAATTTCATACTCTAGCCCATATTGTGTTTAATGAATTTATGTCAACTCAAGAAGAATTAGACTGGTTAAAGAATCAAGAACAAATTATTCAATATCAAGCAGTGTACAAAATGTTTTCCAGAGGTTGCAATCCAAATGATTCCGCTTATTTGGCTCAATACAACATGGAAAAAATGAAATTTGATGAAATCTGGTGTTATAAAACTAATGGAATATCAGCAACGGGAGATACCCTTGTAGTTGCTGCAATAGACAATGGATTTAGCTATTGGCTTAATGATATTTTGCCTAATATATTTATCAATCGCCTTGAAATTCCAGACAACGGATTGGATGATGATTTCAATGGCTACAAAGACGATTACTATGGATTAAACGCCCAATTTTTTTCTGAAGGCGACAATCACAGTCCAGATAATCATGGCACCGAAGTGATCTCTGTAATTGGTGCTAAAGGAAATAATCAATTAGGCATTACGGGGACAAACCAAAATATTAAAATCTTACTTTGTTCTGCTGACAATTCAAATGAATTGGTAAAATGTTACCATTATTTTGTAAAAATGAAAAGGGATTTCTTAAACTCTGGTGGTAAAAAAGGTGCTTTTATAGTAAGTAGTAATTTATCGGCAGGTTTTGATGCAACGTTTCCAAACGATCTGCCTTTAGTTTGTCAAGCATACGACAGTCTTGGAAAAGTTGGAATCTTAAATTCAGTTGCAACTGTCAACAGGAATGATGACATTGCAATAACCGGCGATATACCTGGCCTCTGTCCCAGTGATTATATGATCTGTGTAACAAACACAGACCGTTATGATAATAAAGTAACTGAATCCGGCTACAATCAAATTCACGTAGATCTCGGAGCCTGCGGGGAAAGTATTCCCATGATTGGTATTTCCGGGAACGTCATTGAAGAATCAGGCACTTCATTTGCCAGCCCGCACGTTGCCGGACTCATTTCACTTTTATACCAGTTTTGTCCTAAAATTAACAATCTCAACAAATCAAACCCGGATTTAGCAGCTAAAGCCATGAAAGATATTATTCTAGCTTGTGGTGATGATATCAGCAGCCTAAAAAATATCACGGTTACAGGCAAACGAATTAATGCATTAGTCGCACTGCAATATTTAAATAATTATTGTTCTGATACCACGATCAAATTAGATAAGTTGCTTCTATTCAACAACTTAACAACAGGAGAGTTAATAGTTAAATTTAATCCCAGTCAATTTGGAAAATACCACATACAATTGGTTGATAATTTAGGCCGTTTATTAGATGCCTGGAATATTAATTTCATACCAGACAATTATAATGCATTTCAAACAGATATAAGCAATTATGCCCCAGGCGTTTACCATGTTTATATTGAAGGCAAGGGTCAAAAATGGGTGAAAAGCCTAATAAAAATTTAATAGCTAGAAAATTCGTAAAAAATGTCTAATTTTGCCCTCTGTTTTTTGAAAGGCTCCGTAGCTCAATTGAATAGAGCACCTGACTACGGATCAGGAGGTTTAAGGTTTGAATCCTTACGGAGTCACAATTAGCAATTAAAAGAACAAGGAAATATGTCTAAGGTATGTGATTTAACAGGTACAAAACCCATGTATGGGAACAATGTATCCCACTCCAACCGGAAATCCCGCAGGCGGTTTAACCCAAATCTTCAGCGCAAATCGTTTTTTGTGCCTGAAACCAATGAATGGGTTGAATTAAAAGTAACTGCAAAAGCATTGCGAACCATTGATAAATTAGGTTTGTATGCATACATGAAAAAATTGGCTAAAAAAGTTCAAAATAATTAATCATGGCTAAGAAAGCAAAAGGCAACAGACAGCAGATTATATTGGAATGCACAGAGCATAAAACCAGTGGCTTGCCGGGTACTTCCAGATATATTACTCAAAAAAACCGCAAGAACACTCCGGATAGACTTGAATTAAAAAAGTTTAATCCTATTTTAAAGAAATATACTGTTCACAAAGAAATTAAATAAAAATGGCTAAAGTATCAAAAAACGCACGGGTTGCCCAGCGGGCTGCAAATGCCGGCTCAGGTAGAGATCATGTGAAAGTGATTAAATCCATTAAAGATCCTGTTACAGGCAAGTACACCTACAAAGAATTAATCGTTCACAAAGACAAAGTGAAGGATTTTTTCGAACAATCGAAATAATTGATCCACTTTATAAAATTATTTAAAGAAGCTCCACACCAGGGCTTCTTTTTTATTTAAATAAAATCATATGGGTTTTTTTGATAAATTTTTTAGCAAGGAAAAAGAACAGGATCTAACACAAGGCATCCAAAAAACCCGGGAAGGTTTTTTAAATAAAATTGCAATAGCAATAGCTGGAAAAAACCGCATCGATGATGATTTCCTGGACGAACTCGAACAAATTCTTATCAGTTCGGATGTTGGCTTGGATACCACCATTAAAATTATAGACCGAATTCAAAAAAGAGTTCAACGGGACAAATATGTCGGCATTGAACAATTAAATGAATTGTTACAAGATGAAATTGGAATTCTTTTAACAGAAAATAAAACACATGACCTCGATGATTTTGAGAGTGGCCCCGAAAGTCCGTATATTATTTTAGTTGTTGGCGTTAACGGCGTAGGCAAAACCACAACAATAGGCAAATTAGCCTATCAATTTAAAAAACAAGGAAAGTCTGTAATGATCGCTGCCGGAGACACATTTAGAGCAGCAGCTGAAAACCAATTAAACATTTGGGCTGAGCGAGTGGGTTGTGCTTTTTTTACTAAAGGAATGGGAGCTGATCCTTCTGCAGTAGCGTACGAAGCTACTCATAAAGCTGTATCTGAAAAAATAGACGTAGTAATTATTGATACTGCTGGACGTTTGCATACAAAAATTAATTTAATGCACGAATTGTCCAAAATAAATAGATCAATTAGTAAATCATTGCCAGGCGCCCCACATGAAGTGTTGCTGGTTTTGGATGCAACAACAGGTCAAAACGCCATTGAACAATGTCGCCATTTTACAAACACCGCACCAGTAAGTGGATTGGTTTTAACCAAACTGGATGGAACTGCTAAAGGCGGTGTGGCACTTGGAATTTCTGATCAATTTAAAATTCCAATAAAATACATTGGGGTTGGAGAACAAATTGACCAATTACAAGTATTTAATATTAAAGCATTTATCAAGTTGCTATTTTCGCATTAATTTCTGAAAACGTTAAAATTATTATTTTTAGTTCTGTGTTTTGTACTATTGTGAAATTAAATTATGTGATCACAATGAAATTTTCAAATAAAATCTTATTTATTCCAACTATAGTTTGTAGTTTTTTTATATTTCTATCTCATTCAAGCAATCCTGAAGACAGAAATACCGGTGCACCATTCGATGGACTTTGTTCTAATTGTCATAGCGGTGGCAGTTTTGATGGAGATGTAACAGTAACTGGTTTTCCATCCACTATTTTACCAAACACGCTTTATAATTTAACCTTAACAGTAACTGCCACTACGGGAAGCCCAAGTGTAGGTGGATTTCAACTTGTTGCAGTAAACGCTAGCAATGTTAATTCAGGCGATTTAACACCGGCCAATTCAGAAACAGGCACAAGCTTTTCCGGATCAAGAGAATACATAGATCATCGTGGCGCTAAAGCTTATAGCGGGAATTCAGTTTCCTGGAATTTTAGTTGGACTTCTCCAAATGGACCAAACGGGTCAGTCATAACTATCTATTATTCCAGCAATATGGCAAATGGAAATGGTTCATCATCAGGCGACAATATCATTTTCGCTTCACAATCAGGAACCATGATGGGTGGTGGCAATCCACTTACTGTTAGCATTACTGCAAAGAAAAATGTTTCATGTTTTGGAGGAATTGATGGTTCCGCAACCGGTGCTGCAGCTGGAGGCTCTACTCCATATAATTATTCCTGGTCAAACGGGGAAACCACCAGCCAAATAAACAATCTTAGTTTTGGAATTTACAGGCTTACAGTAACAGATAATATTGGCTCAACAGCTTCCACGTCTGTAGCAATAACACAACCAAGTCAACTAAATCATGTAGTCCAAATAACAAGAAATGTTAGCTGTCCGGGAGGTCGCGATGGTGCTGCTACCACCAGTGTTAGTGGAGGAACCCAGCCTTACACTATAATTTATTCATCTGGCAGTCCAAATGGTTTAAGAGCAGGTCAATATACTGTTACTGTCTTAGATGCCAATGCCTGTAGCGCCAGCAGTACATTTACAATCACAGAACCCGATACCTTTACAGTTGCTACACCCACTTTCATAAATCCAACTTGTCCTTTGGATTCAAATGGTGCTATTAAAATACAAGTTAGTGGAGGAAATCCACCTTATAAATACAAATGGAATACGAATGACACAGGAGTAAATTTAATTAAATTAAAAACCGGAACTTATAAACTTACAATTACTGACTCTAAAAATTGCAACACATTAAAAAGCTATGAATTAAAATCAATTGACAGCATTGCACCAAAATTAAAAACAAAAGAAGGAGTGGCTTTTCTTGATCAAGAACATGGCATTGCGATTCCACAAGCCAGCAACTATATTGAAAGTCTTACAGACAATTGCGATTTAAATCCTGTAACTAATTTATTTATTGACACGTTCCGTTGCAGTCATCTTGGCAAAAGTGCTTACATCATGCAAGCAATTGACCAAAGTGGCAATTCCATTAAAGATACTTTTTTTATTACAGTAAATGATACATTTAAACCAGTTATCAACAAATGGCCAGATACCATACTTTATAACTGCAATGTAATCGTACCGAGCATTAGTGCCACTGATAATTGTAGTTTGGTTGAATTTAAAAAAATAAGCGGCCCAGAACCTGGAACAATTTTTCCAATTGGTGAAACAATTATGAAATATCAGGCAATTGATAATTCAGGAAACAAAACCATTGACAGCTTCATCGTCTCTATACAAAATCCAATTGAAATACGATTAGACTCCAGTTACTTTAACCTATGCATTGGGGACACCCTTTATCAATACGTTTACTTTAATAACAAAAATGGCGGACCCTATTCGATACTGCATAAGACAGATACTTTAAACCTTATAAGAGATACTACTATATTATTTACTATAACAAGGGATACAGAATTCATCCTCAATGCATATGAAATCAGCACTTGCAATGCATACTACAAAGACACCATTATATATCCAGGACTAGCTATCCATTTAGACTCGATCTCTATTTTAGATGAATCCTCATTAAACGCACGAGATGGAAAACTAATTCCTCACTTCAATGCAATTGATTCATTTGTTGTATTTGATGCTAGCACACTCGAACGCATCAACAATACAGGAACCGATTTACCTGCAGGTACTTATTTTATCAAAGCGTATCTTAATAATTGTGTTTTTGAATATGGGCCATTCACAATAAAATTGATTACAAAAACAAGTCATGAGACTTCATTAAATGTTTTAGTTTATCCGATGCCCTTTTTAAATTCGTTGCATATTGAAAGCAATACGAATGATATTTTGAGTTATCAAATATTGAACTTTAATGGAAGGGTTCTTGAAAAAGGAATCCTCAATCGAATTCTTTCTTTAGAAACAAGCAATTTCCAGTCTGGGATCTATATTTTGAAGATAGGAAACGAAAAAGAGCAAAAAATAGTAAAAATCATGAAGCTTTGATTTTATTCATCCAACTTCAATACATCTAAAAATGCTTTTTGAGGCACATCAATACTACCGATTTGTCTCATCTTTTTCTTGCCTTCTTTTTGCTTTTCCAGCAATTTGCGTTTACGGCTAATGTCACCGCCATAACATTTAGCGGTTACATCTTTACGCATTGCTGAAATAGTTTCACGTGCAATAATTTTACCACCTATGGCTGCTTGAATCGCAATAACAAATTGGTGCTTTGGCAGAATTTCCTTCAGCTTTGTACACATTCTTCTGCCAACAGATTCTGCTTTTGAACGATGGACCAGAGCCGTCAATGCATCAACATTGTCACCATTCAATTTAATATCTAATTTTACCAAATCCGATTTACGATAATCAATCGGATGGTAATCGAAAGAAGCATATCCCTTTGTCATCGATTTCAATCGATCGTAGAAATCAAACACTATTTCAGCAAGAGGCATCTCAAACATGAGCTCTACCCGATAGGTAGTTAGGTAATGTTGCTTGGTAAGAATACCCCGTTTATCCATGCATAATTTGATAATTGGACCGATATAGTCTGGCATGGTTATTATTTGAGCTTGTATATAAGGCTCTTCCACATATTCCAGGTAATTAGGCTCTGGCAAATCGTTAGGGGTATTTATAATAAGCAATTCTTGTCTGGTAGTCAATGCTTTATAAGAAACGTTCGGGACAGTGGTAATAACTTCCTGGTTAAATTCACGCGAAAGTCTTTCTTGTATGATTTCAAGATGCAACATTCCTAAAAATCCACACCTGAACCCAAAGCCTAAAGCGATGGATGTCTCCGGTTCATAAACCAAGGAAGAGTCATTGAGCCTTAATTTCTCTAAACTATCTCTTAGGTCTTCGAAATATTCATTTTCAACCGGGTAAATCCCTGCAAATACCATGGGTTTTACTTCTTCAAATCCTTTGATGCCTTCTGCACATGGGTTTGACGCTTTTGTTAGCGTATCGCCCACTTTAACTTCTTTTACATCCTTAATTCCGGTTATGATGTATCCAACATCACCACATCCAATTTCTTTTTTAGCAAAGAGGCTCATACGAAGAATTCCAACCTCTTCAGCTTCATACTCACCACCGGTATTAAAAAATTTGACTCGATCTCCTTTTTTAAGGTTGCCATTTAAAATCCGGTAATAAATTATTATACCACGAAACGAATTAAAAACAGAATCAAATATTAATGCTTGCAATGGTCCGTCTGGATTTCCCTTAGGAGGTGGAATTCGATTTACAATCGCATTCATAATATCGGGTACTCCTTGTCCGGTTTTTCCACTTGCCAGTACAATATCATCTTTCGAACATCCGATTAAATCAATGACCTGATCACTCACTTGATCTACCATGGCACTTTCCATGTCAATTTTATTCAAAATTGGGATGATTTCCAGATTGTGTTCTATGGCTAAATATAAATTTGAGATCGTTTGCGCCTGAATCCCTTGTGTTGCGTCAATCAAAAGTAAAGCGCCTTCGCAAGCAGCAATCGAACGAGAAACTTCATAAGAAAAATCCACATGTCCTGGAGTATCAATCAAATTAAAAACGTAACGTTTTCCATCTGAATGTTCATAATCCAATTGAATTGCATGGGCTTTGATGGTAATTCCACGTTCCCGTTCCAAATCCATATCATCCAAAGCCTGATTCTGCATATCACGCTCAGAGATAGTTTTTGTAAACTCTAACAATCGATCCGATAAAGTACTTTTGCCATGATCAATGTGGGCAATGACACAAAAATTTCTTATTAGCTCCATATTTCAAAAATCAGCGCGAAATTAGTGTTATCAATCCTCCTTTTTAGATTTTATATGAAGATTATCAAAGGATTAATAATTAAAGGGCTTTTTTGGCAATATTCTTAACAAATCCATGAAAATTAATAAAAATTTCTGATTTTTAGGCTTTTAAGCAGCTTTTTGGCAATTCATTCGTTGATTCAGTATCCTGTTATTTAAACAATTGTATGAGGATTTTAATTCCTTTTTTGTTAGTAGGCATTTTAATCTCCTGTTCCAAGCCGGAAGAAAACTTTATAAAGATCCCCTCTGAATTCAGTGTTTCTGTTGTTGAGCAAATTCAAAACACCTCTTCAAGAAATTTATACCTGGAATTGGCCTCTTTAACAAACTCTTATTGCCAAGACGATACGCTTGTATATAATATTGTACAAGACAGTTTAGAGTTTAGAGTCGAAATTTTGGATACTTACAAAGCAAATAGTTGTTCTGAAAGGAAATTTCTTTTGCGTTCTTTAATACCATTGCCTGATTTCGCCGACAGTCTCGAAGTTTTAGTATCATTGGGTTCAGCGTCTTCCATTCGATGCAGAGTTTACATCCTTGAAAAACAATATCAACTGGTCATTTTACAAGGAACTGGTTTGAATAATAAATACCAACAAACCTTTAAAATTCCTAAAAATCTAATTTGGGGATTTGCATATCCAAAATCTAAAGAACCCACTTCTGAAAGCCTAATGAATAGTTTTAAAAAAGAAGTTGAATTTGATTGCTTGACACATCGACTGGATCCGGGATTTTATTCTTACTTTACCATAACCGATAACAATGCTATGATTTTTAAGGCAGATCCCGGGATTGCTGGCACCTTAATAAAGTTCTATTATTTTCATTCAAAAACTGATGGTGAATTGGATGTGTTTTTCAATGATCTTGCTGTGAAGTATATTAACCTGGTCGGATACAGAATTTATACTGGCAGTGGTAAAGAATACCACGCATTCTAAATCAATTAACCGCAGTTTGTTATTTTTACCGGATGGAATCTAGCCGGCGTATAAATTTAATCAGCGACACCGTTACGCTACCTTCTCCAGGAATGCTTAATTCAATGATGAATGCAAAATTAGGAGATGATGTATTTCAAGAAGATCCAACAGTCAAACAATTAGAGGAAAAACTAGCAGGAATGTTTATGCAAGAAGCTGGTTTATTTTGTCCTTCCGGAACAATGGCAAATCAAATTGCAATTAAATCACACACGCAACCAATGGATGAGATGTTGTGTGAAATTAACAGCCACGTATTTCAATATGAAGTAGCCGGCTATGCATTCCACAGTGGAATTGCCGTAAACCCATTAACTACAGACACAGGAAATCTTTCTTCAGAAATTATAGCTCAATCTATCAAAGCATCTCAAGACTGGTTGCCTAATACGAAACTGGTTGTTATTGAAAACACTGGAAATCGAACCGGTGGCACAATTTATTCGCATCAAGAACTATTAGAAATCTCCTCGTGCTGCAAAGCAAACAAGCTAAAACTTCATTTAGACGGAGCACGGATTTTTAATGCGATCGTTGAAGGAGGATACACCAGCCATGAAATTGGAAGTTTATTTGATTCTATTTCGGTATGCCTTTCTAAAGGGCTTGGAGCGCCTATAGGTACTGTGCTTTTAGGAAAACAATCCTGGATTCAAAAATGTCGAAAAGTACGCAAAGTAATGGGAGGCGGAATGCGTCAAACTGGCATATTGGCTGCAGCTGGATTGTATGCCCTGGAACACCATATAAGCCGATTAAAAGTGGATCATTTGCATGCAAAACAACTTGAAGCTTGCCTAAAAAACAGGGCCTATGTTTCCAAAATCAAACCCGTTTATACCAATATCATCATCTTTGATTTAATCCCTTCATTAAGCACTGATTCTTTTATCAATCAACTTAATAAATACGGCATTCATGCAAGTGCATTTGGAAAAAATTCAATTCGCTTTGTAACGCATTTGGATATCAGTGAATCCATGATAAATGAGGTAATCGAAATTTTAGAGTCTAAAATTATCTGAGAAATTTATTTAACTTAAATTTTAGCATTACCCAATCAATTACTGGGAATATGAATTCCATGAATTCAAAAATCAAATGAAAATTTGATTTTCAACTAAATAAAATTACTTGCGTTTATTCAGTTCGTCTCGGATGTGTGCAGCTTTCTCATAATTCTCTTCCTCCAAAACTTTGCTCAGCATTTTATTTAATTCCTCGGTGCTGTAATTGCTAAATAATTTTTGAGGTTTCTCCTTTTTTGTAATAGGCTTTTGACTATCTTCATCTGTATCTTCTAAAACCACACCAGCAGAATCCATAATAAATTCATAGGTATAAATTGGGCAACTAAATCGAACAGCCAATGCCAAAGCGTCTGAAGTTCTGGAATCAATTTTGATTATTTCACCTTCTTTCTCACAAATTAGTTGAGAAAAGAAAATTCCATCGAGTAAATTGTTTATTAAAATTTCCTTAACTTCGATTCCAAATAAAGAAAGTGCATTTTTAAAAAGATCGTGGGTTAAGGGTCTATTTGGAGTCATTCGTTCCAAAACCACTGCTATGGCCTGTGCTTCATACCCGCCGATAACAATAGGCAACCGTCTGTTCCCTTCAGTTTCTCCTAAAACAACAGCATAATTCTGTGATTGGGTAACACTGTGTGAAAGGGCAATTATTTCTAATTCAATCAGTTTATGATCCTGGCTTGACATTTTTAATTCATTTTGCTTTTGCGCAAAGCTTCATTTAATTTAGGCAATATTTCAAACAAATCACCACAAACTCCAAAGTCCGCTGCTTTAAAAAACGGTGCTTCCGGATCTTTGTTTATCACAAATATTTTCTTTGAATTATTTACGCCTGCCAAATGCTGAATGGCCCCGGAAATTCCAAGAGCTATATAAACATTTGGTCGAATAGCAACACCTGTTTGTCCAACATGTTCATGATGAGGTCTCCAACCCGCATCTGCGACAGGTCTGGAACAAGCTGTAGTTGCATGTAATATATCCGCAAGTTCTTCAACCATGTACCAATTTGATGGATCTTTTAAACCTCGCCCAGCTGAAACAACAATTTCCGCTTCAGTAAGAGGTGTTTTTCCTTGTATTAATTTGCGATCCAGTAACTTAATTTTAGGTTCAGGAATTTTAAGGTCTAATACTTTGGAATCTATTGGTTTTTCATCAAATTTATGTATTCCAAATCCATTTGGCATCAATGCAATAATCCCGTTTAAATCACTAAATGCATACCATGCAGAAGCCTTTCCAGAAAAGACACTTTTTTGAAATTGCAAAACACCTTCCTGCGATTTAAAATTTACAACATTGCTAATCAAACCCATTTTAAGGTGCACAGACAACCCACCTGAAATAGACTTTCCAAGGCTGTTGTTACTTAGGACGATAAATTTTGAACCCAACTGTTCTTTAGCCTGTGCCACTATGGAAATCCATTGACTAGAATCCAGGTAATCCGCATGTTCAATTTGAACAATTTGATCAAGACCTAAACCAGTCAATTCATTCACGTTTATGGTCCTTCCCAAACAAAGACCACAAACTTTCATGCCGCTTAATTGGGCCAATTTTGAGGCAAAGCCAGCAGCTTCAATTGCCGACTTTTTTATCCTTCCATTTTGTTCTTCTAATATTACTAAAACCATAGTTATGCTAAATTGTCAAATGATTTTCAATTCATTCTTAAAAACTGCTACCATTTCATCGATTTGAGTTGGATCAATCATTTTAACACCAGACTTAACTGGTGGCAATTCAAAACAAACCAATTCAACCAACTGTTCAGTTTCAATTGGAGAAATAACTTCCAGTGGCTTTTTCTTAGCATCAATGATCCCTTTCATATTTGGAATCCGCTGTTCAGCCAATCCTTTTGCCGCTGAAATTACAACTGGAATTTTTGCTTCCAATAATGCTACCCCTCCCTCCAGTTCACACGATGCCACAATTTTATCATTTTCAATTTCCAGATGATTGCAATAAGATAAATAAGGAATATCCAGATATTGAGCAATCCTACTAGCAACTTCCGAACTGTTGTGGTCAATTGTTTCTTTTCCGCAAAAAATCAGATCGTAACTATTTTCTTTAGCAAATTTTGCAATTTGCTTAGCGATTTCATCTGAATTCATCGGTTCCATATCAATGCGAAATGCGGCATCGGCTCCAATAGCCAGCGCTTTACGGATCAATATATCTGAAGTTGCATTTCCAACATGAATTACGTCTATTTGACCACCAAATTTTTCTTTCAATTCAATTGCACGCACCAAAGCATACCATTCATCGTAGGGATTTAGAATGTATTGAATCCCTTCATCCAAATAACGTTTGCCATCCTGGCTAAAACTTATTTTTGATGTTGTATCCGGAGTTTTACTGATACAAACCAATAGTTTCATATTTGTCTTAATTTTAATGCAAAGATATATATTTTGGCTTCATCATGTAAAGCTTGATTATGAGTATGTTAGATAGAAAAGAACGAATTTTAAACCTTTTGGAAGCCAATCCGGAAGATGATTTTTTACTATATGCATTGGCAAAAGAATTCGAAAATGAAAAGCAAATGGATGAGTCCATCCTTACTTTTCAGAAACTTTTAAAAATTCACCCCAACTATATTGGTGCCTATTACCATTTAGCAAAAGCGCTTGTTTCAAACCAAAAAAAAACAGAAGGCATTCTGGTGATTAAAGATGGCATTGAACGTGCGAAAGCATTAAAAGATTTACATGCATTATCAGAATTACAAAGCCTTTTAAACGAAATCCAAATGGAAGACCTAATCTAATCGATAAAAGCCACTAAATACATAATTGGCAGGTCCAGTCAACCAAATATTGCTTGCTACAAGGCCATTAATTTCCATGTTTACCTCCAGATTCCCTCCTTTGGACTCAATAAATTGTTGAAAATTTCCGGAAGCTTGAGCTTTTAAAGCTGCAAAATATGCTGAAGCAGTCACCCCGGTTCCACATGCTAGTGTTTCTGCCTCCACACCACGCTCGTAGGTAGCAATTCGCAGGACGTCACCAAAAATCTCAATAAAATTGACATTAACTCCATCAGGATCAAATTTTTTACGAAGATTCCTTCCCTGATTATGCACATCGTATTCCCATGGATTGCTGACTTCTCGTATCAAGTGCGGTGAACCGCTTTGAATCAAGCTCCCCTCTTTTGTGTGTTGGAAGCCTTGAATGTCTTTCATTTTTACAGAAACCAATTGATTTTTAACAAAACTTTCATGCAAACCATCAAAAGCAGTAAAACTAAAATTATTCTTTGCTTGTTTAGATTGCATATAGCGAACAGAGGCCCGACTTCCGTTTCCGCAAAAACTAGAAGGGTTTCCATCGCTGTTGTAATACTTCATTTTGAAATCCATGCCAGGTTCTGAACACAATGCAATCAATCCATCTGCGCCAATTCCAAAATGTCTATCACACATTTTTTTTATTAGATGGCTGTCATTTAAATCAATCCATTCAAATTCAAAAAAATCAAGAATGATAAAATCATTGCCGGTCGCTTCGTATTTTTCAAAAGGAATTGTACGTTTCATAAGACAAGATTAGCAATTATTCAGATTAAGGCATACTTTTTGTAACTAATTATATATTAGACATTTAAATAATATAATCGATGAATTCAATAAAAACTCCTGGCTCAATTATTTTTATCAGCCTGATTGTCAGTATAATAAGTAGTTTTTTAACCTATAAAATCCTAAATGCTTCCAATGAAAAACAAAACGAGCCAAAATTGGTCCATGAAATAAACAATGACCCAAACAGCAATTCAGACCTGGTGAAGTCTACTCCGGTCCGCTTTCTAAATGCATCCGGATCAAATTTTGTTTTAGCTGCTTCCAAAAGTACCCCTTCTGTAGTATTTATTGAGTCCATGATTGATAGTAAGGATGGTATTTTTTCAATTCCTAATAAAGAATTGTCAACTGGATCTGGGGTTATTATTTCACCTGATGGTTACATCATAACAAATAACCATGTAGTTGAAAATGCTGAAAAAATTCAAGTACAATTAAATGACAATAGAGAATATGAAGCTAAATTAATCGGAACGGATCCAACAACCGATATTGCTTTAATTAAAATCGAAGACTCCAGTTTACCTTACATAGAATTTGGAAATTCAGATTCCAGTGAAATTGGCGAATGGGTATTGGCCGTTGGAAATCCTTTTAGGTTGCAATCTACAGTTACAGCTGGGATAATCTCCGCCAAAGCTCGAAATATCAATATTTTAAATAATCAGCAATATCGCATAGAGTCATTTATTCAAACCGATGCAGCGGTCAATCCTGGAAATAGTGGTGGTGCTTTGGTTAATATAAATGGAGATTTAATTGGAATTAATACTGCAATCATGAGTCAAACAGGAAGGTATGAAGGCTATTCCTTTTCTATACCATCCAATTTAGTCAAGAAGGTATTTTACGATTTGAAAGAATTTGGTACAGTGCAGAGAGGGTTACTGGGTGTTGTAATTGAAGAAGTGAATAACGAACGAGCTACATTCTATGGACTTACAAATGTTGAAGGTGTTTTTATCAGCAATACCACCCGGGACGGAGCTGCAGATATTGCAGGATTAAAACCTGAAGACATCATACTTGAATTGAATAATCGCCCAATTAAATCTGTACCAGAATTACAAGAAATCATTGGACGTTTAAGGCCGGGTTCAAAAATTCAAATTAAATATTGGAGAAATAAGCAAGCCAATACGGTAGAAGCAACTTTAAAGAATCAAATAAATACTACCGAAATGCTTAGCACACGCAGGGATCCTATATTGCTGGATTTAGGCTTTGAAGTGCGCGATCTAAGCGCAGAAGAAAAAAGCAATTTAAAATTATCAGGGGTCAAAGTTTTAAGTATTTATCAGGGCAGTATAATTGAAAATACAAATATGGCTCCAGGCTATATAATAACTTCAGTTAATGGCAAAAAAATTCGGTCTGTTGATGAGTTGATTCAAACCATTCAAAATTCAGATTTAAACATTCTTTTAGAAGGGTTTTACGAAAAATACAAAGGCAAATTCCCATATCGCTTTAATAAGAAGCAATAAATCTTATCTTTCGCATTATTCGTTATTCAATTTTTAAAACAGGAATGAATCAAAATCAGATAGATTTGAATTTTAATCAAAATGAAGATCAAGCCAAACTTGAACTTTCAAAAATCCAAAAATTATTGGATAAAATTGAAGAAGGAGGTGGTATAAAAAAATTAGAAGCACAAAGAGCTGAAGGTAAATTAACTGCCAGAGAACGAATTGCTTATTTATTGGATACCGACAGCCCTTGTTTTGAAATTGGGGCATTTGCTGGTTTTGAAATGTATGAAGAATACGGTGGCTGTCCTGCAGGAGGTGTTATTGTTGTAATAGGATATATTCATCGCAAACCATGCATACTTGTTGCCAACGATGCAACTGTCAAGGCAGGAGCCTGGTTTCCTATAACAGGAAAAAAGAATTTAAGAGCCCAGGAAATCGCATTAGAAAATCACATTCCAATAATATATCTTGTAGATAGCGCGGGAGTATTTTTACCTATGCAGGATGAAATATTTCCAGACAAAGAACATTTTGGCAGAATATTTAGAAACAACGCCATTCTTTCTGCAAAAGGAATTCCTCAAATCGCAGCCGTTATGGGCAGTTGCGTAGCAGGCGGTGCTTATTTGCCAATTATGTCGGATGAAGCATTGATTGTTGAAAAAAGTGGTAGTATTTTTTTAGCCGGCCCCTATTTGGTCAAAGCCGCAATAGGTGAGGAAGTTGACCAGGAAACTTTGGGTGGAGCTTCCACACATTGCGAAATTTCAGGTGTTACAGATTACAAAGTAAAAGATGATAAAAGTTGTTTAGACACCATTAGAAACCTGGTAGATAAAATCAATTTAAAACCTCAGGAAAACTATGATTTTACACAAGCCATCCCACCTAAAATTAATGCTAAAGAGGTATTAGGTATATATCCCTCCGCCAATCAAAAGCCTTATTCAATGGCTAAAATACTGGAATGCATTGTTGATGATTCTTCCTTGCTTTATTATAAAGAAGAATACGGCAAAACAATACTGTGTGCGTATGCAAGAATTGGAGGCTATGCAGTTGGTATTGTTGCAAATGATCGAAGAATTGTAAAATCTGCAAAAGGGGAAATGCAAATGGGAGGTGTCATCTATTCAGATTCAGCCGACAAAGCAAGCCGATTTATATTAAATTGCAACCAAAAGCGAATTCCTTTAATATTTTTTCATGATGTTACAGGCTTTATGGTTGGTACGCGATCGGAACATGGTGGCATCATTAAAGATGGAGCTAAAATGGTTAATGCTGTTGCAAATTCTACGGTACCTAAGTTAAGTATTGTAGTTGGAAATTCATACGGAGCTGGAAATTATGCTATGTGTGGCAAAGCCTACGATCCAAGATTTATTTTAGCATGGCCATCTGCAAAAATTGCAGTCATGGGAGGTGCTCAGGCAGCAAAAGTTTTAACACAAATTCAAATTAGTGCCTTGAAAGCAAAAGGTCAGATACCAGATGCTGAAGGTGAAAAGAAATTATTCGACCAAACAAATGAAAAATACCAAAAACAAACTACTGCAAGTTATGCAGCAGCCAGACTTTGGGTGGATGCAATTATAGATCCAGTAAAAACACGAGATTGGATCATCATGGGACTTGAAGTATCTAAATTCAATAGTATTGAATCATTTAAAACCGGCGTAATTCAAACTTAATGGAGGAAAAATATAAAAGTATTTTTAAAAAACTGGGGATTGCAGGCTTTATGTTCTTTTTAATAAAAGGAATAATGTGGTTGATTTTTGGTACTGCCTTAATTAAATGGCTAAAAGGACTTATGGTTACAAGTGCCATACTTTGTTTTCCGCTACTTGTATATTGTCAAACAAGTTCACAAGACAGTTTGAAAAATTATTTCTTCAATACTTCCATTCAAAAAAACAATACTGCTATTAATTTTTCAAGCCAATATGGTAAACGCGCATTTTTTTGTAAACTTGAAGATCATTATTTACAAAAGAACAAGCTTTCCTTTTCATTTCGCCTTGGTTCATCATTTTATACGAATTCATTGGAATATCCTAGTCAGTGGAGGCTTTACAGTACTGCTCTTAAATAGAAATCATACCTATCTTCTTAATGCATTAAATCTTTTACTTCATAGGGCCCTGTTGTATTAAAACCTTCAGCATACCTTACCTGAATGCTTCGACCGTAAATTTTAGCCTTGGCCTTTAAATATTCGAAAAAATCTTCTCCTGATATTGGAGAATTTAATTCCTTCGAATTAGGATCATAAAACTGAGATTTAAAACATTTTATTATTTCAATTTTCTGATCCATATAATCTGTAATATCAAATACGATATCCGCTTTCAATTGATGGTCCTGAATGTAGTGAAGTAACTTTTCGGGACGCCAACGAATTTGTGATTCACCATTCGAATCCAACGTAACAATTTTTTGTAATCCGGAATAAAATAATGCATCTGCTGTTAGTTTGGCGGCTCGTCCATGATCCGGGTGTCGGTCTGATAAAGCATTTGTAAATACCAGCTTAGGTTTTGCCTCCCGAACAACTGAAATAATTTTAATAATTTCTGAATAGCTCCATTCAAAAAAACCATCAGGCAAATCAAGTTGAATTCTAAAGCTTGCCCCTAATTTTTCAGCGGCTTGCATCGCTTCTTCAGTACGTAAGGCAGCATTTCCTCTTGTACCCAATTCACCTAATGTCAAATCAAGCAAACCAACTGAATACCCTCTTTTAATATGCGCAAGTAATGTACCACTACAACTTAGTTCTACATCATCGGGATGCACTCCAATAGCAAGAATATCTACTGTTTGTAACTTAGATAATAAATTCATATTGAAAAATTAAAATACATGATTACCATCTCAACAACACACTTCCCCAAGTAAAGCCACTGCCAAATGCTGCCATACAAATTAAATCGCCTTCTTTTATTTTTCCAGCTTCCCATGCTTCGCCTAATGCAATAGGAATGGTAGCTGCTGTTGTGTTGCCATATTTTTGAATATTATTCCACACCTGGTCGTCTCTCAAATTTAATTTTTGTTGGATGAATTGACTAATTCTCAAATTGGCTTGATGTGGAATTAATAAGTCGATATCATCCGCTTTGAGTCCAGCTTTTTGCAGACCTTCCAATATAACTTCCTGAAATTTAACCACCGCTGTTTTGAAAACCAAAGGACCATTCATATTGGGAAAAATCATTTGTTCTTTCCACATTTTTTCAGTCAAAAATATTCCTCCGTAATTTTGATCAGTATAACCAAAACTTTCTTTGCCGATATGATATCCTCCATGACAACCAGGATTTATAAAGGCCAATTCTTCAGCATAGGTACCATCCGAATGCAATACCGTATTTAAAATTCCATCTGAATCGGTAGGTTGAATTACAACTGCGCCAGCACCATCCCCGAAAATAACTGTTACATTTCGACCACGCGAACTAAAATCCAATCCCATGGAATGCATTTCAGACCCTACCAAAAGAATGTTTTTGTATTGTCCGGATTTAATAAACTGATCTGCTATTGAAAGTCCGTAAATAAATCCACTGCATTGGTTGCGAATATCTAATGCAGGTGCTTCTTTTGAATTTATTTTTAATTCTCTTTGCAACAGGACGCCACAACCAGGAAAAAAATAATCCGGACTTAAAGTGGCAAAAATAATAAAATCAATATCCTCTTTATTTATACCTGCGCGCTGAATTGCAATTTCAGCTGCTTTTGCGCCCATGGTTGTTGTGGTTTCTTCATGAGCCTTTCCATATCTACGTTCTTGTATTCCGGTTCGCTCTTGAATCCAAGCATCAGATGTATCCATAAGAAGTTCCAAGTCAGAATTCTTAATCACAGTTTCCGGAAGGTAATACCCTACTCCTGCAATTTTTGATTTCAATTGTCCCATTTGGTTGATTTTGGTAAAAGAAGCAGATAAAGGTATTAAGAATCGGTTTGGACTTAAGCCATTTTAACCAAAAAAATAATATACTAACTAAGTTTTACGTTCCTTTTTCTTTGCAGCAGGAAAAAGTACATTATTAAGGATTAATCGATATCCTGGAGAATTTGGATGTAAATTCAAATCTGTTGGAGGATCTCCAACCTGATGTTGATAATCTTCCGGATCATGGCCGGCATAAAAAGTCCAGGTTCCATATCCGTATGTGCCATGAATGTAACGCACTTCATCAACAGATTTCGTTTCACCCAAAACCAAAACATCCGATTTTATCAAACTTCTTTTGAAACTGGTAGTTTGTCCCATAAACCCTTTTACCGTTCGGGTATGATTTTGGGTCAACATGGTAGGTACCGGATCCCATTTTGCAGAAAAATCGAATAATTCAAAATAATCGTTTTCAGGATTCAATTTGCGATCATAGGTATTATCGATGGTAGAAAATTCATATTCTAAAGGGTTTTCTTTCAAACTGTAATTTTTAAATGCCAGGGTCTTTGAATAATCTAAAAGTGCGTTGGCATTGCTGTTTGCAGGATCTCCATCGTAATATACAGCACAAATATCAATTCCTTCAGCAGACAGAGCAATATCATAAGAATCTGTAGCTGAACACATTGCAAAAGTAAATCCCCCGCCTCCAATGTATTCCTTGATTTTTTTAGCAACTTCCAATTTGCACTGAGATACTTTTGAAAAACCCAGAGCTTTGCTCAGCTCTTCAGCCTTTTTTTGATTTTCTATATACCAGGGTTGCGTATGATATCCGGAATAAAACCTTCCATACTGACCGGTAAAATCTTCGTGATGCAAATGCAGCCAGTCGTATTTTGGAAGCATCCCGGACACTATTTCCCGATCATAAATTTTGTCAAACGGAATTTCTGCATAGGTCAATGCTAAAGTTACCGCATCATCCCATGGCTGTATTCGCTCTCCTTTACTATTAAATTCCGGGGTATAAACTGCAATTTTTGGCGCTTTTTCCAATTTCATTACTTCCTGATTTACCTCCGGATTTCCAATTTCAGCTTTAATCCTGTCAAATTCTCCATCAGAAATAATTTCAAAACTTACACCACGCGTTTTACATTCCTTTTCCAGTGTCTTTAAATTTAAAAACGCAAAACTTCCACCTCTGTAGTTAAGCAACCAATAAGCTTCTACATTCTGTTCTAAGACCCAATAGGTTATCCCATAAGCTTTTAAATGGTTTGATTGCTTCAGGTCCATTGGAACCAGGATATAAGAAGAAAATGCCGTAAAATGCAATAATAAGACGCTAAATGCACAGTATAAAAATCGGTAATTCATAGTCTTTAGAAAACAACAAATATATTTTAATTGGATCAGTTTTAAACGCTTATACATTCAACATATTGGTTAATAAATGGTTATTTTATGCGTTTAAAAATCTAATTATTGATATTTGCTAGTAATATGCGTTCATAATGGGTCAATTTAGCTTTCAATATCCAGTTTGGTCAATTGGCTTATGCCTCTTAGCTGCATTTATTGCAGGATTGTTGTTGTACTATAAAAGTCCGCAATTAACAGACAGAACTTATAGTCAGAAACTGGTTTTAAGTTTTTTGAGAATGACTGCTGTCTTTCTGATATTACTTCTATTACTTAACCCCTTGCATAAGTACTACAAACAGAGCATTCAAAAACCGGTTGTTATTTTTGCACAAGATATCAGCGAATCCATTATACAAAAAGACAGCAATGCAATTCGTAATTTTCAATTAGAGCGAGACCAATTTGAAACTAAACTCAAAGACAAATTTGATGTTTTTCATTTGGAATTTGATCACCAGTGCAGGGAACAAAAAACAGATCAATTTAATGGTAAATTAACGAATATTAATGAAGCCCTTGACCATATTGGCAATTCATTTGATCTTCAAAAAACCAAAGCTGTAATTATTGCATCTGATGGAATTCAAAATACAGGCAAAAGTCCCATTTACAATGAACTACTCAAACAGCTGCCTGTTTATCCCATTTTACTTGGTGACACGACACCAGAAAAAGATTTATGGATAGGAAATTTATTTTTTAATGAAATTGTTTATGCCGGCGACAAATTTGCCATTGAAACTGATATCCAAGCCTGGAATCTAGTTAATGAAAACAGCAATTTAAAATTAAGCAAATTTAGCGATGGCAAGTGGGTTCAGTTAAATAATGAATCCATTGCTGTAACACAAGCAGGATACTTTAACACTAAACAGTTTATAGTTCAAACCGACGCTCCTGGCTTATTCAAATTTAAAATCTCTGTGGATCCAATCAAAGGTGAATCTAATTTACGAAATAATACCCGAGAATTTTATGTTGATATCCTCGATTCTAAAAAGAAAATATTGATATTGTCTTATGCTCCCCATCCGGATATTTCAGCAATTAAAGATGCAATTTCTGCTAATAAAAATTACGAACTAACATTAAAAAACATTAGTGACAATCTCCCAGCTTTCAATGACTATAGCTTAGTAGTTTTTCATCAATTGCCTGGACCTGGTGGACTTGGTAGAAACCAAATAGAATCGGCAAGAAAATTAAAAATTCCATCTTTGTTAATATTTGGTCCATTAACAGATATAAACCAATTCAATACAATTCAGGATATTGTTACTATCAATACCACAAACAAAACGAATTCTGAAGCAACGCCTATCATTAAACCAAGTTTTACTCAATTTATACTCAGTGAGCAAAGTTTGGATTACATTAAAAGACTCCCTCCCTTAAACGTACCTTTTGGAAACTATACATTGGATCCAAGTGCCTCCGTTTTGTTTTATCAAAAAATTGGCTCCATTGAAACAAATTATCCATTGTTAGTACTATCAGATAAAGCAGCATACAGGTCGACCTATCTGCTTGGTGAGGGCCTATGGAAATGGAAACTAAGCGAATATTTAAATACAAATAATTTTAACTTTTTTACCGAATTAGTTTCCAAAACAATTCAATATACATCTACAAAGCAGGATCAAAGAAAATTTAGAATCAGTCAGTCTAAACGAATATTTAATGAAGGGGAAAACATACCATTTTATGGAGAATTGTATAACGACAACTATGAAAGAATAAATCAGCCCGATGTTAATTTAAGCATCACAAGTAACGAAGGGCTTAAATTTAATTTTACATTTTCACGTCTTGAAAATTATTATTCACTAGACATCGGCTCATTAGCAGCAGGTGAATATAACTACATCGCACAAACAGAATGGAACCGGAAACAACTTACCGCTACAGGTAAATTTTCTATTCAGGCCCAAAATATAGAAACTGCTAACCGGGTTGCTGATTTCAACTTATTGCGATCCATGGCATTAAACTCAGGTGGCAGAGCCTATTTGCCGTCAGATTTAAGTTTATTGCAAAAAGAAATGCTAGAAGATCAAAAAACAAAATCGATCTTAGTACAAAACCTTGAAATCAATCCCTTGATTGACCAAAAATGGTACTTTTTCTTAATTGCACTATGCCTTATTTTGGAATGGTTTTTTAGAAGATTTTGGGGATCTTATTAATTAAAATTAAGAATTCTGTTTAAATTTGCCATGCACCTTAAAAATTTATGCTGGCATACACCCTTGCCCGGCCCTTTATTTATTTGTTTTTTGGATTATGCATTTGCCTAACTGCCACTAACAAATTATACAACCTAATTGCAGTAAATGATTGGGCAAAAATTATTATTGCTATAGCAATCGTGGCAATGCTAATTGCATCACACGTATTTAAATACAATTCATTAAAATTAGTACTTCTAGGGTTAGTCCTGTTTTCAACAAAACAATATCTACACCTGATCCAAATTCATGTCGCAGACAACTCCTTTGACATTATAAAACTTCCAAACAAAACCATTGAAATTGAAACCGATCATATAATAAATAACTTCCACAATTGCATTGCCAACCTTATTATCAATAAAAAATCAGTACGCTGTAAATTAAGCTTAAATGACAGCTCATTAAATAAACCATTTCTGTTTGGCACCAAATTAATCTGTACATTATCTATTAAAAGAATTGAAAGTTCAGGGTCACGATATTTTAATACATATTCGGATTATCTTTTGAATAATCACATTTATTATGAAGGGTATATCCAAAATGTCAATTGTATACAATTTCCAAAACAATTTTCACTGCTCAATTCAGCGCAAACAATTTCTAATTCGATCAAGTATTTAATACAAAAAACATGTAAAAATCAAGAACATGCTAATTTATTGCTATCGCTCTTAATAGGCGAAAAAACAGAATTAAGCAAAGAAATAAAACAAGCCTTTATCTCTACTGGTACAGCACACATATTAGCAGTATCAGGATTGCACCTGGGATTGGTCTATTATGTATTAAGTTTAGCATGCAAGCCAGTCAGGAAATTAAAATTAAAAAATTCTAAATTACTTGAGTCTGCTTTAATCTTATTTGGCATTTGGACTTTTGCATTCATAACCGGGTTAGGCACTTCCATAGTACGTGCAGCTGTTATGTTTAGTTTAATTCAATTCGCTGCATGCATTAATCGAAAAACAGATGCTGTCAACACACTATTTGCTTGTGGCTTTTTCATGGTAGCATGGAATCCATGCATACTGTCAGATATAGGATTTCAACTATCATTTGCCGCAGTGCTAAGCATAATATGGTTCAATCCCTTTTTTAAGAGAATCTGGATTCCTAATTATAAAATAAGTTTTCTCTTAAGGGATTTAATATCAGTTTCTTGCGCAGTTCAAATTCTTATTACTCCTCTTAGCCTCTATTATTTTCAACAATTCCCTTTGTATTTTATCTTTTCCAATTTGATCTGGATCCCACTTTCTTCCATTTTAATGGCAACAGGCTTTTTGCAAGGAATCCTGTTTTTGTTTTCATATGAGTGTGCACTTTTAATTGGCACAATTACAGAAACGCTTATGGATTATGGCATGAATGCACTCCTTCACATTCAACATGCACCGCATGCAGTTCTTTCCGATTTATGGATTAACAAGATGCAGTTAGGATTGATGCTTTGTTCATTTGCAGTACTTCGCTTCTATTTCCATAACCAACAAATTGACCTACTAATCAAAAGCCTACTGCTTGCCGTAACTTCTGTCATTACTCTCTATTATATAGAATTTAAAAATATAAACAGTTGTGATTTAATACTTTTTAAACAAAAAAATACCTTACAACTAGAATTTAGACATGGCCACCACAGCTATAGCAGCGCACCTAGTTCCTTCTTATTAACCAAATATAGATCTGCCACCAAAATTAACCGAATCGATTCTACAACAACCACTGAAATTATAAGGCTAATAAATCAAATACAATCCAAAGCCCAGATAAGCTTAAATCATATTACTAAAAACTGTTATTTACTTAGTTACAACAATGATACCTTGCTTCTTTCCACAAAGCAAATTTTAAAATCTGAGCAAGCATGCATTGCTTTTTATCAAGAATGCATACATGCATCGATAAACTTGCAATCAAATATTCCAAAAATAATAAACATTGAAAAATGATAAAATCTTCTTTTGATAAACTATTATTGAGTAAGAATGAACGCCTTGGAATTTATTGCCTGCTTTTAATTTTTGTAGGCTTCATTTTTCTACCATATAAGTTTTCTCAGTCAGATGACCTGGAAAATTTAGAATCAAAAAACAGAACTATTGAACCCTTTCTTCAAGATTCAATAGAAATTAATCTAGAATCAAGTAAAATTAGTCCGACAGAACCAATAGACAAGAGCTCACCCATGAATGCAAGTGATATGCTGTTTAATTTTGATCCCAATACACTGACTAAAACAACAGCCAATCAATTAGGAATACCGCCTCACGTATTTAAAAGAATAAAAAATTACCTGAATACAGGAGCCAAATTCAAGACTCCGCAGCAATTTGAAAAAATATATGGTCTCACACCTGATTTATATAAAAAACTGTTGCCCTATATTCAGATAAATGATGTAAAACCTTCTCCCCCAGAACCAATTGTTACAAAGTCTAAAAAAATCACACCCATTGAGTTAAACACTTGCACAAATAGCGACTTACTTCCTTTGCCTGGAATTGGAAGTGGGCTTTCTACCAGAATCATAAAATACAGAGATTTATTGGGAGGCTTCTATGAAACAAGTCAATTGAAGGAAGTTTATGGAATATCGGATTCATTATACCAGGAAATAAGAGATCTTGTTTTTACTAACAGACAAACACAAAAATTAGTCCTTTCTGAAATGAGTTTTAGTGAAATGCAAAAACACCCATATATTGGATTTAAAATTGCTAAATTGATTTCAGCCTATTTAAAGCAGCATCCCCAAGCATCAAATCAGGAAATTCTAAAAAATTTGCCTGTGCTTGGCAATGAGTTAAATAAAAACATGATCCATTATCTTGACTGCAAATAATATTCAAATGTTTTTATATAACAAAGACTAAAGCAATAATAGGATCTGAGTGCCTATTCTAAATATTTTAAAATGCCTTCAACATTTTTACTTGATCCAATTATAATTGAAGAACGCTGATGCAATTCGGAAACTTCAATATCCATGATGCGCATCCCTTGATCATTGATACTTAGGCCCCCTGCTTGTTCAATCACAAAACTAAGCGGACTGCATTCATAAAGCATGCGTAATTTCCCATTGGGATTGTTTATTGTTCTTGGGTATAAAAAGACGCCACCAAGGCATATTGTTCTATGTACATCTGCAACCATTGAACCAATGTATCGTTGCATCATACTTTTGTCAGCACACTCATCCAAATACTGTTGAATCCCCTCACTGAATTGCTTATAATAACCTTGATTTATAGAATAATTATTACCTGTTTGAGGGATTTTCATATCGGGATGACTAAGACAAAATTCACCTATGCCTCGATCGTATGTAAATCCATTTACACCATCACCTGTTGTATATACCAGCATGGTGGAAGTCCCATACAAAACATAACCTGCAGCTACCTGATGAATACCTTTTTGTAAAAAATCGGTTAATTGCAATTCATCCGTAGCTGGACTTATCCTTTGATAAATTCCAAAAATGGTTCCAACACTTATATTAACATCTATGTTTGATGAGCCATCCAAGGGATCAATTACCACTATGTATTTATTGTTTCTATTAAACTTGTTGGTAAAGGAGACAAATGAATCCAATTCCTCTGATGCGACACCTGCACACAAACCCGAGTTTTGCAGGTATTCAATCATCAAATCATTTGCATAAATATCCAATTTTTGAACGGTGTCGCCGGAGCTATTTACATTCCCATCAACTCCCAGAATGTCCATTAGACCGGCTTTATTGACGATTCGGTTTACAATTTTAGCTGCTATTCCAATATGCCTTAAAAGTCCGGAAAAGGCTCCGGAAGCTTGATCCTGCTGTGTTTGATTTTCTACTATAAACTCATCCAATGTTATCCTGCGGCCCATACTTAAATTTGGTCACAAGATAGCTAATTTTTAAGGATGGAATTCGTACAAAGAGACTTAGCTTTGCCATGCAAACTTTAATTCTTGAAACATCTATTTACTTTAAATCGCTATTTTAAAAAATACAAAAAAAAGCTGTTATTAGGCATCCTTTTTGTTATTTTATCAAATATATTTCGAGTTCTCCAACCCCAGGCTATACGAGAAGCTCTTAACAGAATTTTAGAGTTTATTCAGAGTGACAAAGGACAACTTCAGCAAGAACAACTCTACTCTGAATTAATGAAGTTTGGATTTTACATATTTGGCTTTGCATTATTAATGGGCCTTTTTATGTATATGATGCGTCAAACGATTATCGTAATGTCTAGATTGATTGAATACGATTTAAGAAAAGACGTTTTTCAACATTACTTAAAATTGGACACTGCATTTTATCAACGAAACAAAACCGGAGATTTAATGTCCAGGATTACTGAAGATGTAAATAAAGTCCGAATGTACCTAGGACCTGCGATGTTATATGGAATCAACCTTATAAGTTTAGTATTGATTGTGATCGTTACTATGTTTAAAGTAAATTTCATGCTTTCTCTCTATACTTTATTACCGCTACCCTTTCTATCTTTTATAATTTATTGGGTTAGCAACAAAATCAATAAAAAAAGCGAAAAAATCCAACAACAGCTTGCACGATTGACAACCGTAAGTCAAGAATCCTTTAGTGGAATCCGAATTATAAAATCCTATGGGATGGAATCAAATTGGAAAAAGGATTTAGGTGAAAATGCAAGGCAATACAAAGATTTATATCTGGGTTTATCCAAAATAGACGCACTTTTTTTCCCTTCCATGTTATTATTGATAGGTTTGAGTACGCTCATAACAATTTTTGTTGGAGGGCTTAATGTTTACAATGGCACTGTTACTCCTGGAAATATTGCTGAGTTTGTAATTTACGTCAATATGCTTACCTGGCCTGTTTCGGCTCTTGGTTGGTGTGTATCAATAATTCAGCAAGCTGAAGCCTCTCAAAAGCGAATCAATGATTTTCTGCAAACTAAACCGGATATTGAATCCAATGGCATGGGGCACATGCCGACAAACTCTTTGCAAATTGAATTTGACCGTGTTGATTTTCAGTATCCTGGTTCCAAAACAAAAGCTTTAACTAATTTCAGCATTTCCATCCCGCAAGGCTCTCGAATTGCTATAGTTGGCAAAACTGCATCCGGAAAAACCAGCATCGCGGAATTACTTCTTCGGCTTTACGATCCCAGCCTCGGATCTATCAGACTAGGAGGCATCGATTTAAAAACACTTCCAGTGGATTTTATTCGCAAACAAATTGCTTATGTTCCACAGGATGTCTTTTTATTTTCTGAGACCATTGAAGATAATATTGCATTTGGAATTGAAAATCAAGACCCTCAACTCGTACGCAAAGCTGCTGAATATGCATCTGTTGCAGCTGAAATTGAAGAGTTTCCAGATTCTTATAAGAGCATTTTGGGAGAACGGGGCGTAAATGTATCCGGAGGGCAAAAGCAACGAATCAGCCTGGCAAGGGCCTTTATTAGGGACTCCCCAATTATTTTATTGGATGATTGTTTATCCGCAGTTGATTCCCAGACTGAACAACGTATCATGGAAGGTTTTGAATCCTACTTATCCGGTAAGACTGTAATTCTAATAACACAAAGGCTAAAGCAAACAGTCTACATGGACAATATACTGGTTTTAGAGCGCGGGAAATTGGTACAAAACGGAAACTTTGAAACTTTAGTTAAAGAAAAAGGGCTTTTTTCGCAACTTTATGAAATCGAAAGAAAAGCTGAAAGCAATATTCAAGAAAATTAACTTATATTTACAAGCATTAAAATTCTAGTGCCGTGGAAAATGAAAAGCATATCGAGAATATTTTTTCAAAAAAGCTAAGGGCCGGTAAACGAAGGACTTATTTTTTTGATATTCGAAAAACAAAATCAGATGATTTTTTTATATCCATCACTGAAAGCACACGTAAGTTTACCGGAGAAGGATATGAGAGGCATAAAATATTTGTTTACAAAGAAGATTTTAATCGCTTTGTTGAAAATCTGCAGGAAGTAATTACTGAGATTAAAACAAAATATTTACCCGATTTTGACTACGATGCGTTTGCCAAAAGAGATGAAGAATGGGAACAACAAAACCATGAAGATTCTAAAAATAAAAACGACGATTCGATTAGCTGGTAATTAGTGCTTTAAATGCTTAAAAATGTAGTAAATCAGATTAAGCAAAATACTCAACAGCAGCATACTCATTAATGGGATATAAATTTTCGTATGGTTTCCTTCCCATTTGAAATCACCTGGCAAGTTTCCAAACCATTGAATCGCTTCTTTAAAGTAGCTTAAAACCAATCCGATAATTAAAATTACAAATCCAATCGAAATCAACAGCTTACCGATTTCCATTTATAGCTATAATTTTTCTGGATAAATTCCCGCCTGAATCATGTCGGTAAATGCTTTTTCAACCATTGGCTTGTCCTCTTTGTATGTAACACCAATCCAAGTTGAACTCGAATGCAATACATCAACTTCTATATTTTTTGAATCAATTAAATTTTGGATCAATTCAGGAATGTAAAATTCAGCTCCAGACTCATTAATATGATTCTGTAAAAAATTTCTAAAAAAGCTTTCAGCCCATCCAAAATAATTAGATTGAAAACCCCACATATTCATGGAAACAGGGGTTTCAGGATTTAGAATATGTTTATGGTCATTGTGATTAAAATAAATTTCAGGGTACTTGTAAATATTCTTACATTCCAAAACACTTACTAATTTATTTTCTCCGCTTATTTTACAAATACCACGATTTACTGCACCGTAATCTGACAAGGTGTTTATCAAAGGATATGCTACCACTGCATAATTTAATGATCCGCCTGAAAGAAAATCATACAGTATCTTCATAGCATTCCTACCATAGAAATCATCGGCATTAATAACTGCAAATGGCCCATTAATTGCGTCTTTAGCTACCCAAACTGCATGTCCTGTTCCCCATGGCTTTAATCGCTCTTTTGGACAAACAAAGGGCTCGGGCAAATTATCCAGTTCCTGATATACATATTCAAATTCAGCTTTACCTGCCCAATGGCGATTGATTCGATCTTTAAAAGCTTCTGCAAAACTTTTGCGAATTACAAAAACAACTTTTTCAAAACCAACATGCAAGGCATCATAAATTGAATAATCGATAATGGTTTCACCATATGGCCCAAATCCATCCATTTGCTTTAAGCCTCCATAGCGACTCCCCATTCCTGCAGCTAAAATCAATAAAACCGGTTTTTGATTTTCCATGAACTGAAATTAAATGCAATATTACTAATGGAAATGGTCAAAATCAATTAAATAGAAATACAAAGACGATAATTTAAACAAAAAAACCCACATACTGATTAACTATGTGGGTTTTAATTTAATAAATTAAAAATTATAATTTTATCAATGCTTTTGTTTTTTGAGCACTTTCAGAAGCAATCCGTACATAATAATTTCCACTTTCAAGATCCTTTAAATTAAGATTCATTTCATGTTTACCGCTTGAAATTCTTCCAGAATACAAGATTTGAATTTCTGAACCTATTGAATTATATACAGATATTCTGACAAATTCATCTTTAGTTTCAAAACTTATTTTCGAATACTCTTGAGCTGGATTAGGATAGGTCTCGAAATCTAATGAAAAATCGCGGTCGTAATCCTTTACAGAAGTTGGAGAACATCCTTCAATTACAGGTAATTTTTGGAACTCTTTAAACAACAGCTGACTAACTATAGCAGGCGTTACTTCAAACCAGTCTATCAATATGGATGCATAAATAGAGCGGAAGTCGTATTGCATAGCAACTCCTTCGTCGTTTGATACATTCGCACTAATACTAGGATTATTACCAAGAATTCCAGGATTCACACAGCTTCCAAATAAAAACATAGGTGCAGCTGACCCATGATCCGTGCCTGTTGAATCATTTGCCTTTATTCTTCTTCCAAATTCAGAAAAGGTCATTCCTAAAACTCGCTTACTGTTTCCGGATTGGTCTATTGCGGTTTGAAAACCAGCAATTGCATCAGACAATTGTTTTAATAAATCTGCATGAGTACCTATTTCATGGTCGTCCGGATCGCATTGATTTGCATGCGTATCAAATGTCCCAATACTTACAACATACACTTTGGTCTTCATGCCTCCTTTAATTAATTGGGCAACGATATTCAATTGGTCTAATAACCTGTTACCAGTAGCTGCAACTGCACCTCCGGCTGCATCATAAGCGTCTTTAATTACATCTGTATAATCATTTGTTTGCTTAAGAGTATCAATTAAATATTTCAGCTCATTGCCATAATTGGTTGTTGGAATTGTTGTAGGAAAAGCTGGTTCATTTAATGGTGCCAGAGTAGCCGGATCGACAATAGCTAAACTAAAATTCGCAACCGATCCTTGACACGTTTGGCTAACCAAAGAACCCACTGTAATTGCAAGAGGGTCCGGATTATCCATATTTGGATATCCGGTTGGATAACTGTTGTGATTTTGCATATAATACCGACCTAACCATCCCGTTGTTTCAACTTGCTCAGCGCTTGATCCAGAAGTCCAAATGTCGGTAGATCTAAAATGAGATCGATTCTGATTTGGGTAACCAACTGATTGAATCAATTTTAACTTACTTGAGTCATACAAGGATTTCAAGCCAGTCATAGAAGGATGCAAACCCAAATCCGGGCGAAGTTTAATTGCCAAACTTTCTTTTATTAAAATTTTATTTCGAACTTTATCCAGATTCGTATACTGATCTAATGGCAGAACCATATTCAAACCATCATTGCCACCAGTCAATTGAATCAGAACCAAGATTTTATCATTGTCGGGACTAACAAAATCCAAAAATGAATTTCTAGCAACCGCACTTACAGGTATCCCATTGATTAACATTGGCACAGATGCCAGGGAACTAACTTGCAAAAATTTTCTTCTTTTCATTTTTTTGGAATTTTAATTAGCTTAAATAATATTCAGGCATGGTTAATAAATTAGTAAAAAGAGACTTTAGTCTGTTTTCAACTGCTGCTTTCTTTTGTGTATTTGTAGGATCAGCAGCGTATGTATCCCAGATTGTTTTCCATTGTGCCTCTGAAAGATTACCGAGTAATTTTGTTTTAAGATAATCCAATTGATTTTGATAAATAGGCTTCGGTAATAAATGCGCAACAGTATCATTAATCAATTTTGTTGCGTCATCTGGATTCGCAAAATCGCTAACATACTGTGCCAATTCCAATCCGAAAACTTTCTGGGAAATATTGCGCACCCTGATTGTCTTAGATGCAAGACCTGTTGTTAAACCTGCACGCAAAGGCAAAGTAACTGAATTTACCCAAATTTCATGGAAGCTTGGTTCTTGATAATAGGGTGTCCAACCAGCTACACTTGGCACATCAAAATAAACTTGCTGGAGCCCATTGGTGCTTCGATACAAATAAAGATAAAGATTGTAAGTATCTTCCAAGGCTGTTACCTGGGAAGAATTAAACTTCATTGCTTTTAAAGTATTAAATATAAATTCATAAGGAGGTCTTATTAAAGCACCTAATGATTCGTCAGTATAGAAGTGTGAACTTGAAAGCAATTCTCTTACAACTGGTGCAATTTCAAAATTATTTGCTATTAAAGTGTCGGCCAAACCATCTACAATATCTGTTTCAATTGCACTGCTTACTTTATAATAAATAAAATAGCGGTACAATTTGCGACAGATAAATGTGGCCGCTTCGCGTTTTTCAAAAATCACATCAACTACATTTTTGTATTCATTCGCTCCTGCATTCACGATTACCCTGTTTCCAAATCGATGTGAAAGTGTTTTCGTTGATGCATCGTGCAGATTAGGATTAAATACAGGCAATGCAATATAGGTAGTATTTCGACGATCTACAGGTACTGTCCAACCGGTTAATGCTTTTGCAACAGCCATCACATCTTGTTCTGTAAACGTGGTATAATCTCCAGGACCGGCTAATTCACCTTTACCTAGCGTAAATAATTCCATTAATTCACGTGCATAGTTTTCATTAGGAGCTAAATTGGTATTTTGATTTCCATTTAAATAATACAACATGGCTTTATCAACTGTAATTTGTTTGGTAAGCTCTTTAAAGTTTTTCAAACAATTTGCACGCAATAATTGGATGTAATCAAAACTCATTCTGGGATCAAAAATCTCAGATACCACAAAATGATTGTGCCAGAACAAGGTCATTTTTTCAGTTACAGATACACCTTCATTATATATCTGTTCCATTAGCCAGGCAAATAATGAATTTTCTTTAAAAGCAACATTTCCCTGCACGCTTGGATTTAATGGAGCTTTAACCCATGACTCCCCTTTTTTAGTGTCAGGATCTATTGGATTATCTGAATATAAAACAGGATCACTTGGCAAAGGGACAGGCGAAAATAATTTATCAAGAGTTTTATCCATTCCATCTTTTACGGCATCCAATATTTGCGAATGTGTTGGCCCGAACATTGCACGCCTCAGCAAATGCGCTGCAGTTGCATAGTTCCAAGTCCCATTATAGGGAGTTAAGCCCCCACCTACAGGCAATGCATCTTCCTGACGGCGGTTTCCTACAGTTGCAGCTGCTTCTACCCCTAGGAATTTTTTAAATGTGGTCCTTCTATCCATTGGAAAAATATTTTAAGTGATAAAAATTGAAGTTATATGAATTATGACTGTTATTATATGAAATCGTTTAACAAAGATTAGAAAAAATTTAACTAAAAACCAGGAACGTATCCTGAATAGTCTATACGTAGCAATTGGGAGAAGGGTTGTTTTTCTTTAGCTTTGCGATTCAAAATGGAGATTCATACCGATATTGCTATAATTGGGGCAGGTCCTTGCGGTTTATTTGCTGTTTTTGAAGCAGGATTGTTAAAAATGAAATGTCATCTAATTGACTACTTACCAGTGGCTGGAGGGCAGCTATCAGAAATTTATCCTAAAAAACCAATTTACGATATTCCAGGGTATCCTGAAGTGTTAGCCAGTGAATTGGTTTCCAACTTGTTAAAGCAAATTGAACCATTTAATCCCGGCTTTACTTTAGGCGAACGTGCGGAATATTTATTAAATCATGGATCTGAAGGATTTGAAATCGTAACTCATCTTGGAACGCGGATCAAATCTAAAGTAATAGCTATTGCTGGAGGTCTGGGCTGTTTTGAACCAAGAAAACCTGAATTAGAACATTTGGAGGACTATGAAAACCATGGGGTAGATTATATTGTTAAAGACCCTGAAAAATACCGGGGCAAGCACATTGCCATTGCTGGAGGTGGAGATTCTGCATTGGATTGGTGTATTTACTTAGCAGACATCGCGGCTTCAATCTATTTAATTCACAGGAGGTCTGAATTTAGGGCTGCTCCGGAATCAGTTGAAAAACTCAAAAAACTTGAGCAAGCAAAAAAAGTTAAAGTCATATTGAATGCCGAGCTTGAAACATTAAAAGGAAATCAAAAATTGGAAAGCTTGGTTATCCACACGGAACAAGGTTCTATTGAAATTGAGACATCCTATTTAATTCCTTTGTTTGGATTGAGTCCAAAATTAGGTCCTATTTCCGACTGGGGTCTTCACATAAATAAAAATGCAATTGATGTAAACACATTGGATTACAGCACTAACATTCCAGGTATTTACGCCATTGGAGACATTAATAATTACCCAGGAAAATTAAAATTGATCCTTTGCGGGTTTCATGAAGCTACACTTATGATGCAATCTGCCTACAAAATAATAAATGAAGGCAAGAAACCCAGTTTTAAATATACAACCGTAACAGGCATAAACAATTTATGATCCAATCCATTAACCTTTATAAAATTTTGAATTAATGGAATGGCTTACTATTTATATAAGAGACAAAAATCAAATTGATCATCTTATTCAAATTCCAAATGAAGCCTCTTATAGTTTAATGGAATTATTAAAAGCATCTGAGTTGCCCATATTGGGAACTTGTGGCGGAATGGCTCTTTGTGCTTCTTGCCATGTTTATATTCACTCAAACCACATTTTGCCTGAAATGAAAGAAGCTGAAGAACAGCTCTTAGACAGCCTTGTAAACAGTGAGACAAACAGTCGCTTGTCCTGTCAACTTCCTGTTGGAGATTATTTGGATCAATTGATCATTGAAATTGCTGATCTATAAATGCTCAAACAATATGAAAACAGACGTGCACTTGCCGCCTTAGTGGCAGTTTGTATCATTTGGGGAACAACCTATCTTATAAACAAACTTGGAGTCAGTAGCATGCCTCCACTTTTTTTTACTTCTATCAGGCAATTGACTGCAGCAATTTTATTGCTGGCCTATTTGTTTTTGATAAAAAAATTAAAATGGCCTGACCGCTCTTTTATTAAACTACAACTGATTTTAGGATTGTTATTAATAAGTGGAGGTAATGGATTGGGCATTTATGGGCTACAGTATATTGATAGTGGAATTTCTGCAATTCTTGCAACATTTTCACCCATTCTAATTGCTTTTTTAATGTCAATGCTTCAAAAGGATCATCATATCTCAAAGTGGACATGGATTGGTTTAATTTTAGGTTGTTTAGGCATATTAATCATTTGTCTGCAAAAAATCGGGATGCATCCTGGCAGAGCTTCTATAATAGGAATTTTATTTACAATGCTTTCCATTGTCACCTGGGCAATTGGATCTGTTTACAGTAAAATCAAAAAACACAATTACAATCCATTTATGTCTGCCGGTTTCCAAATGCTATTTGGCGGCATACCCGTTTTGGTCATTTCTTTGTTATTTGAAAAACCATGGAACATTGAAATTGAAACATACCACATTTTAATATGGGCTTACGCTATTGTTTTAGGTTCGTTGGTAGCCTATTCATGTTTTATTTATTGTTTGAATCACTTGCCGGTTACGCTGGTAAGTATTCATACTTACATTAACCCAATAATCGCAGTAATGCTAGGAGCCCTGCTTCTTGGGGAACTTATAAATTTTTGGATTCTTGTTGGTGCAGTTGTTAGTTTAACAGGAGTTTATCTAGTAACAAAACATAGCAAATAAATTCCAGAGTAGAATATAGGATCCTAAAAATTTCCAGTTTGAATTAATTTATGAACCTCATTTAAAATCTTTGCTTTAATTTCTTGCTCAATTAATGGATCTACTTTGTTTAAAGAAAATTGTAATTTATATCGAATATCATCTTTTCCGATATTAACAATTTTAAAAATTGCAGAGTATTTTTCATAGTCAGGTATAAACTTTTCTAGCACATCAACAATATGCTTTTCCAATTCTAATTTGCTTATTTTTAAATTATGTGACAATGTAAAGTCCAAATTGTATTTTCTGATTTCTTTCTGGGTAAAATTTACTAAATCACTAAAATATGCTTTTGTATTTGAAATGTAAATAATATCATCATCGTCGTTTTGTAACACGATTTTATGAATATTAATATCAATTACTTTTCCTTTGTGATCACCGATTCGAACATAATCTCCAATTGCCAAATCACGCGAAAAACTAATGTTAAAGCCACAAATAATATCTGTAACCAATTCTTTAGAAATAATTGCAATAGCCGCTGCTACGATACTCAGTGAAGTAAGCAATTCCTCTGGTTTTAAACCAAAGAATCCAAGCACCATCACCACAATACCAATACCAGATAAGATGTAATATATATTTTGAAGACCAATTATGACATTGTCAGAGTATTTGTGGCCAAATTTCTTTCGTTTGCGATAAATAAACTGGCTAAGCCGGATGATCAAATTGACAGATGTCCAAAATATCAGAAAACTAAAAAGCGGATAGAGTAAATTCGAGTTGTCTACAAAAGATTGCAGAAATGCAGACCCCAAGCCATACCTTAAAGCGATTAAAACGATTAAAATCAATAGTTTTATAATAAATTTAAAAATATTCATACCTGAAAATAGTATTTAATAATAAAAATTCAAACTCAGCATTTCATTTCCGACAAACCGTGTAAATTTACGAATCCCAAAGTCTAAAATTAGTTGGAGTGTTTGAAATAAATTTTGATTTGCAGGGCACAATGGCCATAATTTGCATTTTGTGCATTGTTACCGTTTGTGTTTTTGAATTTGTCAATGGCTTTCATGACACAGCAAATGCAGTTGCAACGGTAATCTACACTAAAAGTCTCAAACCCATTCCGGCTGTGATTTGGTCGGGAATTTGGAATTTCCTAGGTGTTTTATGCAGTTCTTATCTGTTTGGGATGGCAGTTGCTGGCAAAATAGCTGCTCTTATTCCCTTGGAATCAGTACTATCCCGTAATTTTTCTGAAGCAATTGCAATGATTGTAGCGGCTTTAGTAGGAGCGATTATCTGGAATGTGGGTACCTGGTATTTTGGAATACCTTGTTCAAGTTCACATACAATGATTGGATCATTACTAGGGGTTGGAATCGTTTTTTCTTTATTGCCTGGAAGTGGAGACAAAGTTGGCGTAAATTGGGGGGAAGCCTATAAGATCATGAATTCATTGCTCATTTCACCGCTTTTTGGATTTTCAATGGCCATTGTTTTAATGTTTATGCTAAAATCTTTTATAAAGGATAAAACCATCTTTAAGGAACCTGAAAACGATCAACCTCCTCCATTTTGGTTAAGAAGCATCCTGATTGGAACCTGCACGCTGGTAAGTTTTTTTCACGGCAGCAATGATGGACAAAAAGGTGTTGGACTTATGCTAATCGTCTTGATGGCTTTTATGCCAGTCCAATATGCATTGGCCCCCGATTTTAATAAAGATGAATTTGCTCATACTCTTAAAATGATGAAAGAATCGCTGAATCGCGAATCAACCCTGAATTTTGAAATGGAACGCACATTATGTGCAAGCGCTGATAAATTGGAGCATTTTGAGAAATACATTGAGAGCCTAAACATAAGCCAGGGCAGGCAACTGATGATCGCTCGCAAACAAATGGGTGTTTTATCAAAAGAGCTCAAAGTAATTGTTACTGAACCTAATTTAATTACTGAAAAATCAAATCAGAAAATTTTAAAAGACGGAATTCACCAATTGAATAAGTATACAACCTATGTCCCGGCATGGACGATTCTTTTAATTTCAATATCACTGGGCATTGGGACTATGATAGGTTGGAAACGTATAGTTGTAACCATCGGTGAAAAAATAGGCAAACGGCATATGACTTTTGCGGAAGGCGCCTCTGCAGAATTGGTGGCTTCAAGTACAATTGGTCTTGCATCCGGTTTGGGATTGCCTGTTTCAACGACCCATGTTTTATCTTCAGGTGTTGCTGGAGCAATGGTCGCATCAAAAGGGATTAAAAATCTTCAAAAAGGAACGGTTAAAAACATTGTCTTAGCCTGGATATTGACATTGCCTGCAACCATTTTATTAAGTGGGGGCTTGTATCTTTTAATCCGTCATTTCATTTAATTAAAGTAAAGGTCGTTCGCCTGTTCTTCTGATGTTCGACTTCCGAACACTTATCGCAAACACAGTCGATAGCCGGATCTTTTTCACCATAACCTGTATGATACAACCGACTGCCCTTAATTCCGTTTTCAATAAGCCACTGCATAGCTGAATGCGCCCTTTTTTCCGATAAATCCAGATTGTATTGTTCTTCTCCTCTGCAGTCTGTGTGTGAGCCCAATCTGATTTTTATTAATGGATTGGTAATCAACATGTTTTTTAATTTTGTCAAAGAAGAAACCGCATCCTGTCTAATATCCCATTTATCAAAATCATAATACAACTCCGGAATAACAAATTCTTCGTCAAATCGGACAGGAATTAACTCTACTTCCACATTCAATACAAATAAACTATCCGAAGTCAAATCAGGTTGTGGAGGGGTGTTGAATGAAAATTCGTTGTTTAAATAATTTTTTCGACTGGCTAAAAACGTATAGGATTCTCCAGGAAGAACTTTCAATGTGATTTTTGAATTCGACTTGGTGTTGACATAGTTTCTGGATAATTTTTCAATTAAATCTACAGAATCAAGCTGTTTTTTATCGGCTGATTTATATGATTCAGCTGCAACAAATTGTATGTTTACTTGAACTTCCCATTTATATTTTTTAGGTCCAGGAGGTTGCAATTCTTGCGTTCTCTTTTTTAATTCCAGGGAATAAATTTCATCTTGACGATTAAAGCTTCTATTTGAAGACAAAAAGGCTTTTTGAAAAACTGTATCATTCGCTACAAAATTCTTGTCAACAAAAAAACCAAAATCATCAGCTTCCGAATTAATGTCCACTTTCAAATTTACAGGAGGCACCCATTTTGAATCTTTAAATTTGTAGGTTTTGAAAACATCCAATCCACCCAATCCAGGATGGCCGTTGCTACTGAAATAAAGTGTATCTTCATACCAGACCGGAAATTTTTCATCCATAACCGAATTCACTGGTTCGCCTAAATTTACAGGCACTGACCAACCATCCTTTTGTAAATAACTAATATACAAGTCATATTGTCCAACACCACCTGATGCATTCGAACTAAAAATTAAAATTGAATCAGACTTATACAAAGCCGGATGAATAACATTGGCATTTCTAAAACCGAAATCCAGCCAATCTGGTTCAGTCCAAGTTCCTTCAACAAATTCAGATTCATAAATTTGGCAAAAGTCTTCTACCTGATCATTTGCATCACATCTAGTAAAAAATAATTTATTGCCTAAGCTATTAAAACAAAAAGGACCTTCATTTGCATTGCTATTAATAGGCTCTGGCATTAATTCTACCTTTCCATTGTCAAACAAATAAATATCTGAAAAGCTTCTACCTGTCCAGGCAAATTTACTATTGTTATGTTTTAATTCTGAAAGTCTATCTGAAACAAAATAAAGAGCCGTGCCTTTGTTTAAGACAGCTGAATAATCTGAAGCTTTATCATTCACAGCAGTCAGGTTCGTCAATTTATAATAATAAACTGATTTTTGCTTAAGCCACTCTAAATTTAACTTACAAATTTGAATATCCTTCTTATACTCTTGTCCACCTTTTAACTCTTGCATTAATTCCTGATAAGCTAAAATAGCCGCTTCATAATCGCCTGTATTCTTTAATGCTATGGCATACTCTTCCAAAGCTTTCAAGCCATAATTCCAATCGTAGGCCTTTTTAAACCACGACCGCGCTTGGTCATAGTCACTTAAATATTTGCAACTCTGGGCTAATTTAAATGCTTTGTATGCTTTGTCTTTTTGATCAGATACGTGATCTAATTCCTGCTTATAAAAGCCTATAGCATTCGCATATTGCTTACTTTGAAAAGCTTGATCTCCTGTTTTAATTTTAATTTGATAGCTACAAGCTGTCAAAATTAAGATCAACAAAAATCCAATTCTGCTCATTTAGCTAATAACGTTCTAAAGGTTTTAAAGTTATATAAAAACCAAAATAATTGAATGTTTGAAAACATTAATATGGTATTAATAAAAACAAAAGCGCCATTTAACTCTGGGCTAAATGGCGCTTTTTAATAATTTTAAGCTTAAACTTTCGCTACTTGTTTTGTAAGCTTACTCGTCTCTTTTTTTATCGTGTATTTTAAATTTTTGGTAAAATCAATTACAATAGGCATTGCAACACAAATCGAAGAATATGTTCCAATGATAATTCCAATGATCATAGCAAAGCAAAATCCTTTGGTACTTGATCCTCCAAAGAAAAAGAGCAGTATAATCGTCAACATGGTTGCCAATGAAGTATTGATTGTTCTTGACAATGTTGTATTGATTGCTGCATTTACTAAATCTTTATCAGACCGGTCGGTGTCCATTCTTAAAAATTCCCTGATCCTATCAAATACAATTACTGTATCGTTCATGGAATAACCGATGATCGTCAATACAGCTGCTATCAGTGTTTGGTCAACCTCCATTGCAAAAGGTAGTCTTCCATGAAATAATGAAAACGCACCTAATACAACAACGGTATCATGAAACAAAGCCACAATAGATCCCAAACTGTATTGCCATTTATAAAATCTAAAAAGGATATAAATAAATATCACTAATAGTGACAACAAGATAGCTTTATACGCACTGGCTTTGATATCATCCGCAATAATGGGTCCAACTTTACTAAATGAAGTAATATGTGTACTTGAATTTTCATTTTTTACAAAATCCTCATATTTAACATCTTCTCCAGTTGCGGCATTGATTCCTTCAAGCAATTTTTGATTTACTTTTTCAACAACATCTTCACCCGTTTCATTAATTAAATAGGACGTAGTAATGTTATAGGTATTTTTAGAATCCACGCTTTTTACTACCGGATTGCCTTCCAATGATTTAGTCAAGGAGTTTCTTAAAGCTTCTACATCAATGTTCTTATCAAAAGAAACATTATAAGAATAACCTCCTTTAAATTCCACACCCAATTCAAATCCTCTGGTAAAAAAGGAAATAAAACTTATAGTAATCAAACAAAGAGAAAAAATGTAATTGTATTTTCTATGTCCTACCCAATCTATATTGATGTGTTTGAACGCGGTTTCTGTAACTCTGCTAGAAAATCCCAATGCTTTCCCTTTCGTAATTGTCCACCAGTCTATTATCAATCTGGAAACCAATACAGAAGTAAATAAAGAAAAAATAATTCCTATGATCAAAACGATCGCAAAACCCTTTATTGGACCCAAACCATAAATAAACAATACAATGCAGGTAAGCAAAGAAGTTACGTGTGAATCTATAATTGCCGAATATGAATGATAGAACCCTTTTTTGATAGCTTCTAAATAGGTTCGACCGGCAGCCATTTCTTCTTTAATCCGTTCATAGATGATCACGTTGGCATCTACTGCGATACCCATCGTAAGTACCAGACCAGCAATACCAGGCAAGGTTAACACAGTTCCAAAAGAGGCCAGAGTAGCCAAAATAAAAAGTACGTTTAAAAACATTGCGACAATGGAAACAAAACCACCTCCTGTATAGTAAACGACCATAAAGGTCAAAACAAGGAAAAATCCACCCAAAATTGACCACAATGATTTTGATATGTTCTCTTTACCAAGTGAAGGTCCAACCAATGATTCTTGTACAATTTTAGTTTTAGCCGGCAATTTCCCGACTTGTAAAATATTCGCTAGATCCTTTGCTTCATCGATGGTAAAACTTCCAGAAATTTGAGAATTTCCACCTAAAATAGGTTCGCGAACGCTCGGGCAAGAAACAACTTCATCATCTAATAATATGGCTATTTCACGTTTATTGTCATTAGCAGCTCTGGTAGTCATATCTCCCCAAATCTTTGAGCCTTTGTTGTCCATTGCCAAACTAACTACAACTTCTCCAGTCACATTATCAGGATTGGCGGATGCTCTGGCAATGTGTTCGCCATCCAAAGGAGCTGTCGTCGCACCCGGACGTTTTTTGATTGCATAAACAGCATACGTCGTTGAAGTTGTGTTGTCTTTTGTGTTTTTTATAGGTTTGTGGTCTAACCTGAATTCCATATCAGAAGGCAGGAATGGTTGGACTTCCGGTTTAGTCACCAATTCAATAAATCGACTTCTGTTTGATTTTTCAACTGTTCCAATTATTGAGTAGGCACCAGCTGCTCCTCCGGATGGTGTAAAAATGCTTAATAAAGGTCCTTTGTCCGACAAAGGATCTGCAGTTCTTATGGTATCTGTTCCAACCAAGCTGGAATCTGTGGGATTGCCTAAAGAATCCCGATTAAATTCATACCTGTTTTTTAAGGTGTATTCATCCTTTATTACTGTTGATGTATCGCCTTTTGCAAGTGCTTTTAATTTTTTATCAACATTGATAATTGCTTCATAAACGCCCGGGTCTATATTTCTGTATACTTCCCAAAACTCCAGCTTAGCACTGGCTTGAAGGTATTTTCTGGCACGCTCCGGATTGTCTATACCAGGTAACTCCACAACAATCATATCTCTTGCTTTATCCAAAGAGACGTTTGGCTGAGTGACCCCTAATTTATCGATACGATCTTTCAAACGTTTAAAAGTCAAATCAACTGTTTCATCAGCAATTTGACGCAATAAACGAGCTACATCAATGTCTGAGGATTCAAAGTTGATGCGGTCTTTCATTGAAGAACCCCTGGAGAATATTGTGGCTAATTTTTTTCCACCGGATTCTTTTTGAAATTCTTGGGTAAAAAGAGTAATAAAATCCGTTTGACTGGATTTCATACGTTCCGATGCATTGTGAATAGCAGCTTTAAAAGCAGGATCCGGATTGTTATTCGATAATGAAATCAACAATTCACTCAGATCAATTTGAAGAATAGAACTCATACCACCTTTCAAATCGAGACCCAGGGCCAATTGTTGTTTCTTTAAATCGGAATAGGTATATTCCTTAATAAGCGGAATCCTGAAGATTTTTTCACTTGAAAGTGAATCCAGGTATTTAATCCGATTTGCTTTGACAGCAGTTTGTTTGGCTAACTCATCCGTTATAGATGCACTTTGATCTTGAGCATACTGTTCAGCATCCCGTTCTACCCTGTTTGTTGGCAGATAATAAACAAATTGTAAAAGACAAACAAAGATTATGGCGAATAAGAGCCATTTCACAATTCCTTTCTCAGACATATATAAAAATTCTTAAATTTTTGGAAAACGTCGCAAATATAGTGCTTCCAAGCGAAATCAGATTGATTTTCAGGATTTTCCTAAGGTTTATTTTTAAACTATTTATTATTATATGCTTAATTTAGAAGTATTTACATAAATTATTAAAACATATATGTACCGCGCAAGGTTAAATTTCTTGGTGCATTTAAAATTCCTGGCCGAATGCTGTAGTCTTCATTAAATAAATTATCGACGTTAAACTGAACATCCAAATGGGGAAAATGATAGCCAATTCTGAAATCATAAACCCTATACCCATGATTGTGTTCCAACCTATAATCTTTGATCCCTTTTATAAATACATTCAATTCAAACAACCAATCAATGGCATGCATGTGCGAGGCATAATTGAAGGACAATCCTGTATAAAATGATTTATAGTCCAGTTGAAAATCTGACCTGAACAAGTGTTTGGATCGATATTTCAAAATATTTTCATCTGATGATGAATTGGCTGCATTTTGTTTGGCACGTGAAGCAGTATCCCTACCATTAATAGGCAATTGCTTTCCAGCAAGATCAAATTCCAAATAACGTGGATTAATAAATGTATAGCCGGCACCAAAGCTCAATTTAGTCTTTCCATATTGAATTCTACTCAACATTTCCAATTCAAAACCTTTAATTTCAGTATCACCTATGTTCCTGGATTGGAATTGCAGTTGGTTGTTTAAAACAAATTCCATCATATCGTAATAGCGCGATTGAAATACTGAAAAATCAAATAATCCTTCCAAATTGCCAATTTTCAGTAGTTGCTTTAATCCAAGTTCAAAACTAGAACCTCGTTCTGAATGTAAATTTGGATTCGGCACAATACTTAAACCACCCGCTTTTGTACTAATAAATTTTTCTGCTATAGTTGGAAAACGATACCCTTGTCCATAAGAAGCCCGAAAATAGGTTGCTTTTAATACCCTACAGTTTAAACCAAAGCGAAACAAACTGCTATCTTCTGTAACTTTGGGATCAATAGCAACACCTTGCAGAGATTCAGGTCCCTTAATTTGATAAGATTCATATCTGATTCCTCCGCTTAAAATAAGTCGATTGAAGAATTTTTTTTCAATTTGTCCAAAAAAAGCCAGATTTCTGTGAATAAATCGGGTATCGCTGTAAAGCTTGGCTTTTGTCCAGGATTGGATATAAAGGACCCCTGCTAAACATTGCATTCCAAGATTGTGTATTGATTTTCCAATCTGGTATTCTGAATATATATTATTGCTTTTATTTTCCTGGTTATTGTCTGCCCCATTAAAAACATGGTAAAATCTGGTTTTAATTTTATGTTGATAGCCCTTTTTGCTTTCATAATTCAGTGACGGGTCAATGGTAAATCTGGTTTTTGTACTTGAGCTTGATGAACCAGGAGCTCCTTCAAAATAAGCATTGTCCTTCCAATAGAAAAAGCTAGAACTTTTCCCTTGATTGTAATTAATTCCTAAATTAATAATTAGTCGGTCATGAATTCGTTTTCTTGTAAGAATGTGTATTCGCGCGTTGTCTGAATTGTGTTCTTTATTATACCCAACTTTTGTCGTAAAACTTCCACTTGCTGACAGATCTAAACTTCTATATTTTTTGCGATGTACAAAATTCACAATCCCTTCATAGGGCCTGAATAAGGTGCTGTCTGTTCCCCACCATTGCTTATTGCTGGTTGGATTCAAATAAATTTTAGGGATTAATGAAATACTTGTAAAAGGTTCTGAACCTGGAAAATTTGTCCTGAAATGGATGATTCCATTCATTGCTGAACTACCATAAAGGGATGAGGAGGCTCCTTTTAAAATTTCAATTTGTCCTAAATTTTCAAGAGGCAGGTCGTCCCAGTTTGGATAACCCGCATCAGGATTCAATACCGGTAAATCATCCAATAATAACAAGACCCTGCTTCCAGCTCCATAAGAGTACCCAGACCCTCCCCTGATATTTGCCTGACCATCTATAATTTGAACACCCGGCACCCGATCTAAAAGTTGCGAACTGCTGCTGGTACTCAATCGATCCGCTGTACCTGCTTTTATAACACTAATGGAAACCGGAGATTCTGCAAGTGGCTTTTCAAAACGAGAAGAAGTAATCACCGTCGTGCTTAACATATAAGATGCAAGTTCCAGGGCAATCTCTAAATTAAGGACCTCTGAAAGTGTCAAGCTACGTTCATTATATCCTACTAATTTTATAATTATACGCTGAACACTATCCGGCAATTCAATTTCAAATCTTCCTAATTCATCAGTAAAAACAGCCGTTTGGTTAGCTGCAATCGTTGCACCTTGCAATGCCAAACCAGTCGATTTATCAATAACTTTACCTGTATAGACCCGAGTTTGTGCTGACAAAATATTTAAGATCAGGACACCCATGAATATTGAATAAAGTACTTTCTTTGTCATTTATAATTCTTAACTTGCACTAAATATACCTCATCAAATATGAAGCATTTTTATCTGATCGCCCTTAATTTCTTTGTTATTCTGTCGATTCAATCTCAAAACTGTTTACCCGACTCGATTTATAGAGATTCATCTGCTGGTGTTTATCCTAAACCTGTCAGCCCAACTAATCCAAACGGAGGAATTACAAAGAAAGCCTGCATTAATAAACCTTATGAATTTGTTTTCACAGTAGTTGTACCCGACACCGTGCTTGTTCCTGCATTTCCATCGCCCATAGCCCTTGAAAAAGTGGCGATTGACACGATCAATGCGATTACAGGTCTACCTAAAGGAATTAGTTATGCATGCAATCCTCCAAATTGTGTTTTCAATAAGAATACCTCGGGTTGTCTGGTATTAAAAGGCACCGCCACTACAGACAACACCGCCGGTGATTTTAAACCCATTATTAAAATGACCCTAACGATTAATCTGGGAATTCCCTTTCCGTATGTAACCGAATATCCAGGTCCTGCATTTCCTGGCGAATACATCTTAACTCTTGTTTCTGAACAAGATTGTGCATCGGCAAGTAAACAGGAGGACCTTGTTATAAATTATTGGTTTCCCAATCCGACAAACGGAAAATTAACAAACAAATCAAATAGCATTGAACAGATTAAAGTAATGGATGCCCAAGGACGCATCATTCATTTTACAAAAGATGCCGAAAATAAAATTGATTTAAGCAACGGATATAACAGCGGTATGTTTTATATTCAATGGATTGATGGAACAAAATTATTAACGCAGCAAATTGTAATTCAGTAAGCCGAGATTAAACAAATTGGAATCAGACTTATTGACTTAATAATTCATAAGTCTTTTAACACCATTTAAGATATTTTAAATTATTTTTTAAGACCGTATTCAAGTTATTGGCCTGGACTTATTTGATCAAGCAATCAAAAAAGAAATTGCTTATTCTTCCTCATCTAGTTCTTCATAAAATATCGGATCAATCATTGGAAGTCCAATCCACAAACTTTCTTCTTTACTTACAGACATCATACGCAAAATACCACCTGAAGCACGGGCAATTTGTTCAGCATAAGCAATAAAAGAAGAATACAATTGGCTTGCCGTCCGCATATTTAACTTGATAAAAATATCATTGATGGCTTTCAGTTTTTTGGAAATTTCACGACTTCGAACATCCGGATCCTTTGAAAGTGATTTTAAAAACTTTTCAAACAATTCGCTGTATTGCGCATCGACATCTTTGTAGTAAGGTTTAAGATCAAAATGATTGCTATAGCTTCGAATTTTAACAATCTTCTCAGCCCATGCCTTTTCATTTAGGTCGATATCATTATCAGCCCCGCCAATTAAAATTGCTATAAGTGGAACTGCTTCTATAAGCGCTTGGTATTCCTCGTCTTTCAGAGCTTTAAAGGCTGAAATCATAAGATCATTTTTTGATAAATCGGTACAAAACGTTCTACAAATCTAAAACGAAATTTGCTCCAATTGATTTTTTTTTAATTGGAATGATGAATCCTATTAGTATAAAGAATGAGCCTATATTTGTGACAAATCAAAACTTGAAAGGAGAAGCGCTCTTATTTGAAATTAATACGATGACTCCATTGATGGAGCAGTATTATTCCATGAAGGGAAAACACCCGGATGCCATCTTGTTATACCGAGTTGGGGACTTTTACGAAACCTTTGGAGAAGATGCCATTATTACTTCAAAAGTACTTGGAATTGTCCTGACAAAAAGAAACAATGGCGGTTCTGATATAGAATTGGCCGGATTTCCATACCATTCGTTGGATGCATATTTACCAAAATTGGTTCGTGCCGGTTATCGGGTAGCAATTTGCGAACAATTGGAAAAACCAAGCAAAGGAAAAAAAATTGTTAAACGGGGAATTACCGACGTTATAACACCCGGAATTACATACGATGACAAATTACTTGACCATCGAAAAAATAATTTTCTCGCTGCCTTATATATCGATATCAACGGAATTGGCATTTCATTGGCCGATGTTTCAACCGGCGAATTTTATTTGTCCCAAGGTCCCTTAGAATATATTCAAAAACTGCTTGAAAGTTTTCAGCCTTCTGAAATTATTCTTGCAAGATCAAAAACGAGTTTTTTTGATTCCAATTTCAATGAGCATTATTATACCTATCCATTAGAAGATTGGATTTTTCAATTGGATTTTTGCCGTGAGAAATTACTTAGACATTTTAATGTAAGCAGTCTGAAAGGCTTTGGGGTTGAAGAACATCTTTCCGGCCAAATAGCAGCAGGGGCTATTCTTTATTATCTCGAACTAACCGAAACAAAAAACCCAAATCATTTATCACACATCAGCCGGTTAGCTAGTGATGAATTTGTTTGGATGGACCGGTTTACTATTAAAAACCTTGAATTAATTGACTCTTTACATCCGGAAGGTAAAAGTTTATTGCACATTTTGGATCATAGCCTGACTCCCATGGGATCCAGACTCATGCGAAAATGGATGGTGATGCCCTTACTACAAATTGAACGAATTGTAAATCGGCATCAAATGGTTGATTCGTTTTTAAAAAAGGACGAGCTGGAAGACGAATTATTTCAAACTTTAAATCATTTTGGTGATTTAGAACGACTTGTTTCAAAAATTCCATTAAGACGGATCAATCCTAGAGAAATCAATCACATTTTAAAAAGTCTGTTAAAACTTTTACCTCTTCGTTCTATTTTACAACAACACAACAACAATGGCCTGTTGCTGTTGGCCGAAAAAATTCAGGAGTGCGCCAGTTTAGCACAATTAATCTCTGGTCAATTGCACCCGGATGCTCCAAATCAGGTAAATAAAGGTGGAATTTTTGTGGAGGGTTTTTCAAAGGAATTGGATGAACTAAAATACATCCTCCACCACAGCAAAGATTTGCTCTTAGAAATTCAGAAAAAGGAAATCCTCAATACCGGAATTAACAATTTGAAGATAGGATACAATTCTGTATTTGGATATTTTTTAGAAGTAACCAATAAATTTAAAAACCAAGGTTTGGTACCGGATCACTGGGTTCGTAAACAAACCATGTCGACAGGTGAAAGGTATGTAACAGATGAATTAAAGAAATTAGAGGTTAAAATTCTTGGTGCTGAAGAACGTATCATTCAATTGGAAGAAGAACTTTTTGAAAAGTTGGTGGACCAATTGCAAGACTATTTAATTCCATTACAACAAAACGCTCATGTAATAGCTGAAGTGGATGTTTTGTTTTCATTTGCCCGAACTGCAAAAATAAATGGGTATTGTTTGCCTCTGGTCGATGACAGTCAAATAATTGATATAAAGGATGGCCGGCATCCAGTTATAGAAAGACAAATGCCAAGTGGAGAAACGTATATTCCAAATGACATTTATCTTGATTCGGATGAACAACAAATTTTAATGATTACCGGCCCCAATATGTCAGGTAAATCGGCTATTTTGCGTCAAACTGCGCTGATTGTTTTGATGGCGCAAATTGGCTCATTTGTACCTGCACGTGCAGCAACGCTTGGTTATATAGATCGCGTTTTTACGCGAGTTGGAGCAAGTGACAACATTTCATCAGGCGAATCCACTTTTATGGTAGAAATGAACGAAACTTCGTCCATTTTAAACAACCTTTCAAACCGATCGCTCATATTACTTGATGAAATCGGTAGAGGAACCAGCACGTACGATGGTATTTCATTGGCTTGGGCAATAGCAGAATATTTACATGAAATTCCGGAACGCAGGGCAAAGACTTTATTTGCAACCCATTACCACGAATTGAATGAATTGAGTGCATACTTGCCTAGAATTAAGAACTTTCATGTTGCAACCCAAGAATTAAACAAGAAGGTACTCTTTCTAAGAAAATTAGTTCCGGGTGGAAGTGAACATTCATTTGGAATCCATGTAGCACAAATGGCAGGAATGCCTCAGGCAGTGTTGCACCGAGCGGAAGAAATTCTTCAGGACCTTGAAGAAAAACGCGGCAATCAAGAACATGTTGTTATTTCAGAAGACACACGCAAGTCCAGTATTCGAATTCAAAAAAATGACAATGAATCACACAATGAACTTATTGAAATCCTAAAAACAATTGACATACAAACCATGACACCCATTGATTGCATGATGAAATTAATTGAATTAAAAAAGAAGTTATAAAAAATCTCTTGAATTTAATTCATGGATATTGATTGCATTATTCTATTACCAACTTAATTGTTCTTATCAATTCCTCTGACGAGTAACTTATAAAATAAACTCCACTCACAAATTGATTGACATCAACAACAATGTTAGCTTTTGAATTTTGTTGCTGTGAAACCCAAACTTGTTTACCAAAACTATTATAAATACAAAGTTTATAGGGCTTTGATTGCTCTAAAGCAACATGAATAGAAAGCAATTCAGAAACCGGATTCGGTTCGACCTTAAATTCTTTTATCAATCCATCATCAAAATTCGAAGTAAGTTCTTTAACTTCAAAAGGGCCAAAACTTTTTTGACAATTATTTGCATCTACTACATTGCACGAATAAATTCCTGCAATCAAATTTTGTATAGGATTGCCTGATTGTCCATTTGACCAGGTATAATTGTATTGAGGAACCCCTCCTTCTAATTGCAATTCAATTGAACCTGTTGCCTGTCCTGCTATGCTTGGATTAAGGATATGATCTTTTAAAGCAATAGCTTGAGGCTCCTTAATTGTAAAGCCTTTTGTGATTTTTGTACCTTGCGCATCAACAACTTCTACAAGGTAATTTCCTGCAATCAATTGAAATTGATCTTTACTTTTACTGTTATTATTCCAGCTATATGAATATGGCGGAACCCCACCCTGCACATTTATTTTAATACTGCCGTCATTTCCTTCAAAACAACTCACATGTTCCAATTCATAAGATGCTAAACTCAGGGTTGCAGATATTCCTATCAATAGCTTGGAACATTTAATACTTTGACCGCAATCATTGGTAACTGTCAAACAAACTTCAAATTCTCCTTCATTTGCAAAAACATGCTCCGGATTTTGTAAAATACTTGTACCACCATCCCCAAAATTCCAATTCCAGGCCGTCGGCAATCCATTTGATTGATCGTTAAATTTTAGTTTCAATCCATCGATGCTTTGAGTAAAAAGTGCATCAGGCTCTGTTTGTTGATAAACAACTACACTTACTTCGCTTTCACATAAATTGGAAGTATTTTTTACATTGAGTTTGTAATCACCTCCTTTGTCTACGATTGGATACAGCGATTGTGCGCCTGATTTTATATTTCCATTTACAGACTGCCATTGATATATAAAATTGGTACCTTGTGAAGATAGGGAGGCATCTATGATAACTTCTGTATTAATACAACTTACGTCTTTTTCCACTTGTGCGGATGCTACCGGTTTTACCTGATCTATTTTAATTTCAATAGTATCGTTTGAAGAACACAGGTTAATAGTGTCTTTGACAAAAAAGACAAATTTACCAGCATCGCTGACTTGAATCTTTGAACCTTCTTTATAAAATAAAGTATCGTTAACTTTCCGCCAACTGAATTTAGTTTGAGGATCTTTACTGCTTCCCTTTGCTTCATATACTTTCATTACACAATTCAAACTAGTGTCCCGGTCTAATGATACATTTGGATAAATACGCTTGTCTAGTACAATGGTCGAATCTATATCCAAACATCCATTTGACGAATCGGTTATTTTTAATAAATAGCTTCCAGGCTGACTAATATCTGGCGTTAAGCTTTCCTGACCTCTTACTATTTTTCCATTTCGTGTTGTCCATAATGTAATTAAATTAGCTCCCTGACTCGATTGTGATCCATCCAGCGTGATGCTATTATTTATGCAATCGTAATTTTTATCGGGACCTGCATTTACCGTTGGTTTATGTGTAACCCCCACAAAAGACCTGGATGTTTCAATACAACCATTGTTATCCGTTACCGTTACTGTATAAAATTCATCTCCTTCTAAATCAGCAAAAAAATTGCTTCCTTGATTTCCAAGTCCTAAATCAAATAGATACGGTGCAACACCCCCGGATGCTTTACAAGAAATAAATCCATTGCCCTGATCACAGGTTTCTAATCCTGCAACAGTACTTAAGCTAACGTCTGTAGGTTGTGTCAAAGTATAAGATTTTACCCGGGTACATGCTGCGTTATCAGTAACTGTAACAGTATAAGTTCCTGCTTTTAAATTTATAGGATTATCTGTTCGATCTCCATTGGACCAGTTGAAAGAGTAAGGCGGTGTTCCGTAGTCAATCTGCAAGGCAATACTACCTGTAGGTTCATTAAAACATTTAATATGCGTCAATGATGCATTGGTTATATCTACACGTTTTGATGGCCCGTTCACTACATAAGGTCCTTTTTCAATGAAATATCCATTTAAATCTGAAATTGTGACTGAATAAATTCCACCAGGTATGTTTGTCAAATCTTTGGTAACTGCACCGTTGCTCCATTTATATGAAATCGTTCCAAATCCGTTATTAACAGTCGTTACTATTTTCCCATTGTCCCCGCAAGTTGAATGTGTAACAACTGCACTTGCAGTCATTTTGAAACTTTTGGTGATCCAATTGGAATATTCATTGTAAGTCCTTGTCTTAATCAACCAAGCTCTTTTATCAGGTGATATTACATACAGCGTAGGGTAATAAGAGATAGCATAATCATTGTTTACGCTGGGACCATTATTTAATGAAAGGTCGGCAATAGGATACGGTGTGCCGCTTACCCAATTTCCTTGGGTGCCTCCTACGCAACCACTTGGACCATACAAACAATTGGTATTTGTTCCCCAATCAGACTCCAGAAACAGCACAGTAGTTTCATTGCTCAAATTATTGTAAACAGATTCCAATACACCGCTTTGATGAAAACTCCAGCAAGGGCCACACCAGGTTGCTGAAAAATCCAAACAAGCTGCTTTGTTTGCACCCATCATTGCGTACAAACTGTATGAATTTCCATTGATATCTTGAACTGTAAAGTCAGGGGCTGTACTGCCTTCCTGTAATTGGGCATTCAGCCTGAATGCAGCTCCAAAAAAAAGACAGATTGCTAATACCTTTTGCATACTCCAAATTTTAGTAAAGTTAATGAAAATTTGAAAGTTGGTATGGGATAGTTGGGTGTGGAGAGGCTAAAGGCTAGAGGCGAGAGGCTAAAGGCGAGAGGCTAGAGGCTTTTATGTTCAATTATCAATTTACAATGAGTAATGTTACTTGGATTTTTCCTTAACAATTGAGCAATTGTCCTTAATTCGATTAAGATTTGATTCCTAAGTTCGCTATCGTCTCATATTCCGCATTTGATTCATCATATTTCCCATGCCCTGCCCTTTGGAAAACATGAACATCATTTTTCGCATTTCTTCGAATTGCTTTATAAAAGCATTTACTTCATGGATGGTTTTACCGCTTCCCGAAGCAATTCGATTTTTTCTTGACATATTTAACAACTCCGGATTTGCACGTTCCTGGGGTGTCATGGATTGAATGATAGCTTCTACTTTGCTAAAGGCTTTGTCATCAATATTGACATCTTTCAACATTTTTCCAGCCCCGGGTATCATTCCAAGCAGACTTTTTAAGTCTCCCATTTTTTTGATTTGCTGAAGCTGAATTACAAAATCATTAAAATCAAATTTATTTTGTTTGATCTTTTTTTCGATTTTCTTAGCTTCGGTTTCGTCAAACTGTTCCTGGGCTTTTTCAACTAAACTGACTATATCCCCCATTCCTAAAATTCGCTGTGCCATCCTTTCAGGATAAAACACATCGAGGGTTTCCATTTTTTCACCCATTGAAACAAACTTAATCGGCTTGCCAATGGTATATTTTATTGAAAGTGCCGCTCCACCGCGGGTATCTCCATCCAATTTTGTTAAAACGACTCCATCGTATTGAATGCGATTGTGAAAAGCCAGTGCCGTATTCACTGCATCTTGCCCGGTCATGGAATCCACTACAAACAAGGTCTCTGATGGCTGGATGCTGTGCTTTATCCGCTCAATTTCATCCATCATTTCTTCATCTACAGAGGTTCTACCTGCGGTATCTACAATGACTATGTCTATTTTTTGATTTCGGGCAAACTCTATGGCATTTTTTGCAATTTGAACCGGGTCCTTTTGTTCCAGATCCTTATATATTTCAACACCTACTTGCTCGGCCAATACAGTCAATTGATCAATAGCAGCCGGACGATAGACGTCACAAGCAGTTAATAGAATTTTCTTGTTTTTCTTAGATTTTAAGAAAAGAGCCAGTTTACCCGAAAAAGTTGTTTTACCGGATCCTTGAAGGCCAGCTATTAATACAACGGCCGGGTTCCCATTTAAATTCAGGCCGGCAGCCTGTCCTCCCATGAGCTCAACCAATTCATCCATTACGATTTTAACCATCAATTCACCTGGTTTAATCGAATTCAAAACGTTTTTGGTGCCTAAAGCCTGATCCTTAATTTTATCCGTAAAATCTTTGGCAATCCTGTAATTTACATCTGCTTCTACCAGGGCCCTTCGAATTTCTTTGATGGACTCTGCAATATTTAATTCCGTTAATCGGGCTTCTCCTTTTATGGTCTTAAGGGCCGATTCCAGGCGTTCATTTAAACTTTCAAACATGAGGCAAAGATAATATTTTAAGGAAATGGAGAAGAGGCAAAGAGGAGAAGAGGACAGGAAGTCTGATTAGCTGAATGGCTGGAAAGCTTAGAGGCTAGAAGGTTCAGAGAAAAACTTTTAATTATTAACTTAGCATTTTCTTTAAAGACTACTGATTGCTAATTACTGACTGCAGATTCGGGGTTAAGAGGCTCTTTTACTTATTCCACTTTAGACAAAACAGCTTAATCGCTTAATCCCCCATTTTCCAATTTAAAGGATTTGCAATTGTTGATTTCATTGGCCCAGCTGTTCAAAGCACTTGAAATGATGGTAAGCCGATCGGTTTCTCGGGCATTTTGGACGAGTTGGATTACAGTATTTCGACTTGCATCATCCAGATAATCAAGACTTTGGTCAATTAATAGCAATTTAGGCTTGTGAATCAAAGCCCTGGCAATTGCAATCAGGTGTTGTTCACCTTGAGAGAGCATATTTAGGGTATATTTTATTTTGTCTGCAATACCAAGGGCATTGAGAATCCATTGAATTTGCGCATCGAAATCCTGAATACGGTCTGCTGCGTGCAATGCCATTACTAAATTGGCTCTGACCGTCTTCTCTGAAATGAGTTGCAAATTTTGCCTGGCATAGCCAATTTTACGTCTTAAGGCTGAGAGATCTTCCTTGCTGATTGGATTGAGAGAAAAGTCTAAAACGCTGAGTTGTCCATTTAAGCTCATGGGCATACCATAAAAGGCATTAAATAATGAGGTTTTACCCGTACCATTAGGCCCTGTTAGTTCAATCCAGTCCTGTTCTTCGACGGTCCAGTTTAATCCGCTAATTAGTTCCTTATCAGGATAAGATGCATTGAAATTAATGGCTTGGATAATGTGTTTTGACATAGCATTAGAATTCACAAAAGTAAGCGGTCAAGGCCAACTTAATAACATTCATCTCGTTCTTAATTGGAAGAATGTCATTTAATGCTTCGTTAAGATTAATGATAATGTCGTATTCTACTTAAATTTGCATTCAATGAAAAAATCCTTAGTTTTTACATTAAGTCTGATTGCTATAGCAATTGTATTGTTGATTTCAGTCTCCAAAGATTTTTCAACCTACGCCACATTCAATAAAGCTGCGAAGAGTGGAGATCAAGTTAAATTGGTTGGAACCTTGGCAAAAGATCAGGAAATCTATTACCAACCCGAAAAAGATGCCAACTATTTCAGTTTTTATCTCACAGATAAAGATGGCATAACCAAAAAAGTCATCCTCAATGCTCCAAAACCTCAGGATTTTGAATTGTCTGAGCAGGTTGTTTTAACAGGAAGCATGAAAGACGATGTTTTTTTAGCAAAATCGATGTTACTAAAATGTCCATCAAAATATAAAGACGAAGAAATTTATATTAAGTCCACTACTGCCCTATGAAGTCCATCCAATATGTTGGTGAACATTTATGGATTCATTACACGGGCCATTTTTTAGTTTGCCTTGCTTTTATTTCTGCATTGTTTGCGCTTACAGCTTTTATTCTCAATCGTAAACAATTTTCAGATAGTTGGAAAAAAGTATTGCATTGGTTGTTTTTAATCCATCTGACCAGTATATTTTCAATAATCGGGCTCATCTTTTTTATGATGAGTCAACATTATTACGAATACAATTACGTTTGGGCACACGTTTCCGATGAATTACCAACGAAATACATTTTGTCTGCATTTTGGGAAGGACAGGAAGGTAGTTTTTTATTGTGGATGTTTTGGAATTGCGTATTAGGATTGTTTTTCTTTCGTTTCAGATCCCGTTTTGATCATAGTATATTATCAATAATATTAGCGGTCAATTTGATTTTGAGCAGCATGCTTTTAGGGATATATGTCGGTGAAAGCCGCATAGGAAGCAGTCCTTTTGCATTGCTCCGTCACATGATGGATATCCCATTATTTAACAACGCCGAATACACGCAATTAATTAAGGGCAATGGATTAAACCCTTTGCTTCAAAATTATTGGATGATTATTCATCCTCCAACCTTGTTCTTAGGATTTGCTTCAACCATAATTCCATTTGCATATGCATTGAGTGGAATCATGGAGAAAGATTTTTCCAATTGGTTAAAACCTGTATTGCCCTGGGCTCTTTTTTCTGGATTTATTTTAGGAACCGGAATATTAATGGGGGGCGCCTGGGCCTATGAAGCATTAAGTTTTGGCGGTTATTGGGCCTGGGATCCTGTTGAAAACATGTCATTGGTTCCTTGGATTGTTTTAATTGCAGGAATACATACAAATCTGGTTGCAAAATCAACCGGATTTTCTGTAGGCGCAACGATGAGTTTGTATTTTTTATCTTTTATACTCGTTGTGTATTCTTCGTTTTTAACACGAAGTGGGATTTTAGGTGATAGCTCAGCCCATGCATTCACCCAAATGGGATTGGAATGGCAATTGGTTTTCTTTTGTGTAGTGGTGAGCTCAATACCTTTAGCATATTTTATTTCCAGATATAAATTAATTCCTCAGAAAGAACAGGAAGAGCAATTTCATTCACGCGAATTCTGGATGTTTATTGGCAGCCTGGTATTGTTGTTTAGTGCTCTATTAATTAGTTTTACAACTTCGATACCGGTTTATAATAAAATTCTGGATCAATTTGGAAAGCTGTTCAATTACTCCATGGAATCCTGGCACCGGAGCCCTCCTCTTGAACCCATAAAGCATCACAATCAATATCAACTCTGGATTGGGGTACTGGTAGCACTGCTCTCCTCTATTTCTGTTTACTTGCGTTATCTTGGTGAACGAACTTTAAAATTAGGCAAGTCGTTTTTAGTTTCTGTTTCAATAAGCCTGTTAATTTCAATTGGACTCAGCTGGATTAGTTATTATTCATTTGAAAAATTACACTGGAGTCATTTATTATTATTGGGATCAGCCTGGTTTGCAATTTGTAGCTCCGCTTTATATTTAATTCGTAGCATTCGATTTAATCCACTTCAATCAGCATTGGTTTGTTCGCATGGTGGATTTGGCATTTTATTGTTGGGTATTTTATTTACAGGTATTAACAAGCGCATTATATCTACCAATGAATTTGCACAACGCGACTTATTGGAAAACTGGTCAGAAGATGACATCTCTAAACACCTTACTTTAATAAAAGACCAAAAGATGTTTATGAATGGTTATTGGGTAAATTATTCTTCAGACACTTTTATCAATAAAAGCAGAATTTACGAACTCGATTTTTGGAAAGAAGATTCGCTGAATAACAAAACTGAACACTTTAAATTATATCCTGAAGTTCAATATGACAATAAACTAACCAAAGTAGCTGCAGCAAACCCATCAACAAAGCATTATTTAAATCGAGATGTATTTTCATTGATTGCACAAATTCCTCAAACACAGACCGATGTTGAAGCAGCAAAAAAAGCAGAGGACAGTCTAAAATACGAATTGTATTTCTGCAAATTAAAAGATACCATTTATACCAAGAATCACTTTATAATTCTGGATAGTATATTAACTGATTTCGCTGCAAAAGATTTCGAATTTAAATCAGGAGATCAAAAATTACAATTCAAATTGAAAGTAAAAAACCTGGAAGATAAAGAGGCAAAAACTGCGAGTCCAGGAATTCTATTTCGACAGAATTTGGTTTATAAATTTCCTTACCAACTCGATGCGTATCGAGTTAGAATTCAAATTCCGGATACAATTTATGATCTTGTTAATCCGAAATGGGAAAACATACCCTTTGAGCACTTATTGATAAAAAAAGGTCAAAAAGTCGAACTTGGCCAAGGAAAATTTCTTAAACTTAATACGATAAGCAGAGACATCGATCCTGAAATCTATGTCCCTAAAGAAGATGAGATAGCTGTTGCTGCAGAAATTGAATTTACCAATGGATCTCAGACCGTATTGTTGAAGCCAATATATTTAATAAGAGGGAATCAGATCATTTCTTTGCCAGTCAGTGCTATTAGTCCGGGAATTACACTTCGTTTTTCAAAAATAAATCCGCAAACTGAGGAAATGGGTTTTGATTATTTTGTTCATTCCGATTTGTCAAAACTCCAATTACCAATACTGGTAGCAGAAAATGCTGTCCGCAATGATTTTATTGTTATTCAGGTCATTGAATTTCCCTGGATAAATTTGGTATGGTTTGGCAGTATATTGATGTTGTCAGGTTTGTTATTGGCATCCTATACAAAAATCAAAAACAAGCGCGATGCATCGTGATATTGTATTAATCGGATCCGGCAATCTGGCAACTGCACTTGGTAAAAAACTATTGGCATCCGGACATCGTATTCTTCAAGTATATTCAAGAGATTTTGATCATGCCAAAATTCTGGCTGAAAGATTACAAGCTCAAGCAATCAACCAATTGGACCAAATCAATAGCCATGCACAGGTTTATCTCATTTGTATTAAAGACGATGCTATTGAAAGACTGAGTCAGGAATTATCCAAAAAATTAGAAGCAGATGTTATTATTGCCCACAGCTCTGGTGTAAACAGTCCGGACCGAATCGCTTCCTATTTTACAAACAGGAGTTTATTTTATCCTTTACAGACTTTCAGTAAATTTAAAGAATTAGACTGGACTCACATTCCTATTTTTATTGAAGGGAGTGACGAAGCCAAGAGCATACTTCGTCCACTTGCACAAAGTTTAAGCAGCCAGCTTTATGAAATGAATGACCAAATGCGAACTCATTTGCATTTAGCGTCTGTGTTTGCCAATAATTTTTCAAACTACAATCTGTTAGCTGCAAAAAAAATATTGGACATTGCACAGGTACCATTTGAAGTTTTACACAGTTTAATGATTGAAACTGTTGACAAAGCATTCCGCTTAGATCCTATCAATTCACAAACCGGTCCGGCAAAAAGAGGAGATATGCAAACCATTGAAAAACACATTCGGCTCTTGGTTTCAGAATTTCCGGAATACCGTTCTTTGTATAAAAAATATTCGCAAATAATAGAACAAACATTTAAACATGAGAATTCTGGGGCAGATTCCACATCCTGAATTGCTAATTACAGTTTTTAAATCAGGGAATAAATTGATACTTAAATTTGAAATAGGACCCTTTGAACAAATCTATAAATTTTTAGAGACTGATAAATTTTCAAATTTTGAGGACGCTGTAAAACTCACTACAGATGCCTGGATTAAGGATATTTATCAAATATTCAATGCAATGAATGCAAGCTATAAAATTCGTTCCCATGAGATCAGCTAATTATTTTTATTATGCTCTGTTCCTTTTAATTTGCTTAGGATTAGGTACCTGTACGATCGACCCAACCAATCCAGATAGTTTTCAAGGGCCGAGTGAAATTCGTATCAGTATTTTATCAGGTAAATTTGCCGGAAAGAATTTCAATTTAATCAGTGACAATCATACTTACGACCATCAGTTTTTATCAGTCCAACAGATTAACAAAGTTTTGATCCAACCCATTCAGGAAAGTATGGGCACTGCTCTTGACAACAGCAGCTTTATCAATTGGGCCTGGAGAGGCGATACCGTTACCGGAAACTTTTTAAGTGTCTTCGCCAATGATCCGAATGTTTCCAAATCTGGTGACATGCAATTAATTTACAGCAATGGTGATGAATTCATTACAGCCATACCAAAAGATATAGCTATTGCAATTACAAATTACGGTCCAGAAGGCGGAGCAATTGAAGGCAATTTCTTTTTTACCAATTTCTTAGATTACCGATCCAATGGAAATTCAGGTCGCGAATCGGTGCGCATTGAAATCAGTTTTAAATTGCAGCGAGGACCGAATATATGAAAATTAAGAATTAAGAATTAAAAATTAAGAATTGGGAATTAAGGATTACGAATTTGGTCTTTATTAATTTAAACCGATTAATGTTTAAGTAATTTTAAAGTTCTTATATAATTTAAATTTTTTTGAAACTACAGTTTAATAAATTTACATTGATACTTCATGCCTTTCAAAATAAATTGTATCGTGTAAAAACCTGCAGTCAAATGCTCAAGTTGAATCTGTCCGTTTGCATTTAAGTTTCCTGACATGATTTTATCCCCATTTAAATTATAAATAATAAAATCACTTGTTGTGAAATTCTTATTGGAAAGAACTTGAACTTCTTTATCTACCAAAGTTGGAACAATCTTAAAATGCGTTTGCTCTAAATTTTTTGCAGAGGTAGTTCCTAATGTAGTAAATTTTACAACAGGCGACCATTTTCCCAGGTTATCATCATCACAAATTGTTAGAATTTGAAGCTCATATTCTGAATTTGGATCCAAAGGCTTCAAGTTAAGCTCTGTCTCCAAATACAACAATCTTCTTGTCCAAATGGAATCACCAATTTTACGAATTCGAATCAAATGAGCTGTTGCCGTTGAATTCAATTGCAAAACAGCGGCATTCTTTTCAATATTTTTTATTAAAATTGAAGATTGAGATAAAGATGGACAAAACGGAAGTGTTGAAAATAACTTTACATTTGAAAAATCAGTCATTTGATTTGCATTGCATTCATGCCTAAACTGAATAGCATAAGACGTAGCGTATTTTAACTCTGGGATGATTTTCAATGCTCTAAAACTTGTATCTGTATAAGTCCAAATTGAGTCTTCAATTGGCCTGTACCTGTATTGATATCTCTTACTTAAATTTAATGAATATGTTTGTGCATAGTCTGGCCCTGCACGAAGTATTATAAAATTATCAGTACTTGGCTCCACACATGGAGCAATTGATTGTGTTTTAAAATATCTTGATCCAGAATATTGCCCAAATTTGCCATTGCAGTACAACTTGCATTGAAATTCGTAAACAGTATTTGGACTTAATCCACTTATTTGATTTCTATTTGAGACATCAGAAATAGTTTCAATCCAAACAGTTGAACTGCTGTCTTTATATCTAAATTGAAATAGCTCAGAATCATCCTCATCGCAAAGCAACAATGCAGAATTGGTAGTGATCAACAGAGGAACTAACTGAGATGTGTAAGGTTCAAAACAACCTGAAGCCAAAGAAACCACTGATTCCAATGTTCTAAATCTCAGGGTATCTGACCATTCGCTTAAAGTATTGCCACATTTTACCCTTGCCTGATAATAATAACGTGTATTTTCTTGCAAAGAATTGATATCGTAATAGCCAACATTTAATTCCGAACTGGTAATCCAATTTGCTCCATCAAAATACCTGAAGTAATAAGCATCAACATCATTTCGGAAATTATTAAGACGAGCGCTGGAGCTGGTAATATTTGTGGCGGCGACATTTAATCTATTGGGTTTGGCACACGGTTGAACCATTAATTCATCCGTACTCATAAATGCACTTTCAGACCAGGAAGAAAACAAATTATTGCAAAAACTTTGAACCTGAAATTCATACTCCGTATCAGGCATTAAATTTATCGCAGTAAATTGCCTCTGCGGTTGACTTTGTGATTGCGTCCACAAACCTGATCCACTCATTCGGTATCTAAAGCTGTACTCATCGGCATGAGCGTTATTTGCATGTACCGTAATTTGATTTATACCAACCCCACTAAAATTTTCTATAAATGCGTCACAATTGGTTTTAAAATTCTGAATTTCAGTCCAATCACTATAGCTTGCAGGATTGTCTTCACATTTGCTTCTGCATCTATATTCATAATCTGTATTTGCGACAAGACTATCTATTAATGTTAAGTTTACCCTGCTGTTGTATTTCTTCCAGTTTGCATTTCCAGATTTGCGATATTGCCATTCGATTCCCTCAAGAATGTTTCCAGCAAAATTAAAATAGGCGCTTGTATTTGTAATGTTGTCTACAGAAACATCATTCATTTCAGGAACATTGCAAGTCAGTGTTGTAAACGAAACAGGTTCAGTATAATTAGAATAATCCGGATTGCAGTATAATTTTAATCGAACTTCATATTCTTCTCCTTGTTCCAAGGTCTCCAACAAATACTCATTATCGGTTTGTAAGCTGGTAGTTAAAATTTTTCGTCCGTCAACGACTCGTTTAACTTCCCAAATATAACCTTCCCGTTCTGTTTGACTGCAGCGCAACAATGCCGATGTATATGAAACATTGATGATACTTATCGCACCAGATGTCGGTTCACAATTGCGATCCGTTGTAAACATTTTTGTGTCAGACCACCTGCTATTAAAATTCGCCACACATTGGTGTTGTACCTCAAACTCATATTCTGAATTTGGATCCAAATTAGACAGGGTAAACGAATTTGAAACCGATTCACGTTCAATCCAATTTGGGTTTGAAGTCTTTCTATATCTAAAAAGATGGCCTTCTACAACCCCACCCTGATGATCGCCCCTGCAATAAAGAGTCGCCTCGTGATTGGTAATATCTTTAGATCCAAAATCAGAAACAGGCTTCAAACAATCTACGGGGACTGTATACTCAATCACATTGGAATATTCTGTCCAAGTATTCCATTGTCCACAGGCAACCTTGCATTGAACTTCATAGGTATCACCGGGACTTAAAACATCCGGAATGGTAAAATTTGATCTGCTGATTTCATTAGATGAATACCAAAGACTGTTTCCTTTTCTTTTGTATTTAAATTCAAAAAGAGTCGCAGGTTTTGCGCAAGTTACTTCAAGCCTGGAATCCATTTGCTTAAGATTGAAACTAATTTCATTGTTTCTTGGCTTATTGCATTCTGATATAGTTTCTGCTGTATTGGAAAAATTGGACCAGCTTTGATTATCGCATCGGATTCTTTGTTTGTATTGATATGGATAATTTTCAGCCAAATCAGAAAACACAACTTTCCCATTTTGAAAATTTACTTTTCTAAAAAACGTACGCCCTTCATCATCACTTAACCATCCTTCATCAGCATAATCATCCTCAATCGTAATGACATTGCCTTCAACAAATTCAAGATCATCCGTACGATCGGCTGAACAGGGCATTCTAAAATTTTTATTTACCCAATTGCCGGTTCCTTCAGTGTCGCAATCCAATCTGGCTTGCATCTCATATAAACTCCCATCAGCAGGCAAAAGAAATTGAATCAAACAATCGTAACTGTATTCGATCGAAGGCCAATATGAAGTTAAACGACCTGCTGCGCTTCTATTTGTCCAGGTTGATGTACCATCTTTGCGATATCTGATTTCAGTCTTGTTTGGCCTAAAGACACTAAACCGATGTCTTTCAACTGATACATTGACATTGAACGATGCTCCCCAATCAAAACCAGTTTCTATATTTTCTGCTTTCAAGTTATTACAAGATTGACTTATTAGTTCAGAGCTCAATAACATATAAAATGTGAATGAACAAACTAAGGCTTTGAAAGAAAATGAATTCATAATCTGCGGTTTATTAATCATTGATCAGATACAGCACAAAAACAATCATTCAATTTCAAATATAATAAAATAATTTCATTGTACCATGATAATCCAAATTTATTTTTCCTGTTCCTAACAATTTAAACCAGAATAATTGGCCTTACTAGGTTTCCAATTAATTGAAACGACATCCATTAATAAGTCAATACAAAAAATGTATTTAAGAATGTTGGATTGAACTTTGAATTGCTAAATTCTTTTGAGGTGCCAGCTATACTATTTTGACAAAATAATTGTACAACAAGCTAAATAGAATTGCCAGGCTAATACTCAACAATGTGCCAATTAAAATATACTCTGTCAGTTTTCTGTCTTTGGCACGAGATAAATCATTAAATCTCAAAACCGATTTGGCTGCAATGAGCAATCCAATAGAAGCCCATTGATTTAAAATGATAAATCCAAAAACCAACAGTCTTTCTAAAATCCCAATGTACTTACCTGCATTTTTTAAACTGTCTGATTCATTTTCTTCATCTATTTTCCAGGCACTGATTAAGACCTTCATTATGATAGCAGATACAAAGCTTACGCATACTACAGCTAGTAGAAATAAAATTGTTTTTGTTTGATAAATCCAATCCAGTGAAAACTCCAACGTACCATACATCGAAGTAACATAAAGCAAGATGCATACATGTGCCAACTGATCCATAAAAAAGTTGATTCGATGGTCGATACGGGATTGTAAATGCAATTTAATCAAGTCAATAATTCCATGAGAAAGCACAATAATTAAGACACCTAACCAATAAGATCCATTAAATTGAAGCATTATAACAAGCATGAGCAGGTGCACTAACAAATGCCAGTACAAATAAACAGATCGCTGTTTATTTACCATTTTATCGGCGACCCACTTCTCTGGCTGAAACACAAAATCACCCAATACATGCGCTAATAGGATTTTTAAAAATAACTCAATCATACACTTAAAATCTGCTGTTGATAATACCGTTCCATTTTCAAGATTTCTTCGAAACCACCCCGGTTGAGTGCTTCGCTCACAGAACTTTGAGACTTGCCAAGTATTTGGGCTAGTTCCAATTGACTTTTATCAGGGTGCAACATGGCCGTATGAATATTCTGTGCTTCAATGACACTCCAGGAATTCATGGTCAATTGCGCCAGATCAAACATTAAATTAAGACATTCATTCAATGCATCATTTTCAGAAGAAATACGCAAGGTTTGCTTTTTCAAAGCATCAAAGCAGGCGCCTGAACGCAAAAAAGCATCTCCTGAAGCTTCTGTGATTTTTGCGGCCCGGTAACTAACATTTCCTATTCCAATTGCAATTCTCACATCCAATTTGGGAAATTGTTTTAATGCTGCTTTAATGAGTATTGCAGCATAAAGAGCTTTCTTTGCCGGAACTAACAATTGAAAGCTATCTCCCCTATAAATTTCCCAATCCAAGGGTTCTTTGCCAAATAAATTAAGCGAAGATTTAAGGTCCAGCATCCAGGAAGCGGCTTCCCCTTTTCTTGAATTTACAATATCTCCCGTAAGTACGGCTAGTATTTTGGAATTCTCCATACCCAAATATCGGATAAATTACCGATATATCCAAATATCGTTTTATAAGCCGATAATTTAATTTATAAGCTAAGGAACCCATGAATCTATCTAGAAATTCATTTTCCATGCTATTAACATTAAACTGGCTCGAAAGAACCATTAAAAAAATGGCTCTTTCAGCGGATTGCCTTGGAATGCGCAACAACTCAACTTTGCATTGTTCAAAATTATTTATCCATTCATTTCTAAAATTTACTTTATGAAAAACCAAATTGCAATTTTTTCATCCCTCATGATCCTTTTATCATCCTGTACAAAAAAAGAAGCTATACCCAATTGGGGTCCACGATTGGACTCTCTTGAAAAAGCAATCGCTGTAAAAGATGCCCAAATTGCTGGATTGAGTGAGCTGGCTTACATTCAAGCATTGGATACCGTCGCATTGGCCAATGATTCGTTTAATCTAGCTGCAATAACATTTGCAAATTATCATTTGCCAACTCCTTCGGGCTGTCGTGCAACTTGTGGACGAAAATTGGCAACCCATATCAATATTTGCAACCATGTTGCACCCCCAAATCGCGATAGGTGCATGCAACAAGCAATACGGAATTATATGGCTTGCATTGGTCGGTGCCATTAAGTAAGCAACAAATACAAAATCAAAAAGCCCTTGTCAATTTCTGATGAGGGTTTTTAGTTTAAACGATTCACAATCTCATATTTGAGACATCGTATTCATTGATGTTCACAAAATCTATCTCTATTCGTTTAAATAGTAAACGAAAAACATATGTCACAATTACTAAAAGTTTTTATTTCTTTATTACTCTTTCATCCAGTAAGCAAAAGTCAAACAATTGAATTTCTGGATATAAATGACGTTAAAGCTTCAGTGAGTGCAGATGGGCGACTTTTTAGAAATGGCTTTGAAGTTCCAAAAGGAAGCAAGAGGAACACAATAAACGAATCCAATTTATGGATGGCGGCTTATAATGGCAATAGAGATTTAAAGGTGGCAGCCAATACATTTAGAAATCAATCCGATTTCTTTTATGGTCCCATTGCTACTGATTACAGTGATAGTTCATATATAAATAAATACAATCGAACATGGAAAATCAATCAAAGTGACATCACCAATCATATAAGAAATTATATGACCCCGGGATACCAAACTCCAAATTCCATAAAAGACTGGCCAGGCAATGGAAATGAAGCAAATGGTGAAGCAAAATTATTAGCCCCATTCGAAGATTTAAATAGAAATAAAATCTATGAACCTGAAAAAGGTGAATACCCAATCGTATGTGGAGATCAAGCAATCTATTTTATCTTTAATGATTCAAAATCCATTCACACCAATAGCAATGGAGAGCCTTTATATTTTGAAATACATGGCACTGTTTATGGTTTCAAAAATTCATTGGATACTGCTTTAAATCAAACTGTTTTTGTTAAATTTATTATCTACAACAGATCAAAATCATATTATGAAGATTTTTGTTTAGGCTTATTAACTGATTATAAAATTGGCAATTCATCTGACGATTACATAGGTTATGATACTGGGAACCAATTAGCATATTCTTATAATTCATCTGACACGGATTTAGTTTATGGCGTTAATCCTCCTGTACAAGGCTGCTTAATATTTGATTCCCCTGTTCATACATTTATGTACTATAATTCAAATAATGGCAACTTCCCTCCTGCCACCGGAACACCTTCAAGTGCCGTTGAATATTATAGATTTTTAAATGCAAGTTGGAGGGATGCCACTCATTTAACCAGAGGCGGAAGCGGCTACAATCCATCCAGTCAAGATTCTTCAAAATATGCCTTTACTGGAAATCCATTCGACACCGGCTGGACACAGCTTGGGCTTTCCCCTAAGAATATAGAACATAGTCTTTTAGCAAAGAAGGATGATTTTCTAGAAGCTAATGGAATTACTAGTGCCGATTTTGCATTTACGTATGCAAGGGATTTTAAAGGAAATCATTTGAGTGCTATTAAACTATTAAAAGAATACGCATCAAAAGTAAATTGGTTTTACAATGACAATTTGAGAAGTTGTGCACATCCATGGGTAAAAACCAACCAGCTTGATGCAACAGCACAACTTTATATCGAACCGAATCCATTCACAAGTAAAATCAAAATTAGAAGCACCAATTTTCCATCAAATCAAAAAGTCAAAATTGAAGTGTTTAATTATCTTGGACAAACCATGTGGTCTGAACAAAAAGCACAATTAGATGAAAATGAAATTGATTTAAGTATTTTGCCTCCAGGAATTTACTTTATTAGTTTTTCTTATTTAAACTCAAGGATAAGCAAGGTAATTTATAAAACTCAAAACTAGCAAGGTTATAAATTAAGTTAATTTATACGAAATTAAAAACAGCATTCAGGACCAAAACAATGCTACAAAATGCTCTTAATTTTTAATCCTTAATTTCTAATTCTTAATTGAATTTCGTGGAGCTGGCGGGATTCGAACCCGCGTCCAGAGAAAGAATCATTTAACTTTCTACATGTTTAGTTTTCTATTTACTTGTCAGATCTGGTGGAGCTTAGAAAACGAGCTTACCAAACCTTATTCCCTCTTTCTCGATGATTAAGCGGGACAATTAAGCATCCAGCCTGATGTTTTATGATGTGTCATGCGGAATATATCAGACATCCATCCCGGGACACAGATGCAAATTAACTACTAGAATTAAGCTGCAACAGCAAAAGAAGTATTGCCATTTAAAAGTCGATACCCGTTTTTTACGTAGCGTGCTATCATCCTACGACATGCTTACTAAACCATTACATTTCCTGTCGATTCCAATACAACCCCAATTATTATGGTGTGCACATAGAATTTATCGTGCGGAAATCAATTTACATTTAAATCGTAAAAAGAAAACGAATGCAGTGTGTTTAAAGTTCCGGGAATTAAAAATATTTTGCAAGATTTGTTTCTATGCGCTCTTTAACCGGAATGGTTTCATCGGATTTAATAAATGCCTTCCCTGTGATGCGTTCGTATAAATGGATGTAACGTTCTGAAATTGTCCACACAAATAAATCCGGCATTTCTGGCATGATTTGATTCTCCTTTCCCTGAAAACCATGTGCCATCAACCATTCACGAACAAATTCTTTTGATAATTGGGTAGGTGCCTGATTGCTTTCAAACTTTTCAAAATAATCCATTTTTTCAAAATATCGGGAACTGTCTGGTGTGTGGATTTCATCCATTAATATCAGTTTACCATCGTAAAGGCCAAACTCGTATTTGGTATCTACTAATATCAAACCTTGCTTATCTGCGATGCTTGAGCCCCTTTCAAATAATTTAAAAGCCAGATTTTCCATTTCTTCCCACAAATCTTTACTCACAATCCGTCTGTCGACAAGTTCATTTGCTGAAATGTCTTCATCATGGCCTTCGCTGGCCTTTGTAGTTGGAGTCAGTATGGGTTTAGTCAATTTTTGATTCTCACACAGACCCTCTTCCAATTTGACACCACACAATTCTCTTCCCCCTGATTTATACGTTCGCCATGCATGTCCTGCTAAATACCCACGAACGACCATTTCTATAGGGATTCCCTTGCATTTTTTACCAACGGAAACATTTGGATCCGGCACCTCTTCAAGCCAAACCGGGCAAAGATCGCTGACCGCGTCAAGAAAATGGGCTGCAATCTGATTTAAAACCTGTCCTTTTCTGGGAATGGGCCTTGGCAAAATATGGTCAAAGGCAGAAATGCGATCTGTTGTGATAATGATAAGCTTATCGCCAATATCGTAGACATCCCGTACTTTTCCCCGGTAAACCTGTTGCTGATTTTTAAAGTGAAAATCTGTACCGGATAAAGCCAAGCGCTCAGGTAACATAGGTATTTATTAATTAGAAAGGCCCATGATTCAGATATTCCGAATCGTATTGCGGTCCAGTAATATGTCTTTTAATTCTTTTAAAAAACTGTACTCTTGTGGTAGTAATTTCTTAAATGCTTCTTTTACAGCAACATAAGATCCTTGCATTTCGGGCAATTTGGTGTAGAGCACATCTTTTACCATGTGTAAATCCTGAACCAATAAATGGCGCACCTTAGGCAATTCATGCCAGTCTGCTTCTATAGCTATCGCCTTCATACCGTTTTCCTCTGCACCTTCCAATTCAATGGCCTGATACTTTTGAATTTGGTGTTCAAACTGATCTAAAAAAACTTTGCCATCAAATAAAATATTGTTGGTGACTTCGTCTTTAGAATTCATCATAAGAACTTCCAGTCCCTTTTCGTGAAAACGATAAACAATCAGGCGGAATTGATTTCTAACTGTCATGGCACTAAGATAAAACCGATTACTGAAACACGCTAAGAAAACGACTGAACTATCTTTTTGTTTTGATAAAGACTAATTGTTCAATGGTTTCATATTAAATCGTTTAAAAAGGCGTTTCAGGCGTTTGAAAGCATGATCCCGAACTTGACGCATCCGTTCAACTGAAATTCCAAATTGTTCTGCAACTTCATCCAGGCTTTTGGGCATATTTCCTTCCAATCCATAAAGCAGGCCAATGACTTCACGTTCTCTGGGCGACAAATGGATTAAAGCAAATTTCAATTCCTCTTTAACAGAGTCTTTCATCAAACCCATATCGGGTGAGGCGATTGAATCATCACCAATGGTATCTATAAATTCAAAATTGCCTTCTTGACCATCAACCGGAGAATCCAATGAAATCGTTTTATTATTGGATTGCAAAATGCTGTAAACATCCTCCGGTTTCATTCCAAACAATTCTGAAATTTCTTCCGGACTGGGTTCGCGTTCAAATTGCTGTAAAAAAGATTGATAAGCTGTGTTGATTTGTTTCTGGCTGTGAAATTTATTGTAAGGAAGACGAATCATCCTTGAATTTTCAATGATTGCGGTAAGGATGGACTGCCGAATCCACCAAACTGCGAATGTGATGAATTTAAAACCACGGGTTTCGTCAAATCGCTTGGCAGCTTTTAACAAACCAACATTGCCTTCGTTGATAAGGTCGTTTAAGGTGAGGCCATTGTTTTGGTATTGCTTTGCAACGCTGACTACAAATCTTAAATTGGCTTGTACCAATTTATCCAAAGCTTCCTGGTCACCTGTTCGAATGCGTTTAGCCAGTTCAACTTCCTCTTCCGGTGGAATGGTATCAATTTTAGCGATATCCGCCAAATAGCGTTCAAGAGCAATGCTCTCGCGATTGGTTATTTTTTGTGATATTTTTAATTGACGCATCTGTTTGGAAAATCCAAACAAACTTACGGAAAAAACTGAGTCCGAGGTGGAATTGGACTCATTGGATCAAATCAATTAATCGGGCTGCCGTCTCTATTCATCAATGCCTTTCTGGACAAGCGCAATTTACCGGTTTTAGGATCCACACCAATTAGTTTAATCTTAACCGGATCGCCTACTTTGAAAACGTCTTCTACATTGTCAATCCGACTGTGGGACATTTCACTAACATGTAAGAGACCTGATTTATTTCTGAAATCAACAAAAACTCCAAATGGAAAAATGGAAGCGACGGTTCCATCATAAACATCTCCGACCTGCGGTGTAAAAGTAATTTTTTCAATCATAGCTATGGCTTGATCCATGCCTTCTTTATTGGTACCGGCTACATTGATAATTCCTTTGTCACCAACTTCTTCGATATTAATTTTAGTTCCGGTTTTAGCTTGCATTTCCTGGATGATTTTTCCTCCAGGTCCGATAACAGCACCAATAAAACTTTTTTCAATAATGATTTCAACGATTCGCGGAGCATGAGGTTTCAAATCCGGATTCGGTACAGAAATGGTTTCAGCCATTTTATCTAAAATATGAATACGCCCTTGTTTTGCTTGATTCAATGCTTCTTCAAGTAATTCGTAAGACAGTCCATCAATTTTCATATCCATTTGAGTACCACAGATACCCTGAGCTGTTCCGGTTACTTTAAAATCCATATCCCCCAATGCATCTTCATCTCCTAAAATATCAGTAAGAATTGAGGTTTTGCCACCTTCTGAAATTAAACCCATTGCAATACCAGAAATAGGTTTTTTAACGGGTACGCCTGCATCCATCAATGCAAGGGAAGCAGCACAAACAGTGGCCATTGAAGACGAACCATTGGATTCCAAAATATCAGAAACAATACGTGTTGTATATGCAAAGGTATCCGGCATGATTTTGCGCAAAGAGCGAGCAGCTAAATTTGCATGTCCTACTTCTCTACGACCGGGTCCACGGGAAGGTCTTGCCTCTCCAACTGAAAAGGCCGGAAAGTTATAGTGCAAAATAAATTTTTCATTGTACAGATTAAATGCATTGTCTATAAGCATTTCATCGTCTTTGGTACCCAGTGTAACTGAAGTCAGTGATTGGGTCTCTCCCCTATTAAAAATAGCAGAACCATGTGCTGCAGGTAAATATTCAATTTCTGTCCAGATAGGTCTTACTTCATTTTTAGCTCTTCCATCCAGGCGTTTGCCAGAATCGAGCACCATGTGGCGGATAATGTGTTTTTTTAACTTATCAAAATAAGCTGCAACTTTCTTTTTATTTTCTGCGATATATTCTTCTCCTTTGGTTGCTGTAAGGAGTTCGATGCAAGATTTTAAGATGGCATCAAAGCCATCTTTGCGAGCATGTTTTTCCAAGGCTGATTCAGCAATGGTTTTAATTTGTGTTGCAGCATTGGTTTGAAGGAAATCAGTCAATTCCTGATCTTCTTCTACCACAGGGATCTCTCTTTTTTTAGCAATGGCATCTCCCAACTTATCTGCCAAGGTCAACTGAGCGCGGCATTGTACTTTAATGGCTTCATGTGCCACTTTAATGGCTTCAATTAATTCGTGTTCCTGACATTCATTTGCTTCACCTTCAACCATCATTAGATTTTTAAGGGTAGCAGCAACAATAATATCAAGAGTAGCACGAGCTAATTCTGTACGATTTGGGTTTACTACATAATTGCCATCAATTTTTGCTACGCGGACTTCTGAAATAGGGCCTTCCCAAGGAATGTCCGAACATGACAATGCAGTAGAAGCAGCCAGTCCAGCCAATGCATCGGGCATGGTTTCAGGATCACCTGAAATCAGGTTAATGATAATTTGGGTTTCTGTAAGATAGGTATCAGCAAAAAGCGGACGTATGGCGCGGTCCACCAAACGGGAAATCAATACTTCATAATCGGAGAGTTTTGATTCTCTTCTAAAGAAATTTCCAGGAATTTTACCGGCTGCGGCAAATTTTTCCTGATAGTCCACAGATAATGGGAAGAAATCCTGACCTTCTTTGGCTTCTTTATTGGAAACAACTGAAGCAAACAACATCGTATTGCCCAATTTGACAACCGCAGAGCCATGAGCCTGGGTGCCTAATTTTCCGGTTTCTAGGATGACCTCACGCCCATCGGGAAGTTGAAATGAGGTAGAGAAAGGCGTTTTTAAACCCATAAAATAAAATCTTAATATGTTAATCAATATGGGGCTACTCTTTAGTCCCCTGGTATATAATAAAACTGGCTGATCTGTAAATTAATCAGAAAAATCCGGTTCGTTTTATTTTCTCAGACCCAATTGGTCTAGGATGGTTTTGTAACGCACCAAATCCTTGCTGTGCAAGTAATTAAGCAATTGCTTCCGTTTTCCAACCAAATGGAGCAATGCCCTTCTGCAAGAGTGATCTTTTTTATTGGTTTGAAGATGATCGGAAAGTCCTTTAATTCTAGCGGTAAAAAGTGCTATTTGAGACTCTGTTTTGCCGGTGTTTTTATCAGAACCACCAAACTGTTGAAAGATGCCAGATTTAGCCTCTTTAGTTAAGAAAGAACCCATTTAAATTGTATTAAAAGTTACCAAATGTGATCACTAAGATCAGTTTTAGCGCCGCAAAGATAGGAAAATTTCTATAATTGGAAGAAAAAATTGGGGAGGGGGGGGGGGAGGTGGAGAGGAGGAGAAGAGGCTTTTAGACTTTTAGACTTTTAGACTTTTAGACTTTTAGGCTTTTAGACTTTTAGGCTGTCAATTCAATCCTCTTTTCCTCTTTGCCTCTTTTCCTCTTTGCCTCTTTTCCCCTTCCCTTTTTTCCCATTGATATTCCGAATAAATTGTACTTTTAATGATTGAATCCAGGCACTAAATGGGCAAATTCATCTTTGTTGGTTTGATGTTGGGCATGGTGGCATGTCACAAAGAGCCTGTAAAAGACTGTCTGTCCGAAATTCCCGCTTTGATCATTTTTGGGGAATGGAACGCTGAACTTATCAATACAGAACGTACCCCGGGTACTATAACATTTTCTGCTTTTGGCACGTATTCCAGTGTGCCAATTGATTTAATCATTCCTAATAAATTTTTTGGTGCATTTCTGAGTACTCAAAAGTTTCAAATTGATTCAGTTGGGATACGCTTTAGCGGTACTTCCGTAGATCAAAAAAAACAAATCAACAGCGATTATGTCTTTACAAAATATTCATGCGATTACATCGAATTAATGAATGTGGATCATCCTGATACCCATTTAATTTTACGCCGTTGATACAATAACCGATTCCAATCGAAAAATCACTAATTAAATTATAACATGAAAAATTCATTTCTACTGCTCACCTGCTTAGCCATTGCCTTGTTTTCATTGAATGCATGTTCAAGCGATGATGATAATTGCACGCCTCCTTCTGTTCCTACAAATATTATTGGAAATTGGAATATTCAGATCAAAGGATTTGGTGTAAATCAATTTGGCTCTGGTACATTTAATGCGGACGGTACGTTTTCAACTGATCCGGTAGATTTAATAGTGGACGGAGAATTGAATGGCAAAATGCTTCCTATTAAAAAATACACAGCCGATAGTGTGAGTGTTACCTTTAAAGCAGTTGCTATTGATAATTCTGCATCTCTTGGCAGCACAGCTGATGTCAAATCAAACGAATGCAATAAAATTGTATTTGATGTTTTTGGCGGATTGGCAACGATGACGTTTTCTAGATAAGTTTTGTTTTTAAGTCTTCATTTAGCTTTATTGAAACAAATAAAAGATGAATGGAGGACGAAGAAAAATTGCCACGAATTCTCAATTTAAGGATGAATGGTGGACGAAGTAGAATTGCCACGAATTCACGAATTTAGGATGAATGGTGGACGAAGAAGAATTGCCACGAATTCACGAATTTAGGACGAATGGAAGACGAAGAAGAATTGCCACGAATTCTCAATTTAGGATGAATGGTGGACGAAGAAGAATTGTCACGAATTCACGAATTAAGGATGAATGGTGGACGAAGAAGAATTGCCACGAATTCACGAATTAAGGATGAATGGTGGACGAAGAAGAATTGCCACGAATTCACGAATTTAGGACGAATGGAAGACGAAGAAGAATTGCCACGAATTCTCAATTTAGGATGAATGGTGGACGAAGAAGAATTGTCACGAATTCTCAATTTAAGGATGAATGGAGGACATATTTTTATTCTTTGATCTACGAATTTATTCGTAGGTTTGTGGAAATATCATAATTATGAAGCTTATTGCCTTTACTTTATTGTTTGCATTTGCAGTTAAACTCGATGCTCAGATCCCTCTTACTACGGTGCCTGATGGCGGAAATAAAAAAGCCAGCATTTCAGAATGGATTGGTTTGACAGAAGTTCGCATTGATTACAGTCGCCCGGGAGTAAAAGGCAGGGAAGGCAAAATTTGGGGTGAATTGGTGCATTATGGTTTAGGTGATTTAGGTTTTGGAAATACTAAAATGGCTCCATGGCGTGCCGGTGCCAATGAAAATACTACCATAAGTTTTTCGAATGATGTAAAAATAAACGGGCAAAATCTGCTTGCAGGCAAATATGGCTTTTTCGTGATTTACGACAGCAGTTATTGTACGCTCATTTTTTCTAAGAACAACAGTTCGTGGGGTGCTTTTTATTATGATCCTGCAGAAGATGCATTGCGCATCCAGGTTAAACCAAGCAAATTAAATCAAAGTGTGGAATGGTTGCAATACACTTTTATCAATCAAACATCCAATACAGCTACCATTGCTTTGGAATGGGAAAAACTTCAAATTGCATTTACGGTAGAGGCAGATTATATCCGGGATCAATTGAATTCATTCCGTAAAGAATTGCGCAGTGAGCGGGGCTTTATCTGGCAAGCCTGGAATCAGGCAGCTCAGTGGTGTGTTCAAAACAATGTCAATCTGGATCAGGCTTTGGTATGGGCAGATACTGCGACAAGCGCAACCTTTGGCGGACAAAACAGTTTTCAGGCTTGGACTACCAAATCTCAAATTCTGCAAAAACTAAATCGCAGCGATGAGGCATTTGCTACCATGCAAAAAATACTTCCAAATGCCGGAATATTTGAAGTGCACCAATACGCCAGACAATTAATTGGTTTAAAATTATTCAAGCAGGCTTTAGATGTTTTTAAAATGAATTATGAAAAACATCCTAACACTTTTACTACCCTTGTTGGAATGACACGTGGCCTTTCAGCAAATGGTGAATTCGATAAGGCGCTTTCTTATGCTAAACAAGCTTTGGAGTTAGCCCCCGATCCTGCCAATAAAATCAATGTGGAAGGCATGATTAAAAAGTTGAAAGAACGGAAGGATGTGAATTAGGAGTAGAGTCTGTAGATAGGAAGTCTGTAGATATGGAATTGCTCAAAAAACCGGACACAAAAGCTAAGCCTCTAGTCGGTTAGATAATAATTGATTTTTCTGTAATGGACTCATAAAGTTAATCGAACTGTGTTTTCTATGAGTATTATACCATCTTTCGATATAATCAAAT
>JAEUUO010000007.1 GCA_016787575.1 Saprospiraceae bacterium | reverse complement strand
GACTCTAGTACGAGAGGACCGAGTCGGACGTACCGCTAGTGTATCTGTTGTGCCGCCAGGTGCAGCGCAGAGTAGCTATGTACGGACTAGATAAGCGCTGAAAGCATCTAAGCGCGAAGCTATCCTTAAGATGAGTGTTACATGGGGTCGTAGAAGACGACTACGTTGATAGGCTATAGGTGAAATCGTAGTAATACGTTCAGCCGAGTAGTACTAATTACCCCTAAACTTCCTTTTTTTTCAAAATCTTCTGCTCTTTTTCTCTTCCAACCTTTTTTTAAAAAATATCCCGCATTGCGGGTAAAAGTTTTAGGTGGCTATAGCGAGGGGGTTCCACCTCTTCCCATTCCGAACAGAGAAGTTAAGCCCTTCTGCGCCGATGGTACTAGACGCAAATCTGGGAGAGTAGGACGCCGCCGTTTTTTTTCAAAAGCCCTGCACGTTAAGTGTCAGGGCTTTTTTTTTTGGAACATTTGAAAAAGCTGTTAATGTGATAAACTGTTAAGCTAAAAGCATTATTTCAGCCATTTTAATATCCATTTCGAATTGTGCATTCCTAATTTTAAGCTTACCAACTCTAAGCAAATTATTTTTAAACTTTATCGTTGATTAGCTTAGGAGCATATCAGCTCAACAACTATTAAATCTGCGAATCGCCCTAATTTAGCAGTTTGATTTAATCCATGAGGCGAACTATTAAATATTATAAGATAATTTGGTTAAAACATGATTTGCCTGCAGGCTTATCTGTTTTTTTAGTTGCGTTGCCTTTGTGTCTTGGCATTGCATTGGCAAGTGGTGCACCTCTTTATTCCGGCTTGCTTTCAGGAATAATCGGTGGAATGATTGTGCCACTAATCAGTAGTTCGCAATTATCAGTTTCAGGACCAGCTGCCGGGCTCTCCACCTTAGTGGCGGCTTCTATTAACTCCTTAGGCGATTATAAAATTTTCTTACTGGTTGTCGTAATTGCCGGAGGCTTTCAAATTTTATTAGGTTTACTGAAACTTGGTGTCGTTGCAAATTATTTTCCTTCTTCTGTAATAAAAGGAATGCTTGCAGCAATTGGAATTATACTTATCCTGAAACAAATACCACTTGCAATTGGTTATGATCAACCAGATTTTTGGACCAGCGGCTTTCTAAGTTTGTTTTCTTCAGATCAATTTCTTGGAAACATTCAAAATTTTTACAATCACAGTACTCGAGCTGCTGTTTTTATTTCAGTAAGCTGCATTCTTCTATTGATTGGTTTTCAACGACCCTTATTTAAAAAATGGAGAATTATTCCGGCAGTTTTAGTTGTTGTAATTATAGGCACCGTGCTTAACGAAATTCTAAAAACTTATTTGAATGTACATGCCTTGAAACAAACACAATTGGTGAGTATTCAACAATCTGTTTTTGAAAGCATCACCTTTCCTGATTTTTCCTTGATGTTTACAAAAGTTCAGATTTGGAAAGATGGGATCTTGATTGGTTTGTTAGCAAGTCTAGAAACCTTATTGAGTATTGAAGCAATAGATAAATTAGATCAAAGAAATCGGATTACACCCATCAACCGTGAATTGCTTGCACAAGGCATCGGAAATATCGTCTGCGGATGTTTAGGTGCTTTGCCAATAACTGCAGTAATTGTCAGAGGAGCTGCTAATGTAAATGCAGGTGCTCGTACCAAAATGGCCGCATTTACACATGGCTTGTTTATATTTCTGGCTATATTAATTGTACCTTTTCTGTTAAATAAAATTCCTTACGCAGCACTTTCAGCAATATTATTGGTTACAGGTTTGAATCTTACAAAACCTAAATTGTACCGAAATATGTGGAACTTAGGATGGAAACAATTTATTCCTTTTATCATAACCATTCTGGTAATCTTAGCAACAGATTTATTGATAGGAGTTAGTATAGGTTTATTATTATCCATTTATTTTATAATTCAAAATAACTTTAAGGCTGAGTATAAGATTTCTAATAAAACCATCAATGGAATTAAAACTGAATACATTAAGCTAAATACCAATGTAACCTTTTTAAATAAAGTAAAATTGAGGCAGGCTTTGGATGAAGTTCCGGAATACAGTGTTTTAACCATTGACGGCAATGATTGTAACTTTATTGATTATGATATTCTAGAGATTATCAGTGAATTTGAAAACAAAGCACACGATCGTCACATTGAAATGCATTTAATTGGCATAGAAAAGGTAAGCATTACTTCTTTTCATTAAATCTTTGAGAGCCTAAATATAAACTCATTCTAATTTTTTATAAACCGTTGCTTAAGACGTTTGTCTTTTGTTAAAATGTTTATAAAATAAACACCACTTGGCAATATACTTACTTCCAAATTTTCAGGAATTCTATTCATGGTTTTGCTAAACATTTTTGAACCTACAGAATTTGTAATTTCTACCAGCGCATCCCCTGTAAGCGGTTTATTTAAACTTATTTGCAAAAGAGTGCTAACTGGATTTGGGAATACTTTAAATTCAAAGAATTCTAAATCATCTGAAGCAACAGATTGCCTTTTAAATTTATTAAAAAATTTCCATATCTCCAGACTGGCATTGAAATCTTGGCATGTGGTGCCAATTACAAATGGAGAACCCGGCCAGGTATGAGCCCCGTTTATAATTTTGTAATGCTGAATTTCATTAATTCCCGGATATACATACAATTCTGCACTTGCACCATCGGTCTTATTGATATCCGGAACCATTGATTGTATCACGTTCTGTTTGTCCAATCCATTCTTTTGAATCCAAAAATCCAATACATCCGGAATCCCCAATACACCAGCAGACCCATTGTAATTGACAACGGCATCGGCGTCTCCATGAATTTCCATCACAGGAATAGGCTGTGCATTTTTACAAAGGGCCTGAGTCAATTGTGTCATAGAACCGGTTACGGATGCAATGGCAGCAAACCGATTGCTAACACAAGCTAAATGATAACTCATAAATCCTCCGTTTGACATTCCAGTGCTATAAATCCGATCAGGATCTATCGAATAAACTCCGGACAAAGTATCAATAATTGCGTGAATGAATCCAACATCATCTACGGTACTGTTTCCAACCAAACCAACATTCCAGAATTGCTGCGTGCTTTGTGGATAAATAGTGCCGTTTGGATGTACAATAATAAAACCAGCGGTGTCGGCTATTTTTCTGAAATCACCGTAAAATTCTTGTTGATCGCCATTGGATCCGTATCCATGCAGATTAAATACCAGCGCATTAGCTTTAACGGAATTGTAATTTGCAGGTATGTAAAATGAAAAGGATCTGTTGAGCCCATCATGTATTAATCTAGTACGAATCGTTTTTTGCGCTAAAATTTGGTGGCTTAAAACTTGCAATTGAATGCAAAGAATAATAATTGTAACTTTGTTCATAAGTGAAATTAACATAATAAAGATAGTAAAATTATTGAAAAAGTCAGTCTTGCATTGCAGGATGCTGTGTTAGCTATTGAATTTTTTAAATGAAGTACCTGTTCGCATTTTTAATTCCTTTGGCAGCATTCACAGGACTGCAGCTTCAATCCTGGTATGCACCTGGTAGTTTCTATTTAGCTTTTGTCTTAATTCCAATTTTGGAGTTGATCTTCCCCATAGATACTGGCAATGATTCGGTTGATACAGGCGAAATGAAAAGGAAAAATATATTTTTTGATGTGATTTTATTTATGAATTTGCCAGTACTTTATTTATTAATCTATTACTTTCTTATCATACTGCAGTCTCAAAATTTACAAATTTCGACGTTGCTGATGCTTGTATTGAATCTAGGTATATGTACCGGGGTCATGGGAATAAATATTGCTCACGAATTGGGTCACAGAAGTGGTTTTATAAATAAACTGTGTGCTCAGGTTTTATTAATTCCCGCATGTTATATGCATTTTACAGCAGAACACAATCACTGGCATCATAAATATGTAGCCACACCTAATGACCCTTCATCGGCTCGATTGAATGAATCTTTGTTTCATTTTTGGTTTCGAAGCATCTTCGGAGTTTTTAAGAATGCAATCAATATAGAAATTAAGAGATTAAAATTGAAGCAACATGGTTTTATTCATTGGAGCAATCGAATCCTGTGGCAGCTTATGATTCAAATTATATATTTAGGACTGTGTTTTCAAATTGCCGGATATATTGGGTTGGTATCAGCTATTGGTATTGCCCTGATTTCAATATTATTATTGGAAAGCATAAATTATATTGAACATTATGGCCTTCAACGCCTAAAACCGGAGAGCAGGGATTTTGAATCTGTCAATGAAATGCATTCCTGGAATTCAGACCATGTCCTAGGGAGAATCTTTTTATATGAACTTACCCGTCACCCACATCATCATAAAAGAGCATCTGTTAAATACCAGAATTTAGAAAGTCATTCCAAAAGTCCAACATTGCCATATGGCTACCCTGCCTGCATTCTTTTGGCTTTGATTCCTCCCATTTGGTTTAAGCAAATGAATCCAAAGATTAAGGCACTAAATCCCCCTTATTTTAAAAACAATTGAGTAAATGGACTGTTATTAAATGGCTATTAACACGCTAGGAGTCAAGTCTTTATTTTATAAGAAATTAATTAATAACTTTGCGCAAAATTTGAATATATGGAGCAAGTAGCAACACACCTTAAGTATCGAGTAAAAGATATTAGCCTTTCCGATTGGGGTCGTAAGGAAATCCAATTGGCTGAAGCAGAAATGCCGGGATTAATGTCCCTTCGCAGTGAATTTGGACCTTCAAAACCTTTAAATGGAGCCCGCATTGCAGGATGTCTTCACATGACCATCCAAACAGCGGTTTTAATTGAAACCTTGATTGAATTAGGAGCCGAAGTAAGCTGGTCTTCTTGTAATATTTTTTCTACACAGGACCATGCTGCCGCTGCAATCGCTGCAAAAAATATTCCTGTATTTGCATGGAAGGGAATGAATGAAGAAGAATTTGAATGGTGTATCGAACAAACCTTATTTGCTTTTAAGGATGGTCAACCATTGAACATGATATTAGATGATGGTGGTGATTTGACCAATATGGTATTGGATCATTATCCAGAGCTGATCAACGGAATCCGTGGAATTTCTGAAGAAACGACAACAGGTGTATTGCGTTTATATGAGCGCATGAAAAACGGAAATCTTCCATTGCCATGTATTAATGTCAATGATTCTGTTACAAAATCAAAATTTGATAACAAATACGGTTGTAAAGAATCTTGTGTAGATGCCATTCGGCGCGCAACAGATATTATGATGGCAGGAAAAGTTGCAGTAGTTGCAGGGTACGGTGATGTGGGCAAAGGATCAGCTGCTTCTTTACGAGGAGCTGGTTGCCGTGTCATAGTTACTGAGATTGATCCGATTTGTGCTTTACAAGCTGCAATGGATGGGTTTCAGGTACTAAAAATGGAGAATGCCGTAAAACTTGCAAATATTGTTGTGACAGCTACTGGAAATTGCGATATCATTTCTGAGAAACATTTCAGATTGATGAAAGACAAAACAATCGTATGTAACATTGGCCATTTTGATAATGAAATTGATGTTGCCTGGTTAAAAAATAATTACGGAAAAACACATGTAGAAATTAAACCTCAGGTTGATAAATATACCATTGATGGAAAAGATATTATCTTACTAGCAGAAGGTCGCTTGGTCAATTTAGGTTGTGCAACCGGTCATCCTTCTTTCGTAATGAGTAATTCATTTACCAATCAATGCATGGCCCAATTGGAATTATGGCAACACGCCGATCGTTACGAAAACAAAGTATATACCTTACCTAAGAGCCTGGATGAAAAAGTTGCACGTTTGCATCTTGCACAAATTGGCGTCGAATTGGAAGAATTAAATACTAAGCAAAGTGATTACATCGGAGTTAAGAAAGAAGGTCCATATAAAGCTGAATATTATCGTTACTAATAACGAGTCTTATTGACATAAATTTATGAACATACTAACCAGGCCTAAACTTTTTGCTTTAAGCCTGGTTTTTTTTTATGGACTAATTCCATCGATTCATTCTCAATCAAGATTTCAAAATTTTTTTACGCCATCTGATACACTTAATAAGAATCGGGTTTTACTTGCCAGTGGTTTTGGTTTGATAAGTTATTCAGGTTTTTCAGTTGGGCTATACAATGCTTGGTATAGCAAACAAGGTTTAGGTAAATTTCATGCGTTCAATGACATAAGGGAATGGTTGCATATGGACAAAGCCGCACATATGTTTAACAGTTACTTTCAAAGTGAATTGGGCTATCAAGGTGCGAGATGGTGTGGATATAGTTCAGGCACATCCTTGATCTGGGGAGTTTCCATGGCAATGTTGTTTCAATCGACGATTGAAGTCATGGATGGCTTTAGTTATGACTATGGATTTAGTTGGCCAGATATGGCTGGAAATGTCATTGGCATTGGTTTATTTACTAGCCAACAGTTAATATGGGATGAGCAGAAATTTAGAATTAAACTATCATCCTGGCCAAAGAAATATTCGAAACTTCCGCCAAATGAGATGGGAGATCCAGGCTATAGTTTTGAAGATCGGGCACATGAGCTGTATGGTTCTGGCTTTCTCAACAGTACCCTCAAAGACTATAATACTCAGACATTCTGGTTAACTTTTAGTCCGGAGCGTCTTGTCAATGGGAATTGGAAAAACTGGCCGGATTGTCTAAATGTTTCCCTTGGATTTGGAGCAGACGGATTGTTTGGAGGATTTACAAATAAATGGGTCAAACAAAATATTGTTTACAATGCTGAACGGATACCAAGAGTTAATGAATACTACCTGGCATTAGACATCGACCTTAGTAAAATCAGGACCCGTAACCGATTTTTAAAAACCCTGTTCCGGGTTTTCAATATTGTTAAAATTCCTTCGCCTGCAATAGAAATTAATTCCATTGGACGAGTCAAAGGACATTGGTTGTTTTTCTAAAACATCTTAGCCAAAATTATAATGAATACAATTTACTTATAATTTAAATTCATTATATAAAATCTCAATTAAAGGCAATAAAGAAATCAGTTTAATCAGGATTTAGGGAATAGAAATTAAATGAACCCCCAATTAAGATAAAATAAAATTAATTTACTGTAATTGATTTTGATCTAACACAGGCATTTCCATCTGTAACAGTGACGCTATACAAGCCGGGTTTTATAACATCGATTGTATTGGCTCCGGAACCTGTATTCCAAAGAATTTTATATGGCCCCAACCCATTAAAAGTTTGGACTGTTAATAAGTTGTCCTGGGCATCATGTGTTATTTCAATATAGAAATGAGCACATAAAGGACTTTCTTCTTTTTTACAAGTAAACGAACTTATAAAAAAGTAAATGAGTAAAACAGAGATAATTTTAATTTTCATAGTTCGGATATAAAAAGGTAATAGTAAGATTAATCGATTAATATAAAATTATATTCGCTTTGAATGCCATCCAAATATAACAAATATTGGAATTATAACAAAATTAGTAAAAAATACGATAGGGGCCCTTTGAGAAACTGATTAGAATAGACCAGTAGTTTTAATTTCAGGTTATAAAGCTATTAAGGCTTGAATTAAAAATTAATTCTATAATTAGGAATTGAATGTTTTAAGACTTATAAAAATTATGCTACAATTCGTCCAGAAACTTCTCCAAATCCGATGCGATATTGATCATGTTGTGCAAATCCCTTTATGGTAATGGTATCGCCATCCAGTAAAAAACTACGGGTTGTGCCGTCTTTAAGCAACAATGGTTTTGTTCCTTTCCATGCGAGTTCCAACATAGACCCATAGGAATCTGGTGTCGGACCGGAGATCGTTCCCGATGCACAGAGATCCCCAATTTGCATGTTGCAACCGTTTATTGTGTGATGAGCCAATTGTTGTGACATGCTCCAGTATAAATACTTTGAATTGGATTTACAAATAAGATTTTCAGTTCCATCAGAAGTAATTAAGTAAACTGCTAATTCGATGTCAAAATTTGAAGGCTTATCATTTCTTAAATAATCCAGCAAGGGTAAGCTTGGTTCCGGTCCATTTGTACGGAAAGGTTCTAAAGCATCCAAATCAATTAACCAGGGGGAAATACTTGATGCAAAATTTTTGGCCAGGAAAGGACCCAATGGTACATATTCCCAACGTTGAATATCGCGCGCAGACCAATCATTAAATAAGAGCAATCCTTGAATATGTTGCTCAGCAATTTCAATTGGGATAGAATCACCCAATTTGTTTTCCTTACCAATTACAAAAGCCATTTCCAATTCAATATCCAATTGTCGAGTTGAATCCAGTATAGGTGCTTCCCCATCTTTTAATTGGATTTGTCCTTTTGGACGTTTTATATCCGTGCCTGAAACTACAATGGAAGAAGCGCGACCATGATAGCCAACAGGTAAATGCAACCAATTAGGTAAAAGCGCATTCGCAGGATCGCGAAACATCATGCCAACATTCGTAGCATGTTCACGGCTGCTGTAAAAATCAGTATAATCTCCGACCTTAACCGGCAAATGCAATTTGACTGACTTTAAAGGATATAAGTGATTCTTAATTAATGATTGGTCTTTTGTATTTGCTTCAGATAAAAGTTGGACCAAATCTTTGCGAATTTCGCGGATGGTGTTTTTTCCTTTTTGTAATAATTTATTTAAATAACCGCTTGCTAAATCCGAAATATCCAATCCAGGGCATTGTATAAATCCATCTGAATACAATCCAAACAAGTCAACAACCTGGTCACCGATTATTGAACAAACTTTTGTAATTCCATCTGATTTCGAAAAAATTCCAAGAGGTAAATTTTGAATTGGAAAATCTGAATCTATAGGATAAGGTATCCAGGATTTTAATGTAGGGTCAATGATTAATGGTGCATTCATGAGTTTATTTTTTACCATCAAATAACACGTTCAACAATTTTTCGAATGGTCTGGCTATCACCCATCGTATAAAAATGTAAACACGGGGCTCCTAATTTTATCAATTCTTTGCATTGATGAATACACCATTCCATACCGGCTTCTTTTACTGCAAGATCGGTCTGCGCTTTATTAATTTCTTTTACCAAATCATCTGGTATATTGATATAAAAATTCCTCGGAATAGATCCCAATTGGTAACGCTTGGTTATGGGTTTAATACCTGGGATGATGGGAATACTGATTCCTTCTTTACGGCATTGTGCAACATAATCAAAATATTTTTGATTGTCAAAAAACATCTGTGTTACAATGTAATCTGCACCTGCTTCCATTTTTTTACGTGTAAATTTCAAATCGGATTTCATATTGGGTGCTTCAAAATGTTTTTCAGGATATCCTGCAATGCCGACACAAAAATCTGTACGTGAACCATTTTCTATAGATGGATCCAGATACACACCTTGATTCATTCGGCCAATCTGTTGAACCAGATCAAGTGCATATTCATTCCCCCCGGGTTCCGGAATAAATTTTTCATCAAATTTTCGTGCATCTCCTCTTAAAGCCAGCACATTGTGAATATTTAAGAAATGCAGTTCAATCAGAGCATTCTCAGTATCTTCCTTACTGAATCCTCCACAGATAAGATGCGGTACAGCTTCAACACCATAATGATGCATTATAGCTGAACAAATCCCAACAGTACCAGGTCTTTTGCGGATTGCAATTTTTTGATAGTAACCACTGGGTTGTATATTGTATAAAAACTCTTCCCGATGATAGGTTACATCCACAAATGGGGGTTTAAACTCCATTAATGGATCTAAGCTTTGAAAAATAGCATTAATGCTTCCTCCTTTTAGAGGGGGTAAGACCTCAAAGGAAATCAGTGTTTTACCATCGGATTGTTTAAGGTAATCTGTTACTTTCATAGACGGGAATATGGGCAAAAGTAATACCATTTTATTTATATCTAATTCCCTGGATTGTATATTCCTAAATTATTGAAAGTCAAATGATTCAATAATCTAGGAGAGACAATTTGAAATTAGGCTGACCGCCTACTGTCGATGGATTAGTTAATTGAAGTGCTAGGCGAGTAAACCAACCGATCGTCATTTAAAATCGTATTAGATTGGTATATTTGTATCCTCGATTAAGCTATCATATTTTTTTAAAGTTTTCTAAGATTTGTTGAAATGATACCAGTACAATTTGTTTTCCTAAGCATCTTTTGCCTATTCTTACATAAGAGCTCATCTGCACAGGATGATTTTTATAAAGTTGAAAAAATCCAGGAGATATCAATTTATTTTGGATACAGTAATTGGGATTATCGTTTAGATACAGCTAAAGCAGGTAAGGAAAATTACATTCTGGCAGATTATTGCATTATCAATGGAGAACGCTTTGATAGCGTAGGAGTAAAATACAAAGGAAACAGCAGTTACAATGCAGGACGAATAAAAAATCCATTGCATATAAAATTGGATTTTGTCAAAAATCAGGATTATCAAAATTATGAAAGTATAAAATTGGGAAATAATTTTTCCGATCCTTCTGCAATTCGTGAGGTCATTTCTTATCAAATATTATCTCAGTACATGGATTGTTCCGTTGCAAATTTTGCAAGGGTTTATATAAATGGATCTTTAATGGGTTTGTATACCAATGTAGAAACGGTCAATAAAAAATTTTGTAGCGAGCATTTTGGTTCGTCTGACCATGTTTTTGTGAAAGGAAATCCCGATCGACCAGGAAACAATTCAACGAGTAATTTAAAATTCAATACCTACGATAGCAGCAAATACCTGATTTATTATGGAATGGAAAACACAATCGGTTGGTATAAATTAATTGCATTAATGGATAGTTTGAGAATCAAAACCAATAATATTCCAAAAATTGTTGATGTGGATCGTTGTTTGTGGATGCATGCATACAACAATGTAATGAGTAATTATGATAGTTATACCGGTTCCTTTTCACAAAATTATTATTTATACGAAGATGATTACGGCAGATTCTTGCCTGTAATTTGGGATTTAAACATGTCTTTTGGTGGCTTTCCCGGAAGTGGCGGATCGGTTGATAAGCTACCTATTCTTTATCAAGCAACAAACGCAGACAGACCACTGATTTCAAGTTTGTTGAACAATGCAACCTACAAGCGTATGTACCTGGCACATTTGAAAACAATTGCAGAAGAAAATTTTACAGGTAACGGGTTTGAAACCAATGCAAAGTATTTGCAATCAATTGTAGATACCCTGGTAAAAAATGATCCAAACAACCTCACCACATACACGCAATTTCAAACATCTTTGACTGCACCTATTTCAAGTGGTGGCGGACCTGGTAGCGGATCACCAGGATTATTAACCTTGCAAACTGCCAGACTTGCGTATTATAAAACAACTCCGGAATATAATTACGCCACACCAACAATTGGAAATTATATTGCAGATTTACAAAATCGATTTGTGGGTGATTCCATTTGGATATCAGTTAAACTTTCAAATCAAAACAATGCTTTTGTTGGTTATAGAAAAAATAAATATACTCCTTTTACCTATCAAACCTTATACGATGATGGACTTCATCATGATGGTCTTGCTGGTGATAGCATTTATGGTGCTTTTATCATAGCTCAAACTCGAAAAACGCAGTTTTATATTTATGCAGAAAACAATTTGATTGGTTTGTTTTCTCCCCGTAGGGCAGAATTTGAATATCATAGTCTGGAAGTAAATGAGAAAATTGCAGCCATTCAAAAAGGGGATGTTGTTATTAATGAATTTATGAGTTCCAATCAATCTACGGTAAAAGATACGACCGATGATAAATATGAGGATTGGATCGAGTTGTATAACAACACAAATCAATCGGTGGATTTAAGTAAATTATTTATTACGGATGATGATGCCAATATTGAAAAATTTGAAATTCCATCAGGAGTTTCTATTCCTGCAAACGGCAGGTTAATTATTTGGTGTGATGAAGACAGCCAAACTCCGATTGGAGTCCATGCAAATTTTAAATTATCCGCAAGTGGAGAAAAATTAATATTTACACGACAAGACGGTTTGGTATTAGATAGCCTAAGTTTTGGTGCAATTCCTACAGATCAATCCATGGAACGTTGCCCGGATGGTACAGGCACATTTAAAATAACTTCCAAACCAACGTTTGATTTACCAAATTGTGGAATTGTGGCAAATGAAGATGTAGATCGTTTAGTATCCCTGTTTGTATCACCAAATCCTACACATCATGCATTCGAAATCATGAATCCGGATGGTGTTTCTATAAGAGACATTAAAATTTACAATCAGTTAGGACAGATTCTGGAAAAAACATCTGGACCTAAGGTGGATGTTTCCAATTGGAAAGCTGGAATTTATTTTATAGTTGTAGTAGATACTTCTTTGAAAACATACAATCTCAAATTAATTAAAGAATAAATTATTATTTCTTTTTCTTTTTAAAATCACCGCGTTTTAGCGCTTTAAAAAATTCAATCCAGGCAATCGGACTAAATATTTTCTGAGGTTGAAATTGACCATCGTAATATGCTTTTTGAGCTTCCTGTGCCATGTATAGACTCATGCGGGCTCGAGGATCGGAAGGAACTCCTGGTTCTATTTTAGCTAAGACATCTGATGCAATATTTTTTTGAGCAATTTCTTTCATCTTATCACTTACATCCATTTCTAAAAACTCTTGTTTGAAATGTTGTTTTGACGGAATTGGAAATACAATGGCACGTTCTAATTGAAACGTATCCGGTTTTAAAATGAGTTCTAAGTATATCTGATTCTGATCGTAATCTGTAGGAATAGACCGCAGCACTTTTTTATATCCTACATAATTGAATTGGATGGTATCCCCTCTTTGAACTGCAATTGAAAAAAAACCTTTTTCATCTGTAAATCCACCACGCCGGGTTCTTAATATTCCAACTCCAACATAAGGCAATGGTTGAAGGGCCTGTTTATATTCTGAAAAAACCCGTCCTGAAAATTGAATTAAACTTTGATCTTGTGCATCTGATTTAAATAGCCCAATAAAACACAAAAATGAGCAGGTCCATGCAAACTTCAATATTGTATATAGATAATTGGGATTCACTGAGTGGCTAAGATAAATATTGATTTGGTAAAATGGCTTGTTAAAATGGATTCTATCTTTGTTCTATAATGACCCGATTTTAATGAAAAAGTTGCATTTATTATTGTTTTTAGGACTGATTTCTTCTGAAATAAATAGTCAATTGCTCAGTGGACCCATGTTAGGCCCCGTTGAACTGCGCACAGCCTCAATCTGGTGTGAAACTAAGCCAGGGAGTAATTTAAAACTCGAAATATGGCCAGTAGGTGCTTTAAATCAAAAGAGAAGCTTCTCTTCAGAATCTTTCGTGCGGTTTAGGCACCAGATTGATAAGTTTAATCTGATTGATTTACAACCTGGAACGGACTATAGCTATCAATTGGTTTTAAACAATAAAATAAGACCTTCCAGTGCTTTTGGTACTTTTAAAACCCAGGTCTTATGGAATTACAGAATTCCGGCACCTGATTTTAGCTTTTTAACAGGAAGTTGCGCATACACCAATGATACTCCTTATGACAGACCCGGGAGACCTTATGGAGGGGATTCCAGTATTTTTAAGCAAATGGCCACAGAAGATGCTGCTTTTATGATTTGGCTTGGTGACAATTGGTATTACCGGGAAGTGGACTATGGAAGTAACTGGGGCTTGTGGTATCGTGCATCAAAAGACAGAAGTCAAGCTAGCTTGCAAGCTTTACTAAAAAAAATGAGCCATTATGCAATTTGGGATGATCATGATTATGGTTTGAACAATGATAATTTATCATTTATATATAAAGCCGAATCTAAATCAATTTTTGATCAGTTTTGGAGTAATCCACAAGCTGCTTCGAAGGATGGGATTTATACCCGATTTAGTTACAACGATGTAGATTTTTTCTTAATGGATGATCGAAGTTTCAGAACTTCAGATTATATGAAGGATAGTATTAACGGACTTCCAAATCCCGATAAGCAGATGTGGGGATCTACCCAATTGGATTGGTTGAAAAATCAATTGTTGACCAGCAGGGCTCCTTTTAAAATTATTGCAAATGGATCTCCTATCTTAAACAAATACAATAATTACGATTGCATGGTTCATTATGTTTTGGAACAAGAAGCGTTAATAAAATTTATTCAGGAAGAACAAATCGAAGGCGTATTATTTATTACCGGAGATCGGCATCACAGTGAAATTTCAAGGAGAAAATTAAACGATGGTTATTACTTATACGATATAGTAAATTCATCGCTTACCGCCGGCTTGCATACTTTAAGCGATTATGAAAATACCAATCCAGATTTACTTAAAGATAAAACAGTCAATCAAAATAATTATACCTGCTTCAGTGTTAGCGGTAATGCAAAGGAACGCATTTTAAAATTGGAATTTAAGGATGTAAAAGGAATGGTATTAAAAGAATGGCAGCTTAGTGAAAATGAATTGAAATTCTTAAAGAATTGAAACAAGTTAGCAATCAAAATATCAATATAAGTTTGATTTAAATTGCTTGTGGAAACTTCTCCTGATACATAATAAAACTATCCAAAATAATTTGTTTTGCCAATTCATGATTTTGAAAATCTTCCACAAGCACAGTTTTATGTTCCAGCTTTTTATAATCTTCAAAAAAATTGCGCAGCTCAGATATAAAGTGTTTCGGTAGTTCAGATATATCCTGGATATGATTGACACTGGGGTCCCCTGCACAAACAGCAATGATTTTATCATCCGCATCGCCCTGATCTGACATGCGCATCACCCCAATCACTTTAGCTGTTACTAAACACAAGGGTACAAATTCTAATTGTGACAATACCAAGATATCCAAGGGATCTCTGTCTTCACACAAGGTTCTGGGGATAAAGCCATAATTCGCCGGATAATAAACAGATGAATACAAAACCCGGTCGAGTTTTAAGAGTCCACTAACCTTATCAATTTCATATTTTGCGCGAGTCCCTTTCGGGATTTCGATAATACCATTTACAAATTCCGGTGTTTGTTCACCCGGACTTACGTCGTGCCAAGGATTCATGAGTCAATTAAGAATTAAAAATTAAGAATGTAAGTATATGTAATTATAAAAATCAATCTAATAATTTTTAAAGATAGGCAAATAATTAATTCTTAATTTTTAATTCTTAATTCTTACGAAAGGGTAGCATCATCTGGTATCCGATACTTTGCTTAGAATCTTCTTTAAATTCTGTTAATCCATATTGAATATCTTCGGGACGTGTTGGTCTCCAGGTTCCAAATATGCGATCCCAAAAAGTAAAGACATCGCCAAAATGAGAGTCTGTTAAAGGTCGGTCATCGCTGTGATGAATTTTATGCCAACCGGGAGTTGCAAAAATGTAACGGGTTGGTTGTTCAATCCAATCAGGCCATTTGACATTGCTGTGTTGTAAAATTATTAAAGGCAAGGCAATGCAGCCATAAATTATAAAAGTTGGCATTGAAATTCCAAATAAAACAACAGCTGCGGCTTGATAGATTCCCTGAGTTAAAACGACTTCAAATGGATGAAACCTCAGGGAACTTGTAGCATTTAAATTGGGATCGGAATGATGGACACGGTGAAATCTCCAAAGTAATGGTATACGGTGTGATAAATTATGCATTCCATAACTTCCAAGATCAATCAACAAAACACCTAATATAATTTCTACCCAGTTGGGGAGCGTTATTTGATTTAGTATTCCGAATTGATTGGCAGCGGTCCATTCGACACTGACCAATACACCTAAACCAAGCAATCCATTAATTACAAAACTGATCAGACTCATCCCGGCATTTCTAAGATCATGTTGTTTTTGGTTGGGAGCTTTTTGTAGATAAGGACGCATGTTTTCAATACCATACATCAGGATTAACATGCCTACGAGTATTAACGGCTGTAAGTTTGCTAAAAGTTCTATCATATAAATTTATTTGATAGACAAACTTACGATGAAAAGATATTTTTGGATTTTTAGTGCCTTCAAATTCCCATGATTATGGGACATATTCACCCCATTGCGATTGGCTAATTTCATACCAGTTTTCAAGTACCTCGTTTTCATGAAATTGATTTATTAATTTCAGACCGCATTTTTGAAGTACCTTATTGGAGGCGATGTTTTCTGCCTGGGCTGTGGCATAAATTGTTTGTAAATTCAGATAATCAAATCCATAGGAAAGGGATGCACGAGCAGATTCAGTAGCATATCCATAGCCCCAATATTTTTGTATGAGGCGATACCCTAAATCATAATAATTGGCATGATGATTCCTGCTTTCTTTTACTAACTTTAATCCAGACCATCCGATAAATGCGTTGGTAGATTTTTCTATCACGGCCCATCGTCCAATTCCATTTTCTATATATTGCTGTTGTACATATTGAATGATGGGAGGTATTTGGTGTAGTTCTTTAATTGGATTATTGCCCAGATAACGATGCACTTCCGGATTGGAATCCAACTCAAATAAGCCATGCACATCAGATTCCAAAAAATCACGTAAGATGAGGCGTTCGGTTTCAATATTAAATTTCATTGGCTGTTAATCAGCTTTCATTGATGCCTCTAAGAAATTAAGCAGTTAGTTCTTCTTCGGTTGCCATTTCAATATCGGCACTTATTTTATCTAGGTCGACCCGAAGGTTTTCTATGATAAAATCCTGCCGATCACCGGTATTTTTTCCCATATAGTATTCTAATATTTTTTCGATATGAGAATCTTCATGAATGATAACCGGTTCCAGGCGAATGTTGTCTCCAATAAAGCCAGCAAATTCATCCGGACTGATTTCACCCAAACCTTTAAATCGGGTAATTTCTGCTTTTCCACGAAGTGCCTCAATGGCATCGGTTTTTTCTTTTTCAGAATAACAATAAAAGGTTTGTTTTTTATCGCGTACTCTGAACAAAGGCGTATCTAAAATATACAGATGTCCATTGCGCACCAATTCTGGAAAAAACTGTAAAAAAAATGTCAATAATAAAAGTCGAATGTGCATACCATCGACATCTGCGTCGGTAGAGATTACTACTTTATTGTATCGGAGATTTTCGATGCCATCTTCAATGTCCAATGCGTGTTGCAATAAATTAAGCTCTTCGTTTTCGTAAACGATTTTTTTAGTCATTCCAAAACAATTCAGCGGCTTACCACGCAAACTAAATACAGCTTGTAATTCTGGATTTCTGGATTTGGTAATCGAACCACTTGCAGAATCCCCTTCCGTAATAAAGAGGGTTGTTTTTTCTGATAGTTCGGATTTAAGTTTTGTATCTGTCAAATGGTATTTGCAATCACGCAATTTTTTATTGTGCAGGTTTGCTTTTTTGGCACGTTGGTTTGCCAATTTTTTAATTCCTGCTATTTCTTTGCGTTCGCGTTCGGATTGTAATATTTTACTCAGTAATTCTTTAGCGGCTTCTGTATTTTGATGTAAATACAAATCCAATTCTTTGCATACAAAATCAGCGATGAATGTACGCAAAGACGCACCCTCTGGACTGATTGTGGTTGAACCCAATTTTGTTTTAGTTTGTGATTCAAAAACGGGTTCTTCAATGCGGACGGCAATTGCACCGATGGCTCCTGCATGAATGTCTTTGCTGTCAAAATCTTTTTTATAGAAATCCCGAATGGTTTTTACAATAGCTTCTCTGAAATAATTGAGATGCGTTCCACCTTGCGAAGTAAACTGCCCGTTTACAAAGCTGTAATACTGTTCGCCATATTGATTGCCATGCGTCAAAACGCATTCGATATCCTCTCCTTTTAAGTGAATGATTGGATATTGTAAATGTTCGCCGTCAGTTCGGCGTTCCAACATATCCTTCAAACCATTTTTAGAGATATAGGTTTTTCCATTGAAGTGAATGCGCAAGCCAGCATTCAAATAAGCATAATTCCAGATACGGCTTTCAACAAATTCCTGGACAAAACGAAATCGCGAGAATATTTTTTCGTCCGGTTTAAAACTGATAATGGTGCCATTGACTTCATCCGTTGATTTGAGATTGGAGTCTTTAATTAAAGATCCACGTTCAAATTCTGCGACTTTTGTTTTGCCATCCCGGATGGATTGTACTTTAAAGTAATTGGAAAGTGCATTCACTGCCTTGGTACCCACTCCATTTAATCCAACCGACTTTTTAAATGCTTTGCTGTCATATTTTCCACCGGTGTTTATTTGTGATACGCATTCAATCACTTTCCCCAATGGGATTCCCCGGCCATAATCGCGTACGGTAACAATTCCATCTTTTATCTCGATATCCACTTCCCTGCCATAACCCATGACATATTCATCTATGCAATTGTCAATAACCTCTTTGAGCAAGATGTAAATTCCATCGTCTATATTGGTACCGTCGCCCAATTTCCCAATATACATACCCGGACGGAGGCGTATATGCTCTTTCCAGTCCAGTGACCGGATGTTTTCTTCTGTATAATTATGGGCTTGAGCCATAGGATGCTATTTTCTAATTAGGGGTAAAGATAAAAACATATTATGATTAATTTTAATTTGATAATTAACATTAATTTCAGTTTACTTAGTAACTGATTTAATCATTCAGGTTCGATTTTAGAATAATAAATCCTAAAACTAAATCATGAATGACCTCTACAGATTAAGAAATAAATAATAGCGTTAATAACAATAAAAAAAACCCAAGGAGTGGAAACTGAGATAATTCAAAAAATCAACAAATTGTAATATTATTATTTCTTCCCAGTCTCCTTTTTCATCAACTCAATTTCCGCTTTCATTTCTGATTTGAAAGCTATAAAATCAGCTGCAATTTGAGGATAAATTTCAGCTTTGGTGTCTTCATCAAAACTTGGGATGGAGGCTAATTTTGCAAGGATGTTTTTCTCATTCTTAACAACCGCAATGTAATTACTCAGGTATTCGGATTCTACTTTTTTTGCCATGATATCGGCTTTATTGATCCGGTTGATTTGATCTTTTAATTCGGGATTATATACTTTAGGCTGGTCTTCTGAATTAACTGCCGCCGGTGGCATGAGTGCTTTGCTTCTTGATGAAACGCGATTGCTCAATTCACTGTGTTCTTTTTGAATGGCAATCAGTGTTTTGCTAAATAAGGAATTCATGTAATCTGGATTGTTGGATTTTATTGCTTTATTCCAATCTTTGATCAGCTTATCCAGGTTTTTTATATCCTGCATTTCCTTTTTCAGATCCTTTTTACTGTATTTAATTTTTATAGTATAAGTAGAATCCTGATTACAGGTATTCGCAAATAGTTGGCTAATAAAACAGCTTGCTAAGATAATTGGCAGTATAAAACGCATGCTTGATTAATTGCAATATTGTGAAAACGCTGAACTTAAATTGTCGGCAATCATTTGAGCTGAACGGCCTTCAATTTGATGTCTTTCCAGCATGTGCACCAATTGGCCGTCTTTAAACAATGCAATGGATGGTGAAGAAGGTGGGTAAGGCAGTAGATATTCTCTTGCTTTTGCAACTGCTTCCCTGTCAACACCGGCAAAAACGGTTACCAAGTGGTCTGGTTTATGTTCATTAGAAAGTGCAATCCGCACCCCTGGTCGGGCATAGGCTGCCGCACAGCCACACACTGAGTTTACTACCAATAAAGTAGTTCCTTTTTGTGATTGAAGCGCCTGGTCCACAGCTTCAGCACTTTCAAGAGAATTAAAGCCGGAATCAACCAGCTCACGGGTCATGGGAATTGTCAATTCTGGTGGATACATAGAATTTGTTTTAATCAGATAGCTTTAAACGCTAAAATGGTTCGCTTTGTTCTGTATTTAAAGCAATTTTACACAATTATTGCTGTAAATTCTGAATTAAAGGATTTCTTAAAATACCATAAACCAACCCCTTGTCGTTACTATTTCCTATATATTGGCAGTCTCTCGTTTCTATTATAAATTGATTTGATGCGTTTTAAGCTGATTATTTGTATTTTACTTTTATTCATTCTATTTAGTAATGCTCAACCAGCGGAATTTGATCTGAGTCCACTGGATACTGTCTACGACAATAAACTAAAGACCATCTTGTTTTACAGGTACAAGCCTGAAGAAGAATTAATGCCTTTTCTAACGCTGAATGTCAAAGAAATCTTACAGCTAAGCTTCGACATACTAGAAGAGTCCCCAAGCGAATTGTATTATTCATTCTTTCATTTTGACCAAAATTGGGTTCCAACCGATTTGCGCCCGGAAGAATACTATAAGGATTTTCAGGAACAACGAATTACAGAATTTGCTACCTCAAGAAAAACCATCATACCTTATATCCATTACAAATTGCAAGTGCCAAGCGATGGATTTTTAGTCAGTGGCAATTACTTGATTTGCGTATCTGATCGATTTAAAAATGTATTATTTACGAGGCGTTTTTTTATTTCTGAAAATAAAATCCTGGTAAATTTGAAAGTCAGAGATCCGGTAGATGCAGAAATTTACAGAAGTCATCAGGCATTGGAACTTTCTATCAACACCAATAAAATAGCCATTCAAAACAATGAGCAGGAAATGCAGGTGCACATTTTCCAAAATGGCGATCCAAATACGCGTTTGGTAAAAACAAAGCCAAACAGTGTAATTGGTGATTTGTTTTATTTTAATAAACCGGATGATATCTTGTTTCCGGGTAAAAAGGAATTTAGACATAAAGATATTCGAACCATCCTATCTACAACCCAGGATATTTTATTTTGGGATGAAATAGATCATGTGTATCACTGTTGGTTAAAGCCGGATGATGTAAGGGCAAACAAATTGTATTTATCTGATGATGACATCAACGGCCGTTATTTGATTCTAAATCGGGATCAAGATCAGGCGGAAGTTACTGCTGATTACATTAAAGCACATTTTACCTTAAATAAATCTGTGCCGTTTGAGGAGCCCATCTATGTTTATGGTGGATTAACAGATTGGCAATTAAAACCTGAGTATCAAATGGAATACGATCCCAGCCGAAAGGCTTATTTTGCCTATATCTGGCTTAAAATGGGTTATTATAATTTTATGTATGCCGCCCAGGATGCCAAAGGTTTGCCAGATACCGGCCCACTGGAAGGCGATTGGTATGAAACCGAAAATGACTATTATGTCTTGGTTTACTATAAAACTTTGGGCAGCCGATACGATCGTTTGTTGTTTATAGGGGAATTTAATTCCAACCGATAATTCCAATCCATCCCGAAAAGCTGGTTTTTCGTCTGAATTTTTCGTTAATTACTCGAATCCTCTAAATCCGACTTTAATTCTCCTGTATTTTTGTAATTAGTTCAATAAAATGAAAGCAATCTCTTTAGTTCTGTTTTATTTGTTTGTTACCAATTTAGGTGCTCAGGAAATCTGGACCCTCAGCAGCTGTGTAGATTATGCTAATAAAAACAATCTGGGCTTACAACAATCTAAAATTTCAGTTGAAGAGGCAAATTTAAGTTTGTTGGAAAGTCGTCAAAAACAACTGCCTGATTTGAATGGAGCTATTGGTGGCGGTCTCAGTTTTGGAAGAAATGTGGATCCTACCAGCAATAGTTTTACAACAGAGAATATATTTTCCAGCAATTATTCCTTGACAACCGGAGTCGCTTTGTATCAAGGTGGAGCCATCCGAAACTCCATTAAACAAAATAAACTCAATCTTGATGCTAAAAAACAGGATTATCAGCAAGCCAGCAATGATCTGGCATTAAGCATCGCCTCCAATTACCTCAATGTTTTATTGTGTCAAGAGCGATTGGAGATGGCATTGAAAAATACAGGGTTGGTTCAAGGCCAACTGAATCAAATGCAAAAGATGATTCAGGCAGGATTGAAGCCTGAAGCAGATGCTCTTGAAATGAAATCACAATTAGCGCGTATGGATCAGGCCCAGCTGATTGCTGAAAATAATTTGGATCTGGCATGGCTCGATTTGAAACAAGCTATGCGATTGGATCCAAGAAAGCCCTTGCAAATCGAAAAATTGACAGAGGACCAATTGAATGAAATTCAAATTAACAACGACAATTTGGATCAACTGGCAGAATCAGCCATTCAAAGCCAAGCATCCATGAAGGCTGCATATAGTAGGCTTGAGGCGGCGCGCATAGGAGAAAAAATTTCAAAATCTTTGTATTACCCTAACTTATTTTTAAGTGGAAGCATTGGTTCCCGATATTCAGATGCTGCCATTCGAATTAGTGAATACGAAACGCAACGCATAGCTATACCAGGATTTTATGTAAATGGAGTTGCTTTGAATGTCGAACAAGACATCCAGGTCCCAAAATCAACGGTTGTGATTCCTTTTAAAGATCAATACGAACAATTTTTAGGATATGGCATTGGATTCAACTTGAACATTCCTATTTACAATCAGCGAAGTTCCAAAACCGCAGTTCAAAAAGCAAAATTAGCCACACGTTCTTCTGAAACACAGGTAGAATTGCAAAAAGAGAAAATTAACAGGGATGTATACCAGGCTTATGCAAGTGCAAAAGCTTCTAAAAAAGAATTTGATGCAGCTTTAAGAGCTTACGATGCAACCAAGTATGCACACGATAAGACACAGAAACGATTTGATTTAGGTACTGCTTCTGTATTTGATCTCAATCAAAGTCAATCGAATTTACAAAATGCAGAAAGCTCCTGGCTTATAGCAAAATACAATTTAGTATTTTCACAAAAGGTACTTGATTATTACTCTGGTAAGCCTATTAAATTATAAAATTATGAATCAAAAAAAAGGACTGAGGTGGTGGTGGTGGTTGGCAATTGCTTTAATACTCTTATTGATTGTAGCAGCTGTTTTTAAAGCAAGGAGCAAGCCAATAGGGGAAGAAGTTAATTTGGAAAAAGTACAAACCAGAGATATTGTTGAAACTGTTACAGCAAGTGGTAAAATATTTCCTGAAACTGAAATCAAGATTTCATCTGATGTGTCGGGTGAAATTGTTGAATTGTATGTAAAAGAAGGAGACAGTGTGAAAGTTGGACAAATCCTCGCAAAAGTAAATGCAGATGCCTATGCTTCTGCTGTCGAAAGGAGTTCAGCAGGAGTCAACATCGCTAAAACGCAAGCTAGTTCAAGTGGTAATTCTATTGAAAATGCGAAACAGCAAAGAGCTCAGGCAAAATTGCAATTTGAAAATGCAAAAAAAACGCATCAACGAAATCAACAATTGTTTAAAGATGGAATCATTTCACAGGCAGATTTGGAAAATTCTGAAACTACCATGAAAAATTTGGAAGCTGGGCTTAAAGCTGCTGATATTATAGTTGAGAATGCAATCAAAAGTTCAGAATCAGCCAGATTTCAAGTGAAGGATGCTGAAGCTTTATTAAAGGAACAGCGCACAAATTTAGGCCGAACAATTATAAAAGCACCTGCAACAGGAATTATTTCAAAGTTAAACGTAGAGCGTGGTGAGCGGGTTGTAGGCACAATCCAAATGAGCGGTACAGAGTTGATGCGAATTGCAGATTTGCACGCTATGGAGGTACAAGTTGAAGTCAGTGAGAACGACATCGTGAATGTAAAAACAGGTGATGCTGCCACCATTGAAGTAGATGCTTATCAAAATAAAAAATTTAGCGGCCATGTAACGGAAGTTGCTAATAGTGCTAATAATATTAATTCATTGGCGGGCAACTCATTGTCAACCGATCAGGTTACCAAATTTGTTGTAAAAATCAGAATCGAAAAATCTTCCTATACAGATCTCATCGTTAACAACAGGGCACCATTTAGACCGGGTATGTCAGCCACGGTTGAAATTAATACCCATGAGGTAAAAAATGTTTTAAGTGTTCCAATTCAAGCAGTAGTTGCATACGATCCAAATGAAGAACTACGCAAACAAAAGGAAAAATCTGACAAGGAAAATAAAATTCAGCAACCAGTGGCACAGAATGATGTAAAAAAAATCGATGATTCACCTTATCGGGAAGCACTGTTTGTTTTAAAGGGTGATACCGTGTCACGTGTTGATGTTGTAGTCGGGATTCAAGATGAAAATTACATCGAAATCAAGTCAGGTGTTTCGGAAGGAGAAGAAGTGGTTATTGGTCCGTACGTTGCTTTATCACGTAAATTAAAAAATGGTTCAAAGGTTCATCGAAAAGTTGATGAAAAGAAAAAGGAATAAAAAAACTATAATGAAATTGTTTGATAAAAAGTTTTAAATAAATTTTTTCAATTCATCTAAATACTCCCTATGGTTGGCGAGCCTTGGAACTTTTTGTTGTGCCCCAATTTTGTTGCGTGATTTCATCCAATTAAAAAATGTAGCTTTCGGAGCAAGATTTAATTTTAAGCGTTCAAGAGCCAAATCGTGGAATCGCTTTGCTTCATAATCAGAATTGACTTTCATGAGATTTTTATCCAGTGCACTGGCGAAGGCATCCAGATTTTCAGGATCCTTTTCAAATTCAATCAACCATTCATGTCCTCCTTTACCGGAAGCAGTTAAAAATATAGGTGCCACTGTATAATCTACCATTTTAACTCCAAATTCAATACAGGTCGCAGATAAAGCTGCATCTGTATTTGCAACCATTACTTCTTCACCAAAAACATTGATGAATTGTTTTGTACGTCCTGTAATTACAATTTTATAAGGATACTTTTGGGTAAATTTTACAGTATCCCCAATTTTGTATCGAAACAATCCGGAATTGGTGGTTATGACCATGGCGTAATTTTTATCCAATTCAACTTCCTCAAGCAAAAGAGTTTTGGGTTGTTCTTTATCCCATTCTTCCATTGGAATGAATTCGTAAAATACACCATTGTCTAATAACAACAACATATCATGACTTGATTTGTCATTCTGAACTGCAAAGTATCCTTCAGATGCATTGTATGTTTCGATGTATGTAAAGGCATCCGAAGGAAAAAATTTCCTGAATGGATCCCGATAGGGAACAAAACTTACAGCACCGTGTACAAAAACCTGCATTTTCGGCCATACTTCCAGCATGTGTTGTTTACCGGTTTGTTCTAATATTTTTTTGAATAACACAACGGCCCATGTTGGTGTACCAGCAACCATCCGTATATCAGCGTGAATGCTATCCTTTGCTATAAGGTCTAATTTTTTTTCAAAATCTGGAAGCAAAGCAATTTCCTTTTCAGGAAACAAACGATTTACTGCCAATGGATTTATTCTTTGGTAAATTATAGCAGAAACATCCCCTACAGTGCTGCCCGGAAATTCACTTAAATCAGAACTGTAACTGCCAGAAAGTAAAATGCTTTTGCCTTCAATAATTTTACAATCTTTTACATTGTCGTAAATAGCTGCAAGTAATCTCCAGCCTCCTTTCGTGTGACAATCTTTATGGTTGGGATCTGTTATAGGAATGTATTTACTTTTATCGCTGGTTGTACCTGAAGACTTAGCATAATATTTTATCCGGCCTGGCCATAAAACATCTTTTTCACCAGTCATCATTCGATGGATGTCGTGTTTGATGCTTTCATAATCTTGTAATGGAAGCATATTTTTCCAGTCTGCTGTCTTTTTATAATTGCTAAACCCAAAGCGTTTTCCCCATTCAGTGTGTTCTGTTGCTTTGACAATTTTTTTTAATTGAGCAGCCTGTACCTCTATAGGAAATTCCATGAATTTCTTCATTTCTGAACGAGGAAGTTTCAGATATTGACTCCACAAAACATTAAGAAGCTGACTCATTAATTTGAAAATGCTGAAGGCAAAAATAGTAAATAGAGAGCGTAAGGAGAATGGTCTACAGAAAAGAAACATAAATTATTGATAATCAGTAATGTATATCAAAGAGGAACGAATTTTTCGCAGAGACGCAAAGACACAGGGAAGAAGAATTCACACAAAGGCGCAAAGACGCAGAGAAGAGGAATTCACGCAAAGCCGCAAAGTCGCTACGAGGAGGAATTCACGCAATGACGCAAAGACGCTAAGAGCAGGAATTCACGCAGAGGCGCAAAGACGCAAAGAGGATGAATTCACGCAGAGACGCAAAGACGCTACGAGGAGGAATTCACGCAATGACGCAAAGACGCTAAGAGCAGGAATTCACGCAGAGGCGCAAAGACGCAGAGGAGGAGGAATTCACCTTTAGGCGCAGGGAAGAAGAATTTAGCATTAAAGCATCGACATTAAAGCCTGTTCACGATTCTTGAAATACCATCTTTGAGTAGGGCTTCATTAAAATTGATCAGGAGACCAAGTTTGATACCAGTAATTTTTAAATAAGTCAAAAGCTGTTTTTTATGGACATGAGCTACGGTTTCTACTGATTTAATTTCAATAATTATTTTATTTTCTATTATGAAATCTGCTCTAAAACCAATATCCATTTTTAAATCTTCCCAAAATACTGGAATTGATTTTTGTCTTTGCACATTTAAATTTAGTTTGGCGAATTCATAATCAAGAATTTCTTCATAAACGGATTCAAATAACCCAGGACCCAAAGAAGTGTGTATTTTAAAACAGACATCTATGATTATTGAGCTAATTTCATTTTCATTCATAGAGTAATTTTATTTCTAGGTATTAATAATAATAAATATTTGGAACTCTGAAAGAATTCCTCCTCTTAGCGTCTTTGCGTCTCTGCGTGCAATAAACGCTATGGATGATAAATAAAATTATTCTTGTTGTTTGTATAAATTCCGAAAATGCTTATTTCGGAATTTTAATGGAATATTTTTTTCCATTTGCCACTTGTAATTCTGATTTGATTAACCAGGGATTATACAATTTTAATTGGCGGTATGTAATGTTATGTTCATGTGCAAAATCAGCTAAATCTGGAATGGAAGTACTTACTTCAACCAAGTCATATTTTGTTAATTCTGGATAGCATTCATTTTTGCGAATGTAAAATCCAAATTTTTCAGGATCTGCCATTATTTCTTTCATGGCTACAATTCGAAAAACATAGCGATTGGTTTCTTCACTTAGATTTAAATCGTAATAATTAGTTTCCTTTTGTTCGGCTAATGCTTTTTGCAATGCAGTAGGGCCCATGTTATAGGCAGCAGCAGCTAAAGTCCAGCTACCAAACCGTTCTTTTAGTTTTTTAAGATACTGACAAGCAGCAACCGTTGCTTTCTCCGGATGATTGCGCTCATCAACCCAATTATTAACTTCCAGATCTAATTCTTTTGCTGCTTCTTCTTTAAACTGCCAGATACCTTTTGCACCTGCATACGAAACAGCATTGCGCAATGAACTTTCGGCAACCGCTAAATACTTTAAATCATCGGGAATATTTTGTTCGGCAAATATTCGTTCAAACAATGGAAAATAACGAACGGCCAATTTTAAGTGCAATAGAGTGTGACTATGCATGTAGGTATTCAGTAAGAGTTCCCTTTCCAGTCTTTCTGAAACATCAAAATAATCGATGGGAATATTTTCACCGGCAAAATCATAGCGATCGGCAAGTTTAACGGCATGGATAGTTTGCGGCAAAGGATCGTACCTGTTGTTGAAAGGTAAGTCCTCCGAACTGTGCAATACGAAAACGACAATGGCTCCGAGTAGCACTCCAACTGCCATAAAACTAATTTTGATCCAAACCGGCTTATTCATTTATACTTAACGCAATAAACACAAAGATAGGTATTTAAAACAATCCATTCTGCCCAATCCCTTCTCAACGCTCCGCTATCATTAGTCCTGTATTTCCTTATATCGTTTCCGGTAAAGTACAAGTCCGTCCTTTATTGACTTCTTTTAAATAGCTCATCAGCGGTTCGAAATATCTCAACATCGCTTTTGCATTTAAATCATCTCCGGTATTATCTTTCAATAATTTTTTCCAATCTTCTGTTGCCCCTTTTGACAATATATGGTGTAAGAATTTACCAACTTCTTTATTTCCAAAATAATTGGTAGCCTGTGGTTCTTGTTTTAATATATTGCGTGCAATGTGATCGTGCATTTGAAATAAAAGCACATAAGACAAAGCATAGTCATAATATTGTGCTGCATCGTCATTGATGTGTGTTTTGGTTGCAGCATCACAATAGATTTCATCTCTGGGAGAAGGAGGTGAAATTCCTTGAAATTTTTGAACATAATCCCACCAGGTTTTATTCCATTGGTCCGGTGGAAGGTTGTTGTGATACAAGTCGTGCTCAAAATGTGTCATAACCCCAGCACTCCAAGGGATGAAAACAATGTAATTCAGAGCTTCTTTTAATAAAATTTGCGTTTGGTCAATTTTTGTTTTTTCATCCACCAAACCTAGATTTTGAAGAAAGGGCTTTTGCATTGCTGCCAGACCCATCATGCTGCCAATTGCCTCATGATAAGCTCGGTTGGCCCCTTTGCGTAAGACCAAAGGAATGTTTGGTTGAGCATATTCGAGATAATAATAAATGTGTCCCAATTCATGATGGGTAGTTTCATACCATTCAGCATTGGGTTCTATACTCATCAATGATCGTACGTCTTGATTGAGATCTATATGCCAAGCGGAGGCGTGTGTATTTTTTTTATAAGCGGTACCCAGAGGCAATGCATATAAATCTGATTTTTGATAAAAAGTTTCCGGCAAACTGTCAAATCCGAGACTTACATAAAAGCGTTCTGCTTGTTCAACACACCATTTATCTCCTTTAGCTTTTATTATTTTATCCAGATCAAATCCTTCCACATCAACCATCGCTGACCAATCTTGACCCCATCGGTTTGGCAACCAATGCGCAGGCAATAAATCAGGTACATTTTTTTCTTTGTATTTTTTTGCAAGTTCGTAGCGGGCATAGGTATGCAATTCCCTATATAAGGGCCATGCATCCCGCATCATGTTGCGGCAATCAACCATCATTTGGTCAGCATCCATTCCATATTCAGAAACCTGATATGAAAAATAATCAGGATATCCAATGGATTGAACTGTTTTATTTCTTAAATCCCTCAGATTCATTAATCCGGGTTTCAGTTCTTTGCCAAGCTCTTTACTTGCATTCCATGCTGCAAGCCTTTCTTTGAGATTGGTATTTTCTTTTAAAATATCGTCTATTTTATTTGGGTCTACTTCTTTTCCATTGAGTTGAAATTTAAATCCATACATTTTTTCCGTTTGCGCTGTGGATGCAGCAATGCGTTGTGCAACCAGTTCTTTAGCAATCGCTGGATTGTCACCTGCAGCATACAAGATCGCTTCTAATTGTAAAATTTGTAAGTCATCTAAAGAATCTTTCAAAGCTAAATATTTTTTACAAGCATTGATATGTTCTTCACTGCCTGTAAATTTGGCAAAAGCTTCATTGGCTGCTTTGGTTCGGGTTGAATTGATGGTATCTCCTTCAACGATATGCGTTTGCGATTGCCATTCTGCCTCTGAAGAAACCGTGTATAATTTCTGATATTCCCGATTGTAATTTTCAAGAAAGCTTTTTACTTCTTCTTTAACCGGTGGAATCGGAGCTTGTTGGACGCTGGGTTTGCATGACATGATTGTCAGCATTATCAGGGTACCAATGAATTGTTTCATTTTGTTTGATTTATAATATTAGATATAGCAAATAATTTGATTCCTTCAATCCTTTACAATCCTCCCTTATTCGTAAATGATTTCCCTCTCAGGCATTCATCTTTGCTTTCAATCGCTGTAAAAAAGGCGAAGCAAAAATAAATCCTTGTAAAATTTTATTGTCGCTGCTTAATACTTCATCTTTTGTTCCTGTCCAAGCCAATTGTCCTTCATGAATCAGAATGATATTATCCCCAATTTCCATAACACTGTTCATATCATGTGTATTGATGACAGTAATTATATTTTCTTCTTTAGTAATGGCATAGATTAATTCATCGATGACAAGGGATGTTTTTGGATCCAATCCGGAATTGGGTTCATCACAAAACAAATAGTTTGGTTTTAATACAATTGCGCGGGCAATTCCAACTCTTTTTTGCATACCTCCGGATAACTCAGACGGATATTTTTTATTATTACCTGTGAGATTAACCCGATCCAGGCAATAATCAACCCGTTTGTCTTTTTCTTTCCGTGTCATATTGGAAAACATATCCAATGGAAACCGAATGTTGTCTTCAACATTCATGGAATCAAACAATGCAGATCCTTGAAACAACATGCCGATTTGCATGCGCAATTCACGGGTTTGTTTTTTATTCAATGAGTAAAAATCAATATTGTCATAAAAGACTTGGCCTGAACTGGGTTTTATTAAGCCAATCAAAATTTTTAACAACACTGTTTTACCGGCTCCTGAACGACCGATTATCAAGTTTGCTTTACCTTGTTCGAATGAACAGGACACATCGTTTAGTACGACTTGATCGTCAAAATTTTTAAATATGTGTTCTGCGCGAATCATGAGGTCATCAGCATGGCAATGATATAATCAGACAGCAAGATCAATATATTGGAATAAACGACTGCGCGAGTACTTGCATCTCCCAATTCTATGCTGCCACCTTTTACAAAATAACCTTGATAGCATGGTACTGTCGTTAAAATAAATGCAAAGACGAATGCTTTTACAAACATCATCCACACATTGTATGGCACAAAAAATGAACGTAAGCCGCGAATGTATTCTGCATGTGAAAACCAATTGGTTGGTACCACTGCAAGATAGCCTCCAATGATACTGATAAATGCACCGATGCATACCAACATTGGTATTACTATTAAGGCTGCGATGACTTTAGGCTGAAGTAAATACGAAGCAGTATTTACCCCCATAATTTCCATCGCATCAATGTGTTCTTTTTGGCGCATGCCTCCCAGTTCAGCAGCCAGATTAGATCCTACCTTTCCGGCCAATAGCATGCACGAAAACGTTGGAGCCAATTCAATAATGGTCATGTCACGAACAATGTACCCTACATAATATCTGGGAATCAATGAATCACCCATTTGATAAGCAAATTGTACAGCTGTAACGGCACCAATAAAAATTGAAATGATACCAACAATAACCACAGAACCTATTCCAATGCTATTCATTTGCCTGAGTGTTTCCTTCCAATACATAGAATAGCGTTCAGGTTTATGAAAGGCTTGTCCCAACCACTGGATGTACCTGCCAAAATGATAAACCGCTGAAAACATGATTACAGATTTGAATTGTAATTGATGCAAATATTTTTAGGCTCCGTGAAAAAACGCATCGCTTCATAACCACCCTCGCGTCCTACTCCCGAATTGTTCAATCCTCCAAATGGAGTGCGCAAATCACGCAACAACCAACAATTAATCCAAACAATGCCTGTTTGAATTTGTTCGGCCAGTCGATGTGCCCGATTTAAATTTGTAGTCCAAATGCTGGAAGCCAATCCATATTGACTGCAATTTGCCAATTCAAGGGCCTGTTCATCTGTTTTAAATGATTGGAGGGTTACGACAGGGCCAAAAATTTCTTCCATGTTGGTTCTGCAATCAGGTCCCAATCCTTCAATAACACAAGGTTTAATAAAGGATCCTCCTTCACACCTTCCACTCAGTTTAATTTGAGTGCCACCACTTAGAATGCTTCCACCTTCCTCTTTTGCAAGTTCAATGTAATTTAAAACTTTATTTAGATGTTCATTGGAAATCAAAGACCCCATTTTACAATCAGGATCAAGTGGATCTGATGGTAGCATTTTATCAACTTTTGCAATAAAATCTTTTTTAAATTGCTCATAAATACGTTCTTCAATCAAAATACGACTGCCACACAAACAGATTTGTCCGCTGTTAGAAAAAGCCAGCCGAACGACTTGCTTCAATGTTTGTTCGTAATCACAATCTGCAAACACCAAACATGGATTTTTACCACCTAGTTCAAGGCTTAGTTTTTTAAACTTGGAAGCCACCTGTGTTGCAATGTGTTTGCCTGTTTTTGTTCCACCGGTAAATGAAATTGCTTTGATGTCCGGATGCTGAATAATGGCTTCTCCGACTTCTGTACCGTAACCTTGAATAATATTAAGCACCCCATCCGGTAATCCAGCTTCTTTACAAATTTTACCCAAAAGAAAAGCAGTTGTAGGACTCAATTCGGAAGGTTTTGCAATGACACAATTTCCAGTAGCAAGTGCGGGTGCAATTTTCCATGTAAACAAGTAAAGTGGTAAATTCCAGGGAGAAATGCATCCAACAATTCCAATCGGTTGCCTTAAGGTGTAATTGATGGCCCGCTTTGGCATGTCGTGAGATTCAGAAGCAAATTGCATTGCAGCCGTTGCAAAAAATCTAAAATTAGAAGCGGCTCTGGGTATATCAATTTGCCTGGAATGGCTGATTGCTTTTCCTGTATCATTCGTTTCAGCCAAGGCCAATTCATTTAAATGAGATTCAATGCCTTCAGCAATTTTGTTGAGAATTAAAAAACGGCTTTCCTGTGAGGAAGCAGACCAATTGGGAAAAGCTGCCTGAGCAGATTGGACTGCAAGATCAATGTCTTTTTTATTGCTTCTCGGGATTTTTGAAATTACAATTCCAGTGGCTGGATTTACATTATCCAAATATGTGGAATCTAAAGGAGCACAATAGGAGCCATTAATAAAGTTCTCAATAAGCAACATGGAAAGCAAAGATAATTAGCGACGCCGTTTCTTGCGCCACTTATCCCTCCACTCGTCAAAACGATCTGTTAAATCATCGATTTCTTCTTCAACCTTATGGGCTATATTGTGGATATTGATCGGTTTTCCTTTCATCGCAAGCCGATCGGCAGCTGTTACAGCCTCTGGCACAATTAACATCAATACAATGTATGTTACAATACCAAATCCTGCAAAACCCAATAACACAAAAGTCAGTCGAACCCATACCGGATCGTCTATTCCAATGTAGTGAGCAATGCCCGAACAAACCCCGGAAATCTTTTTATCATAGGGGTCCCGGAACAAGCGTTTGCCAAGACTGTATTCTCCGTAATTAGGTTCATTAGCTGTTGAATAGTCGGATTGACTGTCAAAACTTTCCTGGGTACCCATGACTTGAATCATTTGCTCGACGTGTTGTAGCGTTACGATTGACATTCCTTTCATATATTCTTTAAACAATTCGGCAATGCGGGATTCTATGTCACCCATAATTTCAGCATGTCCTTCTGATTTTGAAAAATGACGATCCAATTGAAGCAGATATTGATCTAATTTGAAATAGGCATCTTCGTTTATTGCAAAGGGAAATCCGCCTACATTGATGTTATGAATTTTATTCATGGCTAGTTTTAATTTTAGTAATTGATTGGTTTACGCTTTGTACAAACTGATGCCAGCTTTGAAGCAAGACAGCCAGTGCTTGTTTGCCCTCATGGGTAATTGTAAAATACTTTCTTGGCGGACCGGCATTCGATTCTTTCCAATGGTATTCTAACAGTCCGCTGTTTTTTAACCTACTTAAAATTGGGTAAAGGGTCCCTTCTACTACTATCAGATCGGCCGATTTTAATTTATTGATGATATCGGACGGATAAGCCTCCTCTTCACTGATGATAGAAAGAATGCATAAATCCAGGACTCCTTTTTTCATTTGGGCGATTGCATTTTCAATATTCATGATGTAAAATTAATACTATAACAAGTACTGTGCATAACATAGTTCCAAATTATGCCTAATTTTTTTCACTTTTTTAAAAACATTTATATAAAAAATTGATAATCAATATTTTAGTATATATTTATTTTTATGAATTCCGTTGATTGCAAATTCCACTAGACAGTTTCAAATGAGAAAAAGAGAGGATTTTTAAAAAATCAGGGGCTATCCTCTCTCATTTAAAGTTTTCCCTTTGATTTTTTAAGATAATTTTGACGCTTCATGCAATCCGGTCCAAGAAAATTCCTGTTTATAATAAATCCTAAATCAGGAGCCCAGCGATCCTATGATTGGGAAGAGATGATTGAAAAACATTTGAATGCTGATTTATTTGTAATAGTTGAATCGGTAAGTCCTGCTCATAGCGATGAAATTATACGCAAATATGCCAATGACACAAATGTTTGTGTAGTTGCTGTTGGGGGAGATGGTACAGTAAGTGAACTTGCTAAAATGGTTTATAAATTTGGCCTGATGCTAGGGATCATTCCAATAGGATCGGGAAATGGATTGGCGCGCCATTTAAAGATTCCTACGAATCCTGCAAAAGCACTTGCGAAATTAACTACAGGTAAACCAAAGCACATTGATTTGATAAAAGTTGACAACCGTTATTGCTGCAATACCTGTGGAATTGGATTTAGTGGTTTGATTAGCCGATATTTTGGAAACAAAGGGAAACGTGGCTTTACGACTTATTTTAAATTGGCTTTAAGGCTTCATAAAGAAAGCAATTGCTTTGATATCCAACTCAATGGAAAATTATTTAAAAATGTTTGGTCCATCGAAATAGCCAATTCCTCTCAGTTGGGAAACAATGCCATCGTTTCCCCATTGGCTTCTGTAAGTGATGGAATTATGGATGTTTTAATAATGACCAAGCCAAAATCCTGGCAAATTCCGGGATTGATTTACATGGTTTTTAGCAGAAATATTTTGAAATCCAGTTTAAGCCATTTTATACGTGCCAGTGAATTAAATGTCATATTGCCGGTTGCACAAGAGCATCATATTGATGGTGAACACCGCGGATTGGTTTCGGAGCTTGAAATAAAAATGCTCCCATCGGTATTAAGAGTAATTTTATAAATCATGTCAGATTTACTTTGGGGAATTGATTTAGGCGGAACAAAAATTGAAGGTGTAGCTATTTATAGTACTCCAGATTTGAAAGTTGTGGAAAGAATGCGTGTTCCTACTGAAGCAGATCAGGGTTACGATCACATTTTATCACAAATTAAAAAACTGATCGATCAAATCGGTGAAAAAACAAATGCGTATCCATCTTTTCTTGGTATTGGTACGCCAGGTATTGTTGACAAAGAAACGCATCTCATTAAAAACAGCAATACCCTGGGATTGATTGGCAGGCCGATGAAGGAAGATCTTGAAAATTTATTGGGCATCCAGGTTAAAATGGCCAACGATGCCAATTGTTTTGCAATGGCAGAAGCCCAATTAGGAGCGGTTCCTGATTATGTTAAAAATCCTGAAGTTGTTTTTGGAGTTATCATGGGTACAGGAGTAGGAAGCGGTATTGTTGTAAATGGAAAAGTAATACATGGTAAACATGGTATCGGTGGTGAGTGGGGACATAATGTGTTGGATGAAACAGGAGACTTGTGTTATTGCGGAAAAAAAGGATGTGTTGAAACATTTATTTCTGGTCCGGCATGTGAAAAATACTATGCAAAGCTGAGCGGCCAAAAAATTAAAATGGCAGAAATTTATAACCGATACCAACAAGGTGAATCATTTGCAATTGAAACCATGCAACGATTTATTTATTATTTTGGAAAAGCTGTTGCAGTAGTAATTAATATCATTGATCCGGAAATAATTGTATTTGGTGGCGGATTGGGAAATTTAGATATACTTTACAATCAAGGAAGAGAAGAAGTTCGTAAATATATTTTCAACTACGAACTCAAAACACTTTTTGTAAAACCCAAACTAGGTGATAGTGCTGGGGTGATTGGTGCGGCATTGCTATAGGAAATCTTGCAATTTTACAATCCTGGAATGCTACAATGTGAGGAAGAGTCTATAGAAAGGAAGTCTGTTGTCTATAGGAAATGTTTCTATGGATCAATCCTGGAATGCAGCAATGTGAGGAAGAGTCTTTAGAAGGGAAGTCTGTAGTCTATAGGAAATCTAGCTATGGTTCAATCCTGGAATGCAGCAATGTGAGGAAGAGTCTATAGTCTAAAAGTCCAACAGTCCAACAGTCTCCATTCACGAATTTATTCGCAGTAATCGTGATTTTATTGTTTGATAATTTTTTCAACAAACTTCTGATTCCCAATTCTGATATTTAAATTATAAATTCCTGGTGGAATTGATTGCGTTGAAATTTTGTATTCACCATTTACCTGTAAGGCTTTATTAAAATTCACTACAATTTGTCCAAGTGAATTAATTAATTGGAATGTACCTATTTGATCATCGGGTATTTTTATAACCATTGATTCATTAAATGGATTGGGGTAAATCGTATAAGACTTTTGATTTAAATTATTGTTTGAAACTATACAACTGTTTTCTTTATTAAAACTAGGAAGGCTTGTTGTAATCCAGTTGGTTGGACAGAATGCAAACGAATGATTATCTTGTATTTCAGGAAAGCGGATGGAATCGACTAAACTACTGTCTGAATTATAAATCATCAAAGATTCTCCTGATTTTGACAGTTTAAAATTTGCATGCAATCCAGGATCTTTTCCATCTTCATCAGCCCAGACAATGAGGTAAGATTTTGGAGGAATGGTAGTATCCGGAAATGCCCATTTTAATTTATTAGCAGTATTGTCTGAAACATACAAGCCCAAGCATTTTATTTCAGAATCAGTGGTATTGTACAATTCGAACCAATCTTCATAATCACCGGATTCATCCGCTACAAAATCGGTATTTGAAGGCATTAATTCATTTAAACGCAATGCACCTGATTGAATACTTTTTACATCAACCTTCAAATTATAAAATTCATATTCTGCCCGAACGGGAGAGACGCTTGCGATGAATTCATTTTCGGCGTATAAATAATATTGAAAATTCAAATGGTTTCCAATAGCAGCTGAGGCAGCATAAATGCCGTCTCCTGCAGCGCCATCAGCGTGCAAACCATCATCGTACATTGGAAGTTCAATAAACTTCTCTGCTTTATCAAAACGGTAAAAAAGTGAGGCCGCAGTTCGGTTTAAGATTCTTGCTGAAATGCTTACTGTTGAATTTAAAGCAAGTACAGTCGGACTGTGTGAAATTTCAGAAATAATTGGTTTAACAACATTTAAAGCAACATGTGAATTTAAAAAATTGATTCGTGCATTGGTCAATGAAATTAAACCCGGATAGGTTTTAGCCATGCCTGTGCCAGCAGTGTAATCGGAATATAAATTGCTGCGAAATGCAGCATCGTTGAAAAATTTATTTTTATCATTAGTTACAGACGAGCTGATTAAATTTTGATATTTCATTCCATCAGATTCATATCCATTGCTTGATTTGGCTTCTTCGAGAATGGTGTTCAGATGAGCGAGGTAACGTCTTTTATATTTTGGGATGGAAAACAATTTGGAAATCAAGGGTCTTTCTGGATTTGTTAGATGAAGCAAAGGATCTAATTGCTGCATTTGCATCAAATTTAGTGAAGCCCCGGTGCCTGCATTCGTAAAGGCTCCATAAAATTCATTGAAATCCCAGGGGATGGTATAGAATCGACCGAGGTCGTTTTGGTACATCAGGTAATTATGTCCAGACCCAGAATAACTATCCAGATTTACATAAAAATTATTTAAAGCCAGCATCCAAAGTGCCCGATCTACATCCAATGTGGATTCAATATTGGAAGGAGTCTGTCCCAAGACCTGCATCATCGAAATAAATTCTTTCCAGCCTGCAGAAGATTCTTGTTCGTAACTGTTGTAATAGCAGGCAGAATCTGTTGTAACAAATTTTAAAGCAGAGCCGGTCATTCCCGGTGGACAGCTGGTAGGCAATTGCACTTGTTTGTCGGTCCGATCACATTGAAAGAAGGCACCATCCGTTGAATAAAAATGATTGGATAAAAAAACATTGTCCACATCTTCCACATTGGTATATAAGCCTAGCAGAACATCATTTACATATACATTGATAAAATTTGCTTTTGGAGCTGGAAGGTATTGTCGTGCAATTTGATAGCCTAATACTTCCCGTAAAAAACTGGGATCCATAAATCCGCTGGAAAGTTTTAAGGTATTGTAGCCCTCATATTTTTGATCAGAAACGATGTAATCTAATTTTATATTGAACGGATTTTTGGGCCGGCTCGGATTGTAACTGCTATTGCCTTTATAACGAATACCTACACTGTCAAAGGAAATTCCATTAAGAATTACGCTGGTAGCAAGCAAGCGTGCATCAGAATCGGCAGCTCGTAACGAATCCAATTTTTGATCCCAATTGGCATAAGGGAAGTAAATTTTTATTTCCTGAAGCTGATCAGGATCGTACAAAGATTGTGAACCAAGCTTGATAGTTAATAAGATCAGGAAGAGGCAGCTGAATTTCATAAGGGTAGGTAAGTAGATTTGACTGAATTTTTAGTCTAAGGTTTAGTTTATAAAAGTAGTCATTCCCTATCAGTTTAACAAATTCCAGCACTCAGGGTAAACCCTGATTTTTTCATACATTAACAAAAAATAATTAAAAAAACTTGACAATCGCAAAAGCAGATATTAAATTTGTAATGAACAAACCCGAAATAAATAAATTTCTAGTCAGTATTTCTAATTACTATTTCGTTAGGTAATTTTTTATTTTTAACACCTAAATATTTAACTATGAAAACGAAATTTAATTTCGGACCAAGAGGGGGGGGGCAAATAAGATTTGCCGCTTTATTAATCACTTTTATTCTTGTCATGGCCTATTCGTCGGTTAGTAGCCAAGCCATTGATTTTCAAGGCGATAATTTATTCAGAAGTAATGGCTATGGAGTTACAAATCATACTGTAGAAGTATGTATTAAAGAAATTGATCTTACTCCCACCTGGGATTGTGATGACTGGGATGTTGGTGCATGTAGTGGCGAGATTTATGAAGGCGAAATTGAACCTTCAGATATTTATTATAATTCTTTGCGAATTTATCCATATTCAGATAACGATTACAGTGATTATATAAATGGTGTATCAACAGCCGATATAGTAAAACTGGTTTGGAATCGTACCGCATATGAGCCATTTGATTCACCCTTTAAATTTGTATCAGGTGATGTCGATTACGATCATGATGTGGATGAAGATGATGAAGACATGATTGGAGACTTGATACTATCGTATATTACAAGTTTTGATCGAACCAGTTGGGAATGGTTTAACCGAGAAGAGTTGGAGGATAACAGTACAGCATTTGATTCTGATCCATATGATTGGACCATCAACGAATTGCATCCTGGAGGAATTGTATTTGAACCCCTGACGTATTTACAATTAGCAAATACCGCCAATCATGGGGATTGGTTTGATTTGAGAAATACAAAGATTGGAGATATTACTGGTTGTACCTATACCACAATCAATACCTGGGTATGTAATTCATGTTATACATTAAAAGGTAATGATGAAGTATTTTCAAGATCAGAATCAGTTAATTTATTAAATAAAGATTTGATTCCGTCTTCAAAATTAAGTAAAGGAAGCACATTCGATTTACTTATTTCATGTGATTTTAATACCAGTTTGTTGGGATTTCAAATACCATTGACTATGCCTTCGGAGTATTTTGAAGTATTAGAAGTTATTGAATTAAGTGACAAGCAAATTAAATATAATAATTGTAATGAGAAGAATGAGTTTAATTGCTTGTGGTTTGACAAATTGGGTATTGCCAATCAATTTACACCAAATGAAGCGCTTTTTAGATTAAAAGTACGAGTTAAGAAAGATCTCCACAATTTAAGATCATTGATTACCACCAACAAATTAAAAGAGATCGAATTTGTTGATGAGAATGCAGAAGTAATCGAGCAAAAAGTTAAGTTGAGTGTTGAAAATCTAAAACCAAATCAATTTGAAGCATATATTAAATTTGAAAATCAGCATCAGCTTGAGATTCTGAGTAGTTCAAATAATAGTATTCATATTGAATTATTTGATTTGCAAGGAAGAATAATTTCTAGAGATGAAATGGATGGAGTAATTGGAATCAATCATTGGGACATACCAAGCAATCTTGTAGTTGGAACTTATTTGATTCGGGTTTCAATGGATCATGGCGTCCAAATTGTAAGAAATTTTTCTCATTAATCAATCAACGAACCAGGACTGATACAATTGATCTGTCCTGGTTCATTTTAATTTTATGAAATCTTTATTTTTTTCTATCTTATGGGCTTGGCCTATTTTAGTTTATACTCAACAATTTAAAATAACAAGTGCTTTTAATAATTTTAATTATGAAGTTCCTTGTATTGTTCAGAGTTTCTATTGTCCATCTAATAGTAGTATTGCAAGTTTTAATGAAACTTATGCCTATAATTCAAATAGTAATTATATTGCAGGTTATACATTTAGGGATTCTATTTCATTTTATCAGTTTAATACAGATTCTTGTTTGATTAATAGGTTGGGAGTATTTTATCTACCTGATTTTCGAGGAATTACATTTTATTATATAGATTACCTTGGTAGAATTTATGTTTTTGGCTATCACAGTAAATCTAAGTTATCAGTTTTATACAGATTATCAGATTTTAATGGAACAAATGTTGAAAAACTCATTGAATTTACCGATAAGAATGATAGGATTTCAGATTTGACAATTATTAAAGATAAAGTATACGCATTAAATTTTGCACAACAACTAATATATGAATGTGATACTAATTTTCAAATTGTGAAAAAAAGTTATACAAGCAGAACTATAAAAACGTTTTCGACTATTCCTATTAATTGTGATTCAGTCGTTACATTTTGTGTCGGTATTAGTTGCCCCGTCGATTTATTTAGAGATAGTCTTGGAAGTGTTCATGATGACACTTTAGTGATTTTTACTTATGACTTAACTAAAAATGAGATGATTGATAGTTTGTGTAGTATTAAAATGGACAGCTACCAGGTTTGGAATGCTTTTATCAGTTCTCGAGAAGAATTCCTTACAAGCGACCCAGAATGTGATTTACTAATTGATTTAGACCGTAACAATAGTTCGGGTTTGTATCCTTATGATTTTGATGCCCATCAAAATATTTGCAATGCTGGAATGATTCCAATCTGTGATGGGGATGTATATATTCATACATCATTCTATATGGATAGTATGCGTTTTATTGTGCGAGGAATATTGGATGCAGGAATGGAGCATCTTAAGTTAGTTAACGGTCCACCTGGCTATAGATTATACCAGCGATCAGATAGTAGCTATGCATTAATACCTGGTCCGGATCACTCAGATTCAAACTATATTTTAGCATTAAAAAATATATTTTATCAGAATTCGAGTCCTATTGCACAAAGCGGTCCCAGACAAATTCTAATGCAAGGTTACAATGTAGTAAAAGCTGGTGTATGGGTAAGTAGTTATCTTAAAGTTGGTCACAAACCATTTAGTGGAAGAGATACTTCAATCGTTATCTGTGAAGCCAATATTCTATCAGACGCAAGTATAATCTTGAGTGGTTCACAAAACGGTGGGTGGTGGTCTCCACAATTTGTAAGTGGTACCAACCTTTTTGATATATCAATTGATACATTAGGAAGTTACCAATATATTACCCAGGATGCGTATTGTGGATCCGATACAGCGCAATTGGCTGTGCATAAAGGAAGATCGGTTTTGTTAGATTTAGGACCTGATCACTATTTATGTAAAGGAGATCGTGTGTGGATAGACTTACAAGATAGTTTATTGATGGATGTTGAATGGAGTGACGGACAGACTAGCAAGCAAAGGTATATTCAAGCCCCTGGAATTTTTAAAATCAAAGTAAATTCGATTGATGGATGTGTCAGTACAGATAGTATTGAGTTAAAATTATCCGGACAATTATATCTAAGAACAGCAATTGATAGTGTATGTCCATTTAAAGATTATAATTATAAAGGAAAAAACTACCAGGTCGGTCAGACAATACAAGATACAATTTATAATATAACAGGCTGTGATAGTTTGATTCTGATTAATTTACTCGAGCGCAGCAGTCCACAAAAGAGGACTATTCTGCAAACTTGTGAAAACAAAAAGATTAGTTACAAAGGTATTGATTTTAATGCTGGCGACACTGCAGTGCTGAGCATTGCATCAAACCAATCTTGCGATACCATCGAATACATTCGGGTTGATAAACTGAGCAACCCCCAAATAAAAATTAGTGGAGACACACTTTTATGTGAAGGCCTAAAAACGATTTTACAATCCAATGTAAGTACAACATATAAATGGTCAACCGGAGCAAACAGCCAACAAATTGAAGTAACGCAACCAGGGCAATACAGTTTGACCTTAACGAATGAAAACGATTGTGAAAGTTATGGGGTAATTACGATAAGAAAAGCGCCTGAAGCAACATATCAATTAAATAGTTATCCGCCAATCTGTTCTGGAGAGCAAAATGGAATCATTGAGATTAAGAATCCATCCAAAATTCCAGCAATCGTAAAATACGAATTAAACACTAAAATACAGGCTAACGGATTGTATAACAATTTAAATGCGGGAGTTTATTATTTAAAACTACTAGATGAAAATGGATGCGAATATTTGGATACAATTGCACTCAAGGATCCACCGGTTTGGAGTATAAGTTTACCTTCTCAAATACAATTGGAAAAAGGAGAAAGCCGGCAAATAATTATTAAGATAGATTCTATCACTATAAAAGAGATCAAGTTTGATCCTGAAGACGGAATTGGAAAACTGAATGACAGTGTATTTGTCATAACAGGAAATCATACGACCCAATATCTAATAAAAGTTACAGATGAAATTGGATGTGAAAAACAATATGTATTACAACTTGTAGTAATTGATAATAATTCGGTTTATGTACCCACTAGTTTTTCACCAAACGGAGATGGAATTAATGACTGGTATTACCCCCAAAGCAGAGAATCAAAACAGCTTACAAATTTTCAAATTTTTGACCGATGGGGCAATAGAGTATACAACAAATCAAATATAAAAACCAACGAAGAAACCGAAGGTTGGAATGGGCGTATCAATAATCAATTAGCTGGTGTAGGAGTTTATGTATGTTATATGGAATGGCTAAATCCGGATGGAAGTTTTGTTAAGAAGACGTATGATTTAACTTTAGTTAGGTGATGTGTGAATAAGACAGGAAGTCTGTCGGGAAATATTGCAATTCTGCAATCCTAAAATCCTGCAAAGTCTATAGAAAGGAAGTCTTTCGGGAAATGCTACAATTCTGAAATCCTAAAATTCTGCAATCATTCAAATTTTAAAATGTAACAATTCTTTATCAAAGCATTCTTCTTAATGAGCTTGAAAGCCCAAAAGCCTAATAGTCTAAGAGTCTACCAGCTAATCCTCTCCTTTCATCCCATTCTTCTCACAATTTCTGACAAAGGTTTTCTGTTTGGAACGGGAGCTTCATAATCTGACCAGCCCATAAAAAACAAGCCCAGACAAGATTCATTTTCAGAGAGCCTTAGAAAGTCTTTCATATGATGGATTGCATCCGGACTACTCCAATAGGATCCAATTCCTAATGCTGTACAACTCAGCCAAATATTTTGCACTGCGCAAGCCAAGGCCGCTGTTTCTTCCCATTCCGGAATATGACTTGCCGGGCTTCTTTGAATACAGATAGCAATAACTGCAGCAGCTTGCAATGGCTTTTCTCCAGCCTTTTTAAACTTAATAGGGTCAAAATTTTCTGTGCTTGTATTCAGTTTATAACGGTTTGAAAGAAATTCAGATAATTCTTTTAACGCCTCATTTTCAATGAGTACAAAACGCCATGGCTCTGTTTTTTTGTGATTGGGGGCCCACCTGGCATTTTCAAGGATTGCATCCAGAATTTCCGGAGCAATTTTGCCTGCTTTGTAATTCTGGGGAAATATGGCCCGACGGCTATGGATTAAATCAGTCAACACGTCAAATTTTTGGTTCATCTTTAAAAATTAATTTGGTTTTATTTAATATATATTTTAGTTTTGTCTAAAATTTTAATGCGATGTTTACTCAAGCGGAAGAAAATTACCTTAAAGCCATTTATAAAATTACTCAACATACTGCAGATCAAACGGTTAGTACAAAATCCATTGCTGACGAACTCGGGACCAGCAGCGCATCAGTAACAGATATGATCAAGAAACTAACAGACAAATCGCTCTTAAGTTATGAAAAATATTATGGGGTCAGTTTAACCAGAGAAGGCCAGAAATTAGCCATTATGTTGTTGCGTAAACACCGGCTTTGGGAAGTTTTTTTGCATGATAAACTGGGTTTTAACTGGGACGAAGTCCATGATGTTGCAGAACAATTGGAACACATTCAATCCTATTTGCTGATCGAACGACTGGATGAATTTCTAGGCTATCCCAAATTTGATCCACATGGAGATCCCATCCCCAATGAAAATGGCAATTTTACGTATCGCAATCAAGTCAGTTTATCCTCAGTACAGGAGACCGGTAAAAAACTGACCATGCTGGGAGTTCGACGACACCAGGCAGATTTTTTAAAATATCTGGACAGCATTCATTTGAAACCCGGAGTTCAGTTAACCATTTTGAGTAAACAAGCCTATGACCAATCCTTACGACTTCAAATTGCTGACCGTGATGAAATATTGATCACCCAACAAGTATCTCAGGATATTTTAGTCAAACCCTAAAAGCAACACCATGAAGCATTTACTTTTTACGATTCTTGTGTTTTTACTGATTGGTTCATTGCATGCCAAGCCCAAAGTTTTGGCAACCGCCTCGATGTGGGCTGATATGGCCCGCCATATTGGAGGTGATTTAATCGATGTGGAAACCATCGTTCCAATTGGCTCAGATCCCCATTTATACGAACCAACACCCAATGATGTGCGAAAAGTAAATGAAGCGGATCTTATTTTTATAAATGGATTTACATTTGAAGGCTGGCTTCAAAAATTAATTAATTCATCTGGAACCAAGGCACAATCTGTAATTATTACAGGAGGTATAGTGCCCATTACAAATCCGCATTTTAAAAATTCAACCGACCCACACGCCTGGATGGATGCCTTGCATGGAATAATTTATTCCGAACACATAACAAAAGCTTTGATTTCATTTGATCCGGAGCATGCTGTAATATATCAAAGTAATTTTGATTCGTATAAAAAAGAATTGGAAGCCCTACATCAATACATTTTGGATAAAATAAATTCAATCCCTGAACAACAACGTATACTAATTACCTCACACGATGCTTTTCATTATTTTGGAAACCGGTATGGACTTCAGGTAGAATCCTTGATAGGTACATCAACTGAAGCAGATGTACAAACCGGTGATTTTATGCGTGTCAATCAATTGATCAAAGACCGTAAAATACCTGCAATTTTTATCGAAAGCACGATCAATCCAAAACTGATGGAGCAAATCAGCCGTGAAAATAACATCAGCATTGGTGGAAAATTATTTGCTGATTCACTCGGGGATGAAAAGAGTCCGGCAAATACTTATATTAATTTATTAAAAAATAATGCCAATACCATTGCAGATGCATTGAGTAAAAATACAATTCAGTCAAATCTTAAAACAGCTGAAAAAGAATCAAAAACCAGTATGTGGTTTTTTCTGATTCCGATTGCGTTGATTGCACTTGCCCTATTTGTAGTAATAAAAAAACGATCCAACTGATGTATTCAATTGAAATCAATGGACTCTCTGTTGCATATGAACATAAAAGAGTTCTTAGCAATATTTATTTAAAAATCGAAGCTGGATTTATTTATGGTTTAATTGGTCCAAATGGTGCTGGCAAATCCACACTTTTTAAGTCCATATTAAAGGAAGTAGAACCCAATGCCGGCGAAATCAAAATTTTAGGTTCTGTCTCCAAAGAGATGTTGACTAAAATTGCCTATGTCCCACAACGGGATGAAGTCGATTGGCAATTTCCGGCTACTGTTTACGATATTGTATCAATGGGAAGATTTCCTCATAAAAAGTTATTGGATCGTCTGGATGACACTGACCGGAACATTATTTATGAAGCATTGGATCAACTGGATATCATGAAACTCAAAGATCGGCAAATCGGTGAATTGTCAGGTGGACAGCAGCAACGTGTATTTTTGGCCAGGGCTTTGTGTCAACAGTCTGAAATTTTATTGATGGATGAACCTTTTGTGGGTGTTGACATTAAAACAGAAAATAAAATCATTGATATATTAAAGGATCTCGTTTCAAAAGGTAAAACTGTGTTAGTAGTGCATCATGATCTGGACAGTGTAATGATGTATTTTGATCGGGTCATTTTGATCAACCAGAAATTAATGGCTTATGGAGATACGAAAACTGTATTTACAAAAGAGAATATTTCTGCAACTTATTCCAGTCAATCCAATTTATTGCAATTTTTGAAAACGGATTCATTTTAAAAGTAAAGCGTTTAATTTTTAAGGAAAGCAGCTTTTCCATTTCGATTGGTCAAACAGAGGGTTGAATCCCTCTATTGAGATAAAGAGGGGAATTGATTTTACATTGAAATCAAATGTTTTCTGGGATTGGGCAAACATAGAGTTTAAACCCTATGTTTAAGAAAAGGAATAGCTGAAGTACTTATTTGTTAAATTTCTAATTCTTTGGCTTCAGCCCTTAAACCAACGGTGAAATAGCAGTATATTTCGACCTTAATTGGGATGTATGAAGCAAAACCTTAATCTGGCTGTATTTCTGGTAAGTTCACTGATCTGTTCAAGTCTTTTTTCACAAGATTTGCACTTTACCCAGTATGAATTTGCTCCTATTCATGTAAATCCGGCCAATACCGGTGGTTTTTTCGGAACCTTTAGATTGAGTGGAATTTATCGTGATCAGGGCGCTTCCATTGGCAGTGCTGGTTCCTTATACAGGACACCTTTGTTTGGAATGGATGTTAATTTTGGATTTGCATTTCGTGCAAAAGATTGGACTTCTCTGGCTATCTCGTTTTTTCAAGATAGAACTGGTGAAATCAATCTAGGAAAGGGCGGATTTCTGGCTTCCGGAGCCTATCACCTGGGAATTGGCAAAGGAGATTTAGCTATAGGAGCCCAATTTGGAGGGGTCAGTTTAAATGCGAAGAATCCCGAAAAAGCAAATTTTTTAGATGAGTTGGATTCTGGTGCATCCAGTTCACCCGATGATTCAAAATTGCAATCCGGTAAAGCTAATTATCAAGACATTTCAGGCGGATTGGTTTTTACAACTCCTATTTCTGTAAAAAAGCATTTGATTAAAGTTGGACTTTCTTCTGCTCACATTACCCAACCTAATTTTAGTCTATCCGGAGGGACCGGTTCTTACAAATTAAAAATGTTATGGTCTGCCCATGGTTCTTTGGAATATCATTTGAATGAGAAAGTTGATTTAACACCTATGTTTTGGTTGCGCAACCTTGATAAATTTAATGAAACGGTTGCACAATGCATGGCAAGTTATTTATTTAATGTCGAAAAGAAAGTTCGCTTGAATGCAGGTCTCGGATACCGTTTCGGAGATGCACTGCAAATTATGGCAGGAATGAATTATGGTAAAATCAAAGCGCAAATAGGCTATGACAAAACAGTTTCCGGATTGACAAAAGCACAGGATCCATCTGGATTTGGAGCCATTGAGTTGGGGATCATGTACACGGGCAATATTACAAAGAAGCCAAATCCGAAACCAAAAGTTTTCTGCCCACGTTTTTAATTTTTACAATAGAATTTTATGAATCCAGTCAAAATATATTTCAGTTTAATAGTTTGCTGTCTGTTGGGTTTTGTAAATCCGTCTTTTGCACAACCGGCTACCGGAAATACAAAGGATGCTTTGATAAAATCAGGAGACGAACAAATTGAAAAAGGTCAATATTACCGTGCCTTGGAGCAATATGAAAAGGCTTATAAAAATGCTAAGGAAAAAGACATAGCGGTTAAAATTGCGTATGCACATTTTGTGTTGCGGGACTATGCAAAATCCTGCAATTGGTACAATCGGGTTTTGGCGCGTGATAAGGCAAATAAATATTTTGAATCCCGTTTTTATTATGGGAAAGCCTTAAAAATGAATGCGTCTTATACCGAAGCTTCTGAAGAATTTAAAAAATATATCGAGAGCGGAGCCGATGAGAATATGAAACAGCTGGCACAAAATGAATTAAAAGGAATTGAATTGCTAGCAACAATGAAAGAAGATCTCAGCCTGGAAGTTAAAAACGCAGGCAATGTGATCAATACTCCCGAAAATCAAAATGGCCCGATAACCGACAATACCGGTGTCCTTTATTTTAGTTCTTTGCAAGGAAAGACAGCCAAGGCTGGAGCTAAAGAAGTAAAATCCGGAGGGGGAGAAGGCAAAGAAAACAATGAAGAAAAGAAAGAAGAACCAAAGGAAGAATCTGATTTTTCATTGGTATACAGCAGCAGCTATACAGAAGGCAAAGGCTGGGACAAACCAGCTGCTTTAACGGAATTGATCAATCGGGTAGGATATCATACAGCCAATGTCAGTTTTTCAAAAGATGGCAACACTATGTATTTTACGCGTACCATTTCTGACGGAGGACACATGGAAGAAAGTAAAATTTATGTTTCCACACGTACAGCAACAGATTGGAGTCCTGCTTTGGAGGTAAAGGGAGTCAATGGAGACTATCTTGCAAGGCATCCGGTAGAAGGTGAATTGTATGGTTCTAAAGTCTTGTTGTTTTCAGCAAACATTCCCGGAGGCAAAGGCGGATTTGATTTATATTATTCCAATAAAATAAGTGAAGCAGAATTTTCTGCACCGGTAAGTTTAGCCAGTTTAAATACACCCGGAGATGATATTTGTCCGTTTATGCATGAAGGGACTTTATATTTTAGTTCGGATTACTGGCCAGGACTGGGTGGATTTGATATTTTTAAATCGAAATGGAATGGATCTGATTGGTCAAGTCCTGAAAATATGGGTTTGCCAATAAATTCAAGTACAGATGATCTTTTTTATAAATTAAGTCCGTCGGGAGATCGCGCATTTCTTACTTCCAATCGTCCGGATCCACAATCCAAATCTTTAAAAAGCAAAACCTGTTGTGACGATATTTATTTTATTGGCAAGCGAAAATTGGTTATTGATTTAACAACAGTAGTGATTGATGAAAAGAAAAAACCAATTAAAGGGGCAACAGCTCAGTTGATTGAATTTACCGGAAATAAAGAAGGAGATGCACAATCTAAAACCAGTTCGGAATCAAACGAAATTTCTCATTTATTAAATAAGGACAAAGCCTACAAAGTCGTTGTGACCAAAGAAGGTTATTTTCCTGAAGAGTTTGCAGTCAATACGGTTGGAATTGAAAAAGATCAAAGCATTAAAAAGCAAGTTGTACTTCGCGTAATGCCACCAGAATCAGATGTTGAAATAATAACCATCAATGAACCGATTCGACTCAACAACATCTATTATGATTTTGATGATGATAAAATTTTACCAGATGCGGAAAAAGATTTAAAAGTATTGAAAGAATTAATGGATAAATATCCTGACATGGTGATTGAGTTGAGCTCGCATACTGATTCCAGAGGAGATGATGCATATAATGAAAAATTGTCGCAGCGCCGTGCAAATTCAGCCAAAAAATATTTAGTGTCTAAAGGCATTGCTTCATCGCGTATCGTAGCTAAAGGTTATGGTGAAGAAAAAATATTGAATCAATGCACAAATGGAGAAGATTGTACAGACGAAGAACACCGATTTAACAGACGATCAGAATTTAAGATTATCGCTGGACCAACCAGTATCGAAATTAAGAAAGAAGTATTAAATAAGAAATCAAAACCTGCTAAGAAGTAGTACAGATATATCTCGTTCACAATTTCAACAACAGCCTCATTGATTTATTTTGATGGGGCTGTGTTTTTTAAATGAATTAACTTTTATAAATTGAAATAATTATTAATAAATCTTTTGGCACTCCTTGATTGTAAAAAAAAGCGACCATACATTTTAAGGCACATTATTAATTTGGTTTAATCCGCTTTACCCGTTTACCTGTTTTATCAAACCACAATTCGTCTTTGCAATCCGGATCGCCATGATAGTTGAACGTGATTTCTTTGCCGGCTGGAATGTCTTTTAAAGCATATACCTCAATGGAATCGCTGGCTACATCAAAGACATATTCTGCATTGGGTTTGTAGGAGTGATTGTATAAGGATCCATATCCCAAGGCGATAGCTGCTTCTTCATCGTGATCACCCCAGACGAAGTAATAATCGTGTAATTCAGTTTCATGAATGATATCTACTTCATGAGGAGGTATGCGAATCACCGGGCAAACTTCAATGATCGACCCGGAGCTAATGTCGTCCACACTAAATACACCTCGTCCTTTATTTCGGACTTTCGCAACATAGAGACCCGGTATTCTTTGCATGTTTTTCTCTTTGCCTGCAAAAGTATTAGCTTTGCCTTTGTTTTCATATTTTTTATGCAGGACGTTAAATTGTTTTCAGGTACTTCCTCCCACTATCTAGCGGAGAGTATTGCAGATTATTACGGGTATTCATTGGGTAAATTGGATCTCCAGCGGTTTAGCGACGGGGAGATGCAGCCTGTTATCAATGAATCCGTACGAGGTATGTTTGTATTTTTTATACAGTCAACCCACGCCCCATCGGAAAATTTATTTGAACTGTTGTTGATGATAGATGCTGCCAAACGGGCCAGTGCCAATTACATTTCTGCAGTCATTCCTTATTTTGGCTATGCCCGTCAGGATAGAAAGGACAAACCCAGAGTGCCGATTTCAGCCAAACTGGTTGCTAATCTATTGCAGGCTGCGGGTGCCAATCGCATCATGACCATGGATTTGCATGCCGATCAGATACAGGGATTTTTTGATATTCCGGTTGATCACCTCAAATCAGAAGCCATCTTTATGCCTTATTTGGAAGGCAATCTAAACAACAATGTAGTATTTGCCTGTGCAGATGTCGGAGGTGTTAAAAGGGCTAGAGCTTATTCTAAACATTTTGGCCGCGACCTGGTTATCTGTGATAAATACCGCAAAAAAGCCAATGAGGTTGAAGGAATTACTGTCATCGGGGATGTAAAAGACCGGGAAGTAATTCTCATCGATGATATCGTTGACACAGCCGGGACGCTCGGAAAAGCAGCACAAGCACTCATTGATAAAGGCGCTGTAAAAATCAGATCAATTTGTACTCATGCGGTTCTATCTGGCAAAGCCATCGAAACAATCGAAGCTTCCAGAATTGATGAAATGATCGTTACCGATTCCATCCCACTTAAAAAACAAAGTCCAAAAATCAAAGTCCTGAGTTCAGCAAAATTATTTGCAAAAGCTATCCGTAATACGCATGAACATCGATCGATAGAGGCGTTGTTTGTAGATAAATAGGAAGTAATCCTGCAATCCTGCAATCCTACAGTCTTGCTATCCTACAATCTTGCAATTTTTTTAATACCGTTATGCTGCAAGAGTTAAAATCTTGAATTTAATTTCAAAAATTATTTACTTGAAATTCCTAATTCTGATGTTGTTTTGAAGTTGAAATAATTTTGGAGAGCAGTCGGATTATTTCTTTCACATTTATTTGCAATTCTAACGGATCGGGGTAATTATTACTTTTTTGACAAAGATCTAACCAATAAGAGGTCTCATCTGCTTCTTTCATTGCAATGATCATTTTTGCAATAAAATCAGCACGACTGTGTGGATTTTGTGCTTCTCGAATATTAGCTCCAATCGAAGTCCCAGATTTTAATAACTGATTAGCTATAATAAATTTTTTTTGCTTTTCCAGCAATTCGCAATAAGCCACAATTTTTAATGCAAAAGCAAAGCTTAACTCTAAAATAGGGTTTTTCATAAGGTGTTTATCAAAATTAATAAATTGCAGAATTATTTTCCAGTTTTTAAACCATTAAGTTTAATTGACGGTAAGTAATTATAGTTGAAAAGCCACTATCATATTAGATTTAAAAGTCAAAAAATTAGTATTTTTATTGGTTGACATTGAAAGATTAATTATTCCCCATTAGCCTAAAACAGAGTTTCCAAACTCTGTTTTAGGCTTAATTTACATTTTATTGTAGAATTGCAGCATTGTAGAATTGCAGCATTGTAGAATTGCAGAATTTATCTTAACTTTGCGCTCCCTTTTAGGAAATTAATGTATTTATTATGGAAACAGTTGTTTTAAATGCCAGTCCGAGATCCGCTTATGGAAAAGCCGCTTCAAAAGGCGAAAGAGATAAAGGATTGATTCCCTGCGTGTTATATTCAAAGGGAGAAAATATTAGCTTTAATGCGAATCCAACGGAACTGAAATCCTTGTTGTATACCCCAGATTTTAAAGTAGCTGATATCCATTTAAATGGACAAGTTCACCGCTGTATTTTGAAAGATGTTCAATCACATCCAGTGACAGACAATATCATTCACCTTGATTTTTTAAAATTGGTGAAAGGAACTTCTGTAAAAGTGCAGGTACCCCTAAAGTTACTCGGTTCTGCAGTGGGTGTGAAATCAGGGGGAAAATTGATTCAAAGAATGCGTACCATTTTGGTAAAAGCTAAATCTGAAAATATTGTTCCTGAAGTTACTTTAGATGTTAGCAAATTGGATTTAGGTCAAACCATGAGAGTAAAAGATATCAATCCGATAGAAGGAGTTGAAATTTTGAATCCAGGCAGTACTCCGGTTGTGGGAGTTGAGATTCCAAGAGCCCTTAAGAGCGCTGCTGCTGAAACAGCTGCTCCGGCTAAAGCTGCTGCACCTGCCAAGGCTGCTGCTCCGGCTGCAGCAAAACCAGCTGCGCCTGCTAAGAAGTAAATATTCTAATTAAAGAGTTATATCAAAAGCCGGGTCTTGATCCGGCTTTTGTATTTTTGGCAAAATCCTTTCATGACTCCTTTAAAAATCAGCCTTTGTCAATCTGATTGTAAGTGGCAAGATGCTGCTGCCAATAAAATCCTGTTGGAGAAAAAATTAGCTGCACTTGATTCATCAACAACAGATCTGGTCATATTTCCGGAAATGTTCACCACTGGTTTTTCCATGGAATCTGAAAGACTGGCAGAACCTATGGACGGGCCAAGCATCCAGTGGATGATGGAACAATCAAACCAACTGAATCTGGCACTTACTGGCAGCTTGATCATTAAAGAGCAAGGTCAGTTTTACAATCGCTTGATTTGGGTTGAGCCTGGTACGCCTCATCCAAAAATTTATGATAAAAAACACCTGTTCAGTCTGGCCAATGAGCACAAACATTATAGTGCAGGGAACCACAAATTAATTCTTGATTACAAATCCTGGAAAATTGCCCTGTTTATTTGTTATGACCTGAGATTTCCGGTTTGGTCCAGAAATAAGGAAAGTGTCGATTTAATGATTTATGTAGCCAATTGGCCTGAAAAAAGAAATTTAGCCTGGAAAAGCCTGCTCCCGGCTCGTGCAATTGAAAATCAGTGTTTCGTTGCCGGAGTCAATCGCATTGGAATGGATGCAAATCAGATTCACTACACTGGCAATTCAGCGGTATTTGATTTTGAAGGAAAGTCAGTATTAAACCTGGAAAGCCTAGACAGCATACAAACCATTGAATTAAACAAGCAGGATCTGCAAGTATATAAACGGGCATACCCTTTTTTGAAAGATGCAGACCGCTTTCAATTTGAGTGATTGTTAACAGGAGGTAGACCTAAAAATTTAATATATTATAAATTATTATAATATATTAATTAGTCGTATTTTGGCGTTTACATAAATTACCTCAGGTAATTATGAAAACTACGACCCTCTATTCCGTGTTATTAAAATGGGCAGGATTTTGTTGCCTCTTTTTGCTTTTTGGCCAATGCCAACCGGCCCGGCCGTCATTACAAGCATATCGGCTGAATAAATCGGCTCACTTAAATGAAGAACAGCTCCGCGCTGAATTGGTCAATTATGCAAGGTCGTTTATTGGCTGCAAGTATAAACGTGCAGGTAAGGATAAATCAGGTTTTGATTGCAGTGGATTTGTAACATTTGTTTGCAATCCGTTTAAAATTTCAATGGCTGCCAGTGCACACGAACAAGCATTTAATATACCCGGTATCCAAGCAGAAGAAGCCATGAAAGGGGACCTGGTCTTTTTTAGCAATCAAAATAAAATAGTACACGTTGGAATTATTACCGAAAGTAAAAAAGATCGATTGATGCTGATCCATAGTACTTCTTCCAGAGGAGTAATTGAAGAAAACATCCTTAAATCTGATTATTGGGTGCGTCGTATGAACAAGATCTGCAGTTTAAATAACTATCTGCGACAGACCGCGGTTTCCCTTAAATGAGCTTATTGTATCTTTGCGGCTCAAAAATTTTTATGATTCAATTTATTCTATTTGGACCTCCGGGTTCCGGAAAAGGGACGCAGGCTGCCAAATTAGCTGAGAAATACGATTTATACCATATTTCAACGGGTGATTTGTTTCGTTCAGAAACTGCAAATAAAACAACTTTAGGGCTTAAAGCACTCGAATATATGAGTCAGGGACAATTGGTTCCGGATGAAATCACCATTGGAATGCTTAAAAATAAAATAAGCAATTTATCCGAGGTCAGTGGTTTTATATACGATGGTTTTCCGCGCACCAATCCGCAGGCGGAGGCATTGGACTGCCTATTGCAAGAGTCCAATCAGGCGATTGACTTATTATTATCCTTAGAGGTTCCTGAAGATGAAATTGTGAAACGAATCTTAAACAGAGGCAAAACCTCTGGAAGACCTGATGACAACGATGAAGCAATTATTCGAAAACGAATACAGGTTTATCTGGATGAAACATCCATTGTTTTTGAACACTATGCAAAATTGGGGAAGTCGAGACATATCAATGGAATAGGCACCATAGAGGAGATCTTTGAAAGATTGTGTTTCGAATTGGATCAAATCTGTAAATAGCCCTGATGGCCGAACAAAACTTTGTTGATTATGTGAAAATCTTTTTTCGCTCTGGAAAAGGAGGGGCTGGATCTGTCCATTTTTTTCGAAGCAAACACAATCCGAAAGGAGGTCCAGATGGCGGCAATGGTGGTCGCGGTGGCAACGTAGTATTAAAAGGAAATGCCCAACTTTGGACTTTATTGCATTTAAAATACCGAAAACACATTTTTGCATCAGACGGTGTCAATGGAAATGAAAACAATTGTACCGGTGCAGATGGAGAAAGTGCAGTGGTAGAAGTACCTCTGGGAACCGTAGCAGTCAATCCTGAAACCGGTGAAAAATTGTTAGAGATCACTGAACACGATGAAGAAAAAGTTTTAATTCCGGGAGGACGTGGAGGCATGGGAAACACTTTTTTTAAATCTTCTACACACCAGGCACCTGATTATGCACAACCGGGCGAGCCCTCCCAGGAAGCCTGGATTGTATTGGAATTAAAGTTATTGGCTGACGTTGGATTGGTTGGATTTCCAAATGCAGGTAAATCCACTTTATTATCTGTTTTAAGTGCTGCCAAACCTAAAATAGCAGATTATGCTTTTACTACCATCGTTCCAAATCTAGGAATCGTTTCCTATCGGGAAGGAAAATCATTTGTAATGGCAGACATTCCCGGCATCATTGAAAATGCCCACCAGGGAAAAGGTTTGGGATTGCGATTTATACGACACATCGAGCGTAACAGTGTCTTGTTGTTCATGATTCCTTGTGACAGCCAGCAAATAAAAAAGGATTATGAAATTTTATTAAATGAGTTGGAGCAATTCAATCCGGAGTTACTGGACAAACCTCGATTGATTGCAATTACAAAAATGGATATTGTTGAAGCGGAATGGAAAAGTCTGATTCAAAAAGAAATACCAAGTGGCATTCCCCATGTTTTTATTTCAGCAATAACGGGGCAAGGCCTGGAAGAGTTGAAGGACTTGATTTGGAAAGAACTCAATAAAGAGGACCTTTAATTAAATCGGATTCTTTGGATTTTGGTTTTCCTTTGGTAAGTTTTGTTCTACTTTGTTTAGAGCATCTTGTGATTTTTGCCAAAATTCTGAAAACAAAGGTTTGCATTTATCAATAGCCCAGCGGGATTTCTCTGGCATGGCTTCTAAAAGCGGATAGGTATAGGAAGCAGATTTATTTTCCTCGGTAAGCAGTCGCAGTTTATTTGTAAAATAAATTACTGAACTATACAAAGCGAGTGCAATTAATCCGGATGCCAATCCGCCCGCTAATTGATTGATAAAATTGATATGGGCTGTTTCCAGGATTCTTTCAAAACCACTTCCGGCAAGTCGGATGCAAACCATCACAATTAAAAATGTAAAAACAAATCCAATTAAAATACTCAATCGAGGATCCGTGTGCATGTATCGCTCGACGAGATCAATTGTTACAAAAGAAAATTTAAGCGTAAATAAAATGGCAAACAGAATGCTTAAAATGGCAAATACAGATTTAATAATCCCTTTCGTGTATCCCATGTAGAAACTGGTACCAACAAAAATTAAACAAAGGATATCAATAAGCATGACTTGAATTTTAAATGAAACGGACTGCAATATTCAAAAAAGATTGCAATTTTTGAAATTGATTTTAAAGAAAGGACCCTGAATTGAAATTTGCTGTAGTTTTGTTGAAATGCCAATTAGAAATAGTCATGAGTTTATTTAATGCATACCAGCCATGTTGATGATTCGATGCTGTGTGATTTCATTATGGATTTTACTTTTAATTTCCTGCACTAAACACGAACAAATCGAGTACCATGATTTTATTAAAATTTCCGATAAAGAGTTGAGCGGAATTTGGTTTACAGATTCAAGACAAGCTTATGTGGTCGGGGGTACTACCTGGTCCGCCGGCATTACTGCGAGTACACAGGATACTTGGAAACATTGGCAAGTGGATTCACTATCAGACAAGGAGCTCTTCTGTATTTACGGAACGAGTGGAGGGCAGGTGATTGGAATGGGCATTGAGTTGTGGGCATATCATTTAAATGAAAGTCCGCTCCGTATTCAAAAATTAAAACATACAGGTTCCTTTCGTTTTATACGATCGATAGCTGCTTTTAATGATCAACTTATTATGGCAGTCAATGCAAACGGCACTGGCAGCATTGAGCGATTTTCCATATACTCAGATTCAACACAAACGGTTTTTGAAAGTCGGCATGAATTGAATGCTATTTGTTACATAGACAGTTCGAATTGGTTGGCTGCGGGTTATGGATTGGTTGTGCATTCTAAAAATGCAGGCAAGCATTGGGATACATTGGATATTAGTGGAGATCAATTTGTTGATTTTTCAAAAACGGCTCAAGGCAATTTATTTATGCTTGGTGTTGCAGGAACGGTTTATAAAATTGTTGCGAATCCAGTTCGGTTTATTAAAATTCGTAAAGGAGGAATCATTGGAAGTCGGGCTCCATTAAAAGCAATCTGTTTTAAAAATGAAAAGGAGGGAATGATTGCAGGCGAAAATGGAACCATCCTCATTACCAGAAATTCCGGCGACGATTGGATCGTATTGGATGATTTACCGGTATTCGATGTGAAAGATATTTATTTTGATGGAACTTATTATTGGTTATGCGGTTCGGAAGGCAGCATTATGTCGTTGGACATTAATAATTAATTACGAAATCAATTACGACTTAAAATGCAATGTTAACTTTCAAAAATTAACCAATAAAAATTTACTCCTACCAACTACCAACTGTCAACTACCACCTATCACCTAATCAAAGTCACGCTTCCACGGAATACTTTTTTAGAGCCACAATCTGTTTTCATGATTGCGTAATACGTATAAGTATCGATGGGTGCTTGTGCACCTTTATAATCTCCATTCCAACCTTCATCTATTTTATTACTGGTAAAGATCTTTTGTCCCCAGCGATTGTAAATTTCGATTTGATATTCGGAAATGGTTCCACTGTATTTTACAGCAGGTTTGTAGATTTGATTGATTTTAATTTCTGAATTGGGGGGAAAAACATTAGGAAATAATAAATAGGATTCAGAAAAATCTTTGACTTCAAAATCATGCACAAATTCTTGATTGCAATATTTCATAGTGACACGATAGGTACCAATCCGATTTACTTTTCGGGTTCTGGAAGTATCCCCGTTTTCCCATTCATAGGAGTCTGCATAATCAATAAATGGTACCAATGCAATGCTATCTTCTTCAATAATTGCACAGGAATCTTGCAACACCGTAGATTGATTATTAAATTTTTCTAAAAAAACATTGTAAGTATAGCGGAAAGAATCCCGGCAGTAATAATTTACAACAGTATATAATCCCGGATTATTTATTGTCCGGACGCCTTTGGAAGTATCTCCATCTGTCCAACGGTAACTTACTCCATCCCGCCCTGTAAATCCGTAAATTTGAAATGGATATTTACAAACATTGAAATCAAAATTTTTATTGGGCATTGGATCCAATCCAACATCAAAAGTTATTTTGAAATTAGATTGACAATAATTCACATTGGCAGTGTATTTACCCGGACCGGAAATTACTCTGAAACCGGTGGTATCTCCATTGTCCCACACAAAGCGTGCGCTTGGTCCGACAAACTTATTTGGAAATAAGAAATCCGGATAATTGCAAATAGTAAATGGTATGGTGGTATCTCTAAATGTTTTTAAACTTACAACATAACTTATTTGATAAGGAGCTTCGCAACGTGTTACGGTAACATTGTATGTGCCTGGACCGCTGATATCTAAAAAGGAAGTTGTTTCACCATTGGGCCATTTGTATGTTGCATCAGGACCTTGTTTTGGGTCCAGACGGAATGGATAATCGCATTCTTGTAAAGCAATGGTTTGATCCGGAAAACTGATGTAAAATACTTTATAGGTAATGGTAACTGTTTTCCCACAATAGTTGACAGTTAAAAAATAATTTCCTGCAACTTTTACCCAGGTACCGGATTGATTGCTTCCGTTACTCCAGGAATACGTTGCATTGGGTAATAATATACCCTGGAGAAATACAGAATCTCCTTTGCATAATGGTGTAGGAACCTCGCCATCTTTTAAATCAAAAATTTCGCATTGACGTGGAAATTTTAGAGTATCTGCTAAACTTCGCAAAGCAAAATCCAGGCTGGTTACCGGTGCGTCTGTTAAATCATTTAATGGATTGTTTTGAATTAAAATGGGGGCTCTTACAGAATCTTTATAGGAACCATTATCACATGTTTCATAAGTCATACTTGTTTTTGCATTCAGAATCCCACGGTCCATTGCAATGTTTACTGCAAAGTTTCCATCATTCAATAAAGCAGATTTGTAGTCAGTGACTTTTGAATTCGCAGACCAATATTTAGAACCACTTGCCTTGCCAAGACCATCCCAACTATGAGCAAAAATAGATGGAATGCTATCTCCTTTGATGGTATCTATGGTATTTAATACAATATTTTTACTGCCGTCAAATAACAATCGGCTGTTGTATTCTGCAAGAAAGCTGTCATTTTTATATGCCCGGATCCGATCTGTAAACCATAAAAATTTACCATCTTCACGCAAAGCAATAACTTGTTTGTATCGCGATCTTTTGATAGCTGCTGTATCCGGTCTAGAATCAATAAAATCGGTTGAAAAATAAATGGCCGTATCGTTGTTAAGTACACTGTTAAACATCAATTGATGATTGGCAATATTTTTTGACCATAAATTTTTTCCAGTGGTATCAAATTTCATAACATTGGAACCAGCCCCAACATAAAATTCATTTTTATCAGTTTGTTTTACCCATCGCAAGGGCGTATTTGCTGAAAAATCTTTTGACCAACGGCTGATTAAATTGCGATTCATCATAAAAATTTTGCCGCGAATTGAGTCCGGATTGTTGCCATAATTAAAAGCAATTAAAATATGATCCTGATCAACTATGGAAACAAGTGGTTGAAAATTAGTATTGACAGCAGCGGTACCAAAGACTTTTGAAGCAGAAATGGTTCCGGTGTTGGTATAGATCAAACTTAAAATTCTTGAATTTGATCCAGTTACAAGGGTAGCCAATATCAGGTAAACATCTTGCCTTAAGTAATTTAATTGCACATGGCTCAATTTAACTGAATTAGGAATTTGTAAGGTATTGCAACCAATCACTTCGCCGCAATGATTAAATTCAGTCATGGTAAGAATTGAATCTGCTCGTAACATTGCGCACATCCAGCCACCTTTGTTGTTGGTTACTACATCGACTTCTTTAAATGAAAGGCTGTCGTGTTTGTCTATAAATTGCAAAGGTTGAGTATAGCCAGTTATTGAAATAAATACAAAACACACTATAAAAGCTAGATAACGCATGATCCATTATTTTTGGAAGTTACAAAATTAGACAAATAAGGGTAGCACAGGTGTTAAAATTTAATAATATCCTCTATAAAACGTTCTAATTTTCGATTTCGTTGACTTTGATTTATTATTTTTAAACTAAATGAAGCATTATAAATATAAATTTATTTTATTATATGTAATATATCTGTTTAACAGTTATTTATATGCTCAAGCTGCATACCATATCGAATTATTGGCGCAAGTTCAAATTCCAGAATCGGCCAGTAGCATTTGGGGATATACCGATTCCAATAGCCATGAATATGCTTTATTGGGTACCAGTGAGGGAGTCCGAATCTATTCTTTATTGGATCCAACGAATCCGTTGCTTCTGAAATTTATCCCCTGCACGGCTTCGATTTGGAGAGAATTAAAAACAGCAGGAGATTTTGCTTACATCGTATCGGAATCTGGGGATGGTCTTTTGATTATAGATATGAACAGCTTAGAGCACGCATTTGTAAAAACCTGTTTCAATGCTGCAGGCGATAGCATCCAGCTTTCTGCATCTCATACCCTTTATATTGATGATAAAAATTATATCTATCTGGCAGGTTCGGCAGGTGTTGGGGGATTTATCATTTTGGATCCCAATCAAAATCCCATGCAACCGGAATGGATCGTTTCTGAACGATTTGAGTACATGCACGAGGTGCATGTATATCGCGATACCTTGTATGCTGCGGCTATATACAATGGTATTTTTAGTATTTGGGACCTAAAGGACCGGAAAAATCCAAAACGAATTGGTGAGCATGAAAGTTCGGGACATTTTACACATTCCGTTTGGATAGAAAAAGACCGCCCGATTTTATATACAACAGATGAAACATCAGGAGCTGCGGTTGAAGCCTGGGATGTTTCTGATCCAACATATATTCGTAAAACAGATGAATTTAAAATAGGCGGAGATCAATCAAGATTTTTAGTTCCACACAATGTTTTTCATAAAGGCGATAAACTATATGTTGCATATTACTCAGAAGGAGTGCGCATTTTGGATACAAAAGATCCATTCAATTTATTGGAAGTAGCTTATTATGATACAGATACCCTTCAAAAGAATAAAGCAGGATTTCGTGGATGTTGGAGTGTTTATCCATTTTTTAATTCAGGTATTTGCATTGCATCCGATATTGAAAACGGGATGTATGTATTGAAATATGATTCCAATCAACCTGCCTATTTGCATGCAAAAATTGTAGATTCCATTTCATTGGAACCGATTTACAATGCTACAGTGACCATTGAACAAAACGGCAGAAGTCAGGAGGCGCGTTCAAATTTAAAAGGTGAATTAAAAACGGGTTTTCCAGAAGCGGATAGCGCAACAGTGCGTGTGTATTATAAGGGGTATTTCGAAAAAACAGTTCGTGTCTTGCTTCAACGAAATCAAATTTTGCAATTGGACATTGCATTGCTGGAATTGCCAAAACACCAATTGCAAATACAGCTCGTTAATAAAGAGCACATGAAGCCCATTGCAAATGGTAAAGTACTTTTGACCAATCCTGATTATGAGTACGAATTAAGCAGCAATGATTCTGGTTATGTGATTTTTAAAAACATTTATGAACAAACATGGAGTTTGTATGCAGGAAAATGGGCGTATCAACAAGATTGGATTCCATCCATTTTTTTTCAAAAGGATACCAATATTCGCATTGTATTAGAAGCCGGGTACGAAGATGATTTTGTAATGGATTTTGATTGGCAACATGTGGGATCTGATTTAAATGTGCGTTGGAAGCGGGGTGATTTTTCAGAAATTCCAATACCTTCCAGTAATTTTCCATCAAAAGATATTTCCGGTGATTTGGGTACTAAATGTTTGTACACCGACAATTTTGACAAAGACGAGAGTTTTTACCGTTTTATAGACACTTCGTATTTGTATTCACCCTGGATGGATCTTCAACATTTTGATCAAATAGAACTTGAATATTCTGCCTGGGCTTATGGTGGAAACAATTCAAGCAAAGAACTGTATTTAGTTTTTCCGGATACCAGCTATTTTTTGGAATCGGTACCTGAAAGACTCGATGGTCAATTTAACCCTTCTTCATTTTTTAAATTGGATATTCAATCAAGAAGGCGTGATTCGGTTCGTTTATTGTATAAACTGTACAATGATCCGATAACTGCACAGCAGTCCATTCGCATGATGGCTGCATTGGATGGATTTAAATTGAGTGGCAGCAAATTAAGTACACAAGTATCTATTATAAATAAGGATCGAATTTATTTGTTTCCAAATCCAGCTGAAGATAAATTTTTTATTCAATCTGCAACATCAATGGTTGGATGTAAAGTTTCTATTTATAATTCGATAGGGATTTTATGTTTAGAAACTATTTTAACAACTGATTATTCGGTTGATATTACTCAACTGGTTGAGGGCATTTATTATGCATGTCTTGAAGGTACAAAGACAAAGTATACGATTATTGTACTTTAATTAGTAAAATTTATGGTTGCTGAGAATGTCTAGCCAAAACACCAATTCGAAAAATTGGAAATTGGTAAGTACACAAACGGCTATACTTCTCATTTATACTATCTTTGCATTTCAATAATTTTTATATGCAATTTAGGAAGGAGAAAGACACCATGGGCATTGTAGAAGTGCCGGCTCATGTGTATTGGGGGGCACAAACACAACGATCGATTGATAATTTTAAAATTGCCAGGGAAACCGATCAAATGCCTATTGAAATAATCAGGGCGTTTGCTTATTTGAAAAAAGCAGCTGCACTGACCAATCGCGATGCAGGTGTTTTGCCGGAGGATAAATGCAACTTAATCGCCCAAGTATGTGATGAAATTTTGGAGGGCAGATTGGATGATCAATTCCCATTAGTGGTTTGGCAAACCGGTTCTGGTACCCAATCCAATATGAATGTCAATGAAGTTATTGCCAACAGGGCACATGTTTTGCAGGGTGGTAATTTATTGGATGAAAAAAAAGTCCTCAATCCAAATGACGATGTAAATAAATCCCAATCATCCAACGATACGTTTCCAACGGCCATGCACATTGCTGCATATAAAATAATGCTTGAATGTACCATTCCAGGAATTGAGAAATTAAGAGATACACTGGATCAGAAAGCAAAAGAAAATTATCGGATAGTTAAAATTGGAAGGACGCATTTAATGGATGCGACTCCACTTACGCTTGGACAGGAATTTTCTGGCTACGTATCCCAATTGGATCATGGCTTGCGTGCCATCCGTTTTTCACTCAATCATCTTTCCGAATTGGCATTAGGAGGAACTGCTGTTGGAACCGGCATCAATACACCCCCAGGCTATGCTGTAAATGTTGCCAAGCACATTGCTCAGTTAACCGGATGCCCCTTCGTCACTGCAGAAAATAAATTTGAAGCGCTGGCTGCTCACGATGCCGTCGTTGCCGCTCATGGCACTTTAAAAACCGTGGCAGTTAGTTTGATGAAAATTGCCAACGACATCCGTCTTTTAGCTTCCGGCCCACGTTGCGGAATCGGTGAAATTTTTATTCCGGACAATGAACCAGGTTCGTCAATTATGCCGGGAAAAGTAAATCCTACCCAATGTGAAGCCATGACCATGGTAGCAGCACAAGTCATGGGCAATGATGTTGCTATAAACATTGGGGGCTCCAACGGTCATTTTGAACTCAATGTCTTTAAACCACTTATGATCGCTAATTTTTTACATTCTGCAAAACTGATTGGCGATGTTTGTGTTTCCTTTAATGATAAATGTGCTACTGGAATTCGTGCAATTCCTGAAAACATTAAGAAAAATCTGGATAACTCTTTAATGCTCGTAACTGCTTTGAATACAAAAATTGGCTATTATAAAGCTGCTGAAATTGCTCAAACGGCTCACAAAGAGGGTTTGACTCTTAAACAAGTTGCTTTAAAACTTGGATACCTTACAGAAAAAGAATTTGATCAGTGGGTTGTCCCTGAACACATGGTTGGTTCGCTTGATCCAATTAATAAATCCTGAATCTGAATTCTTCAATCAATCCTTTAATTCCCCATTTTCAAAAACATCATTTGGACAATGGGCTGACGGTCTTATTGCAACCGGATCCGTCTACTGCTTTGGTTGCGGTTTGTGTGTTGTATAAAGTGGGTTCACGTGACGAACAAGATACGAAAACAGGAATCGCCCATTTGTTTGAACATTTGATGTTTTCAAATAATGGACCGGGAATTGATTTTGATTCCATTCTCCAAAATGCAGGTGGTGAATGCAATGCTTTTACTACAACCGATACGACCCAATATTATTCTGTTGCGCCTTCCAATCAATTAGAATTATTACTGGCGCTTGAGTCCAATCGCATCAGTGGATTTCATGTAAGTCAAAAAGATTTTAAAACACAACAGCGGGTTGTGATTGAAGAATTTAGCGAAATGTATCTCAACAATCCGTACGGTGATTTTAACCACATTCTGATGCAAATGGCTTATAAAACACATCCCTATCGTTGGCCGGTAATTGGATTCGATCAGCAACAATTAAAAAATTTAAAATTGGAAGATGCGGAGCAGTTTTATCATACATTTTATACTCCCTCCAATGCAGTTTTAGTAATCCATGGGAATTTTAATGTGGATGAAACAAAAAAAATGATCCAAACCTATTTTGGAAAAATTAATGCCGGAATTTCGCTCAGCCGTTACTATCCTGCTGAAGAAAAAATTCTGGCACATCGGACAAAAACAATCATGAAAGAAATGCCTGAGGAAGGATTTTATCTGGCATTTCCATATTGCGGTCGGATGGATCCTGATTTTTATGCAGTAGATTTTATGACCGATATTTTGTCTGAAGGAAAATCATCGCTGTTGTATAAAAAATTGCGAAAGGAATTGATGATTTGTTCGGGAATTGACTGTTACATCACTGCAACAACTGATCCCGGTTTAATTTTGGTTGAAGGGAAGTTGAATCCGGGACATTCGATTGAAGAAGCAGAGGCAGTATTTTGGAACATCCTTGAAGAGATCCAAACCAAAGAACTTGACGATCGCACCTGGGAGAAGTATATGAATAAAAATGAATCAGCGTATTTGTTTTCGCAAATGGGCGCTATCAATCAAGCCCTGAATTTATCTTATGCAGAATGGTTGGGTAATCCGGAGTTAATTCATACGGAGCTTGAAAATTATTTGAACTTAACAAAATCCAATATACAAACTGCAGCAAAAAACTATTTTTCAAAAGAACATTCCTGTAGTTTGTATTACCGTTTTGAAAAATAACTGGAGTTCTGTTTGTTTTTATTTTCGAATTCCTTTTCTGAATTGTAAAATAGATTCAAAATGGATGAGTGAATTAAAATAAATCCTGCATTCATCTGGTATTTGGGGAATTTGTTCGGAAAAGGGATTGATTTTGTAGGGTAACAATTGCCAAAATACACTAAAATCATATTTGCGTTGAAGTGCTTTGCTGGTTCGCAAAGCGATAATTTTTAATAGTAAATCGTCCGTCCAAAATAGTTTTTCAGATCGGATAAACATTAAAAATGCCTCCAGGTCAATTGCGTCCTGATCTGTTTCAATCCATTTAATGCAACAGCGATTGAATGAAGCGTGATCCATTGTATGTGATAAATTATCCAAAGGAAGGCCTTCATGCAATGCTTGATGCTTAAGTAAAAATTCAAAGCAAGCTATAGCCAGAACTGAGAAGTTTTGCTCATCAATCGCCCTTAATAATGCAGGAATGAATTCTTTTTCCTGAATCCACTTAAAATAAGTTTGACACATTGCATCATTAATCAAAAAACGCAAGGGACTTAAGCGAATCGCCTGTTCGATTGAAGAACTAATTTTTAAATAATAAGCATCTAAACTGTTTTCCGATAAATAGTATTGAAATTGTACTTGTTGATTGTTGAAAGCAGATACGTCAGTCTTTAATTTTATATACATTAATTCCTGATGCAATAGAATTTTTTTGGGGTTTAAAAGAATTTGCAGCGCATTCCATTCATCTTGAATTAAACGTACTTGCAAAATGCGCAAATACTTTATTTTTTCAACATCTTTGAGTTCCTGGTGGATTTGCATAAAATAATTGAAAGCTGCATCTGGTTTTTTATCCCGAAATCTTTCAAAAGCAAAGATCCTCTGGTCTGATTTTGAAAATTGCAAGGGGTTTTCATGATGGCGTTCTGATAAAATATGAAATTCGGGAAATTGAGCTGCCAGTTGCTGACCTAGCGGACCTAAAAAAGGCACAATTTGTTTGGCAAAGTTTAAATCATTGCGAGCCCATTCCATCAATGGAATCAGTATATTTAGAGGAAAGGATATTGATTTTTTCTTGAGAAAATAAGTCCATTCAATAAACAGATCCGTTTCTTTTAATTGAACGGCTGCTTTCAAAAAATGATGTAAGGGAGCTGATTGCCATTGTGTTGAAAGCTCTGATTCGGGGGCATTTTCAAAAGAGATATACGAAGCACCTTTGGTGAGTAGATAGGATTTTAGGAGATCTTCAATGGTTTTTGACAAATCTTCCCGATTTATTCCCTGCATTAATCGACTTAACAAGCTGTTTGGAAGCTTAAATTCTTGATTTTCAAATGGTTCGATATTTAAGTTGGAATGTGTCAAAGGATTGTCAATAGTTTGGTGAATCGCCTCGGATGTATATATATTTGCGCGTCTTTTTAAAACATATATTCAATAAATCATATGGCAAACATAGGTCGCGTATCTCAAATCATTGGTCCTGTTGTGGATGTTAGTTTTTCCGGGGAAGGCTCACAACTTCCAGAAATTTATAACGCCTTGTGTATCAAGCGTCCAGGAAAGGATGATCTCATTCTGGAAGTACAGCAACATTTAGGTGAAGACAGCGTACGTGCTGTTGCAATGGATTCAACCGATGGTTTGACCCGAGGTGCTGAGGTTTTGGATTTAAAGGAGACCATTTCCATGCCAGTTGGAGAAGACATAAAAGGTCGTTTGTTTAATGTGGTTGGTCAGGCTATTGATGGATTGGGGGACGTTTCCAAAGCGCATAAATATTCTATTCATAAAAAACCACCGACCTACGAAGATTTGTCTACTGAGACTGAAGTTTTATTTACTGGAATCAAGGTTATTGATTTGATTGAGCCTTATTCAAAAGGTGGTAAAATTGGTTTATTTGGTGGAGCTGGTGTAGGTAAAACCGTATTGATTCAAGAATTGATTAATAACATTGCGAAAGGATATGGTGGTTTGTCAGTATTTGCCGGAGTTGGAGAGCGTACTCGCGAAGGAAATGATTTGTTGCGCGAGATGATTGAAGCCGGAATTATTAAATACGGCGATGATTTCATCCACAGCATGGAAAGTGGCGGATGGGATTTGAGTAAAGTAAATATGGAAGGCTTAAAGGATTCAAAAGCCACGTTTATTTTTGGTCAGATGAATGAACCCCCAGGTGCCCGTGCCCGTGTTGCACTTTCAGGATTAACAGTTGCAGAATATTTCCGTGACGGGGATTTAAATGATCCTGCCGGAGGAAAGGATATTTTATTCTTTATCGATAATATTTTCCGTTTTACGCAAGCAGGTTCTGAGGTATCGGCTTTATTAGGTCGTATGCCATCAGCGGTTGGATATCAACCAACCTTGGCGTCGGAAATGGGTTTAATGCAAGAGCGGATCACTTCTACCAAAAGAGGATCTATTACTTCAGTGCAAGCAGTTTACGTGCCAGCGGATGACTTAACGGATCCGGCACCGGCAACTACATTTGCGCACTTGGATGCTACTACGGTATTAAGTCGTAAAATTGCTTCATTGGGTATTTATCCTGCGGTGGATCCATTGGATTCAACTTCAAGAATTTTGGATCCTCTGGTTATCGGCGAACATCATTACAATACCGCACAACGTGTAAAAGGAATTTTGCAACGATACAATGAATTGCTGGACATTATAGCCATTTTGGGTATGGAAGAGTTGTCTGAAGAAGATAAATTAGTGGTTCACCGGGCACGTCGTGTTCAAAGATTTTTATCACAACCTTTCCACGTAGCTGAACAATTTACCGGTATCAAAGGAGTGTTTGTTCCAATTGATGAAACGATCAGAGGATTTAATATGATTATGGATGGTGAAGTGGATGAATATCCTGAAGCTGCATTCAATTTGGTTGGAACTATAGATGATGCGATAGCAAAAGGAAAGAAATTATTAGCTGAAGCTTCCAATTAATCGGAATGAAAGTTTATATACTTACACCGGAAAAAACATTGTACGAAGGAGAAGCAAAAGCAATCATCGTACCCGGTAGTCATGGCCAATTTGAAGTATTGGATCGACATGCTCCAATCGTATCTTCTTTAACAAAAGGCAGCGTACAACTTACCGATACCTCTGGACAAAAACACGACTTTCCAATCAGCAAAGGATTTATTGAAGTGATGCAGAATGAAGTGAATGTGTTGGTGAGACAAGGATGATTCAATTAAGAATTAAGAATTAAAAATTAAGAATTGAAAGGGTTGATAGAATAGAAGATATTACTTCTAAGCTTTAGCCTCTAGCCTGTGGACAATTGTCCAAACTTTAAGTTTGATTCCAATTGCAGCATTGAACAATTACAAGATTGCAGCATTTTTTTAGCCTTTAGCCTTTAGCCTTTAGCCTCTAGCCTTCCTCTACGGTTTCATACTTCTCGAAAGTTTTTCCTGTTTTACTGCTTTTTCATATTTGGAATGAAACTGATTTTGGATGGATTTAAAATCTGTTTCAGATTTATTGACCTCTGTTTGTAAAGTTTGAATTCTGTCAATTACTAAATTGGAAGGCCTTTGTTCTTCGCCGACTACACTGGCATAGGCATCTGAAATTCGTTCACGTAATTTTTCTTCGTCAGCAAAAATTGATTTTTGTTTTGTGGCTAATAAATTACTTCGTAAATTTTCTAAAGAGTCAAGATAACGTTGTGCAAGCAGTACATTTTTTTTGTTTTTCATTTTGTCTTTCAACTCGCGAATTTCTTTTTGTTGATTGGAAATCGATTCAACAGTACGTGCAAGTTCTTCATGCATGTAATAATATTTCATGCAAACATCATATTGCAATTTGCGATCTGCAAGCGTGTAATTTTCTTTATCCTGATGAATTAATTGAAAGGTATCCATAAAAGTTTGATTGCCTACGATCAATTTAAGTTGATAATTTCCGGGCAATACTTTTGGAGCTCCAAATGCACCAAAATCTAATTTAGTTCCACCTTCTGCTACTTTGGCTGGTTTCATGCGTTGATTCCAGTACACCTTGTTAATACCTTTTCGTTTGGTTGTATTGAGGGATTGAATGAGTTTGCCTTCCATATCCAAAACTTCCATTTTAACTTCACCATTCATTACCCGGTCTTTCAAATAATATTGAAAGGGTTTAATATCATCTGGATTTCCTGCAACCCATCCACCACTAAATGGAGACCCGCCTCCATATTTTCCGGTTGTCAATTCCATTTCTTTAGTATCAAACAAGACCACATTTTTTTCTGCAATGCTTTTGCTCATGTTTCGAATCACAGAGATATCATCAATTACATAAATTCCTCTGCCATGGGTTCCAACCACTAAAGAATGCTCGCGAGGATGAATTTGGATATCCCGTGTTAATGCATATTCCGGAATGTTGTTTTTCATTCGAAACCATTCCACACCTCCATCCAAACTTGCAAATAATCCCATTTCGGTGCCCAAAAACAAAACATTTTTATTTACAAGATCTTCTTTGATTTTATGAGCAAATCCTGTAAACTCTTTACTCTGAATACGGGTAAATGTTTTACCCATATCGATTGATTTGATTAAATACGTTTGATGATCGCCATATGTGTGATTGTCCAAAGTTACATAAACTGTATTTTGATCAAATCCGGAAGCTTCAATGCTGCTGATCCAGGTTTGTGGTGGAATTCCACAAGCGATGTAATTGGAGGATAGGTTTTTCCATGTTTTACCACCATCAAGAGTCAGTTGTAGATTTCCGTCATCTGTCCCTGCCCAAATGAGTTGTTCATTTAAAGGAGACTCAGCAATTGTAAATACTGTACAATGATTTTCTGCACTGGTGTTATCTGCACTTAGACCACCGCTGTTTTCTTGTTGTTGTTTTTTCTTATCATTGGTCGTGAGGTCTGGTGAGATGACAGACCAATTTCTGCCTTGGTCTGTAGATTTGAAAATATATTGAGCTGCGACGTAGAGGTTTTTTTTATTTTTTGCACCACAAACTATTGGGCTATTCCAATTCCAACGCAATTTTTCTTGTGAAGCTGTTTGCTGCGGTTTAATATTATACGATTTAAATGTACGCAAATCAATGCGTGCAGAATTTCCACCCTGACTTTCAGCATATACGATGTTTGGATCCGTAGGATCCGGAACGGTCCAAAATCCATCACCCCAGTATACGGTTTTCCAATCTCCATTTCCGATACCTCCTGGATTTGCACTTGGCCCTACCCACGAACCATTGTCTTGCAGTCCGCCGTAAATGCGAAACGGATTTTCGTTATCAATGGCCACATGGTAAAATTGACCTACGGGGAGGTTGTGACAGAAAATCCAGGTAGCCCCCCGATCGTTGCTGATATAAACACCTCCGTCGGTCCCCAAATACATGTTGTTTGTATTTTGAGGGTTGATCCACAAAGCATGATGATCGCTGTGAACCCAACCACCATCATAACTTGCATCGTTAAAAGAATAGCCTCCATCATCTGAATAAGAAAACTGAAAAGCCGGACGATACACCCGTTTGTTGTCTTTTGGATCTATAACTAAAGTTGAAAAATAGAAAGGGCGAGAAACCACATTGACAGTCGCACTTTGTGATTTCCAGGATTCTCCATGATCAGAAGAAATGTATAATCCTGTATTATTGGATTCTACAATTGCTAATAAATTTTCAGGTGCACTGGGTGCCAAAGCAATAGCAACCCTGCCAAAATCTCCTTCAGGCAATCCTTTCGTAATTTTACGCCAATTTAATCCTCCGTCTTCGCTTTTATAAAGAGCAGATCCTTTGCCGCCAGATTCAAAAGTGAAAGCTTTGCGTCTAAATTCCCAGGTAGTTGCATACAAAATGTTCGTTTGACTTGGATGAATAGCTATATCTGCACAGCCGGTTTTTTGATCGATGTATAATATTTTAGTCCATGTTTTTCCTGCATCTATTGATTTGTATAGACCACGATGCGGGCTGTCAGACCACAAGGCACCGGGAGCTGCCACATAGATGATGTTTGAGTTTTTCGGGTCAATGATAATTTTAGAAATATGTTCAGTGCTATCCAATCCAATCTTTGTCCAATTTTCTCCGGCATCGCTTGATTTGTAAATTCCTACGCCTATAGATACGGAGTTGCGCATATTGCTTTCTCCGGTACCTACATAAATGGTTGAAGGGTTTGACTGATCAATGGCGATTGCACCTATTGATTGACAATATTTATCGAAAATTGGTTTGAATGAGGCAGCTGCATTGGTTGATTTCCACACGCCTCCACCGGCTGTTCCTATATATAAGGTGCGCGGTTCGTTGTTCACTCCTTCTATTGCAGTGATTCGTCCACTCATAGTTCCCGGACCCAGAGCCCGGGCTTCTAATGAACCAAAGGTCGCTGCATTTATTTTGGTTTGTGCAGACAAAGTTGTCATTTCAAACAAAAAGGCAATTAATAAATAATGGAAACGTATCATGTATTCTAAATTTAAATCAAAAATAGTGTTCCCGGGTACTTTCGCTAAACAATTAGACCAATCATGCAAATATTCAGCTAAAACCCAGATTTCGGCAGCAAATTAATGCTAATTATTGAATTACGAAACAATTCGTAGTAATTTGCTCTTTATTGTCGGCAAGACAAATTTTTTTCAGGTCGATTGTTTATTTTGTATCTTTAATATCCAAACCTGCCCGCTCTATGAAAACCTTAAGTTCCATCTCATCCTTTTTTGCTTATTTAAGGCTTGTGTGTGATACACGTATTATTTTAAACTTGATTTTTGTTTTTAGCAATTTCAACTTCCCTACTTTGCATGCGCAGGATTGTTTTCCGGATATTGAGCCACCGGTTTTAATTTGTAAGAAAATTGATACCTTGATGTTGGGATGGTGTGGTAATGAGCAAGTTTATGCATGGGAGTTTGTAAATTATACCGTTGATAATTGTTCGAAGTATGTTAAAATAACATTTGACAAGGAGGGTAAATTGGAATGGATTGAATCATTTATTCTTTCAATAGGACTTGATACCTCAAATAACTTTATTACAATTTATGCGCACGATGATGCAGGTAATGTTAGTGAATGCAGTTCATATTGTTTACCGGTTTCGATTTCTAACTACAAAGTTCTGTGTAAGTTACAAGGAGATTATAATTATGCGGAAGAACTGGATAAACTTCAATTAGGCATACGAACTCAAGATACCATCATTCATCCTACTACTTTAATTAGCAATTCGGATCCTTTAGATTTTAGAGCATCTATTTCTAACATCAATAGACTCAAATCCATTGTTTTAAATGCTGTGGATCTTCCGTTTAATTATTGGTTCATTTCAACTGTGGATCTAATAGAAGCATCCCGAATCATCATCAATACCAGTAAATATTCATCGGGAATGAATTATTTAAGTGCAGATACCAATTGCGATGGAGAAATTAATTTGCTGGATCTTAATAAAACCTATGATTATTTCTTAGGAAAAATTGATAAAGACGATTGTATATCCAAACCCCTTTTAAAATTTATCAATGATTCAGGGCTTGTATTAGGAAATGAAATAAGTTACGAATTAAATCAAAAATCAATTCCAAATATAGGCTTTTGTCAACGAGGTGATATTAACAGAGAAACTAAATACCCTTATATACAGTTGATTAACCCAATCAGTCAAATTGCAGGGGTCCCTTTTTATTGGAAAACAAAAAACCAAAATTTGATTAAAGGTCAAAACTATCTGGTTGAATTTGAATTGTCCGACAGTTTGAATTTATTTGGCTTGCAAGGTAATTTTAACTTTGATCCCGACTTGATACAGATTGATACCTTTTACTCCAATTTAAATTCATACTTTGGTTCGCATAGGTATTCTGATGACATTCAATGGATTTGGTTAAACTTATCCAACCCTAAATTCGAACACCAGTTTCCAAAAATAAGTTGTCAAATTACAGCAAAGGCAGATGGCATGTTGCGAAATGCATTTATTACAGGTAATCAAAGCATCACAAACATGGTGATCGATGCCAATGGCAATTCCTTTCCTCTAGAAATTGAAATTTCTGCGATCAGTTCAACCAATACTTCTTTAAAGGACGCTCTGAATTTTGAAGTCATATCTAAACCCGGCATGGATGAAGTGTCAATACGTGTTGGGTCTATTCCATTTGAAAAGGTGAACTTAAGCATGTATCATTTGGATGGCAGTTTATTTTTGCAACGCGTTGTACATTTACAAAACTGACAATTGGAAGAGCTCTTGCACATTCCTATTCCTGGATTTTACTTTTTTCAACTCAGTACAAAGGATGAAATTATCAGTACAGGTCGTTTTATTAAAATGTAGGCAAGGTTCTGGATTTATTTCTAATGACGTTCAACGAATTTGCCAAAGAAGGTTTTTAGAACAATTGTACGTACAGTTTTAATTAAAAGATCAGTTACCTAAACATAAGGTAGATTTTTAATTTAGACTTTTCCAGTTTTGTATTAAAGGCGGATTTTGCTCTTAAATAGTTGATTGGAATTTTTAATCGTTTGCGATAGATTTTGTATTTTTAGTGATCAATTATTGAATCACTTATGGATCGCTTAATCAAAATAATTTCGTCCTTATTTAATACGCGTTCAGCAGGAATTTATACGCTTTTATTCGCAGTAGCCATTGCAGTCGCAACATTTATAGAAAATGATTTTGGGACAAGTGCTGCTCAAAAGGTGATTTTTAAAGCACGTTGGTTTGAATTACTTCTTGCGCTTTTTGGTATTTCCATTCTTGTAAATATTTTTAAATTCAAAATGTTTGCATTGAAAAAATACAGCTTAATCTGTTTTCACTTATCCATTCTGGTGATTTTATTAGGAGCAATGCATACTCGATATTTCAGTTTTGAAGGGATGATGCACATTCGCGAAGGGGAGTCTTCTTCTAAGTTTATGACTTCTGATACTTATTTACAGATTCAGGCTCGAATAGATGACAAAGAATATCGGATTGATGATAAAGTATTGTTTGCGAGTCTGGGGGAAAACCATTACAATCGATCCCTAATAATTGGTCCCCATAAAGTGGACATAGCTCTTGTAGACTTTATTCCAAATCCAAAGGAATCCTTGATATCAGATGCCAACGGAGAGGCCTGTTTAAAAATAGTAGTTGGTGGTGAAATGGGACGCGAAGAATATATTTTAAAAAACCAAAATAAGCTTAGTTTGCCTGCAATCAAATTTAATTTTGGATTGCCTGAAGACGATGAAGATGTTCAAATTTATTATTCAAATGATTCGTTGGTTTTCAAATCGAAGCATGACTTAACAGCTTTGACCATGGCTACCCAGCAAAGCGATTCCATTCCTTCTGGTAGTTTGAGCAATTTGAAATTAAGGACACTCTATTCAAGTCGCAGTTTCAATTTTGTAATTGCAGATTTTAAACCAGCAGCGCTTGTGAAACTGGAATCTAGCGAGCGGAAAATGAGCAGTACAAGTCTGGCAGCGCTTGAATTAAAAGTTTCCGTGGACGGAGAGGAGCAGCAATTTCCTATAAGCGGGGGGCCAGGAGAAGAGGGGAATCCAAGAAATGTTGTCATTGGTAAATTGCCCCTTAGTTTCAGCTATGGTGCAAAAATTGTTGACTTGCCTTTCTCAATTAAGTTGAATGATTTTATAATGGACAGGTATCCAGGAACAAATAGCGCCAGTTCTTATGCAAGCGAAGTTACTTTAAATGATCAGCGTTTAAATCGGCATGAAAATATCCGCATTTACATGAATCACATTTTAGATCATGACGGATATCGGTTTTTCCAATCTTCCTTTGATAAGGATGAATTGGGTACTTACTTAAGTGTTAACCATGATTTCTGGGGCACGTGGATTAGTTATATAGGGTATATTCTATTAACCTTGGGATTAGTGGCAACTTTGTTTTCTAAAAATACCCGGTTTCATTGGTTGAAAGAATCCATTCAAAACCTGCGGGTTGCCAATCGGAACTTTCTTATGATATGCTGTATGCTACTTTTTGAATTTGTAAGCCATGCGCAATCAAGTACCCCGCTTCCAAAAATAGATGCAGATCATGCCCGGTATTTTGGTGAACTCATTGTTCAAGATCAGAATGGAAGGATGAAACCCATGAATACCCTTGCAAGGGAAGTTATTCGTAAGCTTTCCCGAAAAGATGAACTCTATGGTTTGGATGCAAATCAAGTTTTTATTAGCATGACTTGTTATCCGGAAATTTGGCAAAAGTTTCAAATAATAAAAGTGGGAAAGCATGAAAAAATTTCTCAGCTGTTCAATTCTCAAGAACGTATTTCTTATGAAGACTTGTTTGATTCAGATGGCGTTTACAAAATTAAAAACGAAGTTAGGAATGCATACAATCTAAAACCTGTGGATCGTGGAGTTTTTGAAAAGGAAATCATCAAACTCGATGAAAGAGTGAATATTGTCAATATGGTTTTTACAGGTAGTTTCTTGCGTTTATTTCCAGTTAAAGGTGATAAAAATAACCACTGGGCAGCTCCAGTTGAAGGACACAACCATATGGATGAAAATTCATCAGATCATTTTCCACAGAAGTTTTTTGATACCTATACGGCTTCCGTAAAAGAAGCTGTCGTGACCAATAACTGGGGTGATTTGAATTTATTATTAAATGAATTAAAGCAGTATCAGAAAAAAGTCGGAGAGGCTGTTTATCCTTCTGATACCAAAATTAAGGCCGAAATTATTTTAAACCAACTTGACATTTTTAACCGCCTTGGTTCTTTCTATGGTTTGCTGGGTCTTTATTTATTGACACTTTTATTTACTTCAATATTTAATCCTCGATTGCAATTAAAGAAATTTTTCAAAATAGGTTTAGTTGTCCTGATAGGGTGTTTTGTATTGCAAACAGCTGGATTGGTATTGCGCTGGTATGTTTCAGGAAGGGCTCCCTGGAGTAACGGGTATGAATCTATGATTTACATTGGATGGACAACCATGTTGGCTGGTTTGTTATTTGCAAGAAAGACCTTGGGTGGTTTGGCAGCTTGTTGCATTTTGGCTTCCGTTGTTTTAATGGTTGCGCATTTAAGTTGGCTGGATCCTGAAATCACTCCCCTTGTTCCAGTTTTAAAATCATATTGGTTGACGATCCATGTTTCATTAGAAGCGGGTAGTTATGGATTTTTAGTGCTTGGTGCTATTATCGGAGCCTTGAATTTAATTTTAATGATTTTTGCTACCAATCAAAATCAACACCGGATGGAGCGGATTATTATCGAATTAAGCTACACCAGTGAAATGACCATTATTGGTGGTTTGATTATGTTAAGCATTGGAACCTATTTAGGTGGAGTTTGGGCCAATGAATCCTGGGGACGCTATTGGGGATGGGATGCAAAAGAAACCTGGGCTTTAGTGTCAATTCTTGTTTATTCTTTTATTCTTCATATGCGATTAATACCCGGATTACAAAGTAAATATGCTTTTAATACAGCCACTTTATTTGGCTTTGCTTCAGTATTGATGACCTATTTGGGAGTAAATTATTATTTATCAGGATTGCATTCTTATGCTGCTGGAGATCCTGTACCGATTCCAACATTTGTGTATTATACCGTAAGTATTCTTATCTTAATAAGTATTTTAGCTTATTTTAGAAACCGGAAAATATTGAAATTATAAAAGCCAAATTCGTTTATTTTAATTTTGCATTTTCCATGATGATTTCATAACGGTAACCTGCTCCAAAATCTTTGTCTAAGAAAATCGTTCCTTCAAAAACTCCTACTTCACCAAGTTGAAGTACATCTTGCGTAGTAATAGTAAGTTCTTGATTTTTTCCTGAACCGTCTTCAATGTGGATCCAATTCCTTCCCATAATTTGATGGTTGATTTTTGTGCATCGTCCTGTAACTATAATTTCTTTTCCTTCATACTTTTTAGGATTTGCCAATAAGTCAGAAATTTTAATAGCTCCTTTAACTTCTTTAATTTTTTGATTTGAGGTAGGAGTTGGTTCTTTTTCTTTATCAACCATAGATTCAAACAAGGATTTAACTCCATTGTCACCCGCTCTACTGATGTTTGAAACCAATAGCAGTTCTTCAAATATTCTATCCAATTCTGTACTCTTAAAACCATGCATCTTCAATCCACCTGTATAAATGCACATGTCTCCAATAGCAACTTCAGCTTTTGAGATTGCTATCCAATAATTTGAAGTTCCTTCGGTAACTCTTAAATACGTATATTTTTTTGTCTGTAGTACTTCATCTACTTTGACTTTATGGCTTTCTGTATTATCCGGACTGGCAGGACTGGTTTGAGTCGATTCTGTTGAAACTGCTTCTACAACCGTTGGCTTTGAGTTACATGCCACCATCAAAATTCCTGTAAGGAATAGAATGAATGGTTTTAAATTATTATATAATTTTATCATACGAATTAATATTACGGACTGGTAAAGATAAATTAATTACAGGAAAATTATTTTAAAAGCGGATCATAATCCGGGCATTCATTAATAAATTATTGCTTTGATTATCAAAAGTCTTTTCTGAATAAACCGCCAAAGATGAATTTTTATTCAATCGGTATGAAAGACTTACTCCGGCAATTTTTTGATTAAAAGCATACTCAAAACTGTTGTATTGATACTTTATATATCTCATGTACAATTCGCTATAAAAACGTCCTTTAAGAAAGTCTTTTGATAAACTGGCACCACTTACATAAGATTTCAAATAACTGGTTTGCAAAAAACTGGTATTCAAATTTAAAGCAGCATTCAATAGAGGTAGGCGTGAATAGTTCAAATAGGCATTGTAATTTTTGGATTCATTTTTTCCTGATTGTTGCATTCTTAAATTCCCGCTACAACCCAATGAAATAAATCGCCAGATTTGGTAATTCAATTGCAGCCTAAATCCTTGTCTCGTTTCTTCTTCTAATAACCTGTCAATGTCATTTTTATAGGTTTCATAATAGATCACATTGTTGCGAGCATCATAAGATCCGGAGATGTTGAGCTTTTTAGAAAAACGATATCTTGCAGTAACATATAAATTGGTCAGGCGAAACGTATTTGATCCCTGGTTGTTTATTTTTTTAAAAATATCTAATTCAGAGGAACCGAAAATACTCAAATTTCTAAATAAAGTACTGACGTGTTGAATATGTATAAACCTTCGATCTGTATTTCCATGACTCATTTGATTTATCAGAGCTGCTGTATTTTCAAAATTGAAACCATTTGTTCTAGTAATTTGGTGTCCTGCATAGGCACCATATTCCAATAATTTGAAGTTTAGACTGTAATCATTTAAGTCGGGGCGCGAACCGAGAACAGTGCCAAAGACAAAATGCTTGATCCTTTTTTCAAATTGAATGCCATCAATGGCTCCCATACTGGCAATTCTGTAATTGACACGTCTACCAATAAAAGCATCCATAGATTTGCCAAAACTGTATTGAAGTGCCAATGTATAAATTTTCAATGCGTTGTTGATGTTTTCCTGAACTTTATACCATTCGTTTGTTCGGTGACGAAATGATATATAAGAATCAAATGATAGATTGGAATTATTTACACGGGTACCTGTTAAAGAAAATGTATAATTAAATCGGTAGGCAGCTTTTTGAGATGATTCAGAGTAATTTGAGTAAGTAGCTATTGAAATTCTGCCTCTAAAAATGTCTTGTTTTCTTTTTGTACTATCTTTTCGTACAGCTGCTGTTTCTTCAATTTTATATACAGGTCCTTCTTCATGTAGTTTTTCTCTTTCCGGTGATTTAGAAATTACTTGTTCACGGTTACTTACAATTAATTGACCCAGGCTAAATTTAATATCTGATAAAGGGGTGCAAACACAAGAACTCGAAGATTTATTTGTAACAATTAAAGCAGCTTCTTTTTGATTATTAATATTTAAGAACAGCGTATCTCCTATATGAATCGATTTGGTTGAAGGAAATTTAACGTAAACATTTTTACTGGAAACAAAGGAGATCTGACCTGATAATAAATCATGTTGAGATTGAGCATTGACACTGCCAAGACCTGTAATGAGCAGGAATGCTCTGAGAATATTTATTATTTTTTCCCTTGTGGATGGCATGAATAACACGCATTACTGTTGTATGAATATCCACTCACTCCATTATGATCATTGTCCACTTCAGTTTTATTGCTGTGTTCGTGACACAGAATGCAACTAAAAACAGAATAATTGCTTTGGTTTGTATGGCAATCAGCACATAGGTTCCATTTATTTTTATGTTTTCCACTATAAATTGGAAAATATTGGCCATCGTGATTAAATGTGGAAGGTGTCCATGCATTGGTAGTATGGCAAATGGTGCAATTCGTTGGAAATTGAGCAGATTGATGATCTGGATTATTCGTTTGGTTGTAGTCGTCTACATGGCAACCATAACAGGTGTTGGGTGTATTGTTGTAATTGCCATTATGGCATGCAGCACAATTGTTTCGGATGGTGTAATGAGCGCCGGTCAATGGATAATAATTGTCATGGTTGGGCATGGTAGCCGGAGCCCAGCCAGCTTGAGTTGTATGACATTGATCACAGGTTCTGGAAAAACCCAAAGAAATATGATTTGGATTGGAAGCAGAATTGTAATCGCCTGAATGGCATCCATTGCAAGTGGTGGGTGTATTGTTATAGTTTCCATGGTGACAGGCGACACAATCATTTGCAATTGCTGCATGAGCGCCGGTTAATGGATATATGCTGTTATGATCAAACGTAGAAGGGATCCATGCATTCTCCGTATGGCAACTTGCACAATCCATTGGATATTGATTCGCCTCATGATCTGGATTGGTCGTTTGGTTGAAATCTGATTGATGGCAACCATAACAGGTATTTGGTGTATTGTTGTAATTTCCATTGTGACAAATTGCACAATCATTTGCAATCTGGGCATGTGCCCCATTGAGTTGATAAAAACTATTGTGTTCTGGAAAGAGTGCCGGTTGCCAATCTGGTGCAGTTGTGTGGCAATGTGCACAATCCATTGATAAGTTTAAATTTTTGTGGCTTGGGTTAGTCGAATTATTGTAGTCTTTTGTATGACATCCTGAACAGGTATTGGGTGTATTGTTATAATCTCCATGATGACAGGCAGCGCAATCAGATGCAATGCTTTGATGTGCACCAGTAAGTGGATAATACGCATCGTGATTTGGCATTGCAGCTGGTTCCCAACCTGCTTGGGTAGTATGACAAGTTGCACAATCATGCGATAAGCCGAGTTGATTGTGATTTGGATTTTTACTTTTGTTATAATCAGCAATATGGCAACCATCGCAGGTATTGGGTGTATTAATATAAGTTCCATGATGGCAAGCAGCACAATTTGAAGAGATAGCAAGATGTGCTCCGGTAAGCGGATAAAAATTATCATGAACTGGAAAAAGTGCGGGCATCCAATCTGGATCTGTTGTATGACAAGAGGCACAATCCATTGGCAATCCCAATGCAGAATGGTTTGGATCTTTTGATTGATTGTAATCTCCCTGATGGCAAGATTCACACGTATTGGGCGTGTTGTTATAATTGCCATGATGGCATGCAGCGCATGCATTTGCTATTTGTTTGTGTGCCCCTGTTAATGGATAATAGCTGTCATGATCAGGCATAAGCGCAGGTTTCCAATCCGGATTTGTAGTGTGACATCCAGCACAATCCATAGTAAATCCAAGAGCCAGGTGGTTAGGGTTTTTGGAATTATTGAAATCCTGGTTATGACAATTTTCACAGTTTGTGGGAGTCCCTTTAAATCCATTCATATGACAACTTTTACAATCAACGGGAATATGAGCCCCAGTTAATGGAAAATTAGTTGTGTTGTGATCGAATTTATCATCTCCGTCACCTGTTGGATGGCAAGCAAAACAAGCCTGACTATTGTAAAAATAACCTGAAACCGTAAGATGTTTTTCATTCGTTTCAGGATTCAAATGGCAGATGATGCAATTAAACTCTTTAAAATTAGCAGGATTGGTGTGGCAATCCTTACAATCCATCCATTGGTTTTTATGTTTCCCTGAATAAACAGGAAAATACATTCCATCGTGATTAAATGTTGAAGGTACCCAGGCATTTTCAGTATGACAACTGGCGCAATCTGTTGAAAATTGCAAGCTGGCATGCGGTGGATCTTTTGTATTGTTAAAATCTTCGATATGGCACCCTGCACAAGTATTTGGTGTACTGTTGTAATTGCCTTTGTGGCATGCAGCGCAATCAGAAGCAATCCTTTTATGTGCTCCATTTAGTACAAAGAAAGCATCGTGATTATCAAGTCGTGCAGGTTTCCATTCTGGAGTTGTTGTGTGACAGCTTGCACAGTCCATACTAAAACCCAATTTAGTATGGTCTGGATTCTTTGATTGATTGAAATCCAATTGATGACAATCCACACAAACGGTTGAAGTTCCTTTTATTTGTGTTTGATGGCATTTTTTACAATCGGTTTGTTGATGTGCACCTGTTAAGGGAAATTGTGTATTGTTATGATCAAATTTATCATCACTACTTCCACTTGGGTGACATGCTAAACAAGCCTGATCCTGATACCAGTAACCGCTTACACTGGTATGTTTAGTATCCGTTTCTGGATTTGTGTGACATACCGTACAGCTAAACTCTTTAATATTGCCTGGATTTATATGACAATCTCTACATTCCATCCATTGTCCTTTATGTTTTCCGGAATTTATAGGAAAGTATTGACCATCGTGATCAAAAGTTGAAGGAACCCATGCTGTTTGTGTGTGGCAAGCAGCGCATTCAGTTGAAAACTGCAAGCTTTGATGCGGCGGATCAACTACTTTATTATAATCTTCGATATGGCAACCCGCACAGGTATTTGGTGTGTTGTTGTAATTTCCATTGTGACAAGCTGCACAATCCATAGCAATGGAGGTATGCGCGCCAGTGATTACATAGTACTGATCGTGATTTTGAATTTTTGCAGGTTTCCAATCAGGGGCTGTTGTATGACAACTTGCACACTCCATAGAAAAACCCAGGTTTCGATGGTTAGGATTTACACTTTGATTGAAATCATTGGTGTGACAACTTGAACAAGTTGTTGGGGTCCCTTTAAACCCATTTAAATGACATTGCTTACAATCAACTTGCAAATGGGCTCCAGTCAAAACAAATCCAGTTGCATTATGATCAAAACGATCTTGTTTATCTCCTGTAGGATGGCAAGCAAAACATGCTTGATCTTGATACCAATATCCATGAACTGATTGGTGTTGATTATCGGTCTCAGGATTTACATGGCAACCCGTACATTGAAACTCCTTGAAATTTGATGAATTTTTATGACAATCCATGCACTGCATCCATTCCCCACTGTGCTTTCCTTTATAAATTGGAAAATATTGAACATCGTGTTCAAATGAAGATGGAATCCATGAATTTTGATTGTGACAACTAGCACATTCTGTTGGAAATTGTTGCAGTTTATGTGGTGGATTCGTAGTTAAATTATAATCTTCTGTGTGACATCCTGCACAGGTAGTTGGAGTATTGTTGTAGTCGCCTTTGTGGCATGCAGCACAATCGTTTGCAACTAATTTGTGAGCAGCTTCCAAAACATAATATGAATCGTGATTGTCAAGTCTGGCAGGTTTCCAATCAGCTTGTGTTGTGTGACAAGATGCGCAATCAGTTGAAAATCCCAATGCAGTATGATTTGGATTTAATGAACTATTGTAATCAGGAGTGTGACAATCAAGGCAAACACTTGAAGTTCCTTTAAATCCATTTTCATGGCATTTACGACATTCAGTTTGTAGATGTGCGCCTGTTAAAGGGAATGCTGTATTGTTATGATCAAATTGGTTTGATTTATCTCCGGTGGGATGACATGCAAAACATGCTTGATCTTTATACCAATATCCTGGAACTCCTTGGTGCTGGTTGTCCGTTTCCGGATTTGCATGACAATTTACACAACTGTATTCTTTTGGATTTGCCGGATTTGTATGACAATCTTTGCATTCCGTCCAAACACCTCTATGCTTTCCGCTATATACTGGAAAGTATTGTCCGTCGTGATCAAATGTTGAAGGAACCCAAGCATTTTCTGTGTGGCACGTTGCACAATCTGTTGAAATTCGTTGCAAGGGATGTGGAGGATCAAGGGTTTGGTTGTAGTCTTCCAGATGACATCCTGCACAGGTATTAGGTGTATTGTTATAATCTCCTTTGTGACAAGCAGCACAGTCTGAAGCAATGATTTTATGTGAACCTTTTAGTACATAAGATTGATCATGGTTATCAAATCGAGCCGGTTTCCAATCAGGGGCTGTTGTATGACAAGATGCACAATCCATTGAAAATCCAAGATTCGAGTGGTTGGGATTTTTTGAATTATTGAAATCCAGTTGATGACAATCAGCACACACGCTGGAAGTTCCTTTAAAGCCGCTAATATGACAAGCTTTGCATTCAACGGTTTGATGGGCACCTGTTAATGGAAATGAGGTATTGTTGTGATTAAATTTAAAATCCTTATCACCGTTTGGGTGGCAAGCTAAGCATGCATTGTCATTAAAAAAATATCCATAAACGCTTTTATGCTGATCATCAACTTCCGGATTGGAGTGACAAACTATGCAACTATTTTCTTTGTAATTTGACGGATTCAGGTGACAGTCATTGCATTTTTTCCATTTCCCTTTATGTTCACCGCTATAGATTGGAAAGTGCAGCGCATCGTGTTCAATATATTGAGCCGGTTCCCAATCGGATTTTGAGGTATGACACAAATTGCAATTAATGGAAAGTTGAGCTGCCTGGTGATTTGGATTCAAACTATTTTCAAAATTCTTTTGGTGACAGGAATAACATTCCGCTGAAGTGGATGTATAATCGCTTGTCTGATGACATTTTTTACAATCTTTAATTGCATGTGCATCTACCAATGGAAAGAAATCATGTTGAAAATTGGGAGTGTTCCATTCAAATGAAACCGGATCATGACAACTTGAACATTCAGTACTAAAGTTGGATTTTTTATGGTCCGGATTCAAGGTATTGTTGTAATCGGATTTATGGCAATTGATACAGTCGTTTCCGATGCGCTCAAATCGCAATTCAGATTCTGAACTATGACAAGATTTGCAATCTACGCTTGCGTGTTTTCCTAAAAGAGGAAAACCATTTTCACTGTGGATTTTTGTCATTTCATCGACAATCCAACTGGCTGTATTGTGACAGCGATTGCAATCTTTGCCCAGGGAATTCTGATGCACGTCTAAATGACAGGAATTACAGGATGCAGTATGAAGTTCAGAAAAGACAAGACTGGTATGGCAAGATTTGCAATCTATATCTTGGTGACGCCCACTTAATTTAAAACCAGTTGAATCATGATCAAATTTCATAAAAATTGGATCCATGGTCCATGATGCTGGAGAATGGCATTGGGCACAATTGAGTTTCAAGTCAGTACCGTGCGGTGACTGAGCTTGCAGTAAGATTACCGCAAAAAACAATCCGATCAATGATGACAGTCTACGCACTCAAATTTTTCAATTTTGAACTGAATTATTTTTTTATTTTCTACCAAGGTTTCTCTATGGCATTTTCCACAAGACACCTCTTTATGCTTGCCTTCCAATTTAAAAGCAGTTGAGTCGTGATTAAAAAAGATTGCTTTCCAATTTTCAAATCCATGGCAGGAAACACAATTCGTTATGCCATTTATTTCAAATTGGTTTCCATGTACATTGTTATGACAATCTGTACAATTACTCTTTTTATAATTAAAATGTTTATAGGGATGGCCAGTTTCATTTGTAGTAAGACCATGACAATTCATACAGGCTTGTTTCGAATGAGCTCCTTTAAGTTGGTAGCCTGTTTTGGAATGATCAAACTGAATATTTTGCCAGGAATCTGTTTGGTGGCATACAGTACAATTTTGATTGGGATCATACTGTTGATTTATATATCCTCCATGCACATCCTGATGACAACCAACACATTTTTCAGGGAGATTTGTAAACGTCCATTTAGATTCTTTCAAATGACATGCTGAACAAGCAGTTGCCTCATGGGCTCCTGTAAGTGGAAATGTGCCAGATTGGTGTTGTTCGATCGTATAATGACTGATACTAAACGATTGTACAGTATGGCAACTTGCACAATCGGTATTCAAGCCATTTTTATAAAACTGTCCATCATGAAAATCTTTATGACAAGATGCACATGTTTCATGTGGAATGTTTTTAGTAAAATCTTCTTTGTGACATAATTTGCAATCAACTTGTTGATGCTTTCCTTCTAATTTGTAATTCGTCAAATTATGATCAAATTTATCCGGATGATTTATTTTACGAAAGCCATCTGTTGAGTGGCATTCTTTACAATCAATTCCAAATTTTCCTTCATGGATGTCTTTATGACACGTAATACACTGATCTTCTTTGATTCCTTTTCGGTCTTGAAAAACTAAATTAAACGGAAGGGTTGTATTATGGCATTTTGAACAATCAAGCGATTTATGTTTTCCTTTCAGGAAAAATCCAGTAGCAGTATGGTTGAATCGATCATTTCCAATAAATTTTTGAAAAGATTCTTCCGTATGGCATTCATTGCATTTTAGACCCAATTCTTTTTTATGAACATCCGTATGACAATTTGAGCAATTTGAGAATGCAATGCCACTGAACCGTTGAAATTTTTCTCCATTTCGTGTTTCTACGGGATGACATTGTTTGCAATCAACTGATTTATGTTTTCCCAACAAATTGTATTTTGTTTTTTGATGTTGAAAATTAGATGCAGGAACGAATGCTTCAGTTGAATGGCAATTAGAGCAAGATTTGGAAAGTGTATTTTGATGAGCATCTTCATGGCAATTCAAACATTTTGAATCAAGCCCCAGGTAAGTATATTTTTTTAGTCGGATTCCGTCACTGACAATATGAGCAGGACGATGACATGCTTTGCAATCAATCCGGGCATGTTTTCCAGTTAATTCGTATCCAACCGCCTTATGATCAAAAGATTTTTCATCAAATCGAACGATTTGAAATCCTTTCCCATGGTGATCGCTGTGGCAAGAGGCACAGTTTTTAACTTTTACAGCTGCAGATGCGTGAAACCCTTTATTTTGATTGATTCTGCTTTTTAATTCCAAATGACAGCTTAAACATTTATCATCAGAAACTTTTTCTCCTAAAATATGACATTGGGTACAATTCAAATTTCCTTCTAAGTGTTCGTGCACTTTTGCCAAATCCCCCGGTGATAATTGAGCGTTCAAACTGATAGGTAAACTAACTATTGCTATTAAGTATATTAATCGCACATCATATTCATTTTCCAAATAAAGTTTTATTTAAAAAACTCAATAAAACAATTATTTGGTTTTGTGTTTCTGATCCTATAAAATTACTATAAATCCAATGATCAATTGATATAATAATAATCAATAAAGTTAGGCTTATAACTATGTAGATTAAAGTATAAACAACCCGAGCAATAAAATTAGATGCTGTACCAGTTAAAACGAACGACGAATTGGATCAATTAAACTTAGTTCCGATTTAAAGAAAACCCGATTATCAATGTTTTAATAGGGTATATCCAAAACGCTTACTTATTTGGATTCCAGCTTTTTCTAAAAATTGAGTAGGCAATTCACCGCCTGCAAAAATATAAATCAAATCATTTTCAATTTGTTCTAAGCGATCGTTATTTTCAGTTTTTAATAAGATGTGAGTTAATTCGATAGATTGTATGGTTGAATTAAACCGAACATCAATTTTAGAATTAGCAATTGCTTCTTTAATTTTTTCATTATTTTTTGGTTTAATTCTTCCAAAGGAATCTCCTCTGTAGGATAATAATACTTCATTTTGTTCTGCCAAGGAAAGGGCAGCTTCAATTGCTGAATCTCCTCCACCAACCACAACTATTTTTTTATTATTAATATATTCTGGTTCCAACAACCTGTATGCTACTTTCTCTAATTGTTCTCCCGGGATATTTAATTTTCTAGGACTGCCTCTTCGTCCAATTGCCAATACTATTTTTTCTGTTTGGAAATGTTCATCGGTGTTTGTTGTAACGATAAATTGTTCGTCTTTGTAAGCGATGGATTCTACTTTGGTGTTCTCTTTTATTTTAATATTATTTTCTGAAAGTACCTTGGTCCAAAGTTCTAACAACTCAGATTTACTGGTATCCCGTAATTGTATTTTGCCAAATAGGGGTAAATGCATGGGCGCGGTCATAACAATTTTAGATCGGGGAAATGTAAACACAGTACCTCCTAAACTATCCTGTTCGAGGGTTACAAATTTTAGATTGTGTTTTTTTGCATTTAAGGAAGCTGCTATGCCAGCAGGTCCGGCTCCAATAATTATCAAATCATATTGTGGATTATTTTTATTAAAACCGGCTTGAACCATATTTTCTACAGCAGTTTTTCCTTGTTCTACACTGTTTTTTATCAGACCCATACCACCGAGTTCACCAGCTATGTAAATTCCAGGTACATTGCTTTCAAAATTTTGATTTACGTGTGGTAAATCAACGCCTCTTTTTTCAGTTCCGATTCTTAAGGTAATGGCTTCCACCGGACAGGCATGAAAACAAGCTCCGTGGCCAATACATTGTGATGCATTTACCAGCGTTGCCCTTCCGTTTACAATGCCAATAATATCTTTTTCAGGACAAGCAGTCAGACAGGCCCCGGTTTTAATACATGAATTGGTATCGATGACCGGATGTAACGAAACCGGTTCAAACAATCCTTCTTCTTTGGCTTTAATTATTTTTGCCTCAAAATGCTTCGATTGTTTTTGCTGTTTACGTATATAAAAGAAAATAATAACAAAACAAACAAGAGCAACCGAGCCATAAATTAGGAGTTCCTCCAGGATCAGTTCAGAAATTAAAAGATCCATCGGTAACCAAAACTTAAAGTAATAGCAACATGAATAATTAAAATAATTGCCATAATTAAAGCAAAGGGTAAGTGTGCAACATGCCAATATTTAAATAGCGTTTGCATGGTCAACAATCGTTCAATTTTATGGTTAAGGCTTATCTCATTTTTTATCATGGAAAGTATCGATTGTTGTGTTTCTTTTTTAATGTGGCTTTGCTTCAATGCAGCTTTTAGTTTGCGAATCGTTTGATAATCTTGTTTGCGTTTAATCCACCATTTTTTGAAGAACGATTCATTGGAAATTGTGTTGTCTTGTTTTAGTGTGTCAAGTATTTTTACATAAGTAGATTCATCTAAAGAGTCCATTTCCTTTAAACTTGTTTTTAAATCTCCTTTCAAATCTTTGACTTCATTCAGACTTAATTCCCGCCCTTCAATAGTCCTTGGTATTTGAATGTATATAAAACGTCCGATTATCCCGCTGACGACCACAGCAATCATACTCCAAAAACTAACTGAAACGATTCCACCAAACTTGAATGCCGTGTGAAATAAAATCAATATCGGACCTAATGAACAAAGAAAAATATGAAACTCCAACCAATATTTTAATCGACCCAATCCATGAAGAAAACGATATTTTTTTCTGGCGATGTAGGAAAAAACTCCAATCGCGATCAGCAGTGTTCCCAAAATTCCATAGCCATGACCAAACGGGCCACTGGGCTTGAGATTGGCATGATCCACATGAAAAAAACGCTCCACTATGGGCGTTTGGTAATAACTAAGGCCCTTGTATGTCAGCCAAATAAAAACAAACACATTGATACCCACTAAGGTTGAAATGTATATTTTATGCGTGGTTTTATTCATATTGAAACAATGAAGGTATAAATTGGCAGGTATTACATACATTAAATGCTAGACTGATCCATAAGATATAACAGATAGACACGCATTAAATGATGATGAATCCAAACCATAAATGCTTGCGATCCATTTTAAGCCATAGACAGTTCCTCTTTCAAGTTTTAAAATTCTATCATGTTCCAGACCTCAATTCAGATACCAATAAACTGGCATCGAATAACAATTTAATTAATCCTCGTGTTCTTTAGAAACAGCTTTATACTCAGCAATTAATTTCTGTTGAATATCCGGAGTTACCGGTGCATATTCTAAAAAATGCATGCTGAATTTGGCTTTACCCTGCGTCATTGAACGCAAACTGGATGAATAATTGTGCATTTCAGCAAGTGGAACTTTTGCTTTTATTTTTTTGTAATGTCCTTCTGAATCCATTCCAAGAATGATGGCGCGGCGTGTTTGCAAATCTCCCATAATATCTCCCATGGCTTCGTCACTGCACAGGATTTCCAATTCATATACGGGTTCCAGAATTTGTGCGCCGGCTGCATGAAATGCTTCTTTAAATGCCATGGTTCCGGCAATTTGAAAAGCCATATCGTTGCTGTCAACCGGGTGCATTTTTCCATCAAAAACAGAAACTCGAATATCGGTACAATAGGATCCTGTCAATGGTCCTTCTATCATTTTGTTCATCACCCCTTTTTTAATTGCGGATGAAAACTTTGTATCTATAGAGCCACCTACAATACACCATAGGAAAGAAAGTTTACCACCCCAACTTAAATCTTCTGCTTCACGTTGTCTTACATTTAATCCAGCCGGATCAGCCATGCCTTCGTGAAAAGGTTCGACCCGCATGTGTACCTCTGCAAATTGTCCGGCTCCTCCTGATTGTTTTTTATGGCGGTAACTGGTATCGGAAGCTTTTGTAATTGTTTCAAGATAAGGTATTTTGGGTTTTAAATAATCAATGTGCAAGCCGTGCAGTTTTTCTATACGGTATTTTAATAAATCCATGTGAAGCTGTCCCTGACCATGTAATAAATTTTGTTTAAGTCTTTGGGATTGTTCCAATACTAAAGTTGGATCTTCTTCTTGTAATTCATGGATGGCTTTAATCAGTTTTTCAAGGTCATTTTTATTTTCAGTTGAAATAGCTGCCCTCGTTCTCGGTTCAGGAAATGGAATTGGTTCAACTTCTACATCATGCCCTTTGACGCTTAAGGTATTGTTGGTATGACTGTCTTTTAATTTTACAACAACGCCCAAATCTCCAGCTACCAATTCATTTACAGCTTCCCGGTTTTTGCCATTGGACACATAAATTTGATTGAGGCGTTCGTATCCACGATTCGCATTGTTATTTAATTCGTCTCCGGTTTTAACTTTTCCTGAAAATACTTTAAAATAGGAAACGCGACCAACTTTCGGCTCACTCATAGTTTTATAAATGAAAACTGTGGTCGGTCCTGAGGCATCTACTTTTAATTCTCCGTTTTTCAATTTGGCATTCGGACGATCTGCAGGAGATGGACACACATCATTTATAAAACCCATGATCCGGCCACTGCCCATATTTTTAATAGCCGAACAACAAAAGACCGGAAACAAACTTTGGTGAGCGATTCCTTTTCGGAGTCCATCTGCTAATTCGGATTCATCCAAATTTCCGGTTTCAAAAAAATGTTCCATGAGCGTATCGTCATTTTCTGCTGCAGCTTCTACAATTGCAGTATGCATTTCCTGTGCTTTGGCTTTTTCAGAATCCGGAATTTCTTTTTTTATTGGTTTGCCACCATCGGCGGGAAATTCATACATCACCATCCTCAAAGCATCGATGATGGCATTAAAATTTTTTCCTTGATTTAAAGGATATTGAAATGGAATCAATTTATTTCCAAATCTGGCTTTTGCTTGTTCCAGAGATGTATCAAAATCTGCTTTTTCATGATCGCATTGATTGATTACAAACATGGCAGGCAGATGAAATTTTTCTACATATTCCCAAATAAGTTCGGTACCCACTTCCACTCCATGCGAACCATTAATTGTCATAATTCCCAAATCAGCTACTTTCATGGATGATAATATTTCACCAACAAAATCATCTGAACCGGGAGTATCAATAATATTTATTTTAGAATCTTTCCAACTCACATGCATGAGTTTGCTAAATAAACTCGATTTGCGTTCTTGCTCAATGTCTGAAAAATCGGATACGGTATTTCCCGCATCAATGGTACCGCGTCGGGTAATGGCTTTGGCTTCGTAAAGCATGCTTTCGATCAGGCTGGTTTTTCCGCTATGCGAATGGCCCAGCAAGACGACATTCCTGATGTGTTTGGGATCCTGGCTCATAAAAGCAATGTTTTATTGGTTAAGAATAGTTGCTACAAGTTATCTGTATTGAAATTATTTGCAAATGATTTACGAATATTAATTTTATATAAAAAGCAAAATATTGTTTTCCAATAAACTATATATATAAACTAATGCCAATTTCAATTCAAAAAAAATATTTTAAGCCTGGCTTTGTTTCATTTGAGTCCAATTCAATTTGGATGTGATTTAAAACAGAAAGCTTATTGTAAAAACTATTTCAGAAGCAAATTGGTCCCAATCAAGAATACCCATTTGACCAATGAATGACCCAGGCGAAGCCAATTCAGGATCGCAGGATTTGGTCTAATTTTCAGATTTATATCTAAATTGCTTGCCTAAATTTTATTTAAATGTTTGATATTTAATAAGTTATATTAGAATTCAGCAAACCCAACCAAAAACGTATATTTTTTCAATAAAATCCATTTTTATCCGTAAAAGGTAGTATTTTTGCAGTCCAATTTTAAAGACCTTAGTCATGATCGCAGTGGTTAATATAGCAGGGCAGCAATTTAAAGTCAGTAAAGGCCAAAAATTGTTTGTTCATCGTCAGGAAGCTGAAACAGGAAGTCAAGTAAATTTTGACCAGGTGTTAATGTTGATCAATGGAGATCAAACAACTGTTGGAATGCCTACTGTAGCAGGAGCTAGTATTTCTGCGAAAGTGTTGGATCATGTAAAAGGGGATAAAGTAATTGTATATAAAAAGAACCGCAGAAAAGGTTACGAAAAGAAGAATGGTCATCGCCAATCTTTTACACAAATTCAAGTTGAGTCCATCCAAATTTAATTCGATAAAATCTTAAACCATGGCACATAAGAAAGGGGAGGGTAGTACAAGTAACGGTAGAGATAGTAACAGCAAGCGCTTGGGCGTAAAATTATTTGGTGGTCAGGAAGCAATTCCTGGAAATATCATCGTTCGTCAGCGCGGAACAAAATACCATCCAGGTATTAATGTAGGTGTCGGAAAAGATTTTACTTTGTTTGCTCTTAAAGCAGGCGTGGTAACTTTTAAAAAGACCCGCGAAGATCGCAACATCGTTCACGTTCTCTAAGACATTTTATCCTTTATTGGTTTTTCAATTTGAGCTGCTATAATTGCACAAGTTCGCCATTATTTAATTCAACCCAGCCAAAGTCCAATTCTGCAGTCTGTACTTTTATCCAACCTTGAATCTGATCTTTAATTTCCAGGTATTGTCCGGGTTTCAAATCAATTTTTTTACCACTATTCTGATCAGGCGACAAATACAAAGCACTTTCTTTCACTAAGACAAATCCATTTTTTTCATTCCGAATGTGATCCCGGTGAATAGCTAGTATTAAAAATACAAATGAAAACAATGCAAGGTATCGGATTGCAATTTGCAATGCAGCCAAACGATCTTTAAAAAAATATATCAGGATCGCTGAAGACAATAAAACACTATAGAGTATAAACCAATGAAAGGCTTGCAATGTCAATAAAATGGATTTGTAAAACCTGAATAGGATAAATTCTGGCAAATTAATTTCTTCAATCCCAAGAGCAGTTTCTGCTATCTTTAAATTTTTAATACAAGCTTTACAATTCGGATCCCATTTCAATGCTTTTCTATAAAAGAGAATTGCATGGGGAAAGTCTTTTAAGCCAGCATACGTGTTTCCAATATTGTAATAAAGTTCTGCTCCTTTCAAGTTTTGATCTAACAGCCGATTCCATTCAGTTAAAGCTGTTTGATAATCTTGCGCCTTATATGCCTGAATCGCTTTTTCAACTTGCGAAAAACATACGAATGGCATGAAGTACATTACATAAATAACCAAGCGTTTCATTTGGATTCCTTTTTTATAATCTCTTCAAGTGATTGTGGTTTTTCTGAATTCCTTGGATTGAAACCATCCAGAAATTTTTTTCTTCCATCCTGCAATGGAAGCATGTTTCCTTTTGGCTTTGTAAAGAAATCGATGAATTCAATTTTTTCTTCTGCATTAAAATTCAATCGCATGCTGCTACACTGAATAAAATTGGTTCCTATAAACCCTTTCTCATCATCTTTAATAAAATAAACTGATTCTGCATTGCCTTGCACATCCATGTAATTGATTTTCTTTTGTTCAAAATGTGCTTGAATGTCTCGTCCTTTTAATTGATTTTCTAAATTGGTAAAATCATGATTGATAATAAATGCTTTTTGCTTTAAAAAAATATCCTTGAGTGATTTTCCTGATAAAAGCATGTGAATGGTATCTCCGGTAAATTGAGTGGTATCCGACCATAAGACGGGCTTCTCAAACAAATAAAAGGTAGAATCCTTTCCGGAAAAAAATAAAGAATCGCACAAGCCTTGCAAGCGTTTACTCCAAATTTTTACATTGCCCCAGGCATACAAAACCTGAAAACTATCTGTATTAGATTGCAGTCGTTCTGAAAACAAACTGTCTGCCGATAAATACAAACTATCGCTGTTAAATGCCGATGCTATATAAGGGCGATGGGTAGCACCCAAGGCCCGGTATTTGTAATTGGTTTTACTGTATATGAATGTATCACACACAATGGTATAGCCACTGCTGGTATCTTTAACAGAAACACCACCACTGGCTTGTCCCAGGTCTTTAACACCATCGTATTTTAATTGGAGGGCTTCTATGGTTCGGCCGCCTTCTGTAACACTGGTTTTTCCTGAAACATTCAGCGATTTACTTTTTCGATTGTATTCGATTAGATTTCCGGTAAGCAGTCGTTCGCCTTCTTTGTAACTCGCATTTCGAAACAGCTTTACGTCTTGTGTTAATTCGTTAATTACAATGCTGTCGGCTCGTGCTTCTTGTTTGTCATCGCGGATGTATCCATCATGGACTAAGGTGATGGTATTTTTAATGGCATCGTGATAAATATCGCGTGCATCTGCAATTTGATTGCCTCGACGGTATCGCGGATAATTTCCAAAATAGGATTGCTGTAAATCCACGTTGTAATATCCTTTTTCACAATAAATATCCAGACTGTCTTGTTCGATTAAAGTGGGTCCGGTAAATCGAACCAATTTATTTTTGGTTTCATAAACCAGCGAATCGGATAACAAATTCAAACTATCATTCAACAAGACAATGACACTGTCTTTAAAATAGGCCGTTCCCGTTTTTGCATAATAATATCCGCGATTGCTTTTAAGTCGCGCGTTTTCGGAAATTAAAATACCCTTTGATGGATATCGCGCAATGCGTGATTTCAAATCATAATTTAGGATGCTGGTAAACAATTCCTGATCCCGGTGTTTTAAAACGATGTTTCCAATAAAATCTGCAATGGATGATTCACCATCGTATTTAAGACTGTCACCAAATATTTGTAAACTATCTCCTTCAACAATTCGCACATGACCCATTGCGGTCATTTTATTTCCATCAATAATTGCTGAATCACACAAGAGATAAGTCGCTTTGTGTCGCACCAATACATCATGAGATAGATACTGAATTTCTCTGCCACCAAATCGCTCAAACTGAAATACATCTGCATGTATGACCTGTATTTTATTAAAACTTGTGTCAACTTGTGCTTTTAATGAAAAGCATAGTACACCAAACAGAATACAAATCAAAAATCGTATGTTGAATTGTATCATGCGAATCGTTCATTTTTAAGCAATAAGTCTGCTGCTTCTTCACCGACCAGACTGCCGATTGCTACACCCATTCCACCCAATCGAACGGCCACATAGATATTTTGAGCAAGTTGTTTGATAATCGGTTTTTTTACTTCTCCCAAACCCAGTATGCCAGACCATTGTTCGACCACTGCAAATTTTTGATCGGGAAGAATGTACTGACTTACTAAATTACACAAATACATTTTTATTGTTTCATTGATTCCAAAGGCATCAGTAGACTCTGTTTCAAAATCTAAATTGCGTCCACCACCGATTAACAGTTTGCCATCCAATTCGCGGAAATAAACATATCCACAATTAATGTGAAAGCAGCCTCTAAATGGTATCGGCTTTTCAGTCTCGATAAGCAATACAGAATTTCTGGCTGGATTTACTTCCAACTCAGGAAAAAATCGTTTTGCAAAACCATTAACGCAAAAAAGCAATTGTTTCGCATGAAATCGGTAGGCATCTTCCAATTCTATTTCAACAGCTTCATCCTGGTCTTGCCAGGACTTGATGCCAATTCCATGAATTAATTTACCACCTTTTGATCGAAACATTTCCTGAAGTGTGTGGATCATCCACATGGGATTGATACAGGATTCATGTTCATTGGCGACCAATGACTCAAATTCAGTCAATCCCCATGTTTCAAGCTGTTCGTTTTTAAACCGGTAATAGCTTTTTAAACCGGTTTGTTGTTCGATTTCTTGATTTAAATAGTCCAATTCTTTTTGGCCAATCTCGATACTGCTTAATTCGGGATGAATTAATTCGTATCCCCCAAACGGTTTGAGATCGAGAGCAGTCGGGCCAGTTCGTTGGATGAGTTTTTGAATGCCTTGAAAACGCCTGTTAAACAAAGTAAATACCTGATCCGCACTGGACTTTTTAAGGTCTTCCAATAGTTCAGAAGGGCTGCCAAAGCAGGCAAATCCCGCATTTTTAGTACTTGCGCCCAAGGGTAGGTAGTTCTTTTCCAAGATTAAAACCCGTAAATGGGCCTGTTTTTCCAAGAGCGAAATACCGGTACTTAGGCCTACAATGCCACCGCCGATGATCACGACATCTGTATTTTTAAAGTAAAAAGAACGTTCCCAGTAACTTAAATGAGGCATACGCGCGGTTTGGAATTTGGCAAAATTAACAGGAATCAGGCAGTATTTTTTGGGTGTTAATGCCCAATTCTCGCTAATTTTCGGACTAATTTCATCCAATGATTCAACGAATTCAAAGTATTTATATGTTTTTGGCTGCCATTTGTTTTGCGGCTTTGTGGTTACCATCCCTGGTTTTATTGAAAACAGAAAATCCAGGAGAAGCTTATTTTTCTGATTCCATATTTTATGCCAATGAAAGCATGCTTATTTTGATTGGTTCTGGAGTTTCTGCAATCATGGCACTGATATCGGTATTTCTTTACAAAGAACGGGGAATGCAAATCATTGTAGCAGCCGTTTCCAGTTTAATGCATTTACTATTTTGCATTGGTGCATGTTTTTACAATGTTTTTAAATATCAGAAATTGGCTGAATTTATTCCCGCCAATGGCATGTATTTCAGCATGGCCGGTATTATTCTGGTCTGGTTGGCTGTAAGGGCCATCCGTCGCGACCAGGATCTGGTTAAATCTATGGATCGGCTTCGATAATTTTTTTTTTACAAATTGACTAGTTCGGCAGCCCTCATTGTTTTTATTAAAAATCCTGTTTTAGGAAAGGTTAAAACTCGTATTGCTGTTACTTCTGGAGAATTCACTGCTTTGCAAATTTATCTGCAATTGCAGGTCATAACACGCAAACAGTGTATCAACTATCAGGGTTCAAAATATTTATTTTACAGTGATTTTATCGATACAAATGATGCATGGGATTCCAATTTATTTAATAAAAAACTGCAAACAGGAAACGATTTAGGTATTCGAATGAAACATGCATTCCGTGAATTATTTCTACAGCATTCAAAAGTGATCATCATCGGCAGTGATTGTCCCTATCTAAAAACAAATCACATTCAAGAAGCAAGTAAACTTTTAGATACCTACGATTGTGTAATTGGACCAGCAAAAGATGGTGGTTATTATTTACTTGGATTGAACAGCTTGCACAAATCTTTATTTCAAGATAAAAATTGGAGTAGTGCGACGGTATTGTATGAAAGCCTTTTAGATTTAAAACAATTAAATCTTTCTTATAAAATGCTGGAAGTTCTTGAGGATATCGATACCCTTGAATCCTGGAACCGATTTTTGGAAAGTGATAATCATATTTAAGAAATACTGCAATGTGAGTCTTTAGAAAAGAAGTCTGTAGGGAAATGTTGCAATACTGCAATTCTACAATCCTGCAATAGTTTAATGTGAGGAAGAGTCTTTAGAAAGGAAGTATATAGTCTATAGAGAAATGCTGCAATGTTGCAATCTTGCAATGTTACAATACTGCAAAGCCTGTCACCTATCAACTGTCAACTAATTTAATTTCTCGCAGAGTCGCAAAGACGCAGAGGAAGAAATTACGAATTACGAGAACAAAGATTAATTCCTCGCAAAGGTGCAAAGAAGAACATGTGAAAAGGATCATTGACCATTTACAACTAACAACTAACAACTAACAACTATCACCTAACAACTATCACCTATCACCTATCACCTATACACTAAACTCCTGTTTAAACTCCGGAATTTCAATGGAAGAAAATCCTTTATCTCTCAAATACGTTTTGTATTTCAATTGTGTTTCATATTCTCCGTGGACCAGGAATAAATTTTTACAGGACGGAATTTGATTGTTTAGAAAATCACTCATTTCTTTTTGATCTCCATGCGCAGAAAAAGAATCCATAATTTCAATTTGGGCATTTACTTTTTTGTCTTCACCAAATAAACGAATTTCCGTTGCTCCTCGTTGTAATTGTCCGCCGGGTGTGTAAGGCGCACAATATCCTACTAGTAAAATGGTATTGTTTGGATTTTCAATGTTGTTGTATACATGATGTTGAATGCGACCTGCATTCAACATACCGGCAGCTGAAATTATAATAGCCGGCTCTTTACTGCTGTTTAATTTTTTTGATTCCCGAACGTCAACTATATAACTGAGTCGTTTAAATCCAAATGGATCCGGATCTTTTACTATGTATCGATGCAATTCATCGTCAAAACATTCTGAATGCGCTTTGAAGATGTCGGTTGCATTTACAGCCAGCGGACTGTCTACAAACACCGGAATATTTCCTAATTGTCCTTCGTTAACGAGTTGATCTAAAATAAAAACCAACTCCTGAGTTCTTCCTAAGCTAAATGCAGGAATTATTACTTTTCCCCGTCTTTGAAAACAAGTTTGATTTACGATTTCCAGAAAGCGCGCTTTTTCAGCTGGTTTTTCCAGATGCAATTTATCGCCATAAGTAGATTCTGAAATAATAACATCTGCTGGCCACATGTCTTGGGGATCCCTTAATATGGGTCTATTGGGTCTGCCAATGTCACCAGTAAACGCTATGCGCATTTCATCACCTCCGGTATTGATTACGAGATTTACACTTGCAGATCCTAAAATATGTCCGGCATCTGTAAATACCAACTTGACTCCTTTTACCAAATCAATCCAACGATCATAAGAAACTGAAACAAAAAGTTTCATGGCTTGCGCCACATCGGCTGCATTGTAAATGGGTTTTACTTTTGTGTACTTGAAATTTGGATTGCGCTGTTTTTTTCGTTCAAGGTGTTTGTTGTCAAACTCGGCATCGCGTTCCTGAATATGTGCGGTGTCCATCAACATGATAGAAGCTAAATCACGCGTAGCATGTGTGCAATAAATGTTTCCACGAAATCCGTCTTTCACTAGTTTTGGAATCCGACCGCAATGATCGATATGTGCGTGCGATAAAATCAATAAGTCGATTTCTGCTGGTTGAAAAGGCCAGCTGGTATTCATTGTGTCGTCATCATCCCTTTTTCCCTGAAACATACCGCAATCCAATAAAATTTTATACCCATTGTCTAAAGTCAATAAATGACAAGAGCCGGTTACTTCCCTGGATGCACCACAAAATTTTAATTTCATATATTTTGATTAATGGAAATGTGTTTTATAAACAAATTTATTTTTTGGAGTAATCTAGTTTTTCCCTGAAATGCAATCATTTTAAATACATCCGGTCCGGTGGGAATTCCTGTCATGCATACACGCATTAATGGAAATAATTCTCCAGCTTTGATTTGTTGGTTTTTAATAAATTCTTTCAGTCCGTTTTCAATCAATTCAGCATTCCATATCTCTTGTGATTCTAAAAATTCACGAACCTTTATCAGTATTTCTGAAGATTCTGGCTTTAATTTAGTTCCTAAATATTGGCTATCATAGACCAGAACGTCTTTGAAAAATGCGATGGACAGGGCAAAGTAATCTTTAAAAAAATGGACCCGGTCTTTATACATATTACAAATTGAAATTGCAGCTTCTTTTGAAATTTCCATTTGATGATTTTGATAATCTTGAAGGACTCTTTCGATGCAAGCCTCTGAACTTTGTCGGTGCAGGTATTGTTGATTGAACCACTTTCCTTTTTCAAAATCAAACCGGGCACCTGACTTTACAATTTTGTCTATAGAAAATGCCTGAATCATTTCATCCAATGAGAAAATTTCTTTATCCGTTCCGTCATTCCAACCTAAGAAGGCTAAAAAATTGAGTAAGGCATCGGGTTCAAATCCATACTCTCGAAAGCCTTGATAGGTTTCACCCTCTGCTGTTTTCCAATCGATTGGAAATACCGGAAATCCAAATTGGGCGCCATCTCGTTTCGAAAGTTTGCCATTCCCTGTTGGTTTTAATATTAGTGGCAAATGTGCAAATTCTGGCATTTGATCAATCCATCCAAAAGCCTGATACAACAACACGTGATGCGCGGTTGAAGACAACCATTCTTCTCCTCGAATGACGTGTGTAATCTGCATCAGATAATCGTCCACCACATTGGCCATGTGATAAGTTGGCATGCCATCTGATTTTATCAATACTTTATCATCCAGATCAACCGTGTGAAATCTAACAGAACCCCGAACAAGATCCTGAATCAGTACATCTTGATTGGCTGGCACTTTTAAGCGAATGACATAGGGTGTGTGGGTTGCTAATAATTCTTTGCATTTATCTTCTGATAAGGTAAGCGAATTCTGCATGTGCAGACGGGTATTAAAATCATATTTTTGATTTCCACCATTGGAAGCTCGTAGCTCATTTAATGCAACTTCGGTATCAAATGCATAATATGCTTTTCCTGTATCAATAAGTTGCTGGGCATGTTTTCGATAAATTTCTTTCCGTTCAGATTGCCGATAAGGCCCAAAATTGCCTCCAAAACCTGGACCCTCATCTGGCAACAGTCCAACCCATTTAAGGCAATCGATAATATAGGCTTCTGCACCTTCAACATATCTTCCCTGATCTGTATCTTCTACCCTAAGGATAAATGTGCCGCCATGTTGCTTGGCAAATAAATAGTTGTATAAAGCAGTCCTTATTCCTCCAATATGGAGCGGTCCGGTAGGACTGGGAGCAAATCTTAGTCGGACAGGTCGTTGCATAATTTGGATGAATGTGATTTGCAAATATCCAAAGACCTTTTCAAAATAGAGCCTAAATTCAATGCATTTAGTGTATAAGGTATTGTTAATCATTAAAATATTTCCTAAAAGCCCAAATCCAAAAGCCATCTTTACACGTAGATTCTTAAATCTCCATGTATCTGAGTTTTACGCCTCGATTTTTGCAGAGCATGTTTTCAGAGCTTCTGTGGCGGGTTGAAAGCCAAAGGCCCGAGCTATTTCTTACATTTGACGATGGCCCAATCCCCGAGGTAAGCCCCTGGGTGCTTGATCAATTGGATCAATTTGATGCCAAGGCTAGTTTTTTTTGTGTTGGTCAGAATATCGAGAGATTTCCTGAAATTTTTGATCTGATTAAAGCAAAGGGTCATACTATTGGGAATCATACCTACAACCATTTATCCGGTTGGTGTACCGATAATGCAGCTTATTTTGAGAATGTACGAAAAGGTGCCCTGGTAAGTGGTTCTAATTTATTTAGGCCGCCTTACGGAAGATTAAAACCTTCGCAAACCAGATTTTTAAAGCGCCATTATCAAATTGTAATGTGGGATGTTTTGAGTGGGGATTTTGATCCCAATCTCAGCGCGGATGCTTGTTTTACCAATGTTGTAAAAAATACCCAACCGGGTTCTATTATTGTATTCCACGACTCATTAAAATCTGCCAAGCGACTTTACGAAGTGTTGCCAAGAATTTTGGAATATTACAGCCTTCAAGGCTATCAATTTAAAGCATTGGATTCCCATTCAGTGCTTAGCTATGCTGACAAAGAGCACTATTCTTTTGCTTGAGACTCGTAAATCCGGATGTAATCAATTTCAAATACTGCCGGAAATAATTTTGATTTTAATATTTTACCTGGTTTGGTTGAATCTATTCCCAATCCGGCTATGATGCGGGCTTTTGTTTTTGGAAAATTTGTGACCTGATTGTAAATACCGGGTTTTAATTTGTATGATTTGATTTTACGGTTGCTCGAACTGGATTCATAACCTGCCATCGTTCTGACCAATTTATCATTGACATACCATCTGACAAACAATGGATCCCATTCAATTGCAAATACATTAAAGCCTTCATGTAAGGCCGGACCCAGGTGCCATTTAGGATCTTGACAATGATTGCGAGCCTCATAACAATGATGATAATTGGTTTGAAACTGTCGCATGTATCGGCCATTGATTTCAAAAACATCAATTTCTTCCAGTACGCCTTCTCCTAAAGTCCAGAATGCCGGCCACATGCCAAGACCGGCTGGAAGTTTGCAACGTATTTCGAAGCGGCCGTATAAAAATCCTTGCTTGGAAAATAAATTGCCAGAAGTGTATGGATAGGTTTTCCCATACCAATGTGCCTTTTGTTTTTTTCCGATAATTTTTAAAGTGCCATTAGATACTACCAGATTGCTGTCTGTCAATACCAAGTCGCCTCCCAGCGTTCTGCAAGCAGGACAGGTATCTAAACCCGAGGCGGTGTATGGATAGTAACTAAACCACTTACTGACATCCAAATGACTTCCTTCAAATTCATCTTGCCAAACTAATTTCCATGATTTAGGGGTATCTGGTCTTATGGATTCTTTGGTAATTTCAAAAACAGTTTTCAATTGTGCAGATCCGTTGAATTGAAAGATCAGGCAAAAAAAATAAATGAGTTTTTTCAAATTCAAATTATTTTGACAACAAGTAAATACTTGGTGTATCGTAAAATTTTACAAGTGATTCCGGATTCCATTTTTTTATAAATCTGGATTCAATGATTTGATCTGGTCCTGTCAAATTGGATGCAATGCAAAGTTTCATCTCAGATGGAATGTGTGTTAAAATTAATTCCAATATTTGCTTATTTCTATAAGGAGTTTCCATAAAAATATGCGTTGCATGGGATTTTCTTATTTCATTTAAAATCCAGATTAATTTGCTTCGCAATTCTTCTTTTTTAGCCGGAAGGTAACCGTGAAAATGAAATTCTTGTCCACTAAAACCACTGGCCATCAATGCCATTAATATTGAATTTGGTCCAGGATAAGGATATACCGGAATACCTGCCTGATGCGCTTTTGACACCAATAAATATCCCGGATCGGCAATGCACGGCATCCCTGCTTCTGAAACCATGCCCAAAGAAGTCCCATTTTTTAATAGATTCAGCATGTCTTGATAAAACAGGATTTCATCTTTTTGCGGTATTTCAAATACCTCAATTTGATTGATAGGTGTAGGGTGTTCTATTAGTTTTAAATAAGCTCTGGCCGTTTTAGCCCGCTCTGCTACAAAATGTTGCAAGCTACGGGCTACAGCCAGTGAAGAAATACTTAAGGAATGAAGATTCCCTCCGGCGATGGGCACCGGAATTAAATGCAGACCTACTACTGTCATGTAGCTAAGGTAATGTCTGCAAAACGTTTTAAATTAAAACCGCAAGTTTCTGTGGAAGAAACCGAATAATTTAGGGACCAAGCAAAATATTTTCAGCTAAAACCCAATCCAATTGACGTAACTTCGCCTTCCTTTTAAGAATAAAATGAGCACGTATACTATTAAGTTGCAGCAGTTTGAAGGTCCATTTGACTTGCTATTGTTTTTTATTGAACGAGACGAACTTGATATTTACGATATTCCGATTGCCAAAATCACAGAAGATTTTTTAGAATACGTCCGGCACATTGAATCTTTGAATCTGGATTTAGCCAGCGAATTTATTTTAGTTGCTGCTACCTTAATTCGGATTAAAGCCAAGATGTTATTACCAAGAAAAGAACTTGATGAAAATAATCAGGAAATTGACCCCAGAAAGGAATTGGTCCAACGCCTGTTAGAATACAAGTCAGTTCGGGAAGTCATTGATGAAATGAGCATGATGGAAGACGATCGGTATTTCCGGGTTCCGCGTGGAAATATGAAAAAAGAATTCGAAAGTCTTGCCAGCAAAGCATTGGTAGATGCAGAATGGGAAACCTTGAATCTTTTTAACCTGATGAAAGTATTTCAAAAGGTCATGCAACGATTTGAGGAAGGACCAAAAACGGTTGTTCATAAAATCTACAATTACAAATTTGAAATCGTTGACGAACAAGAAAAAGTCATTCACAAAATTCATACAAGCGGCAAGGTAAATTTTGAAAACCTTTTTGAAGATTGTGAAAATCGCATTCACGCCATCATCGTTTTTCTTGGAATTCTTGAACTGGTCAATCTTCAAAAAATTCACATCCTTAAAGGCGATACCATCAATCAATTTTGGTTAATGGAAAAACCGGAAGAGGATGGATCGGAAGAAGAATAAAGTGATGGATTCATTAGGGATTTACCTTTAGTCTTTACGCAACAGACTATAGACACACATCGCAATTAAAAATTGGCATTACTTAATTCGTAATTGATTATATTTACTTTAAATTCACTGCAAATGAACCGCTGCTTCATTGCTTTATTTGTGCTTCTAAGCTTTCAGCCTGTCCATTCTCAATTACCCAATGGATCGGTCGCGCCGGATTTTGATGTAGAGGATGTATATGGAAATGTATACAGTTTGTATGCAATGATGGGCAATAATAAATCAGCTTGTGTTGGATTTGAAGCGACTTGGTGTGGCTTTTGCTGGCACTTCCATGAAAGCCATGTATTGGATCAGGTAGTAAATAATTTAGGAAACAGCACTACAGCCATCATGCTCGAATCGGATTGGAAAACCAATACTGAGTGTTTGTTTGGACCTGCCGGGTGCAATGATTATACCTGGGGGGATTGGGTTACCGGAATGCCCTACCGGATTGCCAACCTTTCAGCTACCAATGGACCAACCGTAGCCAGTGAATATTACCACAACTATTATCCTTTGCTTTATGTCATATCTCCAGATAAACGAACCTGGGAAATTATTGAGCGGACTTATTCCAATTATTCTAATTGGATTACTAAAAGTTTTGCATTGAATGCAACCGCAACAATTACACACTCGACTTGCGGTGATAATGGAAAAATAATTTTGAATGTAACCGGTGGTCATGGTGCAATAAGTTATAAATGGACGAATGGTACAAAGACAAAAGACCTTAATAATATTTCTGGTGGGACGTATTCTGTAACACTAACCGATGGCAATGGATATTTTAAGAGTTTTGGTCCTTTTATAGTTGAGGGTCCTGAAAAAAGAGTCGATGTAGTTGGATTGGAACTCAATCATGTCAAATGCTACAATGAATCAAGTGGAAGTATCCTCGTTCAGTTGGATTATGGTACCGCTCCTTACCAATATAAATGGTCCAATGGTGTCAATCAAGCAGCAAATACAAATTTAAAAGTAGGAAATTATCAACTTACTGTGACAGATGTTAAGAATTGCAGCATCGTGCGCAGTTATACCCTTACACAACCAACAGATTTAACAGCAACAGCAACAGGACAACGAGAAAATTGTGATCAACAAGATGGTAAAATAAATTTAAAAGCATTAGGAGGTTTTCCTCCTTATTTATTTGACATCGGAGAAGGAAATCAATCCAAATCTGAATTTGCAAACTTAAAAGGAGGGAAGACTTACTATATAACTGTAACAGATGCAAACCTTTGTACTGAAGTGATAAAACAGGATATTGAAGTTACTCATAAACCACGTGTTGATGCGGGCACAAATGATTCCTGGGATTGTTTTAAACAATCCATACTTTTAAATGGAAACAATTCTGAGCAAGCCAATTGGTTTCAGTATTTATGGAATAGTCCGACGGGTACTATTTTAAATGGAGCCGAAACCCTTACTCCCTGGGTTGCTAATCCTGGAACCTATTATTTAAAAATCACAAATACCAACAATGCATGTGTTGGGATAGATTCGGTTCAACTAATTGATGAACGGGTTTTTCCGGATATTCAAGCGACAGGAGACACCGTATTGAATTGTGCATTTTTAGAGTCAATTATCCATGGAGAAAGCAAGAACCCAGCTGCTAAATTTTATTGGTCCCAATTAGAAGACAGCAGTTATTATCGCGATCAAAAATCAATGCAAATTGACCTTCCGGGACATTATGTATTCCATGTTAAAGACACTTTAAATGAATGTATTTCTTTGGATACGGTGAGGATACTTGAAAACAAAACAAAGCCAATCGCCTCAATTGAAGAGCCATCGTATTTAAGTTGTATGGATTCTATTATTCAACTCGATGCTTTAAATTCATCTCAAGGAACTACGTATGAATATCAGTGGACTACTCTGGATGGACAATTGCTAAGCGGATTGAATTCTTTGAATCCTTCGATCAGTAAACCTGGAAATTATACGCTACAGGTATTAGACAAATATAATTTTTGTACAGCTTCTGATACACAACAAGTATTCATGCGCAACTTACCGCAAGCAAATTATGAGCAATCAATTTCAGGCAAGGAAGTTGTATTTTCAGACCAATCCATAGGATTTCCTGACAGCTGGTATTGGACCTTTGGAGACGGAACATTCAGTTTTGAAAGACAAGCGATTCACCAGTTTCAAACAGAAGGCTCCTTTGAGGTTTGTTTAAAAGTACAAAACGATTGTGGACAAGACAGTTTGTGTAAAAATCTACTGATTGGTATTGCTTCAAGTCTTTCGGTGGTACACTCTGAAATAAAAATGGTAACCTGTTTTGGTGGAAATGATGGAGCGATTCAAATAACCGTACAGGGAGGAATACCACCATATATATTTGAATGGAACAACCAACAGACCACTCAGAATTTATTGGATATTCCGGCAGGAAATTATCAGGTGGAAATTTCCGATCAACAAGGGACTAAAATTATTAAAAATTATACGGTTGATCAACCAACAGAAATTAATTTAGTCCAATCGGATATCATTCATGCAAATTCCGGAAAAAGCAATGGTTCCATTTTTTTAAAAATGGAAGGTGGCCATTCTCCATTTAAGTACAATTGGACAAATGGTTCTACTGACAATCCAATTTTGGATTTGGATCCTGGCAAGTATTATTGTACAGTTAGTGATGTCTCAAATTGTCAAAAGGAATTAGGCCCAATCGTTGTTTCTGAACTTACAAGAAGCTCAAGCTTTAATTTTGTTGATAAATTTGAGTTGATACCAAATCCTGTTATTAAGATTGGTATTATAGATTTGGTGTTAAGCGAACAAAGACCTTACACGCTGCGCATTGTAAATATGTATGGTCAAACGATTCGCATTATTCAATCCGAACAACTTAATTTAAAACTGTCTATCGATTTTTCAACTTTTCCCAAATCCCTTTATTTTGTAATTCTGAATTTTGACAACAACAGTCAAACTTTGCGTTGGCTGGTAAGCGAATAAGTGCATCCTAAAGCAGGAGTGGATTTTTTTATTTAATTTCAAATTGAAATCGTATGAATGAATTTAAGCGCATTGGCAATTTATGGATTGGATTGGTCATCGCAATCAGTTTTTTATTCAGTCAGTCTTTTTCTTGTGAGAAAACAACTCATAAGAGTTTATTTGTAATTGTGGATGGTAAATTTAAGGCCGGTGAGTCTGCTTCTGTGGAAGTAAATGGTCAGGATTATGGCTTTGCTACTGAAACGGATCCACTAATTGCAAAATTGGAAGAAGGGGATTATACTATAAAAGCATATACCCAATTGGTACCGGGAACTTTTGTGGCCAGTTTTACAAAAAAAAATACAAACGATTATATTTTTTATGTGTTGTGCGATCCTGCTGAAGTGACCATTAAAGCACACGGTGACTTTGCCTTTTTAGATCAAACCAGTCTGATCGAACCAACCCATTTTCCTGGAGTTGAATTTTTACCTGGAACTGCAGTTACAGTAAAAGACGTAAAACCATTGGGAAAAACAACTTATAACTTTTTTGATAAAAGCGGACGCTTGCGTTATTCTGTTGAAAAATCTTTGATCTATAAAGAAAAATGGAGTTTGGATATTCCTTATACACCTTAAATACAAAGGATCAATATTTTTCCAAAATTTGTTCCAGTAAGTTTTGCCTTTTCAAATCCAATTTTAACTTCATAGGGTTTCCAGATTCATTAGGATTTGAATTTTGTTTGAGCTGACTAAGGATGCGCCGTCTTTCTGATGCTGCAATGGATTCAAATACCCTTCGCATTAATGGAAGGTATTTATTAAAAGGATCTTCTTCCAGAGATTGAATCCAATCATCTAAACATTGAAGAATTTCAGGATGCATCAAATAGAAAACAGACTGATTGTGTATAAATCCTTCAAACCACAATGCAGATTTTGGAATATCAGATGTTTGTGAAAATTGAAATTTCATGTAATCCACAAATTGATTCCAGGGAATGTGTTGTCGTTCTAATAAAACATTCCAAAGTTTTCCTTGAATACGTGGATGAGTCAATTCATCCTGAACCATTAACACGGCTTGTTCTTTCCATAAGTTTGAATATTCATGATTTTTAAATTTATCGAAAAACAATTGAACAACTGGAATCACTTCCAACAATTTTAAACTTCGATCGTTGTCTATAAACTTTACAGCATCCGGCAAATTGATCAGCAATTTTGGCAACAATTGATCCAATACATTTTTAATAAAATTGGTATCGATTTTATGTATCGATCCGTATTCTAAACCTGAAAGCAATGGGCGTATCAAAGTACTCAATTGCAACACATCGCTGTGATTGATGACAATTGATTGAATCCTGACGGTCAACAAGGGAAGCAATTCTTGCAAATCAGCTTTAAGAGCATGTACCAGATACTTTGCCAATTGAAACCAAGGAGTGTTTTTTTCTAATTCACTTGCAATAAATTTGCGAGACACTTCTTGAAGTGTATTACCATACAAGGCAATGCGAACCAAACTGATCTCCAAGTCAGCATGCCATTCAAATTGCCAATGTTCATGAAAATTACCAAGTACCTTCGACTCAATTTCTTTTTCTCGAGCCCAGTTTAAATGTACAAGCTGTGTGTAATTTAGAAATCTGGAAATCTCCAAATGTTTTTCTTTTCTTAGATCCAATTCTAAAATTTCCGGGCCGTCTTCTTTCCAAAAACGATTCAATCTAAGTTGTTTGAGAATATTTTTAAAGATTCTAATAAATGGCAAGGATTCCTTACCTAAATCAACGCTACCCTGAACAGAACCACAAAGTAGTTTTTCTTTAATTCGATCTAATGATTCAGAATTGCCTACATTAAAAACAGTCAGGCAACTTTGTAAAAGTTCATCGATACCGGGAACGGGAATTTCACGTAACAGAGCAAGCATATTAGCAAGACGTTCGGCTTCAATGGCAGCTGCAGGACTTATTTCCATGCCTTCCTGTCTCATTTGATGTACCGCGTGTACTAAAAAACCGGAACTTGCCATTTTTGAATTCTCAAAAAGTGCCTCATGCCAAATGGGTGAAATAATTCCTGCACTGTATCCATTGTTGAGGCTCATGTTCTTATAAGACCAGGGTATTATGCAACAGGCAATCTGATAAGACTTTAAATCTTTTATTTTCTCTGCTGATTGTTTTTCGATAAACTCCCGGGTCAATACCGGACCATGCCAGGCACCGCATACAACAGCGATCCGTTTATATTTTTGTTTGAGTAATTTGCGAAGGCATTGTCGCATGTATTGTTCGCGAATCAATGTTTCCTCATCATCCAGTCCAAAACTTTGATTTCTTAATTCAGCCATAAAATCCTGAATGAAATCAAATAGTTTTTCATGGTCTGTCCACTGTTCGAAATGAGTTTCCCACCATCGCTCGCTATCAGTGTATCCGGCTTTTTTTGCCAAAAAAGCAATGGGATCTCCTGTAATTTTTTTTTGATAGTTGCTTAATGCTGCTTCGGGATCATTTGAAAAGTTTGAAGAAACCAGAGATACTGCAGCTGGTAAATCTATAGGAACGCAAGCAATGTTTTTTTGTGCTGTATATTGGATGGCCTGGTATTCAGGAGAAAATTTAGCAAGAGGTAAATAAATGGATCGATCCGGATTATCCAACTGATAATATAAAAATGCTATCGGTGCAATTACTTTTGCATGAAGAATTTGAGGTAATAGCTGAGTGGATTCGGCAGGCAATTCCAAAGCAAGGACATCCGGTTGAAACTGCTCTAAAGCTTCCAACAATCGACGGGATGATCCGGCTCCATGATGTCTTATGCCAAATATTTTAATAAAAGCCACTTATAATAAATTACATTTATTTTTCTTTGAAATATGTATGCAATACTTCATACCAATCTTTAAATTCAGATCTTTTTTTTATAACTGTTTCAGTATATTCTTGCAATATGGTTTTTTCATCTGCGTCCTGACGGACTATAGATTGAAAGAGTCCAGGTACGATGTCAGCTGGTCCAAATGATTTATCAGAAAAATAATGATGGTGAATTCGCGCATGGTGTAAAATCGATATTGCTTCGGCAGGACTTAATCCGGCTTGGGAAGCTTTGATCTTTTGTTTTTTATCGATGCTGTAACCTTCTCGTAGTTCTCTGAATATGAGAACCAGTTTTTTTGTCAATGAATCTTTTAACAAGTCCATGGATACATGCATTTGTTGTCCGAGTTGGATCACCCGATCATGTACAATACGTACTTCATCTTCAATAGATTCCGGCAATGGCATGTTCACTGTATTAAATCGCCTTTGCAAAGCAGATGAAAGCGGATAGATTCCTTTATCCCTATCATTTGCAGTTGCGATCACATTAAAACCTTGGATGGCTTGAATTTCTTCATTCAATTCTCCTATTGGAATAATTTTTTCAGACAGGATGGTTATCATCGCATCTTGAATTTCTGTTGGAATTCGAGTAAGCTCTTCGATGCGTACCAACTTCCCTTCCAACATCGCTTTCATCACGGGCCCTGCAACCAGAGCCTGTTTGCTAGGTCCGTGTGCGATGAGCTGCGCATAATTCCAGCCGTAACGCAGACTGTCTTCTCCGATTCCGGATGTTCCTTGTACAAGCAAAGTAGAATCATTGGAAATTGCTGCAGCTAGATGTTCAGATAACCAGGATTTTGCAGTTCCTGGAATTCCAATTAATAAGAGTGCCCGGTCAGATAATAATGAAGCAATTGCAATTTCGACTATTTTTTTATCACCAATGTATTTAGGAGTAATCACTGTACCGTCTTCAAGGCTGGTGCCTAATATATAATTTAATACAGCCCAAGGAGAAAGTTTCCAATTGGCAGGTTTATCTTTTTTATCAAATCTACTGAGAGCTTCCAGTTCATGTGCAAATGCTTGTTCAGCATGTGGTCGAATAATCTTTTTCATAATTTATTATTTGGAAACAATTTTATCAATTGTTTTTTTTATTAAGTTTCATTTCTAGAAATACTCCCTAGCTGTCTCGCAGTGATTGTGTAATTTTAACTAAACACTAATTTTGACTCTTGACTATTGATATGCATTTCTGGGAGCTATCCACCCATTAAGTTATATTAGATTACAAACTTTTAGTCCTCCCACCATCAACCGGTACATTAATTCCAGTTATGTAAGCAGCTAAAGGACTTGCTAAAAATGCAACTGCATTGGCAATTTCTTCGGGTTCGGCAAATCGCTTCATAGGGATAGCAGCTAAAAGCAGTTGTTCAATTTCCTGCTGTGTTTTGTGATGAAGCAACTGTTCTTTTTGGATGATACTTTCCAATCGTTCTGTGCGAGTTGCACCCGGTAAAATATTATTAACTGTAATATGGAATGCAGCCAATTCATTTGCAAGTGTTTTTGCCCAATTGGCTACAGCACCCCGAATTGTATTTGAAACTCCTAAATTGTCTATTGGTTGTTTAACAGAAGTTGAAATAATATTAATGATTCGGCCGTAGTTTGCATCTTTCATTCCTTGGATTGCATGCGAAGTAATTATTTGATTTGCAATTAGGTGTTGTTTAAAAGCGAGTTCAAATTCTTCAACTTTTGCAAGATGTGCCTGCCCCGCAGCTGGTCCACCGGTATTATTAATCAATATGTGAATGGGATGATTTAATACCAAATGATGCATTTTTTTATCCAGATCATTGGGATCCTCCATATTTGCTATTAGCACCTGGTGGTTTTGATATTGAGTTCTTGGCAATTGATGCAATAGTTCTTCCAACAAGACTGCATTTCTTGAAAGTATACAAACGGAAGCACCTGCTTGAGCCAAACGTATTGCACATGCTTTACCAATGCCTTTGCTGGCACCGCATACCAGCGCATTTCTGTTTTGTAAATTGATAGGTATCATTATCGTATTAAACTAATAGATCCACTTAATTTAGAACTTCTGATGCGGTCACAATCCTGATATTTAAATTCAGCTAAATAAATATAAGTATCCATCGGAACTCCTTCAGCAGGAAACCAGGCCCCATTTAAATCCGAAGTTTCAAATAATTTTTGCCCCCAGCGATTGTAAATCATCATTTTCATTTCCAATACCCGATTTACTTCATGTTTTAAAATAGAAGGTTTAAATTTCCGGTTGATTTCTTCACCATTTGCGGCCAGCACATTTGGAAATTTAATAAAAGTATTGATTTCTTTTTTTAAAGCATCGACATGAAATGAAGCACTCAATTCTTTACAAGTTGTTTTAGCCTTAACGATGTACACGCCAGTATCGCGAATCATAATATTTCGGGTATTGAATCCATTACTCCAACTAAAATCAAAACAATTGCCATTGCATACGGCTTCAATTTCAATCGTATCTCCGATGCAAACTTTATCAGGACCTAATATTTTTATATTGATCTCGGGTTCGGTTCGAATGAGGACGGTATCCCTTAAAATGGTTTTGCAATTATCCTGAAGTTGTATTTCCACAGTCAGTGAACTGGTTTCCGGTACCTGAATTTCAGCTTGGTTTTCCCCTGTACTCCATTTTATTATGCCTTGATCGTAAGGAGACGGAATGCGAATTTTTTTAATTTCTCCCGGGCATAATAAAATTTCTTTCGGAAGCAAATCCACCATTTGGGGTGGGGTAATTTCAATCATTTCAAAATCATCCACAAAATAATAAATGGCTTCTCCTCCAGGATTAGATGGTGGTTTTGTTCCAATAAAACTGGTATCTCCTTTTGTCAGTGCGCGGAATCTTCCAACTATGAAATGATCTTCACCACCACAAGCTGTATAATTAAAACTTAATAATTTATAATCTGGTCCTTTTAAATAATCTTGATCAGGAGATTCATAAGTAGGTTTTATTTGTTTAAGGGGTTCTGCTTGTTTGTATTCAGCCGGACCGGTTTGAATAAAAACGCCCATTTCATCAATTGCATAATTTGCATTTTGAGTACTTGGTCTTGTCCAAAAACTAAATTGATAAACAGCGCCGGCTTTCAATGGATTTGTGAAATGGTTGGTGAGGTATTCGTGTTTTGCAAAACCTACAAAAAATCCACCGTGTTTTTTTCCGGTGTGTGGAGCTATTGAATAAAAATCAGGCGAACCGTAGGTAGCAGCATTCCAATCAATGGGATTGTTTGCACCAGATCCGATGCCTAATTCTTTAAATCCACGTCCATCACACAAATCACATTGTTCGAATCCAGGATTGGGGATTAAATTTTGTGCATTCAGTTGAATTAAGCCCAAAGGCAGAAAATAAAAAAGACAGTGAATCCGAAATCTCAAATCTTGCAAAGAGTTGAAAATAAATTGGCAAGCTAGCGATCGATGGATTGGAAATCTATTTAAAAAAATCATAGGTCCCGTTTAGATTTGCGAATATACGGAATTCACAGAATGCTAATTTGAAAGGTATTTTTAAATTCAGTCAGATTCATTAATTTTAAACAGAATTTAGAAATATGGAGCTCATCGGATTGGTATTGGTTGCATTTTTTGCTTCCATTTTAACTTTTTTCAGTGGATTTGGACTAGGGACGCTCTTATTACCGGTATTCAGCTTGATGGTCCCCATTGAAATGGCAATTTGTATGACCGCCATTGTGCATTTTCTGAATTCACTGTTTAAATTTTTATTGACCCGCAATGCAATCCACTGGTCCACTTTCAAACGATTTGGATTGGTTTCAATGCTATTTGCCATCTTGGGAGCATATTGTCTGCAGTATATTGCTATTCAAGAATGGACTTATGCTTATCAACTGATTGGATTTAATGCTTCGACCAATGCATTAAAAATAATCATTGGGATCTTACTCATAATTTTTACCTGGATTGAATACTTCGATATTATAAATATAAAATCAAACAAACCAATTCATTTAATTCTTGGTGGAATTGCCAGTGGATTTTTTGGTGGACTTTCAGGTCATCAGGGTGCATTGCGTGCAGCTTTTTTGCGCAACTTGCCTTTGTCTAAAGAACAGTTTATTGCAATCGGAATTGTTTGTGCATTAATGGTGGACTCTGGTCGATTGTTTGTTTATGCAAAGATGGATCAAGCTTCATTTTCTAACGTTCAATGGAAATTGGTTCTCCCGGCAATTGCAGCTGCCTGGACAGGAGCCTGGATAGGCAACAACTACCTCCATAAAGTTACATTGAATCAAATTCAGGGAATTGTTGGTATTTGTCTTTTGATTTTTGGTACTGCGTTGGGAATGGGATTGATTTAGTTAAATGTTCCAATGGTTTAATATTCCAGTTTTTCAGAATTAAATCATTACAGCATTTTAGAATTGCAGGATTACCCAACAGACTACAGATTCTTTACTACAGACTCTTCCTAACATTGCACCATTGCAGAATTGTAATATTGTATTAATTTGTGTAAAAAAAAATCCCGAAGTTTTTGACTCCGGGATCATTTTACCTAATACGTTCTAGTTTATTCAGATACCACTTCAAAATTTATTTTGGTGTGGACATCTTTATGAAAATCGATGGTTGCAGTATAAGTTCCCAAAGTCTTGATTTCATCTTCTAAATGAATTTTCTTCCGTTGAATATCAAGATTGAATTGGTCTTTTAAAGCCTGAGCTAACTGAACATTGGTAACGCTACCAAAAATTTTATCAGAAGCTCCGGTTTTTGCACCGATTTTTAAAACAATGCCATTTAATTGTTCGGCCATTGCTTTGTATTCATTTACTTTTTTGTTTTCACGGGCATCTTCTTGTTTTCTTAATTCGGCGAGCTTGCGCATATTGGAATCATTTGCCAATAAAGCAATGCCATTTGGAATTAAAAAATTACGGCCAAATCCCGGTTTAACTTTTACAACCTGGTGTTTATCACCCAGTTTATCCATATCTTTTAATAAAATAATTTCCATAGCGATAAATTTAATTTATTTTAAAAGATCGGTTACAAATGGTAATATAGCTAAATGCCTTGCACGCTTAATTGCAGTTGCAACTCTTCTTTGATATTTAAGAGAATTACCGGTTAAACGGCGTGGTAATAATTTACCTTGTTCATTTACAAATTGAATTAAGAAACTGTCATCTTTATAATCGATGTGTTTTAATCCAAATTTTTTGAAACGGCAGTATTTGGTTTTCTTCTGTCCTATATTAGGATTACTCAGGAACTTTATTTCATCTTGCGTTGCCATTATTTATTTTTTATTCTTCTTCAACAATAATTTCTTCCTTTACAATAGGTGCAGGAACCGGAGCAGCAACGGGTGCTGAAGTTGGACGCATATATGCTTCAGGTGCTACACCTTCAACAGATTTGTCTTTCTTTACACGTTTTCCAATTTTACCATTTCTTTTGTCTTCATTGTACTTGACACCATATTTGTCAAGCTTGACGGTTAAATAACGCATAATGCGTTCATCGCGTTTTAATGCTAATTCCATTTTTCCATTGAATGGTGCATTATCCATTACATATTCAATGCAAAAGTACACTCCGGTGGAGCGATTGTTGATGGGATAGGCCAAAGCCCTTAATCCCATTTCATCTACGTGAACGATACTTCCACTTTCGTTTCCGATCATTTCCTTGTAGGTTTGAACTGTCGATTTAACTTCATCGCCCGACAGTACTGGGTCTACGATAAAGCTTACTTCATAATGAGGCATCTTGCTCTAATAATTAGTTTAAAAAGGGTCGCAAAGTTAAGAATTTATAATAAAATCAGCCTTTTTTTTCCGATTTTAATAAATTTAAGCTGTTTTGAAGCATTAAAAGGTAGGTATCAATGATCTCCAGACTCGTTCTAAAACTTAGAATAGCAATCCGAATCCAAAAAACCCCGGCAATGGTTGTGGAAGAAACAAATACTCGACCATCTACTAAAACATTGGCTACCAATGCTTTATTGAATTCATTCGGATCCTGATTTTCGGGAAGGTATCTGTAAATACATACCGAAGTTTCTGGATATGGCCCTCTTTCAAATCCTAGCTCGCCTATTTTTTCATAGAAATAACGACACAATAAGATTTTTTCCTCCAGGCAGGCTTTGAATGCATCCAGTCCATATAATTTAAGAGGAAGCCACAATCTCAATCCGCGAAAGTGTTTGGTGAGTTCAGGGGACAAATCGGCAGGACTCCATTCTTCCTGTGAACTCAGCGTATCTTGCATATACGCTGCCTTATAATAATGTGCTTTGTATTGTGAAACGACGTCTTTAATTAATACCGCTCCAAGACCATAGGGTAAAAACAAACCTTTGTGGGGATCTATTACTAAACTGTCAGAAGCAGCAATCCCTTTAAAATGGTCTTTCAATTTGCTTCCATCAGGATTTTCCAATTCGCAAAGCTTGAAAAAACCACCGTAAGCTGCATCAATGTGAAACCAAATTTGATTTGCTTTGCATATAACAGCCATCTCTTCTAAAGGATCAATGGCACCGGTATCTGTTGTGCCTGCACTACCTACAGCCAGAAAAGGAATCAATCCAGTTTGGATATCAGCCAATACAGTTGCTTCAAATGCCTTCATATCCATCCGAAATCCAGAATCCATAGGGATGGATCTGATTTGACATTCAGCCAACCCAGCTATGCGAATTGCCTTGTGAATACAATGGTGGACTTGTTCGGTTAAATAAATACAATGCCGTTCGATATCTCTGGATGCAATTTGACGGGCTTCCCGTGCTGTGACTATTGCAATCAAATTAGCTATCGAACCACCACTTGTTAAATTCCCATGGCTGTTGGATGGATATCCAAATAACCGGATCATCCAGCGGATCAATTCATTTTCAACTTTAACAGCTGCCGGTCCACCATAATAAATGCCAGCATATTGGTTACTGACCGCAGCCAAATAATCGCCCAGGGCTGCTGCATAAACACCACCACCAGGAATATATCCCAAATGACCTCCGGATGCTGGATTTAAACCGTATGAAATTAAATGCTCCTTTAACTCATTTATGACATCAGTTATTGGCTTTGGATGGTCCAGATTGCTTTTTAACTCAAGTACGTTAGCTAAACTGCCAAATAATTTAAATGCTTTACGTGTTGGCAACGAATCAATAAATTCAAAAGCAAAACGATTTGTTTCTTCTGTCCAATCTCTCCTTAAAGTGGTCTCAGGCTCCAGTTTACGGGCTATTGGGGCACGTTCCTGAATGAGGGATATCAGTTTTTCAGTTTCCATTCGATTTTACAAAGCTGATGGAATTGTATTAAATTTTTTGTAAAAAATTTCTTAATCCGTTGAAAAATCTAATTGATGACAAGAATTCACCGTATTTTTAGTTCCCTTTTACTCAAATGATGCTTTTTCCCTGATTTTTTTAATTTATGCATACAACAGATTTTTTGAAATAGAAACCGATGTACACAAAAGAAGCAATTTACAAAGCATTAAAATACCATTTTGGATTTGAACAATTTAAAGATACTCAAGAACAGATAATTTCCAGTCTGCTAAATGGCACGGACACCTTTGTAATTATGCCAACAGGTGGAGGCAAATCTTTATGTTACCAATTACCGGCTTTAATGATGCCGGGAACTGCTATTATCATTTCCCCCTTAATTGCATTGATGAAAAATCAAGTAGATTCCATTCGGGGTTATGGTCAAACAGATGAAATTGCACACTTTCTGAATTCTTCTCTCAATCGTTCTGAAATTAAACAGGTTAAAGAAGATATTGTCAGGAGCAAAACCAAATTATTGTACGTAGCTCCGGAAACATTGCAAAAAGAAGAAACCATTGAGTTTTTAAATTCTGTTGATTTATCTTTTATTGCAGTTGATGAAGCCCATTGTATTTCAGAATGGGGACATGATTTCAGACCCGATTATAGAAGAATTCGGGATATGATCAATTCATTAAACAAACACATTCCAATTATTGCACTTACAGCGACTGCAACACCTAAAGTGCAAACAGATATTGTAAAGAGTTTGGAAATGGTTGATCCACATATTTACATTTCGTCCTTTAACCGACACAATTTGTATTATGAGGTTCGTCCAAAAATTACGCGCGATCAAACCATTCGCCAAATTGTTCAAATTATAAAATCACATCCTGGAGAATCTGGAATTATCTATGTACAAGCGCGTAAAACAACCGAAGACCTCGCACAAATCCTTTCTGTAAATGGAATTAAAGCTGCTCCTTATCATGCAGGCATGGAAGCAAAAGCACGGACCCAGGTACAGGATGATTTTTTAATGGAAGAAATTGACATCATTTGTGCAACCATTGCATTTGGAATGGGTATAGACAAGCCGGATGTGCGACTGGTAATCCATTTTGACATTCCCAAGAGTTTGGAAAATTATTATCAGGAAACCGGTCGTGCAGGACGCGACGGAATGGTTGGAGATTGTTATGCTTTTTTCTCGAACGCTGATTTGCTGAGATTGGAAAAGTTCCTTCGGGATAAACCTGCTTCTGAACGAGACATGGGCGCTCAATTATTAGACGAAATGGAAGCCTATGTTGAAAGCGCTGTCTGCAGAAGAAAATTTGTACTCCATTATTTTGGGGAAGAATTTGATACCGAATCATGCAAACAAATGTGCGACAATTGTAGAAATCCAAAACCGCTCCTCGAAGCGAAAGAGGATATGCTGCTGGCACTAAAATCCATTCAGGCCCTCAACCAAAACTTTACGATAAAAACCTTGGTTGAATTTATTTGCGGAGTCAAAACCAAAGACATCCTTGATTACGACTTAGATCGAAACGAATTGTTTTCTAAAGGAATTGAAAAAGGCAGTTTGTATTGGTTTTCTCTGTTCAGACAAGGCATTTTAATGAACTTAATTATTAAGGACATTGAAACCTATGGAATTTTAAAATTGAGTGAGCTGGGTCAGGAGTTTATAAATAAACCTTATAAAATTCAAATCAGCATCAACCATGATTACGGAGATACTGCATCAATAATCGATGAAGATGCCGCACCATCTCAAGGAGCTGCGCTGGATCCCAATTTATTTAAAACTCTGAAAGATATCCGTCTTGAAGTTGCCCGCAAAAATAAAGTGAAACCCTGGGTCATCTTTTTTGATCCTGCACTCGAAGAAATGGCGACGCGCTTTCCAATTACGATAGATGACCTATGTAAAATTTCAGGTGTCAGTAAAGGAAAAGCAGAGCGTTATGGTGAACCCTTTTTAGATTTTATCAAAAAATATGTTGAGGAAAATGAAATTGAGCGTGCAGAAGATTTTGTAATCCGTCAGGTTGCGGATAAATCTAAAAACAAAGTTGAGATCATTAAAAACATCGATAAGAAAATTCCTCTGGAAGATATTGCCAAAAACCTTCAAATGAATATGGAAGAACTGATGGAAGAATTAAACATGATTGTTTCATCAGGAACCAGAATTAATATCGATTACTACATTAAAGATAATGTGGATGAATATTCAAAAGAAGACATCTACGATTATTTCAATCAAGCTGATTCTGATTCTGCAGAGGAAGCCTACAAATCATTGAAAGAAGACGATATTACATTTGAAGAAATTCGCTTGATCCGCCTCAAGTACATGTCTGAAATGGTCAATTGATGTGGACTATTCCAATAATTCACGGTCCAAATTTAAATCTTACCGGAGAACGCGAACCAAACGTTTATGGCAATCAGACGTTCGAACATTTCTTTGAAGAATTGGTTTTAGAATTTCCAAATCTGAACCTAAGTTATCACCAAAGTAATTTGGAAGGTCAATTGGTAGATTGGCTTCAATCCTATCGCAATTCAGCAGATGCAATCATTTTAAATCCTGCAGCTTATACACACACTTCCATTGCGATTCGCGACGCAGTAGCTGCTCTCAAAATTCCCGTTGTTGAAGTACACATCAGTGCCATTCATTCCCGGGAAGATTTTAGAAAGCAATCCTTGATCAAGGAACTTTGTTTATTTAACATTCACGGTTTTGGTTTGAATGGATATCGGATGGCATTACTTAGATTGTCTGAATTTCTGAATGTAGATCCAATCAAGCCAATTCATAAATAAAATTATTTTGAAAACATACAGCAGTTTGATTTTTTCAACGGCACCCTGGGAACGATTGCATGCCTTCCTGGATAACCAAAAATACAGTACGATTCATGTGCTGGCAGATGATCAGACTGAAATACATTGTCTTCCAATTTTAAAAGAACATCTCAGCCTTCCCATCTCCAGTTGTTTTGTAATTCAATCCGGAGAAGCTTCAAAGTCATTGGAAACATGTACCAGAATTTGGGAACATTTGTTACACCAAAATCCCGATCGAAATTCATTGATTATTTGTCTTGGCGGAGGTGTAATTACTGACTTGGGTGGCTTTTGTGCTTCGGTATTGTTGAGGGGATTGGATACGCTTTACATACCAACCAGTTTAATGGCGATGGCCGATGCTGCAATCGGAGGTAAGACTGCGGTTAATTTTGAATACTATAAAAATCAGATTGGAAGTTTTCATGCTCCACTGGCAATCGCAATCGATTATCGTTTTTTAAACAGCTTACCGGATCGTCATGTGCGCAATGGATTTGTGGAAATAATAAAACACAGTTTGATTTCATCTCCTTCATATTGGTGGGATATCACAAGTTTGGAATGGCCTTTATCGCAAAGTACTCTGCAGGATTTTATTAAGAAGTCGATTCGTAGTAAAACCGAAATTGTTGAAAAGGATTATTTGGAAAATGGCATCAGAAAAGTATTGAATTTTGGACACACCATCGGACATGCATTGGAGAGTTATTGTATGGCGCATAATCAGGATGTCCTTCACGGAGAAGCCATCGCAATTGGAATTATTTGTGAATCGTATCTTTCCGGTCAACGCAATCGATGGAAACCCCACCTGATTGATCAAATTAAAAGTGTTTTAAAACCTTTTACCGGAACGCTGCAGATCAGTAAGCAGGATTATCCGGAAATAATAAGATTTTTACTCGCTGATAAGAAAAAGCAGAACAGGGAAGTTCACTTTAGTTTACTCGAACAAATTGGGCAACCCATTTTAAATCAGCGGGTTTCGGAAGAAGAGCTGGTCAATTCTTTGGATTATTATAATTTAAATTAGACTTTTGTAGTTTAAGTTTTATGTCAGTCTGGAATCAAATTAAAGCGTCTTTAGTCAAACTCTACAAGGAGTTTAAATTTACCGATATCTATTCCGGTAAAACTCCAGAAGACAAAGACTGGTTTCCAAATGCAACTTTATTTATTTGGAAGGTAGTCCTTTCAGGTATCACCTTGCTTTATTTGACCTTATTTCTGGTTTCTTTTGATAATCTTCCAACCTTCGAAGAACTTGAAAATCCTTCCTATAATCAGGCTTCCATCATATATGCAAATGATTTAAGCATCCTTGGAAAGTTTTACATTGAAAACAGAGAGTTCATTCCCTATGACAGTTTGAATCCCCATTTGGTGAATGCATTATTGGCAACAGAAGATTCCAGATATTACAAACATTCAGGAGTTGATTTTTTAGCATTGTTGCGGGTAGGTGTTAAGACCATTTTGTTAAGTCGGCATGAATCAGGAGGAGGAAGTACCATAACCCAACAATTGGCAAAATTGTTATTCGAACGTCCAAACTTAGAAGGCAGAAATCCACTGATCAAAGTATTCATGATGCTGCGCATTAAATTTAAAGAATGGTTGACAGCTATCAAATTGGAAAAGAGTTATACTAAAGAGGAAATCCTTGCCATGTATCTGAATAAGTTTGATTTTCTGTACGGAGCAAATGGTGTACAAACCGCATCGCAAACTTATTTTGGTAAAAATCAAAAAGAATTAAAAATTGAAGAGGCAGCTACTATTATTGGCATGCTTAAGAATCCGACGAGATTCAATCCAAAGCGATTTCCAAAATTGGCAACGGAACGCCGCAACACTGTTTTGGCCTTATTAAATGATGCCGACTACATCAATGAGGCTACTTTTAAAAAACTAATGGCATTGCCTTTGGATGTTACTCAATTTAAAAGAGAATCGCATTTAGAAGGAATGGCCATGCACTTCAGAGCTGAATTGGCCAAGTGGGTTAAAAATTTATTGGAAGACGAAAAATACCGCAAAGCCGATGGAAGTAAATACAATTTTTATGAAGATGGTTTGAAAATTTATACAACCATTGATCCGGTGTATCAAAAATATGCAGAAGAAGCAGCGCATGAACACATGATGAAAGTGCAAAAATCGTATTTCAATATTTGGAATAAAGCGGATCCATGGACCTATGATTCTGATGACAACATGTTGAAAATCCGAAAAGATGCTTTGAATTTAATGATTAAGGAGACTGATCGGTTTAATGCAATTTGGCAGCAACATTTTGGAAACATTTTGGCAAAAATTGAATCTGAGTTGGGCAATGTGGATATCAGTGATCGTACAATTCAACGATTGATCAGTGAAGAAAAGGAACCCGGATTTCTAAAGAAAGAATTAAATAAAAAGATCATCAATGAAACTCAATACGAATATTCGTTGCAAATTTTAAAAAGCAAAAGCTGGCCTGCATTGAAGAAGGAATGGGCTTCGTTTGAAACGGATGTTCGAAAAGCAATGACGACTCCGATCAAAATGAAGGTGTACGATTATGTGAGCATGAATGAAAAAGATACCCTAATGAGTCCATTGGATTCCATTAAATTTCATCGCAAACACATGCAAATTGGATCGATGGCTGTCGATCCCCACACAGGTGAAGTAAAAGCCTGGGTTGGCGGTACCAATTTTAAATATTTTAAATACGATCACGTTACATCAAGACGACAAGTGGGTTCGACGTTTAAACCCTTTGTTTATGCAACAGCAATTGCGCTACAAGGGATATCACCTTGCAATGAATTTCAAGATATACAGTATACCATTCCAGCCAATGATCCAAATTTTAATCTACCGGAGGCCTGGTCTCCCGGCAATGCCGTAGAATCGTTTACGGGTGCCAATTTAAATTTATACAAAGCATTGGCCTTATCAAAAAATTCAATTACCGTAAAACTGGTTATCTTATTGGGCAGTGTAGAACCCATTAGAGGTTTATTGCATAACATGGGCATTGATTCTTCTTTAAGAAGACGCGATGGGGGATATTTAATTCCAAAATTTCCATCCATCGTATTGGGTTCTTCAGATCTTTCTGTTTTTGAAATGACAGGAGCTTACACCACCTTTTCGAATAATGGTGTTTATACCAAACCGACTTTTGTAACAAGAATTGAAGATAAAAATGGGAAGCTTATTTATAGAAGTACCCCGACAAATAGTGTTGCTTTGTCTCCAAATTACAATTATGTAATGGTGGATTTGTTGCGTAAGTCTGGCGGTGCATGGAGCTTGAAAGTACCCAATGGTGGCAAAACAGGTACAACCAATGATTATGTGGACGGATGGTATATGGGGATTACTCCCAATTTAGTGGTGGGCACCTGGGTAGGTGGAGAAGATCCTTGGATTCGATTTCTTTCTCTTGAAATGGGACAGGGTTCTGTAATGGCCAAACCCTTTTTTATGAAATTTATATCTAAGCTGGAAGAAGATCCGAATTCAGGATTTGATCCGAAGGTTGAATTTTTTAGACCAGCCGGTGATTTAGGAGTTGAGTTAAATTGTGAGACATTTAAACAAATGATGGAAACCCACAATGCAGATCAATCATTACAACCTAAAAATAATCAAAATACCAACGATGAAATTTTTGAAGACACGCCTCAATAATTTACAATTAATGAATCGGGGTATTTAAATGAAAATAAAAAGACATGACAAGCACTAAAACCTGCTTATTAAACGGAATTATTTTAGTATCCCTTGGATTTTGGGGATATGCAGCCAATCAGTTTGCATTGCATACCGGAATTGTTCCAATAGGATTTGGAGCTTACTTGTGTTTAATAGCATCAAGGCATCGCCCGGAAAATAAGTCAATTTATTATTTCAACATCGGACTTTCACTTTCATTTGTATTTGCAATGATTCAACCTTTGTTACGCAATATCGAACAGGCTGATCCGGCAGGCATCTGCAGGGTAAGTTTAGAAATGGCTGCTTGCGCTATGGCGGTGATCGTTTATATTCGCAACTTAAAATCAGTCCGCCTAAAGGATGTCGTTTGATGCAGAAAAGAATTTTTAATTTGGTTTCAATATTTGGGCTTGTTTACACCATAAGCTGCCTGAGTTCTTGTTTTCCTCCTGATGATCAAGCCAAACTTAATACTTCGTATAGTTTAAAGGACCCTGAAATTCGGCAAATATTGGATGCCTCTGATCGTCGTCAAACAGATACTGTGTTGTCTTATTTTCAACATGAGAAAGCCTCTTTAAGATACGTAGCAGCTTTAAGCTTTGCTTCCAATAGGGATAGCACAGCCATTTCTGCTTTGATTCAACTTTTAAAAGATCCAGTTGAAAAAGTAAAACAAGCTGCAGTATTTGCTCTTGGACAAATTGGAAATCAAAAAGCAGAAACGGCATTGATACAATCTTTTATTGCCATTGATTCTACTGGTCCCTATGTCCTGACAAATGCAATGATCCTTGAAGCCCTTGGTAAATGTGGTGGTGATTCAACCTTGCAATTGATTTGCAATATCAGCAGTTACACACCAGCCGATAGCCTGTTGGTTTATGGACAAATTGCTGCATTGTATCGATTTGGCCTTCGTGAGAAATATTGCAAAGCGTCTGAAGAAAAATTTATCAGAGTTGCAACAGACAATCAATATCCTGAAAATACTCGACTGCTGGCTGCTCATGGATTGCAACGATTCAAAGCATTTAAACTCAACGATTATTTTGAAAGACTGAAAATCGCATGTCGTGAAGAAAAAAATGCAGACATCCGAATGTGTCTGGTAAGCGCATTGTCCAGAATTCCTGGTCCTTCAACCATAAGCACTTTGGAAGAATTGTATTCAAGAGGTTTGGACATTCGCATTCAATCCAATATCGTGAAGGGCTTGTTAAATCAACAAGGATTGGCTGCTCAGTTTTTTGCATTGAAAGCCATTCAGAATCCTTCCTTGCAAGTTTCAGTGGAAGCAGCACAGTACTTAAAAGAAAAGGGTTCATCCGAAATTTCTGAAGAACTGAAAAAATTGTGTGAGCAGACTAATTTACCCTGGCAGGTTCGCAGTCTTGTATTTGAAGCAGCTTTAAAATACATTCCTTCCTATTTGGTATTGACCAAGCAGTCGATTGAATGGTCCTTAAAAACCAGCATCAATCAATCCAAAAATCCTTACGAGAAAGCCGCTTACGTTAAAGCAATTTCATGGTTACCTAAAGAATTGTCCTTCATCATCAGTTTGGATCACTCAAATGCTCCGGCATATTTGCGTACAACAATTACCGAATGCATTGAAAAAATTCTAAAATCTTCTGATTTTACACAAACGTATAAGGGAAGTTTCAATCCTATTTATTATACCTTATCATCTTATTTTACAAAGCAATGCACCGAAGGTGATCCGGGAGTACTGGCAATCATGGCATCTATATTCAGCAAACCGGTTCCGCTTTCAAAAAAATTCTTCTATGCAGATTCCATGTTGCAAATAGCTCAATCAAAATTAAAATTGCCCAAGGATATTGAAACTTATAATGAATTGGAAAAATGCCTTTCAACATTGCGAAAAACAACTTACATAGGCAAACATCCAGAATTCAATCATCCGGTGAATTGGACTGTATTAGATAATTACCAGGATACCATTAAAGCACTTATACTTACAAACAAGGGTAAATTAAATATAGAAATTTATCCAAAAGAAGCACCTGCGTCTGTTATCAATTTTTTAAATCTGGTAAGAGATAGTTTTTACAATGAAAAAATCTTTCACAGGGTAGTACCCAATTTTGTTGTTCAAATTGGTTGTCCGCGAGGTGATGGTTTTGGAGCTTTGGATTATAGCATTCGCACAGAAATATCCTATTTAAATTATCAATCATCTGGTATGATTGGAATGGCCAGTGCAGGTCCTGATACAGAAGGTACTCAATTTTTTATCACCCATTCACCAACACCGCATTTAGATGGCCGTTATACGGTATTTGGTAAATTAATCAATGGCCAGGAAGTTTTAATGAGTATTAGTCAATCAGATATCATAAAATCTATACAAATACAATAAGATAAAAATATTATGAAAAATACAGCACTTACAGATGTTCACATTGGGCTTGGAGCAAAAATGGCAGAATTTGCAGGATACAATATGCCGATTTCTTATTCAGGAATCCGTGAAGAACACGAAGCAGTCAGAAACCATGTTGGAGTTTTTGATGTAAGCCATATGGGTGAATTTATAATTCGTGGAAAACATGCCTTGGATTTAATCCAACAAGTGACCAGCAACGATGCATCCAAATTGAAAGTTGGCCAAGCTCAATATTCTTGCCTTCCAAATGGAAAAGGTGGAATTGTTGATGATTTGTTGGTATATCGTTTGGCTGAATCCATGGGTGATGCAGATGAACCAGCATATATGCTGGTTGTAAATGCGTCAAATATCCAAAAGGACTGGGATTGGATCAGCAAACACAACAGTTATGGCGCCACGATGATAAATATTTCCGATGAAACTGGTTTGTTGGCAGTTCAAGGACCCAAAGCAGTGGCTTTGCTCCAAAAGCTTACCAATGTAGATTTAGCTTCCATACCATATTATCATTTTCAGAAAGGGAGTATGGCTGGTATTGACAATGTTTTGATTTCTGCAACAGGATATACGGGCGCAGGGGGTTTTGAACTTTATGTTGATAACAAACAGTTACTCCAGCTTTGGGACGCAATTTTTAAAATAGGCAAAGAATTTAATATTCTTCCGGTTGGTCTAGGTGCACGTGATACACTGAGACTTGAAATGGGTTTTTGCTTATATGGAAATGACATTGACGATACCACCTCACCGCTTGAAGCTGGATTGGCTTGGATTACTAAATTGGACAAATCCGATTTTATTGGCAAACAATTGATGTTAGAACAAAAGAAAAAGGGATTGGAAAAAAAATTGATTGGATTTATCATTGAGGATCGCAGAGTACCTCGCCATGGATATCGCGTGCTCAACGTAAACGATGAACCAATAGGAGTTGTAAGTTCCGGTACCCAATCTCCTTCACTCAACATTCCAATTGGTATGGCATATGTGCCTATTGACTATGCGAAAGAAGGTACAGCCATAAAAGTTGAAATGGGTTCTAAATCAGTTCCAGCAAAAGTTTGTAAAGTTCCATTCTACAAACAGAGCTAGCTATTTTCACCAGCGTTTCTTTGAACTTTTTTCCCATATTTCAATTTATACTAAAACTTCTCATTGGAATACAGGGATTGTAAAGACCAGTTTATTGCAACCTGGGGCCAATTAGGTCCTCAGTGGGGTGTCAATAAAACCATGGCACAAATCCATGCGCTGTTATTAATTGCCAACGAACCAATGAGTTCTGAACAAATTCTAACCGAATTGGCCATTTCAACTGGAAACGTTAATATGAACATTCGTGCTCTGTTGGATTGGGGCTTAGTTTATAAAATAGCCAAAGACGGGGAGCGCTGTGAATATTACCTTGCTGAAAAAAACCTGCATCTGGTTTTTAAGCAAATTTTGCTAAATCGCAAGAAAAGAGAACTGGATCCCATCCTCAAAGACTTAAATGATTTGGTAAGTTGTGCAGAAAAATGCGACAAGAGTAAAGAATTTAAGAAAATGATATCTGAATTAAATGGATTTGCTCAAAAGGTTGATCACGCACTTGAATTGCTCATACGCACAGATTCCCATTGGTTTTATAACACTTTGATGAAAATGCTCTGATTCAAGATAAAATTCTCGCTATTTTAGCCCCATAATTTATAGTGTGAATATTAAACCTTTTCATTACCTCTTTCCGGATTATAAACGGATACTTAAAAGTGAAGAATTTTTCAATTCCATAAAAAATACCTTTCCCGATTTAAGAAAAGAAGGATTATTTCTGGATGGTAATTCTAAATCATTGTTTGTTTACAGGATCAAATCAAAAATAAAAACCTATCACGGCATTTTAGCAGCCATTGATATACATGACTATTTAAAAGGCTTAATTAAAAAACACGAAAATACACTAACCCATCAGGAAGATAATATCAGTAATTTGATGAAGGATCGCCAGGCCATCATTAAGCCGGTGTTGATAGCTTATGAAGAACAAAAGAAAATAAAAGATCTGATTGCTAGAAGTTTTTTGGGAATTAAACCGAAGTTTAAAATTGAATTTGAAAAAGAACAGCAAATCCATGAGTTTTTTGAAATTACGGACAAAACCCTGATTGCAGCATTCCAAAAAGAATTTAAATCTAAAGTAAAAAAAGCATACATCGCTGATGGGCATCATCGTATGGCCGCAGTTTGTAAATTTATTTTACAAAATCCGGAACTCAGTAAGAAAAGTTTAAATTACATCATGTGTGCATTGTTTGATTTTAATGAATTGAGCATTTTACCTTACAATCGAATGATCCGGATCAGCGATGTATTGCCCATTGATGAGTTTATAAAAGTATTGGGGAAATATGCATCCATTGTAAAAACAAGAACTCCTGTTGCCAGTTCTAAAAAGTATGAAATTACTATGATTACTGCCAAACAGAATTACAGTATAAGCTGGCATAAAGATGTTTTGCAATACTTCAAACAGAAAAATGGGATTGCATTTGATATAGATATTTTTAATGAAATTATTTTGCGCGATTTACTGGGAGTCCAAAGCATTCGATCAAGCGATCGGGTAAATTATATTGAAGGAATAAAACCACTTAAAACAATCAGTAAGATGGTTCAGGATCAACCCGATCACATTGGGTTTTCATTCTTCCCGGTTCGGAAGCGTGATTTTACAAAAGTAGCAGATGAACACATGGTCTTGCCACCAAAAAGTACCTGGTTTGAACCTCGTATAAAAAATGGGATTGTAATTCAGGATATTGATCTGGGCACGAAATAAGAATTTCAATTTTTATGAGAAAACTAACTGCTGATAACATCTTTTCAGGAAACCGTGGATGGCTAAAGGACACGGTGATTGTCATAGATGACAGCGGGCATATTTTAGCGCTTAAGGATCGTAAGGAATTCAGCCCAAATGAGTACGAATATTTTCCAGGCATTTTGTTGCCGGGATTTGTAAATGCGCATTGCCATCTTGAATTATCTCATTTATATGGAAGGTTCCAAACTGGAACCCAACTATTGCCATTTCTCAAATCTGTTGTGCAAAACAGAGAAGTAGATCCGGATTTTGTTTTGCAAAAGATTCAGGAAGCAGATCAAAACATGTGGAAGGAAGGAATTGTTGCTGTGGGTGATATTTCTAATAAAACCGATACCATCCAATGCAAATTATCCAGCCCAATTTACTATCACACGTTTGTTGAAGCTTTTGATTTTTTACAAGAATCTCAAGCTGTTGTTTTTTTTCAAGCTTACAAATTGGTTTACGAAGCATTTGGAAACCTTCCCAAAACAATGGTTCCCCATGCACCATACAGTGTTTCCAGATTATTGTTTTCAATGATAAATAATTTAAATTCAGGAACATCAGCTATAAGTAGCATTCACAACCAAGAATGCATTGATGAAGATTTGTTGTTTATAAATAAAACTGGGGGATTTGTTTCATTTTGGGAATCATTTGGATTTTCTATGGAAGCTTTTAATCCTATTGCTAAGGATTCCGTGTATTATACAATGGAACACCTTAATGCAAATCATCCGGTTTTATTTATCCACAATACGCAAACTAAAAAAGATCACATAGAATCCATTCTGAATTGGAATCCAAAATCCTATTTTGTCACTTGTCCAAACGCAAATTTATTCATTGAGAATCAACTGCCTGATTATACGCAATTTGAAAATGCGTGCATGTGTATTGGGACAGACAGTTTGAGTTCAAATTGGCAACTTTCCATTTTGTCAGAAATAAAAACCATTTTAAAACACCAATCGTATCTGCCACTGGAAGAAGTATTGCGCTGGGCCACCTTTCATGGTGCTCAGGCGCTCAATATTTCAGATTGGGCAGGAAGTATAGATCTTTATAAAAAACCAGGTATAAACTGGATCCAGGATGTTGAATTCTTTGAAAATGCTTGCTTACTGAAACCGGAAGCAAAAATTCAAAAAATCAGTTAGCATTTTTTCTGGTAAAAATCAAACGGTATTTATCTTGCACCAAAACAAATCCGTTTTCAGTTAACTCAGTAATTTTATATTGATGTTTATGCTGATTTTCTGAGTTTGTAAATATGAATTGGTCGTCTTTTACTTCCCAATTGGAACCCATAAATTGAATGTTTTTTACAAAAGCAGAACTGCTGACCATTTTACCATCAGCTCTTAATTCAACATCCATTTTAATTTTTTGAATTAATTCTTCAGTCATATCCATAGCATTGACTGCTATATCACCGGCTGCTTCTCCCATCATAATTCCCAATTCACCTAAATCTTTACCAAAACTGGATAAGGACTTGGCAAAAGACTTGGCTATAAATTCCATTTTTCCTTCTGCGGTGCTCGTATCAATTGTACTTGTATCCATTTGTTGGGCAAATTCTGATTGTGCCTTTGATATTTCCTCTTTGGCTTTATTAAGCGCTTGGGAAACACTGTCTTTTACAGATTGCTTATCAAACGATTTGGAATCTAATTCAAGATGTACTGCGTATGTTCCTACCATTGTTTTTTTTTCAGTTTTAATTTCTTTACATGCTATCAGTAAACATAAACACCATACGATCGAAAAACGTTTCATTTAGTTGCAAATTTTAACAAAGATATGAATTTGCAATATTCTCTGACAACTGAGTAGTATTTTGTTTTATCCTTGAATGTATTTTAAGAATTTGAGTCGGAATAAACTACTTATATCGTTTAATTGAATAAATAAGGGTTCTGTGTAATTTACCGTTTTAACAAAATTATAATCTTGAAATTAAAGCAGATCACCTAAATTTGAATCATATTAAGTTAAATATATGGATCGTAAAGATTTTTTGTCAATTTGGAAGGAAAATCGTTTGGAAAACCGCCCGTCACCACTTGCAGGACTGGATCCTTACAATGGCCCCTGGACCCAAAAACAGGCCCTTCATTTATTGAGAAGACTTTTATTTGGTGTAAAAAAATCAGATGTTGACAAGGTAGTCAGCCAGGGTATGGCCAATGCACTTAAAGACTTGTTAACGGTTGATCCCATTCCATCTCCACCGGTTAACGTTTACAGCACAACACAAGTTCCGGATCCTGATGTGGCTTTTGGAGCCAGTTTTGTCAATGCGCCCATCAATGCCAGCCTGCCTCCGGAATATTACCAGGCGCGTACCGATGTTTTTAAAGCATGGTGGATTGGCAATATGATCAATCAAAAGCCTACCATAGCTGAAAAGATGACACTTTTTTGGCACAACCATTTTGCGGTTGAAGCAGATACGATTCAGATTGCTCAGGCCATGCATCAATATTATAAATTGTTGCGCGATAACTGTCTGGGCAATTTTAAGACTCTTGCCAAATTGGTCAGCATCAATCCTGCAATGTTGCGCTATTTAAATGGATATTTAAACAGCAAAGCTGCACCGGATGAAAATTATGCACGGGAGTTACAGGAATTATTTACAGTAGGAAAAGGTCCTGATTCGAAGTTTACGGAAGACGATGTAAAAGCTGCCGCAAGAATTCTGACTGGATTTCGCATCAATCCTTTGGTGATGCCGCTGACGTATTATTTCGATTTCACACAGCATGACGACACGGATAAAAAGTTTTCTTCCTTTTACGGTGGCAAAACAATTTACGGCAGAGTTTCCATCTTAGGTGAGTATGAGTTGGATGATTTAATAACCTTGCTTTTTGAAAATGTTGAAACAGCCCGACACATTTGTCGTAAAATGTATCGCTTCTTTGTATATTATGAAATTGATGATCAGATTGAAAATCAAATCATTCGTCCATTAGCTGATTATATGATTCAACAAAAATTTGACATTCTTAAAACTTTATATCATTTATTCAGTTCACAACACTTTTACGACAATGCTTCGATAGGTTGCATTATTAAAAGTCCTTTAGATTATGCTGTAGGAATGTGTCGAGAATTTAATATCGAATTTCCAAAGTATGTCAATGATGTTACATTAATCAATCAATACCTTGCCTGGGGAGGAATTGCTTCTTTAGCTGCATACCAGGGATTAAGTATTGGTGAGCCACCTGTTGTTGCAGGATGGCAAGCCTGGTATCAGCAACCGCAATACCATGAAATTTGGATCAATGCAGATTCATTGGCGAATCGAAACAGAGTGGCCGAGAATATTAACAGCCCAAATGGAGTTCAATTTTTAACCGTCACCTTAAAAATTGATCCCATTGAATTTGCTTCTCAGATGCCAAATCCGAGATCTGCTTTTGATTTGGTTAAAGATTCTGTAAGTTATTTATACAATCATGATTTATCTGATAAGTCCTACAACTACTTTAAAAGTTTTTTAATTACAGGATATCCCAATGACAGCTATTGGACTTTGGCTTGGGAGCAATATGCTGGAAATCCAACAGATCCGGTATTAAAAAATGCAGTCAGTACAAGATTAAGTGCACTGTACAAAGAAATTTTAAGTCAGGCCGAATATCATTTATCTTAAGCTCTTTTTGCTTTTAAAATTTTAATCAAATGAAAAGAAGACAATTCTTACAAAATACAGCAGCCGGAGTAGTGGTTCCCAGTTTGATAAATGGATTGCCCGTACAGGCTTATAGCAATACTTCCCTGTTGCACAATTTATTTGCACCGGGTGTGGATACAGATCATGTCTTGGTGTTGATCTACTTGGGTGGAGGAAACGACGGATTAAATACTTTAATTCCATTGGACCAATATGCAAATTACGTCAGCGCAAGACCAAATATTTATTTAAACAGCAATTCCTTATTGCCATTAAATGGACAGAACAAACTGGCATTGCATCCGGCAATGAAAGGATTTCAAACATTGTACAACGAAAATAAATTAAACATCGTCCAATCGGTAGGATATCCAAATCCGGATTATTCACATTTTCGTTCAACAGATATCTGGACCAGCGGTGCTGATTCAAATCAAGTATTGAGTACCGGTTGGTTAGGTCGGTATTTAAATACGGAGTATCCTGGATTTCCTTTGAATTATCCGAATGCAAAAGATCCGGATCCTTTAGCTGTTCAAGTTGGGGCTAATTTGCCATTGTTATTTCAAGGTCCAAATGCCCAAATGTCTATGAATGTATCCAATCCGGATATTTTTGGAGCCTGGCCAAATGGAATTGATGATCCTGCATCCAATGATAATTATGGAAAAGAGCTGGATTTCATTCGTACCATTGGAAGACAATCCAAATCTTATGCAGATGCACTTTTAAATTCTTATATCAAAGGCAATACGATTGCAAATTATCCGGCTGGAAATTATTTAGCCGATATCCTCAAAGCGATTGCGCGAATTATCAGCGGTGGATTAAAAACTCGCTTGTATTTGGTAAGCTTGTATGGCTTTGATACCCATTCAGATCAAGTGATGGTTGGAAATAAATCAACCGGAGTACATGCTAACTTATTACAGAGTTTATCCGATGCGGTACTGGCATTCCAACGAGATTTGGAAGCGCTTCGATTGGATGATCGTGTTTTAGGAATGACATTTTCAGAATTTGGAAGAAGAATAAAAGATAATGTCAGTGGCACAAATGGTGCCGGAGGAACCGACCATGGTGCAGCGGCTCCTTTATTCTTGTTTGGTAAAAATGTTCAACCCGGAATTATAGGATCTAATCCGGTAATTCCAGCGGTAGTGAATGAATACGACAACATTCCAATGCAATACGATTTCAGATCTGTGTATAACTCTGTATTGCAAAATTGGTTTTGTGTAAAGGATCCTGCTTTAACAGAAATTTTAATAAAAAAATATCAGGATCTCCCGATTGTCAAAAAATCAAATTGTATTACTGACACTTCAGATTTAAATTCTCTCAATGATAGCATTGACATTCAAATTTATCCAAATCCATTGGTTGATCGTACTACGATTCAAGCACGGGTTGTAGATGGTTATACGATTATCCAGTTGATTAGTCCGATGGGTGTGGTTTTAAAAACCATCCATAAAGGAAAACTAAATGCAGGATCGCATTCTTTTGATTTGGAAAACGAACAGTATCCAAGCGGCAATTATTATGTGCGTATTCAACAGGGGCCGGCACAAAAAACAATTCCGTTAATGGTCTTAAGACCTTGATATGATTTCATAAAAAAAAGCGCAGATTCTCATCTGCGCTTTTTTTTATGAATTTAAAATACAAGTTTATTATTCTAAATTCAAAACGTAGTCTTTAGGAGAAGTTACAGTATATCGCATTTTAATTTTCTTTTGTTCGTCAGGTGTTAATTTTAAAACCCAGCGAAGTTTACCGGTTTCTTCTTCGACGCCTGCTCCTGAAAGTTCTTCTCGTTCAACTACAATTTCTTTTTGTGTAGTAACTGGTAATTGGTCTTCAAGGATTAAATCTATTGAAACTTTTTTCTTATTCTTTATAATAAACTCCCAGGCTTTTGCATATTCTTTTTTATCAGAAAAGAATTTATTTTTAGAAAGGTCTTTGATTTTATTGCGTTCAATAACAATGTTTTTATCTCTCCCTAAGGACAATCTAAGGAAATCTTGTATTGATTTTGTATTGATAAATGATTTGCCTTGAAAGTTGCCTTCAAAAAATAAATTTGCTTCTCCATCAAGAAGATTTAAATCTTCCCAATTGTCAATTTCTGCAGTTAAAAAAGCATCGCGATCCAATTTAGGAATTGCAAAATAGACATACTTCGCAGGGACTTGTTGTCTTTTAATCTCAATTACAAAGGGTTTGCTGTTTGATAAAATGGTGTAAGGAAGTTCAATGCTGTACAAACGACTGGTGATTTGTTCTGTTTCCTGTACAAAATCTTGTACTCCTGCTGCTGGAGCAGCTGATTCCATCATCTGGGCTTTAGCATTTCCAGCTCGCACATGATCCCGGTAAACAATTGGTGGTTGATTTCGCAAATACCAGGTGTTTAATTCCGGACGCATGGTTGATTCAAACGGATTTGAACTGGATAAATTTATTTTTACTTTTTTCCAATCTTCACCGGTATTTTGTACTACGGTTGATTTATAAACCAATTCCATTGGATTGCTTATGTCTTTTACCAACATATCATAATGCATGGTCCAACTAGCATTTGGAACATAATATTGTACTATGAATTTCTGAGTGCCTGCAATTTTTGCATTAATGCTGAGAACCAATTGACTGCTTGGAAGCGTTTTGTTTTGATCCACTTCTTGAATTTGTTGGTTTATTTTTTCAATTTCAATTTGAATCAATTGATTTTTTTTATCTAGCTCATAAATTTTAGGAAGCAGATCCTCCAAACGTAGTTTTTGATAAGCCACAAGGACTTTAAAGTCTTCCAATTTTAGGTTTGAATTGGGAACCCCAATGACTTGAACCTGATTTTTTTCAAGGCTTGTTTTTTCGAATTTCAAAATGGCAATCTGTTGATTGATTTTAGCGGCATCGTCCTGGAGTGCTTCTTTCTTTTTCTTCAATTCAGCTGATTTTGCTTCCGCGCTCTGAATGTAGTCCAATTCGTGTCTTACAGCCTGAATTACACAATCTCCTGAAGTAAAAACCCGAACGCTGTTTGGATCAAGGTATGCTGCAAGGCCTGTTAAATTAATATCTTGCGAACCAGCCAGTAACTTTAATTCGACTTGACGACTGACCTGTGCCCCCTGTAAGAAAACAGTTACTTCTTTAATTTCAGAAGAAACTACTGATTGGGCATCTGCCATTGTGCTTAATAAACTCATTAATATTAAAAGATTTAGTTTCATAATTCGTGTTTGCTGTTTAACGAAAAGTAGTATGATTTAGTTTCTTTATCTAAATAATTAAATTCTATTTAACAATGCTTTTAAACAGGAAGATTAAGGCTGAATTAATTCTAGTTCTTTTCATGTTCAATAAGCCAGATAGCATCCAATGTGACCATGCTGTCAACCGATATTCCTTTCGCAATTGCTTTTCTGCGGATGTCTCGAATCCATGTCGAGTCAGTAGGGATGTATTTTTTTAAATCTTCCAAACGCTCTTCAAAATCCATTTTAAGATAGGCATTTTGGTGAACTAATTTTGCAGTATTCTCAAGGAATCCCCAACCTAAATTATATAAATTGGCATCTGTGGCCATCACAATTATCACGTCCTCTTCTCGCAAGCTTTTTTTAAGAATCCGTTCATTCGGTATTTGCTCGGGTAGTCCGCCGCTGTGATAAATTATAAAATTATAATACCAAAATGCATTGGATGCAAAAGCATTTCCAATGCCCATGTTAAACAATGACCAATAATAACTATCTGAAACAACGCATACTTTGGGTTTGGACAGATTGCCGGTATCATTTAAATATATTTTTGGATAAGCGAGTTTGGGACCTTTTAATGGAAATATAAGATTCAATCCTTTTTCGATATCGTTGTCATCAAAGCGGGCAGAGGCCATTTCTGTTTCCTTCCATTCCAATTCAGGAAGATTGCGATTTGTTTTGTGTTCGATGTAGTGTAACAGGGAATCTGCAACCAGGCAAGCTGAATAATAAGACCAATGTATGCCGTATTTTGTATACAATGGGTAAGGAGCATTATTTTTCATACTAAGAATCCAGGAATTGAAGTCTATAAAATTAACTCCGGTTTCAGCAGCGTATTTAATGTGCATTTCATAGTTGGTGGTTTTCTTATCGCGGATCGAACTGTCTGGAAAATATTCAGGGTAAAACTGGCCTTTGCTTGCTGCGAAAACTAATAAAAATAATTTATTACGTGCCTGTAATGAATCTTGTATGACTTTTATCTGCTTCATCCGGTTTTGGATGCTGTCAGCTCCAATAAAATCTAAACCATAGTAAGTTTTTATGTAATTGTATTCATAGAGGTAATTTTCTTTTCCGCGGATTACTGAATTCGCATGCAACTTATCAAATAAGTAAAAGTCAATTTGATTGTGCAAACGAACAAATGAAGGTCGAAATCCAAACTCATTGTTTAAATAATGTTCTTTTTGATTTTGAAACCTACCTTCAAACCAGTTTCGATCGTTGAGCACTGGATTGTAGGTTTTTTCAACAGCACCTTTAAGGTCTTTAACTTTGACAAGTTTAAAGCTAGCTTGTATCCATGGCACAAATAAAAGTACCATCAACATCCGGAATAAGTATTTTTTTAAATCAATGCTTTTTAACATGCTTTAAAACCTAAAGTAAATAAAAGGGTTAAAGCCAGATGATGCAATCATGGAAATGCAAATAGCAAAAAAGGAGAGCATGATGCCCATCATGTAAATATGCATCCGGTTGGTGAAACTTTTAAAATAGATTGTTTGTTGGATCAAATTTCCACGACTTGTTAAAGTGAACCAGGAAAATATAAATGCCAAGAGTAAATAAAAGAGATAACTGAAATGAAATTCAAAGTCTTTGATCGAATCAAATGCAAACATTCTGGATAAATAGAAAAAGGCATCTGAAATTGATTCGATTCTAAAAAAGACCCAACCGATTAATACAATAAAGAAGCAACAAACTACAGAAGGCCATTTTCCAATAGTTTGGTAAAATTTTAATAAAAAAGAACGCTCTAATATTAAAAACAAACCATGGTAGGCGCCCCAAAAAATAAAACTCCAGGAAGCACCGTGCCACAGACCGGAGGCAAGGAATACCAACCATAAATTAAAGTACAATCTCGACTGAGACTGAACTCGGTTTCCCCCAAGAGGAATGTATAAATAATTGCGCATCCAGTTTCCCAATGTAATGTGCCAGCGACGCCAGAATTCAGTAATGCTTTTAGCTGTATAAGGATTGTCAAAGTTTTCAGGAAATCGAAATCCAATCATTTTGCCAATTCCAATAGCCATGTCAGAATAACCACTAAAATCAAAGTAGATCTGGAAAGTATAACATAAAATTCCCAACCAGGCAGTAGGACTATTTAACACATTAAAATCACCTTGAAAAATTGGATCTGCAATGGAGCCAAGCGGATTGGCAAGCAAGACTTTTTTAGACAAGCCAAGTACGAAGCGGTAAAATCCACTGAGCCTGTTTTCATAAGTTTCAAACGAACTTCGGTCTTTGATCTGATCGGCCAATTCATGATATCGGATGATGGGGCCTGCAATTAATTTAGGAAATAGAATGATGTAAGTTTGATAATCCCAAAAATGATCAAGAGGTTTATGCACACGTCTGTAGACATCCACTACATAAGTAATGGTTTCAAAAGTATAAAATGAAATGCCAATGGGTAGCAACAACTTAGTCCAATGGATCGTACCACTTCCAAAGATTTGTAATAAGCTATTCAGATTCTCAATAAAAAAATTGGAATATTTAAAATAAAAAAGAAGACCCAGGTTGATGGAGAGTGATAGAAATAGATACAGATTTCTTTTCCATAATTCTTTGCTTGCATCCATCCATTTTACTAAATGAAAATCTATTAAAGTTGTACCAAGAATTACAAAAATAAATTTTGGAGCTCCCCAGCTGTAAAAGAAAATACTAAAAGCAAGAATGACCAGATTTTTAGATGCTTTACCTACAAGATAATAGCAAGCCAGGAAAAGTGGTAAAAAGTATAATAAGAAAACAATGCTGGAAAAAACCATAATGAATTTGGCAAAAATAGAGAAATTGGCCAAATAAATTGTTGATAAGCTCACAATATTGATACAATAAAGCTTCAAATTGACTGAGTTTAAGATTAAATGCATATCTTGCAGCAGCTTTGAGAGCCCCGCCTATTATTACAATATCATCTCCTTTCTATTAATCTATGCCATTTAAGTCTTTAAAAATTATTGAGCCCATATTAAAAGCCGTTTCAGAAGAAGGCTACACCATTCCAACACAAATTCAAAAAGAGGCCATACCGCTTATACTTAAAGGGCAGGATGTATTGGGTTGTGCACAAACAGGAACCGGAAAAACGGCTGCATTTGCCATTCCAATTCTTCAGGCATTGTATGAAGAAACAAGCAATACACCAAAGAGAAAAATAAGAAGTTTAATCCTAACTCCAACGCGCGAATTAGCAATTCAAATAGCAGATAGTTTTGCGGCGTATGGGAGGTATTGTGGTTTGAAGCACTGCGTTGTTTTTGGTGGAGTGAATCAAAATCCCCAAACAGCGGCATTGCAAGCCGGAGTGGATATATTGATTGCGACACCGGGTCGTTTATTAGACCTGATCAATCAAAAGTTCATTCAATTGGCGGATGTCAAAATTTTTGTATTGGATGAAGCCGATCGAATGCTCGATATGGGTTTTGTCAATGATATTAAAAAATTGTTGGCCATCCTGCCAAAGAAAAAACAATCCTTGTTTTTTTCAGCAACCATGCCACCAGAAATTACCAAACTGGCAAACTCATTTTTAAACAATCCTTCCAAAGTAGCAGTAACTCCCGTATCATCAACAGTTGATATTATCAAACAGGAATTGTATTTTGTTGATAAAATAAATAAGAATTCCTTATTGCTTGATTTACTTAAAAACAGAGACATTAAAACTTGTCTTGTATTTACCCGTACCAAGCACGGAGCAGATAAAGTGGTGCGCATGTTAAGATCCAATGGAATAAAAGCAGAAGCAATCCATGGCAATAAAACACAAAAAGCACGTCAACAAGCATTGACTAATTTTAAAGCACAATACACCCGGGTTTTAGTGGCAACCGATATTGCAGCCCGCGGTATTGATGTCGATGATTTGGAATTTGTAATCAATTACGAAATTCCAAATATTTCGGAAACCTATGTGCATCGCATCGGACGAACCGGACGCGCAGGCGCCAAAGGCACTGCAATTTCATTTTGTGATGAACACGAAATCGAGTTTATCATGGACATTGAAAAATTGATTGCTAAGAAAATTCCGGTAATCGAAGGACATCCATTTCCATTGAAGGCCTATTATCCAAACGAAAAGGCCGCCAGCACAATCGCCAAACCAGTTGCTCAAGGAAACAGAAGGCCACCCAATCGTTGGAAACACAATAGAACTAAAAAGCAGGCTGTTGTATCGTAAGCCTGAACAGCTTGTAATTTGCTAGTAAGCTTACAAATAAACGTAAGAACATTTTTCAGTTTTTACCAGGCAATCAGTTCATTATACTTGGTAAAATGGAATGGTAAAGCTGCTAATATCCAATCTTTGCCATTCAATGTGCTGAACAGAATTTAGAACTTATGTTATAGGGAATTTGTAAAAATATGGAATTGATGTTTATTTAAACTCAGGACAATCCAGTTTTTCCTTCTTCTTAAATCCATTGAAGAGCTTAAAGTCATAGCTCACTCGAAGACCCAATGATTGAATTTGATACATTAAGCTGTATTGAAAATCAGATTCATTAATATTATCTACTCTTTTATAATAATATGTTTCGAAATCAATTTTATTAAACTTAAATCCAATTACAAAAACCCATCCTTGCTCATTAAAATTTCCAATTGGGCCGCCACGGGACAAACTGTTTTCTAAATTTTCCCAATGAAATTTATTTACAATATTAAATGATTTTCCAGCACCGAGATACAATTTTGAATTCAAAAGATAAGTAAGTAAAAATTGATTTTTAAAATAATTGCAATGTAATAACATATCCGTAGGGCTACCCGCATTTCTAATTGGTCCACGAACATGTTTATGGGTAATATCGCCATTATAATTAAAATAAAATTGTTTAAACAGAATTTGCTTAACTTTAATTCCAACCAATGGGCTCGCAAATTTAAATCCTTTATGCTTTAAGTCCAAAAAGTTAATTGGATCAGAACTAACTTTTTGAAAATCATAGCCTATTACTGGACAAATGTAGGTTTGGGAGAATGTAATGCTATCTAAAGGATTAAGAATAAAAAGGCTAAGAAATACAATATACTTACGATCAATGCCTATTGTAATAGTTTGAATTATAGAATTTGTCAGGCCCATTTATTAATTCTGAATATGAACCCTTTTAAACACATATTGCTTAAGTCTGCTTTTATCTTGTAAAATGAAATTGTAAATACCATTATCCCAATTTGAAGTTTCGAGAACTCGATCAGATTCTGTTTTTAGTTCTTTTTGGAGAATAGTTCTTCCAAGGCAATCAATTATATATAAAAAGGGCCAATTGGAATACAAATCCTTAATTTGAATTGTATTGGTAAAGGGATTTGGAAAACAATCCAACTCATTTGGTTCTGCATTCTGTGTTGTTGTTGTTAAGTCAAGTTTAAATTTTAATAGGAGTAAGTTTCTTGGATTGGCTGATGGAGCTTTTGATTTGCCAATTATATAAAGTTCATCTGCAAATTCAGAATATTGATCTTCGTAGATGTTGATAGGAATTGAATCAAAACTTAACACCCATTCATAGGTTGATCCTAAAATAGGTCTTCCATTGTAGTTTAATAAAAGTGAATGTAAGGGTCCCGAATCAATTGGTCTAAAGCAAACTAAATATTTATTAAAAGAATGAACGGTATGATATTTTTTGGAATCATCTATAGTAACGTAACCATTATTTCCAAAACTAAAATCAACTATAGCATTTGTGTCAATCTTTGTAATTATTGCTGATTCAATATAGCCAAGTTCTGACTTTAAATATATAAAGTCACTATGAAATACAATTAAATCGATGTAAGGAGTGTTTTGGCCAGTAATTTTTGCCATTTGGAATATACCGTTATTACCAAAACCTAATCGAATTTTACCGTGATTATTGTAAGATCTAATAAAGGAAAAGCTATCCATTTGATTTGTATATGAGATATAAATATTCGATTGAGGATCTAAAAAAAATTTAGGCGAATGTGTGGGCTCTATTTGATATAAAGAAACAAATCCGTTAATTCCAAAATTTATATCCTTAATACCATTATATGAATATTTGCTTAATTCAATATGATATAATTTGGTTGAAGTATCTTGAAAAAAACTTTGAATATAAATTTGATTTGAACTATCTGCAATTAATTTAGTTTGTGAGGTAAAAATGGGATTTTCATTTTTAATTATAAGCAATCCTTTTTTACCAAAAGTCGTATCAATTATACCATTTAAATCAAATTTTATTATTAATTGGGCTAATTTCTTACTTACTAGATTTCTTAGTCCGCATGATAATAAAATTTGATTATCAGTTGTACTTAACAATTGTAATTTAGTTAATAAAGTTTTATAATCTTCAACAGTATCAATATTGAAACTAAGTATATTTACTCCTTGATTGAAATAGAAAGGATCTAATTTTCCCTTTTCATTCATTTTGATGAGGGCAATTCGATTACTTCCGGGAGAAATCCGAATTCCATGTACCAAATATAATGATCCATTTATTGGTAATATTTTAGGAGTTGTTACATCAGGTGACCATTCAATTTTATCAAATGAAACAATACCATTTGCACCAAAGTTTTGATCTAATTTTAAAGTCTGTGCATGCAAATTAATGGTCAGCAAGATAAATAAATAAAAATTTTTCATACATTGAAGATTATAAAACAATATTGATTAATTTAATTTTAATGATTAGTTATAAACATCTACTGCAATGCAGTCATCTGGAGGGGAGCACATTATTGTAAAACATTCATTTGTGCAAAAGCGGACAGATTGCAAGTGGTCAGTTGGATCATTGCAAAATTCAAAGGTCATATAACTTCCAATGCAAGGTGAGTTTATTGGTACGTAAGGTGTAACAGTATATTCAATGTTATCAAGTACTACATATTTGCTACCAGTGCAACTTAATCCAGAGTTTGTTGTAAAACAACATACACCAGAGTAATTAGGCCCATTATCACAAGTATATCCAGTTTGACTTGGAAAGCAACTAATTCCGAAAGCATAAATGGTTTGTGTACCGGACGATCCATCACATTTTGGTGTAATATAAAAGACATTGGTTCCAAAACTATATAAGTAAAGCGCTTCTGTAGGTGGTTCATCACAAACATCCAGCGAATTTATACTGTTTTGTATATCGGGACTTGTATCATTAATACGCGAAACATTATAGTTCATGGCTTCGGATTGTGTACTCGTATCTTGATTGCAAGACCAAGATATAAAAAGTAATACAAAAAGTAGTATTTGTATAGATTTATTATTTTTCATAATAAGAATTGTTATTAATGTTTTAAAATAGATTTGAAATACATCAAGAATGATGAATCGAAATTAAATATTTAGAAAGTATTTAAATGCTTATTCAATTTAACAGAAGCCATTTTACAAATCGGTTATAACCGACTTTAAAATGTTTAAGTAAAATGAATTCAGGCTAAACTATCTGGTGGATTTAAATCTAGTGTTCCCATGGCTGCAATATATATATATATATATATATGCGCAAACATTATTACAATTTTAACATAATTTTAACCAAAATAGCTATAAATTCCGGCTATCGGAAATAACTTTTATGAAAATGAAATCAACTCCCCCCAATCACAATTACCCACTCCCCGACAATTTTTTCTGAGGTAAGTTGTTCTTTTATTTCCTGCAAACTACCGGTAATGTATTTTTCAAACAGTTTAGAAATTTCTTTTGCAAAACATGCTTGTCGCTCTGAACCAAAATGTGCTATCAGTTCATCTAGGCATTTTAATAGTCGGTGAGGGGATTCATACAATACTATCGTGCAATTCAAAGCTGCCAACCAATTAAGCTGTGTGTTTCTTCCTTTTTTCTGGGGAAGAAAGCCATTGAAGAAAAAACGATCACAAGGTAAACCCGATGCGACCAGTGCTGGAACAAAAGCAGTTGCTCCTGGCAAAGCAATGACCGGAATATTTTCTTTACGGCAGGCTCGTACCAACAAATATGCGGGGTCTGAAATTCCGGGTGTGCCGGCATCAGTCACCAATGCTACCGATGCTCCTTCTTTTAATTTATCGACAATGGATTGGAGTGCTTTGTGTTCATTCTGACTGTGAAAACTCCGCAGGCTTTTTTCAATATTAAAATGCATCAGCAATTTATTGCTGACCCGGGTATCTTCCGATAAAATGAAATCGACTGCAGATAATACTCCCAAAGCTCGTGGAGTCATATCTGATAAATTTCCAATTGGTGTGGGCACCAGATATAAACAGGCTTTGATTTCGTTTTTTACAGGAGCCATTTTAAAATGAGATTACTGATCTTGCTCAGCAATACTAAATGCATAGGTTTCTGTAATCATATTCGTCAGTAATTTTCTGCAGCTTTCATCTACGATTGCATTTGCAGCAGCTTCATCAGGAGCTTCTAATGTGATTTCAATATGTTTGCCAATTCTTACATCTTGTATCCCATGGATATCTAAATGGTGAATATTTTTTGTAACTGTTTTGCCTTGTGGATCCAACAGTTCTTTGTGAGGCATAATATCAATTTTTGCTTTATACACTTTCATCTATAAAATTATTTGGATTGAGTTAATTGAATAATAAAACTAAAAACAATGTGCATTATTACTGCCAGACTTAAAGCAATTGGACCGATCCATAACCAACTGATCATTGCAATTCCTAATAATATCAACAAGCTATAATACCTACTTAACCAGTTTTTTTCAACATGTATTTTTAATATTCGGAACTGACTAATCATTAGATATGAAAACAAACCAATCAGTAATAATATTGCATATCCAGAAATATCGCTTATGCCTAAATACGTTCCTTGAATTTCTAGTCCCAACAGGCCTGTAAAAAATAAAGCATTAGCAGGAACGGGTAAGCCTTCAAAAAAATAAGCTTCCCCTTTCCCGGACAGATTGTATCTCGCTAAGCGAAAGGCAGCCATCAAAGCAATAATAAAACTTGCATAAGGTACATAAGGATATTCCGGAAAATAAACCTGCAAAAAATGAAAAGCAATAAATCCGGGAACCACCCCAAATGATACGACGTCCGATAAAGAATCCAATTGAAGTCCCAATGCACTGGTTTGATGAAGTGCTCTGGCTACAAATCCATCTGCAAAATCAGCCAAAACAGCCAATAATATAAAAGTCAAGGCCCATTCGAAATTGGCTTGCTGAAGACTCACCAAAGCACAGCAACCAAAAAAAAGGTTTAAACTGGTTATGATGTTGGGAATAGTAAACATGCGCTTTGTTCCTGCAAATTTAAGCTATTGAATCTGAACTAAAGGAATAGGCCACTTTTTTCTAAATTTGAGCTTAATTAGGCATTTTTCATTATTTTTTCTGGTTTTTAATGTCTAATTACCGCAAATATGCGTTTATAAGGAATAATTCTACTGAATGATCAGATCGTACCTGCTAAGTTTATGTATCGGTTTAACAATAACCACTGTTTTTGGCCAACCCACTTATGACAATTGCAATAACCCATTTGTAATAAATGATGTAACAAACTATTGCAGCAAGGTAGCTGAGTATACCAATGTAATGGCTACCCCTTCCGGATATGGATCTGCTACCTGCTGGAGTGCTACCAATACAGATGTTTGGTTCCGATTTCGCGCTTTCTTTACGGATGTAAATATCACTATAATTGGCACCAATGCAAGGGGAGGGGGAACACCTGGCGGCAGCATGGCCCGTCCTATGGTCGCTTTGTATCGAGGGATCTGCGGTGGTACCATCTCTGAGTTGGAATGTGGGGCCGATCTAAGTGGTAATGGTGTTTTGAGTATTTATCAGGGTGGCTTAATCGTTGGATTAGACTATTACATTCGGGTTGATGGAGTCAATAGCAGTACAGGTACATTTCAACTTTGTATAAATAATTTTAATCCACCGGCTTTACCGGGACAGGATTGTAAAACTGCAGGTGTTTTATGTGATAAATCTCCATTTGTAGTCCAAAAAGTCAGTGGAGGGGGAATGGATACCGATGAAGCCAATAATTCTTGTTTAGGGGATAATGGAAATACAACTTCAGAATCTTCTTCGGTATGGTTTACCTGGAAAGCTGCAACCAGCGGGACCCTGACCTTTACTTTAAAACCGCTCAATCCTTCAGACGACATCGATTTTGCTGTTTACGAATTGCCAACGGGCATCCACACTTGTGATAATAAAGTTTTGTTGCGTTGCAATGCCACCGCACCCCCTTGTGCAGGTCCAACGGGTTTGAACTTAACAGATCCCGACATTTCTGAAGATCTCAATTGCAATTCCGGTGAAAATGGCTATTGCAAATACATTGATATGGTACAGGGTAAATTTTATACCCTCATCGTAAATAATTTTACCAATACGGGTGTAGGTTTCGGTGTAGAGTGGGGCGGCACTGGTGAATTTGCAGGACCGGAATCAAATTTTGGAATTTACCCACCAAGTGGTTTGAAATGTGAAACCGATTTTCAGGTAATTGATTCATCTCAATTTGCTACTGGCAGCATCATCCGATGGACCTGGAATTTTGGAAAGGATGGAATACCGCAAACCTTTGTTGGCCAATTTCCTCCACCCATCCGATACAATTCATTTGGTGAAAAATTTGTCACTTTGACCATTGAAACCGACATCGGCTGCAAAGTCACAGAAATTCGCAGACTCTATGTCGAGCCATGTTGTGAAAATTTACCAACTCTTCAACTTGTACTTGATAGTATCAGAGATTTGACTTGCTTCCGTTCAAATGATGGGATGATTGCCGTTCATGGTGTTCAAGGAACTCCTTTTGATGAAGATCTCAATGGAGTGATCACTTATTATTATCAATACAGTCTCGACGGGCAAGATTTTACATCAACAAACCGATTTACCAATTTACCTGCCGGAAAACATACCATCTATGTCCAGGATCGAAAAGGATGCTTGGATTCTATAGAAATTACAATTCAGGAACCTCCGGAAGTGATTGCAAATGCAGGAACCGATCTTGAAATAAACCTTGGCGAGACAATCGATCTAAATGCATCTGCATTTCCAAACGATGCCTACACTTACAAATGGTTGCGTGGACAAAATATAAATTGCAGCGATTGTCAAAATACAACTGCACTGCCTATTCGAGATGGATTTTATACAGTGCTTGCAACCAATGACAGAGGCTGTTTTGGCTTGGATTCAATTTTTGTGCACGTCATTAAAAATTACGATATTTTTACTCCCAATGTTTTTACTCCTAATGGAGATAACATCAATGATCTTTTTTATATCAATGGACCCAAATCTTTGTCAAAAGTAGATTTGTTGCAAATTTTTGATCGCTGGGGAAATTTAATTTATGAAGGCAAAGATCTGATACCCAACAATCCTTCCATTGGTTGGAATGGACGTGCAGGTGGACAATCATGCAATCCGGGAGTTTATGTTTATGTTGTGAAAGCACGTTTTTTGGATGATTACGTAGAATCCATTAGCGGTGATTTAACTTTGTTGCGTTGATGAATCCATTGCTTGCATTTTTTGTTCTTGTAATTTTTTTATTTACTTCTTGTTCAGAAGAACAGAAAATTTATTCCGATGCTGATGCAGCCAAATTAATCAATCGTGAACTACTCAAGGATGTACACATAGTTTACAGCGATTCAGCAAAAATTGAATTGCGGATCGTAGCACCGGAAATGATTCGATACACAGAATCAGCTATGGAAAAAGAAGAATTCCCGAAAGGATTGCAAGCGTTTATTTATGATGATCAAAACCAACTGGTCAATACACTGGCGTCTAAGTATGCCATTCGGGTGCGCAGCGAAGGGAAGACCTATTTAAGGGACAGCGTTGTTTTTTCAAGTGTAAATCAGGAAGTTTTAAAAACTTCTGAATTGATTTGGAATGAAAACCTGGGTAAAATAAGTACGGATAAATTTGTGCGAATCATTCGCAAAGAAGAATTGATCCAGGGCTATGGTTTTGAAACAGATCAACATTTCAGGAAAGGTACAATCAAAGCGATTGACGCCATAATTCCTGCTAATAAACTCTACAAAGAAGAACATCCCTGATTACCTTTGTGCTTTCTATGACCTTTGTTTTAATTATAATCTTTTTACTCATTACCGCTTTGTTTGCCGGTGCAGAAATTGCATTCATTACGGCCAACAAACTGGCGGTAGAAATAAGAAGGAGCAGAGGCAGTGGCTCAGGTTCTATTTTATCCCGGTTTTTTGATCATCCCGATGATTTTATAGCTACCCTCCTGGTTGGAATTAATATTTCAATTGTTGTTTTGAGTTATTTGATCACTGATTTTTTAGCAGCACCCATAGGATTTGTAACTGAAAGTCCGGGTTTGCGAATTTTTTTAAACACCTTATTAGTTACATTAATAATATTGATACTTGGAGAATTTATTCCTAAGGCATTTTTTAGATTGTATTCCAATCGTTTTTTGCAAGTAACGGCTTATCCATTGTTATTTTTTTATTGGTTATTGTATCTGCCATCTAAAATGCTATCAGGCATTGCAAGTTTTGTAATTCGCAAAATTCTAAAACAAGAAGATTCTAAATCAAGAGCGCGCTTCAGTTTAATTGATTTGGAAAATTACCTCCACGGACCAATTAAAGTATCCGAAGACGATGTCGATACCGATATATTTAAAAATGCATTGAATCTTCGTCAAATTCGCGTAATCGAATGCATGGTGCCTCGTACCGAAATGGTATATGTCGATGTCAACGATACATTGGAGGAGTTGGTAAAAGCTTTTACGGATTCAAATTTATCACGTATTATCGTAGTTGATGGTGACATTGACAATGTAATGGGTTACATCCATCATCAGCAACTTTTTAAAAACCCAAAAGACATTCGCTCCATAGTAATGGACATGCCATTTGTACCAGAAACTCAGAATGTTTATGATTTAATGTTGCGAATGAATAAACTTCGCTTATCCATTGCTTGTGTAGTAGATGAATTTGGTGGCACCTCCGGCATCATCACACTGGAAGATATACTGGAAGAAATTTTTGGAGAAATCGAAGACGAACACGATCAGGAAGAATTTATCGAACAACAAATCAACGATCGCGAATACTTGTTTTCAGGTAGATTGGAATTACAGTATTTGGAAAATGAATTCGATATCAAATTACCGGAAGGGGAGTACCATACTCTAAGTGGCTATCTTGTAACAACAACCGGTTCCATCCCAATACAAGGCTCCGAAATTGAATCCGATGGGTACAAATTTATTTTTGAAATGGTCAGCGACACAAAAATCGAAATGGTCCGTATGATTCGTTTGGATTAGAAGATTGTTGTGATTGAAGATAAGGTTTAAAAGTTAAAGAATAAATGGAGAAGGATCTAAAATGCTCCAAGTTGCAACTAATTAATAAAGTCCGCCCATTTCAATATGTATCTTTTTTCCAAATAGATTTTATAAGTTTAAACAGATTTTGGTTATTCTTCCTAATAAAAAAGTACTCACCCCGATCCGCATTTAAATAGTCGTTTCAAAGGGACAAAACTGCGGATCGACCCTCTCTTTTTCATCGAAAAAAAGAGGGTGAAGAAAAGTACAGATCAATCTTCACCCTTTTTAATGTTTGACGAAGTCAAACAATTAGAGAGGGTCAGTTCGCAGGAGATTTGATTGGAGGAAAAATGGCCAATGCGAACTGGGGTGAGTGCCATTTGCTGGTAAGAACAATACAACTCACCCCGATCCGCATTAAAAGCTTCGTTTCAAAGGAACTAAACTGCGGATCGACCCTCTCTTTTTCATCGAAAAAAAGAGGGTGAAGAAAAGTACAGATCAATCTTCACCCTCTTTAATGATTGACGAAGTCAAACAATTAGTGAGGGTAAGTTCGTAGGAGATTTGATCGGAGGAAAAATGGCCAATGCGAACTGGGGTGAGTTCCATTTGCTGGTAAGAACATTACAACTCAGCCCAATCCGCATTTAAATATTAGATTCAAATGAAAAAAACGACGGATTGACCTTCTTTTTTTCACAGAAAAAAAGAGGATTTAAAAAAAACATAAAATCTTCACCCTCTTTAATGTTTGTCGTAGACAAACAATTAGAGAGGGTCAGTTCGCAGGAGATTTGATCGGAGTAAAAATGGCCAATGCGAACTGGGGTGAGTTCCATTTGCTGGGATGAACATTACAACTCACCCCGATCCGCATTAAAAGCTTCGTTTCAAAGGAACTAAACTGCGGATCGACCCTCTCTTTTTCTTCGAAAAAAAGAGGGTGAAGAAAAGTACAGATCAATCTTCACCCTCTTTAATGTTTGTCGTAGACAAACATTAAAGAGGGTCAGTTCGCAGGAGATTTGATCGGAGTAAAAATGGCCAATGCGAACTGGGGTGAGTGCCATTTGCTGGTAAGAAGAATTTATCACCCTTTCCAAATCTCACTTACATCCATCTTCAACCGCTAAGTTTCCTTGTTGATTTACATCGAATTGAATTGCTGTCCAATCTCCTGCGATATTTTCCCAGGAACCATTATTTTCATTGAGTAAAACGGGAAAATTCTTTTGGGTAAAATGGATTTCTTGTAAATCATTTGTGCATGTTTGACCTTTTTCATTGCACGAAAACATTGCCATATTTAATAATTTGTCCCAGATAATTTCGTAGTTTTTACCTTTTGAAATAATGACCATTGCTTGATCAAAATATGCAGCGGATTTTAATTTTGCCCAACTGATTTTTCCATCCGAATTTAATTCCAAAAAGACAATGCCGCCTTTTTTTGAATAACCATCACCTAAAATCATTAAATTTCCGGTAGCTGTCAAACAGGCATTTTTAAAGGCATATTCCATACCATTGTCGGCGGAATAGGTATGGCTCCAAATGATCTTACCATCAATGGCTGTTTTTATAATAAATGCTTCTTGTTTGTTAGTATTGCGGTATTCAATTTTTCCAATAAAATAGAGATTTCCTTTTTTATCCTGAATCAATTTATTAAAATGCCAATCTGTAATTAAATCGTATTCAAAATGAAAATTTCGATATTGGATTAATTCGCCAACGGGATCTACAATTTGAAATGTATTGATCCAATATTTTTTACGCAACTCCCCATTAATGTATGCACCTTTTTGCTTGTAACTAATCATGAACTTTTGATCGGTTGTAACAATCACATCCTGCCATACTTCTACTGCCTTTAATTTTCGGGACCATTTGCATACACCATTTGCATCAAATAAATGCAGACATGCTTCATAAGCATCCGAAGAAGGATCCTTTGTAGGCAGCAAACAGTTTCCGGCAGCATCTACTGCCAAATCTCCTTTGTCAATTGTTTTATAAATTGTGGAACCCATAGACCACAGTACCTCATTTTTAGTTCCAAGTTTGCAAATGAGTTTATTTTTATCGTCCCCATAATTTCCGGAAACATATCGGTCGCTTCCATTTAGACAAATTTGCTCAAATCGTACTGATTTTCCGGGTATTCCATAACTGGTCAAACCGGTGCTCTTTGAAGATGAATTTGTTTGAAAAATATACGCATCTTTAAATCCATTCTTTTTCGAATCAGTCCCTGCATGTGATGCTGTTTCTCCGCAAATTAAAAGTTCAGAAGAATTGGTCAAGATCGCATCGCACGTGAGCCCTTTGGTTTGCAACAAAATGGACTTTTGGTCCGGCGCCACTTGCGAACAAGCAATGAGAATAAACGAAAAAATAAATAGTTTACAAGTAAGATAATATTTCATGCGTATGTATTAATAATATTTTTAAATCAATGACTAAAGGTTAAATACAAAAGACTTAAGGCCAGAGGCTTTCAACTTTCAACTTTCAACTACTCAACTACTCAACCACTCAACTACTCAACTACTCAAACATCAAATTCAATCGTATCTCCCGCTTTATAACCGCCTGACTTTATTGTTTTTTTTGACGGCTCCTTGCTTTGATCTACTACGCTGATGAGCGGAACGTCTTCAATTTTATTTCCTATGGCTTTCCATCCTTTAACATCAACAAACTGATGAACTGTAAGTATTTCATCTATGCGTTCTTTTCGCTGTTTGTAAGAAAATAATACTTCCGGTTCAGGATGTGTAGTGACGTAGTAAAGTTTGGAATCTTTATGATCTGTTATGAAACTAAATTTAGTATTAAGGGTAGTTGTCTCGATTTGGAAACGTTTGGCCATGGACCATCCTTTTTCACCTTCATAATAAATGGCAGTAATAATTTGTGCAGGATTGTATTTTATAATATAAATTAAATCCTGATAGGCATACCGGTTGTTTAAATCGTATTCTGTTAATTCGTAGCTGCCATTTTTATAGATAGTAAGAATTTTGTCACCTCTGTTTAATCCACCCAAAGACAATCCTCGCTCTTCTGTATTTAATTTACCGGTGTTAATATCATACCAGATTTTTTGTGCACCTAAAGTACTTTTTCCTTTTTCTTTAAGTGTAATTTTTCTTACCGGATATTTTGTTACAATATTTCCCTGACTGCTGCGACCTTTAATTTCCAATTCGCTGAAATCAAAATCAAAACTTTTTATTTTTGCCTTACATCCGGGTGTCAGAAAAACGGAAACAATTTCAGCTTCTCCTTCAGGATTTCCAGAAAAATAAAGCGTTTTTGATTTAGGATGCCCTTTGGTCAAATCGTATTCTTTGTCACGGGTAATACCGGTTACATTAAACCGTTTTGCCATAGCACGACCACTTTCACCATCAAGGTATATGATATTATAAGTAGTTCGTTCATCGCCTTTTTTCCAAACATCAACATAGATAATATCTTTTCCGACAAACGTTTTTTCAGAGATCCGGCTTACCACCATTTTGCCATCAGCCCGAAATACGATGATATCATCAATGTCGCTGCACTCCTTTACGAATTCATCTTTCTTTAATCCGTATCCGATAAAACCATCTTCACGATTGACATACAATTTGCTGTTATTGGCCACAACCTGTACAGCTTGAATAGATTCAAATTCTAGTATCCTGGTTTTGCGCTCTTTGCCTTTGCCATATTTACTCAGTATGTTTTCAAAATAAGCGATTGCATATTCTGTAAGATGTTCGAGATGGTGTTCGACTTGTGCTATTTCTGCACTTAATGATTTAAGCTGTTCATCTGTTTGGAACTTATTGTATTTGGAAATCCGTTTGATGCGGATATCTGTCAAATGAATGAGATCCTCTTTGGTAATTTCGCGGATTAATTTTACTTTTCCGGCTGTTGATTTATCTTTAGATGATGGAGTTATTACATAATTTCGCAAACCCGTTTCGATTACTTCCAATACTTGTTCGAAACTTGTACATTCTTCTATATCTCGGTAAATTCGGTTTTCAATAAATATTTTTTCTAAAGAAGTCAATTGCCATTTTTCCTGCAATTCAGCACGTTTGATTTCAAGTTCTTTTTGTAAAAGATCTTTGGTATGAAACGTAGAAATTTTTAATATTTCATTTACAGATAAAAACAATGGTTTGTCATCAACAATTACACAACAATTGGGAGAAATACTGACTTCACAATTAGTAAATGCATACAAAGCATCCATACTAACTTCCGGTGAAACCCCTGCCTGCAATTCAATTCTGATTTCAACATCCTTTGCAGTATTGTCAGAAATCTGCTTGATTTTAATTTTACCCTTTTCAGAAGCTTTTACAATACTTTCAATCAAGGATCCGGTGGTGATGCCGTAAGGAATTTCGCGAATCACCAACATTTTTTTGTCTTCGATTTCAATCTTTGCGCGAACTTTTACTTTTCCACCACGTAAACCTTCATTGTATTCTGCAACATTGATCGATCCTCCGGTTTCAAAATCAGGATAGAGATCTATTTTTTTTCCTTTCAGAACTAGAATTGAAGCTTTTATCAATTCTATAAAATTATGAGGTAAAATTTTTGTTGCCAGGCCAACAGCAATTCCTTCTACACCTTGAGCAAGTAGCATTGGAAATTTCATGGGAAGAGACTCCGGCTCTTTGTTCCGACCGTCATAGGACAACTGCCACTTGGTGGTATCCGGATTAAAAGCTACTTCTTTTGCAAATTTAGTCAAACGTGCTTCGATGTATCGAGGAGCAGCTGCCGAGTCTCCTGTCCGAAAATCACCCCAGTTTCCCTGAGTTTCGATCAACAAATCTTTTTGGCCGAGATTGACCAGAGCTTCTCCGATTGCGGCATCACCATGTGGATGATATTGCATGGTATGCCCAATCAGATTGGCCACTTTGTGAAAACGACCATCCTCTTTTTCGTACATGCTATGCAGGATCCTCCTTTGTACCGGTTTTAAACCATCTTCAATAGCAGGAACAGCCCGTTCCAAAATAACATAGGAAGCATAATCCAGAAAATAGTTCTGATACATGCCATCCAATGTAATGATGTGGTCTGATGTGTTGCCTGGAATCTGGGTTTTCATACTGATTATTTACCACAAAGATAAGACGGTCGAAATCATATTAAATATTTATTACATATAAATAGTATCATCTTAAAATTAGGTTAAAAACCAATTTGAATTAATCGTTGCATCCGGTTTAAAGTCCAACTTCTAAAATCTGTTTATTTAAATTTTAAAACATGAAAACACACATTGTATTGGTAACAATTACCCTGCTGATTGCAGGCACAATTGGTAGTGCCCAAACGGCATACCGGGATCGTCATCCGAACCAATGGCACAAAAGAGATCGAATCGAGCACGGTAGGCAATCCGGTGCTTTAAGTCCCAGAGAATGTCATAAGCTTCGTTGTGAAGGAAGAAAAATCAGAAACACCCGGCAATGGATGCTTCGGGATGGTCGTTTGGATCATAGGGAAAGGCGTAAGCTCCATCGTATGAACCACAAGTTTGACAGACAAATTTGGCGTGAAAAACACGATCACAACCGTTGGTAAACATAAAACATGGTCAATTGAATCACCAAACCGATGAATGATGAAACATGCATTCATCGGTTTCAAATCTAAAATAATCGTTAATTTAAGCTGGTTTACCCGAAATTGTTTTCCAAAAAATGGACTTTGGCCTATCTTTGGAAACTGAATTAATCGGGTAATTTGCCTGGTTTTAAACTCAAATTAAAAATGAATAAATTTCTTGCTTTAATCTGTTTTTTCTTTCTTGGAAATGGAATTGTTTCTGCCCAAACTGTCGATGAAATTATTGACAAACACATAGCAGCTATTGGTGGAAAAGATAAATTGACTGCTGTAAATTCTGTTATCATGGAAGGCAAAGTAAGCGCTCAGGGAATGGAATTTCCAATGACAACCACCATATTAAATCATAAAGGATTTCGCTTGGATTTTGCTGTAATGGGCATGAATGCCTGGGTCATCATGAGACCGGATTCCGGTTGGTCGTTTATGCCATTTCAAGGTCAAACTAAACCCGAACCGATGCCAATGGATCAAATTAAAGAAGGCATTGACCAGTTAGACCTTTCTGGACATTTACTTGATTATAAAGGGAAAGGGCACACTGTTGAATATTTGGGATTGGACGATGTAGAAGGTACAGAATGTCATAAATTAAAAGTGACTTCAAAAAGTGGAAAATTAACCTATTACCTCATTGATCCAACTTCATACTATATTGTAAAAACAGTTTCAAAACAAAAATTTGGGGGTAAGGAATTTGACGCTGAAACCAAATTCAGTAATTACAAACCAGTTGAAGGTGGTTTGGTATTTCCATATACCGTTGAATCTATGAATGGCCCAGTGGATATGACCAAAATCACCGTCAATTCAGATATTCAAGAAAGCTTATTTAAACCTTAAATCCTTGAGGGTTTATAAAATGGAATTGATTTTATAAACCCCTTTTTTTTTTTTTGCAGGTGGAACACTTGGAATACATATTTGGCATTGACCAACTGCCTGATATTTCAAAACAACTTTTAACTAACATTTTGCCATACCAGATCATTGGACTTCAAGCCGAAATGGGTGTTGGCAAAACCAGTCTGGTAAGGGCTATTGGAAAGCATTTGGGATTTGAATCCGAAGCCGGCAGTCCAACTTTTTCAATCATAAATGAATACCATTGCAAATCCAATCCATGGTCCATTGAGAAATTGTATCACATGGATTTGTATCGCCTTAAAAATCTTGAGGAAGCATTAAATTTAGGCATTCACGACTATTTTGACAGTGGAATTCACTGTATCATTGAATGGCCGGAACTAATAGAGCCCCTTTTACTTGCTGAAAATTACCTTCCGGTGCAGATCCAACTTATGGAAAATCAACAAAGGAAGATTATATTAACTTTGTAGCTTCATACTTTGATTTACAGTATCAGCAACTCATTATGGATTCATCCTATGCAGCCAGCCCACAACGAGAGTTTTTAACCCAGCCAGAAATGCTGGAGCTGTATCGGGCAAAGTCCTCTATTAAAATTGGAATTCCACTGGAAAGCGGTTTACAAGAAAACCGGGTTGCTTTGGTTCCAGTTTCTGTGAGTAATCTGGTAGCTCGCGGTCATCAGGTTTATGTAGAGTCACAATCAGGTGCTAAAGCACATTATTCAGATATCGACTATTCAGAAGCGGGAGCCATTATTACCCATAATCGCAAAACTGTTTTTGAATGTGACATCATCCTTAAAGTTGCTCCACCAACGCTCGAAGAATTGCAATGGTTCCATCCCAATCAGGTGCTGGTCTCACCGCTCAATTTTCCGATTATAGACAGCGAATACATTCAGGCACTTCGACAAAAACGGGTTACCGCAATTGCAATGGAATACCTTCAGGCAGACGATGGAACTTTTCCTTTGGTACGGATAATGTCAGAAATTGCAGGGATCTCCGTAGTTCAAACCGCCGCTGAATTGTTAAGCCATCCAAAACAAGGAAAAGGCCTTTTACTAGGAGGTATTTCTGGTGTACCACCCGCTAAAGTAATTATTTTAGGTGCGGGTGTGGTTGCTGAATATGCCACTCGGGCTGCGTTGGCATTGGGTGCTTCAGTCCGGATTTTTGATGACAACATTCATAAGTTAATACGGATCCAAAACAGAATGGGGCGGCAATTATATACTTCATCTCTGAATCCAATTACTTTAACACAACAATTGATGACGGCAGATGTAGCCATAGGCGCCATTCACAGTAAAACAGGCCGCACACCTTTGTTGGTTTCTGAAGAAATGATTTTACAGATGAAACCGGGTTCCGTGATTATCGATGTGAGCATCGATCAAGGGGGGTGTTTTGAAACCAGTCAGGTGACAACCCACGATCAGCCGATTCGATTGGTGCATGGGGTCATTCATTATGGAGTGCCAAACATTGCATCTAAAGTTGCACGTACCGCTTCCATCGGAATCAGCAACATCATTACTACGATTTTACAACAAGCAGGAGATGCCGGAGGAATCGAACATGTGATCTATTCTCATAAAGGATTGCGAAATGGTATATACACCTATAAAGGTTGTTTAACCAACGAATATCTCAGCCAGCGATTTGGAATCAAATACACCAATCTGGAATTGTTACTCACAGCAACGACTTGAAAGAACGTGAGTATTATTTTACTCTAGAACTAATGTAATAACTCAATTTTACAAGCGCTTCATTGGCTTCATTGTTTGGCAATTTTTGCAGGTGCGCCAAAGCTTCATCCCGATAAGCGTACATTGTTTGTTCGGCTTTTTCAATTCCTTTGTATTCATGAATAAATGAAACCACTTCTTGTATGGATTTAGGATTTTCATTATGATTTCGAATCAGTGAAATCATTCTGTTTTTTAATGGCAAAGGTGCTACAGCCAGCGCAGAAATTAAGGGCAAGGTCATTTTCTTTTCCTTTATGTCCAATATTTTCGGTTTGCCGGTAAAGTCTTTACTCAAATCCATCAAATCATCTTTAATTTGAAAAGCAATTCCGATTTTTTCACCGTAGTCGCGGATTTGATTTAAATAGTCTGTATTTTCTGTGGTACTTTTTGCACCACATAAACAAGCAGAGCGGATCAAAGAGGCCGTTTTTTGACGGATGATTTGAAAGTAAACCGTTTCATTTATATCTAACCGGCGTGCTTTTTCCAATTGCAGCAATTCACCTTCACTCATTTCACTTACAGCAGATGAAAGAATTTCCAATAAATCAAAATGCGATCCCTGCAATGCGGTTAATAAACCTCGTGATAACAAATAATCTCCAACCAAAACAGCTATTTTGTTTTTCCACAATGCTTTAATAGAAAAAAATCCTCTGCGTTGATCCGATTCATCCACCACATCATCATGGACCAATGTGGCTGTATGAAGCAATTCTACCAAAGTAGCCGCAGCAAATGTTTTTTGATTGATTTCACCAAAGAGTTTTGCACACAATAAACTCAGCAATGGCCTTAATTGCTTGCCTTTGGTTTTAACCAGGTAATAACTGATCTGATCCAATAAAGCAACCCTGCTTTGCATCGCTTTTCTGAAATGGGCATCAAAATCTTTCAACTCCTGTAAAACAGGCTTTTTTATTTCCTCCAGGGAATATTCCGGCTTCATGTTTGGGTAAATCTAAGCGATGGTGTTTGACAATTGAGGCAATCTGAATGTCTGTTTTAAAAATAGATTCAATCGCAAATGTAACTGATTTCTATAATTATGTTTAAAGCATTCATTGTTAAGTAGTTAGATATTAATTTTAGAAAGTGCATTACGAAGTATCAGGGATTTTAGAGTTCCCCTAAAAAATTGGATTAATTTTGATACCTCAATCAATCAGTTTGCTCGAGTTATTTAAGAGAAATACATTTATGGGTGTTTTATTATTAATACCCTATGCAATGGTATTGCATGCTAGCAGCTGGTTTAACAATGCAAGTTGTCCTGTTTCAGATGCGTGTTGGTTGTTTTTGAAACTATTTAAAGGCTTGTCCGAAAATGCTGGCTTTAACATTACCGGCTCTTTGATTTTGATTGTTTTACAAGCTTTATGGATCGGACGCATGGTCAGTCGTTTTAAATTGACTGGAGAGGGGCAATTGTTTGGATCATTATTTTTTATCCTGTTTTGTGGCTTTCATTATTCTACACTTTGCTTTGGTCCGGTATTGTTGGCTAACTTTTTTTTTACACTAGCCTTGCCTGAACTATTTGGAATTTATCTTAAAAAGAAACCTGCTCTTTCCCTGTTTAATTATGGCTTTTTGGTTGGATTGGCCAGTATTTTCTATCCACCTTATTGCGTTTTTTTAATACTGGGATTAGTTGCTATTCTGGTAATGAGAGTTTACCAACTAAAAGAAATTCTTCAAATCCTTGGTGGATTTTTTAATGTATGGTTTTTGCTCTTTGTATGCCTCTATTCTTTAAATCTGCATACTGAATTCTGGGAGGTACAAATGGGAGGATTTTTTAAACCATTTATTTTTTCAATGAAATTTGGCAGCCAGGGTTGGATCGCATTTAGCTTATTATTTATTTTTATTTTATTAAACCTGATTCAATATCCGTTTTTTCAATTTAAGCGCTCCATTATGGCGCAAAAACAATTTGACCTGCTGTTTTGGACCCTACTGATATGTGGGTTTAGCATCTTGTTTTTACAAATAGATCAGGTAAATCATTTAATCATTTTATTCAGCCCATTGGCATTATTAACAGGTGTATTGTTAACTAAACCTAAAAATCCTTTGTTGCAGGAAACCATTCACCTGTTTTTACTGCTGAGCTCATTATTTTTACAGTTTCAAAATTGGTAATATGAAATTTGGCGTTGTTGTTTTTCCGGGATCAAATTGTGATGATGATCTGATGTATGTAATTGGCGATGTTTTTAAAAAGCCGATTGAGAAAATTTGGCATAAGGAAAACTCATTAGCACATTTTAATCCGGGCGATTGCATTTTCCTACCGGGTGGATTTTCTTTTGGAGATTATTTGCGATGCGGAGCCATTGCCAAATTTTCACCCATAATGCCTGAAGTCATTCGGTTTGCAAATGAAGGGGGTTTGGTAATCGGTATTTGCAATGGATTTCAAATCCTTTGTGAATCCGGTCTCCTTCCTGGTCAATTGTTAGTCAACCAGAATGAAAAATTTATGTGTAAAAATGTCTATCTCAAACCGGCCACCATCGATTCTCCTTTGACTTGTTTGCTGGATGCTGAAAAAGCCTATAAAATTCCAATTGCCCATGCAGACGGTCGCTATTTTGCAGATGATAAAACTTTGGCTGAATTACAAGCAAACGGACAAATTATGTTCCAGTATTGCAGTCACAACGGACAAATTGACGCTACCACAAATGTAAACGGCTCTTGTTTAAACATTGCCGGGATTTGCAATAAAGAACGCAATGTCTGTGGTTTAATGCCTCACCCTGAACGAGCTGCTGAGGCTGCTCTCGGCAATACCGATGGCCGCCCAATAATCGAATCCATTTTTGAATGGATGCGTCAGTACTCACATACGATAGCCTAGTTCGAAAGTATTTTCAAAGCCAGCTTCCCCAAACACTGGATTTAAACCCTGGGTTTAGGAAATCTGGCTTTGAAAATACCCTGTAAATACGTTAAAGTGAGGTTAATCTAAGCCTTAAGCCTTCTGAATATACATCCTTGGACCGTGCAATTCGTTTATTTTTGTGATTCCTTTTTAGGACTTAAATTACCTTCCATGAAAATTTTTAAGTTGTTTCTACAAATTGTCTTTATTTGTTTTGGATGGATGGCATCGGCTCAAATCCTTCAACCGGTCCATTGGTCAACAGAAGTTAAACCTTTAGATAAATCGACCTATGAAATTATTTTAAAAGCTAAAATGGATAATGGATGGGCCATTTACAGCCAATCTTCCGATCCCAATGCTGCGCAACCCAGCGAAATCACTTTTACTAAAGGCAAGCATTTTGAGTTGATCGGAAAAGTAGAAGAGCGTGGTAAAAAGAAAGAAGGTCCGGAACCGCTGTTTGACAATCTGGTTGTTTCAAAATATTACGATCATGTAGATTTTGTTCAAAAAATTAAAGTACTGGATGCTTCAAAACCCATTAAGGCCTCTGCTTATTTTATGAGTTGCAACAGTGAGAAATGCATTCCACCAACCAATGAAGATTTTGTAATTGGTTTAAATGGGGCGGTGCCTGAAGAAAAATCAATGGGAGGAATGCCTAATGTCTCTGAATTGAATCCTTCTTCAACATTGGCAGGAGATGATCAAAACAGTAATTTACTCGATCCGGTTAAGGTGAAATCAGAAATCATCGACAAAGGAAATGGTATTTACGGAATAAAGTTTATTGCAAATATTGAGAATGGTTGGTTTATCTACAGTCATAACATTCCACCGGATGGACCACTTCCTTCAGATATTGTGTTGAATGAAAATTCAGGATTTGAAAAAATTGGAAGTATTCAGGAAAATTCTGATCATAAATTTGAAGGCTTTGATGAAATTTTTGAAATGAAGCTGATTAAATACAAACAGGAAGCTTCTTTTATTCAAGAAATTAAAGTAACAGATCCTTCCAAACTCATAAAAGGATATTTTACTTATCAAACGTGTGACGCCAGTCGTTGCTTGCCTTATAAAAATCTGGACTTTACATTCGACCCAAGTTCAAAAATTTTGAAATTTGATTCAGAAGAAGCACCGATTGGATCTCCTTTATTGAAAGATGGAAATACTATAGACTTAAGTGTACCCAGTTTAATTGAAACGCAAAAGAATCCGGTAGGGCAGTGTGGTGAAGAACGCATCGAAGGTAAAAATCATTGGTGGACTTTTTTATTTGGATTTCTTGGAGGCTTGTTGGCTTTACTGACTCCGTGTGTTTTTCCAATGATTCCATTGACAGTATCTTTTTTTACAAAAGATACCAAACGCAAAGGATTTCAAAATGCATTGATTTATGCACTCTCGATCATAGTGATCTATGTAGCTATCGGAATATTAATTACCGCGGTATTTGGTGCCACTGCACTCAATGAATTATCAACCAACTGGATTGCGAATACCTTGTTTTTTGTGATTTTTATTGCATTCGCTTTTTCATTTTTTGGATATTACGAAATAACCTTACCCAGTTCCTGGGCCAATAAAAGTGACCGCATGGCTGATAGTGGTGGATTAATTGGCATCTTCTTTATGGCATTTACACTTGCAATTGTCAGCTTTTCTTGCACAGGTCCGATCATTGGTTCTGCAATCGTTCAATCAGCCACTTCAAAAATGGGACCCTTTGTAGTCATGCTTGGTTTTTCTACAGCTCTGGCAATACCATTTGGATTATTTGCGGCCTTTCCTGCTTTTTTAAATACCTTGCCTCGTTCGGGTTCCTGGATGACCAATGTGAAAGTGGTATTGGGATTTTTAGAATTGGCATTGGCGTTTAAATTTTTATCTGTTGCTGATATGACTCAGCACTGGGGGATATTAGGTTACGAAATTTTTATGGGTGCATGGGTTATTATTTTTGGATTAATGGCTCTTTACCTGTTTGGATTTATAAAATTTCCACACGACAGTGCGGTTAAAAAACTTTCTCCAACCCGTTGGTTTTTTGCATTGTCTTCATTGGCGGCAACTATTTATCTGGCCACCGGATTTACATACAATAAAGACTTGCACTCCTACAATGCATTGAAGCTTATGAGTGGCCTGGCACCACCTTCTACCTATAATTATTTTTTACCGGCACCGGAATTAAATGCAGAAATAAAAAGTAAGTATCCTTCTTTTACAAAATGCGCCAACAATCTGGATTGTTTTAAAAATTATCACGAAGGATTGGCCTATGCAAAAGAAGTACACAAACCCATGTTGGTGGATTTTACAGGATACGGTTGTGTTAATTGTAGAAAAACAGAAGAACATATTTGGGTAAATGATAAAGTGCGTCAACAGATTATGAAAGATTATGTCTTGGTTTCATTGTATGTGGATGATCGTTCTCCACTCGAACAAGAATTGTATTCTGCAGTGCGCAAAACTCCCATTCGAAACATCGGAAATAAATGGGCTGATTTTCAAATTGTCAATTTCAATCAAAACAGTCAACCCTTATATGTTTTGGTAAGTCCAAAAGAAGAAGTACTTGCAAAACCACGCGGATACCGTGAAGGCGTTGAAAGTTATTCAGAATTTTTAAACTGCGGATTGGATGCTTTTAAAAAAACAGAAGCGGTGGGAAGCAAATAATAATTAATAATTAAAAATTAATAATTAAGAATTGAAATTATTGGAATGTAGCGAAATTCTAAACTCACCATTAACAATTCACCATTAATAATTCACCATTGAAATTGTTGTCAATTCTCCGCCCTTTTGCCTTCCTACCTCTGGCCTCTAGCCTCTTGCCTTTATCCTTCCTACTCCTCCTTTCCTGTCACCCTGTTAAATCACAAATCAGTTTTGGCATTCAAGGAGAAATTTTAAAAAAACCACTTGCAAAAATTCAGTTTGATTCCAGCGAGTATCATTTTGGTGAATTGATTCAGGGGCAGGTTTTAAAAAAAGAAATTTGGTTTACCAATACAGGGGCAACTGACTTACAAATCGAGCTCATTACTGCTTGTGAATGCACTACGCTGGATTGGTCTCGTTTGCCGATCGCTCCCGGTGCCCGATCTAAAATTTCAATCAGCTACAACAGCAAAGACAAAGAAGGTCCACAAATCATAGATGTGGAAGTAATTGCAAATACCGAACCTGCTTCTACTTATACAAAATTTAAGTTGAACGTAAAGAAATAATTAAATAAATAAATTTGTCTTTAGGAATTCTTCGTATGAGGTATTAAAAGAATTGCGTGCAATATTCTAATTTTCTTTTTTATATTGTTTAATTAGAATTGTAGTATCTAATATGCTTTTTCTAAGACTTTTTTCATAGTTCTTATCAAGCTGAATGTAAAGTGGTTGTACCTCAATGTAATCAGATACTCCTTTAGTTTCAACTTGACTTGATTTGCAAGCCAAACAGTTAATAAGTATAAAGATTTTATAAATGCTGTTCAATTTGAAATTTCATTTAAACATTACTCATTAAATATTGAGTATTCAAAATGCTGTTATTAAATTAAAAATCTACTTGCCAGGATTAAATGAGCTCCCTAAATGTTATTTAACAAACGGTATTACCCAGTTTCATTCCAAGATAGTTAGATCCTTTTCCATTTATTTTAATTTAAACGAAAAACCAAGAAACTGAATTGCTCATGACACAGTTTGGATATTATACCCCAGAACTACAGACTTCAATGCCCTCAGACCCCCAGTCCAAAATTCTGTACCCCGAAAAGTCTAACAGCCTAACAGTCTAACAGTCTAACAGCCTCATTTCGCGCTACACTTTAAAATTAACTTATCCCACAACATTTTACTAATATATACAAATATGTTACATAAATAATTGATATATAGTATATTACTGATTAATAATTTAAAATATTAATTACATTTTGTTATATTCCTATCAGGGAAAACCCTGAATTTCTGAAAATTTTCTTAATGAAATTAGGATGCTACGGATGCAAATTGCTATTTTCGTGTCGTATTCTTCCCTTTGTTACTTTAGATCGTTCTGATCTAATGCCTCAATCACATTGTCTGGTTTTGTCAGTGAATGACTTTCCCAGATTTTGGTAAGCATTGAAAACTATTAAATATATTATCATGAGGCATTTAGTACAACTTAAAGCATCCCCAGTAAACTACTGCTTAATGGTCGCTCTTTTATTAATTAGCGCCTGTACTAAGGACGAAACCAGCGTCGTCATCAGCGAGTTGAGTAAAACCAAACTGGAAAATGGCAAAATTGCCAATGACTGGATGGCATTGAGCTTGCAGTTAACTTCTGAAACTCCTGGTTATACCGCACCCATCGCCAGCAGAGTGTATGCCTATTTAGGCCTTGCTATCTATGAAACGGTTCAGTTAGGTATGGATCGTCAACCAAGCTTACAAGGTAAATTAGAAGGCCTTTCCAGTGGAAGCCTTCCAATTATTGCAGAAGGAGGTGAAGTTAGTTGGTCTCTGGCAGTGAATGACTGCATGTATGCTTTGTTCAATCATTATTACCGCAATACAGCCCCTGCAGGTTTGAGAAAAATTCAGGATTTGTATACTCAAAATGATTTGGAATTGTCAAACACTGTGAATCCGGACATCGCCAGAAAATCAAGATTGTTTGGCCAAATGATGGGAAAAGCTATTTATGAATATTCTTTAACCGACGGACAAGATTTAGCATATCTAAATAACTACCCTGTAAATTATACCCCCCCACAGGGTCAGGGACTTTGGGCGCCAACTTCCAATCAAATTAAAAAACCGCTTTTACCTTTTTGGGGAGAAGTCCGGACTTTTGTTAAAGAATCGGCTGAGATCGATTTAAGTACACCTCCAAGTTATTCGAAATCTACCAGCTCCGTATTTTATGCTTACGCATTGGATGTTAGAAACCGGGTAAAAAATTTAGATGCCAATACAGTCAGTATGGTAAAATACTGGAACGATGATCAAGACAATGCAATCTCCGTTTCAGGACACATGATGGCTATTTTGGTTAGCATCCTGAATAAAGAAAATAAAGATTTGGCATTTACGGCTAAAGCTTATGTCATGTTGGGTATTGGCTTACACGATGCAACCGTTGCAGCCTGGAAAGTAAAATACAAATACAACATGCTTCGTCCGGAAACATACATCCGCGAAAACATCGATGCTGATTTTGAATCACTCATCAGTTCACAAGCGACTCCGGAATATTCAGCCAGCCCATCTGCAGTAGCAATGACGAGCTCAGAAATATTAAATCAATTGTTTGGATACAATTATGCATTTACAGATCGTACCCACGAATTCAGAAAAGATATCAACGGTGCCCCAAGGGCGTATAAATCGTTCCAGCAAATGGCGGATGAAATCAATATGTCCAGTTTATATGGAGGGATTCATTATCGTTTTAGTCTGGAAGCCGGACAAAAACAAGGAACCTACATCGGTAAAACCATCAATAGTCTAACAATGTAAGTATAATAGGGCCCAAATTCTGACCTGAAATAGCTCCTCAAAAGGGAGCTATTTTTTTTGTACCAAAACCATCCTTCTACCCAAATCGCCCTTCCAATTCCCCAAGCTAGGGCTTAAGCCTTAGCTTAGGGAATTGAGGAATTTTGCAAGCTGCTTGAAAAGCAAAGAATTTCAAAATGAAATCGAGGGATGCATTTTATCATTTAGTAATAATTCAAAAATACCCCTTCTTCCAAGGGACATGCCATTCCCAAACCAAGGGCTTCAGCCCCTGGTTTGGGAATTTTCGAATCTGGAAGTTTAGAAAGTCGTTTCATTGCAATCGACTTCAGCCCCTGGTTTGGGAATCAAGGAATTTTGCAAGCTGCCTGAAAAGCAAAGAATTTCAAAGTGAATCGAGCGATGCATTTTATCATTTAGTAATAATTCAAGAATATCCCTTCTACCAAGGGTCATCCCATTTCCAAACCAATGGCTTCAGCCCTTGGTTTGGGAATCAAGGAATTTTATCCCAAATTGATTTCGAAGAAGGTTTTTTTCACGCACTATCTACTTTCTTTAATTTACATAATTTTCCAAATACGCTCAAGTTTTAATATTCTAATTTGGTGGATTGACCAAAATACTTATATTTATAATAAAATAATCAACATGAGAGTTATAATTCGCCGTATTTCAGATAAGCTTAAGGGTATTTTCATTACTAGCTTTATCTGTTTTCAAGTATTCTTGACAGGGGCCTGTGCACAAAATGTTTGTGATAATTTGCAATGTAATCAAAACGCAAAATTTAGTGTCGAATTTGGAAAATCCTATCCTATAAATGCTTCAAAATTGTTGATCGAAGGATTTTGTTATGACCGAAATTATAAATTGGAATACTTAAGTAAAGGCGTTTTATATCCTTTGGATACTTTAACATACGATTTACCTCCTTTTCTCAAATATCATCTAACTGACTTGTCTAATGGAAATGATTGTTGGGGTTTCATTACTTTAAATAGGGTGGGTTGTGGAGTTCCATTTAATCCAATTCGCGGAACTAAATCCTATAATTTATTCTGTTACGAATCCAGTGATGTAGATGATATTGGTTTTAATATTCCCGATAGTGTAGCGTTAATTAAAACAAGTAATAAGAATTTTGTAGCAGTCAATTGGGCAGCTTGCGGGGCAGTCAGGATTGATATTATAAAGGAATCTGCTATTTATGGAAGTTGTGATTCAGCATACCAACATATTATCTATCGTACCTGGAGAGTAACCAGTCCGGATAACCGCCAATTTGAATTTAAAGATACCATTACAGTTTCTTATTGGGATTTGGATTCTACCTATGTTTTGCCTAATTATAATGGCATAGAACACCCGATTTTTGATTGCAGGGATTCCTGGAAAAGAGGAAAAAACGGCAATCCGGATGGCTCATTGAGTTTTGAGAAAGCATACCGAAATTGTCAAAACTTAGGGACTAATTATTCTGATGATACCCTTTCTATTCAACCGGAAGGATGTCACCGGATTTTAGAATTAAAAAGAAATTGGATCATACTCGATTGGTGCAAGGGCAAGGCGATTTATCCTTCGCAACTGATTTATGTGCGTTGTTACAACGACAGTATAAATCCTACGGCGATTTGTAAGTCTGGCATTGTAGAATTGAAATTGAATCAAAATAATGTAATCTCAGTAAATGCAAACGAACTTATTCAGGATGTAAACGACAATTGCGGGGTGGCACAGATGAGTTGGGATGATTCTGGTTTAATAGCAATAAAACAATTTGGATTGGCTGATACAGGAAAAATTCAAGATTTTAAAATTTGGGTTTCTGATTCCTCCGGAAATAAAACAGCTTGTGATGTTCAATTAAAAATTTTACCCAATCAAATTGTTGGTATAGAAAATGATTTTTCATCACAAGCAATTAAAATGGAGTTTGTTCCCAATCCGGCCAGTGATCGTGTTGAATTAATAATCCAAGCAAAAGCTGGAATAAGAGGAAATTTTTATTTTTATAATCAGGCCGGTGTTAGATTATTTAGTATTCCTGTTAATTTTAAAAATCAAACATACTGGAAACTCAATCTAAACGAATCATTTCAGCTTAAACAAGGTATGTACTATGGAGTGTATCAAGATGCAACTTGTACGAAAGTCATTAAGTTGGTGATATTGTAATAGCTTAAAAATTTAATTCAAGAATTTGAGTTTCATTTATTATTTCACCACACTGCCCAAGTACCAATCTTCCTTGGCGCTGATAAATGTCAATCGGCCATCGGCATCTTCCGCCATTAGGATCATGCCATTGGAGTCTATTCCTTTTAATTTGCGGGGTGCGAGATTTGCTAAAAAAACGACTTGGCGGCCGATGATTTCTTCAGGTTTATAATATTCTGCAATGCCACTGACAACGGTTCGTTTTTCGAAACCTAAATCTATTTCCAGCTTTAACAGTTTATCTGCTTTGGCAACTTTTTCAGCAGCAATAATTTTTGCTGTACGTACATCAACTTTAGCAAAGTCATCGTAGCTGATGGTTTCTTTTAAAGGTAAATGTTTAGATTCCATATTGGTTTCAGAGTTAGTTTGTTTGCTTTGATTTTCACTGTTGTGGAGTTTGTCAATTTGTTTTTGAATGAGTTCGTCATCCAATCTTGTAAACAAATACTGTGCTGCTTCAATTTTGTGACCGGCATCAATGATAAATTCACCTTCAGCAATTTTTGTAAGCATATCCTCCAGTTCACCGCTTGCAGTTAAATCAGGAAGATTCAACATTTTGCGCAATTTAATTGCTGTAAATGGCAAAAAGGGTTGCATGGTCATACTCAATGCAGCAACATAATGCAGTGCCAGATTCATAACCACTTCTACCGTTTCGGGTTGGGACTTTTGTATTTTCCAGGGTTCGTTGTTTTGTAACAATTGATTTCCAGCAGTACAAATATCCATGAGTGCTTTAAGTGCCGAACGAAAATCGTATTCCCGAATGTGTTGATTGACTTCTTGAATTAAATCAAACAAATAAATTAATTCGGCATCGTGAAAGCCACCCAATTCATCGCCGGCAACGCCTTCAATAATTTCATCCGGATCAAAATCAGGAACCACCCCTTTATAATATTTATGGGTAAGTGACAAGACCCGATGAATAAAATTGGATAGATTATTTACCAATTCATTGTTGTGTGCATCTTGAAAACCTTTCCAGGTAAATTCACTGTCTTTTTGCTCCGGCATATTTTTAATCAAATAATACCGTAAAGAATCTTCTAAACCCGGAAGCTCTTCTAAAAATTCATGGACCCATACTGCCCAATTTCTGGAAGTTGAAATTTTATTCCCTTCCAAATTCATAAATTGGTTGGCGGGTACATTGCTGGGCAAATTGTATCCACCATGCACTTTGAGTATTGCCGGAAAAATGATGCAGTGAAAAACGATATTGTCTTTTCCTATAAAGTGAATCAATTCAGATTCCGGATCCTTCCAATAAGATTCCCAGTCTTTCTGGTTATCTAAGGCCCATTGCTGGGTAGAAGAGATATACCCAATCGGTGCATCCATCCAAACATATAATTTTTTTCCTGCAGATCCTGGAATTTCTTTGGGAACATCAACACCCCAATCGAGATCTCGGGTCATTGCGCGAGCTTGCAATCCCCCTTCAATCCAGGATTTGCATTGACCCAGTACATGATTTTTCCATTGATCCGGATCATGATGTTCCTGACCATCTAAAGTACCATTTACGATAAAATCTTTAATCCAGCTTTCATATTCATCCAGTGGCAGATACCAATGGGTGGTTTTTCTTTTTTCAGGGGTTTCGCCACTGATAACACTTTTTGGATTTATGAGGTCGGTAGGATTTAAAGAACTGCCGCAATTTTCACATTGGTCTCCATATGCATTTTCGTTTCCACATTTTGGACAAGTACCAATGATGTATCGATCAGCTAAAAACTGATTGGATTTAAGGTCGTAGAATTGTTCGGATTCAATTTCACGAAAGGCCCCTTTGTGATACAAGTTTAGAAAAAACTCCTGAGAGGTTTGGTGATGCAATGGATCCGAAGTGCGGTGATAATAATCAAATGAAATTCCGATACCCTGAAAGGTTTTTTGGAATAGCTGATGATAGGTATTGATAATTTCAGAGGGTGTTTTTTTTTCTTTCAGAGCCCGCATGGTAATGGCGGCACCATGTTCATCGGATCCGCAAATGAATACAATATCTTTGCCCATCAATCGCTGAAACCGTACATAAATATCAGCTGGCAGATAGGCTCCACAAAGATGACCAACGTGCAATGGCCCGTTTGCATAGGGCAAAGCAGCAGTAACGAGGTGGCGTTTATATTGAATCATCCTTGTTTTTAACAAATTCGAACAAAGATAAACTTCTGGTTTTATATATAGAATTTTTATATATAGGCTGAAACTATAGGAGTTGGCCTGGTTGCGCCAATAAATCAGTAAATGCGCTATTTTTGCCCCGATTGCTATTAGATAGCCGAAGTGGTGAAATTGGTAGACACGCACGTTTCAGAGGCGTGTGTTCGCAAGAACATGCGGGTTCGAGTCCCGCCTTCGGCACATCAAGTTCGAGTGATGACAAGCTTAGCTTGTCATCATGCCGACATCCAATAAAATGAAGATGCTGCTTAATAAATCATTCATTGGATCGTCGGCATCCCGCCTTCGGCACATCAAGTTCGAGTGCTTACAAGCAAAGCTTGTAAGCATGCCGACATCCAATAGATGGGATATTCACTTATTGGGAACATTCATTGGATCGTCGGTATGCTGACGAAGCAAAGCTTGTCAACATGCCGACATCCAATAAAATATAGATGCTGTTTGAGGAATTATTCATTGGATCGTCGGCTTCCTGCCTTCCGCGCTATCCAGTTAGCTATAAGACAACTGGTAATTTTAATTTCCAAAACTCTCTGAAGGTATTATTAAGAATTATTAGGCTTTATTAATTTTAGAGTATGAATGCACCGATTGGTTCTTTTAGTTGGGCAGACTTAACAGTCGAAAAAGCTCCCGAAATCCGCGATTTTTATGCTGCTGTTGTCGGCTATACATTTACAGAAATCCCCATGGGCAACTACAGCGATTATTGTATGAATTCTCCGGATGATGGACAAACCAAAACGGGAATTTGCCATGCAAGAGGAGGAAATGCCGAGTTACCTCCCATGTGGTTAATTTATTTTTATGTAAAAGATCTCGATGCCAGTCTTGCAAAATTAAAGGAAATGGGTGGCGCAATTTTAACCGGACCCAAATCTTATGGCGGCGATGCACGCTATGCCATTATTAAAGATCCAGCTGGAGCTTGTTGTGCATTGTTTCAGGAATAGTAATTGAAATGTATTTGCATTTTAGGCTAAACATTACATTTTAATAAATTTCTTTACATTTGGTTTGTTACCATGAATTACGCTTACAATATATACCCCTTTAGGCATAAATGCTACATCAAGGGTGAGCTGGTAGTCAGATAGATTTTGAGTAAATGATTGTTCGAAAATTACCTGACCTTTTAGATTGTATATATAAATAGTTTCGTATTCACAATTATTGAATTTCAATTTAATTTGTTCATTTGCTAAAGTTGGAGTAATCGAATATTCAAATGCATGGGGGATTATGCTGTCAACGATAATTTCCCGACTAAAAGCATTGTACTCTTTAAATTCAACCTTGGCTTTATACTTACCGTTTTGATTTGGAATAATATAATTGTTTGATGTTGTACAAATTAATTGATCGTTTAAATACCAATGATAGCGCTTGCCTTTGTTGACAAAAATGGTATCTCCAACTATTCTGACCAGGGCTTCCGGTTTGTCATAAATCATTTGCAAATCCATAATAGCGGGGGCACAAAATTGTTTTATTGTTTTCTCAAGAATTTCTTTTTTAGTATTGATTAAGGCATATTTATAATCGTTGTTGCTTGCCCAATAAGGTACGATATAAGTTTCATTGGAATGATTGTATGTCGCCATTTGTGCATTTACGATGCCTTTGTAATCGGGAATTCGAGTTAGTAATTTTCTCGAATGATAACAATCGGAGCTTTCATACACAGAACCTAATTTCACGGAATATATTTTATCGGTATAAGTATTTGGATTAAAAGCATTTTCCTGATTCGAATTTATTTTACATATAACATTTCCGGATTTGCAATCAATGACTGCTATATATCCATCCGGTGTAAGAAAATGGAATTCATTTTGTTGAGGCAAATAACAACGCACATGTCCAAATATTCTACCGTTCGTATTGAAGATTTTTGAATATTTAATTTGCTTCATCGTTGTGACTGATAAGGAATAAAAATAGCCAGCTTTGATATAATATAAGTTATCATCAAACGGATCGTATTCCATTTCACCGGTATAGATATTGGCTGATTGGATTTCAAGTGTTTGTAAATCTATAATATGAAAATTACCTGAATGCTCTGGCAATCCTCCGCAGAAAAAATAGCGTCCATTGTAACGATCAATCGCAGCAAAAAATTCTAAATTAATAAAAGGGCGTTTAGTAAATTCAATTAAAGAGTCACAAGTTTGTGTTTCTAAATCTATAGCCACAAAATATCGGTCCATAAAGCCATAAATTTTTTGGGAACCACCTTCAAGGTAAAAACCAAAAATTAAAAAGTATAAGTACAAAAATGGTTTTATCCTAATATTGAAAGTATTGACGTTTAAATGCATTAAAATTATTTTTAATTAAACGTAAAATGGAAATTGTAAATTTACTAAATCAAAATTATTAAATTCTAAGCTAAAACAAAAAACTGCAGCATCAATAAATTAAAGAATTACAACCTTGCGTCATTTCCCACAGACGTCTTTACTAAAGACCAAAATTGCAGGGTTGCAAGATTTTAGCATTTCCTACAGACTTTTCTAAAGGCAAACATTGCAGCATTATAGCATTGAAAGATTGCAGCATTTCCAAAGGACTTCTTTTCTAAAGACTAAAAATGCAGCAATGCAATATTTTATCGTCTCGAATAATTCGGTGATTCTTTGGTAATCGTAATATTGTGAGGATGTGACTCATTGATGCCGCTGTTGGTGATGCGTACCAATTTCGCTTTTTGTAAATCTTTTATGGTTTTTGCACCTACATAACCCATGCTGGCACGCAGTCCGCCGATGTATTGCACCATGACTTCCGATACAGAACCTTTAAATGGAACTCTTCCTTCGATACCTTCCGGAACCAATTTTTTAATATCATCTTCTACATCCTGAAAATATCGGTCCTTACTACCCAATTGCATAGCACCTAATGAACCCATGCCCCGATAGACTTTAAATTTTCGTCCTTCATAAATGATGGTTTCTCCCGGAGCTTCTTCCGTGCCGGCAAATAAAGAACCTCCCATAATTGTATGCGCGCCTGCGGCCAATGCTTTTGGTATGTCTCCGGTATATCGAATGCCTCCATCAGCAATGATTGGAATTCCTTTTTTCTGGATGGCTTTTGCAGCTAATGCAATTGCTGTTAATTGTGGAACACCTACACCGGCCACGATGCGAGTCGTGCAAATACTTCCTGGTCCTACACCTACTTTTACTCCATTGACCCCGGCAGCCACCAAGGCAAGCGCAGCTTCACCCGTTGCAATATTGCCTCCGATAATTTGAAGGGATTTAAATTTTTTACGCACTTGTTTAATCATTTGCAAAACCCCCTGAGAATGTCCATGCGCCGTGTCAATGCAGATAACATCTACATCTACATGCACCAATGCTTCAATGCGATCCATGGTGTCTTTGCTGATACCAACCGCAGCACCGACCACCAATCGTCCCAATTTGTCTTTACAGGAGTTTGGAAAATTTTCCAACTTCATGATATCCTTATAAGTGATCAATCCAATCAAGGTTCCATCCTTTTTTACTACAGGTAATTTTTCAATTTTGTGTTTTTGTAAGATGGATTTGGCCTGATTGAGTGTGGTTCCTGCAGGAGCCGTGATCAAATGTTCTTTGGTCATGATTTCTTTAATTGGTCGATTGGGATGTGCTTCAAACCGAAGATCCCGGTTTGTCAAAATACCAATTAATTTGTTTGCTTTATCAATAATGGGAATGCCACCAATCCGGTGTTGTGACATTAAATTTAAAGCATCCTTTACTTTAGCATCGATGTCTAAGGTAACTGGATCGATGATCATGCCGCTTTCTGAACGTTTTACACTTCGCACTTGTTTGGCCTGTGCTTCGATGCTCATGTTTTTGTGAATAATTCCTACCCCTCCGGATTGTGCCATTGAAATGGCCATATCTTTTTCTGTCACGGAATCCATAGCCGCTGATAGGATAGGTACATTAATCTTTATATCCGTGGTAAGTCGGCTGCTGATATCGGTATCCCTAGGAAGGACCTCCGAATAAGCGGGAACTAATAAAACATCGTCAAAAGTGAGCGCTTCCTGAAGCGGAAACTGATTGGTAAAGAACTGGGTTTCCATGTGCAAAGATATAACTTTGTCCGGATTTTAAAAAACATCTGGTGATAAAGGTATTTGACGACAAAGCATTTATGAAAATGGCACTTGATCAGGCTAAACTGGCTGCTTTAGCAGGAGAAGTGCCAATTGGTGCCATTTTGGTTTATAAACAACAGATTTTGGCAAAAGCCCACAATCAAACGGAATTGTTGAAAGATGTAACCGCCCATGCGGAAATATTGGCCATTACTGCTGCTGCTCAACATTTAAACAGCAAATACCTGATTGATTGTACCATCTATGTGAGTCTTGAACCTTGTCCGATGTGCGCAGCTGCTCTTCGATGGGCTCAGATCGGTCGACTCGTTTATGCTGCAGAAGATGAAAAAATGGGTTACATGCGGTTTGGAAATGGAATGCTTCACCCTAAAACTAAAATAGAATTTGGCCTCTTAAGAGAAGAAAGCAGTGCTTTGCTCAGTTCGTTTTTTAAAGCAAAACGAAAACCTAAATAGTGTTTTAGTAATTGAACTTTGACGGATCAAGTAAAATCTGTTAAATAAAATAAAACATTTTTTCAAATTAGGTTAAATAGTTTTAAAGTTTACGAGTCTAATAGCTATTTAACATACCTTCGATAAAATAAAATCTATGAAACCAGTAGTGTTCTTTTTTGCAGTCATGGTCTTGACCGGAATGTCTTGTTCACCCACATTGAGTCCTTTTACCCAAAAGTTATACGATGATTATCATTGGAATGCAGATGATTTAAAACAAATTCAATTTTACATTTCTGATGACATTGTGTTGCGTCGCAAAGCCAGCGAAGGTGAAACTAAAATTCAAAACGGAAAAATTAAAACCATCAATGGTGAAAAAATTGAGGAATTAATTTTTAAAAGAGGCACTCCATGCGTCTATTTATTTTCACCAAAAGAAGAGCGATTTGCAATTAGTTTTGAACAAGCCGATCCACCCAGATATTTAATGTTTGGACCCAATCCTAAATACAGCAACCGCTATGTGATTCTTGCAAAAGAATGGGATAGAAATAGAGGCATAATAAGCTATGAAGGTTCGGAATGGTTTACAACTACTGAATCAGCTTATGCGTGTTTATTGATCGATATCAAAAGGGCTACCAGTGTTGAAAGAAAATCTACGGTTGTAAAAGGCCAAAAAGTAGGGGAGTGATTTTAAACCAGAATTGTCTTTTATTGGTTTAAACGCGATTCATGAATTAGTGGTTGGTGGATTTTTCAAGTAGGGATTTTCAACGCGGTTAAACAGATCTATCGTTCCGTTTTCCAATTTTAAAACACCTCTTGGACAAACAGCAGCACAAATGCCGCATCCAACACAAGAAGCACGTACAATATTTTTTCCATTTTGTGCATAGGATCTTACATCAATGCCCATTTCGCAGTAACTCGAACAATTACCGCATGAAATGCACTGTCCACCATTGGTGGTAATGCGGAATCTGGAAAAGAAACGTTGTTGAATGCCAAGAATTGCAGCCATTGGACATCCAAATCGACACCATACCCTGCTTCCCAATAAAGGGTAAAATCCAACGCCTATTACACCAGAAAATGTAGCACCAATTGCAAAACCATAGATGGATCGGATCTTATCAGTAGAAATTCCCAGCAAATAAAGTTCACCAGTTATATATGTATAAATAACGCCTCCTGTCATTGCTATGACAAACAGCAAAATGGAGTAGATTATAATGCGCTCCAATTTCCAGGCTTTCACAGATTTATCAGACAACTGCCTGAATGCATCTCCGGCTGTTTCCGCTAATCCGCCACAACCACAAATCCAGGAACAATACCAGCGCTTTCCAAATAGAAAAGTTAGAATGGGTGAGCCAATCAGGATCATCAAAATTCCACTCATTAACATCCAATAACCAATCTTGCCATTCATCAACATTTCATCCAGATGCCAGCCATCAAAGAAATAATAATTTAGAGGCCAAATGTTTTTATAATCATGGTATGGTAAATTCATGCGTTGCAAAAATTCCGGAATTATAAAAGCAAATGCAGTTTGAAAAAACATAACCGACAAGGTTCTCAAAATTTGATAGCGGCTGTGTCTGTATTTAATTATAAATTTTATTCCAAAAAGTAAAATGGCCCAGGTGTATAAAACGCCATAAACAAACCATTGACTGGCGGCTTTATTTTTTAAATAATAACTCAGTGGATCAAAAAATGCAACGAATCCTGTATTTCCTTTTTCATTATATCCCAAATATTCCGGAAACCAATAGAGAATACAATAAAAAGAAGTGAGCACAATTGCCAACAACCATGCAATCCACTTTCGGGAGCTCACTGCTTTAAACCAAACGCCATCATTTTTAATGCCGGCGGGTTTTCCCCAATAGCTGCTCAACCAATAAATAATAAATCCAACGGAAGAATATGCAAAAGCATTTTGAATAAGTAAAAGCTTGTTTTCTAAAATTTGGAATCCTCCTAAGATCATCAGACCTATCCCAAAAATCATTACTCCGCTTGCTGCAATTTGTATTAATTCACGGAAGGTGAAGGTTATTTTAATTATGCTCAGATTCATCAGATTCCTTTTTTTTTGATCGTTTAAAAAACTTCAGCACGCTGTCAAATGAACCACGCGTTTTTAAATAAGCGGATTTGCCAAATTCAATATTAAATTTTTTCATGTACCTTCTCGCAAAACCCTTGTAAAACTCCGGTTCGAAAAAAGCCAGTCGGATATACGAAACCACATTTTCAAGAACCGTTTTATTTAAAATCCATCTTTCGCAAACATCCTGACGAAACCGAAAACCCATCAATAAAAATCCTTTTACTACTTTGGTATCGTGGTCGTAAGTAATCCGGATACTTTGTCGCCCATTGGGTAATTCCAAATGCAAACTGTTAAGCGGGTATTTTATTTGAGCAGGTACCTGTCCATAAACCTGATATTCAATATCCAATAATTTGGCTGAATTGTACCACAGGACTTGTTGGTATGCGGTGGGTTGCTGACAAATATGGTGTGCTAAGGTTTTGCCCATTGCCTTGGCAATATACCAGGCTGTTTCCGTTGCTTTTCTGCCCAGGATCGGATCGCGCAATTGTGCACAATCTCCAATGGCATATACATGTTCGATATTTGTTTCAAGGTATTCATTTACCAGAATTCCGTGATCACATTCGAGATGGGTGTTTTGAACAATATCTATATTAGGTACAACGCCTATAGCCAGGGCTACAAAATTGCAGTTTATTTCCGCTCCCTTGTCAGTGATGATTTTATTTACACGGCCTGTTTCATCACCCATTACTGCTTGTAAGCGGGTTTCAAGTTGTAAATCTATCTTATGGTCCTGAATGTGCCTGCTGATCATCCGGGCTTCATCTTCAGGGAGTACATGGGCCCAATAATCAGTTTCCCGAACCAACATGGTAACAGGTATGTTTCGCGAACAAAACATTTCGGCCAACTCTATTCCAATGAGGCCACCTCCAACAATCACTGCATGCTTTATAGAATCTGAGATCTGATTTAAATGTTCTAAATCCTGTTTGTAATAAAAGCTGGATATGCCTTTCAAATGATTTCCCGGAAAGTCAAATGACTTCGATTTTGAACCAGTTGCTAGAATCAAACGATCATAAGCAAGCGGTTTGTTACCTTCAGTTAAGACTATTTTTGATTGAAAATCTATCGATTGAACCTTTGTATGCAATAAATCAATTCGGTTTTTGCTGTAAAAATCTCTGGGGTAGGGCTCAATGTCTTTCCAGAGCATGTGGCCCATATAGACATACATCAAAGCCGTACGAGAGAAAAAATAGGCTGATTCTGAGGATATTACGTAAATTTTGGCATCACCGAGCTTGCGCAACCAACGTGCGGCTGTAATTCCAGCTACCCCATTCCCGACTATTACAATTTGCTCCATGCCTTTTTTACCAATTTTTCTTTGGGTTAATTCCAAAATGCTAATTACGAAAAATACTGTAATTCGTTAAAATTCAAAATTAATTGGAATAATCATATATTTTTGTTGCCTTAAATCTTATTCCACAACAAAACAATTCCATATGAAACAAATTTACATTCTTGTTTTCTTAGGGGTTTTGGCAAGTTCTTTAGCTTACAGTCAGGCTCCACGCCGAGTTTTAGTAGAAGAATTTACCCAGGCTTCTTGTCCACCCTGTGCAGTTTACAATCCGGGGTTTCACAAAATTATATTTACACCCGGTAATGAGTCTAAGGTTACCTTATTGTGTTATCAGACCAGTTGGCCAGGAACAGACCCCATGAATTCTCAAAACCCAACCGATGTTCAAAGTCGTGTAACCTATTACGGTGTTAATGCGGTGCCAGATTGTTTGGCAGATGGTGGTGTTACTCAGGCAGGTGCCCCAATTTTTCATGGAAATATTGCAGATTTTAACCAAGGTATTATCAATACACGTTCCGTAGTAACCAGTCCGGTTGAATTAACAGTAAATCATGAATTGGCTGCTAAATTGGATTCCATTACCATGACGGTAAGTGTTAAAAATGTAAGTGCAAACGCTTTGCCAGCAGACTATACCTTGCATGTAGTTTTAATTGAAAAAGTAGTTGAATTTCACGTACCACCAGGAACCAATGGAGAGTTGGAATTTTATTCTGTAACTCGTAAAATGGCTCCAAATTCTGCAGGTACCAAATTAACTGCCATCGATCCGGGCGCAAGTCTTGATTTCACGTTTAAAATTGCCATTCCAACTTATATTTATAATATGAGAAATTTGGGTGTTGTTGCATTTGTACAGCACACTGCAAAAAAAGAAGTTATTCAATCCAATGAAAGTTTTCCTAAAGCATTACCTGCCGCAAGCAATTATGTTGACTTAGGAACTTCTGCAACTTTATCAGGGTTCTCTGGTATTTGTGACAACAACATTGCATTCAAAGTTGATTTTGAAAATCTCGGAACGGATTCAATTCGTACTTTATCTGTTGACTTGATGATCAACAACGTAAAGAAAACAGGTCAAACAAATTTGGCAGTAAATATACCTGCAGGCGGTACCAGTTCTTATGAATTTAAAAATGTGAACATTACTCCTGGTAAAGCTCAAATTAACTACCGAATCAACAATGTAAACGGTGCCAACAAAGACATCGATAAACTGAACAATACCGGTCCACACAGATTCTTATACACTGTGGATCCTACACCTTTTACAGAAGAATTGCATGAAGCTTTTGAAGTAAGTGCTCGTGGTGTAATTCCAATTCACAATTATGTAGAAAATTATTCTACCATGCGCGTATATCCTGCAGATAAAGCATTTTTCGGAGCGCCAGAAGAAATTGGAGCATTTGGAAATTCTGTGTATTCTCTATTCTGGGATTTTTATTTCGGACCAGAAAATACAGAAGTTGGTTATTTCTTTGACAAAGTAAACTTAACCAACAGCAAAAACACAGCATTCATGATGAGCCGGGCTTTTGCTACTAAAAATAGCGAAGCTGCAAAACTGATTGTTGAAGCATCAAAAGATTGCGGAGCAAATTGGACTACTATTTATTCTAAAGTAGGGGATGAATTAGCCACAGTTGCACCAATTCCAGGTACTTATTTTGCACCAAATTCTGCTGAATGGGTACGAGATACAACAAACATCAGTCAATTTGATGGCGAAGCAGAAGTAATCTTCCGCATGAAAGGATTTAATCCACCGGGTGGATCCAATTTATTGTTTCTGGATGACATCGATATTGCACCACTTACTCCAGTTGGTGTTGAAGATGCAGGAATCTTAACCAGAATGGATGTTTTTCCAAATCCTGTAAAAGACCAATTAAACCTTCAGGTAAATTCATTGGAAAAAGCAAATGCCAGCATCCAATTGTATGATGTCCATGGCAAACTGATCAGCATTCTTGACAAAACCTTGAGCTTGTATCCGGGCGAAAATCAAAAATCTTACAATGTATCAGCCATACATGCTGGAGTTTATAATTTAAAAGTTGTAACTGATAAAGGAGTTAAAAACCATTTTATCCAGATCCAATAATAAATTTAATACTTAAATAAAAGGAGCCGGTTTCTTTTGGAACCGGCTTTTTTTTTTATTTGGTTTGAAATTCTCCGAATAAAAAGACCTTTGAATTCATGCTAAAAAAGTATATCTTTACAGATTAATGCTAAGCTTCAGGCCTATGAAATATATATACTTGACTATCAGTTTGTTATGTGTTCAATTGTTGGCTGCTCAAACTGCTAAGGTTAGTGTAAACCCTAACCCTAATACCATTTTTTTCGTTCCTGACCAAACGGATCATTTTGCCCATGGTAAAATGAAGAACCGTACCAATGGGACTTTGAATGTTCTTTGGACACGTCAAATCGCTATGTTGCCTTCTGGCTGGAGCACCTACATCTGCGATGCAAATAATTGCTATGCCGATCATGTAGACAAATGCCCTTATAACAATCCGAATATTATTAAAGCTGGCGACTCTGCAACTTTAGATGTTCATATTTTCGATGACGGCAATATGGGGGAAGCCCACGTCATCATGTGGGTATACGAAAAAGAAGACACGCTTAATAAATTCAGAGCTGATTACTCGTTCAATAAAATTGTTTCCAATAAAGACGTAAAAAATATTGCCATTAAAGTTTACCCGAATCCGGCTACCAACTCTTTTTCTGTTGAATTCAATACTGGATTGACCCGGGTAGATTTGTATTCCATTTTAGGTAAAAAGGTTATTTCTTATCCTGCTATTCAAAAGGGAACTTATGATATAAGTTGGTTGGACGATGGCTTGTATTTTGTGAAACTGATTGGGCCAAATGATCAAATGTTGCGTACCATCAGACTTCAAAAGCGTTCTTACAAGCCTTAATCTATTTTTAGTAAGGAATTTTTAGGAATTGGTCATTTAATTTTGAGCCGGGAATTCAACAAAATTCCTTGGGGTTTCTGACAATTTTATATGAATATCTAATTGTTCAGAAATTACCTTTCGAAGAATATCATAGATCACAATACAAATATTTTCAGCGGTCGGAACCTTGGATTTAAACTCTATTAAATCCAGATTGAGGTTTTTATGATCGAAATAGATCTCTACATGCTGTTCAATAAGCTCTTTCAAGGTTTTCAAATCCATTAAAATCCCGGTTTCCGGATCCAATTCACCGGTAATTTTTACATCCAATTTATAATTGTGACCATGAAAATTGGGATTGCTGCAGATTCCAAAGACTTCGCGATTTTTTTCATCAGTCCATTCTGGTTTAAAAAGCCTGTGGGCTGCATTGAAGTGTGCTTTTCTGATGATTGAAATTCGCATAGAGTCAATTTTAAACAAATGTAACAAGTTTCCAAAAAGCCTGGTTTTAATCATCCAAAAGCAGGGCAAATACTATCATTTGTGCTTAAGCACGGTTATATTTGCGGCAATTATACAAGCCGTATGGAGGCACAACACGTACCTTTTGACTATATACCAATCCTTATTCAATTGCTTGTCGCAATGGGTTTTGTGGTAATAACCTTAATTGGAACGCATTTATTAGGTCCAAAACGATCAGGCAAACGCAAGGATGCGAGTTTTGAATGCGGTTTGGATGCTGTTGGAAATGCCCGAAGTCCATTTTCGATACGCTATTTTATGACTGCCATTTTGTTTGTCTTGTTTGACGTTGAAATAATATTTATGTATCCCTGGGCGGTCAACTTTAGAAAATTGGCCTGGTTTGGCTTTGCGGAGATGTTTATTTTTTTAGCCTTGCTTATGGCAGGTTTCTATTACGTTTTGTTGAAAGGTATTTTGAAATGGGAAACAAGTGAAGAACATTAAATGATTGTTTTCAATACAATAATTGAATGACATTTAAAAAATGAGTACAGTTAAAATAGTTGAAGCTCCGGAAGGTATTGGCGGGCAAGGTTTTTTCGCCACCAGCCTCGATTCAGTCGTTGGATTGGCTCGTAAAAACAGTATTTGGCCACTACCTTTTGCAACCTCCTGTTGCGGCATTGAATTTATGTCCACCATGTCTTCTCATTATGATCTAGCTCGTTTTGGTTCGGAACGATTGAGCTTTACACCACGCCAGGCAGATCTGCTCATGGTAATGGGTACCATTGCAAAAAAAATGGGACCTGTTTTGAGACAAGTGTATGAGCAAATGGCAGAACCAAAATGGGTCATTGCTGTGGGAGCTTGTGCTTCCAGTGGAGGGATCTTTGATACCTACAGTGTTTTGCAGGGAATCGATCGTATCATTCCGGTAGATGTTTATGTACCCGGTTGTCCGCCTCGACCCGAACAAATTATAGAAGGAGTTATGCGCATTCAGGATTTAATTGGAAAAGAATCATTAAGAAGAAGAAATTCTGAAGATTATAAAAAATTATTGGAAGAATATATGGTGAAGTAATGGAACCCATCAGCCTCGAAACAATCCAACAACATATTGATTCGCATTTGTCAAATGGGATTCAAATTTCTCAAGATGCATTTGGTGTATTTAACTGCGAACTGGATATAAAACATTTGTATCAGTTTGTTCATTTTTTATATAAAGATGAAGTACTTGCTATTAATTTTTTAACGGATCTCTGTGGAGTACATTATCCGGATCAAAAGAATAAAGAAATTGGTGTGGTATATCATTTACAAAGTATGAAACATCAACTTCGGTTAAGAGTAAAGGTTTTTGTTTCTGAAAACAAACCTGAAGTACCTAGTCTCACTGGCATTTATGGTTCTGCTAATTGGATGGAACGCGAGACCTATGATTTTTATGGAGTTCAGTTTTTGGGTCACCCAAATCTTAAACGAATTTTAAATATGGATGAAATGCTTGCTTTCCCAATGAGAAAAGAATTTCCTTTGGAAGACCCAAACCGGGAAGATAAAATTGATTACCAATTTGGAAGATAAGAGGGATGAAAACCAACTTAGAATTTTTAGCAGCAATTAAATCGCCCGATAAACCGGAGATACCATACAATACACTTAATTTAGGACCCACACATCCTGCAACTCACGGTATATTTCAAAATGTATTGACCATGGATGGAGAACGTATTGTCCATGGCGAACAAACAGTAGGATATATTCACAGAGCTTTTGAAAAAATTGCAGAACGCAGGCCGTTTTATCAGATAACACCACTCACAGATCGATTAAATTATTGCTCTGCGCCCATAAACAATACAGGATGGTTTTTGACGGTTGAAAAATTATTGGGAGTACAAGTTCCAAAAAGAGTGGATTACATGCGTGTGATGGTTATGGAACTTGCTCGTATTGCCGACCACATTATTTGCAATTCTATTTTAGGTGTTGACACTGGCGCTTTAACTGGCTTTACTTACGTCTACCAATGGCGTGAATTTATTTATGAGATCTATGAAGAAATCTGTGGGGCCCGTTTAACTACAAATATGGGGCGCATCGGAGGATTCGAACGTGATTTTAATGCCATAGTTTTTGAAAAAACAAAGAAATTTTTAAAAGAGTTTCCACCTGTTTGGCGCGAATTTGAAAACTTGCTTTCACGCAATCGAATTTTTATGGATCGAACCATTGATACAGGAGGACTGACCATGGAACGCGCATTGAATTATGGATTTACCGGACCCAATTTGCGTGCATGCGGATTGGATTATGATTTGCGAACCGCTGAGCCTTATTGTTCTTATGAAGATTTTAAATTTGAAATCCCTGTTGGAACCACAGGCGATACCTACGATCGATTCGTAGTTCGAAATGAAGAAATTTGGCAAAGCTTAAGTTTGGTTGAACAAGCGATGAATAAAATTCAAGCCTTGGAAGCCGGTGTATTTCATGCAGATTGTGATAAATATTATCTTCCTCCAAAACAGGAAGTTTATAAAAATATGGAGGCATTGATTTACCATTTTAAAATCATTATGGGTGAAATTGATGCACCGGTTGGTGAAGTGTATTCAGCAGTTGAAGGAGCGAATGGGGAATTGGGTTTTTATTTAGTCAGTGATGGAGGACGAACGCCTTATCGATTGCATTTTAGAAGGCCTTGTTTTATTTATTACCAGGCATTTCCTGAAATGGTCAGAGGACAGTTACTCTCCGATGCCATCGTTGTTATGAGTAGTTTGAATGTCATTGCAGGGGAGTTGGATGCTTGATAGGATCAATTAATAATTAATAATTAATAATTAATAATTGATGTTGGAAGTTTTTAAAGTTTGAATAATGGTTTTAGTGAAATATAAATATGCCATTTACAAGTGAACGATTAAAACAGTTTGAGGAAATCAAAAAAAGATATCCTGAGGGGAGGCACAAATCTGCGCTGCTCCCCATATTGCATTTGGTACAAGAGGACCATGGTTGGTTGCCAGTTGCTGCAATGGATGAAGTTGCAGAAGTTCTGGATATAAAACCAATAGAAGTTTACGAAGTGGCGACCTTTTACACCATGTTTCATGTTAAACCGGTTGGTAAATATGTATTGGAAATTTGCCGTACAGGCCCTTGTTGCTTGGTCGGTGCTGAAAACATAATCCAATATTTGAAAGAGAAACTAAATATTGAAGAAGGAGAGACAACTAAGGATGGTTTGTTTACTTTGAAACCTGTTGAATGTCTGGCTTCATGTGGTACCGGACCTGTCTTGCAAATAGGACCCGATTATAAATACCATGAACACTTAACAATTGAAAAAATAGATTCATTGATTGACGAACTTCGGTCTAAAGGATAATATACGAATGAAAATATTATTAGAACATATTGATAAACCTGGAATCCAGTCAATCGATGGATATATAAAAAACGGTGGCTATCGCTCTGTTGAAAAGGCACTCAAACAATTAAGTCCGGATCAATTGGTTGAAGAAGTGAAAACCTCAGGATTAAGAGGTCGTGGCGGAGCAGGATTTCCAACAGGAATGAAATGGTCTTTTCTCGATAAAAAATCGGACAAACCAAAATACCTTGTTTGCAATGCAGATGAGTCAGAGCCGGGTACGTTTAAAGATCGGTATTTAATGGAGCACATTCCGCATTTATTGATAGAAGGAATGATTGTATCTTCTTTTGCATTAACAGCAAAGACATCATATATCTACGTCAGAGGTGAAATGATGTATATCATCCGTATTCTTGAAAAAGCAATAGCGGAAGCCTATGCAAAAGGCTACCTTGGAAAAAATATATTAGGCAGCGGATACGATTTGGATTTATACGTACAGGCAGGAGGAGGCGCTTATATCTGTGGTGAAGAAACGGCTTTACTGGAATCACTTGAAGGCAAGCGCGGCAATCCTAGAAACAAACCACCTTTCCCAGCAGTATGGGGATTGTACGGTTGTCCAACCGTTGTAAATAATGTGGAAACCATTGCAGCAGTCCCATGGATTGTAAATAATGGAGGCGCTGCTTATGCAGGAATTGGAATTGGGAAAAGTACCGGCACCAAATTAATTTCAGCTTGTGGTAATATTAATAAACCAGGAGTTTATGAAATTGAATTGGGTTTACCTGTTGAAGAATTTATATATAGTGAAACTTATTGTGGGGGCATTGCAAATGGAAGAGAACTAAAAGCCGTGGTTGCAGGAGGTTCTTCAGTACCCATTCTTCCAAAAAATCTGATATTAAAAACGGCCAATCAGGATGCTCGTTTAATGAGTTACGAATCTTTATCAGATGGAGGATTTATCAGTGGAACTATGTTGGGCTCTGGTGGATTCATTGTGTTTGATGACCAATCGTGCATAGTTAGAAACCTTTGGAATTTCACCCGATTTTATCATCATGAAAGTTGTGGACAGTGTAGTCCATGTCGTGAAGGAACCGGTTGGATGGAAAAAGTATTGCACCGCATTGAACATGGTCATGGTAAATTAACTGATATTGATTTATTGGTTGATGTAGCTAAAAAAATTGAAGGAAAAACGATCTGCCCATTAGGCGAAGCTGCTGCTTGGCCAGTAGCAAGTGCAATTCGTCATTTTAGAGATGAATTTGAAGCTCATGTCAGAAATCCGGAATCGTGTAATGCCAGGCATTTGCATTTTGAAACAGCCATGAGCCATTAAATAAAAAAAGAATGGAGAATCTTTTAAAAGTAACCATAGACGGCAAAAGCATTGAGGTTCCACCTGGAACCACTATTCTTCAAGCTGCTAGACAACTCGGTGGCAATTATCCACCGGCCATGTGTTATTATTCGTCTTTAAAAGACACCGGTGGAAAATGTCGTGTATGTCTGGTTAAGGTAGCTCAAACAAGTGAAACCAATCCACGTCCCATGCCAAAGCTAGTTGCCAGCTGTCTCACGCGTGTTGAACAAGGAATGGTTGTTGAAAATCAATCCTCTCCTGAAGTTTTGGAAGCACGAAATGGGGTAGTTGAATTTTTATTAATCAATCATCCTTTAGATTGTCCGGTTTGTGATCAGGCAGGAGAATGTGATTTGCAAAATCTATCATACGAGCATGGTACAGAAGGGACTCGTTATGAAGAGCAACGAAGAGAATTTAATAAAATAGATATTGGACCTTATGTCCAATTGCATATGACACGCTGTATTTTATGTTACCGCTGTGTATATGCAGCAGAACAACTCACGGATTCCAGAGTACACGGCGTTTTAAATCGTGGAGATGTATCAGAAATAAGTACCTACATCCAAAATGCAATCGACAAAGATTTTTCCGGCAATATCATCGATGTATGTCCAGTAGGTGCTTTAACAGATAAAACCTATCGGTTTAAACAAAGGGTATGGTTTTCCAAACCTTTCAATGCACATCGCTCTTGCGCAAAATGTTCAGGCCAAACGATTGCCTGGATGAAAGGCGATGCTATTATCAGAATTACTGCAAGAAAAAATGCATTTGGTGAAGTAGAAGATTTTATTTGCAACGAATGCAGATTTGAACACAAACAACTATCAGATTGGACCATTGAAGGCCCAAGAGACATGGGAGAAGATTCAGTGATATCTGCAAATAAATATGAATTGCCGGTTATTTCACCGGCTGTAAATGTGGACGCCAAATTTGTTTCAGAATGAGTGATCTGATTTTCAAACTAATCTTTATTTCAGTCATATTTGGCTTGTCGTTGTTTATAGCAATGTATTCTACTTATGCTGAACGCAAATTGGCTGCATTTTTACAAGACCGTTTAGGACCCAACAGGGCAGGACCATTTGGAATATTGCAACCTTTGGCAGATGGAATCAAATTATTTTTTAAGGAAGAATTTATTCCAAAAGCTTCTGACCGTTGGTTGTTTATAATGGGTCCCGGATTCTTTATGATAACTGCTTTGATGACAAGTGCAGTAATTCCTTTTGCTCCGGATCTACCCTGGAATGGGCAAATTTTTTCAATGCAGGCTGCTGATTTAAATGTTGGGATTTTATATTTGTTTGGAGTGGTATCATTGGGTGTCTATGGTATCTTAATAGGTGGTTGGGCATCAAACAATAAATTTAGTTTATTGGGTGCAATCCGCGCCGCATCTCAAAATATAAGTTATGAACTTGCAATGGGATTGTCGATCGTTTCTTTGATCATGGTTTCATCCAGTTTGTCATTGCGGGATATTGTCGAACAACAAAATGGCTGGCATTGGAATGTATTGTATCAGCCTTTGGGATTTTTAATATTTATCATTTGTGCATTTGCTGAAACAAACCGTGCACCTTTCGATTTACCAGAATGTGAAACAGAATTGGTTGGCGGTTATCATACTGAATTTTCATCTATGAAATTGGGATTTTATCTGTTTGCAGAATATATCAACATGTTTGTGAGCAGCGCAGTCCTTGCTACCTTGTATTTTGGAGGATACCAATTTCCATTTATCAGCAGCATGGATCCGGGTTTAACTAAAACCCTGCTCGGTGCTGCAGTTATGTTTGGTAAGATATTCTTTTTCATCTTTCTATTCATTTGGATTCGATGGACGCTTCCACGTTTTCGGTATGATCAGTTGATGAATTTAGGATGGAAAGTGTTGATTCCATTAGCAGTTTTAAATATTATTTTAACCGGTGCATTTATATTATTTAAATCCTAACAATGATTGAATATAAACTGACGAATAAAAGGAAAATCATGTTTCGTAAACCAATGACGTTTATGGAACGGATTTATCTACCGGCTGTGTTGAAAGGAATGGCTATTACCTTAAGTCACTTGTTTAAGAAAAAAGCTACGATTCAATATCCGGAACAAAAACGTCCTATGAGTGAGGTATTCAGAGGATTGCATATTTTAAAAAGGGATGAACAAGGGGCAGAGCGATGTACTGCTTGTGGATTGTGTGCATTGGCATGTCCTGCTGAAGCAATTACAATGACCGCTGCAGAGCGCAAACCAGAAGAAAAGAAACTATACCGTGAAGAAAAATACGCCTCTGTTTATGAAATAAATATGCTGCGATGTATTTTTTGTGGTTTGTGTGAAGAAGCTTGTCCCAAAGCTGCAATATTTTTACAAAATGATGTAATGGCTCCCGCAAGTTTTGAACGTGAAGATTTTATTTATGGAAAAGATCGATTGGTTGAACCCTTGAAGTTAAATTGATGCAGAACCTGTTTTATATATTATCCGGCTTGACCATTTTTGCTGCAATCATGGTTATCATTTCTAAACATCCAATACGCAGTATCTTGTTTTTGGTATTTACCTTTTTTCTGATATCTGCTCATTATGTTTTACTCAATGCTCAATTTTTGGCATTGGTGAATGTGGTTGTGTATGCAGGGGCAATTATGGTATTGTTCCTTTTTGTTGTCATGTTTTTAAATTTAAATCAGGACATTGAACGATTCAAATCTTGGATTCCATTAAGTGCAGCAGCTATTTCAGGCGCTTGTTTGTTTTTAGTATTTTTTTCAGCCTTTAGAACAAGTGTTTTGGCATCCCATGAAAATACCGGGGGATACCAACAGGGTTTAGTAGAAAATTTGGGTGAAGTTCTTTATCGGGATTATTTATTTCCAATGGAAATTTGTTCGATTTTGTTTTTAGTTGCTATGATTGGAGTTGTATTATTAGGCCGTAAAGAGCGAGTTGAACCAATTAAAAATTTAGTACCATGAATACGATACCTGAATTGATTCGAACGGTTCCATTACAACATTATCTTGTTTTGAGTACCTGCTTGTTTTTTATAGGCATGATCGGTGTTTTGGTCAGACGCAATATCATTATCGTGTTTATGTGTATTGAAATAATGTTAAATGCCGTAAATCTTTTAATGGTTTCTGTTTCAGCTTATCGCGGAGAAGCCTCCGGACAAATCATGGTTTTATTTATTATGGCAGTAGCTGCAGCAGAAGTCTCTGTTGGATTGGCTATTATTGTAATGATGTATAAAAATTTAAAAACTACCAATATAGATTTATTCAATCAACTAAAAGGTTGAACAAGACATATACAGAATGGATGCAACTTTAATATTACACCTTATACTTTGGCCGCCACTTATCGGATTTCTGATCAATGGGTTGTTTGGAAATTCTATTCCAAAATGGGCAGTCAGTATCATTGCTTGCCTTGGACCACTGACTAGTTTCACAGGGACCGTATTGGCTTACAAGTTTTTATCCGGTCCGGCACATGATATACCTTTATATACCTGGTTTATTGTTGAAGGAAGTGCAAAAATCAATTTTGGATTTTATATAGATCACCTGGCAATCATTATGTTGTTTGTAGTGACTGGCGTTGGTAGTTTGATTCATGCATACTCAACCGGGTACATGCATGATGATAAAGGCTATTCGAGATTTATGGCTTACATGAATTTATTTTTATTTTCAATGTTGTTGCTGGTGCTTGGTTCTAATTTGGTAGTTCTGTTTGCTGGTTGGGAAGGAGTTGGATTGTGTTCGTTTTTATTGATAGGATTTTGGTTTGAGAATAAGGAATACAACAAGGCTGCTGCCAAAGCATTTATCATGAATCGGATTGGCGACCTTGGATTTTTAGTAGCCATATTTTTAATAATAAATAAATTTGGAGGGATCGAGTTTACTTCCATCCATGAAACCCTGATGGAAGAAGGGCAATTAAATGATCCTCAGATAGCATTGATTTGCCTTATGTTATTTTTAGGCGTTTGTGGAAAGTCAGCACAAATTCCATTATTTACCTGGTTGCCGGATGCAATGGCAGGTCCTACTCCGGTATCCGCACTCATCCATGCTGCAACCATGGTTACAGCAGGTATCTATTTAATTGCCAGAATGTATTTTCTGTTTGATTATTCACCGCTTAGTTTAAATGTGATTGCAATTACGGGTTGTATTACCGCCTTGATTGCTGCAACTATTGCCCTCAAGCAAAATGACATTAAAAAAATATTGGCCTATTCTACAGTTAGCCAATTGGGTTATATGGCTGTTGCATTGGGAGTGGGAAGTTATATATCTGCTGTTTTTCATCTGATGACGCATGCGTTTTTTAAAGCCTTGTTGTTTTTAGGCGCTGGGAGTGTAATTCATGGCTTGCATGGAGAACAAGATATCAGCAAGATGGGCGGATTAAAATCAAAAATGAAATGGACCTATGCAGTAATGCTCATCGGAACTTTAGCTATTGTGGGTTGTCCTCCTTTTGCAGGCTTCTTTTCAAAAGATGAAATTTTAGCATCGGTTTATTCTAAGAATTTTTGGTATTTCCTTGTCTTGGCATTCGCTTCTGTTTTTACTGCCTGGTATATGTTCCGCTTGCTATTTGCAACGTTCCATGGTCAATTCAGGGGCTCAGAAGTGAAATTTGAAAAAGTACATGAATCTTCATATAGTATGGTCATCCCCTTGATCGTATTGGCTTTGTTTTCTATGTTTGGTGGGTTTGCCGGATTGCCGGAATTAACTGGTGGGGAACATAACTTATACAAGTTTTTAGTTCAAACAATAGCACAAACCCGTTTTAAAGTTTCACATTTATTTGAATATAGTTTATGGGGGATTACCATCGTAGCTTTGATTTCTATTGCTTACCTTACTTATAGAAAATATGCAACATCCAGTAAAGTGGTTTTTGAATCAGGAAATTCACTGGTTTCTAAAATTATTTTAAATAAATTTTATTTGGATGAATTGTATTTGATTCTATTTGTTAATCCATTAAAGAAAACAGGAAGCTGGATTATCAATCAATTTGAATACGGAGTAATTGACCGACTGATTCGAATACCAGACACACTCATTGAATCTTCAAGTATTGCTTTGAAGAATTTGCAATCTGGAAAGTTAAGTTGGTACTTATTGAGTACAGCTGTCAGTATATTATTAATTGTCTTAGTGTTTATTTACAGATAAGCTATGAATTCAGCAGGAGTCCTTATATTAATTCCATTTATTTTTTCATTACTGTGTTTTGTAGCCGGTAAAAAATGGTCTTCCGTTGTTGCTTTGATTTCATCAGTAGGAAGCTTGTTTTACTATTTATTGCTATTGAGTTCGTATAATGTTAAAACAAATTACGTAGCATTTGGATTTTATTACGATTGGATTCCTTCAATTCGTGCATCCCTGAGTTTTGGCATGGATGCTGCCAACTTATTGGTCTTATTACTTACCCAAATAGTTGTTTGTTTGGCTGTATTGGCCACAATGGTAAAAGGCAATACAAGGACTGGTGCTTATTATGGATTGATTGGTTTAACGCATACTTTTTTAAATGCTTTTTTCAGTTCGCAAAATCCAATGACGTTCTTAATATTTTTTGAGGCGACCCTGATTCCGGTTTATTTTTTAATACTGAATTTTGGCGGACCCAAACGAAAGCAGGCCGTTTTTAAATTTTTTATTTATACTGTATTTGGAGGCATGCTGATGTTGGCTGCAATCCTTTTTTATCAATCAAATATGTTTCCTCAGTTGCGATTGGATAGTTGGGCTGAATTTTATCAGTTTAAACTTTCGCTTAAATACCAATATTGGTTGTTTACAGCATTTTTTATAGCATTTGCAATTAAAGCACCAATATTTCCTTTTCATACTTGGCAGGCTGATTTATACTCACAGGCAGACCGACCTACTTTAATGATATTGGCTGCGCTTTTATCAAAAATGGGAATTTTTGGTTTTGTACGTTTTAATTTCTTTTTTATACAAGTTGTGTATGATTGGTTTAATTACATCACAGTACTTTGCGTTATTGGTGTGGTGTATGGAGCAATTATAGCCTGGAGACAAAAAGACATCATTCGACTGATCGCATATTCCTCTTTATCCCATATTGGTTTGATAGCTGCAGGTACAATGACTTTAACTAATATTGGGATGCAAGGGGCAATGTTTGCAATGCTCGCGCATGGACTTGCTGTTGCGGGCTTGGTATTTGTTGCAGACGTTATGATTCGTCGCACCAATCAACATACCGTGGATTCTTTCTCGGGCATTGCAAGAAACAATCCGCGTTTTGCTGTTTATTTTTTCATTATTTTACTTTCAGCAGTCGGATTGCCGCTTACCTGTGGTTTTATAGGTGAATTTTATTTGATTTGGGCATTGGTAGAATTTAAATTTTACATAGGCTTGGTGGCAGCACTTACTTTAATATTTGGAGCAGCATATATGTTGCGTTGGTACCAAAAAACTATGTTTGGTATTCCTTCTGCAAATATTTTGGGATTTCAAAAACTGAGCCTGTCAGAAGATTATATTTTTTTGATACTTGTTATATTGATTCTTACACTTGGATTATTTCCTGCAGACTGGGTTGGATTTGGACAGTTTGCATATAAATACATGAACTTCATTCCAGATAATTGATCGATCTATGATGCTTGCATTAATTATATTAACACTTGCCGGTTTGCTGATTCTATTTTTGGGATTCAGTAAAATTAGGAATGTACTTTTGCCCGTTGCAATTGTTGCACTTGTTGCTGCCATTTTTAGTCTGACTACTCAACAAACATTCTGGAATCAATACCTTACAGATATGGTACAGATTGATGGCATATCTCGAAAAATTTCCTTGATTATAATGTATACAGCCTTAGGCTTATTGCCATTTTTTAATTTGTTTAAAGGCCGTGGACAAGAAGAGCTTTCGGATTTTTTAGGGATTTATTTGTTTGCCATAATTGGTTCAATCCTGATGGTCAGCGCTTTGAATTATATGAGTTTATTTCTAGGTGTTGAAATTCTTTCCATCAGTATGTATGTTTTGGCCGGCGCTAATAGAAGGAGTGTACATTCAAATGAAGCTTCATTAAAATATTTTATAACGGGGTCCTTTACAAGCGCTATTATGTTGTTTGGGATTGCTTGGATATATGTAGAAAGTGCATCCCTTTCAATGGTTCAACTCAGTGGTGCAGCAACCAACATGATGAGTTTTGGATTCTTGTTTTTATTTACTGCGTTCGCATTAAAAGTAGCTTTGGTTCCATTTCATTTCTGGGCTCCGGATGTTTATCAAGGTACGCCTACTTTATTTACAGCTTCTATGGCGACTCTTGTTAAAATTGCAGCGATTGGAGCATTTTATAGATTGGTTCAATTAAATTATGCCGTATTGCCGGATTGGATTAACTGGTATTTTGTATTATTAATATTGGCCACTTTAATTTTAGGAAATATTCAAGCGGTTTCACAGAATAGTGTAAAGCGTTTATTTGCTTATTCCGGAATAGTTCAATCCGGATTTATTCTAATGGGCTTTTTATACCAAAGTGAGTTTGTTGATTGGACCATGTTGTTTTATTTTATTGCTTATGCCTCAGCATCACTCGTTGGATTTATTGTAATTCATTTTGTTGAAACTCAAAGTGGTTCAGACAATCTGGATTCTTTTGTAGGTTTGTCTAAAAGCAATCCGGGCTTAGCTTTAGTGCTCACAATTTCCTTAATTTCTTTGGCAGGTGGTCCTTTAACAGCCGGATTTATGGCTAAAATATTTATGTTAAGTCAATCCATTCAAAATAATTTTACCGCGCTCGCATTGGTTGCTGTTATAAGTGCTGTCATTTCTATGTATTACTATTACAAAGTAATTAATGCCATTTACAGTAAAAGTGCTGACGCCTCCTGGTCCGTTCCTTTTTATTACAAAGGACTTTTATATGTGTTTACAGTCATTACACTCATTGCAGGGTTGGTACCATCGTTTTTAATAGGCCTTATCAAATAGCCAAACACCCTGTCTAAATAAATTAGTAGGATTTTGTCCACAGCTTTTTACCGAGTCATAGCTTAAAGTCTAAGCAATTTTAAGGTTTATACCAGATTAATTAATATATAAATAACTATATATCAAGTTATTAATTGAAATTATTTTTAACTAATTTTGTGAATTGGGCCTTAGCATGCTATTTGGTAAAGACGATATAATTGTGAATGTAAAGAAGGAATTCTGGTCTGACCAGTTGGTTTCCCAGCATAACTTTTTGGATAAGTTGGAAAAGACCATTCGGCAACATCAATTTCCTCATTTTAGTCTTGTGTTGGGCAGACCGGGAAATGGTCAACTGCTTTTGGCATTGGCGATAGCGCAAACAATTTTATGCACTGGCGATGAAAAACCTTGTGGTTCCTGTGAGGCATGTTATAAAGTAAATAAACTGATTCATCCTGATTTGCATTTTTCTTTTCCACTTAACAATCCCAAAGAAACCTGCCAGCAACATTATAAAGAATGGCGATCAGCTCTTTGGGAAAAACCGTTTATGGGAATATCTCAGTGGTTTTCTTACCTCGACGGGGATAGTAAAAATGCAAATATTTCAGTTACCGAAATTTCAAATGTTCTAAATACACTCTCGTTAAAACCATTTGAATCTGAAAATTCAGTATTAATTGTTTGGTTGCCGGAATATTTAGGAAAAGACTCAAATCGATTGTTGAAATTTTTTGAGGAACCTCCGGACCATGTATTTATTATTTTGGTTGCAGAAAATCAAGAATTGTTATTGCCTACAGTTTTGTCACGAGCTCAAGTTTTTAGATTGAATGCAATTCAAATGGACGATGCAATTAAAACACTTGCAAGCATTCAGCCAAACCGAAAGCCTGATGAATTGATCTCTGCTTGGTTGGCAGGCAATGGAAACATGCAACAGGCTATGGATGTATTGGAAAATGAAAACAATCCATCTGTGGAACAATTGCGTAAATTATTGCAAAGCGCATATACTTATAATGTCAATGAACTTACCGGATGGGTAGAACAATTTGCATCATTGAATAAAGAAGAGCAGAAAAATTTTCTACAATGGATTCAACAGTTTTTATCTCTGGTGATCATGGAAAAATTTAAATTGAACCCGGGAGAAGGAATTCAAAATAATCCGGTATTGCTCTATGCTAATAAACTTTCAAATTCTTTGACTGTTTCACAAATTGAACAATGGAATGAGTTAATCAACGATGCTTTATTGTTTTTACAGCGCAATGCAAATGTCAAATTGATGATGACAAATTTTAGCATTAAGCTTTCACATATTTTAAGAAAAGATAAATCCTTGAATTAAATTTAGAATAGTATGGGATGTACGAGTTGCGGCACACAGAAAAATGGAATGCCTACTGGATGTGGGGATAAAGGACATTGCGCCAGTGGTGGTTGCAATAAAATGAATACCTATGATTGGTTGACTGTATTGGATTTAGACGATCCACAAGAAGTTAAATTGGCAGAAGTTAGTTTTAAAAATGGTTCTCGGAAAACATTTTATAAAATACCCGATTTGCAAAGATTTACAACAGGTGACCTGGTAGTTGTTGATACCGGTTATGGTGGGTATGATGTCGGAAGAATTAGCTTAATGGGCGATCTGGTAAAATTGCAAATGCGTAAGAAAAATTTTCAGGAAAATCGCATAAGTTTTGATATCCTAAGACGTGCAAACCAAAGGGATATTGAACGCATGGAAGAATCTCGTGCCTTAGAACATACATTTTTAGTTAAAGCGCGTGTGATTGCCAGGAATTTGAAATTGGATATGAAAATTGGGGATGTTGAAGTTCAGGCTGATTTAAAAAAATCTACTTTCTATTACACAGCAGATGGTCGTGTGGATTTTCGGGAATTGGTACGTTCTTATGCTAAAGAATTTAAAACAAAAATTGAAATGTGGCAAATTGGTGCCCGTCAGGAATCTGCCCGAATCGGTGGCATTGGTTCTTGCGGTAGAGAACTTTGTTGTTCAACCTGGTTGTCCGATTTCAAGACAGTTAATACGAATGCTGCAAGGTATCAAAACATTGCCATCAATCAGTCTAAATTGACAGGACAATGCGGTCGCTTAAAATGTTGTTTAAATTATGAATTGGATTTGTATGTAGATGAATTGGATAAATATCCTTCCAATGTAGATGAATTGTATTCCATGAAGGGAAAGGCCAGTTTGGTAAAAGTGGATATATTCAGAGGTGTATTGTATTATGCATACGAACCCGAAAAAGGCCGCTCTGTTGTGATGCCTTTGACTCCTGAGTATGTTCGTGAAATAAAATCAATGAACGACAAAGGCCAAAGACCGGAAGAAATTATTGCAAAAGAAGATGTCAACGAAGCTGCAAAAAAAGTGGAAAATGAATATGTGGATGTAACGGGTGAAATTGAATTGCCAGACAATAAAAAGAAAAAGAAGAAAAAATTCAGAAAAAGACCTTTCGATAAAAACAAACCGCCTGCGAAGTAGTTTCTTCTCTATAGTCTAAATTAATATGATGAATGTCGTGATCATAGGATCAGGTCCCGGTGGATATGTTGCCGCCATTCGCTGTGCTCAATTGGGTATGTCTGTAAAATTAATTGAAAAGTACGACAACCTGGGAGGGACCTGCCTTAATGTTGGATGCATTCCTTCTAAAGCATTGTTAGATAGCAGTGAACACTATTTTCAAGCACGCACAAATTTTAATTCTCATGGAATTCAATTTGAAAACCTGCAAATCGATTTCAAGCAATTGATAGCAAGAAAAAATGAAGTAGTATCTCAAAATGTCAAAGGTATTTCTTATTTAATGAAGAAAAATAACATTGAGATAATTCACGGTACAGCGGCTTTTAAGGATTCGGCTTCAATCCATGTAATTAAAAAGGATGGATCTAATCAGCTTATTCCGTTTGACAAATGCATCATAGCAACAGGTTCAAAACCGGTATTGCCAACAAATTTTAATTATGATGGAAATAAAATTATTAGTTCGACTGAAGCGCTTAGTTTAAAAGAGCTGCCAGAGCGCATGACAATTGTTGGTGCGGGAGTCATCGGATTGGAGTTAGGTTCGGTATTTGCTCGATTGGGTACAAAAGTGGAGCTTGTTGAGTTTATGGATAGAATCTTACCGGGAATGGACTTGGATTGTGCAAAAGAATTGCAAAAATCATTAAGTAAAATTGGAATTGCTTTTCATTTAGGCAGGAGTGTCAGTCAGATTCAGTACAACAAGAAATCAAATAAAGTAATTCTTAGCCATCAATCTAAAGATCAAAAGGAATCTAGTGAAATTGAAGCGGACTATTGTTTAATTTCAATTGGTAGGCGACCCTATACAGATGGACTTCAATTAGAAAATGCTGGTGTTCAAACCGATGCTAAAGGAAAAATTATTGTAGACAATCATCTGCAAACTTCTCATTCCTCTATTTTTGCAATTGGGGATGTAGTGCAGGGTCCAATGCTTGCGCACAAAGCAGAAGAAGATGGAGTATATGTAGCTGAATATTTAACCGGTCAAAAACCACATTTAAATTATCATTTAATTCCAAATGTTGTTTATACCTGGCCTGAAATGTCTGGTGTTGGTTTTATAGAAGAACAATTAAAAGAAAAAAATCAACACTATAAAGTTGGAAAATTTCCCTTCAAAGCACTTGGAAGGGCACGTGCAAGTATGGATTTAGAAGGAATGGTTAAAATACTAGCTGATAGTAAAACGGATGAGTTATTAGGAGTTCATATTGTTGGAGCTCGAGCTGCTGATTTAATTATGGAAGCTGTTTCAGCTATGACCTATAGAGCAAGCGCAGAAGATTTAGCAAGAATGTGTCATCCGCATCCAACGTTTACAGAAGCCTTGAAGGAGGCAGCATTGGATGCTACAGATCGACGCGCAATTCACTTTTAATAAATGTTTAATCAACAAATTTACTTCCTGAAAACGATCAATTAAATGGAGCTGTAATTCCCAACCAGGGAAGGACAAACAATCGCTCTAGACCACTGGTCACAGGAATAAATCCTCCAAAATCAATGGCTAATTTTTTTCCCATATACCGGGCACCGCCACTGATAAATCCAAAAGAATCAGAATCACCAACAGCAAGTAAATAATTTTCAGTTAGAAAGGCCCATTTTTTTGAGGTGCGGACTATCGCACTAAGTGAAACGGTAGGTGTACTCGTGATTCCCCCATTAGATGAATAGCCATATCCCAATCCTAATGTCAGTTGTTTATCGCGATTGCCAAACGTATTGGTTCCATATAAGATACCGGCAAATTCTGAACTTGCTCCTAGTACTCCAAATACAATAGTACCCGCACCATAAGCACCTTTACCGTTTTTATATTCAAAATTAAATTTAGGAGTAATCCAGGCCGGTGTTTCAATGCCACCTCCAAAAATGAATAAAGGAATTATACCTACACCCAAAGTAAAATGATTTGAAAATCCATAGCTCAGCTGATTAAAAAATATCCATGAATTTTGATAGTAGCCTTCACCTTTTCGCAATCCAAAGGAACTGGGTCCCCAAAAATGTCGGGTAGCATGCGGATTTTCAGGCCAGTATTCTCCATGTACGATTTGATATTTGTGTGGATGAGTGATTGACCGTATCGAATTTTTTGGAATCTTAAGGAGTCCAATTTTTGTATTGATTTCAATTGGATCTGAATAAATTGAAGAAACATTTCCGATATATGTATTTCCATCCAGCGTTTCAATCACCCAAATGCTATCCATGGTATCAGAAGTTTGTGCATTGCTTATTTGTAGATTTAGAAATAGTAAGCTAATCATAAAAAATAGGCCATTAAACCGGGCTATCATATTTTTATATTTTATAACCCTAAGATAGTATGAAATAATTAATTTCCTTACCAAGAATTTTTAAACTATATGAAATCAATTTAAATCGATTGATAAATGCAATCCAACATTTAATTTAATAACGCACTGTTCTAAACTTTCAAATAAATTAAATTAGTTAAATTAATTAAAAGACAATGATTTTTTGTGATTTGTCAAACTGCATATTGTAAATGCGAAGTATATAGATTCCTGCTAGATCAGGTGATTTTAATATTAATTTAGTTTCATTGTTGTAATTAATTATTTTTCCTTCTTGGGATGAATGATTTAGCAGATTGATCCAATTGTAATTGAAACTAACATGGTTCAGTTGAGATTCTATAATCAATGTACAATCTTCATTTGTCGGTACCGGATTATTAATGTGAAAATTAAACGATGGACTTGTCTTGTTTTGATTAGTAATTAAATTAGGAAATACTATAGCATCCAATTTATTTTGAGAGAATTTTTTTGGTAAACTGTAAAATTCTACTAACATTGTATCTTTCCCATCGCAAGTATTGTTTTTAGTGCTCCATTCAAATAAATAAACTCCTTTTTTTGTTACACTAACATTACTTGTTGGTTTGTTTTTATTTGCAAAAACAGCTAACCCTGTACCTGAAATTGTTTTCCAAATTCCTGATTGAACCGGATCTGCAGTTAATTTTGTTTTCAAACCAAGAATTTTTTGATCAGAACCCGCATTCGAACGAGATTTGACAATGGTTTGAATGCAATATCGACACGACAGCACATTGTTTTTTAAGTATCGAACACACACATTTTTCAACCCTCCAGAATTCCAATTAATATCAATGGAGCTTTTTGTGTTTGGATTTGAAGTAAGAATACTTCCGTTTCCGCTCATTGTCCATTCATAGTGCTGAATTCCCACGGTATCTATGTTACTTAAATAATAGTTAGATTTATCTAAAGAGCAAATACTATCAGCACCATAAAGTATTGATCTAGCAGGAATTGAGTCCATATTAATGGTAAAACAATAGTTTTTAATACAATAAGCACTTAAGTTACCCAATTCAGATTTGATTCCTACATTTAAACAATAGCTTCCTGATTGAGCAACACTTAATAAAAGATCTGTAGAAAGTATATTTTTCAAAGGATCTGATTGATCATACCAGCTGTAGTCAAGTTCTAGTGTTTCTCCAACTGAACAAATTTTAGTATAATTCCATAGTGGTTTGATTTGAACAATTCCATTGTTGCATACAAGGTCCCAATTTCGAATCTCGAGATTTAATGTTGCGGTGGTAAGTAAAATCGAACTATCACAATGATATGGATTCGTTGATTTAGGGAAGAAAATTTCAAAATCTTGGCGACAACCTGACCAGGATCGACCCAATTGATCAACATAAGGTTCATCACCACATGAGATAAAATACACCCTTGGCGGTTCTGGTAAATCTAAAATATGAAATGATCCGTCATTACAACAATCAATGCTGTTTTGGTTTTCGTAGCAATAAATGCGTGGTGGTGAAGGAAAAGGTTTAGCATCCCGCACTATTAATTTTGCACATATCGGACCAGATATACTACAAGTCTGATTATTAAATCCAATAAACTCTCTTACTTCAACACATAAAGTAAAATCACCTTCATTTGGTAAATCCAATTTAATTCGATTTGAATTCCAGGGTAAATCATCTCCATCTAAGGTCCATTGATATTTAAAATTACATGCATTCTTAATAGGATGAATATAAAATTCATACCCACAAACACCACTGCAAATAGGTTGTATTAGTTTACTGGTATCATTATTAATATATCCTAAAGGATAGGGATCGGGTGGAACTTGTGAATTGGTATTAATAGTAAAATCGCAGACATCTCCTGAACAACCATCAACCCATAAGTAATAGGTTTTGCAGGGAGTTAAATTAGCAATGATTTTTTGGACAGATCGGGCTGCTACACAGGGATTGTATTTACTGGCAATGTGTTTGCCACAAGGACAATCATCCATTATACCAAATTCAAGTCCCATATTTTTTTGACAAAAGCCTGTTGTAATTGTAATGCTGGTCTCACCCCCTTTGGAGTTAAATGCCCACCAATCTGTATTCTCACCAATATAATCTGGTAGACATTCTGATGCAATCTTGCTATTGTTAGTACAAGCGTAGCCATTTAATTCATCGATACTGCAAAGTGGTTGGGTTAAAATACATTGATCTGTAGCCGGTGGCGTGCATTGGGCACAAAGAACTGGCAACGATCTCATTCCAAAGATCAAGTAGATAATAATAGATACTTGAAAATTAAGTAGTTGTTTTTTCAAATCTATTTTATTGAATCGTTGCCTTGTTTTTAATAAATCAATACTTTTTGTACACCCCTAAAACCATCTGCATCAATTTGAAGTAAATAAAGTCCAGATTTGACAGGAGCTTTGATTTCACAAATAGAATTGCAATTAGTATTATACACAGTTCCATTTAATTCGATCGAACCTGTAAGATTTATCCAACAATATTGAATCCGTTCAAACAGAATGGATTCGTCAAATTCAATGCTGGTTCGTCCCACACTTTCAATAGGATTCGGTGTTTGAAAATTAACGATGCGGCCTTGGTTTGTAATTTGTTGATTGCGTTGATTTTGTTTTTCAGAAACAAGGGGTGTTTTCTTTACTAAGATTTTTGGATAAGTAAAAAATTCTATTTGTACCGTATCTAAGTCATGGCAACCGTAATTAGTTGCGTCCCATTCGAGTTGATAAATTCCCGTTTTGCTGACTGTTACGCGTGATTTAGGATCTCTCGGATTGGAAAATGCTACTGAACCAGGTCCGCTTATTTTTCGCCAGAGTCCAGTGCTTACCGGATTTGCATTCAAACTTGTTTTTAATCCAAATACTTTAAAATCAGCACCCGCTTCTGCTGCTTTAATAACTGTAATTTCTTTGCATAAAAAGCAAATATTTAAAGAGTCGTTTTTAAAACTGAGACATGCCTTTTTATTTCCTTTCACAGTCCAACTGACATCTATGGAATTTGATAACTCAGGAACTGGAGTACTAATTTTTCCATCCGGGCTCAATTCCCAAAAGAAATGTTGAATACCAGGGACCTCTGAAGTATCGAAAGTCATGCGGTATTGTTGATTTAAACACACGGTATCAGCTCCGGAAATAAATAAATTGGCATGATTGGTATCTACTTTAACATCATAGCAAAATGTGGAGGTACAGGTTTTACTTTGACTTTCAAACAATGTCGTGAGACTTACTTCAATACAGTATGACTCAGGTTTGGTAACAAAAATTCTATCATCGGTACTTAGGATGTTCTTAGCAGGGTCCTGCAGTCGATACCAAAAATACTTGTAACTAAAACTTGCATTGGAATTGCAAGAATCAATAATTGTTAAATTAGAAGAAATACCAACGATACCCTGGTTGCAAGTTTGAGTAAATTGCGGAATGATGGTAGGATAGATAGCTGTTAATAAAGCAGTACTATCACATCGATATGGATCTTGCGTTTTACCAGCATTGAATTCATAGTTTGTTCTACAACCAGGGATGCTTATACCCAAAGGAGACTTATAGGCTTCGCTATTACAACCAATGTAGTTTATTTTTTGAGGAGTAGGCCTGGGCAAGACATTAAATAGTACCAGTGAATCAAATTTACAGCAGTTGGCATCGGTAAACTGTTCTCTGTAATAACCAGTTTGAAAAATGCGTTGTGAAAACCACTTATACCCTCCAGGATTTGCTTGCTCATAACAAATCGTTCTCGGTACTCCTTCTTTGTCAGGATTGGGCCTAACTTTTATGGTGGCACAGACCGGACCTTCCTGAGCGCAAATTGAACCACTTGTAGGATTTCCGATATAAGCAGTAACACAAATCACAAAATCACCCTGGTCTGGAAAATCAAGTCTTTGTTCATTAGAATTATCGCCAACTTCATCCCCATCTAGTGTCCAAACGTAGGTTGGTTCACAACCGCCAGGTTGAGGATTTACAAAAAACAAAAAATTACAAGCACCTTCACAAACGGGTTGGATGACCCTAGTTTGTACATTGTTGATTGGAGTTAATGGACTTAATTGTGGTGGCCCACCCCCAGAGGTATGGAGTGTGAAATCACAAATATCTCCCGAACAACCATCAACCCAAAGGTAATAGGTTTTACAAGCGATAAGGTTGACATTAACGGTTGCATTTGAATTTGGTGGAATGCAAGGGATAGAGCGGCATACAATTTCTTCTCTACAAACACAATCCCCCCAAATCCCAAATTGTAGTCCTTGTTGAGTGGTACATCCTCCAATTTCCATCGTGATGCTAACAGTTCCCCCGTTTGTTACAAAACCCCACCAGGAAGTATTATGACCTACACCACCTTGTGAGCAAAGGGGGTTACAAGGACTAGCAACTGTGCTTGGGTTATTACAAGCATAACCATTTAATTCATCCAACGAACAAAGAACACTGGAAAATTCGCATTCTTCTGCCATTGGAGGCGTGCATTGTGCAAATCCGTTGGAACTAAAATTCAATAGCAGTAATATAAAAAGGTAAGTGAAAACGGTTTTGATAGGGAGAATTGCTTGTAGTGCATTTTTCATAATCTCGTAGGGTTGGTCAGTTAAAAAGTAAATCAGGAAATTGTTACGCCTTATATCAAGAGGCATTATAGCGGGTAATTGTTGCCTGCAGATAAAGGCAGCTACACAAAATCTTCTAAAAGGTAAACGAAACTTAGCTTAGAAACGCTGCAGCATTTATAAAACATGCTTCTATCACAAGAACAAATCAGTGCGCAATGCGCTCATTTCCAAACATATATAAATATTTTATTATATATTTATATATGATAATAATAAATAATATAAATACATATTATAATAAATAATTTGTAATAACTTGATTAATAGTATTATAAAAATATTAAATAAAAAATATATTTAAAATATTAAAAAAATATGTAATATGTATTTATGTTTGCCTGAGTTTGTGGAAACCGACTACGGCAAGGCATTGTATTTGAAGTTTTTTGATTTCTGGTACAATATTTGATTTTAAGATTTCCGCAGACTGAATTCTGGTGTAGAAGTTAGCAGTACATGCTAAGGGTGTAAGAAGGATTCTCAAGGATCGAATTGTAAAGTCTCAATATATGAAAACTACAACAACGCATTCGTTGCGTATGTGGATGCTATGCATCGTATTGTTTACTGCTGCAGTCCTTTTAGCAGCCAGTATAAATTATTCGGATTTTAATCTGTCCGGATCTTTTCTAAATCTTTTATTTAATCCAGGATTATTCACAGCCTTTGTATCAGGCAGCTTAATCTTATACAGCTGTATGTATCTTATTAATTTTCTGATACAGATTAAAGAAGGACTTAATAAACGGTGGATCAATCCAGTTTCCTGGGAAACAGGATCTCTAACTGGAAATTCATTTCAATCCAACGCATCCATTTCAACTAATTCAAACATCAACGTAACTAATAGTATGTCAAAGTTTACATTCTTACTCGTCAGCTTAACAATATGCCTTGTTGGCTTTACTTCAAATGTGCAGGCGCAGCTTGTTGCAGAAAATCCATTAGAAACCAAAGTCAAAGAAACCTTAAAGCAAAATGCAGAGGTTTTGAGATTCATGGAAAACAAAGGCCAATTGGAAAATAAAAATATCCTTTATTACCTCAATGGAAAACAAGGCTCCATTTATATAGAGAAGGATAAAATCCGATTTGTTGCAAAGGATTATTTGTTTGTAAAGAATGAAAAAACAAAAGAGACGGATCGTTTCTTTAATGGCGCACACCAATTTACTTTAAACATGGAACATTCAAATCCGAATGCAAAAGTAGTATTAGGTAAATCCTTTGGAACCAAATACAACTTCTTTATTGGAGATGATCAGTCCAAATGGGTATCTGGTGTTCAGGCTGCAAAAGACATTACACTAGAAGAAGTATATCCGGGTATTGACATTCGTTTATATAGTAATCAAGATGGATCGCTAGAATTTGACTGGATTGTCGATCCGGGCGCAGATTATAAAAACATTGATCTTCGATTTGAAGGTCAAGATAAATTATCTGTTTTAAAGGACGGAAGTTTGAATGTAGGTCTTCGCTTTACCGATGTAAAATTTCATATTCCTGAAACATATCAGGTAACTGAAGCCGGTAAAGTTCCATTAGACTTTGCATTTAATGTGAAGAATAATAAGAATGTTAGTTTTAAATCTAAATCAAAAATAGATCCGAATTATCCAACAGTCATTGACCCTGTTTTAAGTTGGGGAACGTTTATGGACGGCAATGATCCGGACTTTGACCAATATCTTTTTGCTATTCAGGTAGATCAAAATAATGGAATGGTTTACTGTGCTGGTGCAACCAATAGAAACATACCAACTGGTTCGGCTCCATATGATGCAGACGGTTATTTAAATTCTGTTTCTGGTTTTGGTACAGGAGCTACACCCCGGGTTGCAATTGTATATCGAATCAATAGTACAGGTTCAGATTTGGTTGACTTAACCATGTATGGGCCGAGTACAGTTTCTGGTACAAATACAGTTGTAGCATATGGATTAAGTTTATCAACAAATCGTGTATTTATAGGTGGTCGTACAACGGTCGGTGGATTGCCCACTCCTGGAACTCCATTTGACAATAGTTTTGATGCCAATGATGGATTTGTTGCAGTATTTTCAAGAGATTTAGGAACACTTCATTATGCTACCTATTTAGGGGGTACTGGATCTGAAGACTTGGGGGTTACCTCCATTCGTGCTATTGATGACAATACGTTTGTTTGTGGTTTAACAGCTGAAGCTGCCCTGCCTGGTGCATATATTTCAGGGGGTGCTGCACAAACAAGTTTTGGAGGAGCGAGTGATATGTGGGTAGGAAAATTTACTACTCTCAATACTTTAAGTTTTGGTACTTATGTAGGAGGAACTGGTACAGAAATATTTAACGACCTTGAATTATTTGCTGACGGACGGGTTGCATTTGCTGGTTCCGGCACGGGTTCGCTTACAGAGGTAAATAGTGCAGCGAGTCGATCTACAGGAACTGATTTCGATGGTATTTTAGGTGTGCTAAATTCTACCGGTACCGGTTTTAATTATTTAGATGAAATCGGCGGTGCTGGGGATGATAGAATAAATGACTGTGGAATCAATGGAAGTACAATTTATTGGACAGGATCATCTGCAGATGGCTTTCCCACTTCTGCGGGAGCATATAGTTCAACCAATAGCGGGGGCTTAGATGTAGTCGTTGGATCAGTGAGTGATGTTGGTGGGGCTGCATCTTATAAAGCAACCCTATATGGAGGTGGGGGAGATGATATAGGTAGTGCAATTAAACGAGTAATGCAAACGCAATGTGATGGTACGGAGGATGCTTTTCTACTTGTATTTGGTACTACTGATAATAATGCAATTGGTATACCAACCGTAAATATTAATTCAGATCCTTTCTATGATGCTTCGAATAACGGTGGATTGGATATTTATTTTGCTGGTTTTAATGACAATATAACATCACTTGTATATGCAACAAATATAGGTGGGCAATACAATGATTATCTTGGAGATACAGGAGAACCTCGTGGAGGAAACCATCTTTGGGTTAAGGGCGCAAATATTTATTGCGGTACAACTACACACAGCCCTACCCATTCACCACAAATTGTAGCAAATACAGGATTTGACCAGGTAAAAACTAACAATGCGAATCCAACATCTGATGATACGCATGTTTTATTTTCCATTCAGTTTACTTCTTTATTTGAAACAGATTATTCGGATGCTCCATCTTCTTATGGAACACCTTCTCATATTTTGGATTGTGCTCACATAAGGATTAATACTTTAGATCCTGAAACCGCACCTGTTCCAGGTGTGAACGCCAATGGTGATGACAATGCAGGAATTGATGATGAAGATGGTATCTCCACATTTCCGATTTATCAGTCCGGTGGTCCACAAAATATCAGCATTACAGTAAACAGTGTAATGAATTCTACTGGTAATTCTGCAACCCTTTATGGATGGATAGATTTTAATAATGATGGAAATTTTGATAACAATGAAATTGCAACGACTGCAGTTGCCAATGGCTTTAATGGATCAAAAACATTGACTTGGTCCAGTGTAACTGTTTCAGGAAATCCTTCAAACCAATATTTAAGATTGCGTCTTACAACCGATGCCTTAGCCGATGATGTGAGTACTACAGGAGTGGACGAACGTTCGACAGAGAGTGCTGAAAACGGTGAGGTTGAGGATTATTATATCTGTGTAAAACCAAAAGCAGGAGTTGATCAAAATGTAAACTGTCTTGCTTCTTTTCCTGGCGGAACAGCTACAATGGCAGCAAGTGGAACAGGTACATGGTCAGCTGCGGCTGGTAATCCAGGTACTGCATTAATTGTTTCACCAACTTCGCCAACTTCTGTAATCAATAGCTTTAGTGCTGCAGGTACCTACACATTTGTTTGGACAAATGCAACAAGTTGTGAAACAGATAGTGCATTGGTAACTGTTACAGCAAAACCAAATGCAGGTGGAAACCAAACTGTAAATTGTGTACCTACCTTCCCTGGTGGTTCCGCAATCATGGGAGCTACTGGCGTTGGAACCTGGTCAGCACAAGCAGGAAATCCAGGTACTGCTACGATCGTATCTCCAAATTCGCCCACAACAACTATAAAAGATTATACTGCAGCGGGTTCTTATAATTTTATCTGGACAAATACAAGCGGTTGTAACGATACAGCAACAATAACCGTAACCGCAAAACCCAATGCTGGATTTGATAAAAATGTGAGCTGTGTTCCTTCATTTCCTGGAGGTTCTACAGCAATGGGTGCTACAGGAACTGGTAATTGGACAGCACATCCATCCAATCAAAGTTCAAATATTGTGACTCCTTCTTCACCGACTACAACTATAAATACGTTTGCAGGTGAGGGTACCTATTTATATATATGGACTGTCGGCAGTTGTACAGATACTGCTGCAGTAATCGTTACGAAAGGGCCTGTAGGCTCTGCTTCACCACAATCAATTTGTAGTGGAACTACCAGCAGTGTAGCTTTAAATTCAACAGTTCCGGGATCTACCTTTACCTGGACCGCCGCACAACAATCTGGTGCTTCTATTACTGGATTTAGTGATTGCAATACAGCTTGTGGTACTACGATAGCCCAGACATTAACAAATACAACAAACAATGCTTCTGGTGTTGTAAGATATACAGTCATTCCAACGGCACCAAATGGTTGCGTTGGAAGTTCATTTACAGTAGATGTTACCGTAAATCCAAAACCATCCGGTTCTGCATCTAATCAAACAATTTGCAGTGGATTTACAACATCCGTGACTTTAAGTTCAACAGTTCCTAGTTCAACCTTTACCTGGACGGCTGCACAATTATCAGGTTCTACTATTACCGGATTTTCAAATTGTGCAGCAGCTTGTGGTACGACCATTGCACAAACTTTGACAAATACAAGCAATGCCACTCCAGGAATTGTACGATATACCGTGACACCCATTTCGCCAAGCAATTGTCCTGGAAATACATTTACAGTTGATGTGACAGTCAATCCAAAACCTGTAGGTTCTGCAAGTCCTGAAACAATTTGTAGTGGTGCTACAACTAGTGTGGCATTGAGTTCAACTGCAGTGGGTACTACCTTTACCTGGACAGCAGCACAACAATCAGGTGCAACTATTACAGGATTTTCAAATTGCGCAGCAGCATGCGGAACTACGATCGCTCAAACATTAACAAATACAACAAATAATAATGCAGGAGTTGTAAGATATACCGTCACACCAACGTCAGCGGATGGTTGTGTTGGTGCTACTTTCCAAGTCAATGTAACCGTGAATCCAAAACCTGGTGTTTCTGTTACAACTACACCTGCTTGTATTGGTGTCAGTAATGGTACCGCAACCGCAGTGGTAACAGGTGGATCAGCACCATTTTCTTATGATTGGAGCAATGGTCAAACCTCAGCTACCATTACGAATCTTGCAAATGCTACTTACACTGTTACAGTAGAGGATAATAACAATTGTACGAATATAGCAAGTGGGACCGTTCAACAGCAAGGAATCAGCGCGATGACTGCCAATCCAAGTGCATGTAATCCTGCAACAAATACTTATAGCGTATCAGGAAGTTTAACATTGGTGAACCCACCTGCTTCCGGTACCTTAACTGTTAGTATCGGTGCAAGTCAACAAGTTTTCAATGCACCATTTAATTCACCTACAAATTATACAATTACTGGCTTAAATGCTGATGGTGCTGTTCATACAGTGAATGCTGTATTCAGTGCAGGTGCCCAATGTTCAAAGAGTACAAACTACACTGCACCAGTCAATTGTCAACCAATAATTACACATAGTAAAAGCTTTGTATCTGCTACACAAACAGGTGCACATAGTTTTTCAGTAGTTTATACAATCACAGTTGGTAATACCGGCGGTGATGGTCAATATGATTTAAAAGATGTTCCTGGTTTTGATGATGACATCGCAATTACCAGTGCATCGTTTACAACAAATGCTCCTGGAAATCCAGGTGGTGCATTGGCTGGAACAGGTCCATGGACTCTTGCAAACGATCAGGCCATTTTAACCGGTCAAACACATACCTATACCTTAACTGTAAATGTTACCATTGATTTAAGTGTAGGAAGTAGTGGAAATAATTCTTATACAAAATGCGGAACTGCTACTCCTGGAAATCCAACATCCGGAGAAGGTTTATACAATGAATCTCGATTAGACACAAACAATGACGGAACTCCAGAAGAAACTAAAAAAGCTTGTGGGGATATTCCGTATTTAGATATGACAAAATCCGTTGCATCTATCAATCCTTTAGGCGGAAATATGTACAATGTTTTGTACACAATTACGGTTAAGAATTTGGGTGGTGCAAATGGACAATATGATTTAACAGATGCTCCTGCATTTGAAAATGATATCAATATTGGAAGCGCTTCGTATACTTCCAATGCTCCGGGTAATGCCGGAAGTGCCTTAGCAGGAACGGGTCCATGGATATTAGCAAGTGATCAAGGAATTATAGTAGGTGCTACACATACCTATACACTTACTGTAAAAGTAACTTTAGATCTCGCCGGAGGAGGTGGAGATAATGTTTATACAAAATGTGGTGCTGCAATTCCTGGCGATCCATCTTCTGGAGAAGGTTTGTACAACCAATCTAAAATGGATACCAACAATGATGGTACCAATGATGAAACGGATGAAGCTTGTGGTGATTTACCATATATCACTACTACAAAATCTGTTTCCAGTATCATCGCATTGGGTGGGAATATGTATAATGTAATTTATAGTATTACTGCTCAAAATATCGGTGGTGCAACTGGACAATATGATTTATCAGATGTTCCAGGTTTTGATGATGATATTACAATCGGAAGTGCGTCATATACAACAAATGCTCCCGGTAATCCTGGTGGTGCATTGGCTGGAACAGGTCCATGGACTTTAGCCAATGATCAAAACATAAGCGCGGGTGCTACTCATACTTACACACTGACTGTAAAAGTTACCTTAGATTTACGCGCAACGAGTGGTGGAAACAATGTATACACCAAATGTGGAACGGCTACGCCGGGCGATCCGGCAGCTGGTGAAGGATTGTACAATCAATCTAAAATGGATTCCAATAATGATGGAACACCAGAAGAAACCCGTGAAGCGTGTGCAGATTTACCTTACATCGTAAATACAAAATCAGTTGCTAGTATTTCACCGCTTGGTGGAAATATGTACAATGTCGCCTACACAATTCAAGTGAGAAACTTGGGTGGTGTAAATGGTACGTATGATTTAGTAGATGCTCCAGGTTTTGACAATGATTTTGCAATTAATAGTGCATCTTATACATCGAATGCGCCAGGTAATCCGGGATTAACATTAGTAGGAACGGGACCTTGGACTTTAGCAAACGATCAGAATATTGTTGCAGGTGCAATTCATACTTATACATTAACTGTAAAGGTTACGTTGGATCTTACACCAGGTAGTGGTGGTGATAATGTTTACACCAAATGTGGAAATACCAATCCTGGTGACCCACAAAGCGGAGAAGGTTTATACAATCAATCCAGAGTAGATTCTAATAATGATGGCATCGCAGAAGATACCAGTGAAGTATGTTCAGATGTACCTTATGTAACAAGCAATAAATCGATTTCAACCATCAGTCCATTAGGTGGAAATATGTACAATGTAAATTATACCATTACAGTACAGAATCTTGGTGGTGCTAATGGGCAATACGATTTAAAAGATATACCAGGCTTTGATGATGACATTACAATTAATACAGCATCTTATACTTCCAATGCTCCTGGAAATGCTGGTTCAGCATTAGCTGGCACAGGACCATGGACTTTGGCAAATGATCAATCAATTTTGGTAGGCGCAACGCATACCTATACACTTACAGTAAAAGTGACTCTTGATTTAACTGTGGGATCTGGTGGAAATAATACCTATACGAAATGTGGAACAGCTATACCCGGTGATCCATCATCAGGGGAAGGGCTTTACAACCAATCTACAATAGATACAAACAATGATGGCGTTGTAGAGGAAACAAAAGAAGCTTGTGGTGATTTACCATACATCGTTTCCAATAAAACATTATCAAGTATTACACCTTTGGGTGGAAATATGTATAATGTTGTTTATTCTATAACAACTCAAAATCAAGGTGGTGCGAATGGTCAATATGATTTGACAGATGTTCCAGGTTTTGACGATGATTTTACAATTAACAGTGCATCCTATGTTTCGAATGCACCAGGAAATGGTGGGTCTGCATTAGCTGGTAACGGTCCTTGGACATTAGCAAATGATCAGGCTATTACAGCAGGTGCAACTCATACCTATACCTTAACAGTAAAAGTTACTTTAAATTTAAGAACTGGTAGTGGTGGAGATAATACATATACAAAGTGTGGAAATGCAATTCCTGGTGATCCTACTAGTGGAGAAGGATTGTATAACCAATCAAAATTAGATACAAATAATGATGGTACTCCTGAAGATGTTGATGAAGTTTGCGGTGATGTACCTTACATTACAAATATTAAATCTGTAAGCAGCGTAACACCGTTAGGTGGAAATATGTACACTGTTGTTTATCAGGTTTTAGTAAAAAATTCAGGTGGCGCCAATGGACAATATGATTTAATTGATGCACCAGGATTTGATGATGATTTTACAATTAATAGCGCTTCTTATGCTTCCAATGCTCCTGGAAATCCGGGTGCAGCATTAGTTGGAAGTGGCCCATGGACTTTGTCAAACGACCAGGCAATTACAGCAGGCGCAACACATACTTATACCATCACAGTAAAAGTTACTTTGGATTTATCAGCGGGTAGTGGTGGAAACAATGTTTATACTAAATGTGGTTCTGCAACACCAGGTGATCCAACAAATGGTGAAGGTTTATACAATCGTTCAACTGTAGATGTAAATAATGATGGTATACCTGAAGACACTTCAGAAGTTTGTACTGATTTATCTTATATCACAAGTACAAAAACAATTGCAAGCATAGTTCCATTAGGTGGAAACATGTATAATGTTACATACAACATGACAGTTCAAAATCAGGGTGGTATCAATGGTCAGTATGATTTAACAGATGCACCAGGATTTGATAATGATTTTACACTTAATTCTGCTTCGTATACAAGCAATGCTCCTGGTAATCCAGGCAGTGCATTGGTAGGAACAGGACCTTGGACTTTAGCAAATGATCAAGCAATCAATGCAGGTTCTACCCATACATATGTATTGACTGTAAAAGTTACCTTGGATTTAAATGCTGGATCAGGTGGAGACAATGTTTATACTAAGTGTGGTAATTCAACTCCGGGAAATCCAAATGCAGGAGAAGGATTGTACAATGAATCTAGATTAGATATTAATAATGATGGAATTGCAGATGAATTAAGAGAAGTTTGTGCAGATGTTCCATATGTTACAACAAACAAATCGATTGCAAGTATCAACTCCTTAGGAGGAAATATGTATAATGTTACCTATAGCATTACCGTTCAAAACCAAGGAGGAACAACCGGTCAATATGATTTATCAGATGTACCAGGTTTTGATGATGACATAACCATCAATTCTGCATCTTATACTTCAAATGCTCCGGGCAATGCAGGTGCTGCATTAGCAGGAACGGGTCCATGGACATTAGCAAACGATCAATCAATAGTTGTAGGTGCAACGCATACTTATACATTAGTGGTAAAGGTTACTTTAGACTTGAGAACAACCAGTGCTGGTAATAATAGCTACACAAAATGTGGAACAGCAACACCTGGTGATCCTACAAGTGGAGAAGGATTGTACAATCAATCTAAGATGGATACCAACAACGATGGAACTCCAGAAGAAACGAAAGAAGTTTGTGGTGATGTTCCATACATTACAACAGTTAAAACTGTAAACAGCATTACCCCATTGGGTGGTAATATGTTTAATGTTTCATATCAAATTCAAGTTAGAAATATTGGTGGTGCTAATGGTACCTACGATTTAATTGATGCCCCAGGTTTTGATAATGACTTTGCAATCAACAGTTCGTCTTATACTTCGAATGCTCCGGGAAATGCCGGATCAGCATTAGCTGGAATCGGACCATGGACATTAGCAAATGATCAGGCAATACTAACTGGAGCAACCCATACCTATACCGTAGTTGTTAAAGTTACTTTAGACTTAACAGCAGGTAGTGGTGGTGATAATATTTACACAGCATGTGGAAGTGCTACACCAGGAGATCCAACTTCTGGTGAAGGATTGTATAACCGTGCACGTGTAGATATTAACAACGATGGAATTCCTGAAGATACCAGCGAAACCTGTGCAGATGTTCCTTATATAACAAGCAACAAATCGCTGACGACGATTGCTCCATTAGGTGGTAATATGTACAATGTAACTTATACTATTACAGTTCAGAATTTAGGTGCCTCTGCTGGACAATATGATTTATTAGATGTGCCAGCATTTGATAACGATATTACAATTGGTTCTGCGTCTTATACCACAACCGCTCCTGGAAATGCAGGAGGTGCATTGGCTGGATCTGGACCATGGACGCTTGCCAACGATCAGGCCATTGTTGCAGGTGGTACGCATACGTATACCTTGATTGTTAAAGTTACTTTAGACTTAACAGCAGGTACTGGAGGAGATAATATCTATACGAAATGTGGAAATTCTACACCAGGAAATCCAACTGCCGGTGAAGGATTATACAATGAATCCAGAATGGATTCAAACAATGATGGTACCCCAGAAGAAACTAAAAAAGCTTGCGGTGATTTACCATACATCGTGACTACAAAAACATTTTCAAGCAAGACAGATCTTGGTGGAAATATGTATAATGTAAACTATACAATCACTGTTCAAAATCTTGGTGGTGCGAATGGTCAATATGATTTGACAGATATACCAGGATTTGATGATGATATAACAATTAATAATGCTGCTTATACTTCGAATGCTCCGGGCAATGCAGGATCAGCACTGGCAGGTACAGGCCCTTGGACATTAGCAAATGATCAGGCTATTTTAGTAGGTGCAATTCATACCTACACCTTAACAGTTAAGGTTACTTTGGACTTAAATGCTTCAAGCGGAGGGAACAATACTTACACAAAATGTGGAAGTGCAACTCCTGGTGATCCAAACGTTGGTGAAGGCTTATACAACCAATCTAAAATGGATACCAACAACGACGGAATTCCTGAAGAGACAAAAGAAGCATGCGGTGATTTACCATATGTAAGTACAACTAAAACAGTTGCAAGTATTGCTGCCTTAGGTGGAAATATGTTTGAAGTCAAATACACAATTAAAGTAAGCAATACAGGTGGTGCAAATGGTCAATACGATTTGACAGACATCCCGGGATTTGATGACGACATTGCTATCAATTCTTCTTCATATGCTTCTGATGCTCCTGGAAATAGTGGAGGTTCATTGGCTGGAGTTGGACCTTGGACGCTTGCGAATGACCAGGCAATTGGTGTAGGCGCGATTCATACCTATACAATTACTGTAAAGGTTACAATTGACTTAAATCCTGGATCCGGTGGAAATAACGTTTATACTAAATGTGGTTCAGCTATACCAGGAGATCCTGCAGCTGGGGAAGGTTTATATAACCAATCCAGAATGGATACCAATAATGATGGTATTCCAGAAGATGTAGATGAAGCCTGTGGTGATTTACCATACATCACTTCAAACAAATCTATAACAACGATTGCACCATTAGGTGGTAATATGTATAATGTTACATACAATATCACAGTTCAAAATCTTGGAGCTGTTAATGGTCAATATGACTTGACAGATATTCCTGGATTTGACAATGATATTAGTATTGGTTCTACTTCTTTCTCAACAACAGCTCCTGGAAATCCTGGAGGTGCTTTGGCAGGAAGCGGACCATGGACACTTGCTAATGATCAGGCAATTGCAGCTGGGGCGAGTCATAGTTACACAATTACAGTAAAGATTACTTTAAATCTCGAGCCGGGTAGTGGTGGCGATGATGTATACACAAAATGTGGCGCAATAACTCCAGGTGATCCTAATGCAGGAGAAGGATTATACAACCAATCTAAATTAGATTCAAATAATGATGGTGTTGCAGAAGAAACGAAAGAAGCTTGTGGTGATATACCATATGTTTCTGCAACAAAAACAATTACTAGCACAACTCCTTTGGGTGGTAACATGTATAATGTTACATATTCAATAGTAGTTCGAAACTTAGGTGGTGCAATAGGTCAATATGACTTAAGTGATGCACCTGCATTTGATAACGACATCGCCATTGGATCAGCTTCATATACAACAACAGCTCCTGGAAATCCTGGAGGTGCTTTGGCAGGAACTGGACCATGGACTTTGGCAAATGATCAGTCGATTGCAATTGGTGCAACACATACGTATACCTTGACTGTAAAAGTTACTTTGGATTTAAATCCAGGTAGTGGAGGAGATGATACGTATACAAAATGTGGTGCAGTCAATCCGGGAGATCCAAATGCAGGTGAAGGATTGTACAATCAATCAAAATTAGATTCAAATAATGACGGTACTCCTGAAGATGTAGATGAAACCTGTGGTGATCTTCCATATGTAACTTCTACCAAAACAATTACAACCATAACAAATTTGGGTGGCAATATGTATAATGTTAGCTATGCAATCGTTGTAAAAAATCTTGGTGGAGTTAATGGTACCTATGATCTTTCAGATGTTCCAGGATTTGACAATGACATTACAATAGGTTCAGCTACTTATACATCAACAGCTCCTGGTAACCCAGGAGGTGGTTTAGCTGGAGTTGGCCCTTGGACATTAGCAAATGATCAAGTAATTGGTGTTGGCGCAACACATACCTACACATTGACTGTAAAAGTCACACTTGACTTGAGAGTAGGTACAAGTGGTGATAATATTTACACTAAATGCGGTAATGCAATTCCAGGCGACCCAAGTAGTGGTGAAGGATTATACAATCAATCTCGATTAGACTCAAATAATGATGGCACACCGGAAGAAACAAAAGAAGCTTGTGGTGATTTACCATACATTGTTAATACTAAATCAGTAAACAGTATTACTCCACTCGGTGGAAATATGTTTAATGTAAAATACAATATCGCTGTTAAAAATATTGGTGGTGCAAATGGCCAATACGATTTGACAGATGTACCAGGTTTTGATAATGACTTTGCAATTGGTTCAGCTTCGTATACTTCGGATGCTCCAGGTAATGCTGGAAATGCATTGGCTGGTAGCGGTCCATGGACTTTAGCAAATGATCAAGCGATTACTACAGGAGCTACACATAATTACATTGTTACTGTTAAAGTTACATTGGATCTAAGTCCAGGTAGCGGTGGTGACAATGTATATACAAAATGTGGTGCTGTAAATCCGGCTGATCCAAATAGTGGTGAAGGATTATATAATCAAACACGTGTGGATATCAATAACGATGGTATTCCGGAAGATACTTCTGAAACATGTGCTGACATTCCTTATGTAACAAGTGCTAAAACAATTAATAGCATTACTTCTTTGGGAGGTCATATGTACAATGTAGTTTATAAAATTGTTGTAAAAAATCTCGGAGGTGCAGCAGGCCAATATGATCTGTTGGATGTTCCTGGTTTTGACAACGATATTACAATAGGTTCTGCTTCCTATAGTTCGGATGCACCTGGTAATGCCGGTGGTTCTTTAGCCGGAGTTGGACCATGGTCATTGGCAAATGATCAGGGAATCAATGCAAATGCAACACACACGTACCTGGTAACTATAAAAGTTACTTTGGATCTGAATGCTGCAAGTGGCGGAGATAATATTTATACGAAGTGCGGACAAGTAAATCCAAACAATCCACAAAGTGGAGAAGGATTATACAATGAATCCAGAATGGATTCAAACAATGACGGAACACCTGAAGAGGTGAGTAAAGTATGTGGTGATTTACCTTATGTTGTAAGTAGTAAATCTGTCACAAGCGTTACTCCATTGGGTGGAAATATGTTTAATGTAAGCTACAAAATGGTGGTTCAAAATCTAGGCGGTATCAATGGTCCGTATGACCTTACAGATGTGCCTGGATTTGATGATGATATAACGATTAACACTGCCAGCTATACTTCAGATGCTCCTGGTAATCCAGGTGGCCCATTAGCTGGTATTGGTCCTTGGTTACTTGCAAACGATCAAAACATTGTAAATGGTGCAGTACATACTTATAACCTTACTGTAAAAGTTACATTGAATTTAGATCCTGCAAGTCCAGGTAATAATACCTACACCAAGTGTGGTGCAGCTACACCGGGCGATCCGAATACCGGTGAAGGATTGTACAATCAGGCAAAACTTGATATAAATAATGACGGTGTTCCTGAAGATGTGGATGAAGCTTGTGGTGATGTGCCTTATGTTACTGCCAGCAAATCAATTGCATCCATTACTCCATTGGGAGCAAATATGTATACCGTTAAATATCAAATCAATGTTACAAACTTAGGTGGAACAGCAGGTATGTATGATCTGGTAGATCAACCTGGTTTGGATGATGATATTACACTGGGTTCAGTATCCTATACATCGGATGCACCGGGTAATTCTGGTGGTTCTTTGATAGGTTCTGGTCCATGGACTTTAGCAAACGATCAAGCAATAGGAATTGGATCAACTCATAGTTATATCATTACAGCAAAAGTTACTTTAGATCTTACAATTGGAAGTAGCGGTGATAATATTTACACAAAATGTGGTAATGCAATTCCTGGTGATCCAACTGCTGGAGAAGGTTTATACAATCAATCTAAACTGGATAACAACAATGATGGCATTCCAGAGGAACTTGATGAGGTCTGTGGTGATTTACCTTATGTAACAACTAACAAGACACTTACAAATATTTCTAATTTAGGAGGTCACATGTACAATGTTACTTACCAATTGGTGGTTCAAAATTTAGGTGGAGCAAATGGTCAATATGATTTATCGGATATTCCTGGATTTGACAATGACATCGCAATAGGTTCCGCATCATTTACATCAACGGCTCCCGGAAACCCTGGTTCGGCATTGATTGGAAGTGGTCCATGGATTTTGGCAAATGATCAAAACATTGGTGCATTCTCAACTCATAATTATACACTTACCGTTAAAGTAACATTAAACCTTGAAACTGGAAGTGGAGGGGATGATATTTATACAAAATGTGCTGCAGTTACACCAGGCGATCCAACGAGTGGAGAAGGATTGTACAACCAATCCAAAATGGATTCCAACAATGATGGAATTCCAGAAGAACTTCGGGAAACTTGTGGTGATATCCCTTATGTAGTCAATGCTAAAACAATTGCATCGATTACACCTTTGGGTGGCAATATGTATAATGTAGTTTATCAATTGGTTGTTAGAAACCTTGGTGGAGCAAATGGACAATATGATTTGACCGATATTCCAGGGTTTGATAATGACATTGTAATCAACAGTGCATCCTTTACAACTACAGGTCCGGGTGCAGCAGGAGCTTTGGCTGGTGTAGGTCCATGGACTTTGGCAAATGATTTAGTCATTACACCAGGTGCAACACATACGTATACTGTAACGGTCAAGGTAACAATACAAATGGAAGGTGGTGCCGGCAATGATGTGTATACTAAATGTGGCAATGCAACTCCAGGTGATCCAACTGCTGGCGAAGGTCTATACAATCAAGCCAAACTGGATATCAACAACGATGGTACACCGGAAGATGTCGATGAAGCATGCGGTGATCTGCCGTATGTGACGGCAGCTAAAACAGTTGCAAACATTACCAACTTAGGTGGACATATGTATAATGTTACTTACAATGTTGTGGTTAGAAATTTAGGTGGTGCCATTGGTCAATATGACTTGAATGATATTCCTGGATTTGATGATGATATTGCAATTAATTCAGCTTCTTTCACATCAAATGCTCCAGGTAATGCAGGTGGACCATTAGCCGGTTCAGGTCCTTGGAATTTAGCCAATGATCAGAACATCAATCCAAATGCAACCCATACCTATGTATTGACTGTTAAAGTGACTATTGATTTACGTGCAACAAGTGGAGGTGATAATATTTATACAGCTTGTGGACAACTTACTGCACCCGGAGATCCATCACCCGGTGAAGGATTGTACAATCAATCAACCATGGATTCCAACAATGATGGAATTCCTGAAGAATACGATGAAACTTGTGCGGATCTTCCGTATGTAGTTTCTAGTAAAACAATTACAAGCATTATCCCATTAGGTGGTGGAATGCATACAATAAATTATCAGTTGAAAGTTCAAAATCTTGGTGGCGCTATCGGACAATACGATTTGACAGATGCTCCAGGTTTTGACAATGATTTGACGATAAATACAGCTTCTTATACTACAACAGCTCCTGGAAATCCTGGTGGTGCTTTAGCAGGAAGTGGTCCATGGGTGCTTGCTAATGATCAATCCATTGGAATTGGTTCAACACATACCTATAATCTTACAGTTAAAGCAACCCTTGATTTCAGACCGGGATCTGGAGGTGATAATGTTTACAGTGAGTGCGGTAAGACAACTCCAGGAACTCCTAAAGCAGGGGAAGGTGTGTTTAACCAATCCAGAATGGATATCAACAACGATGGTACGCCAGAAGATGTTGATGATGTATGTGGCGATATCGATATCGTAGATATGGCAATACGTAAAACAACTGTAACGCCAACTCCATATTCATACGGTCAGTTGATTACATTTAATTTGGAGGTATTCAATCAAGGTAATATTACTTTGACAAGCATCGTCTTAAACGATTATTTACCAAGTGGATATACTTTTAATCCGGCAGATAATATTGCTGGATGGAGTCAAATAAATCCAGCTTTATTAGAATACAATGCAGTTGCAAGTGTACCTAAATATTCATCAGTAATTGTGCCTCTTAAATTAAGAGTTGCAATGAGCAGTGGATACAAAGCTTGGTTTAATTATTCTGAAGTAAAATCTTATAAAGATGTTTCCGGAGTAGACAGAACTTTTGAAGAATTAGATAGTAAACCAAATTCCAATACACCTGCTGAGTTGTCAGTATTACCGGGCGATCCTGGTGATGATAATATCAACACGATGGATATTGGAGGAAACGAAGACGATCATGATCCAGCAGGATTTAATGTGTTTGACCTAGCTTTACGTAAAGTATCTAAAGGTGCAAACCCATTAACTTACGGAGAAGTGGTTCCGTTTGAAATCACCTTGTTCAATCAAGGAAGTATTTCAGCGATGAATCCACAAGTAACAGATTATGTACCATTAGGATTCCAGTTTGTACAAGCAAACAATCCAACATGGACGTACAATGCAGGAACACGTGAAGCTTTGACAACATACTCTGGAAAAATCAAACCAGGAGATAGTGTAAAACTTACAATCAATTTAACCTTGTTACCAAATCTTGGAAATCCAAGAGCATGGGATAACATTGGTGAAATTGAAACGGTAACAGATACCTTAGGAAATGTGTTGACTGATTTTGATAGTAGTCCAGGTGGTACGAAAGATGATGATGGTCCGGCAATTGATGATGCGATCAATGATCCTAATGATCAGGATGATCACGATCCATCAGTAGGTCCAGTATTTGACCTTGCCTTGAGAAAATATGTTAAAAACAAATTACCATATTATGCTCCGGGTGATGTAGTACCATATACCATTACAGTATTCAATCAGGGTAATATAACTGCTAAGAATATTCAGGTTAATGATTACATGCCTCAAGGATATGTTTTTGATGCAGGTACTAATCCTGGATGGGGATTTGTTGGCTCAACCTTGGTTTACAATAACATTGCAAAATTGTATCCTGGAGATAGTGTACAGTTAACATTAAATCTGAAAGTACAGATTGCTGCAGTTCCTACTTTGTTGGATTGGGATAATTATGCAGAAATTCGTACAGCAAACGACACATTAAATGTCAATAGAGACAATGATGATGCTGATAGTAAACCAAATACAAACAGCGCTTGGGAAAGACAAGTTGTTGAAAATCATATTTGGGATAATGTCATCGATGGCAATGGTCAAGTTGAAAATGAAGATGAAGACGACCATGATTTCGAAAACGTAAAAGTAACGGGAGCTATCGGAGACCGTGTATGGGATGATTTAGATGGTGATGGTATTCAAGATCCAGGTGAACCAGGATTGCCAAATGTAATAGCTAACTTATACGATTGCAGCACGCTTGCACTTGTTAAGAAAGATACTACAGATGCAAATGGTTTGTACTTGTTTGATTTCTTATTACCATTGAAATCCTACTTTGTGAAATATGACTTTGGCTTGGTTCCTCCAGGTTATGGATTTACTTTCCAGAATCAAGGAGCTGATGATACAAAAGACAGTGATGTTGATGCAAATGGAGTTGGTCCATGTTTGACAATCCAACCTGGAAAGAGAGATTCAACTTATGATGCCGGTTTGGTGAGATTAGGTTCCTTCTCTGACTTTGTTTGGAATGATAAGGATGGTGATGGTATTCAGGATCCAGGTGAAGAAGGTATCCAAGGGGTTATTGTAACTGTATACAATGCGGTAACAAAATTACCTGTAAAAAATACAATCACAGACGCCAACGGATATTGGATTTTAAAAGATCTTTTACCACAAGATTATTATCTCAAATTTGAAGCACCTCCAGGATATGTGTTGACAATCTCAAACTCAACTTCTGATTTTAAAGACAGTGATGTGGATGGAAGCAATGGCCCTGGAACAACTGCAACAACGCACTTGTCGCCTGGAGAAGACGATACAAGTACAGATGCAGGATATTATAGTTGTGCTATGATCTGTGGTGATGTGTGGTATGATTTTGATATGGATGGTATTTACGATCCGGAAGAAAAAGGTATCAACGGTTTGCGAGTATATATCATTGATGCAATCAGTGGCGCTACTGTTTCAACCTTGACTACCAGCGTTAAACCGGGTACCCCTTCTGACGACGGTTACTTTAAAGCAGCTTGTCTAAGACCAGGTACTTACTATATACGTTTTGAAAGACCAGGACATTTAGGTGCTAGTGAACCTTACAAAGGAAGCAATCCTAATAAGGACAGTGATATCTCACATGAAAATGGAGTAAATACAACTAAGAAGTTTGTTGTTGTCAGTGGCGATATGGTTTGTGGATACGGTGGTGGATTCCAAGTTAAGTCTATTGTGGGTGACCGCGTATGGGTTGACCAGAATTTTAACGGAATTCAAGATCAAGGTGAAGCACCATTATCAGGTGTTAAAGTTTCAGCTTACAAGAGCACAGGAACTATGGTAAGTGAAGGTATAAGCGGTGCTGATGGACAATTTACCTTAGATGGTATGATTCAGGGTGACTATTATGTTAAATTTGAATTGCCTGGCACCAGCTATGGATTTACAAGACCTCACGCTGGTTTTGATGATGTCGATAGCGATGTTGATGGTACATTCGGATATGGAAGTACACAGATGTATAGAATTCAAAGTGGTGAAGTTAGACCTACTATTGATGCAGGTGTGGTATCTCAGGTACTCGCAGTTGAATGGTTGAGTTTTGATGGAAATTACAATGGAAGCTTTACAGAATTGGATTGGACTACCAGAGTAGATATCAATACCGATCACTTTGTAATCGAAAGAAGACATGAGTCTGAAACTGACTTCAAAGAAATCGGACAAGTGGAAGCGAATAGCGATATGACATTGACTTCGCATGAATATGATTTTGATGATTTCGATGTAACACAATCGGGTGTTTATTACTATCGATTGAAGCAATTTGATAAAAATGGCAGATTTACTTACAGCAAGATTATTTCAATCAGGGTTAGTACTGAAGATGAATTAAATGTTTTCATCTATCCAAATCCGGTAAATGATTTGTTGAAAGTTGAACTTTGGATACCACAGGATACAGAATTGGATGTAAGAGTATTTGACCAAACCGGTAAAACAGTCTTGTACGCACCATTTAGTGAATATAAAACTAAAGGCAAATACAGCGAATTGTTAAATACGGCTAATTTGATCTCTGGTCAATATGTATTGCAGATCAAAACAATATCCGGTGTAATTAATAAGAAGTTTACCGTTTCGAGGTAAAAAAATATAGAACAAGATGAAAGGGCCTGCTTCAATTTATTGGAGCAGGCTCTTTTTTTAGATAGGCGATTGGACGACTTAATACCATAAGTATTGAATAATTGATTGACAGTAGGTGTAAAAATTATTATAAAATAGTAGACTAAGTTTTGAATTAGAATAAATTCGAAGGATTTATTAAACTTGAATATTTAACACCCAAAAATTTAATACTGTGAGAGATTACACAAAACTTGATGCATTTAAATTGTCCAATGATTTAGTTTTGGAAGTTAATAGACAGACCAGCCAGTTTTCAAAGTTTGAATTATATGGCTTGACTTCTCAAATCAGACGGGCAATTATTTCTGTGCCATCAAATATTGTCGAAGGAAACTACAGAAATAGCCAAAAAGAATATTATAATTTTCTTGAAATAGCCTTCGCTTCATTAAAAGAATCTAGATATCAAATGAATCTTGCATCTAGACTGAATTACCTTGAACTTAAAGATTTTCAATCATGTGATGAAAAGTTTCAAAGAATTGAACATGTTTTATTTGCTCTGGTTAGGAGTATGAAATGTTAATTTCAGGCACATTGCCAAATTTTATGGAATAGAAAAGATAGATAGAATTTTTCAGATTTACAGTCCCTTGAGACAAATGTTTCATCTAGTCCTTCAACCGTCCAGACCTCCAGCCGTCCAGGCGCTCAGACTTTCAGTCCTCTTATCCTCCTCTCCTCCCGTTCATTTTCCCCCTAAAACATTCCAATCTTCAAAGTATTTTGCAATACTTCATTCATGTCTTTGACGTAAATAAAATTTAGTCCTTCCAGATGCTGTGGATTAACTTCCTCAACATGTGCTTTGTTTTCAACACACAAAATAATCGTTTTGATGCCAGCTCGTTTTGCGGCCAAAACTTTTTCTTTGATTCCACCAACTGGTAATACTTTTCCGCGCAAGGTGATTTCTCCCGTCATTGCTAAAAAAGATTTGATGGGTTTCTTTTTAATTGCTGAACAAATCGAACTCAGCATCGTGATTCCAGCGGACGGCCCATCTTTTGGAATGGCTCCTTCTGGTACGTGAATGTGGAAATCATAATTCTCAAAAAAATCTGATTCTATTTGCAATTCTTCTGCATGTGCTTTGATAAAACTCAATGCAGTACTCGCAGATTCTTTCATGACATCACCAAGATTTCCAGTTAAAACCATTTTTCCCTTTCCTTTTGAAAGACTGGTTTCAATATACAAGATATCTCCACCCACACGAGTCCAAGCCAAGCCTATTGCAACTCCGGATGGTAAATTTTCCTGATAAAAATCATTGGTAAATCTTGGAATTCCGAGAATTTCTTTGAGCGCATCTTTTTTGATAGTTAAATTTTTCTTTTTCTCCATTGCAATGGTACTTGCAGCTTTTCGCATTAAGGATGCGAGTTGCCTGCTGAGTCCACGAACACCAGATTCACGGGTATATTCCTGAATAACCCGTTCTAAAACCTCATCACTGATTTTAACTTGATTTGCTTTAAGTCCATGATCAGCTAATTGTTGAGGAATTAAATGATCTTTTGCTATTTCTATTTTCTCTTCAGTACTATAACCCTGAAGTTCGATAATTTCCATCCGGTCCATTAATGCCGGTTGAATGGTACTCAATGAATTTGCGGTTGCAATAAATAGGACTTTTGATAAATCAAATTCAAGATCTAAATAGTTGTCATGAAAACTGGAATTTTGTTCAGGATCTAATACTTCCAATAAAGCAGAAGATGGATCACCTCTAAAATCTTTTCCAATCTTATCTATTTCATCTAAAATAAAAACCGGATTAGCAGAACCTGCTTTACGAATGGATTGAATGATACGACCTGGCATCGCACCAATGTATGTTTTGCGATGTCCGCGAATTTCAGATTCATCATGCAAACCTCCTAAAGACATTCGGATGAATTTGCGATCCAATGCTTTTGCTATGGATTTTCCTAAGGAAGTTTTACCAACTCCCGGAGGACCGACCAAACACAATATTGGAGATTTCATATCTCCCTTTAATTTTAAAACAGCCAAATGTTCAATGACTCTTTGTTTAACTTTTTCTAAACCTTTGTGATCGGCATCTAAAATTTCTTTGCTCTTTTTTAAATCGTAATTATCGGTTGTGTAATCATCCCAGGGAAGGTCAACCAATAAATCCAAATAATTCATCTGCACAGAGTATTCTGCAACTTGAGGATTCATCCGTTTTAATTTAGCAACTTCTTTGTCAAAATGATCGCGAACTTGTTTTGACCATTTTTTTTCTGAAGCTTTCCGATTCAATTCTTCGATATCTTGTTCCTGCGGATCTTGACCAAGCTCTTCCTGTATTGTTTTTAATTGTTGATTTAAATAATAATCGCGTTGTTGTTTTTCCAAATCGGTCCGTACTTTCGATTCAATCTGATCTTTCACTTCCAGCAATTGCATTTCATTGTTGAGATAAACCATCAAGGTTTCTGCTTTTTTATGCAAATCATCCATTTCCAATAGTTCTTGTTTTTGTTCGATTGGAATGTTTAAATTGGAAGAAATAAAATGCAACAAGAATCGGTCGTTGTTTATATTTTTTAGAAGCAGTTGTGCTTCGTTTGGAATTTGAGGAGACAATTCAATAATTTTTCTGGATTTTTCCTGAATCGAACTGATCATTGCCTGGTATTCCAAATTTTTCGAACTTGTTGTATGTTCTTTCTTTGCAATACGTGCTTCCAGATAAGGTTCTTCTTTTGTCCACTCACTGATTTGAATTCGTTTTCTTCCTTGTAAAATAACTGTATGTCCACCATCAGGCATTTTTAGTAGTTTTACAATGCGGGCAACCGTTCCCGTTTGATACAAATCCTTAAATCCCGGATCTTCTGTACGATGATCGAGTTGAGTTAAAACTGCAATGTATTTATCGGTTTCCTGAGATTTAGCGAGTGCGCGAATCGATTTATCGCGTCCCACCGTAATCGGAATGATTACCCCTGGAAATAAAACAGTATTTTTTAGAGGCATTACCGGCAATACCTCACCGTATTTATCTTCCCTGACAGGTTCTTCATCCTCCGCTACCGCTACAAAAGGAAGCAATTCCTCATCGTCCTGAAGTTTGGAGTCAAATATTATATTATTAAAATTCATAATGTATAATTCGTTGTTATTTATTGGCTGCAAAACCACCGTATTTTTATAGTCAACACCCATGCCATTCAGAGAAAGGCCGAATTAAGTGACAAAAAGACCAATTATTTAAGACAAAATGGCAATAATCAATAAAAATTAAAAATTAAGAATTAAGAATTAAGAATTGGAATTTTAGAAGTACTTGATCGTTTTTATGATAATATTTCTTAGGGTTGGAATTAATTGCTCAATTCAAAAAAGAAATGTATAAACCACATAGGCCAATAAATTTTTAATTCTTAATTCTTAATTTTTAATTGTCTTCACGGTGCCAAACATCCGATTGTCCAAATACCAGCTTCCAAACGGTATTGAAAACGATCGTGCAAACGATTTTCTCTGCCTTGCCAGAATTCAAAATAATCAGGAATTAATTTATAACCGCCCCAATGATCGGGTCGTTGCACTTTATCCGGATTTTCTTCAAAAAATTTAATGGCCATTTCCAATTCATCGCGATGCTGAATCAATTCACTTTGTGGTGAAACAATGGCTCCAATTTGACTAAAAAAAGGTCGGGATTTAAAATACAATTCGGATTTTTCCGGACTGATTTTTTCGATAAGACCTTCGATGCGTACCTGGCGTTCAAATTCTTTCCAGAAAAATAACAAACAAGCATTGGGATTTTGAGCTAGTTGCTTTCCTTTCCGACTGTTGTAATTGGTAAAAAAATAAAAATGCCCATGTTCCACCTGCTTAAGCAAAACAACTCGCGAAGAGGGCTTCCCATTTTCTGCTACAGTAGATAATACCATCGCATTTCCATCTGGAAGTTGGTTTGTCACAACTTCTTCAAACCATACTGAAAACTGATCCACCGGATTCAATAACAATTGATTAAATTCTAAGGTGGAATGTCGGTACTCTTTGCGCAATGGATCCATAATTTAATTAAGAATTAAAAATTAAGAATTAAAAATTAAGAATTAAAAATTAGGATATATAACAAATTTATTAATTTGAATTTATTTTTAAAACTGTAACAGAATTAAAAATTATCCTCAACATTTAATTCTTAATTTTTAATTTCTAATACTTAATTGATCATATCTTTCCCATACTCTTATCCAAATCTACCTTTGCTTGGATTAAATTGATTTGTGCATCCAGTAAATTAGCTTGAGCTTGATAGAGATCTCGTTCGGCATTGCTCACTTCTAAACTAGAGCCAACTCCTTCTTTAAATTTAATTTTAGCAGTGTTATAGATACTTTCTGCCAATGCGATGGTTTTTTTTCTGGATTCAATTGTTGCGTTTGCATTCAGGTATTGAATCTTAGCATTTTGAAATTCAAGTTGGGCTGCACTTTCAAATTGTTTTTGTTGCAATTTGGTTTTGTCCAAGAGCATTTTTGCACGAATTATTTTTCCTTTCTTATCAAAACCATCAAATATGGGAACACTTAAATTCAATCCAACCAAACTTGTAGGAAACCAATCATTGTCTTTAGAATCAAATAATTTATTGCGTTGTAAACTTTCCTGAAAACTGGCAAATCCGTACAAAGACGGCAAATAGGCTGTTTTGTACCGTTTTACATTGATCTCTGCCAGTTGAAGTCCTTGCAATATTACAGGATATTCCGGCCTTGCATTGTAATTTAATTGAATGGAAGGATCCATGATTTCTACATAGGAAGTATTTAAAAGATCCGCTAATTTATCACTCAATAGAAGTTCTTGATCAAATGGATAATTAATTTGAAATTTTAATACATTCAGGGTGATATTTGCAAGTCGTTGCAATTTTTCTTTTTCTGTATTCAGATTTTGCAATGACAATTCAGTACGATCCACATCTAATTTTTCAATCAAGCCGGATTTGTAAAATTCATTCAGGTCAGAATTTACCTTTTGTAAATTGGAAATATTTTTATTGAGAATGATTAAATTTTCCTGAATGGCAAGCGCCCCCAAATAGGCTTTTGTTACCTGATATTTGATTTCAGATTCTGTTTGATTGATTTGTTTAATAATTAAATCCTTATACAGGCGTTGTGCTTTCAATCCTACAAAAAAGGAGCCATCAAACAACAAAGTTGAAAATTCCAATCCAGCAGTTAGATTGTTTTTAGTTCCAAATTGAACAGGAACTCCTGGACCGGCATCAATGTCTCTTCTTGGCAACAAATTTTCATCAAATAAAACATCGTATATCGCCGGACTAATAAAATTTGGGAAAATACTGGTGGGCAATTTTAAAAAATAATTGTAAGAAACAGATCCTGACAATTTGGGTAATCCAATTGCATAATATTCTTTCAATTGACCTTCTACATCCTGAACATTCAGTTTTTGGATATTGAGGTTGTGATTGTTGACTTTTGCATAGTCAATAGCTTCTTTTAGGTTGAAACTTTTTTGTGATTGTAATGAATTGAAAAATAAAAAAAAACTAAAGGCTCCGATTAAAAAATGTTTCATTCCGAAATTTTTACAAAGATGATTAGAAACTGCTTGTAACAGCCTGCATTTAATTCTGATTAACGATTGGATTGTCAATTGCTTTTAGTAAAAGCCATGGAATAAAAACTAATTTTGTGCCCTGATGTTTAGAAAAACAGCTGAAAATGAGGATTTTTTTCATCAATAGCACCTTTATTTTAACGTTTTTGGTTCTGGGATGCCAGGAATCAGCTTCAAAACGTGGAAATGGTTCGCCAACAGATGGGGCTGTACTTTTCAGACAATATTGTGTCAATTGTCATGGACTGGATGGTGCTCTGAAGACAAATGGTGCAAAAGACCTTCGCTATTCTCTTTTAAGTCTCGAAGAACGCATTTTGGTAATTACTGAAGGCAGAAATGCCATGACTGGATTTAAATCCATTTTAAATGAAACGCAAATTCTTGAACTCGCCAAATACTCGCAATCCTTGAATCAAACCACGCAAAATGGACACTAAGTCTGTTTTTTTAACCGGGGCCAGCGGTTTGTTAGGATCGCATATTTTAGAGCATTTATTAACTGCTGAATACAGCCTGAAATTACTCATCCGAAGTCCAATAATTTCAGCTGAAGATTCTAGGACCGTTGTAGGCGATTTATTGGATCCGACATCTTATGAGGAAACGCTGAATGGAGTGGTTACCATCATTCATTGTGCAGCCATGGTATCTTATGATTCAAAAGATCGGAAGCAGTTGTATAAAATCAATGTGGAGGGCACCCGATCTTTAGTGAATGCAGCCCTGTTTTCTGGAGTAAAAAATTTTATTTTCATCAGTTCAGCATCAACAATGATCAGATCTTCTGATGAAGCTTTGGTATCTGATCAAGCTGTTGGTCAACCCATCCTTAAAAGCTATTATGCTGAAACCAAATACCTTGCTGAATTGGAGGTTTGGCGAGCAGCGGCAGAGGGCTTGAATGTCTGCATACTCAACCCAAGTTTGGTGCTGGGTAAAGGAAGCTGGGACCATTCTTCCATGCAAATCTTTCAAAAAGTTCAAGATGGATTATCGTTCTATCCACCCGGCAATTTGGGCTTAATTGCAGCCGATGATATTGCCAAAATTGTATTGCAAGCATTAAATGGAAATTGGTGGGGTAAACAGTTTTTAGTTAATGCAGAAAGTTGGACCTACCAGAAATTTTTAAATACCATCGCCAATGCATTGAACAAAGAGCCGATTCTTCATAAAGCCGGTATTTTAAGTGCAAAAGGGCTGGCTTTACTAGATGGGATTGTTTCTGCAGTCAGTCATAAAAAAACTATCATCAATTCAGAAACCATCCGCAGTAGTTTTAGTCAGGTTTATTATAAGGATGAACTGAGTCGGCAAATCTTGCAATACAACTATCAGAATATCGAGAGCCTCATTTTATTATTATGTCAAAATAAGGCTTCTTAAGGTATGCAGGATATAGCATTTTTTATTATAAAATTAATTTAAAATATTGAAATATAAACACATATATATATAGTTTAATAATATATTTATATCTGCACCCAGCTTTCGTTAATCAATTGTAAATTTATAGTTCAATCAAAAAACTTATTTATGAAGAAAGCTTTACACCTTGTATTTTTTTTAATTTTTACTGCAAAGTTGTTTGCACAAGTAGTATTTGTTAACTCTCCTGCCTCATTATATGGAAGTTACCAATTTGGCACTGCTGGTCAAGGTACGGCGAACTTATGGGGAGCTGATTTATTATCTAATGTTTGGACTGCTGATGCAGTGTTAGTTCAAACAAATAATGCAACAACCCCAACACAAGGTTGCGATACCATTGTAAACAAAGCTGCAATGGTTGGTAAAATTGCTTTAGTTGACCGAGGGACCTGTAACTTTAGCTTTAAAGCACTCAATGTTCAGAATTATGGTGCTATTGCTTGCATAATATTAAATAATACTCCAGGTGCAGGTGTAGCAGGTATGGGTGCTGGTACCTACGGTGCATCTGTTACAATTCCTGTTGTCATGTTATCTTATGAAGATGGACAAAAAATTAAAGCCGAATTAGCAAACGGTCCTGTAAATATTTCAATTGGCAACATTCGATTTCCGAATGATTTAGCAACAAATAATAGAACTGGAATCTGCCATGCGCCATTTGGAACCTATCCTTTCTCCTGGATTAAAAAAGCTGGTGATTTTGGATTAGTTCCAGGCGCCACTGTCACAAATAAAGGGACCAATTTAATTTCAAATGCCAAGGTTAATGGTAAAATCAGTTTTACACCAACGAACGGGTCAGCCACTCAATTTTATGATAAAACATCTGCGGATGGGGTTTTTGTAGAAGTTGATTCAAGTTACGAAATTTTATTAGATCCTCAAGATATGTTTGGCAACGCCGGAACCACTGGTAAAGGCAGAATATCTTATTTAATCAGCTCAGATAGCTCTGAAATTTCAAATGGAGATAATTCAGCATTGTCAGAATTTTATTTTTCTAATAATTTATTTTCTAAGGCACGATTAGCTGCCAATGGGCATGATCCATTTATAACTAATAATTATCAAAGGTTAAGTGGTGGAGCACCTGCAAATGCAGAATATCTTACTGGATTTAAAATTCCTTATGGTACAGGATGTAAAATTGATTCAATATTATTTAGTATGGCTGTATCAGCTCCAGCCACACTGGCTAATTTAACACCTGAAGCAACCTTATATGGATGGCAAGACCTAAATGCTGATGGAGACGCATCCAATGATGAATTGAGTTTTCTGGCTCTTGGTACATTCACTTTTGACGCTAATGAAACTAGGACCTCAGCAATTGTTAGAATACCATTAGAGGATTTTAATACGAGTGATCCGGGTTATACCATTCTGGATGATAATATTGGAGTATTCGTTGGTATTAGATATTCCGGGACAGATGTGGTTCCATTTTTCGGTTTTGATGAAGGCATGGATTACACTTGTAATAATAATGTACTAACTGCAGCGGGCACACTTGCAATTACTGATTTACCATATATAGGTATTTCTGGTTATGATGCTAATTCTGGAGTGCCAGATATAGATAATTCTGCTTTTTCTTTTTTAAATTTAGATGGTGCATTAGCAGTTTCAATGGTTTTTTCCGGCCCATGTATAATTGTAAAAAACGAGCAGTTATCTGATAATGAAGCACAACTTATAGCTTATCCTAATCCAGTAAAAGATTGGTTAACTGTCAAATTAACACTGAAGGAAAATAGTTCTAAAATTGTCTATAATATAATAGATAATATGGGCAAGTTAATAAGACAAGAAATTGATCAAAACAATAGCAAAGAGTACATAGGATATTTTAATTTGCAAACTATTCAAAACGGCCAATATCATTTACAGATATTGACTGATAAAGGATTTAAGCAAATTAGTTTTGAAGTCTTGAAATAACTTTTATCTAGAATTTATAATAGTATAAACTATATATTACAATAAACTCTTAATTTAATTAGTATTTTAGGAGTTTATTGTTTTTTTAGTAAATCTCCCATTTTTTATTAGTAAAACAAGATTAACTTTTATTTCAATCACTATCACCATTTTCTTGGGCTTCTAAACATTCTTCCCTTATATAATTTGAACAAGTGTATCCAAAATGTGTTGGAAAATTGAAATTATAAGGTGTAAAATTTCCTGTATATTCACAATTTGATTCATTATTTCCTATAATAGTTAGACAATTGTAACAAGGCGTAATGTTTGTGCTTTTAATAAAATCTTCATTTGGTCCACTTATTAGGCAAGAGGTTGAAGCACCCCTTGAATTGTTTATTATACAAGTATTGCAAGTTATATAAACTCCAGGTGAGTTGCATAAAGCATCATAAATTACAACAGGATTTTTTGTTGAAAGAAAGCAATTATTTTTTATTCTTGTTAATTCTAATCGATAAATTGGAAATAATATTCCTACCCCAGGATTTAGAATTCCAAAACTTTGCTCACATGGTTGAATACAATTAAAGATATTATTTAAAATAAATAAATCCCAATTTTGGTTATCTGCATTTGGTTGACAACCATATGGATATAATCCTAATCCTTGGATACCAACATTCATATTCCTAAATTCATTTTTATAAACTATAATATTTCTTGAATATCTTTCAATATCTAATCCCATGCCTGCACCACCAATTCCAGACATATCAGGACAATTACTAATTGCTTGATCAATAATTGGACATGCTAATTCACAATAATTATATTTAAAAATCACTGGATCTAATGAATTTTGCGATCCAATTTTTAGTGTAAAGTGATTTTCAAATTTTTTATATCGTTGTTGCGATCTATAAGAAAGATTTCCGCAAAATATTGAACCATCAATGCCACTTAATAAGCATTCATTGTCTAGTGCTTTTTGTTGACATGGTGTTAACATTCCACCTGAATTATATACTGATGCTGGTACATTTATACCACCATAAATTGATTGGAATGATTGCCCAATGTTATAAAAAATATTATTAATGAGCATTGTATATTTGCAATTCACTAGGGGACCATATAGTCTACTACAATCATCCCCAGAAGTTGAGTGATCAGAATTAATTACAATTGCAACTGGATCACTACATAAATCTTCGCTACAAGCAGAAACATTTCTAAAGATACATTTTTGTATAGTGGAGTTTATGCAGGACCTTATTTCAATTGCATTTTTAAAAAAATTTTGGAAAATACAATTGGTATACACACAATTGTTCGAGCTATACGCAATATAATTTGTTCTATTTGCACCAGTTACACGAGGATAAACCCCATCAAATAATAATCCTTGAACTATTATATTTGAAGAATTGAATAAATTAATATTTTCAAAAATCACCTGTTTACATAATTGAACAGAGCCACAACTTTTTGAAGGTTCAAATGGATTTGCAGAATTTGGATTATAAAAAGTAATTAATAAGTTTGGTTTTGTTACATTGAATGTGCCTTTAAAATCTTTGCTACAATCATAAGTATCCGGTTGAGATAAATTTCTATTGTACAAACAAAGAGGGCCTAAACTTCTGTAATCACCAGGCTTTAAGAAAATGTACCTAATATTTTTAAAAGGATCTTTTAGTTTATCAATAATAAGTTCTTGCCATGACCTATCAGAATGAATATAATTTGGGTGTACTGCAATGCCACAACAATTTGGAAGGCCACCAAAATCACAATTCGTAAATCCTCTTTGTTGATAATTTGGGTCATTTTTAGATAAATTTGGTTCCAAAAGGATATAATCAAAACCTTCAATCATAGAATTTATATCAGGAATAATAAAGTCTTTTAAATAATTTGAACAGGGTTGTTCAAAGGCAATACTTGGTTCGCCACAATAGTTTGTCCGACTTGAAAGAGATTTATTTTCAAAAAATTTACTCTCATGAATTTGTTCAGGACTGCAACATGCTAATAGCCAAATTAGAAGATAGAAATATCTACATAAGTAATTTATCATGTTAATAGTATTGGTTAGATTTAGAAAAAGATTTATATTTATACCAAATATAGTAATTATGAAAATCATTAGCGTTTTTATTTTGATATTAGTCAGTCAACTTAATATTGATGCTCAACGCATCATCAATGGAATGGTACAAGATGCCAGTGGAAGTCCGCTCATTGGAGCAAGTGTTTATGTATTGGGTACAACCACAGGCACCGTATCAGATGCCAATGGCAGGTTTAGTATTAAAATGAATGAAGGCCAACAATTGCAAATCAGCTTGGTAGGTTATAATCCAGTGACCGTTTCTGATTTTAACAATCCAAATTTGATTATTAATATGGAACCCTCTATGACTGCTTTAGAACAAGTGGTGGTCGTTGGTACACGTAGAGCCAACCGCATTCAAACAGAAACTCCGGTTCCGGTGGATGTATTGCAGGTTAGTCAAATGCAATTTCCAACTGCAAAAATGGATGTTACTTCCATGCTTAATTTTGCAGCGCCTTCATTTAATTATGCAAAACAATCTGGATCAGATGGTGCCGATCACATAGATTTAGGAACACTCCGGGGAATGGGCCCGGATCAAACCCTGGTTTTAATAAATGGAAAACGGAGACATCAAACGGCTTTTGTTTCAGTATTTGGTACTAGAGGCCGTGGAAATTCCGGAACGGATTTAAATGCAATTCCGCAATCATCCATTGACCGCATTGAAATATTACGTGACGGTGCTTCTGCTCAATATGGTTCAGATGCAATTGCAGGCGTTATGAATATTATTCTAAAAAAGAATCCCGGAAAACTGACAGGAAGTGCAGGATATGCTGCTTACTATGACAATAAATACAATACCATTTTATCTAAAGACCAGGGCTATCAGGAGTACGATAAAAAAATGGATGGTGCAACTTTTAATGTTGGAGCAAATTATGGCATTTCGCTGGGCAGCAAAGGGGGTTTCTTGAATATCGGTGGAGACTATGCAAAAATTGATAAAACCTATCGTCAGGATCCAGATCAAATTCTACCATTTAATATTTACAGGAGAACACATGGAGATGGTTCTGTAGATGCATATGGCGGAATGGCAAATCTGGAATTGCCCTTGATGGATGACAATAAATTAAACGTTTATGCTTTTGGTGGATACAATTTTAAAAAGTCAGATGCATTCGCATTTACCCGTCGCTTTGACGATAATCCGGAACGCTTTCCAACAGATGATCAAGGAAATTTAATTGTAGTTCCTGGAATAATTAAAGCCACTGCAGATGGTAGTAGTTTTTATTACAATCCTCACATTCAAACAGAAATCAAAGACCTTTCCGGTGTAGCCGGTTTGAAAGGTCAACTCGGAGCTGGTTGGGATTGGGATCTGAGTGGAACTTATGGTAAAAATGATTTTCATTTTTTTGGAGATCAAACATTTAATGCCGGATTAGGCGCAAGTAAAACGCATTTTGATGATGGCGGATTTAATTTCTCTCAAGCAATCGGCAATCTTGATATTGGAAAAGAATTTCCATCTATTTTAAAAGGCTTGCATCTCGGATTAGGAACTGAATTTCGTTCTGAAAATTATCATTTAAATGCAGGAGAAGAAGCCTCTTATGCAAATTACAATGTGGATAAACCAAGCGGTTCTCAAGGCTTTCCTGGATATCAACCGGGCGATGAAGCCGATGAATCCAGATCAACTTTTGGCTTCTATACAGATCTCGAATTGGATGTTACGAAATCCTTTTTAGTTGCCGGTGCAGTTAGATTGGAAAATTATTCGGACTTTGGATTTACTGACAATTATAAATTGGCAGCTCGTTATAAAGTGGACAACATGACGACCTTACGTGGTTCAGTAAGTACCGGATTTCGTGCACCTTCTTTACAACAAATAAATTTTAGTTCGACGTTCACAACGGTTCAGGGTGGTTTGATATCAGAAGTAAAAATTGCTCCGAATTCTAGTCCAATTACGAAAGCAGCAGGAATCCCTGAATTAAAAGAAGAGGTTTCTACAAATTATAATTTGGGTGTTAGCATTCGCCCTAAAAGCAATATTACATTTTCTGTAGACGCCTATCGTGTAATCGTAAAAGACCGTGTAGTTTTATCAGGGCAATTTAGTGCGGATGATGCAAGCTTGAGTGCTGAATTGAGACAAACCTTACAGAACTTGAAAGTCAGTTATGCTCAGTTTTTTGCAAATGCAGTCAACACTACCAATTCCGGCGTGGATGTGGTATTAGACTGCAATCACAAATGTGGAATGGGTAGTTTGCGTTATTTATTTACAGGAAATGTACAACGGATGGAAATTGATAAAATCAATGTTCCTAAAGAACTGAGTACGTCTCCTTCAAATATAGAATACTTTTACAGTGTGCGCGAACAAAACTTTTTATTGGCATCCGCTCCAAAAACTAAATTCGGAATGAGTTTAGATTACAGCTGGAAACGTTGGACACTTGGCACACGCGTAAATTATTTTGGCCAAGTCAATTTATATGGTTATGGAGATTTTGCAAGTTTGTTGCCCGAAGTTCCAACAGATGCGGATGAAAATGTTCGCGTTGCAGATTTGTATTTATACAAACCAAAATGGGTACAAGATGTGTTCGCGTCTGCCAGAATTATAGACGGCCTCACTTTGTATCTTGGTGTTGATAATATTTGGAATGAACATCCTGATTTAGGCTATGTACCCGGCGCAGCAGGCTGGGCTTACAACAATGAAACCGGCGGTCCATGGGATGCAGTCCAAATGGGCGGCAATGGTCGCAAATTGTTTGCTCGCTTAGGATTCAATTTCTAAGTAGAGATTATCTAGAGCAATTTTTTCCTTTTCCAAAATCTAAGGCTTCAGTCCCAGATTTTGGAAAAGGAGAGAAATGCTTTTTCCTGTTGACTCATCGCATGCCAAAACTTGCTCGCCAGCTTAGCTACTCAACGCTCTTAGCCATCGTCATAGGAGCGGTTATAGGTTCCGGTATTTTTTTGAAGCCGGCAAGTATGGCCATTCAATTTCCTTCAATTTATGGAATCCTGACGCTTTGGTTGTTTGCAGGATGTATTACCTTAATTGGCGCATTGACCAATGCGGAAGTCGCTTGTATCTATCCGGAGACCGGCGGACAATATATTTTTTTTAAAAAGATGTATGGTGATTTTGTTGCCTTCTTATATGGCTGGGCATCGATTGTTGTTTTTAATACAGCAGGAATCGCGTCTATTGCATATGTAGCTGCATATTATCTGGATTATTTAATTCCATTATTTCGATTTCCAACAAGTATCGAGCAGTTGTATTCTTTTCATTTGCCGGGTGTAGGTACTTTTTATATTTTGGAAATGTTTGGAAGAAAAATTCTCACAATTGCTGTAATTGTTTTTTTTACCATTTTTAATTGTTACAGCACACAGCAAAGCAGTTGGATACAACGTTTTTTAACAGGTTTAAAACTTGGTAGTATATTTTGTGTCATTCTATTTCTATTTATTTTCTCACAAAATAATTTTATTGTACACCCTCAGACTCCACTTCTTGAAAACAGTTTGGGATGGTCAGGATTTGTAGCAGCACTGGCTGGTGCATTTTGGTGTTTTGATGGTTGGAATAATCTCAGTTTTGTTGCGGGAGAAATAAAGGACCCCAATAAATCCATTGCTAAAAGTTTGCTTTTTGGTTTGTTGGTTTGTACAGGTATTTATTTATTATTTAATTTGGTATTGTTTTATGTACTTCCATTCAATGAAATCCAGCAATCAGAATTTGTAGCAGCAACCGCCATGGAATATGTATTTGGAAGCACTGGAGGATTGATCATTAGTTTTATAGTTATCTTATCAGTATTAGGCTCTGTGAATGGCAATGTTTTTGCATGTTCGCGGGTTACCTACTCGTTTGCAGTCGATCATCGATTTATATCGGGCATCGGAACGATTCATCCTAAATACCAGACTCCATTTAATGCCATTGTTGTCAATTCAGTTTGGGCTTGTTTATTTGTGCTGTCCGGTTCATTTGACCAATTAACCGATATTTTGATTTTTGTAAGTTGGATTTTTTATGGATTGAGTGCAGCAGGTGTTATTCTGTTGCGGTATAAAAGTCCACAAATAGAAAGACCTTTTCGGGTGCCTTGGTTCCCGTATTTATCGGTTTTATTTGTTGTGTTTACTGGATTTTATTTATACACCACCATCTACAATGATTATATAAATTACATGAACGGTTCGCAACCGGTACTTAAATGCATTGTAGGTTTATTATTAATTATTGCTGGAGCTCCATTGTACTTTATTTCGAAAAGAAGTGTCGCCACGAATGCACGAATGAAAGACGAATAAAATATTTAATTCGTGAATTCGTGGCGATAATATCTTGTTATTAAAAGCGAATCAACCGGCTCGTTCCGATCAATTGATTATTTTGATTCAGTTGAATAAAATATACCCCGCTATTTAGATTTTTTAAGTTTAATGGAATTTGATTCAATCCACTATTTAATTGAATGGATTTATCAGAAATCTGATTTCCGTTTACATCCAGTATCAAGAGTTGAGCAGTTCCTGAATGATTACTGGTGAATTCTAAGGTACTAAAGTCATTGACAGGATTTGGAAACAGTTTTAAATTCTTAGCATTAGAGACATCTTGATTTGCAACCGTGACCGTATAGGTTCCAAAATCACGTTCAGCAGTTCCAACACCTAATACACGTTGTTGAATGATCAAATTTATTTGTTCGTCAAAAATCTTATAAGTCCCATTTAAACTGCTGGTTGAATTAATGGTTTGCACTGTATAACAACGATCTTTTTCCAAATTTAAAAAGTAAGTTTTAGCTGTATTATCAGTAAAAGGTCCATCCGATAAAATCAATTTGCCTTGATCGTCTTTTATAGTAAAGCTTAACAGGGCAGGTTGTGCACCGGGTTTCATTTCAAAAGTTGAAAGAATTGTTGTTGAAGGTGCAGATTGAAAATTTAACGAACTTGCATTGTTTATCACATTGATGTCATCTCCTCCATTAACCTTGTTTACACTGATGTTCATGGTATTTTGCCCTTTGTAAGCTGTAAAATTGATTGCTGGTAAAACAATGTCTACTTCTTTTAGAAAATCCAACTTTCCAGTCCATTGATAAGTTGACTGTGCAATACCATTCACACTGTATATGAAATCAAGTGCAGTTACAGATTGATTTCCGGTATTAATAATTTTAACTATGGGCGCAGTTTGGTTGCCACAAATAACGGTATCAATAAAATTGCCGGTTGGATTAGCTTGTTTAATGGCTACATCCAATCCTGCAGTAGGAGTGAACAGCACTTCTTTGTTTTCAGATTGATGAATTTCCTTTGTAGCATCATCCTGGATGAATGCAGCAGTTTCCAAATTTTTAAAATTGTACAACTTGTCAAATTTATAAACGTATTTAAATGTCTTCGTTTGACCGGGTTGATTGATATCAGAGATAGAAATTCCTTTTGAACTCGGTAGATATTTTTTCATTACATGGTAAAAGTTTTTTTCTCCATTGCTTCCTGGAGGACTCGTCCAGCTGATAATTTTTTCCAAGACGGCAATGCGTAAAACTGGTTTTGTGGTCGTTGCACCTGTTAGTTTAACAGTTACTTCAACTTCAATGGAGTTGTAATCAGGCAATACCGTGTTGTTGATACTGATTTCGTATGGTGAAGGTTTTAAATATTCATTTTGAATGCTGGCATCTGTAATTGTTTGAGTTGGATTTCCTGAACTGTAGGCATCCAGAAAAATATCCGGTACGCCTGTTACACCGTAATAATTTACACGATCCTGGACTTCCCCCGGATTGTCTTTATTCATGGGGTCAACCCCAGGCCAGCTTACCTGGTGGGTGATTTTCGTAATTTTAGTTTTATTGCGTTCCAGGATTGGTTGCAATTGGGGATTGATTGCAGCACAAGGTCCACAAGAAGCTTGTGTAAAATGCTCAATCAAAACTTTGCGTTGTGATTGTCCCAAAAGAGAAGATATCCAAATACAAAAAAGTAGAATTGTTAGGTTAAAAGCTTTCATAATTTTTCAAAATAAGGCCTTAAAGATACTAGTTACAGGCAGATTATTGAAATCAGGGACCGATTTAGGCATAAAAAATTGCCACCTTGACAATTATTAGCATAATTTCTGAAACTAAATAAAAAATTGGATGTTTGCAACAAAACGGATTATCCGTAAGAGACTCCCCGGTAGTTGTCTTATAAATCTGTCAAAGGACAAAGGTTGGTTATTGTTGCTGCCGGGGATTTTTAAAAATAGTGCTTCTGTAACAAGAGTCAGCCAAGAAGCTATAGAGCTGTTAAGCTGACAAGCTTAATTTTACTCCTCCCTTTAGGCTCTAGCCTGTCTTCCTCTTATCTTCCTTTCCTCTCCTCCCTTCTAGGGACGGGATCTGATCCGCTTTCGCCCCAGGGATGACATCGACTGATTCGTTTTAATCCAAGCCAACTGCCCTTTAAAAGTCCCCATTCTTCGACTGCCTGAATCATATAATTTGAACAAGAAGGTTCAAAACGGCAATTTTTACCTAATAGGGGAGATAACAAGTATTGATAAGCCTTGACAGGTATAATAATCAGGTATTTTAGCACCAAAATTGGATTTAAAGATTAATTGACTTTGTCTTTAATGATGTTTTTAACCTGGTTTTTGAGTTTTTCAACAGCATCTACTAAAAGCCTTTCATTGCTTGGAAATGGCACTAAACGGCCTTTTAATATCCTTTCGCATTCATCTGTCACATAGCTTCGGTCGCCTTTGATTAAACGAGCCATTTTATTTTCAAACACAGCTTCCACTTGTAAATTTTTGGTGTATTCAATATCTGAAGAGCGTACATTTATAAATTCCAGGCGGCCGCCAACCAATGCGGATTTGATTTGGCTAATTTCTTCGATGGTGGCAACATAACGGGTTACAACTTTTACTTTAATTTCTTTACCAAGGGAATCTCTTCTTGGTTTATCATTTCTGTCTTTTACCACTTCTTCTTTGGTAATCTCATTTACATCGTCATAAATCCTGGTTTTTTCACGTTCAGGACTAAATTCCATTTGATTTAAATTGAGTAAAATGTAATGATCGTAGTTTAAAGCAGGATTAGTTTTTACATCAAAATTTTTAAATTTGCTATTCAAACCATCCACACTCCATTTTAGTAATTCCGCTTCAACATCTGCAGGTATTATTTGATTGGTTTGATTATTTATTTTAACCAGATAATTTTCCATACTCAATTGGAGTGCATCTTTTTTTAGTTGTTCTTTTTCTTTGTACTGACTAAACAAAGCGTCAATTTTATTGAGATAATTGTAGGCTTCTCGAGCAGCATTTTTATCACCACTTCTTCTGGATTCTTCCAATAGGCTGAGTGCAGATTGGTAGTAATAGTCTGCTGAATTGCGTTTAGATTCCTTTTTGAGTTCATCAATATTTACAAAATTAAAAGTTGCTTGGTACCCATCTTGAGTTTCTAATGGCAACAAACCTTCAATCTTATTTTGACGATAGGTAATTTGATTGTGAATGTTATAAACCTTGGTCCAATTCTCCGGAATATTTTCATCACGCAATGATTTTTCAGTTCGTAAATCCCGATCCTGTGCTTTTTTAAAAGCATACTCCAAGGCAATGACTTCCTCTTTCTTTTTATTTTTCTTACCGGCAAGTTTGTTTACCAACTTATCAATAGCTTGATCATATTGACCCCGGTCGATCATTTTATCTACATTTGCACATGAAGTCAAAACGATCAGTGCCATAAAATAGTAACATAGATTTTTCATATCATTTGAATTTATAAAGAAGGAATGCAATACTACAAATAAATTGTATTTATAATAAGGATTTGAATTGGAGTAAATCGCTTAATCTACATTGTTGAATTAATATAGTATTAACTGAAGTGTTAAGGAATTTGAAAATGTTTCAATAGTTCAATGTTCCAATGTTCCAATGGTTTATTCTTAAAATTTTAAAATTATAGCATTTTACCATCGCAGTATTGAACCATTGTAGAATTGTACTATTTCAGGATTGTAGCATTGAACCATTTAATCCACCTACAGTCTACAGCCTATAAACTTCCTCTCTTAAATCTTCACAAGTGCCCGGAACAGAATTCGAATCTGCACACCTTGCGGCATACGCCCCTCAAACGTACGTGTCTACCAATTTCACCACCCGGGCATAAAAGCACAAAGATAGAACGCAGATACTTGTTTTCAAGGTTCTCTGTAAGGCAGTTTTGATTTATTTAAGATGGTCAGGACGAAAGAAATCCGCTCAATTTAAAGGTATTTTATACATAAATGCCTAGAGATCATGCTGACTATAGAGTTTAAAATATTTTAATAATTATTTAATATTATTATAATATATAATATATAATCGGTTTATTTGCAGCTTACAATATGTATTAAAACTACAAGCATCTTAAAGTCTTTATAATTAAATATATTATATATAAACTTTTTTATAATATTTTTCGTTGATTATTTGGATATTTGGATGCTAGAATTTATTTTTACGTCAAATCCCAGCGACAGTATATCTATAACGATCAGATACCCTATCGCTTTACATCAATAATTTTTATTCAAATTGGAATTTCCAATTCAATCAGACATCTATTTAATTTTAGATAAAGAACGTAGTTTTCTTATTTTGAGACCTTAGTCGAAAGAGCCTGAATTTGCGCCTTGCAAATTTGGGCTTTTTTTTTAAAACAAAACTACAATGCTACAATGCTACAATGCTACAATGCTATAATGCTATAATGTTCGAATGCTATAATACCTTGATGTAGCGATGCCTCAATTCAATTTAATTTTGTTTTAAAGCTGTATTGTCTACCTGAAGAATGATATGGTTGCATAACTGCTAATTTATTTTAAAAAACATTGATTTTAGAATTGCAGAATTGTAGGATTGCAGAATAGTAAGATTGATCCATTGAAGGATTTCAATATTAATTAACCATTACATTGATTTTAAAATTGCAGCATTGTAGCATTATAGGATTGAACCCAATCATCCAACTTCACTTCTTAATAATTCTTCCCAAAACTCTGCAGCCCTTCTTGTATGAGGAATACAAATTGAGCCACCTACCATATTCGCGATTGCAAAGACATCGTATATTTCTTCAGTGCTTACTTTGTTTTCATAACATTTTTGTAGATGGTATTTTATGCAATCATCACAACGAAGCACCATGGATGCGACCAATCCCAGCAACTCTTTTGTTTTAACCGGAAGGGCACCTTCCTGATACATTTGATTATCCAGCGAAAAAAATCGTTTTAGAGGCAAGTGATCGTGAGCCAAGATCACCTCATTCATTTTAGACCGATAGTCATTAAATTCCTGTATAAGCGACATATTAAAGTATTTAGTGCAAATGCTTCAAATTAAACGGTATTGCGGTTGTATTGTTTCCAGATACTTGCTATCATTTTTATTGGAACGCAACAAGCTGAAATTATAAATGAACTTGCAAAAAAGATCATTTCACTTCGGATATAAATGGACAAACTGGATTGCTCTGCTTCGTTAAGATGTGAAACAAACTCCTGAATTCCCACTTCATCCAGGTACCCTTTAAATCCATAAAAAGATGTAATTCCCCAAAAAACTACCGGTATCATTAAGAAAACTACGACTAATTTAAAAGGGATCGACCAGGCATAAGGCGTGTATTTCCAAAGGAACAACCAACGAAGAAATAAAATAAGACCCAGAATATAATAAAAGTTGGTTTGGAAAAAATAAAATTCAATTTTATAAAAACGTATTGGAAACAGAATAAGTGCAGCTAGTAGTGCACTCGAAAGCCACCAAATTAGTTCGATAGTCCAAATATTGCGAAGAAACTTCATGAATTGATTTTAATTTTTTTCTAGCCTTAATAAAGCATGTAAATGTAAGCCACAGCTTCCTGATTGGATTGTATCTTTACTCCATGTGGCAAAAATACTACCGGTACATCATTGGGGTTGGTATCTTGATCTTTTTATTATTTGTACTGAGTTATTTCAGTGAAGTTGTGAGTTATATATTGATCAGTTGGGTACTCAGTATGATCGGTCAACCCATAATGGGTTTCCTATTGGTTCGACTTCATCTGTTGCGATTCTCATTCGGGAAGTCGCTGGCAGCTATGTTGAGTTTAATCAGTATGTTTAGTATTTTAGGGGTTTTGTTGTGGCTTTTTGTTCCTTTAGTGATTCAACAAGCAGTCGTGTTGTCTAAGGTTGATTTTAATGCCATTTCACTAGCATTGCAGGAACCTATTGATAAATTAAATTTCTGGCTTCGGTCCTTGGGCTTAGAACCCGGACCCAGCGCAGGAGATCAAGTCAAATCATTTATAGGATCTTATTTTGATCCAAGCCACATCAGTGATTTTTTTGGGACCTTATTGAGTAAAGCTGGCTCTATTTTTATCGGTTTGTTTTCCATTTTGTTCATCAGCTTTTTTTTCTTGAAAGAACGCGGTTTATTCACAGAAATCGTGGAGTCTTTTGTGCCTACCGGACAAGAGCGAAAAGTTCGAAATGTAATTGACGATGTGAGCATTTTATTAACCCGTTATTTTGGTGGGATTGTTCTCCAAATGACAATTCTAATGCTCTTGGCCAGCGGTTTATTAAGTTTTTTCGGAATTAAAAATGCCTTATTGATTTCATTTTTTTATGTGGTTATGAATATCATTCCTTACCTGGGACCTTTGATAGGAGCTGCATTTGCATGTTTGTTGACGATCTCTTCCAATCTGGAGATGAATTTTTATTCACAAACCCTTCCATTGCTGTCAAAAGTTTTGTTGGTTTTTGTCGTCATTAAATTATTGGATGATTTTATTATACAACCTTATATTTTTTCAAAACGAGTTCAAGCACATCCACTGGAAATTTTTATTGTAATCATGATTGGGGCGCGTGTTGGAGGTATTATCGGGATGGTGGTTGCCATACCGGCTTATACCATTTTCCGGGTATTGGCAAAAACATTCCTTAGTGAATTTAAAGTGATCCGTAAAATTACAGAAGATTTAACAACCAAAGAATTGTCAACTGAAGAAGACTGAGATTAGAAATATATTTGTACATCAGATGATTCAAATTTAGAAAATATGTATTCCGATATTCAACATGCATTTGAGGGCTATCTGCAAAGTTTTAGCAGTATGATTCCATCAATCGTGAATGCCTTAATTATATTAATTATCGGATGGATATTGGCAAAAATTATCCAATGGCTTGTTTATAAATTAAGTCATGCTTTAGGTATTGATCGTTTGGCACAAAAATCCGGTGTTCACCGCTTTCTTGAAAAAAGGGGCATTAAAAGAGGCTTTTCCGGGTTGGCATCTTCCATATTTTTCTGGATGATCATATTGATTGTCATGGTCAAGTTTTTTAACCTTCTTGGCTTAGAAGTCGTATCTGATTTACTCAATCAATTTTTATTTTTTATTCCAAATGTTTTAATTGCCTGCGTATTAATCATCCTCGGTTTTTATCTGGCTGAATTTGTTTCCAGTCTGGTTGTTGGTTCACTGGAAGAAAGTAGTTTTGAAAATCCTGACCTTATAGGAAAGCTGGTATTTTATTGCATTGGTTTTTTTACTTTGGCCATTGCCCTGACACAAATCGGCATCGGAGAAACCATTATTACCAATGTGGTGAGTATATTTTTTGGATCCATTGGATTGGCATTTGCAATTGCATTTGGACTGGGTGCAAAAGAATGGGCTTCTAACATTATGAATAAATATTTTTGGAACTCTAAAGACCCGGAAGAAAAGGAGTAGGAACATGCTGCAATGGTAAAATGCTACAATGCTGCGATGTTAAACTTTTTGTGTGTAGTGAGTAGCACTAGCCTCTAGCCTCTATTAATTGCAGCATTGTAACATCGCTGCATTACAGCATTACAAAATTTCATCCACTATCCTCCTGCCTCCATCGATTCCACTTTAAATTCAAGCAATACCTCAAATGGAATGTATTTTAGAACATCCTGATTGGTAGCTTCTAAAATTACTGCCGGTGCACAACCAGCTTCCCAGGCTTCTTTCCAACGCATTGCACACAAACACCATTGATCGCCTGGTCTAACTCCGGCAAATTGATATTCTGGTCTTGGAGTTGACAAATCATTTCCCTTGCGTTTTGAAAATTCCAGAAATTCCCAATTAGCCCTTATACAAACAGTATGCATCCCAAGGTCCTCCTCACCGGTCGAACAACAGCCATCCCGGTAAAATCCGGTCAATGGGTTCATGCTGCATGGGGTCAATGGTTTTCCAAATACATTTAATTTATGTGTCATTTACTCTTTATTTATTTAAGGGTCAACAGAATTAAGGGCTGTCATTAGTATTTAGGCTAAAGGTTAAGGGCTAGAGGCTAAAGGTAGAGGCTAGAGGCTAAAGGCTAAAGGCTAAAGGAATTCCACCAACCAACTATCAACTATCACCTACCAACTACCAACTATCACCTACCAACTATCAACTATCCACTATCCACTATACACTATCCCCTCATTAACATTTAGTTTGTCAATAAAATCAGCTAAAAATTGTACTTTTGTGGCCAATTTCAAAATATTTTAAACAATATACCAATATGAATAAGATTGTAACGCTTGCTTTTTCTGTTTTGTTCTTAGCTTCTTGTGTATCTAGTAAAAAATACAAGGACCTTCAATCAGAAATGGAAAACGCTAAAATGAGTTTGCAAAAATGCAATGATAACCTGGCAACTTGTGAATCTGAAAAAGCTAAGATAGCTGCAGATTGTAAAAATCAGGTAGCAACTTTAGATGCTGAATCAAAAACAAAATCAGGTAAAATTAAATCGCTTGAAGAGCAAATGGAGCTTTTGAAAAAAACCAATAACAATTTATTGGAGCGTTTATCAGACCTCTCAATTGTTAGTAAGGCAGGTGCAGAGAGTATTAAAAAATCATTAGACGCCTTAAACGAAAAAGATCGCTATATCAAAGATCTTAACAATGCAATGGCTCGTAAGGATTCACTCAATATGGCTTTGATTTTAAATTTGAAAAGATCACTTTCTGGTGTTAATTCAGAAGACGTAAATATTGAAGTAAAGAAAGGTGTGGTATTTATTTCCCTTTCAGATAAAATGTTATTTAAAACTGCCAGTGCAAGTATCAATGAAAAGGCTGGAATGGTCCTTGAAAAAATTGCAAAAGTCCTAAACGATCACAAAGATTTAAACATCATGGTTGAAGGACATACAGACAATGTGCCCATGTCCAATGACTGTGTTGCAGATAACTGGGATCTCAGTACCAAAAGAGCTACAGCTGTAGTTAGAATGTTGGAAAAGAAGTACAAAGTAAGCCCAAGTCGTATGACCGCTGGAGGACGTTCTGAGTACGATCCAAAAGCTTCCAACGACAATGCAGATGGCAGAAAAGCCAATCGCCGCACTGAAATTATCTTATTGCCTCAACTGGATCAATTCTTTAAATTGATTGCACCTCAGAGCTAAGACTTAGTAGAAATTATATTAAAATGCCATGTACATTATGAAATGTACATGGCATTTTACATTTTTAAGAAGTCGAAATAAAATTTTGCTGGCAAATTGGCACGGAAATCCTTTAAAAACAGAAATATGAGTATGATTGAAGGCTTTTACAGATTATATTTTCATAAGATTTAATATATATATTTTTTATATAATGTATATTAATAATAATAATAAATATTTATACATAATATATTATTATAATATATTTTTTTTAAAAATTCCATTTCCCACATGCACATTTTTTTAGTGAAATCGTTTTATCATTACGCAAACAAGAGGAAATACCGCTTTGCTAAAACTTTGCATTTGTTTGGTTTGGCTGTTTTTTCTTTGATCATTTTAGAATAATATTTTTTAATTCATTCAAAACTGTTAATTCCAGTCGGTTATGAGTAATCCAAATGTAAAGGGTGCAGAAGCATCCAGTAGTAAATTCAGTTCCTTATTTGCAGCCATCGTAATTCCTTTGGCACTTGTAGTAGGTGTATTAGTTTACAAGTTTATTTTAGGGAGCCCTGCTCACTTTGAAGGGGGTAATCCAGAAGGACATCCACACCCAGGTGATTATTTGGGGATGATGTATAAAGGTGGAATTCTGGTTCCAGTCTTAATGGGTCTTTTTATGATTGTAATTGCCGTAATTATCGAACGGATGTTGACCATTGGTGCTGCATCTGGTAAAGGTTCGATTCAAGGATTTGTTCGCAAAATCAAACAACTCCTCGATGGAAATCAAATCGATCAGGCAATAGCTGAATGCGATAAACAAAAAGGCTCTGTGGCCAATGTAATTCGCGAAGGATTGACTAAATATAAAGAGATGACCAAAGCAACGGATCTGGATAAAGACCATAAAGTATTGGCTATCCAGAAAGAAATTGAAGAATCCACTTCTCTGGAATTGCCCATGTTGGAAAAAAATCTGGTGATCCTTGCCACGATTTCTTCAGTGGCTACCTTATTCGGATTGTTGGGTACTGTATTTGGGATGATTCGTGCATTCTCTGCGATTGCAACTGCCGGTGCTCCGGATGCGGTTGCTCTGTCTACAGGTATTTCTGAGGCATTGATCAATACCGCTTTGGGTATTTCAACTTCTGCTCTTGCCATTATTTCCTACAACTACTTTACAACACGTATAGATGGTTTAACGTATGGCATCGATGAGGCAGGTTTTACAATTGCACAAACATTTGCTTCCAAGCATTAATTTATAAACCACCAGCATACCATTATGCCAAAGGTTAAAGTTCCACGAAAAAGTACGGCCATTGATATGACTGCGATGTGTGACGTCGCTTTCTTATTATTGACCTTCTTTATTTTGACTACCAAATTCAGACCTCAGGAAGTAGTGCAAATTGACATCCCTTCTTCTACTGCACAAATTCCAATTCCGGATAAGGATATCCTTATGATTCACATCTCTCCGGATGGTAAAGTGTTTATGGGTTTGGACGATCAAAATACGCGATTGGCTTTGCTAGATAAATTGGAAGAAGCCTACAGCATCAAATTCTCACCAAAACAGCGGGATGCATTCCGACTGACAGAATTGTGGGGAATGGATATACGCCAGTTACCCCAATTTTTAGATCAGGATATTAATACACGTGCTACTGCTGCACAACCGGGAATGAAAATCGATACTTCTGGTGGTGAGCACCAATTGCAAGACTTGATATTATTTTCAAGAAGGGCAAATAATAATTTAAGGATAGCCATTAAGGCTGATAAGACGACTGAATACAAAGCCTTTGATAAAGTAATTGAAACATTGCAAGAGCAAAAAGTAAATCGTTTCAATTTGATTACATCGGCTCGAACTGGCAAAGAATAAAATCATTTTTAAAGCATCAAATTCAAATGAATTATGGCTGAAATGAATGTCCCGGAAAGTGGGGCGAAGAAAGGAAAAAAGAAGGCGCGATCGAAAAAGATGTCCACTCGTGTGGACCTAACTGCGATGGTGGATCTGGGCTTTCTGCTAATTACCTTTTTTATGTTGGCTACGACTTTCAATAAACCTAAAACCATGGAAGTAAATAAGCCTGCTAAGCAAAAAGAGGATGTTGAAGAACCACCAATAAAAATGTCCAAAACGGTCAATCTTTTATTGGGAAATAACAACCTGGTTTATTGGTATGTTTCTCCGGATGAAATCAATGCAGACACCAAACTTGAGCTAGATAGTGTTGATTACAGTGCAACTGGTGTTCGCAAAATTATCCAACGACGGATTAAAGAAGTCCATGAAATGTGGACAGATACCACCAACTTGTTTGTAATGATAAAGCCTCTACCGGGTTCTAAATACAAAAACATAGTAGACATCCTGGATGAAATGACCATTAACAATGTACGGACCTATGCAATCTTAAAGCCAAATGATCCGGTTGATAGTTTAGTTTGTTTAACAATTGGTCAATCCAGGAAATAAAATGAAGAAATTTTTGTTATACCATTAATACGCTTAAATAAAAAGCAATGGAGAATAAAGATTATATGAAACTGAGCATGGATGAAATCGTCTTTGAAGGGCGAAATAAATCCTACGGTGCCTATTTGTTGCGTAAAATTTACGACGACAACATGGCTCGTTCTGCTATATTGGGCATCTTGCTTTTTATCTTAGGTATCAGCATGCCCATGATCATTAAAATGGTGAAAGGGTGGATTCCGGAAAAAGCTGATAAAGAAATCATGAAAGAAGTGGTTTTGGCTGATGCACCCCCATTGGATCCTAAAAAACCACCACCACCGCCTCCACCTAAAGTTGAGCCTCCTCCTATTAAAGATCAAATAAAATTTGTTCCTCCTAAAGTTAAAAAGGATGAAGAGGTTAAAGAAGAAGAACCACCTCCGCCAACCATTGAGGAATTAAAGGATAAGGAAATTGCAACTGAAACCAAGGAAGGCGATAAAAATGGTATTGATGCTTCTTTGCTTGAACCACCACCCCCGGTTGTTGAAGAAAAGAAAGAAGAAGAGGTTTTTAAATTTGTAGAGCAAATGCCTGCATATCCGGATGGAGATGCAGCTATGATGAAATACATTCGTGAACACATCCGTTATCCTGCTATTGCAAAAGAAAATGGGATAGAAGGAACTGTAGTAATTCAATTTGTGGTTACTAAGGATGGCGATATCCAACGAGTTCAGGTAGCCCGTGGTATTGGAGGTGGATGCGATGAAGAAGCTGCGCGGGTGGTTAAATCCATGCCAAATTGGAAACCAGGCAAACACAATGGAAAGGCTGTTCCGGTAAGCTTTACTCTTCCGATTCGATTTAAGTTGGAAGGCTAGTGTTCCTGAAAAGGATATTTTTTATTTTATTGGGCGTCAGTTACTTAGTATTGGCAGCTTATGTATTTAGGTATCAAATCATCCCGGCACCCTGGGGATTGGTGTTTGCCATAGCATGTGCACTTTATGGGGCCTGGCGCATATATCGGGGGTTTAAGCTTCAAGAATAATTCTATCCAATAAGAAGCCATCTTTAACCCATTTCCAAACCTGAGCATTAAATCCCGGTCTTGGGTTGAGTTAAACATGGTATTTCATATGCATCAAACATCCAAAATTGTTATAATTTTAATTCATGCAATCATTTGATTTTGTTTCACTGCTCTTGGGTCTGGCAATAGGGCTCATTGTTTTCTTACTTAATTTTTTAAGCCAAAATAAAAAAGGAGAAGAACTTAGACATCAAAGCAGTAGTCAGGATGCCCGGCTTAAATCTTTTGAAGAGCGCCACAAAGAATACGAAATGGCACTGTTACAAGCAAATTTAAAATACGATCAAAAGCTTGGTGAACTAACAGGATTGGCTTCAGAAAATGCTTCGCTTCTTAGCAATGTCCAACATGCTAAAGAACAATTGCAAAAAGTATTGGGAGAATTGACAGAACAGAAAAATGAGAACCATGCCCGCCAAAATGAAATCAATCAACTAAAACAAAGTCTGGCAGAAAGTAAAACACAGAATCATTTTTTTCTTGAAAAATTGGAAAACCAAAAACGTGATTTTGAAGAGATGAGAAATCGCGCACAATTGGAGTTTCAGGAACTGGCCCAAAAAATACTTGAAGAAAAATCACAGAAATTTACAAATGCAAATAAAGAAAATCTTGATTCGCTTTTAAAACCGCTAGGTGAAAATATAGATCAATTTAAAAAAAGGGTAGAAGAAACTTATGACAAGGAATCCAAGCAGCGATTTTCATTGGAAGAGCGTGTCAGAGAGTTGGTAGAAATGAACCATAAATTAAGTAAAGAAGCAAACAACCTGGCATCCGCACTCAAAGGACAATCAAAAAAACAAGGCAATTGGGGTGAAATTATTTTAGAGAGTATTCTAGAAAAATCAGGTTTACAAAAAAACAGGGAATATAAAGTACAGGTGAGTTTGCAAACGGAAGACGGTAAGCGCTTACAACCGGATGTAGTTGTTTATTTACCTGACAACCGTACCATTATCATTGATTCAAAAGTTTCACTCATAGCCTACGATCGGTTTTCTTCGGCAGATTCTAAGGAGGAACAAGAATCAGCTCTCAAAGAGCACATAAAGTCTATGTACCAACACATTGATCAATTGGGAGATAAAAAATACGACACCTTGGTGGAAAGCCTGGATTTTACCATGATGTTTGTACCCATCGAACCAGCCTATCTGATTGCCATGCAGGAAGATCAGGAATTGTGGGCGTATGCATATGCTAAACGCATATTACTAATCAGTCCGACGAATTTAATCACCTCATTAAAACTTATAGCTGACCTGTGGAAACGCGAACAACAAAGTAAAAATGCATTGGAAATTGCAAAGCAGGGAGAGCTCATGTACGAAAAAATTATTGGTTTTTTAGAAAGCATGGAAGATGTTGGTAAACATCTGAACAAATCCCAGGATGCATATCACAAAGCGGTTGGTCAACTCAAAGATGGAAGAGGAAGTTTGGTTAGACGTGCAGAAAAAATGAAAAAATTAGGACTCAATTCACAAAAAGAAATACCCGGAACCCTCATGTCTTTTGATGAATCAGAAGAGGAAGAAGAAACCGAAAAGTAGAATTTGACCTTAGGGGTAGGCTGCGCCTACATCAAACAAGTATTTTAATGGAATTAAGCCGTTTAGTTAATTTTTAGCCAAAAATCAGGGCTTTCCTTATATTTGAAGCCATAAAAAATTTATTCACAGAAAAATTAAAGATATGAAGAGAATTTTACTACTGATTTTCATTGGAGCAGGTTTCAGCAGCTTAATGGCTCAAAATTCATTTTCGGATGATTTTGAGGCTTATACGGCTGGAGCTTTTCTCGGTGTAAGTTCGACAAAATGGACCACTTGGAGTGGCGCAAAAGGAGGAGCTGATGATACCAAAGTGAGCAACGAACAAGCTCACAGTGGCAGCAAATCCATCAAATTTATAAGTACAACTTCTGGTGGAGGACCAGCAGATGTGATTCTACCATTTGGTGGACGCAAAACCAGCGGAGTATTTACTTTGGAAATGTGGATGTTTGTGGTCAATGGAACCGGAGGATATTTCAATTTTCAAGGCAATGCTGCTGTTGGGGGCATTTGGTCCCTGGATGCATTTTTTGACCCAAATGGTGATGTGCGATTTACATTAGGTACAGGTGGTGCCGGTACGATTGCCAAAGGGACACATCCAAAAGATGCATGGTTTAAAATTAAAGTTGTTGCTAATATGACTGACAACAATTGGGAAGCATTTATAGATGATAAATCCATTGGTTCTTGGGCCAATCCAAACAATGCGGTGGCTTCTATGGATATTTATCCTACCAGCTCAAATAACCTGTCAACTTATTATGTTGACGATGTCAGTTATACTTACGAACCTTTTGTAGCTTTAAATCTTGATGCTACATTATCAGCAGTTACAGTTAGACCAAAAAACTTAACAGGTGGAACGGCTCCTGCTTCAATTAAAATTAAAAATGTAGGACGAACTAAAATAACAGCCGCTGAAGTGCAGTGGTCGGTGAATGGAGGTCCAATTACAACTGAAAATTACAGCCTAAATTTAGACAGTTTAAAAGAGTCTGCAATATTGCCATTGAGCGGAGTTATAAATTATGCCCCAGGAATTGGCAAGATTGATATAGCTATTACAAAAGTGAATGCTGCCGTTGATGATAAACCTTCCAATAACAGCCGTTCGGTTGCTTTAGAAGGCGTAACCCCAGCACCGAATAAAAAAATTGTTGTTGAGGAAGCAACTGGTACCTGGTGCCAATGGTGCCCAAGAGGTGCGGTTTATATGGATTCTTTAACCAAGTTATTTCCACAACATTTTATTGGAATAGCAGTACACAACAGAGACCCAATGACAGTAGCAAATTACGATGCAGGCATTGCAACGTTTCCAGGCTTCTCAGGTTATCCAAGTGTAATTATGGATAGAAAAAATTTATTGGATCCCAGTGGAATGGAACCCATATTTTATAATCATGTAGTAGAATTAACTCCAGTAATTATTGATCTGGGTGCTAAATACGATGCAAACACACGTGAAGTAACCGTTGAAGTTAAGGCTGATTTTGAGGAAGCGGTACAGGGAGACCATCGATTTAATATGATGGTTGTTGAAGACGGGGTAAAAGGTACAGCTTCTACTTACAATCAATCCAATGCGTATGCCGGAGGTGCAAATGGTGTAATGGGTGGTTATGAAATTTTACCAAATCCGGTACCTGCTGCCCGCATGACCTACAATCACGTAGCACGTGCAATTATGGATGGTTGGTCTGGAGTTCAAGGAGATTTACCGAATGACATTCCTGCAGGTACCAGCTATATTAAATCCTATAAATATGTTATACCTGCTACAACAAATCTTGCTAATTTAAAATTTGTAGGCGTTATCCTGGATCCTAATGGAGAATATATAAATGGAAATGAAGCTTCCTTTGATGAGGCGGTTGCGAACGGATTGTTTACTCCAACTGGAGATCCATTTGTCCAAAGTAGCATTCTAAATGCCAAACCAAATCCTGCTAATGACATTACAGAAATTAATCTTAGTTTGAAAGAAGCTACGAATCTAAAATTGGAATTATTGGATTTGACTGGAAGGATCATATCAACAAAAAATTATGGTCAACTTTCCGGAGAGGTAATTTTACCGATTCAAACCAATTTATTGGAAAACGGAAATTATGTAATCCGATTATTTCAAGGAAATACATTTAAGACTATTAAGTTAATTGTTGCTCATAAATAATAATTAAATTCAAATAATAAAAAAGCCATCCCAGATTTCGGGATGGCTTTTTTATTATTTCAAAAATTTCATAGGGTTTTCCGGTACCTTTCCTTGCCATGTTTCAAAATGCAATTCATAATATCCCTGTTCGTTTTTAGCGGCTTTACCAATATTGGTACCGCGATCTATGTACTCACCATTACGGAGTAACACCGAACTTAAATTGGAATATACGATGTAATTATCATCAGATTTTGTGATCAATAAATACATTTGGTTTGGCATTTTGCGTATTTGTACAACTTCTGCCGGATTCGCAGCACTTACAAAAGGATTGCTTGATTGAAGGTCAATGCCATTATTTCGGATAACCAGATTTTTATTTCCTGATTCCATATTTTTTCCAAATCTCGAAATAATCGTAGGAGATTGCATGGGGAATTGCATGCGTTTGAGCTGATTTACTTTAGCCGAAGGTGTTTTAGATTTTACCAACTCATGAACACTTGCTTCGATCCATTTATTCAACTCCTCTTTTTTTCTTTTATAGTTAGTGAGGGTTGCATTCAAATTGGCTTCTTTACCTTCCAGTTCCTTTATAAGATTTGCAGAACTTGTTACATCTTGTTTCAAATACTGCTCTTCAACTTGAATGTGTTTCAATAGTGAATCCTGAGTGTATAATTCCTTTTTAAGTATTTGGTAGTTTTTGGTATAAACCAAATTCCAAGATCTTAAAGAATCAAGCGTTTGCAATCGTTGTTTTTCAAGTTTTTCCAACAAATACCATTTTAAAACTTTAGCATCCAAATCTTCAGGATGCAACAAGGTTAGCACAGGATTGTAAGTCATCCTGTGAATGAGTTTGTTTTTTACTAAAACCGCATATTGTTCCTTGAAACGCTGAAGTTTTATAATATTGGTTTTGTTTTGTTCCTGTAAATTTATCAATTGACTTTGGGTAGCTGTCAATTCTGCATGAAGAGCAGTTTGTAATTCAGTTCGATAAGAAATCTGACTGCGATACAATTCGAGATTTTTGAGAAGTTGATTTTTTTCTGACTTATTTTGTTTGATTAAAAGATCCGTCTGATCAATTGCTTGTTGAATCTCCTTAATCTGACTATCCTTTGATTTATTTGTTAAATTGGATTGGCAGTACAAATGATGCTGCCATAAAACAAAACCAAATAGCATAAGCAGAGCGCAAAATGCTTTGTTGATAGTACTCAATTGAGTTAAGAGTAAGCGGCTAATTGAAAGGATAGATTTTAAGGGGATTGCGTTCATCTCTTTTTATAGTAATCGGGAATATTAAATTTTATTTGCTGGATTGGTACCAGACTTATTTCATCCCAAACTAAATCCAAGGTTAAGACAGGATGATCGATAGATTGAAATTCTATTTGAAATTTTGATGGAATGGACCTGTTTTCAATTTTTAAATAATCTTTTGCTTGTATATAAATAGTATGTTTCTCATTTTCTAATCTAAATTCTTCGCACAGTTTATCTGGATTGGATAAATTACAAGCAAGTTTATAATCTTTGGAAATTCCGTTAATTGTAAATTTCGAAGTTGAATCAGTTAAAAAATAAGATAAATCCTTAATAAAAAAGCATGCGCTACTCAACAATTTTTGCAACCAGTCAAATTGAATTTCTAATTGGTGCTGATTTTGCAGCTCAGTATAATTCAGAATTGAAAATTCCTGATTCAACCGATCCAATACGATTATGCGTGAAGGCAATAGCATGATTCTAAATGCTTCAATTCCTAATTTTTTCAAAGATATTAAACACAGACTGTCCTTAATGCCATAAAGCGTTATGCGAGCATCCTGATGTTCATCAGCAAAGGCATATTTGATAGTTCCTTTGGCAGTAAATTGGTGTAAATCCTGATTCGCATTTATTTTATTGAAAAGACATTCCAGATTGCATGAGTCGAGGTGTTTTGGAATTGTAGTGTGATCCGGTGGAACTTGTTTTTTTGCAGTATGACACCCGATAAAGAGCAAACCCAGAAGAATTATACTTTTAAAAGAACAATTCATTTCTCTTTACTTTGAAGCATAAATGGATAATCCATGCTTTCTTCGGAGTATTCGTTGGCAGTAACCAACGAAAGACTTGCTTGTTGTTTATCACCCAAGGCATCGTAAATGGATGCAGCCAGCAAATAGCTTTCTTTATTTTTTGAAATTGGAAATTTAAGAGCCTCCTCCAAGTAGGTACGAGCTTTCGTAAAATCTTTTCGATTGTAATAAATTTTAGCAATCTTAAAAAATTTAACTGCATCATTCAACTGACCAGATTTTAATAAGCTTGTTATTGTGCCATCAGTTACAGACCCATTGATTGCAGATTGATCCAAGGAGTATTCCATTAAAGCAAGTTCATTAAAATTGGAGCGCAAAGCTTGTTGCCAGGCAGTATCAGATGCTGCAAGCATTTGATTCATTTTATACAAACGAGCAGCTAGGATAAGCGTGTTGGTATTTCTAAGTGGGTTATTTTTTGATTTTAGTAACAATGATTTAAGTTCAGTTTCAGAGAAATCAACTTTTTTTAATTGAGAGGATGCCAAGAGCTTTGTATAATTTGGAAAGCTTTGCGCCGGATAATCCTCCATACACAAATTGGAATAATAAAAAAGGGCATTCCAATGATTGAGTGTCATTAAGCAATTTAATAAATTATCCCAAACAGAATAGGGCACAGCGCCTAATGCAACAGTTTTGGTATAATATCGGCAAGCATGCATCAAATCATCCAATTGAAAATACAAATCTGCCATCAATGCAAATGGTTTTGGATTTTCAGGGTCTTGTTTTATCAATTCATTGGTAAACGGAATCAAGGCTTGAATCCCTTGTGAATTGGAATTTTTTATACAATCAGTCAAAGTCTGGATGATCGTTTTAATTTTTGTATCCATCGAAACATTGGGATCTAGAATTAAATTATTTTGATCTTGATTGCTTTGTTGGTTTTGATTTTCAGAATTTGAAATCTTTGGTCCGTATTTATTCAATAAAATGCTGTTGTTTTCATCTTTGGCAATTGTTAGAATTTCTTCAATTAATTCAGAATGCCCGGGGTATTTTTCCAAGCATTCTTCCAAGATGCTCAAGGCTTTTTTTGATTTTTTTTGGAGTACTAAAATTTTTGATTTTTTAATACAAATTGGTGGAAGAATTCCAAAATTTAATTGCGCAGCATTCAATACAACCAATGCATTTTCTAATTCCTCTGCTTTGAGATAATTTAAAGCTGCATTATCGTAATAAGTATAATTGTCTGGTTCCAGTTGACTCAATTTTTGATATACCTGAGCAATGATTTGAAATTGTCCGTAGTCTTCAGCCAAATTTGCTTTCAATATCAAATACCATTTATTTTGAGGTTCGGATAAAATACTTTCTTCAATTGCACTCATAGCTTCGTCGTGTTTACCTTGTTCGCGATAAATACGAGCCAAATAGTAATTGCTTACACCTTTGGTTTCGGGGGCATATTTTAGTTTAATAAAAAGCTCAATGGCTTTTTGCCTATTTCCAATTTGCTCTTCTTTAAGTGCATCAATTAAGGTACTTTGATTTTGCAGATTTTTTTCTGCTTCCTGACAAAGCACAGAACCTGAGAAAAGGATGCTGATCAATAATGAATGATATAATCTATGCATGGTATTTACAAAACGGCTAAAATTATTCTACTTCTGTAACCTTAAGCATGTTGGTCCGCAATTTTTTATGAATGGGCATGCTTCCGGTATTAACAACGAGATCTCCGGCTTTCAGTTTATTATCTTTCTTTAAAATTTCAATCAAATCTTCAATGGTTTCATCGGTCGAACTCATTTTATCATAATAATAACATCGAACGCCCCAAACCAGGTTTAAAGTACCCAACATGTGAGCTGCACTGGTAAAAATGTAAATTGGGCAATGGGTCCGGTAAGAAGAAGTTTTAAAAGCTGTATATCCAGATATAGTAAGGCCAATAATAGCTTGTGCTTTAATATCTTCTGCTGTTTTAGCAGCATTAAAACAAACAACGTCCGATAAAAATGTCGATGATTTATCAGAAGGGCGTGGCCTTTTGGTTAAAATAGCATAATGCCGTTCCGCTTCAAAAATAATCTTATTCATGGCAGTGACAACTTTAACCGGGTGTTTGCCAACGGAAGTTTCTGCAGACAGCATGACAGCATCTGTACCATCAAGAACGGCATTGGCTACATCCGTAACTTCAGCTCGGGTAGGGCTTGGGTTGTTGATCATGCTGTCCATCAGTTGGGTAGCTACAATAACCGGACGTGCTCTTTGAATGCATTTGGTAATAATTAGTTTTTGAATAGTGGGTAATTTTTCAATTGGGAATTCAACGCCCAGATCACCTCGGGCAATCATGATGCCATTGCTTATTTTAATTATTGCATCTAAATTTTTAATGGCTTCTGGTTTTTCAATTTTGGCAATGACTTTGGCCGGATGATTCGCTTTTTCTACCAATTGAATTAATTCTTCAATATCCTGGGCTTTGCGGACAAATGAAAGTGCTATCCAATTAACTTTATGGTTTAGAATAAATTGCAGGTCTTTGAGATCTTTTTCTGTCAATGAGGGCAGTGATACTTCAGTTTCGGGAAGATTTACCCCTTTATTGGACGATAGGATACCGCCAAATAAACATTTGAGTTGAACTTTATCAATTCCATTGCTTGTCAGTACTTCAAAAACTAATTTTCCGTCGTCTATTAAGATGGTTTCACCTTTTTTAACATCCCGGGCAAAGTTTTCGTAACTCATGTAAATTTGTTCTTTTGTGCCGATACAAGGATGATTGACAAAAGTCAGTATATCTCCTGGTAAAACTTCCATACTGTTGTCCTGGATAGATCCGATTCTTAACTTGGGGCCTTGTAAATCGCATAAAATTCCCACATGGGCATCAAATTTCTCATTGATGGCGTGAATGTGATTAATAACTTGTTCATGGTCCTCATACGAACCGTGCGAAAAGTTTAGCCGAAAAACAGCTACACCTTCTAAAGTAAGGGCTAGAAGCTGGTCATAGGATGCCGATGCCGGTCCGACTGTGGCAACAATTTTAGTATTGTGGTGAATCATAAATTAATTATGAGATTTAGGGAATTATTTAGCAAAACTTTGGTTTACAATGTAAAACAGGGCTAAGGTCTTTAAAAAAAGCGAAAATTATTTTGGTAATCCTTTGATGAATCCCTTAATTTGCGCCTTGATTATAAAAAAATCTAAAATATCATGTCAACAATTGCTGAAAGAGTTAAAAAAATTATCGTAGACAAACTGGCTGTAGATGAGGCTGAAGTCACCATCGAAGCGAGTTTTGTAAATGATTTAGGTGCAGACTCCCTTGATACTGTGGAACTTATCATGGAATTCGAGAAAGAGTTTGATACATCCATTCCAGACGATCAAGCTGAAAAAATCCAAACTGTAGGGCAAGCTATTGCCTACCTTGAGGCTAACTGTAAATAATCAATTTAATAATTTGTTATTTTAGCATGCCTTTTGAATGTTTCAAAGGCATTTGAACAATAATTAGCGAATGAGACGGGTCGTAGTTACCGGAATCGGCGCATTAACGCCTATTGGCATTGGTCAGAATGCTTTTCTTGCTGGTTTACAGGCAGGAATGAGCGGAGCATGTCCAATTAGTTATTTTGATGCAAGTTTATTTCGTACTCGATTTGCCTGTCAGCTCAAGGACTTTAATGTCGACAATTACCTAGATAAGAAAGAAGCCAGAAAAATTGACCCATTTTCTCAGTATGCCTTGATAGTAGCCGAGGAAGCAATGAAAGATTCCGGTGTGCAACTGGATCAAGTGGATTTGGCGCGCTTTGGTGTAATTTGGGGTTCCGGAATCGGTGGGTTTAACACGCTAGAACATGATATTTCTGAAGCTGCTTTAGCTACGGGCCCTCCCCGTTACAGTCCTTTTCTAATACCTAAACTTATTTCCGATATAGCACCTGGTCATATTTCTATAAAATATGGCTTGATGGGCATTAATTACGGAACTGTTTCAGCTTGTGCTTCTTCGGCACATGCCATCTCAAATGCATTTGATTACATCCGATTGAATAAAGCTGACTTGATGATCACCGGAGGCTCTGAAGCTGCTATAACGCGTGCTGGAGTAGGGGGATTTTCATCCATGAAAGCGCTTTCAGAGCGCAACGATGATTTTATGACTGCATCCAGACCCTACGATAAGGATCGGGATGGATTTGTCCTGGGCGAAGGTGCCGGTTCATTGGTATTAGAAGAATATGAATCAGCAAAAAAACGGGGTGCTAAAATTTATGCGGAAATGGTTGGCTCAGGAGCCACTGCAGATGCGTTTCATATAACTGCACCACATCCTGAAGGATTGGGAGCAAGCACAGCCATGCGTCTTGCTTTAAAAGAATCAGGTTTAACAACATCTCAAATAGATTATATAAATACCCATGGTACCTCAACGCCATTGGGCGATATAGCTGAAGCAAAAGCAATTGTAAATGTTTTTGGAGAAGATGCCTATCGGATAAATATCAGTTCGACTAAATCTATGACCGGCCACCTTCTGGGTGCAGCAGGTGTAATTGAGGTTATAACTGGAATTATGGCTATCCAACATGATTTTATACCACCTACCATTAATCACTTTACTGATGATCCAGATTTGGATCCTAAACTAAATTTTACTTTTAATGAAGCTCAAAATCGGAAGGTAAATGCTTTTTTAAGTAATACCTTTGGATTCGGAGGGCATAACAGTTCAGTGATTTTTAAAAGATGTTAGGATTTCTAGTTAAGTTTTATAAAAAGACCAATCACAAGTTTTTCTCTAAGGATAAACATTTTGCAGAACGACTGCATCATTTAATTGGATTTACCCCTTCCAACATCTATATATTTAAACTAGCTTTTTATCATAAATCTACACTCAATAATTTTCCAAATGATACCAATGGCCTCTATCAATCCAATGAACGCCTTGAATATCTGGGAGATGCTTTATTGAGTTTTGTAGTGGGGGAGTATTTATTTAAAAAATACCCTTCTGCTAATGAAGGATTTCTTACTAAAATGCGTTCAAAAATTGTTAAGCGAAAAATGCTTAATTACATCGCTGAACAAATGGGATTGGATCATTTAATGATGGAGTTCAATCAAACGGCCATCTCGCAATCTATGCTGGGAAATGCACTGGAAGCTTTAGTTGGTGCCATCTATATCGAACGTGGTTTTGAATTTACAAAACACTTCATACTGAGTGCCATTTTGAAGAAATTTATCAACATGGATCAACTGGAGGAATTTGACGATAATTACAAAAGCCAGTTGCTTGAATGGTGCCAAAAACATTCGAGAGAAATCGATTTTAAAGTATTGAGTAAATACAAAGTGGATAAGAGAGATCGATTTAAAGTGGGCGTTTATATTGATGGCCAGGAAATATCCTCAGCAGAAGACTACAATAAAAAAAGTGCCGAGCAGTTTGCATCAGAATTAGCCATCCAACATCTCGGTGTTAAAGAGGATTCGGATAAAGATTAAAGCGATTTTTGTATATGGCTGAAGCCCTTTATTTTAAAAGGCTCAATTTTCAAAAGGAGCAAAAGCTACTGGAAGCAATTACTCTATTTAACAATTGGTTGGATGAATTATTGATTTCAGGAATTTCTCAATTACAAAATGATCCGACCAAACTCGACGAGATTGCCAGTCGAATGGTTGATTGGGGAGCGCCTGGAATTGCAAGAAAATTGCGAATAATTCCGGAACGCATTGAAAAGCGTGACAATTGGATGGAATTTGCAATGCAACAACTTGGTGAATTTTATTTAGTAGTAAGATCATTTAAAAGATTGGAAGCTTTGAGTGAAACAGAAAAAGAGGACTTACTAAGTTTTTGTGGTATCCCTTTTACAAAAGCAGGATTTTCGGAAATTGCATTTTATACAGATGATTGGTGTTTTCTTGGGACTGTCTTAGAAAAGGAGGAGAAATTGTTAATTAAGCGAAATTGGTTTTTTGGTTTAAATTGCAAATCCTGTGTTTTGTTTTTAGAATTTCAATTCAATCGGTTTGCCCCAACCAAACAATTTAAATCTGGAGTCATTTACAAAAGTGCCGTTCAGTTTTACCCTTCTACTACGCCTCAGCGAATTAAAGACATTCAAACAGAAAACATCAGCATCGGTTCTGAACTTATTTTAAAAACACAAACTATTGAATCTGCTTTGGATAGTTACAGTGAACGATTGTCTGTCAACCCACTTCTTAAACAACTTTGTTTTATTCTAAGTGAAATAAAACTGATAAAGCATTTGGATGTTTGGTATTTGGCAGGTAAAACCGGTCAAATGATTCGAATAACCAATACCATTCCTGAAATTCAACAACTTCTCGCGTATTCATCAAATGACCAAAATATATTTATTTGTGAATATGACCATAATTTGCTGCGAGTATTTTCTGTAGTGATGGATCATCAATTGATTCGCCTTTCAGAAAATTCGTAATCAATTAATTCATTTGAAGCTGATTCGATAAAAGCAGAAAATTTATAGGATGAATCTTCTTCCCTAAATGTAACACATTTATTTGTTTGAATACTTATTTTAACTGCAACATCCCGGAGCACAGCAACTCGCTTTAGATTTTGGTTTAGAGGCAAACACAGTAATGCTTTCTATGCCATAAGCTCCTGAATGATATTGGTCTAATTGATTTTTGTCAAGATAGTTGACTAAAATGTCATCAGGAATTAGAATTGCTTTTTCTTTTTGAATTTGTATATTTTCAAATTCCAATTCTTTTATGTGATCTAAATATACTTGTTTTTGAATAGCACCAGAAACACATCCTGCGTACATTTCCGCACTTTCAAGTACTTTTTCAGGAAGTTGACCAAATAACACAATGTCTGAAATGCTAAAATGTCCTCCAGGTTTCAAAACACGGTAAATTTCAGAAAAAACCTGTTTTTTATTTGGAACTAAATTTAACACACAATTGCTAACGACAACATCTATCGAGTTGTCAGCTATTGGCATTTGCTCGATGTCTCCTTGTCGAAATTCTACATTGTGATATCCTAGTTTATCAGCATTTTGACGTGCCCTGTCAATCATTGCCTCAGTAAAATCAATGCCAATGACTTTTCCGCCCGGGCCTGTTTCTGATCGGGCAACAAAGCAATCATTGCCTGCACCTGAACCTAAGTCTAAAACAACATCGCCCTGTTTGATTTTTGCAAAAGCAGTTGGTAGTCCGCAACCGAGCCCAAGATCTGCGTCTTTTTCATAACCCTTCACATTCGAATAATCGTCGGTCATGATGTTGTAAACTTCGGTACTGCAACACGATGCCCCACAGCAGGAACTTTGGTTTGAATCTTTGTCTTGCAAAGCGATTTCTGAATATTTCTGGCGAACCATTTCTTTGATGTCCTTATCTGTTTTCATAATTAGTTTTTTATTAAAACGTAATATTACGATAAAAGGTTTCGATCAACAGCAATTATTTTTTGATTTTTGTGCAGTACCTATAAATTTACCCAATATTTCACTCATGGAAGACCATTCTTTGGGGTCAATGCAATAGCAAACAGCTGGACCCTCGATGGTACCTTGAATAATTCCAGCTTTCTTTAACTCGTTTAGGTGTTGGCTAATTGTACTTTGAGCCAGTTGAATTTCATTTACAAGGTCACCACAGATACATTGTTGTTTCTTTAGCAATAGTTTAAGGATAGCAATTCGGGCTGGGTGCGCCAAAGCTTTGGCAAAGCTTGCTAATTTCAATTCACTCTTTGAAAATAATTCTGTTTTACTGGCACCCATATTTTTTTATCGCAAAAATACGATAAAAAAAGAATATTGACATTCAAATCAAGCAGCAATTTTCAGCCATTGTAGAATGGCTTTGGTCGGTTTATCGGAAGTAACTTCAATCGTGTGTTCGTCACCAATTTGCATGGTAATATAATCTCCTGCCTTCATGGAAACTTTTCTTTCTTTGCCGTTAATGTCTTTAATATGGCAGATACAACTTCCTTCCAAAATCATAAAACTTTCCAATAAATCGTGGTGCACTTCTTCAGGAACCATTTTGCGAACCCATGCTACAAACAATTGAACGGTATCAGTCTGATGAATGGGCTCCAAATGAATGTCATTATAATCATTCGGTGGTTCGATGCCTTTTAAAGCCGTAGTCCAATCGAGGAGATTAGATTTTTCAGAAAGCAAAGGTGGATTTTTTAAGTCAATGTATTGCCGACAGGCATTCAAGTCGGAAATGGTAGTCAGGATGTTCTTCATAACTTGGGTGGATGGGGTAAGCTGAAAGCAGTGTGCAAATTGTTCCAGCGCAGATTCCGTTTGCTGAATTAAGGCTGAATCGGTATTTTCAATCCATTCAGAAATTTTCTTTCTATCTATATTTAAATCTTGTTCCACCTTAATTTTTTAAAATTATTGTATTGAGTTTGATTGGGTAAATAATTCCCTCAGTTCTTTAAGTCCATTTCGGGCACGCGTCTTTACAGTTCCCAGCGGAATGGCATATTCTTCAGCAATTTCTTGTTGTGTCATTCCATCAAAATACATCCATTCCAATACCTTTCTGCAGGAGGGTTCTATTTTTAAAACAAGTTGACGTAAATCAATGGTTTCAACCTGTTGTGAAACAGATAGACTCCGGCTTTCAATAGATACGAGAGAATCCAAAGTTTGGTTTTTAGTTTCCCTTATAAAATGTTTCGATCTTGTATGATCAATAGCAGTATTTCGGGCAATGTTTATTAGCCAGGTAGCCAAACTGCCTTTTTCTGCCTCATAATTGCCAATATACCGCCAAATTTTAACGAAACAATCTTGAAGTAAGTTTTCAGCATCTAATTCATTGCTCACGATGCGCTTAATTATCCCAAAAAGTGTTGCAGCATAATGTTCGTACAAATACTCAAAGGCTGCATTTTCACCTTTTTGCAATTGTTCGATTAGAGTCGTCGTATCCAATTGATTTTTATTTATATATTGAAAATCAATTCCTTATAAAATATTCTTAAGAACTTATAAAATTCATCCAAAGATAAAAAAAGCCAGATATGTTTTAATTGAAATCCGGATTAAACTGTAGTACGTAATTCTAAATATACCATTGGCCATTATATTTGAGTAATTTTGAATTGCACAGAATGCTTCGATTCAAATCTGGACGTTGAGGCAATTTGATAATTTAACTTTTGAGGCTGGTTTTAAAAAATAATTTATAAGATGAAACAAGTAATTTTTTTAGTGCTATTGTTTTTAGTTGCTTCTTGTCAACCGAAGGATCAACACAATTCAAAGGAAGATACCTTGACTTTATACAATGATTTGGCTGAGCAAGGTATAAAATCGGGCGGGGTGCGCTTAATTTCTGTTGACAGCGGAAAACACAAGGTATGGACTAAGCGAATTGGCAATAATCCGAAAATAAAAGTCTTGTTATTGCATGGAGGTCCAGGTGCAACTCATGAATATTTTGAATCCTTCGAAAGTTTCTTTCCAAAAGAAGGCATTGAATTTTACTATTACGACCAATTGGGCTCTGCATATTCTGATCAGCCTACGGACAGCAGCTTGTGGGTATTGGATAGATTTGTTGAGGAAGTTGAATCCGTAAGAAAAGCACTTAATCTTGATAAGGATAATTTTTTTCTACTTGGACATTCCTGGGGAGGCATTCTCGCAGCCCAATACGCTCTTAAATATCAGGAGCATTTAAAGGGCTTGATTATATCCAATATGATGATGAGTGCACCGGCTTATGGTAAATATGCTGAAGATGTTTTGGCAAAGCAAATGGATCCGGTAGTTCTCAAAGAGGTCCGTGAAATTGAATCTAAAAAGGACTTTGCTAATCCCAGGTACATGGAATTATTAATGCCTAATTTTTATATGAAGCACATTTTAAGAATGCCTTTGAATGAATGGCCAGATGCAGTAAATCGGGCATTTGCCAAGATAAACAATACCATTTATACCATGATGCAAGGACCTAGTGAGTTTGGACTTTCGGGAAATCTGGAGACCTGGGATGTTACAAAAGACTTAGCTCAAATTAGAGTACCTACCTTGGTAATTGGGGCTAATCATGATACTATGGATCCTGAACACATGAGATGGGTTGCAAGTCAGGTCCAAAAGGGGCAATTTCTATTATGTCCCAATGGAAGTCATATGTGTATGTGGGATGACCAAGACAGCTATTTTCCTGGTTTGATTTCCTGGTTAAAAACAAATGGAAATTAAAATCGATTATTTTAATAAACTGATGTTTCCTTTTTTTGAATAACTTTTACCTCCAATGCATTGTACTTCCAGATAATAAGCAAAAACATCCGGACTTAACTTTTTTCCTTTGTAACTTCCATCCCATCCAAAATTCAGTTGCTTGGATTCAAATACTTTTTCTCCCCATCGATTGTAAATCAACAAATAAATCTGATTGATATTATTTCCTCTTACAAAAAGCAGGTCATTGTGACCATCTTGATTGGGTGAAAATGCATTTGGGATAAACACCGTACTGGAGTCACAATCCGGGAACAAAACCTTTAGATTAATTTGAAATATATGCGGACAATTAAATTCATCCAATACAGTTACTTTTAAACTAAAATCATTTTTAGGAATGATGGAAATGCAAGGACACGTGGAACAATCAATTAATTCACCGGATTCCCAATAATACTTTACACCTCCTTCAATACAAAACACAGCTGTTTTGCCTGAAAACAAAACGCTGTCACCAATGAATCGGATGGTTCCAGTATCTTTTAAAACATTCAAATAAAAGCTGTCAGTACCCAGGCATGCAAACGAATCTTTGTAGTTTAGTAAAATCTTCTCATCATTCCAAATTCTTAGTATTTGTTGATAGGAAAAATGATCTGTTATAGAAGAACCGGACCATGTATAATTTTTCCTGTTTCCAGCGTCCAGCATTACGAGTTCACCTGGACATAATTCATAATTATAGATTTTATTTTCAGGAAGTTTATGGATAAGCACTTTGTAGTGAATCATTCGGTTGCATTGATCGGGGAAGGATTCCAGTAAACTCCAAACTAAAGTTGTATCCTTTTTTAAATTTAAATCCGAATGAAAATGAAACAAACTACAACTATCGCAATCTGTAGATCCATTTGTCCAAAAATAACGTGCCTTTGGATTTGCAGTGATGCCCAGGAGCAGGCTGTCACCTGCACACATATTAAATGTATAATTTAGTTCTGTTGTTTGATTGATATGCAGAGCCAATGTATCTGAATAGCACAAACAATTATCGGTAACCATTAAAAAATCACAAACTTTACCTGCGAATTCGAATGGAATGCTATCAAAATAATAGCTGCTGTCTTTAGTAAAATGGCTGCGATTTAAACAAATGCGTGTGATTGTTTGATCAGTTGCATCAATTTTTTGATTTGAATTCAAATCTGCAATCAGCCTGAAACAAAGTTTATCTTCTTGTATTAATTGAGCGCCTTGTAAAGTGAATAAAAAGCTTAAGAATTGCCGGATGCTATCATTGGAAGGGAAGATGTTTAAACTGTCTATTTGTATGGCAGGTGATTTCAGTTTAAATGTACGTTTATCCATGCCGGACTCAATAAAAACCGGACAAAATTCTTGCGTGGTGTTGCATTTAGTTGTTACATTTCGAAAGCAAATTAATTGAATCTGAAATTCCTGACATTGCAATTGAAGCAAGCCATTCAATCTAAAAATAAATTGAATGCTGTCAAGAGGAGCAATATTTTCAGGAATCTTAAAATACAAAATAGTAAACCCATTTTCTTTGATTTGTATTGGATTTTGTTGTATGAAATTTTTTATAGGAATTATTGAATGGAGTATATATCCCAATGCATCCGGTATAAAGATCATGAGGCTATCACCCGGACTTGTTATTTCATTTCTTAAAAGATTTACATGTACCTGAAACTCATCCACACAATTTACTAAAGAATCTACATCAAAATTTACAGTATATTTTAGTGGAATCTCCAAGCCACTTATTTTGATCAATTGTCCGGTTTTCAAAATTGAGTTGGTCGGTCGCTTGCATGCATCTAATCCCTTAAATTCAAATTCCGGAAAACCATTTACTATGGATTTACAGCTGGTCAACAATTTTAATTTTATTTGGATGCTGTTATTAGGAGCATTGCCAATGCCAGCTAATCCATTGGCCTGGATTTGTGGGAGGAAATCTGCGAATTGCCATTGAAGTAATCCAGGTGAAACCAAATTAGGTGCTGGCAATGGTTTAAATGGACTGCCTTTTGGATAACTATAAACTGCATTAACCAAATCTATACCAGGCGGTATTGAGCAATTTAGTAAAATATCAAATGCCGCACCTTTGTCTGCATTGTATAGTTCCAATTGAATTTCCGGTAACGTATCGCAAAGTAAGACCTCCTTTTGTAATTGATTTAAGTCCAATTCGAGTTGTGGCAGATCCGGAAGTATGATAAAAACAAATGTATCTACATTGCAAGGGTCTTGTAATAAAGTGTCCTGACCTTCGCAAAACCAGCGACTGATGAGAAGGATACTGTCTTTCTCACAAGCAAGGAAATCAGCTTGTATGTTTAATTGATAATTTTGCAATGGTTTTAATCCGTTCAAAATAAAGTGAGTACTATCAATTTTAATAATTTGGCCATTCGGATTTATCTGGAATCGAATATTTTTTATGGAATTGCTGTTTGAAATAATTTCAAAATTAAAACCGCCTGGAATTTTTAAATTAGAAATAAGGACATTTGCTGAAATTTTACTTGAAGAACCAAACAGAATTTTTGAAGAAAAGCTGAAATGATCATTTCCATTATAAATTGCTATAGTGTTGGCTCTTGAATATAAGAATCTCTCATAAAATTTTGAGATCATGTTTATCTCATAGAACTTGGTTTGTTGGATTCCGTTGATATAATAGCTGGAAAATAAAGTACTCGATCCATTGGTAAATGTTTTGCAATCGGTGAGATGTGCAAAGGGAGTAATTCGAACCGTAAATGATTCATCAAAGCGATATGCTGCCAAAGTATCTGGTGGAATTTCCCAAAAAGCACCACGTTTTCTGGCCTTTAATAGTTTATCAAAAAGGAGTTGGTTTCCACTTGAATCTGAATAGAAGAACTCCAATCTAAAACTATCAACAACAATGTTGTTATTGTTTATTTGAATTCGGAAAGAATCTAAACCATAAAATGGCCTAAATTCAAAGGGAAAAAAATTATTGAGTTCCTTGGTTCCTTTTATGGTGGCCCGAGCTAATTCTAAATAATTATTGCAAATTAATAAGTCATTTGATGTTTGATCAAAAGAAATACCCAGGCTAGCCTGTATGATGGTATCTATTTCGTGCATACAGGAAAACGGGTCGACTGTTAAATGTGCTCTGTCAATAAAAAATGCACGGTAATTAATTGGTAATTGCACAATTCGTTCACCAACAAAATTGGCGATTCGTCCTACAATGATAGCATGAATACTATCTCCATGATCAAATTTAAAACCTGCCGGTAATCCGGCTCCAAATTGATTTAAGAGTTCCGGCGTAATTGGGACCATTATGCCTCTGCCATATCCGGTTCGTGCTGCAATCGTATATTCACAGTTTGGAATACCTCCTGGTTGTTGATAGTTTGTGAATAAAGGATAATTGCATTTATATTTTAATTGTGTTGAGTTATCAAATATTTCCAATTCAGTATAAACTGTGTCGTAACTTAAATTGGAACTTACAAGAAATATAATTGAATCGTAATTGAATTGGAATTTGTCTTTTACAACCTTGGTAAAATATTCATGTAATATTGTATCACCGGTAATAAATTTCTTGGTTGCCACTTTAGTAAAATCCAAAGGAGCCGTTTCAACAAAGCGATCATTATTTGAATCTGCAAAACCATAATTTTTACGATGTGTTTTTATAGTGCCTTCCAGATATGCAAATACACTGTCTTTATGCGCTGGTATTTTTTTACATTCTACCTCAAAATTATAAACATTCGTTGTGCACGGGCCACAATCATATTCTCTATCGGGGCAACTTAATTGTGCAAAAATACAGATTTTTGCGGCCAGGCTTGTAATGAGTTGTTGCTGATTTGGACAGGATGAAAGGAAGAGTGTATTGAAAAAGCTTTGATTTTGCGTCTTGCATAAATAATTACAATCAAGAAAAATTGGAAATTCATGAACCAAATCCATAGCAAATGGAGGAGCATAGGTCAATTGAAGAATCAAACTTGAATCATCCAATATTTGTTTATGAATTGGTGCTTTTCCATTTAACAAAAAGCTGGTGTCGGCAAGCCGGATTGGGCATGGCAATGCAAAGTTTAAAATCAGGAATTGATCGGATATATTTTTAGGGAATTTAAATTTGCTTTGAATCAAATAGTTTTTGTTTTCAGTCACTTCTCCAAACACATCTTTAATAGTGAAATCAACCGTAAAATTTTTGGAAGGATTAATTATTTCACGTGCCACATTGAGGTTAGTTTTCTTACTGCCTGGCACACATCGAGACTCATATTCATAAGAAAAATACCAAAACATGTTTGATTCAATTTGACAAGCAAGGCAGGTCATGTAATTAAAAGAAAGTTTAACTTCCTGGCCAGGCAATAGCGGAGCCAATTTAAATTGAACAAGTGCATACCCATCGGCAGTTTTACAGGTAGATAAGTTTACTTGTTCCATGAATTGGGTATCTAGTATGGTTGATGGCCCACTCAATTTCAAGCTGGTTCTTAAGATTCCAAAAGGATTTTGTGAACTTGGATTTGTATTTGTTCTGAGGATTATGCGGATGCTGTCAGCAACCTGTTGACCTGTATTTCGGATGCTTAATTCCTGAATAGCACCATCATCCGAACAAATGCAATTCGGATAGTTAGTATTGCTTTGAAATTCTAAATTGGCTAATTGTGCTGGCTGATAAAAATCAATTAAACTGTATTCTTCATAATTCTGACAACTATCCTGGTAGCAAGTCCAATAAGCATTGAACTTTGATTGAATGACTTCAACTTCACAGGATGTTTGTTCAATATCCTCTGTTATTATTAAAACCTCATCCCGTTCAAATAAACTGTCACGATCGCCAATATTCGCAAAATCTGCTTTTGAAAACTCTAATTTTAAGAATCGATCCGTATCCAGGATTGTTTTTCCGTTTGATGAATGGATGCTTAAAGGATCGTGATGGTCTTCAAAGATAAAGGATTCAAGAAACCCTAAGCGCGTATTGGTGATTTGAATGGTTCGTTGAATTTTGGATCCAGTTGGGGTATTTATGGGATTGACGTCTTGTATAACAAGAAAAGACGTAGCTATCTTATAAGGCTGTAAAGAGCTTGCAGAATCAGCGCTTACGGTGCTGTAAAATGCCCATTTGTTGCTAAAACTGATGGATTGATTGATTTGATCAAACAGACTGCATTTAAATCGCAAGGAAACTTGAATCTTCAGGCTATCGAATGCATTTAACCGATTGACTTGAAATGACACGCGATTTAATTGAGAAACATTGAGTTCATTAGCCCCAATCACAGTCCCGGGAACATATTCAATTCCAGAGGGCAATTCAAGCCAGAGTTGGCCATTGATAATCGGTGTTGATCCTTTGTTGATTAATTGGCTGCCGGCAATTGAAGATTGGCATAATTGGGCAGTTACTGGATCAAATACCAGCAATTTAACAGTTTGCCCTAAACCTAAAATTTGTATAAAAAGAATAGACAGCAAAATACTCGCGAAGCGATTTCTTATAGGATTTATAAGAATTAACTGAATATTCATCAATGGGATTTGCAGGGTCGATTAAGCAAATATAATCAATTTTTAAGGGAATTTGCTGTTTATAGACGGTATTATGGATTTAACTAATGAGTAAGTGAGAAGCTAAACGCATTGGATAGTATCAAAGTTCGCTTTAAACATGCTTGAGGAGTATTATAATTTTCTTCATTTTAATTATACATAAAGCATACAATTTCTTAACACAAAGTTCAAGTAAGGATAATACGCGCTTAATCTGGAAGGATTTTAACTGCTGTAATTTTGCATTGTAAATTTAAAAAGATGTTGAAATTTTATTTAACGATTATCGGCCTTAATGTAGCTTTTGTTGGCATTACCCAAACATGCAAATTTCAGGGTAAACTTATGGATAAACAAAGTAAAGAAGCTATTATTGGCGCAACTGTTGTTTTAAATGGATCTAATTTAGGCGCAGTTTCTGATTACGATGGACATTTTCAATTAGACGGTATTCCAAAAGGTATTCACGAACTATCTATAAATTATGTTGGGTACAAGAAAATAAACCGTGTAATTGATTTCAACACTACCACATTGGTTTCTGAAGATTTTGAATTAGAAGAAGAATCAATGATACTTGGAGATGTTGTTGTGGTCGGAAAAGTAAACAAGCAAAATGCCATATCGATTTCTATGCTCCAACAAAAATCACCCGGGATGATTACTGGCATTTCAAATGATGATATAAAGAAAGCACCAGATAAATCTACCATTGATGTTTTGAAAAGAGTCAGCGGGGCTTCTATTGAAGACCAGAAATTTGTAATAATTAGAGGACTGGCTGACCGATACAACAATGCACAATTAAATGGCAACTTATTGCCTAGCACAGAGCCAGATAAGCGAGCTTTTAGTTTTGATTTGTTTCCTTCTAGTGTTTTATCAAATTTAGTAATTTTCAAAACAGCGACGCCCGATTTACCTGGTGAATTTGCAGGAGGTATCATACAAGTCAATACCAAGGAAGTTTCAGAAGAACCATTCTTCGAAGTATCAATGGGGTCCTCCTATAACTCACAATCCACTTTTAGAGCATTTCCATTTTATAAAGGAAGTACAAATGATTGGATGGGTTTTGACAATAGCTTTCGTACATTAGATTCGCGCGTTACAAAATCCGGCTTATCTGATCCTGCCACTCGATTTACTGTGAGCAAATACGTGCCTAATGATTGGATTGTTGAATCAAATCCATCCATGATGCCTTCCCAAAGTTTTCAACTAGCAGGGGGAAGAAATTTTAAAATTTCTGAAAATCGCTTAGGAATAATTGGTTCTTTGAGTTATCAGAATACTAATAAATTTCTTCAAATTGAACGAAACGATTTCAATATAGATAAAACCCAAATTTATTCTTATACCGATAATCAGTATAAGAAACAATACAATCACGGAGGAATGTTAAATGCTACTTATAGCATCAATTCAAAAAATAAAATTTCGTTTAATAATCTGGCAACTATTTCTGGTTCAGATCAGTATATAGAAAGGGAAGGGCATGAAATTGAACAAACACGTTCTATTAAAGCCTATTCAATGCTTTATTCCAGCACAGTAATATTAAATAATCAATTAACAGGAGAACACGAGATAAGTAGCCGTGGCAATTTACTTAAATGGTCAGTTGCAAACTCTTACGTTTGGAAAAACACGCCGTCTTATAGAAGAATGACCTATTTAAAGAATGATGATGCCGATATTTCTGATCCATATATAGCATATATACCCATAGGATTTCCATCACCAAATTATGCGGGAAGATTTTATTCCAGTCAGAGTGAACAATTTACTACCGGTAGAATCGATTTAAACATACCCTTGAATGAGGAAAAATCAAATTATTTAAAATTTGGTTTGAGTAGCGATTTTAAAAATCGTTCTTTTGATGCACGTGTTTTTGGCTACACGTATGCCAAAAATAACATTCCCCTGGAATTATTAACACAAGAATTATCAGTTCTTTTTGATCCTAAAAATATTAATGAAAATGGTTTTGTTTTGAAGGAATCAACAAATCCAAACGATTCTTATACTGCTAGCGGCACCGGCTTGAGTGCATATTCTATGTGGGATCAAGCGTTTTTTGGACAAAAACTGCGAATTATTACAGGATTGCGTTTAGAAAGCTTTAATCAGAAACTTTCTAGTTTTGAATATGGAGGTCGTGAAATTAAAATTAATGAAAATTATATAGATTACCTTCCTTCGTTAAATGCTGTTTACAAATTAAATGAGAAATCCAATCTAAGGTTTTCTGCTACAAGGACTATAATCAGACCAAATTTTAGAGAATTGGCACCTTTTTCCTTTTATGATTTTAATTTGGCCGCAGCAGTCGTAGGAAATCCAGAATTAAAGCGGACTCAGGTTTCCAATTTGGATTTAAAGTTTGAGAAATTCTTTTTGGGTGGTCAGTCAGTTAGCTTTGCAGCTTTCTATAAAAATTTTAAAAATCCTGTCGAGCAAATTTATGAGACATTAGGAGCAGGAACTAAGAATTTTAATTTTGAAAATGCAAAATCTGCTACTAATTATGGATTAGAAGCGGAAATTCGTTATAATTTAAATCAATTGTTACCTAAATTAGATGGATTGCAATTCAGATCAAATATTGCATGGATTTATTCCATAGTTGATTTAAGTGATTTTGCAGGTCAAAATAATAGTAAAAGAGCATTGCAAAGCCAGTCTCCTTATCTTATTAATTTAGCATTGAATTATCAATTAACAAAATCTGGCCTGGATCTTAGTATATTATACAATGCCATTGGAAGAAGAATATGGCTGGTTGGATCAAATGGATATCAAGATACCTATGAGTCTCCAAGGAATTTATTAGATCTGCAAGTATCAAAAAAATTGGGAAAGTATGTACAGTTGAAACTGGCAATTTCAGATATTCTTAATGAACCTTATAGTTTTTATCAGGATCAAAATAAATCAGGAAAATTTGATGCTGATGATACTTTAATAATGCAAAACAAATCTGGGATCAATTATTCATTGACTTTAAATTTGATGATTAAATAAATTACATTTCAACACTTTTTTACAGCAGCTGCCTGATTTTTCAGGTGGCTGTTTTTATTTATATCATTGGAATACAGGAATGAATTACTTGTATTTTATTTTAAGTAAAATTGTATGAATACTTAAAACCTTTTTTGTTTTTAGATTCGTAAGAATTTTATATGTTCATTCAGAAGTTTACTATTCTTAAACTTGTTTCCAAAAATTATAAATAGAATTTCAGGAATTTTATAAGTTTAATAGGGTGCCATAAATTATATTTATTTTTTTTTAAAAACCGGGAGGTAAGTTAAATATTTTATATTGATTAATTATTTAAGGGTTTAATGATAACTTAATCATTTCGTAATATGGCTTTTATTGAGTCATGAATTGCATAGACTAATTTTGTGTTGAAATTATTAGGATACCTAAAATTACTGCAATCTTATTTTAAAAATTATGAAAAGACTATTACTACTACATTTTATTATTTATTTATTTCCTTTATTTGTAAGTGCACAAAACATTGTACAAATTACTTCAAATATCACCAGTGATTCAAAGTGGACTGCTGATAATATTTACGAATTAAGTGGAGTAAATTTTATTTACGTAACAAATAATGCTAGTTTAACCATTGAGCCTGGAACATTAATAAAAGGAAATCCAGCGGCTCTGGTAGTTACACGTGGCAGCAAACTTTTTGCTGTTGGGACCCAAGAAAAGCCAATTGTTTTTACCAGTTCGAAACCAGCCGGTCAACGAGCTGCAGGTGATTGGGGTGGAATCGTATTTTTGGGTAAGGCTACAGTAAATGTTCCTGGTGGAGAAGGTACTGTTGAAGGAGGCTTAGATCCGGTTTTAGGAAAATACGGCGGAAATGATGACACGGATAATTCAGGCATTTTAAAATTTGTACGGATAGAATTTGCCGGAATCGCTTTTCAACCTAATAATGAAACCAATGGATTAACTCTGGCTGGTGTTGGAAGTGGAACTGAAATATCCTATGTGCAAATAAACCATGGAGGGGATGATGGAATAGAATGGTTTGGTGGTACCGTAAATGGTAAATATTTAGTGGTAAATAAAACATTGGATGATATGTTTGACACGGATTTTGGATACCGTGGAGTAAATCAGTTTGCTATTGGAATCAGCGATCCTGCAATTGCCGATATTTCAGGTTCTAATGGATTTGAAGCGGATAATGATGCTCAAGGATCAACAAATCAGCCTTTTTCACAATCCATTTTTACGAATGTTACAATAATAGGCCCTAAGCAAGATTCAACTACGGTGATTAATTCAAATTATAAAAGAGGTTTTCACCTGAGAAGGTCAACAAAACAATCAATCAGAAATTCAATAATTTCTGGATTTCCAACTGCTTGTAGATTAGAAAGCAGTACTTCTGAAAACTATTTTCAGAATTCAAAAGAGATAAAAATTCAAAACAATATTTTTACCCAATTTACTAAATTTATTGATTCAACATCAGCAAATTCATCTGTTATAGGTGATAGTTTATTAAAAAATAACAGGATATTCAATAACCTGAGTAATCTTGGATTAATTAGTCCAATTGCATCGGTGCCTAACTTGTTACCAATGGCAGGGTCTCCGGCATTAACAGGTGCAAATTTTGACAGCATACCTTTGTTTGCCCAAAAAACAAATTATATAGGTGCTATGAATGGCTCTGACTGGACAAAATGCTGGTGCGAATGGGATGCATTGAATGCAGATTACACAAAAGGAATTGATTATTTAGCTACCATAACTGATTTTTCATTTGTGGTTACTCAGAATAGCGTTTTATTTAATACAGCAACTTTGGCTGGAGCAAGTTATAATTGGAATTTCGGTGATTTTACTAATTCTAATTTGCAAAATCCAACACACAATTACAATGCTTTAGGTAATTTCAATGTAAGTTTAACAATAACTACTTCCAGGGGATGCGTAAAAACTATAAGTAAAGTCATTTCAATAACAGAAGGAGTAAAGGAAATTGCAGTAAATACCGATATTACAACAGATACTAAATGGACTTCAAATAACATTTACAATTTGACAGGTGTTCCATTTATTTATGTTAAGAATAACGCGATATTAACCATTGAGGCTGGAACCATAGTTAAGGGCAGTCCTGCAGCTTTAGTAATTACCCGCGGCTCAAAGTTAATAGCAGTTGGAGAGCTTGATAAACCCATAGTATTTACTTCTGCAAAACCAGCAGGTGCGAGAGCTCCTGGAGATTGGGGAGGAATTGTATTATTGGGTAAAGCTACAGTAAATTGTCCAGGTGGTGAATGTACTATTGAAGGAGGACTAGATCCTGTATTGGGTAAATATGGAGGAACTGATGATCAGGATAATTCAGGGATTTTAAAATACGTTCGAATTGAATTTGCAGGAATTGCATTTCAACCAAACAATGAAACCAATAGCTTAACTTGCGGTGGTATAGGATCTCAAACTACAATTGACCATGTCCAAACAAGTTTAGGTGGTGATGATGCCTTTGAATGGTTTGGGGGTGTAGTAAATGGTAAATATTTAGTAGCCTATAAGACAATCGATGATATGTTTGATACGGATTTTGGTTACCGAGGTAATAACCAATTTCTTTTTGGAGTTAGTGATCCAAATCTTGCAGATATTTCAGGATCAAATGGATTTGAAGCAGACAATGATGCACAAGGTTCAACCAATCAACCAATTTCACAAGCTACGTTCAGTAATGCAACCTTAATTGGTCCTCGACTCGATGCAAGTAGTACTTATAATACGAATTTTAAACGCTCCATTCATTTACGCAGAAGTACTAAACAATCTGTTGTAAATTCAATAATTACTGGATTCCCTTCTGGTCTGAGAATAGAAAGTAATAATTGCGAAAATTATTATTTGAATACGAAGGAAATCAATTTAGCTAATAATATCGTTGCTAGTATGGGGAAATTGTTTGATTCCACGTCAGTTAATACTAAATCGATTAGTGATCAATTTATACTTCAAAATAGAATATACGGTTCTACTAACGAATTGAAATTGTTAAATCCATTTGGAGCTAAACCAGATGCAACTATTGATTCCAGTTCACCTGCATATACAGGTTCGGATTTTAGTAAATTAGGTAATTATTTTGAAAAAACAAATTATGTTGGTGCTTTTGAAAAAACCAACTGGACAAATTGTTGGTGTGAATGGGACCCTAATCAAGCAGATTATTCAATTTCTCCAATCCAATATTTTAGAGAGAATGTTGATTTTGATATTGTGTCAGCAGGAAATGATCGTAAATTTTCTCCAAATCTAACTGGATCATATTCATATAGATGGAATTTTGGAGATGGTAGTCCGGTAATTGAATCTGATCAACCAACTCATAGGTATTCAAATTCTGGTAATTACACTGTAGAACTAGAAATAGTAAACTCAAGAGGCTGTGTAAAGAAAGTAAGCAAATCAATTGATGTGATAGTTGTGGCAGCCAAATCATTTGAATCCAATGTAAGTTTTGATGTTTATCCAAATCCAGCAATCGATTACTGTCAAATTTTAGTGAATACTGACAGAAGTCAGAAAATTCAACTGGATATCGAAAACAGTCTTGGAAGACGGTTGGAATCTAAGAGCTATCAATTAGTTGAGGGGAAAAATAGCATTCTGTTGCCTTTGAATCAAATCCAAGGTGGGACAGCGTTAATTATTAAATTAATCACAACAAATGGAATTAGTTCAAGAAAGCTAATTGTAAAATAGGTATCGCTTTATCTTCATAAAAAGGGGGATCTAATATTTAGATCCCCCTTTTTAATTTAATCGATCTAATTGTTATTTATCGCAAAGAATTTACTGCAATTCTTGGGTTGATATTTTTTCCAGTCCTTTATTTAAAGAAGTATAAATCTCTTTAAAGACTCATTATTTGAAGTGATAATTTGGAACTCAAAAAGAAGGATTAAATACTAATCTGCATGATTAACCTGCAACTTAATTAGTTGCTTGAATTCAGGGTTAATTTCCTGGCAATCCAATATAAGTAATGAGTCAAGAACATTTTGAAATTTTGGATCCCGATTAAAGGCAAGTACTTTAGCATTTTGTTTGATGTATTGCCTTAACAAAACAGGGAGTTTCATCCCATTTGCTTGTATTTCGGATATTAGTTGATCAAATTTTGTTATGTCATGTTCGAAATTTCTGACAATTATTGTTTCTGTTTTTTTTATTTCTATATATCTGAAAGGCTTTCTGGGTTTGATGTATTGATTAAACTCATTATGTAAGTAGTATTTTGTCATATAATCTACTATCAACAAACGACTGATTTTAGAATAAGCTTCACTGATGCTAACTGGACCGATGATATATCGGTTTTTTGGATTTGAAATTATATATTCAAAAAGTACTTTCCACATCAGCATAAGCAAATGATTTGATTTTTGATATTCAGGAATTATAAATGACCTTCCCAATTCTACACTTTCTGCCAAAACTGGAATGAATTCATTTTTAATTTTAAACAGAGTTGAAATATAAAAACCTTTCTTACCAAAACCAGGAATTAAATTATGTCCTTCGCCTATTCTGTATGCACCCACTATTTTTAAGTTCGTTTTATCCCATATAAATAAATGTTTGTAAAGAGGATCATAACTATCTAAATCAATTGTCAGGCCTGAACCTTCTTGTGCATTTCTAAATGTGATTTCTCTCAAACGTCCGATTTCCAGCATGCAATTTGGCATTTTATTAAAGTCAGCCAGAAAAAGTTCGAATTCATTCCATTCCAGCACTTTATTTTCTAAACGTAATGCTTTAATTTCTTTTTCAAGTGATGCTATGGAAATAGGCTTAATAACTTCAGGTAATATTTTATTGTTTGAGATCCGTTCGGCTATATTTTTTAACTTATTTGTTTTTGTGCTTGTTTCTAATAATTTTAAGCGAGTTACAAGATATCTTTTTTGCTCTTGAAATGTTGAGATATTCTGAATTTCTTTTGAATAAATTATATTGCTGACTCTTATTATACTTTTGACTGAATTATTTTTAACGTTTAAATTATATGCTATCGTGCTATTATGTTGATGTAAAAATTGTTCAAAATTGCTTGACTTTTCTGAGATCACATGGCATAACACAACATTATATTTGTCGTTAATCATTTTTTGAAGAAATTTATTCTCAGATCGGATTTTAGTAGCCAGATGTTGCCAATTTGAGAAGATTTTAAATTGATTTACAGCAATTGGCAGAATCATTACATGTTTTTGTGGTGAATCAGATTTTATATTCTTTATGTTGGAATCGGATTTTTCTTCAGCGAGTAAACTGTTTAAGATTTTTTCATTGATTATGGTAAAATTGATTTCTTTGTTGTGAATTTGTAATTCCTCAATTAAATTACCAATAATTGTTGGCGGTTCAGTTTGATTACAAATAATAATGCAATTTTCTGATTTTATGTTTAGTCTTTTTGCGTCTTGATCTGAGATAAAATAGGACTTTTGGATTCGATCCATCTAGAAATTTATTTTTCCAAAATTAATAGTAAACAATAGCACTGTTAAGTGGTATTCAATTATTTTACAATTTGATAATGATAACTTTATTTTTCCTTTACATTATTTAATATTTAATAATTCTATAATATGTTCAATCGCTTTTATCTTACGGTGAGCTGTAATTTTGTTATTAAATACCGATTTTAATGAAACCCTGTTTAATTATTTATTTATTTTTAACAGTTGCAGTTGGGATTTCCAATGCAGAAAATCGCAAAGTATTGTTGATTGGAATTGACGGATTGCGTTCTGATGCTTTGATGAAAGCAAACACTCCAAATATTAAATCCTTGCTATTAATTGGCTTTGGTACATGTAGTTCCTGGCATCAGGACATTACAATTTCTGGTCCGTCATGGTCAAGTATATTGTGTGGCGTCTATCATGATAAGCATGGCGTTTTAGATAATTCATTTTCTGGATCAAATTATAAAGACTATCCTATGCTGCCAGTTCAAGCCAAGAAATTTAATCCGAATCTTAAGTTTGGTATGTATATGGAATGGAATAAGTTATTTGATGTCAGTATTAATCAAGATTGGGATGAAATGTTAAGTGGTCAGATTGGAAATACATGGAAAACTCAAAGAGAATCATCCAAATGGTTGCAAAATTCAATTTTAGATTTTCACTTTGTTTATTTTGGTGCTGTAGATTTAATTGGACATCTCTCTGGATTTAGTACCTGGAATCCTTTTTATTTATTGTCAATCGAACAAATTGACAGAGCAGTAGGTGCTTTAATGAAAGCAATTCACAGCCGTCCTTTATACATGGATGAGGATTGGCTGATAATAATAACAACAGATCACGGTGGGCAAGGTTTTTCACATGGAGGCTTATCACCTGCAGAGCGTAAACTTATTTGGATTGCTTACAGTGATAGAATGAATCATTCGAATATTCATGCTACTGATTATGGAAACATAAACGATGATTGCAATCCATATACTTCTCCATCATGCCGAAGAAGTCCAGTTCAGGTTGATATTGTTCCAACCGTTTTAGACTTCCTATTAATAGATTATGAAAAGGAGGATTATATGTGTTTTGTAAGTAACCAGGAGGGACGCTCCTGGATAAGGGAGATGGGTTTAAATTCATTTGGACACCAGACAATATTAGCATATAAATGATGATTTTAATTCAATTTTGAGCAGATTTTTAAAATTTAAATATGGAGAGAAAAGTTGATGTGCTTGTAATTTCAGACGTTCATTTGGGAACTTTTGGTTGTCAAGCTAAAGAATTGCTTCTTTATTTACAGTCTGTTAAACCACAAATTTTAATTTTAAACGGAGACATTGTTGATGGTTGGCAATTTAGGCGAAAATATTTTCCTGCAAGTCATTTGGAAGTAATATTTCAAATTATGAAAATGGCCATGGAAGGTACTAAGATTTATTATTTATCCGGTAATCATGATGAATTTATACGCAATCTGGCACCATTTTATACTGGAAATATTTTTTTCAAGGATCAGTTGCATCTGAAATTGCATGGTAAAACATATTTATTTTTTCACGGAGATGTATTTGATTATTCAGTTAGTGTCTCTCCTTTTATTGCGCATTTGGGTGGATTGGGTTATGATACACTGATTCGGTTTAATACATTTTTAAACAGACTGCGATTGCGGTTTGGATTGGAACGTATATCATTTGCGCACCGAATTAAAACAAAAATCAAGCATGCCATTCAATTTATTCACTCTTTCGAGGAAGCAGCAATAAATTACGGAAAGCAATTGGAAGTGGATGCAGTTGTGTGTGGTCACATACACATTCCAAAAATGGAAAAGAGAATTAATGAGAATAAAACCATTGAATATTATAATTCAGGTGATTGGGTGGAAAATATGAGTGCTTTGGAATTTAAAGAGGGATGTTGGTCTATATTCCGCTATGATGAGTTGGATTTCTTGTATTTAAGGAGAAGATTTCAGTTTAAGGAGGATACAGTTGAATCGTTTAATCAAATGATTGAACACGACGATTCTTTCATTTAATTATTTGTATGTCTTTTGGATCTAATGTGATTTTATAACCGACTCCTTTGATGGATTTAATGAGTTGTTTTGAAATTTTCTTCCTTAATTGTACTATATGGACATCAACAGTTCGATCATTGGTGTTGGTCTGTCTTTCCCATATTCTGCTATAAATTTGATTTCTGGAATAGACCCTTCCCGGTTCTTCACAAAGAAAATTTAAAATTTGGAATTCTCGTTTTGTTAAATCGGATAGAAGGGCATCATTTAGTTTAACCTGATGCCGAATTGTATCTATTGTTAATTTCATTGAATAGGGCGCATTGCATTGGTATCTGCAAAATTAGCCCAGTAAATGTTAATGCTATGTTTGGCTTAGATTATCAAATTATTAAATAATTGCTAATTTAATTAATTCAAGCGTCTGGTCCTATTTTTTCAAGTTCTTCAATTAATTTAGCAAAGTGATTTTCACTCATCGGAACCAAAGGCAATCTTAAGTTATTTTCACATAACCCCAAATGATGTGCTGCAGCTTTAACACCAGAAGGGTTTCCGTCAATATAAAGCCATTTATGCAAATCAAATAATTTTAAATTTAAATGTTGCGCTTTTGTATAATCACCGTTTAAGGCAAATCGTATAATATTTGAAAACATACAAGGATAAATATTGGCAATTACAGAAATTACACCTGCTCCTCCAATGCCAATCATAGCCAAAGCCAATGGATCATCACCAGAAAGTACTTGAAAATGTGCTGGTTTATCTTTAATAATTTTTGTGGCCTGTGCCAAGTCTCCAGAGGCTTCTTTAATGGCTGCAAACTTATTAGAAGCATATGCCAAACGCAAACATGTATCAGGGCTTATATTTGAGGCAGTCCTACCCGGAACGTTGTATATTACAATAGGAAGACTGGAGTGTTCAGCCAATTCCATGTAATGCCTGTAAATGCCTTCCTGACTTGGTTTATTATAAGCCGGGCTGCTTGATAAGATTCCAGACAATCCTTCCGGATTGAGAAGTTTGCATTCACGTATTAATTCTGCAGTATTATTTCCACCAATGCCCGCAAGAATTGGGACTCGACCCGCACAAACTTTAACAGTATGATATATGATTTCCAAACGTTCATCAAAACTTAAAGTGGCAGCTTCTCCGGTGCTGCCCATACTAACTAAATATTCTACGCCCCCATGAATGCAATGATTTATTACAAGATTTAATGAATCAAAATCAATGTGTCCTGTTTTTGTAAACGGTGTAATTAAAGCTACTCCGGTTCCGCTTAAAAACTGGTAATTGGTATTCATAGTTATATTAGTTTTTAAAAATTTAACACTGGCGAATTTTCAGTTTGGTTAATTGTTAATGGGTTCTTCTATAAATTTACCCATTCCATTGTATTTGTCAATTCGCTGATTTAAAAGTTTAGGTATTGGTATTTGTTGTAATTCGTTAATTTGATTAAGCAAATGATTTTTTAATAAGGAGGCCATGTTTTCCGGATCTGAATGTGCACCTCCAATTGGTTCGTAAACAATGCCATCGATTAATCCAAATTCTTTCATGTGGTCGGCTGTCAGTTTAAGTGCCTCTGCAGCTTGCTCTTTAAAATTCCAACTTCTCCACAAAATTGAAGAACAGGATTCCGGAGAGATTACAGTGTACCAAGTATTTTCGAGCATAAATACGCGATCCCCTACACCAATTCCCAATGCGCCTCCGGATGCGCCTTCGCCAATGATATAACAAACAATCGGAACTTCCAATTGAGCCATTTCAAATAAATTTCGGGCTATGGCTTCTGCCTGTCCGCGTTCTTCTGCTTCAATTCCAGGATAAGCACCTGGCGTATCAATTAAAGTAACAACAGGAATTTTAAATTTTTGTGCGAGTTTCATCAAGCGTAAAGCTTTGCGATATCCTTCTGGGTTAGCCATACCAAAATTTCGCAGTTGACGCATTTTTGTAGTATTTCCTTTTTGATGTCCGATGATCATTACCGTTTGATCTTCTATTTTACCAAGCCCTCCTACTATTGCCTTATCATCCTTTACATTGCGGTCACCATGCAGTTCGATAAATTTTGAACAAATATATTTAATATAATCAAGGGTATAAGGTCTGTTTGGATGTCTGGATAAACTCACACGCTGCCAACCAGTTAAATTGCTGTAAATTTCTTTGCGCTTATCTGAAATCTTTAACTCTAACTCTTTAATTTTTTCGGACATGTCTATGTCGCTGTCCTTCGCAATTTTCTTAAGTTTTTCCAGATCACCAAAAAGTATTTCCAGAGGCTTTTCAAAATCCATAAATATCATAAAATCAAAATTTTATGGCATCTCAGCCGTAATCAATCATATTTGTTTGAAAAGCCAAGTTAAAGGAAAGTCGGCGGAGAATATTATTATCAGACTACTTTTTGTATAATACCTTATAATGTATTATTTTAAAATATTATATATATTATTATATTTACTTATATGTTAGTGTTTTTCTAATCCGACTCGTCTTATTTTTAAAACTTGAATTATCAGATAAATCAAAGTTCCCCAAACGGAAAATATAATAGTATAAGCCAAAAATGCCAACCAAATGGGTACTCTATCTCCTCGAGCCCACAAACTTCTGCCTTCGAAATGGGAATTAACGAAATGACTTGATTTGCCCCAGGGTACTTGAAACTTGGTTTCTAAATTTCCGTACAATTCATGGTCTTCTATTTTTGCAATTAATTGAATATTGCCGTTGACATCTCCCGGAATTGAATCCAAAACAAATTCAGTAACGGCTTGTCCGCTTGAATCAGTTGTTAAACTTGCCTCTTTATTTATAGGCAACACAGAAGCGAGCCTTTGAACTCCAATTTTTATCTCAACGTCTTTTGCCGGAATCCAATTGGTATCTTCTAAAGTATATACATGTGCAACAACTTTTCTCATTTCATCTTCAAAAAGGGTATCCAATTTAATTTTTGCTTTGGTAATTTCAGTTTCTGTTTCTAGTGTACCCATTTCATCTACTGAATCAAGTCTTGCGATAAATGTAATGGGATTGTTTGTTTTCCATACATCCGCAAATACAGGACTTATTACAGATTGAATTCTACCTTGGTCATTGGTGACAAAGTCTCCAATTTTGTTTTTTTCATCAGAAGCCTCGTTTATGTATAAATGTATTGGACGGTAAGCAATAGGCTCTAATTTATCTTTTGTTTTAATCAAGCCCTTGAAATTCAAGAACTGAATTTGATTCTCCACACTAAAATAGCTTAGTTTGAGAATCGCTTTCTTTTTTACCACAGGAGCAATTGAATCTGACTGGCTGTGTAAAGCACACAACAAACTTGTTGCAAAAAACAAGACAATGCTCAAATTAAATAAGATGTTCTTCGTTTTCATCTTCGCCAATTATAGTTTCATAAATAGGTATGACAGGAAATATTCTCGCAAATAAAGTAATGACCAAGAGGGCACCAGCAAGTGAGCCAAATGCAATAGCCCATTCGTGCCAACTCGGAAAATAGGTTCTGAATTTATCAGGAACATCCTGCATTGGCAGAAAGGGATGCAATAAAGTGGGTGTTACAATGAGATACCTTTTAAACCATGCACCAACAACAACCATTATTCCTGCTATAAATACCATCATTGGTTTTCTTCCTGATTTGGTTATTAATATAGCAATTGGTAACAACATGCCAACAATAATTGCAAACCAAAACATAGGTGCAAAATGCCCTGAAAACAACTCGGTAAGATGGATTTCTTCTGGTTTTTTCATTTTAAAAGCTGGTACCAAATACTCATTGACGTTAAAGTATAAATATAAAAATGCCAACAATACCACCGCTTTGCCCATTCTATCAAAATGTTTATCTGTTATGTAATCGCTGAGCTGATACATCTGACGAAATACATACATCGCTGTTACTACACCGCCAGCTCCAACAAGAAAAGCTCCGGACACAAAGTAGGCACCAAAGTTCGTGCTATCCCATCCGGGCCTGTAAGTAGTTGCAAATAACCAGGATGTAACTGTATGAATGCAAAAAGCAACAGGGATAATCATAATACTTAAAATTTTAATACTGTGGTTGTTAATTTGTTTTTGAACTTTGCTTCCTGTCCAAAAAGAACCCAACCAGCTGTAAAATTTTCGCATCCAACCTGGCATTTCTTTGCTCTGCTTTAACAATATTTTTATATCAGGTAATAGTGGAAGATATAAGAGCAATAAACTAATTATAAAATAAGTCCCGATTACAACAACATCCCAAATGATTGGTGATTGCAATCTGGGATGTAAGAATAAATTGTACAACCTTTCAGGTCGTCCCATGTCTACTATGATAATCAGCGATGCAAAGAAAATTGCACTTACCGCAATAATTTCGGCAATTCGGGTGATGGGTGTACTCCAATGGATATTTGCCAAACGGAAAATGGCAGTAATCAATGAACCTACCAAGCTTATGGCTACAAAAAAAACAAAGTTTGAAATATAGATTCCCCATGAAACATAGTCACCCATAGCCGTAACGACCAATCCATCTCGGAGTTGACAATAGTAGGCGTAACTTCCCACAATGCAAATAGCAATAAGGAAACCAAGCCAAATTTTACCAACTTTACCAAAAGGTCTGGGTTGGATATCTTTTATAATTTGTTCTGTCTTTGAAACCGTAACTACATTCATAATTTTGATTTAATGTGAATGGGAATTTGCAGGCGCTTGATTTTCTAAGCCACTTTCGTACGGAAAGTTTCTGCTAACAGGTGGCAGGTAATAAACACTTGGTTTGGTACCCAAGTCTTCCATCAATCGATATCCGGCTTTGTCTTTAATTAATTCAGAAAAACGAACCGTTTCTGATCCATTTGTAACTGAATCTTCTACAAGGTCTCCGAAAAAAAAGACACCATTTGGACACGATGAAACACAATGAGGTAACTCACCTTTTCGAACGGCATCGGGGCAAAAATCACATTTACCAACGGTACCTTTTTTTTGTGGGGTACTTGTTTCACAATTATAAGCTTGCTGAGCAATTTCTAATGGTATATCAGGTTCTTCCCAATTAAATACCCTTGTAGAATAGGGGCATGCAGCCATGCAAAAACGACACCCAACACACCGATTACTATCTATTAAAACAATCCCATCTTTTCGTTTAAAAGTTGCATCTACCGGACAAACTTTTACACAAGGAGGTTCGTCACAATGCATGCAGGTGGTTGGTTGCCAATAGGGTGCGGTATGCTCGGCTTCCTGCATAGAATATACTTTAATCCAATTTTGACTGGGGTGTACATGATGAACATGATTGCATGCTTGCTGGCATTTTTTAAGATTTTTACAACGAGATAAATCAATCACCATTACAAATTTTTTCCCTTCAATTCCAATTCTTGCTTCTTCATTTGTAACAGGAGTTATGTCAGGCACAGGTTTTAAAAATGCACGATCTACCTCGATAATTTCACCATCTACGGAAAGTAGTTTTACCAAGTCCCCTGAAGGCAAAATTGGTTCATCGGTCATAAAAGCATGCGGCTTTTGATCACATGAACTCAACATTAATGCAGAAATCAGACTCCCTCCAAGAAATTCTCTCCTTGTTTGTGATTTATTATTGTCCATGCTTAGCTTGTTTTAATTTATTTGTGTTTAATCCAAGAATAGATGTCTGAAGTATAAATTTTACTTCCTTTTTTATTAAGATGTTTCGGATCTACCTCAACCAGTTTACCATCTTCAGTAAGAAACTTGATGCTATGTTTTTGCTTTTTAGAAAACAAATTCAGTTTAAATGCTGTAAATAAAAACAGAAAGCCACCAGTCCAAGCAATGAATTTTTTTCTGGGAATGCTATTTTTAATGGAGACCATGATATAAATAATTTAATGGAAAGCAATTCAATCAAAGCTTTGTTTGATTGTGAGGAAAATGCTAATTAAAATAAAAGAGGCTGCCGGTTAAATGCCGGCAGCAGTTCTAAATAGTATTACTTTTTCAAGGTTCTGATAAAATTTACCAAATTCCAAATATCATCAGGGTCTGGTATTTTCTTTTTAAAACTTGGCATATCTTCTCTTCCTTCCATAGTTTTATAAAAAATGGAACCATCGCTCTGACCTTGGAATTTTGCAATTGTAAAATCACCGGGTTCTGTTTTAAGTTGTGCTGCTTTGGATCCATCACCCAAACCGGATTTACCATGGCATGACTGGCAATGTCTGGTCCACAAAGATTTTCCTGCAGCAATAGAAGCCGGACTGGTCTTAATGGGATTCACAACACTCCCAGCTTTTGCTGGCGCATTCCAGGCATTTTGGCCAAAAGATTTTTGGGAAAAGAATATAAAAACACCTGTTAAAATAAGTGGAAAAAGGGCGCTTTTTAATAAATTTTTCATTTTAGATAACATTTAATTTTTAATAAATAAGTCAAATAATTCATTATATATGCAAGGTAGCATGCTTCTCCAAGCAGCCTGTTGATCCCTAGCATTCTGATTTATGATATTTATCAATGGGATTTATTATCATTTAAAATGTTAAAGTATTTAGAAAGCAATATTGGTAGCAGAATTGCATTGCCAATAAAGCCTAATACCGTATTTAAACCGAGGAATAAGGCCGTATTAAAACTTGTTTCGAATTTTGAAAACAAAACACAAATGAATCCAATTGTTAAAATTAACGTGTTGATTGTTAAAGGCTTAGCTCCATTGATAAAAGCCAATTGGATTGAACTGTGCTTGTCAAGGCCATTTTGAAGCTCAGATTTGAACCGATTCATTAATTGAATGGAATAATCAATTGAAATGCAAAATGAAATGAATACAAGAAGTACCGTTTCTGCATTTAAGTTTATCCCATGTATTCCCATAATCCCAAGCATAATAGCGATGGAGAAAAGCGTTGGAATCATTGTAATTGGGATAATCTCCAAGCGTTTAAAAGGAATCCAAACCACAATTAAAAGTAAAATGAACCCGATTAGAAAGACCAGTAAAAAATTATCAATTAGTGCTTTTGGTATCGAGTTCATTGCATATGCTGCTCCAGTTTGTTGAATGTGAAATGATTTAAATGTAGTGGCTTGATCAATTTTATTCTGAAGCCATTGCATTTCCTCGCCATGATTGTTGGCACTCATGCCGCTAATCCTTAATTGTTGACCATCAGCAGATAGATAGCGTCTGAAATCATCAGCATACTGGGTTTGTAAAATATTTTGGAGATAGGAATTTAAGATTGTTTGATCATTTGGTAATTGGAAATCTTTGGGATTTCCTCCCTGATATGCTTTGTTTGTAGCCTTAATGAGCGATATGGCTGACCTTATTAAATGGATGTTGCAGGAATCTTCCAAATAACGTATTAAGGTATCTGCTTTTTTTAAGGTGGAAAGCTCGTAGAAACTTTCATTGTTTATTTTACTTGTAAGTATTAATTCAACAGGATGATTACCGCCAAATTTATTTGAAATAAAATCTACATCCTGAGTTACTGAAAGATTCTTAGGTATATCATTGATAAAGTTGCTATTTAAGTGGACCCTGCAAATGAAAAAGGAGGAACTAACCAATAGAATTAAAGTGGCATACAATACGTTAGTTTTATATTTGAATAGAAATTCATAAAACTTGTTAAAAAATAAAATCCATTGATCTGTTGTTGATTTTTTTAGGATTTTTGCACGTTCCAAAGGAATTACATATTCCATCAAAAGATTCATTGCTAATAACAATAAAATTCCAATGCCGGCACACAATCCAAAAATTTGAAGTGGTTTAATGCCTGAAACGATTAATAAGAAAAAACAAAAGACTTTAATTAGTGTAGCGACAACAATCGCTTTTCTTTCTACCTGAAATTTTGAAAAAGAAAACATGTGATCTAATTTCGATTCTTCCACGTTTGTTGTAATTGGATAGAGTTGTACCGCAGCTGAGATTCCACTTGCAATTATTAAAATAACCAACATACTACTAAAAATAGTAATGGGGTAATTAAATAAAGTCATGCAAGCGAAAACTATTATTAAGCTAATTGTAATTGTTGCAATTGGTATAATAAGTGTTTTAATTGATTTATAAATAATTATCCAGCTCAACATTATGAATAGCGAAAAAATCAACAAAAATCTGATTCCTTCTTGCCTAAATTGTTGAATAATTGATTGTTCAATCACTTGAGAAGAAATCAAATGTGCTTGGTCCAGACCCAATTTAAACAACTCATTTTTTAGTTTATCTGTAAAAAAGCTAAATTCCGAAACAGGGAGTTTAGTTTTGAAAAATGAAGTTAAAGCACATGCCTTTTGATCCCGGGATATAAATAGTTTATAATATTCCGGTGAAGCGCATATATAGGCAGAATCTTGCGCATATAGATCGGGTCTATCTAAGTGAACTAAAGGTCGGGCATTAAATTCCGAATTGGTAAAATAGATGACATTTAAATTTGTAATTGAATATACTTTTGAAATGCAATCCTGGGCTTCTAAAAATTTGCACAAGCTATCCAGCTTATTTAGAAAAATTCTATTAAAAATTCCTGAATTTCCTGGAATAGCAATAACAAGTGCATTTTCATCTACCTGCGCATTAAATGTTTCTAAAAATTGATTGTAGAATTTTGTATCAGAATTATGTGGAGGAAAAAATTGTTGAATGCTAAAATTGTATGTTATGTGCTTGTAAGAATAAATTGACAAACCAAGCAATGCTAGGAGAAACGTAAAAATAATTTCAAATTTAAATTTCAGCACGACGGAGTGTATTCAAAATTATTAAAAGCATCATTTGAATAGATTACTTCTTAAGATAGTAATATAAGCCTTGCTCTAAATTGGTCATATCAATTAAGATTGGGAGCTTTTTTCCATTATATACAAACAAACCATATGGATCATCATAGTTATTTAAGTCGATGGTATGGTCCTTACCTTTTTCATTTTTGAAAACAAGAAATCGTACATTTTGGGCTTCTATAATTGTCAATTCTTTCCAGTTAGCCTTTATGATTTTATGAGAATATTTGAATTGATATTCAAGTTCATGCAAAGTTCCATCAAGTATTTTCGGGTCTGTAATTGACTTGATTGCTTTAAGCTGGGCAGAATCAGGATAGTAGAAAACAGCAGCGACACCTTTAATTATGAGGCTATCGGAAAAATTCGACTGAGGTTTGTGATATATTGGTTTTTTAGTTAAGTTTTCATTGTTGGTGTTTTTACTTTTACTATCGCAGGCAATAATCATAATTACATTCAATATCCATAGAAGATAATTGTATAATTTTTTGAATTTAGCAAGACTCATTTTACAAATTATTAGTTGCTTATAGATTGAACATCATCAGATAAATGAAATATAAGATGGTAAAATTAAAAAATTGGATAAAACTACCAGCGTTAATTTATATCACTCTAATATTAAATAAAAACCCCGGAATATTTTTAGTCCGGGGTTTTTTAATAATGAAACTGACTTACAATTAGGTATAATTAATTTTAACTATTTAATTCCATAGCCTTGTTATATTGAAGCCAATAAGAAAATTTCCGCCTTTTACAGTATTGTTATTGACATCTTTATAATCAATTGGATTGTTTTTATTAAATATATTGTTTCGTTGTGGATTTAAATAGGCATAATTTCCTGCAAATATCTGAAAGGAGTGCCCGCTTGTATTAAATTCAAAACCAAATGATAGATTTGGATTTGGGTTGTTAATGGTATGCTTGGTTATAGGTTGATCGTAGTTTACCATTACGGCAATTGATTCAGTCAGTTTGTATCTACCGGAAAAGGCAATTGCAAAATGATTGTGATTCATTTCATTGCGAATTTCTTTTGTTGAGTCATTGACCTGAAAATAATATCCGTTTACAAAATTTTGATGTGACAGACTGGGCGCTACCTGAAGCGAAAGTTTATCGGTAATCTTCCGGGCTATTATTAACTGATTAAAAAATCGAAGCCTATCTGTTTCATATTTGTATAGACTCTTATCCGGATCTTCTTTTAAATCATAGGACATGTTACCGTAATAACTGATACTAACAGGAAAGGTCCAGCTATCTTGAGTTTGTTTCAATATGGCATATTTTATACTTCCATCTAAAATCATGCGTTCTTTAGTCAATCCGCATCCAACATTTAAATTTTGGATCGGTGCATAACTGACACCAAATCGTATATTGGAAGGAGCGAAAAGACCATACAGATCTTCAAATCCATTATTTACAGTTCCAAATCGATGCGCGATGTCAAATTCAAAGGTACCTTTGTAGGGAACCATTACGGTTTGGTTGTCAATAAGCCAAACACTTTCAAATGTGTTTTTTACATATTTGCGAGGTGCCTTCTCAACACTGGTTTCTAATTCTTGAGCCTTGATCCAGTTTAAGCAACCTAGTAGACTTAAAATCACGAAACCCAATTTTATAATATTGATTTTATTTGCTTTCATAATTTTCGTTTTTGTATCAATTATTTGGTGCTCCGTTTCGAATCCAGTCATATATCAATTGTTTATCAGCCTTTGATGGTATAAACTCCGTCATTGCACCGTTGACTTGTTTATAAAGAATGCTTTCCTTTGGCAGCAAAGTATTTACAAATCCGCCGCTGGTTAAATTTCTGAATGATAAACTTTCATCTTCCAAATAGGGTTTGTGTGCTCCATTTACATGGCATCCGACAGCTGTACATTTTGCTTTAAGAAGAGGAGCTAAATCATTTTTAAAGCTTACAGATTGTGGCGGTCCATCAGGGTCACGTTCGGGGCTAATTACATCTTCGTAGCAACCTATGATAAGGAATCCAAGAAGAATTAAAGTAGCCAGTTTTTTATATTGACTTTTCATTTTACTAGGTTTTGGATTTATTTATTATGAAAATTAGCATTGCATTGAATTTCTATTATGTCCGCAATACTGGTACTGGTAATTCCATAATCTCTGCAATTAAATTGGAAACTTAGTTGCAATCCAAAGACATCGTAGGCTGCAGCAGTTCCAAATTGTACTGTTTGTCTTGGGATATAGCTCAATTTAGCTGGGATGGTTTTGGTTAATGGTGCTGTTAATTTTCCTTGATAAGTTAAATCAAGCGTTACAATATATCCATTGCTGGCAGGATCAAATTTGATCTCTTTGGTTTTGATTTTAGCTAAGTTTTGTGGAGTAAGATTTTGTGTACCTGTTACGATAGCAACAGTCCCCATACCTGCTACGTTGCAACCAGCATCTCTTCCAGGTTCACCAGTATTTGATGTATTGATTTGCACATATCCATTAAAATAACTTTTAGTGGGTTCGTTTTCATAGAATGCCCATGAAGTATCTGGAAGTGGTTGGGTTGTAACGGTATAATTGATAGCCTTAGCATCTGTTACATCGTGCAAACCAAATTGATTAAAACGTCCTGTAAGCAAACCAGATGCACCAACATATCTTGTTTGCCATAGAACACTGGAGTGCACTTTGTCAAATTTCCATTCTTCTGGATTTCCGGTTGTGAGATTGCCAGGTAAATGAACATGTGTACCCCTGGTTATTTTCGGACCTGATGGTGTAATGTTGTCATCATCGTGCGTGCAAGTCCAATAAATTAGTGCTGTTGTTAATAGCGCCATAAAGAAATATACCTTTGATTTCATATTAAATAATTTAATTTTGAATAGTTAATTTTTCACAATTTTAGTTTTCAATATCTTTATTAGTGATGATAGGAGTCAGTTTATTCAATGATATCTGTCATGTTGCCTATTTTCTGTAAGTTTTAAGAATTTACGGCATTCATTTCATCAATCCGATTTTTGTATTTTATGCTTGTAGAGCTATTGTAAAATTTAAGCAATTGCCAGGCTTTATAAAACCAATTAGAAGACTTCACAAATAGGATACTTGGAGCAGAAGTACTATAAATCCAAGCATTCGTAATTCAAACGCATCACTATTATAAAAATGGAATTCTAATTTCTGCTTATTGCATTTAGGATGTTTAGTAGAATTTAGATGGGCTATTGTTGTATTGTAATTTCAAAATGCGTTTTTATAAACACAGAGATTTTGCAATTAACCAATGATTCAGGAATGAAGTCTTTATTAAATTGTCATTTTGTTTACTTATAATCATGTAAACAAAAAACGGTATAAATAAAAAAAGCCTCACTAAAGAAGTGAGGCTTTTGCGGACCGGACGGGACTCGAACCCGCGACCTCCGCCGTGACAGGGCGGCATTCTAACCAACTGAACTACCGATCCAATTAGAAAATGGAGGTGCAAATTTACAATTATTCTATTGTTTTCAAAGGATTCGAAATAATAAAACTCATTTTGTATTATAAAAAATATATATTCATAATTAATTTATAAACAAATTAATATACATTAATTAAATTATTAATTTGAATTATTTTTATATTTTTGAATGGCTTCTCGAATTCTTTCGATCCTGTTTTCAGGATCTGGGTGGGTGCTTAATCGTTCTGGAGTCCTATTTGGACCTCCAGCTGCCTTTAAAATTTCCATAACCCCAATCAGTTCTTCCGGATTGTACCCGGAATCCAACATGAGTTTCACGCCAATTTCATCGGATTGCAATTCTTGATCCCGACCATAGGGCATAGAAAAGAATTGATTCAACAATGCAGCCACTCCCTGTCCAGTGGAATAATCTCCGGTAGCTACCGTCGCTGCTCCAGATAAACCCTCAAAAAGTTCGGTTTGGGTTATCCGCTCTCCACCATGACGGGCAATGACATGGCCTATTTCATGGCCAAATACCCCGGCCAACTGATCTTCATTTTTCAATTTATTAAATAGAGCAGCTGTGATAAAAACCTGGCCACCTGGCAATGCAAATGCATTTATAACTTCTTCATCTGCCAATAAATGGAAGTCATATTGGTAAGGTGTTTTACTGGCAATAGTGCTTTGTACCAACTTTTGGCCAACTTGTTTAACCAAATCCTGACCTCGCTGGTCAGGATGCAATCCACCATGTTGTTGAATCATAGCTGGAGCTGAATTTAAACCCAATGCGATTTCTTGTTCGGGGCTAATTCCAACATGTTGGTATACTCCGGTATATTCATTGTAAGTCTTTGTGCTACAATATTTAAAGTAGGAAAAACCTGCTATAATGATGGCCAGTATAAGGGTGCTTCCAATCCTGGAATTCCCCAAACCCATTTGACTTAAAGAACCTCCATCGTTTGTTCTTCTGAATATACCCATATCAATTATTTTAATTCAAATCTACAAAAGCCTGTTTATTAAATACTATTAAAAAAACATGTGCGTTTAGTTTGTGGCTGTTGTATATTTACAGAAGCATTCGCCCTATTTCAATATTTATTTCTTGCATTTGCCTCTTTTAAGGCAAACTTATTTTCTGACAAGTTTTTATAATTAAATTTATTTGTACTATGAAAAATTCAGTTTTTACTACAACTGTTGTAGTTCTTTGCATCGTTTTTACTTTATTTAGCTGTGGGTCTTCCGATGATGGACCTTCAAAACCATCCAGACTCCTGTTTATCAATGGATTGCTGGACGGAAAATTAAGTACCATTTTGGTTGAAGATTCTGTGTTGGTTGCTCTCACTGCCGGATTTGGTGGTGTAACCCAATATGTTGAAATTAACAGTGGAAATCAGAATTTTAAAGTGCGCGATAATCTTACCAATACGGTTGTTGTCAATTCGAATTTCAATATAGGGTCTGCTAAAAATTATTCGCTCATGGCTATTGGAACAACAGCTTCTCCAGAACTTATTATTCATGAAGATGACTTGAGTGTTGCGGATACAACCAAAGGTTATATACGTCTGATCAATTTATCGTCAAACTCCAATCCAATGACCATGTCCATTAGTTCAGGTGCTGATTTAGCTACTGGTGTTAATTATAAATCAGTCTCGCTCTTTGCAAGTTTGACACCCGCAAAACATGACATAACAATTAAATCCGGAGCAACTGTCGTCAGCAGTATTTCAAACCTCAACATCTTGCCAAATAAGAAATACAGCATATTAATTACGGGATTGGTAAACCAAACACCAAAGGCTAGCTACAATATCATTGTAAATAAATGATATTTATTTAATGCCATGGCAATGTAAAATATTTGGCAATCAGGTATTTCATATACATGCATGCGATGTTATCGATTGACAATGCTTTCGAAAGAAGGCCATCCATCAATTCATAAACAATCGCAGGAGTTCTTTGAATTCTGGAATTTGTAAATTAACTGAATAACAAATTCGATTCCAATATGCATGATTTTCAACAGAGTCGTACAGCGTATTTATGTATTGGGAATTAACCAACGGAAAGTACACATTGAAACGACCGTAAAATAAATTTAACATAAGTCCTCCACTGTATAGAAAGCGAGCTTTCGATTCAATTTGTTTTTGGTCGTAATAACCTAAATCAAAATAGGGCTTAATCAAGCGTCCAATTTTTGAAATAGGTAGGTCTGCTTTTAAATTCAATGAAACGACCAACCGATTGCTGTTTCCTATGTTATCTCTTTGCCTTGCTCCATGACTCAACTTAAATCCACCTTGACGAATAAAAATTTGTTGCGCTCCCAAGCCATGATCTGCAGATCTTCCAAAAAACAGGGACTCGTTTTCTCCATCGAGGTAATTTTGAAATGACAATCCGCTGGAGCCTACATACGAGGTTGGTTTTGATCGGTTGGAAATTGCGTCTGAATTTCGTTCACTGTTGTATGGATAACAGGAAATATACATCCTGGATGAAAAATAGCGGTCTTTTTTAAATCGTATCTCTTTTTGAACTTCTATTTCCAGATTTAGTACTTTTTGCATTCCTCCAAATGCCAAAGATTGATTGTAAAAATTTAACTGGATTCTGGCTTCTGAATTTCCTAAAATAGAATTTTGTTGATATGAATAGTTTAACTTGTAAGCGCTTCGCCATATCGTCGATAAATTGCTAACGGACGATAAACTATCATCAAATCGTAAATACTCATCCTTGATAAAGTGGCTTGTTAATTGAATATTGGAAGTTCTATTTAAATAAGCAGGATGCTTGAAATTCAATCTTAAATACGGGCTGAATTGGTAATAACTTAAGGTAGTTTCATTTATTTGATTAAAAGCATACGATTTAAAATGAATCCCTAACCGGAGGGAATGAATGGATGGATCTGCTGAATACCATGTATAGTTAAGTTTTGATTGCCCACTCCATGTTTTGCTTTTTAAACTGTAAAAAGGCAATACATCCAATCTAAAATTTTGACTGGGAAACCAAGGTTTTGAAATAAACACACCCATTTGAAAACCGTTGTATTGATTGTATCCTAAGCAAGGCGTAATTCCTATATCCGTTTGATGATTTTGATCTATTAAAGGCAACACGTGTAATTTTATGGATTCTGTTTTTTTAAACAGGCCAGATGGTCTGATGTAATTGTTGTAATCTTGTATATCAGGTGAAATGTGATTGGGGTCAAGGCTTATAAAATCAAACGGGAGATGCGGAAGTCTGATTGTTTGCATACCGCTAAATCCGTCGATCCATTTTACATATAGGACAGAATCTTTGGCAATCATTCCAATTTGGATCGGTGCTGTAATTGTTTTCTTATTGGAGATGGTAACTAAAACAGAATCTTTTTTCAATTTTATTTTCGAAATCGCATAATCGCATTTGAAATCCGAACTCAAGAGTTTATCATACAGCCAGGAAAAATCATTTCCTGTTTTTTGCAGAAAAAGTTCTTTTAAATCTTCCGGATATGGATGTTTAAATTTCCAGGCTTCGTAGTAAGCCTGCATTATTTCTTTGAATTTGGATTTGCCCAAATACTGTTCAAGATAATCAAAAAACCAGGCTGTTTTATAATACACGTCCAAACCATAATTTAGTTCACTAAATCGTTTGGCAGATTGATTTGGAAATTGGTCCAATCCTTGTCTTGCAAAAATTTGATATTGCAATTGACTCATATTGGTATTGCCAGTAATTTTTTTGAATAAACTAATTTTTTCATTGGCAATGGATTCGTTTTCTCTGGTTAGGACATATTTGTTTTCGTAAAAAGTATTAATCCCTTCATCCATAAACGGATGTGCACGTTCATTGCTTGCTAAAATTCCATACAACCAATTGTGGCCGACTTCATGTGCAATGACTTCGTCTAAGTAGTTTTTACTATACGTTGGGCCAATTACAGTAACCATAGGGTATTCCATGCCACCACCGACCCCTAAACTACTTTCGACTGCACTGGCTTGCGGATACGGATAATCTCCCAATTGCTCTGAATAAAATCGAATTGATTTTTTTACAGATTGAACAGATTCATCCCAGAAATCCGGTGAATTAAAATAACTGTAACAGGCAACCAAACGAACGTTAGTTAGCTGTACAGTGTCGTATTGGATTAAAAAGGATTTGTCTGTAAACCAGGCAAAATCATGGACGTCTGCAGCAACAAACTGCACTGTTTTAAATTGAGATGCAGACTCCTGTAAAAACAGACTGTCCGCAAGCTGTTTATTTGAAAGTACTTCCTTGGTAAATTGAATTCGTTGATTTATGTATTGGCGTTCGCTTTCACTTTCCAGAGTACCGCTCGCAGCAACGATGTAATTTTGAGGAAGATTGATGGATACATGGAAGGTTCCAAATTCAGAATAAAATTCACCCTGATCCAAATACGGCATTAGGTGCCAGCCTTTTCGATCATAAACAGCCGGCTTCGGATACCATTGACTAATTTGATAGGATTGGTCAATATGCCCCAATCTACTCACAGTGGAAGGCAATTTGACACGGAAGGGAGTCTCAATAATTATGCTGTCTCCGGGAGCCAGTATTTGGGGTAAAATCAGCCAGGCCATATCTTCCGGTAAACCGGATTGATCCAGCACTGCATTCAATCCATTTACTTTAAAATTTAAACTATCGATAAATCCTTTCTCTGATTCATTTGCCTCATAAAATTTAAGATCCCCCTGTCGGATTTTCTGTTTTGCAAATTCTGATTTTTGATTTTTATATGCATTAGGCCATAAATGGAATCCGATTTTATCTAAAACATCCGGACTGTTATTGATGTATTTTAATCTAAGAAAGGCATGAAGTGTATGGGTTTGGTCATTTAGGGAAACATGAATTTCGTAATCGAGCTTTTGTTGAAAATACTTCGGTTGTGCCTGAACAACATTAAACCCATGCAGGCTACAAAGCAAAAGCAAAATCAACATTCGAAGTGTTTTGTTTGGTTCCAGTTTGTAGTTATTTTTTCTGTTTTTTTGAAAGAAGATTGGACAAACAGAATTTTGGAATGTTGGCATAAGGGGCAATTTTTGAACAGGATAATTTCTTCCAGAATTGTTTTCTTTGGATTGCAATTCGTAGTAACTTTAGGACAAATAAACCAAAATTTTATGAGTGCATTTGATGATAAATTAGATTTTCTGCTAGGCGAGGCTACTAAATTGGGTTTGAATGTAAATGTGGGCTTGTTTACAAAGGTTGCAAAAGGACTTGGTCCAAGTCTATACAGCGACGATGCTGCTTTGGTATCCAGTTCTGACCCGGAAGAATTGAATCGGGTAAAAACCAGTTTCCTTAATGGAAAATTGGGGATTACTGACGAACAGGCCATTGATGATGCTATGGCTGAAGTAATAGCCCAGTTTGGATCCAGCAATCGCAATAAATACCGGGCAATTTTTTATTACCTTTTGGTAGAAAAGTTTGGGAAAGCCTCTGTTTACAGTGATTAAATTTTAATTTGCTGTATATTTTCAAACTAGAATTCGTTTGAGAATTTGTTATTTGAACTCTGCTGTGAATATGGTAAATTTGCGGTATGTCACATGAATTGTACGAGTTAAAAGTACAAAATATAAACCGCGAAACCGATGATTGTGTAAGTGTTGAATTTGCGATTCCAGATTCATTGCAGGCTATTTTTCAATACACACAGGGTCAATATATCAGTTTGGAAACCGAAATTCAGGGCCAACTGCTCCGTAGATCATATTCATTGTGTTCAGCACCCTATGAAAAAAAATGGTGCATTGCTGTTAAAGAAGTCCACAACGGGGCATTCAGTTGCTATATAAATCAACAATTGAAAATTGGTGATAGCATTTTAGTTCAGGCACCGGGCGGAAGATTTTTTACAAAGTTGCATCCTGACCAGGAAAAGAATTATGTTTTCTTTGCTGCCGGAAGTGGGATTACTCCGGTAATTGGTATTATTAAACAAATTTTATTTGAAGAACCCAAAAGCAGCGTTTTGCTATTTTATGGAAATCAACGTACAGAACAAGTCATTTTTTTAGAAGAGTTACTTTCACTTAAGAATCGTTATATAAATCGGCTGGCACTTCATTTTTTACTTTCAAGAGAAGAGACAGAAGAAGAATTATTTCATGGAAGAATCAACGCAGAAAAATTAAACAGATTTGCGGAGCGAATTTTTAAAGTTGAGGAAGTTGATGAATTTTTTATGTGTGGTCCGGAAACGATGATTCTCGAACTTAGGGAAGGTTTACAACAAATGGGGGTAGATCCGCATCGCATACACATGGAATTGTTTGGGGTCCAAATTCAAAAACCAAAACCACATTTTGATCATACTGCAGAGTCCGAAAACTGTTTAGTGCGTATGACCCTGGATGGTCGCACATTTGAATTTAACCTGGCTTACAATTCTGATAATTTATTAGATGCTGCGTTAAAACAAGGAGCAAATTTACCATATGCTTGCAAAGGTGGTGTTTGCTGTACTTGTAAAACCAAACTTGTAAAAGGTGATGTAGAAATGATGGTCAATTACGGATTGGAAGCCGATGAAATTGAAAATGGATATATCTTAAGTTGCCAATCTTTTCCAAAATCGGCCAAGATTGAAGTTAATTTTGACCAGTAATCGGCAAAGTATAAATTGATTAGAAAAGCATAATATAAAAACATATGTTGCGAATAGATTTGGAAGGACATTTTCAGGAAAAAATTGACAGAGAAGAGCGAATTGAAGCAAAAGATTGGATGCCGGAAGCATATCGTAAAACTTTAATTCGTCAAATCAGTCAACATGCACATTCTGAAATTGTAGGAATGTTGCCTGAAGGAAACTGGATCAGCAGAGCTCCGAGTTTAAAAAGAAAAGCCATATTATTGGCTAAAATTCAAGACGAAGCAGGTCATGGACTTTATTTATACAGTGCGTGCGAAACCTTGGGAATTGATAGGGACGAATTGTTAAATGAATTGCATACCGGAAAAGCAAAATACTCTTCCATTTTTAATTATCCTGCTTTAACATGGGCAGATATGGGTGCAATTGGATGGTTGGTTGATGGGGCTGCCATCATGAATCAAATTCCATTATGTCGTACATCCTATGGACCTTATTCTAGAGCTATGATCCGGATTTGTAAAGAAGAAAGCTTTCATCAAAGACAGGGTTATGAGATTATGTTAACACTGAGTAGGGGTTCAACTGTTCAAAAAAATATGGCCCAAGATGCTCTAAACCGATGGTGGTGGCCTAGCATTATGATGTTTGGTCCTAATGACAGCGATTCTACCCATTCAGCGCAAAGCATTAAATGGAAGATTAAACGTTTTTCTAATGATGAATTGCGTCAACGTTTTATTGACATGACTGTTCCACAAGCAGAATTAATTGGTTTAAAAATTCCGGATCCGGATTTAAAATGGAATGAAGAAAGAAAATCTTATGATTTCGGAAAAATTAATTGGGATGAATTTTGGAATGTGGTAAAAGGAAATGGTCCCTGTAATAAACAACGGCTTCGAGATCGTGTAAAAGCACATGAAGATGGTGCATGGGTGCGAGATGCAGCTGTTGCCTATGCTGAGAAGAAGAGGAGTGGAAGAGTCAATTAAGAATTACGAATTACTATGACTTTTATTTACAATTTGCATAACTAGTTATAACCGATTGATGAAAAACTGGCCATTATTTGAAATCTTTATCAGAAGTAAATCTGGACTCAATCATAAACACGTTGGCAGTTTGCATGCTGCAGATGCTCAAATGGCAATTGAAAATGCACGGGATGTATATACGCGACGACAAGAAGGTATAAGTATTTGGGTCGTAGAATCTAAATACATAAGTGCTTCAGATCCGGTTGACAGCGATCCTTTTTTTGAACCGGCATTGGATAAAATTTATAGGCATCCAACTTTTTACGATTTGCCGGATGAAGTAAAACACATGTAAATGAACATTCATTCTCAGCATAAAATTGATTACCTACTCTATCTTGCAGATACTGCTTTGATTCTTGGGCAACGTTTAGGTGAATGGTGTGGCCATGGACCGGTATTGGAACAGGATATTGCGATGACCAATATTTCTTTGGATTATATTGGTCGTTCCAGATTGCTTTATCAATACATTGCAACTCTGACGGAATCAGATGAAGACCGTCTTGCATTTTTGAGAGATGAACGGGAATTTAAAAATGTTTTATTAGCAGAACACCCAAACGTTGATTTTGCCTATACCGTTGCCAGACAATTTCTTTTAGAGGCTTTTCATTTTCCATATTATTCAGAACTGAAGAACAGCAGTGACTTGCAACTAGCAGCTATCGCCGAAAAGACAGTTAAGGAAACAGCCTATCATTTAAAATGGAGTGCTGAATGGATGATCCGATTGGGAGATGGTACCGAAATCTCGCATCAAAAAATTCAAACAGCTTTAAATGAATTGTGGTCATTTACTGGAGAGTTGTTTGATCCAGCCGACTATGAAACCTTTATGCTACAAGAATCAATTGCTCCAGATCTGAATTCTATTAATAAAAGTTGGAAAGAAAAAGTGCAGCAAGTAATATCTGAAGCCACTTTGACTATGCCTGAAAATCAATGGATGCAGTCTGGAGGTAAACAAGGAATTCACACAGAAGCCATGGGTTTTATTTTAACAGAAATGCAATACATGCAACGATCATATCCAGGTTTGACCTGGTAGTAATTTATAGGATTGGATTTGTTGCTATCCATTTTGCAAAACAAGATGATTACAAAGGAACATATTTTCGAACTATTAGAAACGGTATTGGATCCGGAAGTTCCTGTTTTGAGTGTAGTAGATTTAGGAATCATTCGGCATGTTGAAATCCAGGATGAATTGGTAAAAATTCAAATTACTCCGACATATACGGGCTGCCCTGCCATGAAAATGATAGAGATGAATTTACAAGCTGCATTTGCTGTTGAAAATATTCCATTAAGCATTGAAACCATTTTGAGTCCAGCATGGACTACTGATTGGATGTCTGAAAACGGGAAGTTAAAATTACAGAAATACGGTATAGCAGCACCAATTGGATTAGCTGGTCGAAGTTTGGGCTTATTTGAAAAGGAAATCCAGATTGCATGTCCAAGATGCCAGTCAGTACATACTGAAAAAATCAGCGAGTTTGGTTCTACTGCATGCAAAGCACTTTACCGATGTTTGGATTGTAAGGAACCCTTTGATTATTTTAAGTGTCATTAATCGTATATTTGATCATATGGAATTCATCAAGTATTATATAGAAGATTCAATAGCATGGATCAAACTGAATCGCCCACAGGTTTATAATTCATTTCATAGAGGCATGGCCATAGAGTGCATCCAAATATTGGATGAAATTCAGGAAAATGATGCAGTGCGTTGTGTTGTAATTACCGGAGAGGGTAAAGCGTTTTGTGCAGGACAAGATTTACAAGAAGCACTGGATCCAGAAGGTCCAGGCTTGGAAAAAATATTAAGTGAACATTACAATCCAATTATTTTAAGAATCAGAAATTTGAATAAACCTGTAATTGCTGCGGTCAATGGAGTGGCAGCTGGGGCCGGTGCAAACATTGCTTTGGCCTGTGACTTGGTGGTTGCCAGTGAATCAGCTTCTTTTATTCAAGCTTTTTCAAAAATAGGATTGGTGCCCGATAGTGGTGGTACCTTTTTTTTACCCAGATTAATTGGTTGGAATAAAGCATCTGCATTGATGATGACCGGTGATAAATGCAGTGCTCATGAAGCACTCCAATCCGGAATGATTTATAAAATGTTTGCGGATGATTTGTTTACGGATGAAGTTGTAAGATTAGCACGTCAAATGGCACAGATGCCAACAAAAGCACTGGTTTTAACGAAGCAATTATTGAATGAAAGTTTTACTAATAATTTACAGGAGCAATTAAATGCAGAGCTGAGGGATCAAAAACGAGCAGGAAGCTCGGAAGATTACCTGGAAGGAACGCAAGCATTTATTGAAAAAAGAAAGCCAACTTTTAAAGGCAAATAAGCAATACAATTCATGAGAACAAATATAATTGGAGTGATCGGTGCCGGGACCATGGGCATAGGAATTGCACAAATAGCAGCACAATCAGGTCATGAAGTCATTTTATACGATGGATCTGAAAAAGTCATGCAAAATGCACGACATCAATTGCAGACAACATTTAACAAGCTGGTTGAAAAATCTAAAATGACCGATCAGGATGCAGTCGCAGTAATGAATAGAATTTATTTTGTAGATCATTTGCAATCCTTTGAAACATGTACACTGATCATAGAAGCCATTGTAGAAAATTCGCTTATAAAAAAAGATGTATATTCTAAGTTAGAACCATTTATTTCAAATGACTGCATACTCGCCAGCAATACTTCATCTTTGAGTATTTCAGAATTGGCTTCTGCCTGCAAGATAGCATCCCGATTTATTGGTTTGCATTTTTTTAATCCGGTACCATTGATGCCTTTGGTTGAAATTATACCGGCATTGCAAACCGAACAAAAACATGTTGAAACCTTACAACAACTTATGGAATCATGGTCTAAATGGCCGGTGGTGGCAAAGGATACTCCCGGATTTATTGTAAACCGTATTGCACGACCTTATTATTCAGAGGCCATTCGAATTTATGAAGAAGGATTTGCGGATTTTGCGACCATAGATTATGCAATGACCAGCATATATGGATTTAAGATGGGGCCGTTTACATTAATGGACTTTATTGGCAATGACATCAATTATGCAGTAACGCATTCGGTATGGGAGTCTTGTTTTTATGAAAGTCGATACAAACCATCATTTACCCAACGCAATTTAGTTTCTGCCAATTGGTTGGGGAAGAAAATGGGAAAGGGATATTATGATTATTCAAAGGAAATGCCTTTGCCAAAATCGGACAATCCGGAATTGATTCAAAATATTGCCTGGCGTATTCTGGTTATGTTAATCAATGAAGCATACGATGCTTTACATTATAAACTTGCCAGTTTCGAAGATATTGAAGCAGCGATGACCAAAGGAGTTAATTATCCCAAAGGTTTATTGGCATGGGGTGAGGAAATTGGAAAACAAACTTGTGTTGATACGATGAATCGTTTGTATGCAAATTATAAGGAAGAACGGTATCGTGTTTCAATGGGCTTGACAAATTACAATTCTTAATTTTTCAGTCCTATTCTTTATAAAACAAGGATTTTGTACCATTGCTACTGGTGATTAGCATGGCTCCATTTTCGATATAATACTTTCCTAAATGCACTGTATTTGTTTTACCTTCTTCAATGGAAACCAGATACAATTGATTGGATACATTGTACCAAAACACATTGGGCAATGCTTGGAATGTTCCTTCGCTTTGTCCTAAATAATTTGATCCACTGATAGTAGTTTGAGAACCACCATCTGCAACGCTTCCATTGCTGTATAAAATTAGCTTCTGACTTGAACTGGCACCCATGTAATTGTCTCCAAATCCGGAATTGTATTGATCTTCTTTCCGCCAAATGCCTGAAAGTTCTTGATTGTGTTGAGCTTCTTTTGGAAACTTAAAGTCTAAGGGCTTTGTGCTTATTTTTTCACCTGGCTGATCGGATGAATTGGATACAGTTTGTTGCTGATTTTTTTGTAAATCAAATACCAAAGGCTCTGTCATTCCTATTTCTCCCGAAAACAAGGAAACATTTATTTGATGCTGATTCATTTTAGCAATAAATTGAAAAGAAAGACCTATCGATTCCTCATTTGCAAAACCAACCAATTGTGATGCTTTTAAATCAGCATTGATTATAAATTTCTGTTGACTATCTTCCATAGATCCTTTGTACTGCTTTGAATCTAATTTTTGCAAAATCAATTTTACAGGATCTCCATTCAATTGTCCGGAATAAGTTCCTTCAAAACTTACCTGGGAAAAGAGATTCAGTCCAATGGATATTGTTAAAAGTACAATACAAGTAGTTTTATTCATGATGCGTTGAGCTTTAAATCAAAGTTACTACATTTTAAATAGATCAATATCTCTGGACCTCCCAAGGGTACTAAATGCACTTAGAAATAAGCAGTCTTTGATTTTATAATTTATAGATAAACGATGCATTGATTACTTTTGAATAAAATTATTAGTATGAATGAAAAAACAAGAGTGGCAGAAATTGTAGATCAGATGTATTTTAACGATCCATTTAGTTTGTGGTTGGGTATCGAGCGAATCGAAGAAGGATTGGGATATTCAAAAATTAAAATGACAGTCCGCAAAGAAATGTTGAATGGATTTGGAGTGGCGCATGGAGGAATTAGTTTTTCTTTAGCCGATAGTGCATTTGCTTTTGCATGCAACAGCCATGGAAAGCATGCTGTATCAATTGAATGCTCGGTAAATCACGTGAGGCCTATTTTTGAAGGAGATGTTTTGACTGCTGAAGCCAAAGAAATATCCAGAACGCGTACATTGGGTAACTATGATGTAGTGGTTCGCAATCAAAAAGAAGTCATTGTTGCTTTATTTAAAGGTTTGGTTTTTGTAAAGGATACAAATTGGAAATAAAAAAAAACCGTTGAAGAAAACTCCAACGGTTTAAAAATTAATTGTGTGTAAATTTAAGATCTACCCAACCACCAACCTACCAGCCCGGCAGAAATAGCCCACATGATAGTAGATATCATAACATCCAATAAAGCACCACTCATTTGCATGCAATTGGTTGTTCCATACATTAACATATCCCATCCAAAACTGAAAAGGAAGCCGATGATAGCACCCGCTTTGGCACCACCCATAAATGTGCTTATGCCAGCCCAACTATTCCACATAAATGCGACCAAATAGCCAATGACTAAATTTCCAACTATAAGAGCCCACCATACCATTTCACTGTCAGCACGCATGACATTGGTAGCTGAACCAGCCATTCCGGCAAGAGCTTCTTTAAACAGGATCCCGTAAAAGAGCCAACCCAAGAGAAAAGATGAAAAACCGCCAATCACAGCGGCAATTATTACTTTTGAATTCATAATCGTTTGTTTGAAATTAAAAATTGAAAAATTAAGATCTTCCAAGCCACCAGCCAATTACGGCGCCGGCAGAAGCTGACATAAAAATAGAAATCGGTATGTCCATAAATATGCCATTAAGTTCCATCATATTACTGGTCGCATACATGATTAGATCATAGCCAATAGAAAACAAGGCACCAACTGTTGCTGCAGCTTTTGCCCCTCCCATCCAGCTTGTTACACCAGCCCAATTACCTAATATGTATGCCATACCTAAACCGGTGGCAATATTCCCTAAGGCAATGGCCCAAAGTAACATATCTGTTTCGCTCCTCATAACGCCGGTTGCGGTACCCATGGAGCTGTCCATAGCATCTTTAAGCAAGATCCCATAAATTAACCATCCGAGGAGGAAATAACATACCCCACCCAAAAGGCCAGAAATCAATGTTTTTGTGTTCATAAAAGTTTTGTTTTGTTTGAAAAAAACGTATTGTCATTTCAAATATACGAAAAGTTTTATATGAACCACTACCAAGGACATAAAAAAACCGCTGTAAAAAAATACAGCGGTTTATATATTAAAAAAAAATATAATTTGTTATTTCTTGGTTACGAGCTTTACGTTGATGTCAAATTCATCGAAAATGGTTTTGTCTCCCAGGTTATCAAAAAACGATCCTGAGCCGTATTTAATATTGTAATCTGCGCGATCAATTTTTATTTCTGCATTTGCAATTTTACTACCGTTTTCTTCTTTAACAGTCGCTGAAAATTTAATTGGTTTTGCTGTTCCCTTGATCGTTAAATCACCGGAAACTTTATATAAATCTTTACCTTGGTGAATAGCTTGTGTTATTACAAATTTAGCAGTTGGGTGATTTGCTGATCCAAAAAAATCGTCGCTTTTTAAATGTCCAACTAATTTATCGGCATATTCACCGGTTAAATCTGAACATGTAATACTGGTCATGTCAATTTCAAAATTTCCACCAACCAATTTGCTGGCATCAAATTTTAATTCACCAGATTTTAACTGGATGGATCCTTGGTGTTTGCCGGATACTTTATATCCTGTCCAGGCAACAGAAGATTGTTGTAAATCAACTTTGTGCGCAACAACCGCAGGTCTAAAACTGGATTGTACAATTAGGAATGTACCAAATAGGCCGAGTAAAATCATTTGTTTCATTGCAATTAATTTAATTATAAAATAGTAAGTTTAATAAATGGTAATTCTGGTTTTTTGTTTAAGCATGTTAAACTGAAAATTTTATTTTAACACCAATTTAACTTGTTGAAACTGGTCAGTGATATAACATCAACTAGCAAAATGAAATGCAAATTCAAATTGTTTAAGGTTTTTTGTTAAATATTTTTTGAATGGGTTTGAAACAGGAAATTTGATAGATGAATTGGATTAAAGCATCAGGGTACTGAAAACCACAATCTATTATGTTCTTCTAATTCAAAATTCCTGTAGTGATTTTGAAATTACATTAGATGTGTAACCCTTAAGCTCCCAAATTCGGAGTCCTTTTATAAAATGAAGTAAGTACAGATATCGCAAAGGATTCAATTATATTTGCAAAAAATTAGAATAAGATGAGTAATCACTATTACAATGCTGCGGATTTATCAAAGTTTGGAAATATCGGAGATTTTAAGAAAGATCTTTCTGATAAATTTTTTTCCTGGTATGGGGAGGTGTTTAATGAAGGTGCCTTAACAGCCAGAGAAAAGTCATTGATAGCCTTGGCTGTTGCACATTCAGTCCAATGTCCTTATTGTATTGATGCTTACAGTACAGACGCCTATGAAAAAGGTTACAGTGAGGCTCAAATGATGGAAGCAGTTCATGTTGCAGCTGCAATCCGTGGGGGTGCATCTTTGGTTCATGGAGTTCAAATGATGAACAAAGTGAAAGAAATCAGCATGTAATTCAGAAGGAATCAAATTTATGAAAAGTTTAAAAGCAATGCAGCATGCGTTGGCAGATTCCGGTTACCAGATTAATTTATTGGAGCATGAAGCGAATTTAATTCCCTTTACCCAAAAATTAATAGAGTCTGGATTATATCCACTTCAACCAAAAAATCTGGAAATATTTCAGGTAAACATTGGCAAGATGTGCAATCAAACTTGTAAACATTGTCATGTTGATGCAGGACCTGATCGGAAAGAGATTATGAGTCAAAAAACCATGGAGACTTGCTTAAAAATATTGCAGGCACATCCAATTTTTACGTCGGTTGACTTGACCGGTGGTGCACCGGAAATGAATCCAAACTTTAGGTGGTTTGTTGAACAAATCAGAGCACTTGGAATTCATGTAATGGTTCGCTGCAATTTGACAATTATCAAGGCCAATAAAAAATATCATGACTTACCTGAATTTTATAAAGCTAATCAGATAGAAGTAATTTCATCCCTGCCTTTTTATTCAAAAGATCGAACTGATAAGCAGCGTGGGAATGGGGTTTTTGAAGATTCTATCGCTGCACTGCATTTGCTGAATGAAGTAGGTTACGGCATTCCAAACAGTGGCTTGATTTTAAATTTAGTTTACAACCCTTCCGGTGCATTTTTGCCAGCAGATCAATTCATACTTGAAAAAGAATTTAAGCAAAGTTTATTGCGTGATTTTAATATTGTATTTAATCAATTATTTACCATTACCAATATGCCCATCAGCAGGTATTTGGATTATTTGTTAGTTAGTGGAAATTATGAAAATTACATGAACAAATTGATTCAATCATACAATCCGGTTGCCGCTTCTAATGTCATGTGCCGGAATACATTGAGCATTGGTTGGGATGGATCTGTATACGATTGTGATTTTAATCAAATGTTGGATTTGAAAGTTCAGGGAAACAGCAAACATATCGATGATTTTAATGTAGAAGAACTTTTACAACGCAACATTGTTGTCAACCAACATTGTTTTGGATGCACTGCCGGATCGGGGAGTAGCTGCGGAGGAACCCTTGCATAATTTATCCATTTTAAAATCATCCTGATAAACCTTCCTTCTTGCGCTATTGTTTTGCATTCTACATTCCAATCCGGATGGGAGATTTTAGCTAGTTTTGCAATGCATTTTTGTATAATATATTATTAAATAATTTAATATGAACGAATGTTTTCTGGTCAATGGCATCCGCACGCCAATCGGAAAATTTGGCGGAAGTCTGGCAAACATTCGCACAGATGATCTGGCAGCTCTTCCTCTTAAATGGATGCTCGACTTGAATCCAGGTTTGGATCCTGCGGCCGTAGATGATGTATTGATGGGTTGTGCCAATCAGGCAGGTGAAGACAATCGAAACATTGCACGCATGGCTTTACTATTGGCTGGAATTCCCTGGAGCGTTCCCGGAGAAACGATCAACCGCCTTTGTGCTTCAGGTTTAGCTGCAGCAGTCAATGGCTTCCATGCAATTCGATCCGGTGAAGCAGATATCATCCTGGCAGCGGGGGTTGAGCACATGACACGAGGTCCCTGGGTGATTTCAAAAACATCAACTCCTTTTGGGCGAGATGCAGAAATGGCTGACAGCAGTTTTGGATGGCGTTTTGTCAATCCCAAAATGAAAGCACTTTATGGAACAGAAGCAATGGGAGAAACTGCAGAGAATCTTGCAAAAAAATATTCAATACCAAGAGCCGCACAAGATGCTTTTGCTCATTCCAGTCAACAAAAAGCATTTGCGGCTCAACAATCCGGTCGATTGGATCAAGAGATGCATGCAGTTGAATTGCACTCAAAAAATGGAACCATGACTTTATTTAAGCAGGATGAATTTATTAAAGGCAATACAAGTATTGAAACACTGTCAGGATTAAAACCTGCTTTTGATAAAATAAATGGAACCGTTACAGCAGGTAATGCATCAGGTTTAAATGATGGTGCAGCTGCAATACTTTTAGCTTCTGAACATGCAATTCAAACTCATCATCTAAAGCCACTTGCCCGCATCGTTTCATCAGGTGTTAGCGGAGTAGAGCCATCCATCATGGGCATTGGTCCGGTTTCAGCTACCGCAATTGCATTAAAACGAGCTGGATTGAATTTGGACGATATGGACCTTATTGAACTCAATGAAGCCTTCGCTGCTCAGGTTTTGTCATGTTTAAAAGAATGGAACTTGACCTGGAACGATCCTCGCTTAAATCCAAATGGAGGAGCAATAGCTTTAGGACATCCCTTAGGAATGTCGGGAACACGACTCTTGCATACAGCAGCACTTGAATTGCATATTCAACAAAAGAAATATGCTTTGGTTACCATGTGTATTGGCGTCGGACAAGGCTATGCTTGTGTGTTGGAAAGAGTTTAAATTAATTATAAATCGTGAATGCTAAATTATTAATCGCCTGTTGCGAATGACAAACAAAAAATAAAACTAACAAACTAACCGTACCATGATCTTTATTTTAAATTTGATTACATGGTTTTAAATTATCGATTCAAATTTTGCATTTAATATAATGGAAACAATTTTAAATAAATCAAAATAGTTACACAGGCTAATATTACAATTTAAAACATGAAAGAAAATTTTCTCAAAAATGAATATCTTCCTTTGATTCGCAGTTTAAATCCAAACAGCAATCAGAAATGGGGTAAAATGAATGTGCATCAAATGATTGAACACATGGCACATGCTTTTCGAATGGGAAACGGCAGGGATATATATACCAGCATTTTAACGCCTGATGAAAGAATCCTTAAGGCACAGGCTTTTGTAATTTCAGACCTGCCATTTAAAGAAAATACAAAAAATATATTGCTACCTGAAGAACCACTTCCAGTGGAATGGGAGGCTTTAGAGGAAAGTATTTCTGAATTGGAAAAGGAAGTAAATCATTTTTTTGAAACCTGGTCAAAAAACCCGAATGGGATCATTAGAAATCCATTTTTTGGAGATTTGGATTATGAACATTGGATTGGCCTACTTTACAAACACGCCTGGCATCATTTAAATCAGTTTGGAATTTCACAATCAACTTAGCATCTATGGGTAAACAAACAAAACTTCAGAATTTTGCACTGGGTTCCTGGATTGAAGGCGACGGTGAAGGACAAATTTTATTGAATGCGGTCACTGGGGAGGCTATAGCATCTGCATCAAGCAAGGGACTTGATTTTGCTGAAATGTTAACGTATGCAAGAACACAAGGTGGACCATTATTAAGAGCCATGAGCTTTCAGGAAAGAGGCAGGATGCTTAAAGCGCTGGCACTTTATCTTACAGAAAGGAAGCATAATTATTATCCCTTAAGTTATAAAACAGGGGCAACCAAAACCGATAGTTGGATTGATATAGATGGAGGGATTGGAACCTTATTCGCATATTCAAGTCTGCGAAGAAAATTTCCAAATCAGTCCTTTTATGTAGATGGTGAAATGGCGGGATTGTCTAAAACTGGAAGCTTTATCGGCCAACACATTATGGTACCTAAAGAAGGCGTGGCCATTCATATTAATGCTTTCAATTTTCCAGTTTGGGGAATGTTGGAAAAAATTGCTGTCAATTTACTGGCTGGTGTTCCTGCTGTTGTTAAACCGGCAACCGTAAGCACTTTTTTAGCAGAGGCGGTTGTTAAAGATATCATTGCATCCGGAATTTTACCAAAGGGTGCTTTGCAATTAATTTGCGGTTCAGCACACACTATTTTGGATTCAGTTTCCAGTCAGGATGTGGTTACGTTTACGGGTTCAGCAAGTACAGGACGCATGCTTAAATCGCATCCTCAAATTTTAGCTGAATCCGTTCCATTTAATATGGAAGCTGATTCATTAAATGCATGTGTACTGGGTTTAGATGCAGAACCCGGATCAGCAAACTTTGATCTTTTTATTAAAGAAGTACATCGCGAAATGACTGCCAAATGTGGTCAAAAATGTACCGCGATTCGGAGGATACTTGTGCCACAAAAATGGATGGCTGAAGTTCAATCGGCCTTGTCCCAAAGATTGCAAAAAACCATTATCGGAAACCCGGAATCAGAAGAAGTACGTATGGGTTCTTTGGCAGGTATTGCCCAATTAAAGGAGGTAAAGGAACGCGTCGCACAACTTACTGAATATTCAAAAATAGTTTATGGAAGTTTGGATTTTCCGGAAGTAAAAGGAACAGATTCAAAAGCAGGTGCATTTATTTCACCGATATTGTTATTAAACGAGAATCCTTTTAATAATTTAATTACACATGAATTAGAAGCATTTGGGCCGGTCGGCACCCTTTTACCATATACAACAACTGATGAAGCTGTTGCAATTTCCAAATTGGGAAAAGGTTCTTTAGTTTCTTCGATTATAACAAATGATCCCAAAATTGCCAGCGAATATGCCCTGCATGCAGGTAGTTTTCACGGTAGAATTTTAATTCTCAACGAACGTTGTGCAAAAGAAAGTACCGGACATGGATCACCCATGCCATTATTGATGCATGGTGGTCCTGGTCGCGCAGGCGGTGGCGAAGAAATGGGAGGCGTTCGTGGCGTTAAACATTACATGCAACGGGTTGCTTTGCAAGGATCCCCAGAAATGATAACTGCAATTACACAGGTTTATCAACAAGGTGCTGCTGCCAATGCATCTTCAATTCATCCATTTAGAAAGTACTTTGAAGAATTGCATGTCGGCGAACAATTGATAACTGCAAACCATACCGTTTCTGAAGCAGACATTACAAATTTTGCAAATGTTAGCGGAGATAATTTTTATGCTCACATGGATGCTACCTCTTTGGAAGGAACTTTATTTACAGGCAGAGTAGCTCATGGTTATTTTATATTATCTAAAGCTGCCGGCTTATTTGTTGATGCAAAAAAAGGTCCTGTATTGTTAAATTATGGAATTGATGAATGTCGGTTTACAAAACCAGTATACCCCGGAATGACCATTGGAGTAAAATTAACGGTTAAGGAAAAAGTTGATCAGGACAATGCAATCAAAATACCCGTAACAAATGAATCTGATAAACCAGAAGAAATTAAATGCGGAATCGTACGTTGGTTGGTTGAAGTGTTTGATCAGTCTCAGGAAACAGTTGCTATTGCTACCATTTTAACGATGGTTAAAAAACAACAACAGGATTAAATTTTTCATAGATTGCTGGTTAGTTTTTTAGGCGTCACACCAAATTGTTTTTTAAAGGCTTCAATAAAATGACTGGTGTTGCTGTATCCAATTTCAAAAGCTGCTTCCTGAACCTGATAATTTCCGCTGCTTAATAATTGTTTGGCTAATTCTAATTTATGGGACATCAGGAAATGATAGGGCCCTTGACCATAAATTTCTTTAAAGCCGGTTTTTAGTTGAAACTCATTTAACTGAACTTGTTTAGCAAGTTCCGGAATGGTTGGTGGTTTGCGATAATTTCTAATTAAAATTTCTTTTGCCAATTTAATTTTTCTAACAGTTGATTCATTTTTAAGAAAAGGACAATTTTCTGTGGTTTGTGCTTTTTCTGAATAGAGCAAACTAAATATTTCTAAAATTTTCGCTTGAAAAAATAAACGACTAAAATTTTGCAATTTACTTTTTTGCAAAACCTGATAGAGTACTACCATTAATTCTGCTGGTGCTTCTTTCTCTTCGTAAGATTTAGAATGGGTAAACGAGGGATTAAAAATAGGAGCGGCTTGAGTTTCAGGACTGTAAAGTTGATGCAATTTTTGAAGACTTAAATGCAACCATATCATAGATGCTGGAGTTTCGCTTTCAAAACTGCATTCCAATTCTTTTTCTGGGTTGTAAATTATAAAAATTTTACCCGACTCAAGTTTGCGACTGTAAAATGGACTGAATCTAAAATTAACCGTTGAATTCATGCAGAAAAAGAAATGAACCCGGTGTTTGCTTAATTGGTGCGCACCTGGTGGGCTTTCAGGATTTAAGTCTATGGTTGCCAATTGGAGATCTTGCTCATCAAAACAAGGTTTGGCAATTCCGATCTGGGTATTTTTTTTATTGGGCATGGTAGCTAATTCAACAATCAAACAGCTAAATTAATGCTTATACGCCATATTTTAGCTTAAAACAGGCTACAATATGACAATCATTCGTTGCTAATATATAACGTTTTGGGGTAGGCATTATTCTGATTGGGTTATTTTTTAAAACTAGGCTTTAGGACTTTTGTGGTCTGAATGAGGTTAATTATTACTTTTTGTCTGTTTTTATGGATTGAGTCCTTAGGTGCACAATCTGATAGTGTTCATCTCAACGAGGTCATTATCACAGCCACTAAAACTGAACGCAGCATAGGTACGGTTCCAATGCCGGTCTCGGTTATCAAAGCAAAAATTATCAACCAAAGTGGATCTAGCAGACTTCAGGATATCCTGAACGAACAAAATGGTTTAAACGTAGTAGCTCAAATAAACGGATTTGGAAATGGAATTCAAATGCAGGGATTGAATCCGGATTACACCATGATTTTATTGGATGGAGAACCTGTTATAGGAAGATTGACAGGAAATCTTGAATTAAATCGGGTTACACTGGCCAATGTAAAAAAAATTGAAATTATAAAAGGTCCAAGTTCCAGCTTATATGGTTCAGAAGCATTGGGCGGTGTTATTAACATCATTACCAAATCTCCTTTACAAAATCAATTGGAAATAGGATTGAAGTACGCAACAAATAATACCCAGGATGTTTCATTGAATTCCAATTGGAATCATGCTAATCTAAACATCAGTTTATTTGGAAATCATTATAGGACATCTGGTTTCGATTTTCACCCGGATATTTACGGACAAACAGTTTCACCTTATTATAATTCTACTTTGCAATTTCAAATTAAACAAGATTGGAATGGCAAGCATCTTTTAATGTTAAATGCAAAAGCATTTAGAGAAGTGCAGGAAAATAACTACCAGGTTGTAAATTCATTAGATTCTATCAGGGTTTTTGGTACGACTCAAATTAATGATTACAGCATTTCTCCTCAATATAAATTGAAAATTGGCGAACGAGCTTTTATAAATTTTACAAATTACGGAAGTATTTATCAAGCATATACCTATTTAAATCAGAACGCAAGCGGACTGGCATACTATACGGATAGCTTTGAACAACGCTTATTTAAACCCGAAATTCAGGCTAGCTGTTTTTTTAATACAAATCAAAAATATACAATAGGTGCTGGACTTGCGTTTGAAGGAGTTAAAACAAACCGGTACGACGATAACAAATTTCGAAAACAACATACCGACTATTTGTATATACAACATGAATTTAGCTGGAAACATAAAATTGAATGGGTAAATGGAATTCGATTTGACATGAATCCTGTGTATGGTAACCAATGGAGTCCTAAAACAGCCATTCAATGGACCCTTAAACCTGCTTTTAAATTAAAAGCATCTTTTGGAACCGGTTTTAAAGCGCCCGATTTTAGATACTTGTATTTGAATTTTAGAAATGCAGCAGCCGGTTATTTTGTGTACGGTACCAGTGAATTAAAATCTGAATTGGAATTGCTTGAACAAAAAGGAGAAATTCAACAATACCTTTACGATGTCAATTCCATTGGCAAATTGTTTCCTGAAAAATCCATTGCTGTAAATTTTGGAGCGCAATATGATTTTCACAATAAAGCACAATTTGAATTCAATTTATTTAGAAATGATTTGAAGAATTTAATAGAAACTCAAGCAGTTGCTGTTACTAAAGATCTCAAGACCATCTATTCTTATTCTAATATTAAAAAAGCGTATACCCAAGGTATCGAAGGGAGCATTCGATTCAAAATCACAAAGGCAATTCAAGCAGAGTTAAACTCTCAGATCTTATATGCTAAAGATAAGGAAGTAATACAATTAATTGAAGATGGATTGGTATTTGGAAGAGATCCTGTTACTAAAGTGAGTTATCGCATTTCAAAATCAGATTATTTTGGATTGTACAACAGGTCTAGACATACGGAGTCCATTAAGCTGTTTTATGAAAATTCCAAATCCAATTGGAATGCATCTTTCAGAATTATTTATAAAAGTAAGTTCGGAATATCAAATACCGCTGGTAGCGTTCAAGGAAATATCAGGCCTTCCTCAGATATCAACTCGAATGCAATTCTGGATCGATATGACCATTTTGTATCGGGTTATTTACTATGCAACGTTTCCGTTTCAAAACTTTTGTTTTCTAAATTGAAAATACAAGCTGGGGCTGATAATCTATTCAATTATACAGATCCAGATCGTATTCCAAATTTATTTGGCCGAAATTTGTATATCACTATTAATTATAAACTTATAAAAAATTAGAAATTATGAAAACTTGGTTTTTAATACTCGGTATCGGGCTAATGGGATTCCTGTTATCATGCAGCGATGACGATCCGGTTACTGGAGTAAGTGTTCAATCTGTAAGTATTCGCAATCTTGCAGCGGATCCGGCTACATCTTATGACCCAACTACAGGAGCGCCTTCCGGTTTTTCCAATTTGTTTACCTTCTTTAGATTTTCTGACAGCACAATCGTGCCAAATTCGGACAGTGCAACCGGAAAATGGGATATAGCATTTCGTTCAACAACCATTCTTGTCAACAGTCAATCCAGTGGACCGGGGCAAGCTGAAGCTTTTACTTTTAATGGATTGTTTTCAGATCTTAAAGTGATTTCACAAGATTCAATTTTCAAAAAAGACTTGTCACCAACCGAACTTGCAATTGGGAAAACATGGTACAATTACGACCCAGTTAGTTATATAATCAGTCCAAAACCGGGAAAAGTATTTGTGATAAAAACCAATGATAATAAATATGTAAAAATGGAAATTTTGAGTTTTTATAAGGATGCTCCTGCATCGCCAAATGCTCAAAGAGATCCTGCAAGGTATTATACATTCCGTTATGTCATTCAAACGGATGGAAGTAAAAAGTTTGAATAGTTTTGATTAAATTCAATTGATTAAGCCCAATACCTTGTTGTTGGGCTTTTTAATTTACAGAGTTTGTTCTAGTATGTTTTTGAATCAGGATGAAAGGTTTTCCAGCTGTGCCAGAATTCTTGATAAGCCGTGATTGGGTTTAATTTTTTTTCTGGCGTCTGAGTAGGACAATTTAAGCATTCACCTTTTAAATTAAATTGATTTGCATCCAAGGCGATTGTATCCTGGTTGATGTAAATTTCTTTAAACGCAAACGGAATTTCAAAAGCACAAAAGTCAATATTTGTTTTTGTCAATAAGACAACGCAACTGGAATGACCTAAGTGAAAAGCAATGAGCTTTTCCTTTTGCAGTCGATTCCAATCGATTGCTAGATGGTCGTTGTTTAAACTTATTCCAATTACCCAAGATTTATTGTTCCAGGAAGAAGTATCTGATCTTGTCAATGTCCCCTTTGATTTACCTTGTTCAAATAAAGCCAGGCTATCATAGCTGCTTATAAAATTGGGGTCAGCTTGCATAATTTTACTATTTGGATACAACACCAGCCATTGCTTTAAACTTAACTGATAACTTGGAAAAATTTCCAACTGTTGACCTTTCAAAGGGCCTGTAATTGCTTCACCGTTTTCCTGACGCCACCAACTCCCGGTTTTTGAATCTTCAAACATTGCATTAAATTGATCCATTCCAACCAGTCTGAATGTTTCGGGCTGTCCGTTTACCAGGGGTTTAAATACCCTTCCTGAACGGCATACTGAACAATAACTTATTAATACATCCTGATCATTTATTTTATCTCGAACTTGATGGTGGTATGTTAAAAATGAAATAGGGTATGCTTTGGCTTCCTTACCGTGAGCAATGCCAATGATTTGACGATCCAGTGGTATTTTATTTTCAGAAGGATCCTTTAAAATGAGTTGCTCGGGCTGATAAAACATGGTATCTGCCATCATCTGCATTTGTATAAATCCAATTGAGGAAATAACAAGTAGCAGGCACAACAAGCTTTTAATTTTTGAAGACTGAAACGCAATTTTAAAATTGAAAAGCAAAAGGATTCCGATTGTTATACGAATCAACCATCTGAATTGGTGCAAGGCATATGCTAAATCAACGGATTCAAATTTTTGACTCCCAGGAAGGGGCATTATAAAATAAACCCTTAAAAATTCAAAAACAATCAAGATTAACAGAGCTATGTAATACAGCTTGATGGATTTCATTTTAACAATTCATGGTGTTTTGATTAAAAATAGTAAAAGGATCCATCTGGCATTTCAAATCCTAAAATTCCTTGATCTGAATAATACACTTTAAATTTATCGGCCAGTTCATAATTGGAATATACATTTAAAAAAGTTTTACCATTCAATGTTAAATTGGAATCGAATTTATAATTAGATTTAAATGCATTTGCAAAACCACGGTCTAAAACGGGAAACTGTAAGATGAATCGTTTGGTGTTTGATATACCGGTATCCATTAAAACAAAATCAATCTCAAGGATATCTGCCAATTTAAGTTTGTCCAATTTACTTTCTAGTTCATCTAGCAGTACATAAAGGCTTATATGTATTTCACGTAAATCTAATAATTTGGATTGATTAACAAGTTTACATTGATATGCAAGGCTTGAGTAAAAGACCCGGTTGGTTTTTGTAGAATCTTCATAGCACGGAATTTCAAAAAATGAACGATCGCCATGTATTAAAATTGGAAAACTGTCTACTTGAAATGGAATTGGTGCTGCATTATTGGATTTGGCTTGTAGTATCTGACCTTTAAAATAAGGTATCCACTGGTTACTAAATTCAGCGGGTTTTAATGCTTCCAATTCATAATGCCGAGTACAAGGATCAAAGTCAGCGTCTGAATTGCTGCAGTTTAGAAAATTGAATGTCAGGAGGATCAAAAATAGAAAACTAAAACCAGCGATAGGTGGCTTTGGCTTCATTTTCAAAGAAATTATAAAACGATAAATTATTAAATAGTTGATATACAGTTAATTATATTAAAATGCCTTGTTTTGTTAACAGCTCTCAAAGAAAAGAATGAAATTAATAAATCTTAGGAATTTTGTGATCTTAAAAATCAGCAAATGAAATTCAATACAGGTATCTTATTTATAGGTTTGATAGGTTTAATAAACCTATTAGGTTGCAAGTCTGAGCCTAAAGCATTGCCAGACCAGGTACAGGAAGCCGTAGCCATTGCAGATGAAAATCCTGGTGGTTCTACCTATGCTGTAACCCTAGATGGAAAACCTTTAAAAGAAATGCCGGAACCGGATTCTATTAAATTGCAGAACAAAGCCAAATTAGATGCAAGTCGTAATTTTTATCTAGGCCATTTGGATGATGTAAAATCCTATGTTTCTTATGGTGCTCAAAATTTAAAATCTGGCTATGTTGAAAATGCTATTCAACTATTGAGCAAAGGAATTGAACAATTTCCAAACACTTCGGACTTGTATTTATATCGCGGAATTGCATTTGTCCAAGGAAGGCAATTTGGACCTGCAGTAAATGATTTTTGGAAAGCCGGTAAAGCAGTCGAAGGACAAAAAGATGTCAAAGGCATGCTTGAAAAAACTGAGATTGAGAAAAAGATAAATGCAAGCATGCATTACGAAATTTATAAATGGATGGGCTTGGCTTTTCAATGTCAAAATGATTTTCCCAATGCTGAAAAGATGTTTGAAGTTTGCGGTGATTTTTCAAATAACTCAGATTTATATTGCATGGCTTATTATTGGCAATATCAAGCATACAGCCGTTCCGGAAGAATTCAGGATGCAAAAAATATTTTATCCTCTGCAGATCCAAAAATGTTTATTATGCCTGTGACTAAACCCTATCTGGATGCTTTGTTGTATCTGAAAGGGGATATCAAAGAATCTGAGTTGGTTGATCTTGACAAACTGCCAACCAGTTCTGAGGAAGCAATGGGTTGGACTGTTAAAGCCTATGCACTGGCCTTGAAGGCAGAATTGGCTGGAGCAACTGAAAAGCAAATACAACTGTTGGAGAAAATTACAAGCAGTGCATATTGGAACCAAATGGCATACATTGCTGCTGAGGCTGATTTACATCGGTTGAAAGGCTTTCAGTACGAAGAAATGAAAGCAAAAGAACTTAAATCTAATGGAAAAAGGAACCAATAATTCCTTTGCATCGTTTTATTAGAGAAACTGGTTCCCAAAACCAGTACAATTTTATGTATTCTAATAAATGATTATTTAATTTTAAAAATTATGGATGAAAAAGTTTTTAAACCAGTTTCCGGTTGGTTACTGCTTTTGTTTGCTTTTGGTTTAATTTTGGCAATTGTATTTTTAGAAGACCCGATTTACAAGATTATTTCTGGATTTGTTTTGGCACTCGTTTTACTTGGTTTCATCATTGTCAATCCAAACAATTCAAAAGTTATGACGCTTTTTGGAAAATATGTAGGTTCCATAAAGCAGGATGGTTTTTATTGGGCTAATCCTTTTTTTTTAAAAAGAAACTTATCATTGCGTGCACGAAATTTTGAAAGCGAACGACTTAAAGTAAATGATAAGCGAGGCAATCCAATTCAAATTGGGGTTATTCTGGTTTGGAAAGTGAAAAATACATTTAAAGCTCAATTTGAAGTTGAAGATTATGCACATTTTGTAAAGGTTCAAACCGATGCAGCAGTCCGCAAATTAGCTGGAAGTTTCTCTTACGACCATGTGGATGATCATCAGGAAATTACACTTCGATCAGAAGAAAGTGAAGTTAACAGGGTATTGGAAAAAGAACTTCATGAACGGCTTCAGATTGCCGGTATTGAGGTTTTAGAAGCCAGAATCGGCTACTTGGCTTATGCTCCCGAAATTGCAGCGGCTATGTTAAAAAGACAACAAGCAGAGGCAATCGTTTCTGCACGTTATAAGATTGTTGAAGGAGCCATCGGAATGGTGGATGGTGCGTTAAAGCAGCTTGAAGATAAGGGAATAGTTAAAATGGACGATCACGAAAAGGTGAAATTGGTAAGTAACCTTATGGTAGTTTTATGTTCAGATAAAGAAACGGTGCCCATCGTGGAAGCTACCGCCTAAATTAAGGAAGATATACAAGCGAATTCAAACCTTTAAAAGCCATCGCTTTTAGATTATTTTTGCATTCGTGACTTTAGAGGATTTCAAATTAATATATAATTCCATACCTACTGATCCGGGAGTTTATCGCTTTGTGGGAGCTAAGGAGGAGATTTTATATGTAGGCAAGGCTAAAAACCTAAGAAATCGACTGAATTCTTATTTTGGTGAAAAAAAATACATTTTAGCAAAGACCAAAGCCTTGGTTCGTAAAGCTAAAATGATTGAATTTACAATCACAGGTTCCGAACAAGATGCACTGTTACTGGAAAATTCTTTGATTAAAACCCATCAGCCCAGATACAATGTCATGCTGAAAGATGGGAAAACGTATACCTATATTTGCATTAAGAAAGAAGATTTTCCCAGAGTGTTTTTTACTCGCAGATTAATAAAAGATGGATCAGTTTATTTTGGTCCTTATGCTTCCAAATACAAGGCAGAAATTATTTTAGATCTGATTAAAATGCTTTTTCCACTTAGAACTTGTAATTTAAATTTGAGTCCAATTGCCTTAGCAAAAAATAATTACAAAGTTTGTCTTGAGTATCACATTAAAAACTGCAATGGTCCTTGTCAACATTTTGAATCTGTTGAAGAATACAAACTTAAAATTGATCAGATTAAAAACATACTAAAAGGACATTTGAAAAAAGTCAAAGAGTTTCTGCTAAAACAAATGAATGTGTTTGCTGAAAACATGGAATTTGAAAAGGCACAGCAATGTAAAATTAAATTGAGCGCATTTGAAGATTATCAAGGAAAATCAACAGTTGTGAGTACTTCTATTAAAGATGTAGATGTGTTTTCAATTGCTTATGATGAACAAGAGGCTTACATTCATTTTCTAAAAGTAATTGACGGAGCTGTAATTCATACATATACCCTGGAAGCCACCAAGAATTGCGATGAAGATCCTGCTCAAATTTTATCTTTGGCAATCCCTGAATTACGTGATAAGTTTGATAGTCAGGCTCCGGAAATTATAGTCCCTTTTAATGTCCAGATTCCGGATTCTAAAATAGAAATTACCATACCAAAGGCAGGTGACAAGAAAAAGTTATTAGACTTATCCATAAGCAATATTCAATATTACCAACTGCAGAAAAAGAAGGAACGGATAAACCGCGGCACCAAAATGCTGCCTGCTGAGCGGATATTGAAAACATTGCAGGAAGATTTGCAATTAAAAGTTCTGCCTCAACATATTGAGTGCTTTGATAACTCAAATATTCAGGGTGCATTTCCGGTTGCAGCATGTGTGGTTTTTAAAAATGCAAAACCATTGAAAAAGGATTACCGGCATTTTAATATAAAGAGCGTTGAAGGTCCAAATGATTTTGCATCGATGGAAGAAGTAGTATATCGACGTTATAAGCGATTGCAGGAAGAAAGTCAGAGTTTGCCTCAATTGATTATTATTGATGGAGGAAAGGGGCAGTTATCTTCCGCAATGAAATCCATTGAATTGCTCGGTTTGCAAAATCAAATCGCAGTAATTGGCATTGCTAAAAAGTTGGAAGAAATTTATTTTCCAAACGATCCAATTCCATTGCACATCAATAAAAAAAGTGAATCTTTAAAACTGATTCAACAATTGCGGAATGAAGCACATCGTTTTGGATTAAATTTTCATAGAAATCAACGATCTAAAAATTTTATTAAAAGTGAGTTGCTTAATATTAAAGGAGTTGGTAATATAACGGCTCAAAAAATATTGACAAAGTTTGGATCCGTTCAAGGTTTAAGAGACGCTGAAAAAGAGGAATTGTTGAAATTGGTTGGCCCCGATATCACGAAGAAAGTTTTGGATTATTTTGATCATACTGTTTTGGAATCTGGTGAGAAATGAAGCGAGCTAAAATGAAAATTGCTGTTACAGGTGGCTGTGGTTATATTGGAAGCCATACCATAGTCGATCTTTTAAATGCGGGGTATGATGTTATTTCTATTGATTCACTGGTCAATAGTTCAGAGACAGTGATTGATGGTATTCAAAAAATAACGGGAAAGCGAATAGTTAATTATAAAATTGATTTGTCTGTAGAAAATTCCTGGCATGAGTTACTTGAGAAAGAAAAGGATGTTCAGGGAATTATTCACTTTGCAGCATTTAAAGCAGTAGGGGAGTCTGTTCAACATCCTTTGGTTTATTACAAAAATAATGTGTGTGGACTGATTGAGGTTTTGAAATGGATGGATAAGGCTTCTATTCCTTATTTGATATATTCCTCATCTTGTACTGTTTATGGTCAAACTAGCGAATTGCCTGTTACAGAAACAGCTGTATTTGGTGAAGCGACATCGCCTTATGGCCGGACAAAGCAAATAGGAGAATGGTTGCTGCAAGATTTATTTAGTGGAACAACACGAAAAGCAATTTCATTGAGGTATTTTAACCCTGCAGGTGCTCATGATTCTGGATGGATAGGGGAGGCTCCCACAAATCCAGCTTTAAATTTAGTTCCAGTTATTACTGAAACTGCGATAGGCAAACGAAGTCGTTTTACAGTATACGGTAACGATTACAACACACCGGATGGTAGCTGTATAAGAGATTATATTCACATAATGGATTTGGCAAATGCTCATACTAAGGCATTGGATTATCTAATAGCCCATCCAAACGCACCATCTTATGATGCATTTAATCTTGGAATCGGAAAAGGTTATAGTGTTTTGGAAATGATAAAAATGTTTGAGTTGATAAGTGGACTTAAATTGAATTACCAATTAGGGCCAAGGAGACCGGGTGACGCTGAATCAATCTATGCTGACAATTCTAAAGCGATTAAAATATTAAATTGGACGCCAAAGCGCAATCTGGAAATGATTCTACAATCTGCCTGGAACTGGGAACGGCACCGCTCAATTTAAGTTTCTTTGTCAAAAATGTATTTTCTCCAATAATACCCTGAAGCAACAACAAAACATGAAATGAACCCTATGAATTTTAATTCTTGTTTTAAAATTGAAAAACCGACATTCGTAAAAAATACTTCTATGTGCATGGATGAAACTGGTATAGGCCTGTAAGAAAAAAAGAACCGTTCATTGTAAAATGGAATAAAAAACCCTACACCCAATCCTCCATCTGTCATTGCATCTAATAATCCATGACTAATTGTAATAATAAAAAAGAAAAAGCTAATTTGAATTCGATCTAAGTAGGTTTTACATTGTTCATTAAAAAATAAATAACTTACTAGGATTCCGGTTAAAATTGCAAAGAAAATAGCATGCGTAAATCCTCTGTGACCCATTAACGAACTGTAAGGGATACCCGCTTCAAAACCGATCACATCCAAATCGGGGATAGTCGAACAAACCATAGCTAAAATTAGACTGGGTAATAATTTATTTTTGTAAGGCCTGAAAGGACTCAGGCTTATGGCAAATATTGCGTGACCAATTGCGGATGGCATGAAGATTTTAATTTAGAGAGTGCAAACAGTCCATAAATAATTTCAAATTATAATGAGGATCATACACAAGGTAAAAAATATTTCTGAATTATTAATTTATAGAAAATCTACCTATGTTTTATTGAGTATAAATAATTCAGAGCTCACAAAGTCAGCAAGTGTTTTGCCTTGTCTTGTTAAACAATACCTGGCATTGACCTGATGAATGTTTTTAAGTGCAATTTGTTTTTGTAGTGCAGATTCTACAGTCGATAGAAAATCTGGAAAATGTATAGCAATATAATTTAAATCCAGACCTTCTATTCTTCTAAGTTGTAACATGATGTATTCATTATAGTGTTCAGTTGTGCTTAGTTTTTCAAAGCTTGAATATGGGGCATCTGTTTCCAATGCTTTAATATATTCGTTATTGTTTGATACATTCCAGCTTCTTTTGGAATCAATGTATGAATGAGCAGATGGCCCAAAGCCAAGATAAGGGATCCCTTCCCAATAGGAGCTGTTGTGTTTTGAACGAAACCCATTTTTACAAAAATTCGATATTTCATATGCTTCATAGTTATTAACTTCACAGAAATCCAATAAATGGCCCATTTGACATATCGTTTCATCATCTTCTGGAATCAAAATCTTTTTATTCTGAACCAAATGATGCAGTGAAGTGCGTTCTTCTAAAGTTAACGAATAAGCTGAAAAATGAGGAATTTCAAATTTCTGAAGTTTCAACAAATTGTCCTGCCATCTCTTTTGGGTAAGGCCTGGCAGTCCATACATTAGATCAATACTTATGTTTTCAAACCCGGCGCGTTTAACAATTTCAATGGCCATGGTGGATTGTTTAGCTGTGTGTGCTCTGTTCATCCACTTTAAATCTTCATCAAAAAATGATTGTACGCCAATGCTGATTCGATTTATCCCTAGGTTCAACAGCTGATTTGTGTAGTCTGGAGTGATATCGTCTGGATTCGTTTCAATACTTATTTCAGCAGCGGAATTTAAATGGTAATGTGATTTTATAGCTGAAAAAATAGAATCCAACTCATCCTCCTCAAATAAAGAGGGAGTTCCACCTCCCAAATACAATGTGTTGATTTGGAATTTTGCTAATTCAACCGATCGGGTTTTAATTTCTTTAAGTAAAGCTTGCACTAATTCCTTTCGAGTACTTAAATTCGTTGAGAAATGAAAACAACAGTAACTACATTTTCGTTTACAATAAGGAATGTGTATGTATAATCCGGCAGGATTCAGATTTTGTATGTTTTTTTCATCCATCCAGATACTAATTTGGTTAATAGTGCTAGTTTTCCAGATTCCAACTGCATTTTCGCAAACTGATAGTTTAATTGTTGCAGAGCAAAATAAGTTGGAGTCACAAATATACAGTATAACAAATGTAAAGGATAGTAACGATCTTAAGTTAAAAATCGATCATTGGTTACAAAAACAAATAAATAAGGGATATTGGTTGGCAAGTGTGGATACGCTAATATTAAATCCTCCAATGAAGGCTTTGCTCTATACAGGAAGTCAATATAAATTGCAATTCGTAGAATTAGACAGTACTGGGTTATCAATGAAGAGCTTCTTAAATACGGAGTTCCCGCAATTACGGCCAATTGATTTGTATACTGGTATCAATTTATGGATTCAGCATCAGGCAATGTCTGGTTTTCCATTTTCCAGTATTCAGTTAAGCAGTGCTCAATTTATAAACGATACGATTAAGCTTAGTGTATTTAAAAAACTAGGGCCTAAAATCCATTTTAGGCAGACTGAGCAAAGAAATAGGAGCCCATTAAGAAATTTTGTATTGAATAGGTTAACAGGCATTTTTCCGAATGCAATCTATAATCAAAAATTGGTAGAAGGCATTCCCCTTGTTTTTAATAATTTACATGCAGTACGTTTAAGTGGAGAACCGCGTGTTTTATTTTTAGGGGATGAAGGTATTGTCTGGCTTTATCTTGAAAAAAATAAATTGAATCGTTTTGATTTTGTGCTTGGTTTTAATCCGGAACCAGGATTGACTTCTAAAAAATTCCGGTTAACCGGAGAAGGTGGATTTGAACTACACAATTCATTTAGATTGACAGAGCGAATATTTATGAAGTATGAAAATTTAAGTGACCAATCTCCCAGACTCAATCTTGGCTTTGATTTTCCGTATTTATACAAGTTGCCAATTGGGGTAAGTCAATTGTTTAACTTATATAAGTTTAAGGAGGATTATCTTGATTTATACAACCAATCGGGTCTTAGTTATCCCATTGCATTTAACCAAAAGATTTCTGCAACCTTTAATTACCTTACTTCAAGCTTGCTGAATCCTGATACGACCCAATTGCTTATTACAAAGAGATTGCCTTCTCAATTGGATTATAAATATGTGTCTGGAGGATTTAATTATCATTGGTCAAAACTGGACAATGTCTCACTTCCATTAAAGGGATTTTATTTTAAAATAGATCTTCGCTATGGACAAAAGAAAATTAAAGAAAATACTATTTTACTTGCTTACAATTCTGACATTATTAAAGTTAAAGAACAATACGATAGTCTCAATCTTAACAAAGACCAAGCAATTGTACAATTGAATTTTGAATATTACTTTAAGTTTGCCAGAAGACATGTGCTCAAGTTAAACACAAATGTTCATTCCATTTTTACAAATGGAAATCTGGTTTCCAATGAGCTAATAAGAATAGGAGGATTTAAAGATTTGAGAGGTTTTGATGAAGATTTTTTTAAGTGTTCGGATAATTTAATTCAAACATTTGAATATCGTTTTTTTTTAGATAGAACCAGCTATTTGAATGTATTTTCTGATTTTGCTTACCTAAATCAGTCTATAGGAAATTCCTTTGATTGGACGTTTAATGCAGGGATGGGCTTAGGAATACAATTTCAAACCAAGATTGGTAATTTTAGTTTGCAATATGCATTGGGGCAATCGAAGGATCAGAATTTTGACTTTGCGAAAGGTAAAATTCATTTTGGCTATACTAATTTCTTCTGAGGCTTTTTAAACAAGTTCTAAGCCCAGTGCTTAATTTACAAATCCAATTTATATTCCAGGAATAAAGAAAGTAGTATTCCAATTTTGCGCCAAAACTTTGGAAAAAAAATGCTAAACCCGGAATCATGCTCCCTTCAAAGTCCAGGCTGATGTCTTGCCCGCAATAACTTTGTATGGCGTGGTCCAATATAGCATGCATGGCATCTACAGATCGACCTTCATCAGTTGAACAGGAATATTGATATACAATTCGTCCATTGAAGTTAGAAAAAAAGGCCATTGCAATTGGTTGTTGTTGCATTCCTATAACATATTTAATTTCTCCGGCATTATTTTCAATACATGCTGAAATAATATTTGAAAGTATTTTAGTATTTTTATATAATTCGGGAATTCTTTTATTGCTGAATTTATTATAAAAATTTGCAAATTCAAGAGGTGACATTCCAGTATGTACGGTGTGCTTATTTTTATTTAAACTGTTTTTTAAGCTTGAATTGTAATTTTTTCGAAGCTGATTGTAATCAGGAAGCAAATGAAGTATATAATTATTTCGTTGTATCTTCTTGATTGTGGATGGCAGATTATCAATATTATATGACCATGACACATAACCGCAAGGAATAAGCTTGACTATTTCTTCCAATAAAGTGCTGTTTAATTTATTATTCGTTTTTAATGATATTGGATCGAGTCGTTGTATCCCAGGAGGAAGAATTGCTTTTTCATAAAATAAATTTCGCTTTAGTGGAATTAAAACCATGTATTCTTCTCGTTCTAGTAGGTAGCAATTTGTTTTCAATGATTTTAAATACCAGGGCTGATGAGCCAAGCTTCCATATTTTAATAATTTAAAGGAAGCCTCGGCAGGCAAAGAATTATTGTATGAAAGCAATGGATGCTTCATACTTCTTGTTTTATAGAAATGCTTAAACCATCACGCAATGCTAAAATTTGAGTCTCCCATTGCTTGGAGTCCTGTAAATGTTTATTAAAAAGATCCAGTATGCGTGTATCTTCATCTTTTTCAAGCTCAACAACCTTGCCATACCAAAGTACATTGTCAGCAATTAATACAGCACCGGGTTTTAAAATACCTTCTAGGATAGTAATAAAGTTTAAGTATTTACTTTTTGCTGCATCCAGGAAAACAAGGTCCCAAGGATAGTTGAGATTAGTGATTATTTTTAAAGCATCTCCATAATGGTAATGGATTTTAGAGAAATGTTTTGATTTAGATGCAGTTGATTCTACAATGTGTCTGTAATCTTCAGTAATTTCAATTGTATGCAATTCACCGGTTGGATCTAATCCTTCAGCTAAGCACAAAGCACTGTATGAGGTAAATGTTCCGATTTCGAGAATGTATTGCGGTTTTAATAATTTGGAAATAAGACTGAGCAATCGCCCTTGCATTTTACCAGATATCATTTGAGGTGAAATTGTTTGTAAATGCGTTTGTCGCTCTAGTTCAACTAGAACTGCATCTGGATGGTGGGTATGATTTTCACAATAACTCTCAAGATCCTTGAATAACATAAAATTATTTTTATGGAATATTGGAAATTGATAAATACCAGTTATTGAATTAAACTAATATCTCCTGAATAGATTTTTGGTCCATCCACATCCTGAATTTCTACCATGTAAATATAAACACCCGGATTTAATTTTTCATGATTGCCACTGGTGCCTCCCCAGCCATCTTTCTCTGAACTTAAAATGAAATCTTTTTTTCCAAAAACAAGATTTCCCCATCTGTCGTAAATATTTAAAATGTTAATTGGAGCATTTGCAGGCAAGCCAATCGGATAAAAATAATCATTTATATTATCTCCATTTGGTGAAAACGCATTGGGAAAATATACCTTGTTTTCTTTTTTTACTATTAATTGGATCGATGCAGTTGCAGAACAACCGTTTTTATCTGTAACGGTTACATTAATTAACGCATCATGATCTGCTGTAAGTTCGGGATTCAAGCAATCAGAACATGATAATTGATCAGATGGGCTCCAAATTATACTGATAACATCATTTGGATTTGAAAGAACGATTAAGTTTAATTTTTGTTTGGTCCCAAATAGCAATTCAATTTTGGGTGATACCTGTAATTTAACATCTCCAGTTTCAATAATTTGAAATGGTATACTAAACTGACAACCATTTACATCTTCAACAATTAAGTTGTAATTTCCGGGAGCAAAATCAGTTGAGGAAATATCATTAATAAAACTAAGGCCATTGTCGAATGAATATTTATAAGGAGCTTTTCCTCCCACGATCTGATTAATAGTTAATTTACCATTGTTAAGATTGCAACTGGATGGTATGCTTTGAGTAAAAATATTTTGTATTCTGTTAGTATCCTCTAAAACGTCTACAAAACTTGAAATACTACAGCCACTTCTGGGATTTGTTATTGTGCAGAAATAACGCCCTGGAATTTTTGTTGCAAATTGTGGTAGGGTATAGGTAAATCCATTTGGCCCACTCCATTTCATCGTAAATCCTTGTAAACTAGAAGAAGCTTTAACAGGGGCACTGTTGCGAAGGCAAGTGATGGTATCAGCTGATAAATCCAGATCTGGAGTTAGGGTATCTATACTAATTTGCAGCATTTGAATTAGTTTACAATCTGCTGAATTTGAAACTGTAACAAAATAGGTGCCTCCGGCTTGTACCGCTGGATTTTTAAGTGAACTAGTGAAATTATTAGGTCCGCTCCAACTAAACGTTAAATCTGTATCATTGCTGTTGAGATTTAAATTAACGGAGTTTCGCTTGCAATTTAAACTGTCATTGGCAACTGTAAAGGCTGGAAGCTTTCTTATATCCTGAATCGTAACACTGTCAGTCGCTATACAGCCATAATCATTGGTTATAATTACCCGGTACACCCCAGGTTCGATTGCTGTAATTGAATCAGAATTAGATGAAAAGCCATTCGGCCCTATCCAAATTATTTTTTTAGATTGAGTGGTGGTTTGAATAGTCAATTTGACAGTACTGTCTTTGCAACTGATAAAACCATTGCTTGAATTCAAGTTCAGAATTGGGATGTCTGAAAATTTTGAAATGTAAATTTGTTTAATCGACTCACATCCGTTTGGATCCGTAACTTTTAATGTATATACACCGGAATCCTGAATTTCAGGTCGTGCCAGATTAGATGTAAAGCCATTTGGACCAGTCCATTCAAAACGCGCACCCGGTGTTGCAGATCCTGCTTGTATATTTAATTTCTGCTTAAAACAACTTAGGGTATCATCCAGTGCAAATATATCTGGAAGTTGATCTTTTTGAAAGGCAAAAATTGAATCTTTGAATGTACACCCATTTTTGCCAGTAATGGTTAAAACGTAAAATCCACTTTTAGTTACAGTTGGATTTAATAAATTTGAATTAAAGTTGTTTGGTCCAGTCCATTGAAATGGAAGCCCGGGAGTCATGTTTAAAGCACGGATTGTTGCGGTGCTTTTACACTGAATGGTATCTGCTTCCAATTGCGCTGTTGGTTTTGTAAGGTCTTCGACAATTGTTATTGATTGAGTTTGTGTACAACCATTCAATCCAGTAACCTGCAATTGGTAAGTACCACCGAAAGTAAATACTGGATTTTTTTGATTGCTTCTAAAGTTGTTAGGCCCTGTCCAAGTAAAATCAGTAAGGCTGGTATCTATGCCTACAATTGGTACGATAGATGTACGTAAACAATTAATGGTATCTCCCGTAATTTGGAAAATCGGCAATGCTTTATCTTCTGCAATCAAAACGTCAATGCTATCAGAGCAACCATTAAATCCAGTTGCAGTAATTTTATAAGTACCTTTTTCTTTAACAAGGGGATTCAATTGTTGGCTGGTAAATCCATTGGGCCCTTGCCAGGAAATCGTTTTTGCCAAGCTTGCGTTTGCATTTAAAAAAAGACTATCCTTTAAGCAAGTTAAAGTATCTGGAAAACCAATTAAACTAGGCAATGTTACATCTTTTGAAATGACGATACTTTTACTGATACTACATCCATTGGGTCCGGTTATCGTTAAGGTATAACTTCCGGAATCCGTAACACTGATTGAGGGTTGATTTAGTATAGTTCCCATCGGTGTCAACCAATTAAGTTGTGCTCCAGCAGTATTGCTTCCTCCGTTTATTTGAATGGATGTTTTAGTGCAAGTGATTGTATCATTGTTAGAAACAAATAAATCAGGTACATCTGAAGATTTTACAACATAAATTGAATCAATTCCAAGGCAACCATTTCCTGTTGCTACTTTAACAAAATACCATCCGGGATCACTAACAAAGGGTTGTGTGAGTGTGGAGTTGAATCCATTTGGACCAGTCCAAAGAATGGAAGCACTGGTATCGGTAACCAATCTCAATTGAACTGATTGAACAGAGCAGCTTAGGCTGTCTGTTGAGAGTTCAATTGCCAATGAAGATTGTAAGTCTTTTACATAAAAGGAATCAATTTCTTTGCAACCAAAACTATCTATTGTAGATAAGAAATACCATCCTGAATCTTTAGCTATTACTTGTGTGACTGAATCTTTTTTAAAGCCTGATGGCCCAAACCACGAGTAAAGTGGTTTATATCCAATCGATATTGCTTTTAAGATAGCTGTATCTTTATTGCAGGTGATGCTATCTCCTAAAATTTCGGCTTCAATAATACTTCTGTTATCTTTAAGTTCCACTTTAGCCGTAGATTCACATCCATAGGAATCCGTGACTTTTACAACATATTCGCCTGCTTCTGTTAAATTGTAGATATTCGCACGGGTATTGTAATAGCCATTCGGTCCATTCCATTCAAATTGTGGTGAACTGGATTTACTACTGGCTTCCAAACTTCCTGTAGGATTTTTACAATCTATATTGACTGATTTAATTTTAATATCCGGTGGTGCTGTGCTTCCATTAACCATTACCATGAGTTCTTTTTCACAGCCATACAATCCGGTAATTTTTAAAGTATACGTTCCGGGAGTATCGATAACTGGTGTTAAGGTCTTATCTCCACTTACAATGTGTCCATTTTTTGTTGACCAATTGTAAGTGATTCCTGGTCCTTTTGAAGATCCGGATGCATCAATGGTTAAAGGTCTATTTGTACAATTTATATCATCAACAGGATTTGCTTCTGCAATTAAATCATAAACAGTTACAGTCACCTCATCCTTTTCTTCACAGCATTCTTTTGCTGTAATATCATCAATTGCACACATACTTGCAGCTCCAGTACCTCCATAATTAGCTAAACATATATTGGCAGTAGTTGCACCTCCGGAATTCCATACAAAGCTGGCATCTGCTTGTACACAAGTACCACTGATGGCATCAACACTTCCAATAAAACTTCCATTTACTAATAATCCGATAGAAGGGGGAGGGCCAAAAATGTACGGAATTCCAAATATTTTATATTCAATTTTATAATCCGTATTTTTACTTACATTTATTTGTTGACACCAAATCATAACATTTGATGAGGTTGGTGTAATGGTCATTGTAAAACTTCCAATATTGGGATTGCATCCAAAAGCTTGGGCAATTTGAGGAACAGACATAATCATGTAGCCTCCTGTTGATCCAATTAAATTAGGAATCGTATTGTATTGGGTATATTGGCTGGTGGATGGATTAATAGATCCTGTTTCAAATCCACCATTTGCAATTAAATTGCCTGACATGGCACGCGCAGTGAGGGTGTATGTGGTAGTCATACTTGGATTCGCAACCGGGTTCAATGCATTGGCATTGCTTAAACCATCGGGTGGTTCCCAGCTGTAATTTGTTGAATTGCTGACCATGCCAGATAAATTTTTTCCTTGTCCTGAACAAATCGTAATGTCCGGCCCGGCATTTACTGTTATTCCACAAGAATTTGGCATTGCATAACTACGGCTTGAGTTGTTTTTAGATTGACTAAAAATCAAGCTTGGTAATATAAAATACAATATAATAAATAAGAACTTGGTTTCTTTCATCTGATTAAAGTTACATCACCTTTTACGATCCATTTCTGTCCGTTAATTAATTCTACTTCTCCCCAGTAAACATATACTCCAGGGTTGCATTTTTCACCTTGGTAAGTTCCATTCCAACCACGTATTAAATCATTAGGTTGAAAATTTGTAGACTCAAATACCCGATTTCCCCAACGATCATAAATTTGGAATACATTTATATTTGTAACATCGGCTTTGGAACCAAATATTGTTAACCAATCATTGATGTTATCTCCATTTGGGCTAAATACATTTGGAACCCATACTTTTGGAGTCTCAACCAAAACTCGGATTCTTTGTGTAGCTGTGCAACCGTTAGTATCAGTCACAGTAACATTATAAAACCGACTTACCCAAGGACTTGCAATTGGGTCTTCACAATTAGAACAACTTAAATCATTGGATGGACTCCAATTGATTGATTTAATTAGAGCATGATTTGAAAGTATGGATAAATCCAGTTTTGCTGAATCTCCTAATTGAATGCTAATTTCAGGTTGTAAATTGGTTTCAACATAAGGCAAATCAAATATGTCAAAATCTTTTTGATATTCGCATTGCTGATTGTCAACTACAAATAAAGTATAATGTCCTGCGATTAAATTATTAAAGTCAGGATTGGTGGAATATGTTTTTTTGAAATCAATTGAATACTTGAGATCTGAATGACCTCCGGTAACTCTTATAATTTGAGCAGAGCCAACTTTGTTTCCGCAAATTGGGTTTGTGGTTTGAATATTAACATCGGTAATTAGCAAACTATCAGCAAAAACAATTTGTTTTTTTTGAGAACTGCAACCATTGGTTGGATTCAATATTTCTGAAAAATAATTACCAGGCTTTTTAGTTTTGTATATAAGCTGATTAGTTAATACATTACCCAAATCATCCTTCCAGGAGAAGATGCCCGTATTTAAATTTGTTGTTGCAATTAAACTTGCCTCAGGATGTGTGCAATCAATTGTATCAGATTGAGTACTTAGTTTAGGACGAATGGTGTCAATTAATATAATCACCTGACTTATTTGTTCGCAGTAGTTTGCAGCTCTAATACGGATAGAATATATCCCAGGAATTGAAGTGTTTATTTGAGAAGCATTGGATTGAAAATTTCCTGGTCCTGCCCAATTATACAGCAAACCACTTGTTTTGGAAATAGCAGATATGGTGACTGATTGTTTCAGGCAAGTCAGTGTATCGTCGTGAACTAAAAGATCTGGTAGTATTGTGTCAACTTGCACAAAGATATCCTTAGAACTTGTACAAAAATTTTCATTCGTAACACTGAAATGAAAGTTGCCTCCTTCTTTTGTTTTAATCGAATTTGAATTTACTATTTGCATATTGCTTCTTGTCCAGGATCCCACCAAATTGTTAGGAACTATCAAGGCAAGCAAATCTACTTCGCGCTTTATGCAATTAATTGAATCAAATAGAATTTGAAGGTTGGGTTTGACAGTATCAATTGAAATATTTAAACTTGCAACGTTTGTACAATAATTGGTACCGGTTATTTGTAAAATATAATTTCCACTTGCAGAAATAATTGGATTTTTTAAAGTGGAAGTATATCCTGAAGGTCCAGACCAATTGTATGAAATTATAGGATCTTTTGAAGAAGTCCGTAAACTTGTTTGTGTTTTTTTACAGTTTAGGGTATCAGAAAACACAATTAATTCAGGTGATGAGGTATCTTCAGGTACATAGACCTGTAAAATAGTGAAACAATTTTCAGGAGTGCTAACCATTATTGAATACAAGCCACCACTGGAAACAGAAATATTTTTATTAGCCGATATGAATTGTCCGGATGCATCTCGCCATGTATAAATTAAACTGTCTCTACTGGAGTTTGAAGTTAAATTGCCAATTCGTTTCAAACAATTGAGTGTGTCAGTAGTCGCTTGAAGATCCGGTTTACGAATGTCTTGTAAAATCGTTAGGCTTGCACTGTCACGACAACCATTTTTGCTTTGTGATATTAAACTGTAGATTCCTGGTTCCTTTATATAGGGATTTAAGACACTGGAAGTAAATCCATTGGGCCCGTTCCATAGTAAAACTGAAGCTGGATCTGAATTCAGTGCTTTTAATTTGATACTATCTTTGCTGCATGTAAGTGTGTCATTATTTAATTGTAATATTGGCTTGACAATGTCTTCAAAAATATGAAAAAGATAATTTGTTTTACAACCATTTTGTTTTGTTGCAGTGACCTGGTAATCACCAGGAATACTCACCTTGGGATTTTTTAAATTACTTGTAAAATTTGAAGGCCCTTGCCAACTATATTGAGCAGAATCGCTGCTAAAAAGGAGTAAAGTAGTTTGTGTTTTTAAGCAAGTCAGGGTGTCGTCTGAGCCGCTAAGAATGGGACCTAAAGTATCTATTGCAATGTGAGCTGTTGCAGAATCTTGACATCCATTTTCAGCAAGCGCATTTAAATGATAAAAGCCAGGAACATTTATATAAATAGAATCAGCTTTTGAATTGAAATTATTTGGGCCGCTCCAAGTAAATTTTAAATTTTGAGCGTTTGTTTGTGGTATCAAACTTATAAAGGACTTGCTGCAATTAAGTGTATCAGGATTGAGTTGAACTTTAGGTGCAAGTGTATCAATCGGAATGTCTAAATTTAATATGCTTATGCATCCATTGTCTGATTCCACTTGAAGTGAATGACGACCGGCAATAGCAGTGCGTATAGATAATGTATCCAGCCATCTGAAATTTCCTGAATTTTGCCAAGATGCCGATTTAACATTGCGGTTACCTGAAACTATAATATCAACTGAATCTCTTATGCAATTGATGGTATCGAAACTAAAATTCAGTGTTGATGCTTGTTTGTCCTTTAAAATTCGTACAGAATCAAATTTTATACATCCTGAAGGTGAGGTCACTTTTAAATAATACCAACCACTATCAATGACATTCCATTGAGCTTTTGAGGATGTATCTTTATTAGGGCCTATCCATTCAAATTTTGAACCTGGAACTGTCGAACTTCCAATTAAATAAGAAGTATCATTATAACAATTGATAGGGTTAGATTGAATTTGAATTTTGGGATTATCGGATCGTTCAAAAATTGTTACAGAATCGATGGTTTTGCAATTATAGTCGTCTGTAATTGTAATGGTATATTTTCCAGCTTCAGTTACCACGATAAATGGATCTAAAGAGTTAAATCCATTGGGTCCATTCCATTTATAATCTAATGGAAATACAGTACTTCGGGTATTTACAGTAACACTGAGTCGATTGCAACCCAATGTATCTTTTGTTATGATCTGTAAATCCGGTGGAGTGATGTTACCACTTACAATGACGCTTTCGGTTTTACAACAGTTTGGAATGGGCGAGCACACCGTTAAAAAATAAGTACCAGGTCCTTTTATAACAGGTTCAAGCGTGTTGCCACCAGAAATAATTTTTCCATCTGCACTTGTCCATTGATAAGTCCAACCAGTGCCGGTAGATGAAGATTTTGCATTGAGTCGAATGCTTGGTTTGTCGCAGGTCACAATTTCAGGGTCTTCAATTGAAATAAGAATTTCTTCTACTTCAATTTTCATAGTGTCTTTGACTTCACAAATTTTTCGAAAGCCGAGATCGTCAATTGCAAAGTCATTTCCACCTGTTGCTGTATTTTCATTTAAGATGCAAATTTGTGCATTGGCATTGGAACCTGAATTCCAGATAACTTCGTATTTTTCCCATTGACAAACGGTACCACTGGACGAAAAATTTGGACCGATCGGACTTCCATTTATAGAAAATTGTAAGACAGGTGGGGATGCGGCAACTACAGAAGTGATCCAGGCAGTAAAAACATAATCCATATTTGGCATTACAACAATGTCCTCACACCAAACATTTTGGAATGCTGCAGATCCATTTATTACCATCATCAATCCGCCACCGGAAGTATGATCTTTGCATGCTGCAAATCCGGAATGGCCTGCCTGGGGATTGCTTATTACATCATAGGTTCCTTCACAATCAAGATATCCAAATCCATAGCAAGGGATTGTACCCACCATATAATCTGTAGTAAAACCAGACCTGCCGGCTTCAAAGTTTCCATTTACAATTAAATTTTGTGTGCTTAAACCTCTTGCTGTTAAAATGTATTCCTGCGGGCCTTGAACAGTAGCTTTTGTAATTGGAGACTTTGGATTGCTCAAACCAGTAGCGGGTTCCCAAAAAATTTCCTGAATGCTACCTGTTACTTTTCCGTTAATCATAATCATATCTCCTGCTCGACAGACTTTTAAATCTGGACCGGCATCAACACTGATGTTGCATTGCGCAAAAAGTTGCGAGAAATGAAAAATAAGCAGTACTACAAGGAATTGAATTTGTCTAATCATAATCTGTTGAACTCCAAATTTAGTACTTCAATCAATCAATTACAAATAATATTAGAACTTGTTGTTATTAAATACTATATACATTAAAGTAAATAATATTTAATCATATGATAAGTGGCTTAATTTTTAAGTAAACTTCATTCAATAAAAATATGCCGGTATTGGCAATTTTAGGTTTTAAGCTTACAAAATTGTTGTATAACTTGCAGTACTATGCATCGACGTTCAGCACTGCAATGGTTTGGCTCAATTACAGCTGGAACCGTTTTACAGCCTTCTGCAACACTAAAGGCTCTCGGAAATTCATACGACAATTCCAAATTCCAGATTGATCAATTGAATGGAGCCAGTGGAAGTGAGGAAGATTTTTGGCTTCAAATTCGGCAAGCTTATTCTGTATCTGCCAGTATAATTAATTTAAATAACGGTGGCGTTTCTCCTCAGCCAAGAGTTGTTCAAGAAGCTGTTGAATTTTACAATCGCTTAAGCAACGAAGCCCCTTCTTATTATATGTGGAGAATAATAGATCAGGGTCGTGAGCCACTTAGGGATAAAATGGCTAGAATTGCAGGCTGTCAAGCTGATGAACTGGCATTTAACCGAAACAGCTCAGAGGCACTTGAAACAATCATTTTTGGATTGCGCTTAAAAGCTGGAGATGAAGTTGTCCTTACCAAACAGGACTACCCCAATATGATCAATGCATGGAAGCAGCGGGAGCACCGGGATGGAATTGTATTAAAATGGGTGAATTTTAATTTTCCTATCCAGGATGATGACGAAATTGTTAGTGCTTTTGCAAAGGAATTTAATTCCAAAACTAAAATTGTTCACATTACCCATATGATCAATTGGAATGGTCAGTTATTGCCATCTAAAAAGATTGCTGATAAAGCACATGCAATGGGAATAGAAGTATTGGTTGATGGTGCGCATTCGTTTGCACATATACCTTATTCAATCCCGGATTTAGGTGCAGATTATTTTGGTACTTCACTTCACAAATGGTTGAGTGCACCATTTGGCAGTGGTTTGTTGTATGTAAATAAGTCAAAAATCAGCAAGCTTTATCCTCTTTTTGCAGGAGGAGATCCGGAAAGTTCAGATATTAGAAAGTATGAAAATTTAGGAACCCGCTCATTTGCAATTGAACAGGCTATCAATCATGCCATTGATTTTTACGAAATGATAGGTCCAGAACGAAAATACAATCGCTTGTATGAATTGCAACATTATTGGACTGAAAAGGTAAAGGATCATCCCAACGTTCAAATAAATCACCCCATCAATAAACGGTACAGTGGGGCAATTGGAAATGTTGTCATTAAAAATAAAAAACCAGAGGATCTGGCTTCATTTCTCTTTGAACCTTATAAGATTCACAGTGTCGCAATCAATTGGGAAAATATCCACGGTGTTCGGATTACACCAAATGTTTATACAACTAAACATGAATTGGACAAATTAGTCAAAGGAATTTTGGAATTTGCTGATTCAAAATAACAGGATTTCCCCAAGATTTTAAATTACTTAAATATTGGTTCAAGAATAAACGCTTGCAGTAATTCTTTAATTAGATGTACGTAATGGTTGATTTATAAACCATTTAACTGTTTATAAGAAAAGACTAAATAAACTATTTTAAGGTCGATTTATCTAATTCAATGAAATTAGGATCATTTACACTAATCAAAGCATTCCTTAAATTGAAAAGCAGGGTGTTGCCAAAAAAATGTGCCGAAAGTGGGACTCGAACCCACACGACTTTTAGGGTCACTGGATTTTGAGTCCAGCGCGTCTACCAGTTCCGCCATTTCGGCATTTAATTGGCCTGCAAAGCTAAAAACGATTTGATTAAATCAACAAGTAAATTCAATAAAAAAGGAAATATTTCATATTACAATTAATTATAATATGAAAACTGCAATTCCAGAAATTTAGGGCTTATGCTAATGCTTTGATGGTTTTCTTATCTACGGCTTCCTTTTGATTGCTAATCCAGGTTCGGCAATTTGGACTTCCACAGGTGCAAACGAAGGCCTCCATTTGATCATCAAGAAACGTATTGTAATCGAGGGTTAATTCTTCATTTTTTTCAATATCTCTGGCAGCAATTACATTTAAACCGGAATATTGGGTATTGGGATTGCAACTGTGATTTTGAGGAGCCCATTCTTCTGGTCGTGTATCCCATAAAATATAGACATCATGGCCAACTGGGTAGGCATACTTTCTAAACAATTCCTTTTCAGCAGCATTCCAATTTTTATCTACAAACGATTTGGTTACAATTCGCTGGCTTCGTTCTTCACCCTTGAATACAATATCTCCTTTTCTGATTTTTAAGTTAGCATAAATCCCATATCCTGATATTGAATTTTTCTTTAGATAATATTTTTTTTGTTTTCTTTTATGTCGATTGATGCCTTCGCGAATGATGTGTTGCAGAAAACCAGCTTGTCCGATTCCATCAAGATTTAAAATATGATCAGCTGAACCTTCAAATCCTATTGGGTAAAATACCGAACAAGTAAAGTTAATTTCCAAAAAATATAGTTTGCCTTTTGAATTCATTCTAAAATCCAATCGGGCATAACCTTTGCCACCAAATTCACGGAAAATTGCAGAGGCTGCTTTTCTAAGTTTCCGCTCAATATTTTCTTCACGGCAAGCTATATTGCTTTCGGGATGCAATTCTGATGTCTTTAGAGCATAGGTTTTATATGCAAATCCTTCGGGAAACAGGTATTCTACTGGTTTAAAACTGATGCACTTTTTTTCGTCCTTCAGATCAGCAGCTACCAAAACGGTAAATTCTCTTCCATCAATGTATTCTTCAACGAGGACTTCTCCATACTCAACTAATAAATCCCTGACTTTTATAAAAAGAGATTTTTCATCTTGAACTAATGAATGATCATCTATGCCCAAACTATCACCTGCTTTGGAAGGTTTTATGAATAATGGAAACTTTAATTGGGTTGTTAAATCATTTAGGTCTTCTAAGTTTGATACAACCCTGAAGTTAGGGACTTCGATTCCTGCAACATGTGCAACATACTTCATCAATTCTTTTGGGGGATCATACAGTTCTTGGGTTGGTCCCGAATAGGGTAAATTTAATAAATCCAAAGTGTAAATGACATCAATTGATGGAACATCCCATTCTAAGTAAGCTTCACATAGGTTAATAAATATATCATAATCTTTTCGGGCCAGCTCTTTTAATTGCTTATAGGTGGTAAGTTTATTGAGAAAAACATGATCCACTTGATCGTTCGGTAGCAATGCACTGAGATTTCTTGGTGGATCATAATTTTTATAATCAACATCTGATGGGCTGTAATCGGGTTGAAGTACGCAAACTTTCATGGATTGATTCTAAAATAAAGCACTAAAATAAGAAGCTTTAATATAATTAACTTGATATATGTTACTTTTCTTTAACTTAATGATAGGATCTACCGGCAATTAGAATTGTTTTCTTTTTACAGGATTGAATTTTCAGCATGTCTTAAATAAGCATCGTAGAGGACTTCCTTTATCAATGTGCTAAATTTTGTTTTTTCATATCGTAAGATTGCTCCAATGCTTGTGTAATTTTCATCTTCCGAAAGACCACACTGCGCATTAACTTCAAGCACATAAAGTTCACCTGTTTTTTTATTTCTTCTGAGGTCTATTCGCCCATAGCCGGTTCCTTTGACAGCACAATACGCCTTCCAGCTGATTTCTTGGATTCTTGAAATCAAGGATGGATCTGGCACGTGATAATGCCATAATGCTTTTTCGTCTTTTAATGGAGCTTCATTTTCATAAATTTCCCACAGGCGATCAAAAGATAAAAATTTTTCATTTGCCGGTAAACTCTCATCAAAGAGTCTTTCAACCGGCTTATAAATTTTTGATTCTTGCCGGTGCACTTCACTTCCAACGATCAATGTCGTAAATTCTTCTCCATCGATAAATTCCTCTACAAATAACCCACCATTCACAAAATCCCAACCTTTGTAGCCTTCCAATAAATTGTTTATATAGGAGGTAAATGATTCCGCATCGGATACGACAGCATTCAAGCCAAGACCAAGACTCCCAGCTGAAATTGCAGGTTTTACAATTAGGGGTGCAGTTAATTTGCTAAATATCGTTTCCGTTTCTGGCTTTCTTGGATTAATTATCATCCAATTGGGGGTCGGCACCTTATATTGATCAAATAACTTCTTCATGGGTATTTTAGAAGTCGTGATTTCATAAAAGTAAGGGTCTGAACCTGTATAGATGAGTTTTAAAGTTTCAAGCAATTTGACAACGGAAAGACCTGGAACCCCATTCGCTTCATCTCCATCGCATAAATTTAATATTAGAGGAAGCTTAGGAAATGATGCATCTCGGATATTTCTTACAATTGAATCATAGTTATCCAAGGTCAGATTTTGCCATTTCCAATCCAGATTTAAATCAGCAAATACTTGGGTATATTCCTGAATGCTTTGACTAAAATCGTAGTAGTATTGCAGATTAGGGTCATCTGTTTCCAAGTAGGGAGCTAAAACCCAAACAAGCCAATCTTTTTCGTTTAAAAAGTGATTGATATCACAATTCAAAGACATGTTTGTGGGCCTTCTTTAATTTTCCTTGGATGTAATCTGTAAAACGATATTTGCGAATGATATCTTCACTCAGATACCGGGCTCCTTTGATTTCACCCAAACATTGAGGACTCATGCATTGACAATCAAAGGATTCCTCCATGTCCCATTCTGTAGAAGGATAAAAAAACGTAAATTCTTCTCCTCTTTGAATTTCCTGAATGCATTTGAATTTGAAATCATTTGTATCAAAAAAACTATTTGGATTGCAACTGTGATTTACATACTCTAAATAGAGTGGGGATAATATAATATGCTTGTCTTCACCTGTTTGGACTGTATACCGGTTAGGATTTGACAAAATCTCAGCATAACTGAAATGACAAATGACAGATCCCTTTTTAAAATCTTTGAGAGCTACAAGTCGGTTTTGTTGAAGTTTTGGATCAAAATCTATTTTAGCAAAGCTTGATTTTGTTTGCTGTCTGTTGGTTATTTCCATCAGGACTGGTTCTTGTTTGTAATTGACTGCAAAGTAATGCAGATTATCTTATCATTAATTTATTTACATCCAAAAATTCTTTAATTTTTTTTCAACTTATATATAAAATGTTGAAAACTATCGAATCCCTAAAATTTTATGGGACTGCAAGCTTAATTTCCATTGTGGATGCTCCAAACAATAGTCCAATGCTAGCTGAATATTTTCTTTAATTCGTTTGCCATCCATAGGTTGAATATAAAAATGTTTAAAATCCATGGATTCAAAATTCTCTGGAATTAAATGCTCTTGTGGAAATACAAACTTGAGTTCATCCCCTTGACTCACTTTGATTTGACAATCTGGTTTTGGGCTCATACAAACCCAATCAATGGACTCAGGGACTTCTATGGTGCCATTGGTTTCAATACCTACTTCAAAACCGGCTCCGTGAAGAGATTCAATCAATGGGGCATCGAGTTGCAATAAGGGTTCACCACCGGTACATACCACATATGGCTTGGATTTAGGTCCGGCAGTCTTGGGCCATAATTTTAAAATTTCAATAGTCAAGGATTCTGCGGTTGGGTATTTTCCACCATGACTGCCATCTGTACCCACAAAATCTGTATCACAAAATTTGCAGATCGCAGTCAGTCGGTCTGATTCCCGACCATTCCACAAATTACATCCACTAAACCGCAAGAAAATGGTCGCTCGTCCGGTTTGAGCACCTTCTCCTTGAAGTGAATAGAAAATTTCTTTTACTGAATACATTTTAGAGATCAATTTTAGGAGATTCATAATTGTCTAGAACAATGGGAAGGATGTGTGTTTTGATTTGGGCTAAGGATTTAATGAGAAAGTTTGGCTTTGACTCAATGAAATCCTGTTCATTTCCGTTCCTAACCAATCCCACAGATATCAATCCTGCATTTCTGGCAGCTTCGATGTCACTTGGACTATCGCCTATCAGGAGTACAACATCCTTACGCAATGCGGGAAAATCAAGAAACGCTTGATCAATCATCCCCGTTTTAGGCTTTCTACAGTCGCAATTTTGTTCTTTTAAGTGTGGACAATAATAAACTGCATCGATTTTCCCTCCTTCCGATTTTGTTTTCTGTATCATGAACTCATGAATCTCTTGAAGGGCTTTCAAGGTCATGAGCTTTTTACCAACACCTTGCTGATTGGTTACGACTACAATGTAATTGGAAGATTCTGTAAGGAATTTGATTTCATTTAAATAATCAGACCGAAATTGAAATTCATCGATTGATTTAACATAATCGTTCGGAACATGCTGGTTAATAATACCATCGCGATCTAAAAAGATACTGAGCCGTTTTTTCATTCAGAGAACGTCAATCAATAATTTTTGTGACAATGCATAATCTTCTGGAATTCCAATATCAATAAACAGTTTATCCATAGGGGCAACGTACATTCGCCAATCTCTTATTTTTTTCTCCAATATTTCAGTTTCAAAAGAAAAAATTGTTTTATGACTTGCACTTAAAGCAGCCTGTTTGGACAGTAAATAAAAGCCGGCATTGATATATGCAGAAGCCAATGGTTTTTTTTCATGAAAATGAGTAATTCTGAAATCACCGTCAAATTCCAAACTTCCAAAGCGATCTGGATTTTCAATTTTTGTGCTTGCCAGCACGAGGTCTGCACATTTTGATTGAAAAAGAGTTCCCATTGCAGCCAAATCAGCCGGAAAATAAGTATCTCCATTTGTTATAAAGACTTGGGATCCTTTTACAGCATCCATTGCACTTTTAATTGCCCCACCTGTTCCCAATGCTTCTTCCTCTACAAGAATTGTTTTATTCAATTCAGGAAATTGATTATCTAAAAAAGCTATAACTTGATCACTTAAATACCCTAAGGAAAAGATAAAATGATCTATACCGGATTTAGCTAAATAATTAATTTGGTAATGTAAAAAGGCTTGTCCATTAACTGGGGCAAGGCATTTAGGCAAATTGGGAAGTATGTGTTTGATTCTACTTCCTTTACCTCCGGCCAATATGATAATTTCTTTCAATATCAAGTATTAAAAATGCGTTCCTCAACCATTTGACAAAGAATGTGACCTAAAAGAATGTGTGATTCCTGGATTCTTGGAGTGTCATCGGATGGAACACCAATCCAATATTGACACAGACCTTTCATGCTTCCACCTTTTGAGCCGGTAAGTCCAATGGTAATCATTTTCTTTGTATTGGCCGATTCGATAGCACGAATTATATTTTTTGAATTGCCAGATGTACTCAATCCAATCAATACATCTTCTTCGTTTCCAATTCCTTCGATCAGTCTTTGATAAACAACTTCATAGCTGTAATCATTTGCAACAGCGGTAAGATAAGAAGTATTGCAATGCAAGGCTTCGGCTGGCAATGCAGGACGATCCGTGTAAAATCTTCCGGATAATTCTGCTGCAAGATGTTGCGCATCTGCTGCGCTGCCGCCGTTTCCACAAAAATAAATTCGTTTTCCTTTCTGCAACGACGAAATCATCTTATTACTAGCTTGTACAATTTGATCAATTAGCGTCTCATTTCCAAGTAATTTTAATTTTACTTGAATCGATTCTTGTATAATTTCCCGAATTTTTTCTTTCATAATAATTAATTTAATCGCCAACTCTGGACACCATGCTTTGTAAATTGAAAGTTTAAAAAATAACCTTTGTATTTTTGTAAAGTGTCCATAACAGCATACCTTTTATTATCAGGACAGTAAAAAAACATAAAGCCGCCTCCACCTGCTCCTGAAATTTTACCTCCTGCAGCTCCTGCATTTCGGGCAGCATCATATATTTCGTCGATGTAGGGATTGCTTATTAAGCTGGCCATTTTTCTTTTTTGGTGAAAACCAAAATCCAGAATTTCGCCAATTACACCTAACTTACCTTGCAACAAAGCATCTTTCATTCGTTTACTTTGTTCTTTTAATTGGTGCATCGCTTCAATTGAATCAACATTGTTGTTGATTACATTTTTCTGCTGCTCTTTGATTATATCTGAGGATTCTCTGTTGGTAAGCGTAAAATATAAAAGCAAGTTATTCTCAAGTTCATGAAGATACTCCGTTTTTATTCTAAGCGGATTAACGATCACATTATCGTCTTCATAAAATTCCATAAAGTTAAATCCACCAAATGTAGCTGCATACTGGTCTTGCTTACCCCCAGCTAGATTTAGATCTTTGCGTTCGATGTCAAATGCAAGATGTGCTAAATCGTAATCACCATAAGGAATGTTAAGCATTTCGGAATACACTTTTAGAATGGCTACAACCAAAGTGGAAGAAGTACCTAAACCACTGCCGGCTGGTACATCCATGGATGTGGTAAGTTTAAATCCGTAATCAGGAATTCTATTTTCTTTAAACAAGCGATTGTAAATCCCACATTGTAAATTAAACCCCGGTATCGGTTCGAGCAAAGTGCCTGATGGAAATTTCATTTCCAGTTTTTGATCTATTGAATGAAAGATTATTTGCTTTTCAGCAATCGGTTCAATGGTAGCATGCGCAAATTGTGATATGGTTGCATTCAATACAGCTCCTCCATATAGTTCGCTGTACGGACTAACATCTGTGCCACCACCTGCAAGTCCCAACCGAAAAGGTGCTTTGCTACGAAATATCATGATACATGTTTACGATTTGATTAACAAAATGGCGCCAGCTTAGTTTAGCTTTTATTTTTTGAATGCCTTCATTAAAATACCCTGATTCTAATTTAAAAAATTGCAATACGGCACGACTCAATTCCTGAGGCGTTGGCTTACAAACAATTCCGGAAATCATATGCGGTACCATAGCGGGCAATCCTCCCACATCACTGACTATCATTGGTTTTTCGAAATGATAGGCCAGTGGACTCACACCACTTTGTGTTGCATGACGATAGGGCTGGACAACAACATCTGCTGCAGAAAAGTAAAATCGAATTTCGCTGTCTGGAATAAAATGAGTATGTAATAATACCTTGTCTTGAAGTTTAAATTCTTCGATGATTTCCAAATACGGTTTCTCATCTTCGTAAAATTCCCCCGCAACTAGTAGTTTGATATTTGAATTTTCAATTTCAGGATGAGCAAACGCTTCTAAAATTAAATCCAGCCCTTTGTAGTTTCGGATAAACCCAAAAAATAACACAACTTTGGTCTCTGCTGAAATTTTTAAGTATTCGCGTGCAGTTTTAACATCTAATAAAGCTCCAAAATTATCATACAAGGGATGTTCCAATGTTAAATTGGATACACTGGGTTTTAAAGTAAGTAAATCCTGTTTGACTTTCTCGCTCATCGTGATGAATGCATGCGGGCATGAAATAAAATAGCGTGTAAACCAGGCATCACCGGGTCTTCGTTCATGCGGAATTACATTATCAGCAATGCATATAATTTTAATTTCCTTATCTTTTTTAACCAATCGAAGCAGGCTGCCCAAACAGGGACCCATAAAAGGCAACCAATATCGAACAAGAATTAAGTCTGGTTTATAATTTTGGATACGCCTTCCTATTCTAATCCAGTTAAATGGGTTGATCGAATTAATGCAAACATCGATATCCAAATCTTCAGGTGGCTTCTCATCTGAAAATTGACTGGTTCCAGGAAATAGGAAGGAAGGGTATTGTAGGGAAAACGTAAAAATCTTGGCTTCCCAATTTATTTCTTTAAAGGCTCTGCAAAGTCGTTCGTCAAATGAAGCTAAACCACCCCTGAGTGGATATGCAGGGCCAAGAATAGCCAATTTTAACATAGCAATTAGTTAAGACTTTTGTCAATAAGATAGGTATTTCGTTCGGAGGCATTTCTAGTAACCAATTCAGCTAGAAAGCCAGTCAGAAATAATTGCGAACCTATAATCATAGAAACTAGAGACAGAAAAAAAGCAGGTCTTTGAGTGATTCCCATTTGTCCATATGCATATTTTGTAAATGCTAAATAAGCTACAAAACAAAGTCCTAAAAAAAAGACCAATAAACCTACTGATCCAAAAAAATGCATAGGCCTTTTACCAAATCGACCTATAAACATTATAGTAGAAAGATCTAAAAATCCATTAATAAAGCGACTCATGCCAAATTTAGAATGACCATATTTTCTTGCCTGGTGTTGAACTATTTTTTCTCCGATTTTGCGAAATCCCGCCCACTTGGCAATTACCGGAATGTAGCGGTGCATTTCTCCGTAAACTTCTATAGATTTGACCACCTCAGAACGGTAAGCTTTTAAACCACAATTCATATCGTGAAGCTTAACGCCACTCATCCAACTTGTGACGCCATTGTAAATTTTTGAGGGAATGTTTTTTGTTAAAGCATTGTCGTACCTTTTTTTCTTCCATCCGGAAACTACATCATAACCTTCCATTTTGATCATACGGTATAATTCCGGAACTTCTTCTGGACTGTCTTGTAAATCTGCATCCATCGTAATGATTACATCTGCTTGACAAGTGTGGAAGCCAGTATTCAATGCAGCAGATTTGCCATAATTTCTTCTGAATTTAATGCCTTTGATTTGAGGGTTTCGCAGGTTTAGTTGCTCAATCACTGCCCAGGTTTGATCTGTGCTCCCATCATCAATAAACCAAACTTCATAGCTTAAACCACTAGGGTTTATTACTTTTTGAATCCAGTCTACCAGCTCAGGCAGTGATTCCTCTTCGTTATAAGCAGGTATAATTAATGCGAGATCCATGGCGTATTTATACAACAAAAATAGAAAGGTTCTGCCATTCTTTTAGATATATATTAATTTTTTAACTATGTGTTGTTGGTCCGTATAAAACGGCCAACCCTATATTAATATTTTGAAAAAAGCTCCTTTGGGTCATTCTTTTTTACAACAGCAGCAACAATACAGGCAATAATAAAAAATATAATCATTGACCATAAAAACATCATGATGTAATTACTGAAAGCAGCAAAATTTTGGATTTCCAATTGTGCCAATTGCTCTTCAGCCGCTGCATCACCCATCCAGGATCGCATACTTTCGATCATTTTTATTGCTTGTTCACGCTGTTTTTCTTGCAAGCCTGGATCAATAAATTTAACCAGGATCCAATTAAAAAAACTAGTAAAAAAACTAGACACTACTGCACATAACCATATTGGAGTCAAAGCCAGTTTCCAACTGATATAACCGCCCAATTCATCCCTTTTTTCAGTTCCAGCACGATACATCATGTAAATTCCAAAGCAAAATATTAAGATGGCGGCCATTACATTTTCCATCATGCCGAGTAAATACAATAGGAGGGTAGTTACGATGGAAATACCAGCCCAAATGATTCCTAGTTTTATTGCTGATTGATATGATTTCATGATTTATTTTAAATAATAATTATGCAAATTAACCAAGAACATGGTTTTTGAACAAAATAATCCAATTATTTATAGTCTCTGCTATTAAACCGGATAAAAATTGGACTTGCTTATACATCCCAATACCTTTCCTTTTAAGGTTTTACCATGAAATGGACTGTTTTTTGAAAGTGAGGCACTTGTTGCTACATCATAGGTCCATTCTTTTAGTGGATCAAACCAGGTGAAATCACCTGTAGCACCAACTTGAATACTGCCAGTAGGTATTTGAAGTATTCTTGAAGGATTAATACTAACTGCTTGCACCCAATGATCTATAGTGAGTTCTTTAGCAAGCAATGTGCAATAAGCTGCAAATGCGGTCTCAAGATTGATAGCGCCAAAAGCTGCGGATTGAAATTCCAAATCTTTCATTTCAACATCCCAGGGAGTATGATCCGTACAAATAATATCTATTGTTCCATCCTGAATTCCTTTAATTAAAGATTTACGGTCCCCCTCAGATCTTAATGGTGGATCTAATTTAAGATTTACATTAAAGTCTTCCATCTGTGTATCATTATACATCAAGTTAAATACAGATACTGAACAAAATAAATTTTTAAGCTTGGTTTTTTCCTGCTTAAGCTGGTTGACAGCTTCTGAAGTAGATAACTTATGGATTAACAATCGAGATTGTGAATATTTAAGAATTTCAATATCTCGAAATACATGAATAGTTTCTGCCAATGCTGGAATGCCTTTTAATCCTAAAGAAGTGCTTGTATAAGCTTCATGCATTTGACCGGAGGCTGCAATTCCCTTATCAACGCATGAATTAATAATCAATCCATTTGGGATTAGTTTTACATATTCCAATGCGCGCATTAGCAAACCACTTTTTTGAATTGGTTTTTTACCGTCAGAAAATGCAATTGCTCCTGCTTGTTCCATTTGAAGTATTTCTGCCAGCTCTTCTGATTTGCATTCTTTACTTATTGCTCCAATTGGATAAATGTTTACCGGTAACTTAGAAGATTTGGTTTTAATAAAGTTAACTTCTGATTTAGAATGGATGACAGGATCCGTATTGGGAAAACAACAAATTGCGGTATATCCTCCTTTACATGCAGCCTGAGCTATAGATTGCAAGGTCTCTCTGTGTTCATATCCAGGTTCACCATGAAGACATCCCAGATCAATCCAGCCTGGCGACAAACAAGTATCCTTAGCTTGAAATTCTTTTGTTTTTTTATTATTCTTGATTTTAGCTTTAATCTCGATAATAGTCCCATCTTTTATCCAGACATCCCGAACAAGCTGGTGATTTGGACTTGTGGGATCGATGATCCGGACGTTTCTAAAAATACATTCCATGATTTAATGATTTTTCCAAAACCGGATTAATAAAGATTCTACAATCAAAAAAATAAACGAAGCAATTAATAAATACCACCAGAGAAACGGGCCTGCTCTTTCAGACTTTATTACACTTGTAAAGTCTGAATTGTTGTTGTCATTAATAATTTTACAAAAACTGCTGTATTTTTCGGAAAGTTCTTCCTGGCTTATTACATCGAGATTAGATTCCCGTCTGCTATCATTAAATGCAGCGTACCCTAATAACATTTCTTGATTTTTAACTTGGTATATGCCTGAAGTTTTAAGCTGATCGTAAAGGTCGATGATCAAGTTCTTTGATGAAACCCGAAAAGAAGGAATAAAAGTTTCAGGACCATTTAAACTTATTATAAAATCTTTGTCATTAACGAGGTCTTGAAGCGTCAAGTTAATTTGAGGATTATTGCTTAAGTCATAAGTATAAATTTGACTTCTATCCGATGCTAATGCTGCTTTAAAAAGCAGGGGTAAAAATAGTTCAGCATTTTTTGACAAATCACTAAATTTTTGGTCAAGAGGACATGCAGAAATAAAGATAGATGCATTTTCTGATTTGATCCGACTTATCATAGGAAGTCCATCGCGATAAGTAATTATATTTTCAAATGCTGCACCTCCTGATAATGTATACTGGCCAAAACTAGATGGTAACTTAATTTGATCTCTGCTGGGATTAAATACATCTTTAAATATGTCTGAATCAAGATTTGCTTTCGTTGCAAGTTTTGCAGCAGTATCGAAATTGGTAAATTGTGGAATATTTAAAGTTGGAATTAAATTGCTGTAATCATTCAATGCAGTTTCTGGTCTGGGAAAAATAAATAAATTACATGCTTGTTGGGTTGCTTTACGCAATTCGGTTGCCATTCCTGTACTAACTTCTGCCAATTCATTTAATATAATTAAACGAAAATTTCCGAGTTTGCTGTAATCAATTTGATTTTGTTGCTGACTGCTTACTTTAAAAAACGGGATTGATTCCAAAGCTCTTATAAGAAAAATAGGAATTTCTTTTGCATATAAAACCAACACATCAATTTGTTGATCCGTTTTGCAACACATATAATACGAATCATCAAATTGTACCGGAAAATCTTTGATTTTAATAATTAGTTGTTGCCAAGACTGATCAGGAATTTTAATAAAAAAAGTATCCATTTTAAATTTTCCGGATGGTATGGCTATTGGTTTTCCTGGATATTCTTGTCCGTTTACAGAGTAAGAAGCACTCAAATTTTCAACCGTACTGTTGCCATAGTTACTTACCTTATATATTAAAGCTTGAGTTTGTCCAGGCAATAAAACAGGAGAATCAAAATATGCGGTGTCAATGCTCACATTATTTTCTTCTACACTTTGAATAGGCAATAAATTAATTTGCAAGCTAGAATCCAATAGATTGGAATCAAGGTCACAAATAGATCGTTGAAAATCAGAAATCATGTAAACAATTCCTTGATTTATCCCTGCGTTTTTGAAGCATTGACTTTGCTTAGTTATAATTTTTGATAATGTTTGAACTGCTGGACCACTTTTAATTTCTTCCAGCAATGCCAAAGCATCGTCTTTTGAAACCAAACGTTGATGCTTTCCTTCAAAATCATTGGTGATCAATTGAAATCGATCGTTATCAGAAGATGCACGGATAATGTCTCTGGCTCTTCTTTTTGCTTTTTGCAGAATACTGCCATCATCAGAATTTGCATCCATTGACCAACTATTATCAATATAGATACTAATAGATTGAGATTGTTTTATAGCAGTGCGACCGGAATTGGAGAAAGGTTGAGCAAATGCAAAAATCAATGTTGCAATAGCACAAAGTCGTGCAATTAAAATCAATAAATTTTTAATTCGGTTTCTTGTAGCTGTCTCCTCAACCAGTTCTTTTAGGAAACGGACATTTGTAAATTCAACTTTTTTATATCGTCTAAAATAAAAAAGATGAATTAAAACAGGTATTGCTAGAATGAATAATGTCCAAAGGAAAGTAGGAAAAACAAATTGCATGTCTCCGAGTAGGTGCCCGGCAAAGTTAAATAAAATCCATTAAAATCCGGCTTAATTCAGGATTAAGGCCTCTTTTTTATTTCAATTCTATCAGAATGACTGCTTTTTTCATTAAAAACCTGTATCGTATAAAATCCAGCTTCAAATCCGTTAAAATCCATTTCAAATGCATTGCCTTCATTTTTTAGTTCACGTATCACATTGCCTTGAAAATCATATACTTTTACATAAAATGCTTGGTTTTCTTCGTTCCAAACGGTATAAACTTTTTGGTCTTTGGTGTATAAACTACTCCAGTAGGATTTGATCCCTTTTGAGGGGATCTCCGTTTTAAATCCTTTCAAAGAAGGCATGAGGCGATTTGCAAATTCAATGGCTCCCAAATCCACATGCAAGTCTACCACTCTGGGATTGCCTTCAAAGTCTGTATCCGACAACAAACTATCAAGTCCGGCATTGATGGCAGGGCTGTTTCCTTTTAAACGAAAATTGAACAGCCGGTGTTCAGATTTTGCAAACTCAAACATTGGATCTGCTTGTATATTCCGTTGGCCAGCTTCTGTTTGTGTGCAATTGTATTGCAAGTTGTTTTTGATTTGGAATGACTTGCTCACCAAGCTAGAAATTCCGGATTTCCCCTCAGAAGCATAAATAATGTTATTGAAAAAATTAATGTATTCACTTGCAATCAATTGTACTTCTGGTTTATTGCAAATGATATTTTCGCAATTTTTATAAAAACTATTGTTAATAATATCAATGCCAAGTGCATTTTCCATCCAAATTGCTCCGGATCCATTGGTGTACATTATATTATTGTAGATTAAAATTTTTGATTTGTATCGGCTTTCTGCTTTTTCGGCCATATTCAAAAGGATTACCGGACTGCAGGAACTCACCAAACTGGAATCGTTGATGCTATTTTTTTCGAAGGTATTTGCCTGAATAAAACTATGCCACCGGTCATTATCGTCTATAAAAACTCCATTTCTTAAATCGACGGTAGCTTGGCCGGCAGCCTGTAAAGCATTTTTGTAAAATTTATTATAACTTAAAGTCAGGTAATCAAAATAGTTTGCTTTGACTGCACTTCCTCGATGATCCTTTATAAAATTATTGTACAATTTTATATGAGTGCAAGGTATTTCATAACTCCCTTCCAAGAATATTGCGGATGTTACGGAATCAGAAATTTGTGTTTCAGTACCATAAATTTTTTGCGTCTGAATCGTCAGTCCTTCAATGCTTACGTAATTGCAAGATCGTAAATGAATTCCATATTTAGTTTTAATCTGCAATACAGGTTGATGATTTCTATAATTCTTAAATACTATCCAGGCTTTTTCTGTGCCACTTTTGTCAAAATCAATCAAAGCTTCAGAATCTGAATAATAATCGCCTTTCATAATATAAACCGTATCGCCAGGCACAGCCATATTTGCAGCTTTTTGTAAGTTTCTTAAAGGAAGAAACCAATGAGTGCCTTTGTTAAGATCATTGCCTGTTGGAGATACATAAATCCCCCGACTATTAGCAGCATTGAGCAGAAACAAAAACAGTAAAATTGGAGTAAAACGCATAATGATTTAGCTGATCTGGCAAATTTAGTTTAAAGAAGGCCTAACTAGGTAAAACGCTGCTTTTAAAAATTACAAAAATCAAGAATACATAAATTCTATTTTAAATTCTTAAATTCGTTTTTAATGAGCTAAAGACTTGTTAAATCGAGACTTTATAATAAGATTCGATCAAATGATTATACAGTTCTGATGTTCTTAATACATTTTCATTTCCAACCAAAATAATTTGATCGCGCGCTCTGGTAAGGGCAACATTGAGTTTGCGATCTACTCCATCTGCATTTACAGAACTAATTTGTAACATCTGAGATGGATCCGAAATGACAGTGGAAAGAATAATGATGTCCCTCGATCCACCTTGATAGCGTTCTGCAGTATCAACAGTAATCAGATTTTCGTCCAGCGCAAGTTCTTGCAATTGTTGTTTAATCAATGCGATTTGGGCCCTGAAAGGTGTAATGACTCCCAGAGTCAGCCCATTCCATTGCAGTTTTTGTTCTTGATACATAAGATAAATTGCATGAACGATGTTGGCCACAAGTATAGCTTCAGATAGGTTTATTTTTGCCTGTGTGGATTCCAAATCATTTTTGCAATTAATAAATACAGTTCGCTTTGTGTTAAGCCAGCTTAAAGGAGTATTGTTTTTTTGAAATTTAACTTGATAACTTTCAAGCTGTCTTAAGCCTGCTGTATCTGGTAGGGTTTGTAAATTTTCCTGATAAAAATATTTGGATGGAAATGCCATAAGATCTTGATGCATGCGACCTTGAAGCTGAAGCATGTCATAGCAATGTTTCCATTTTTTTTGCCGTACAGTGTTTAGCATTCGCTCAAAATAGGATGTATTTAAATTTATAAATCCATGCTGAATCAATAATTCTGTTTGAATTTTTGATTCCTCTTCTGTTTGAGTGGTAACTGCCGGTAATTGCATGTGATCACCGATTAAGACGAATCGTTTAAATCTGCTCAGCATTCCTATTAACTGCGATTCTAAAATTTGACTTGCTTCATCAATAATAACTGTATCAAAATTTTTAAGTTGAAATAATTCACGTTTTCCTTGTAAGGAGGCAATGGTGGCAGTAAAAATTCGGGTATTGTTTAATAGCTTGTGCAATTCTCGACGTGTTTTAAATCCACTGATTTTTTCTTCCAATAGGTTTTTTCTAAATTTGGAATGGACAGCATACCGAGATCCAATCCGGATGAAATCCAATTCATTTGATGAGCCTATGGATTCAATGGCTTCACAAATTTCATCAACGGCGCGGTTAGTGTATGCTAATAAAAGAATGGTTTCGTTGCTATTTTGAATCAATGATGCAGTAAGGTATTTTATAACCATGCTGGTTTTACCACTACCCGGTGGCCCCCATAAAAGAAAATAATCTTTTGTTTTGAGAATTTTTTCTAATACTCCTTTGATCATTATTGGAGTGTGTTCAATTACTGGAATTCCAGTTTCAAGTTGGCCTGGCTCGGCTAATCCTAAAAGTAAGTTTCTTTTGTCAGCATCAGCTTGACAAAATTCTGTAAGTCCCTGAAATTGAGTTGTAAAATTTCTATCCATGGAATCATGTTCAAGATTCCATTTTTTACTTTGGGCAATTTCAAGATTTGGAAATTGCCGGGTTCTCAAACGAATGTGATATTCTGACGGAAATTGCTCAATCAGGGTGCATTTATAAACCTGCACCTGAAGTACATCAGGTTGCTCGTATAATACCAGCGTATCTCCAACTCTGAAATTCGATAAAATCGTATTTTTTTCTGAATATTTTAATATCAAAATCGGGTAATCATCTCGTGGTGTAAGCATCGATGCAATTTCCAAACCAGCTAAGATCATAAACAATTCCATTTTCTCAGATTCTGACAACAACCATAAAGATGCCAGCCCTTCTGTGTATTGTATATTGGACCTTCCTAATTTTGCTATATACTGTTCACGGGCAATGAATCCTGAAAATTCTTTGAAATATTCTTTTTCAAATAGATTTAAACTGTTGTATAAATTCAATAAATATCCAGCATCTCTTTTTGTAAAGGGCTCTGAATTTAAAAAATGATTTTCTCTCAAACTATCTAATATAAAAGCTTCATCTTTTTTTCTATAAGCAAGGTGTAAGTGCATTAATATAATTGAATTTCTGATTTGAGTTAACTCATGAATGATTGTTTCATTAGCGGGGGCAAAGCGTAGTGAATTTTCAGATTGACTGGAATACAAAACATGGCATTTAATACGGGCCGCATTGCCATAAACTGACTGTATTAGTAAGTAATACAACATGATCTGAGCGTGGTGATCTGAATTGATACCAAACTTATTTGGCATATAAGGTTTGCCACTTTTTAATTCAAGAATCCAGTAAAATTTATTGTTGTGATTTTCAAACAACACATCCAGCCGGCCTTGAAGGCCATATCGAACAGAGTAAAAGCTCGGCTCCAGGAGACAAGACTGTAATTGGATTTCGTCTTCATGAAAGCGTTGATCTACCAAGGATTTTATATTGTAGAAATGATTTCGAACGGTTTCATAAAATTTTTCAACTTGCAAATCATCAAAAAGAGAAAAGGCCAGTGGATTGTGTTTAAAGATATGGTTTATTAGCTCTTCAAGTTTTAATTCCGGATTCAATATTAATTCGTCTAAAAACAAATTGACGGAAGTTCCAACCAGTGTTGAGAATCCAGGTGGGTTGTACCAATAAGTTGAAATAAGTTGTTTTAAAACATGACTGCCCTGGTGATTAAAGCAAGAAGCAACAGATGTAACATCAATCAGATAATCAGGAAGTAAAACACAGGAACTCGCTTCCCAACCATTTTGGGTTTGTATCAATCCATGAACATACAAATCAATAGGGCCCTCCAGGTATTTAAAAGCCTGGAGAACTTGTTTTTGGTTTTTATCGGTAAGCTTTTCTAAATTTAAATGTTGTGCTTCGGTTTTATTTTCAGGAAAATTGAATTCAAGCATTTGATTTTCTGATAAATACCGAATTGCATGAATTCTTGACGATCGATTTGGTTTCGGATCAACACATTCCGGCATTTTCGAGGGAGAATTGTTTGTTTTAAGAATGTTCATGTTATTTAAGGATGGGGTTAGACCAAAAGTATGCAATTTTTAGATTAAGATCTAAAATGTTAAATATCAATTATTTAATAAAAATAACCCCACAGAAATCGCATAAAAACGTTTTTAATTGAGTGTCCAAGTCAATTTCAAGGCAGGAAAATTTGCAGAATATTGATCATTGAAGAGGCCATTAAGTACTGTAAACAAATAATTGATTGTTTTTTTGTAACTTGTATGCTTTAAATTTTAAATAAATGTTAATAAACCTAGCTTGGGGAAACATTATTTTGTTATCTTCGTTTTGTAATCAGAGGTTTTTTCCAAAATAAAATCAAACATTTCAGTTAAACCCAATATTCATCCAGCTATGAAATCAATAAACAAGACCTTGTTTTTCCAAAACCAGCGCCAGGAAATCGTTTTTATGTTTGGGTTTATTCAAGTGCTTTTATTGATTTTAGCATTGTTATTTGTTCAATGTAAAAAAGCAGATAATACGGGTTCTTCTACTTCGTCAGCTTCTAAACAAGAACTTAAAGACACTTCGGTAAGTAAAACGCATTTAGTCGACACGAACTATGTTCCAATTGCATTTCATCATCCTGAAACAGTCAAACAAGTTTTAAAAAACCTTGAAGCGTTGCATTTTACCGAAGGCGGTATAGCTGCCCAGGTGTTGGATTATTTAAAACGAGGTGACAATGATTACGGAGAAGACTTTAAGTTTATTTATTTGCAATTCAAAGGTCGTACGGCTGAAATCGTTCAAAAATTCAATACTGAAATTCCAGAATTGGCCAACATCATGAATAGCTTTCCTAATTTAAAAATCAGGTTGATGGCCTATACGGATAATGTTGGCGAAGAAAAAGCAAACGAAATATTGTCTGAAAATAGAGCCAAAGCAATTCAAAAGCAATTGGGAGATGCAGGGATCGCTGCAGATAGAATACAAATTAAAGCATTTGGTGAAAAATATCCTGTTGCCAATAATCAATCTTATGATGGGCAAATGCTCAATAACCGGATAGAAATGCTGATAACAAGTAAATAGTATTTTGTATTAAACAAATAAGTATTTTACCTACTACTTAAAAACCGGTGTTTAAATGTAAACACCGGTTTTTTATTTTGAATAACAACTTTGGGCATGCGTCCATGTATTTATTTAAAATATTAGTTGAGTCGACTTTTCCGCATTCCATAATAGAAGTAGATAATTAAACCTATGAGAAGCCAACAGATAAACCAAGCCCAATTACTAGCGGTCATGCCCGTTAAGAGATAAGAACAGCTGGCAACGCCTAATAAAGGAATCAAGGATAAATTTTTTACAAATGCCAATCCTGACATAATCAAAAGCAAACACCAATAGACTAAGCTTGAAATTTTTAAAGTTTCTTCATTGCCATCCAAAACAAACAGATTTTTAAAATAATCTGGAAATAAAAAATTAATAATAAAAAAGGTACTAAGCGTCATCAATGGGAAAATAAATTTTCCATTGATGTATTTTAATTGAAATCGGCCTTCTATTTTTTCTTTTCTAGGAATCAGCAATATGCCTCCACAAACAAGCGCAAATGCAAACAAAGTTGCAATGCTTGTAAAATCCAGCACAAATGTTTTATCAGTAAATAGAATCGGTATTCCTACAACCAAACCAGTAACAATTGTTGCAAATGAAGGTGTAAGAAAACGAGGGTGTATTTTGTTAAAAGCTGGTGGCAGCAAGCCGTCACGACTCATGCTCATCCAAATTCGAGGTTGCCCCATTTGAAATACCAACAAGACACTGGTCATAGCAATCACTGCTATAAATGAGACGATGAGTTGCATCCATGCATTGTGTTTCATTTCAAAAATAAATGCCAAAGGATCTCCAACTCCGTCAAATTGTTTGTAATCCAATATGCCTGTCAGAACAAGTGCCAAGAGTATATATATTACAGTGCATATTACCAATGAATAAATCATGCCTTTCGGTAAATCTCTTTGTGGATTTTTACTCTCTTCCGCAAAAACACTGATGGCATCAAAACCTATATAGGCAAAGAATACCCCGCTGACAGCTCCCATAACACCGCTAAATCCATTTGGTAAAAAACTTGGAAGTCCTTCTGAGTTTAATGGCATCCAGTTAACTGTTTGAATGTAAACTGCACCTACGGCAATCACGAGAAAGATGACCAATAATTTAAGTGCCACCATGACATTGCTAAAATTTCGGGATTCTTTGACTCCTATATAGACTAGTATGGTGATCAGGATATTTATAATGATAGCAGGTAGATCAAAAATTATCCGAAGAGAACCGATTCTAGGTGCCCCATTCCATGCGGCAATCAATTCTGCATTACTGGATTGATTGGCAAATGCTTTTTTAGCCTCTAAGTAACTACAGCTCAGGTATTCCGGAATGTGTAAATGCAATCGCTGGAGTAGGGAGGTAAAATAATCGCTCCACGAAAAAGCAACATAAATGTTGCCGATAGAGTATTCCATCAAAAGTGCCCAACCAATAATCCAGGCCGCCAATTCTCCGAAGGATACATATGCATACGTATACGCCGAACCGGCAACCGGCAATCGGCTGGCAAATTCTGCATAGCACAAAGCAGTAAATCCACAAGCAATACCTGTAATTATAAATAACAAAACGACTCCAGGACCCCCTTTGAAGCATGCTTCACCCAAACTGCTAAAACTACCTGCTCCAATGATTGCAGCAATGCCTAATGCCGTTAAATCCTGAACGGTCAACACTTTGTGAAGTTTGTTTGAATGGCTTGCTTCCAAAAAAGAAGCCATGGATTTTTTGCGAAATAGTTTTTCAAACATATAAAAAATTTTCTAATATGAAATTTTAGAATGCTCGGTAAACATAGTCATTTTTCAGAGGAATTGACTTTGCTTTGTCAAATCTACGTGGGTAACAATGCAGCTGCGAGCTTTTAAAATTTAAATTTTAACAGCCATGGAATCCGATCTTCTACCAGGGATTGGTTGTAGCTGCTGATTTTTATCAAAATCATTGGTCCGTTCGCTATTTTACGGGTTATTCTACCCATTTTCCAATATATTTGTCCCCTTATAGAAAAATGATTATGCCGAAATGGTAAATAAATATTTTGACCTCATTGACCAGACGTATTATTTTCCTCAGGAAAGTTTTGATTTGGAGAAAGACGAACTAATTTTCAATGGGATTCCGGTCATGAATCTGATTGAAAAATATGGCACCCCTTTTAAAATGACTTACCTCCCCCGGATAGGAGATCAAATTAAAAAAGCTAAAAATCAGTTTAATAAAGCCATGAAGTCACTTGACTATGATGGCAAATATTTTTACTGTTATTGCACCAAATGTTGTCACTTCTCTTATGTGCTCCGGGAAGTATTGCAGCACGATGTCCATTTGGAAACTTCTTCTGCTTTTGATATTGATTTGATTGAGAACCTTTACAAAAATGAATTGATCGATAAGGATCAAATCATTGTAAATAATGGATACAAACCCAAGCAATACATTCAAAATATTGCAAATCTGATAAATTCAGGATTTAAAAATGTTATTCCTGTTTGTGATAACATCTATGAAGTTGATCGATTTGATGAGTTAGTTCATAAAAAATGTAAAATCGGGCTGCGAGTAGCAACAGAAGAAGAACCTAGCTTTGAATTTTATACTTCGCGACTTGGCATTCGCTCTTCTCAAATTGTGCAATTCGCAAAAGAGAAATTTAAAAAACACAAGAAATTTGAATTGTACATGGTTCATTTTTTTGTGGATACCGGAATAAAAGATACCGCTTATTATTGGGGTGAACTTAAAAAAGGAATTAATACCTACATCGAATTAAAAAAACATTTTCCATCCATAAAAGCCATAAATATAGGAGGGGGACTGCCGATTCGGAATTCTTTAGGTTTTGAATATGATTACAAATACATGATCAACCAAATTGTTAAAATGATCCGGGATAGTTGTGATGAAGCAGGCGTAGATCACCCGGATTTATTTACAGAATTTGGAAAATATACCGTTGGAGAAAGTGGGGCTACAATATTTTCAGTATTGGAACAAAAGCAACAAAATGATTCTGAAATCTGGTACATGGTTGACAATTCATTAATGAATACACTTCCGGACAGTTGGGGGATTGCTGAACGATTTATTTTGCTTCCAATCAATAAATGGCACAATGATTATTCCAGAATCAATATAGGCGGATTGAGTTGTGATAATTCAGATTATTACAATACAGAAGCATTAAATCAACAATTGTTTTTACCTAGATACAGCAGAGAAGATAAAGAGCCTTTGTTTTTAGGATTTTTTCATACCGGGGCTTATCAGGATGCTTTGTCGGGTTATGGTGGAATTAAGCATTGTTTGTTGCCTTCACCAAAACACATTATTGTTGACCGAGATGAAAATGGAAATCTTGTGGACTGGATTTACAGTGAAGAACAAACTTCAAAAGACATGCTTAAAATATTAGGTTATAATTAGTTTTTGAAATTTGTTTAATTTTATTCCAAACCCTGAAATTGACTTCATCGAAAATTAAGACATTATGAAAGAAAAAATCCAAACGTATGCAGGAATTCCTGCCAAATATGCAAACTACGATTCTGCCGAAGTTTTGTTGACTTCCATACCTTTTGATGGAACCAGTACCTGGGGAAAAGGTGCCGATGATGGGTTTAAAGCCTTTATGGATGCTTCCGCCAATATGGAGCTCTATGATATAGAAACGCAGTCAGAACCTTATAAAAGAGGAGTTTATCTGGAGAAACCTTTAAAAGTTAAGAAATCAACTCCTGAAGAGATGGTTGAAATGGTTTATAAAACAGCCATACAGCAACTAAAAACTGGAAAACTTCCAACTTATTTTGGAGGGGAACACAGTGTTAGTATTGGAGTGTTAAGAGCATTTGCTCAGAAATACAAAAACCTCACGGTAGTACAATTAGATGCGCATACTGATCTGCGTCAGGAATATATGGGTACGAAATACAACCATGCTTGCGCATTGGCAGAAGCCCAAAAATATACCAACTTGATTCAAGTAGGTATCCGGAGCATGGATAGCAGTGAAAGAAAATACCTTCAAAGAGAAAAGGTATATTTTGCCCATCAAATTATGGACAATGATTATTGGATGGAAGAATCTTTGAAAAAGATGACAGACAAAGTATACATTACCTTGGATCTGGATGTATTTGATTCATCATTAATGCCAAGTACCGGTACACCTGAACCAGGTGGCATGCATTGGTATCAAGTTCTTCAGTTTCTGAGAATGATATTTTTAAGGAAAAAAGTACTTGGGTTTGACATTGTCGAACTAGCCCCCAATCCACACAATCAAGCACCTGATTTTTTAGCAGCCAAACTGTATTACAAGATGTTGGCTTATTATTTTGAACGCACAGCTAAGTAAATTAAAATTCAATTTTTGAAATGAATAAAGGACCGGTTTCTCAATTTATAGCGCATCATTACAGGCACTTTAACGCTGCTGCTTTGGTAGATGCCGCTAAAGGATACGAACTTCATTTGACAGAAGGTGGTAAAATGATGGTAACTCTTGCCGGGGCAATGAGTACTGCAGAATTGGGAGTTTCTTTAGCAGAAATGATTCGTCAGGGTAAAATCGATATAATTTCCTGTACCGGTGCAAACCTTGAAGAAGATCTTATGAATTTGGTAGCTCATTCCCATTACAAACGAATCCCACATTACAGGGACTTGACTCCTCAACAGGAATGGGAGCTTTTGGAACAAGGACTCAACCGAGTCACTGATACCTGTATTCCGGAAGAAGAAGCTTTTAGAAGATTGCAGAAACATATCTATGAATTATGGAAAAAGGCAGATGAGACCGGGCAACGTTATTTTCCTCATGAATATATGTACCAAATGCTTTTAAGCGGAGTACTTGAACAGTACTATGAAATTGATCCTAAAAATTCATGGATGTTGGCAGCAGCTCAAAAGAATTTACCCATAGTTTGTCCCGGGTGGGAAGACAGTACGATGGGAAATATCTTTTCGTCCTACATCATCAAAGGAGATTTGAAAGCTTCTACCATGAAAAGCGGTATAGAATATATGGTATTCCTGGCAGATTGGTATCGTAAAAACTCATCTGGCAAAGGAGTAGGATTTTTTCAAATTGGAGGTGGAATTGCCGGTGACTTTCCAATCTGTGTTGTGCCGATGATGTATCAAGATTTAGAGTGGCATGATGTCCCATTTTGGTCTTATTTCTGTCAAATTTCAGATTCTACTACTTCATTTGGATCCTATTCAGGTGCTGTGCCTAATGAGAAAATTACCTGGGGCAAATTGGATATTCATACACCAAAATACATCATTGAAAGTGATGCCACAATCGTTGCGCCACTCATATTTGCCTGGATACTAGGCTGGTAAAATCAATTATTCTAAAGGGGGATTGTCTTCTTCCTCTTCTTCAGAATACATATTTGATTCATTGCGATTATCAGCTGGTGGTGGGGTTGGCAATTCACTTTCTTTGGCCTTCACACTTTTAGTTGCATGAGGTACCAGCAACAAGCGTTGTTTTTCAATCAATTCACCAGTAACAGAACAAATCCCATAGGATTTATTTTTAATTCGAATCAATGCCATTTCCAGGTTTTGAATGAACTGCTTTTGGCGTTCTGCCATTTTAGTCAGGAACTCTATTTCAGTATGAATAGAACTGTCATCAAACCAGTCACCACCTTGTTCGTCAGCCATATTATCGCGCAACTCCATCATCTGCTGCTCAATATCTTCCAACTCTCTTTTGGTACTCTCCAGCTTATCATCAATGACCTTTTTAAACTCAATCAATTCTTCATCTGAATATCGGGTCTTCATGCAATTAAAATTTGGGCAAAATTAGATATATATATTTTCTTGATGTGAAAAATTTGTCTTTTTAATATATATTGTTTTAAATAACTGATTATCAATAATTTAAAAATTAATAATAATTTAATATATAAGAAATTTGGATTACAGGTCGCTGGCCGTGAAATTGGAAGAATTGCATATTTGATTTGAATGGATTTCAATCCACAGTTATTTCAAATAAGTTTTGAAAAACTGACTAGTGATTTAAATAAAATTTAAATTATTTTTTGAAAAATAAATTATTTAACACAGGACTTTCAACGCTTTGTTATATCTTTGATCTATCCATGAAGGATGCTGTAAACAGGGGTTTTGATTCGCATTTAAAATTTCTGCAAATAGAGCCTTCATCTTCAAACAACAAAAATCTTCTTTATTTTTTTATCGAAAGCGCTTAAGCTGATAAGCTTTTAGTGATTTGGGTATTACAACTACAAAGGGCTGTTTATCGGTGCCGGAGTTTCCGTTTGATTTAGTTTTAAATGGAATCTGTCCCCGGATAAATTATAGAAATTACATATATTATTTTTTTATATTTGTACGATATTTAATCCATGAACATTTTAATCCAATTCCAATGAAAAACCTGTTCAAAAAGAAAACTTCCAAAACGGAAGATAAAACAGAAGAACGGAGGGGTTTTTTAAATTCTAAAAATGAAAAGCCCGAAACCGATTTAGTATTAGAAAGTTTGCCAAAAGGTGATTTTCTTGAAACAGATGAAGATTTAGGTTATTGCTGATCAAAACATCTTCTTGCGTTTTAAAAATCCGATCATGGTAACTAAGACTGCACTGACACCTAGCCACCAGACTAAGTAACCATATCTCCATTTTAATTCTGGCATGAACTCAAAATTCATTCCATAAACACCCGTAAAAAACAAAATCGGAATCGATACCGTCGAAACCATTGCAAGCCATTTCATATCTTTATTCATTTGAAGATTGGTACGACTCATGACCAATTCTCGAATTCCATTGAGCAATTCCCTTTGATTGTCTAAGGTTTCAATTAAATGTTGAATATTGTCCTGGAGATCTCTTAAAAATAAAAATGTAGAAGCATCTATCAAATTCGATTCCAGGTTTTTTAATTGATTGATTTCTTCACGCAACGGAAAAACTACCCGTTTCATGGCCAATATATTATTGCGCAAAATATGCAAATCTTCAAGATGCAAAACAATGTGCTCTTGCAAGACCTTTTCTTCCAATATCTCAATTTCATCATGAAATGCTTCAACTGTAATGTAATACCGGTCGACCAAATAATCAATGATGGCATAAAACAAATAGTCGGATCCTCTGTTACGGATTCGCGATAATGGCATCTGCATACGATTTCGGATGATTGCAAAACTGTCGTCCGGATCTTCTTGAAAACTAATCAATACTGTTTTATTCAAATAGATGGATATCTGTTCTTTTTTTAATGTTTTCGTCTCTTTGTTATATTCTATATTGTAAATAATGCCAAAAAGTGCTGCATCGTAATCTTCAATTTTTATCCGATGACCGGGATCCAGCACATCTTCCAGTATGAGTCTATGTATGTTAAATTTCTCACCTAGTTGACTGATCAGATTTACATCATTGATGCCCTTTAAGTCCAACCAATATTGAAAACCTTGTTTTAAATTTAAATTCAGGCATTCCTTTTCAGAAAGTTCTGAATAATCGTTGGGATTGTATGCCAAGCCTTTTAATACAGGTTTGACATTTAGCATTTTTCCAGTGTACACCAAACTTCCGGGTGAAAGTCCTATTTTCTTTTTATTACTCATTGGATTTAGAGTGTTGGTTAAAATAAACTATTAAATCATTTAGTACGTGCTCCCAAGCTTTCCATTCATCATTGAAATCAAAACTGCTGTTATGCCAGGTTAAATGAAAATGACCACCATATTTTTTGACTTGATTAAACAATTTGATTATTGAAGCTTGTGCTTCCGCTGGATTAAATTTTAAATAATCCAGATAGGTTCGATCCATACAACACAATGGTATCACAAATAAATTGGTTTGCTTTTCATTTCTTAAGTCATACCAATAAAATGGTCTGCAGGTCCCTGCCCGAAATCCTGGTTGGTCTGCAAAACCCATGCTAAAATCAGTTAAAATATTATTTTGAATCAAAGCAGGATAGGTCTTTTCAATATGCAAGCGTAGAAAATGCTGTCGTGAAGCTTTTATTTGGACGTCACATGCTTTTTCTAATGCTCTTTTTTCTTCATTTATTCGTTGCGTATCTTCCATTGAATTATAAGAAGGATGCAAACCGATTTCACCAATTGTTTTTAAATAATTCAGCGTTTGAATAACAGGTTTTAGCTTTAACGAATGATTTTTATCATATGAGCTGTTTCCACCACTCAGTATAAAAAATGTCAATTGATTTTTTTGGACCGGGATGCCTGAAAAATGTTGCATGCTGTCATAAGGATCTCTGGAAAGTCCGCAATAAATTTGCATTCTTTCCAGATATCTCTGGTATTTTCCATATGCAAAATCGCGAAGACTGCCTGCCAATTTAAGAATCGCGGATTTGTATTTATGCTTGTAAAATTGGTCGATATCTACACCCAATGACCATAGCGGATTGTAAATACGTATTGGCAAAGAAATATTAAATTTTAATTCCAGTTCGTTTATAAAAGAAAAAATCCAAGCATCGACAACAGCTTGTTGCAATACACCATTTCTAAATAAAATGCTAGAAGCTGCTGCAAATCGATGATGTTTGTCAAATTCATTCTTTTGGTATTCTTCAACCCGGGCTAATAAATAAAAAACAGCTGCAAAAAGGTCAAATCCTTCCCCTTCTGATTCCGGATACAATTGAAATATAGTTGTGGATTTTCTGAAGGCAGGTTCAATAAATTGCTCAAGATTTTGGTATAGACTACCACTGTTTTTAATAAAAAGTTCATTTGATTTTATGGGTGTCGAACTGTAATTGATAGATGGGCCAGAATACAATTTAAATTCATCTTTTGAGCTGGTAAGCTGGAAACTAGCCTCCTCAGTATAACTATCTAAAACAGATAAAACATACAATAAGCGTGGATGCATCGTTTCACTATATATAAGAATTTGGTTCAAGGGGCTATTTTTTTTGCTCCAATTTAAAAATATTGTACTTTTAGGATGTGAAAGTAATACAGTTCATTCTCTGCTTGGGTCTTTGGATTGAATTATCCGCACAATCCAAGTCTTTGGTTGAAATTCCTTCCACCATCCGGAAAGGGATTATCTATAAAACCGAATGGTCAGTAGATATGGCTTTGCACACCAATGGTTTTTATTTGGGTTACAATCGTGCAAAAATCAAGAACTACCATACCAGCACCTACATTCATGGAGACCTGGGTTTTCTTTACCACCCGAAAGAAACCAGATCCACCAAACCCAATAACAGTGGTTTTAAAAGTTTTAATGCCTACAAGTTTGGAAAACAAAACCAATTGATCAATCTTCGTATTGGCCGTGGACTAATTAAAACCCTGAGTGAAAAAGCCCGAAATAAAGGAATTGCATTGGGATTAAGATTGGAAGGGGGTGTTAATTTAGGATTGTTAAAGCCTAATTATTTAAAAATTTCTGACGAACAAGATGGCCGGTTTACTATTAAAGATATTAAATACAGCGATAATCCAACTGATTTTCTCGATCCAAATCATATCCTGGGTGCTTCCAATTTTTTCAAAGGGATTGGAGAAGTCAGTTTAGTTCCAGGACTTTTTGCCCGAGCTGCTATTCGTTTGGATCCGGGCGCATTTGAAAAAATGGTTCGATGCCTGGAAGCCGGTATCCAATGGGATGTATATTCAAAAAGACCTGCCATACTTGCTAATCACAGCAATCCCTTCAGTTATTTAAACCTTTACCTAAATTTACAGTTAGGTAAGCGTACCAATTAATTTTAACAATTTTACATATTATAAAATTATATAATATAAATGATTGAGCTGGATATCATTCAGGAATCATCATCAAGATCCCGACGTCCGGAGTGGCTGCGTGTCAAATTACCAATTGGGGAAGATTATCGCAGAGTCCGTGAATTGGTTGACCAATACAAACTGCATACCATTTGTCAAAGTGGGAATTGCCCAAATATGGGTGAATGCTGGGGTGCCGGTACTGCGACTTTTATGATTTTGGGAAATGTATGTACGCGCTCTTGTAGTTTTTGCGCAGTAAAAACAGGGCGACCACCTGAATATGACTTGGATGAACCGCGCAGGGTTGCTGAGGCAATTCAACTGATGCAGGTTAAACATGCGGTGATAACTTCCGTTAATCGGGATGAACTACCGGATCGGGGTGCTGAAATTTGGTTCCAAACCATCCACGCCGTTAAACAATTAAGCCCTGATACTACCATTGAAAGTTTAATACCGGATGTTAAATCCAATTGGAATGCTCTCGAACGTATGATCAGTGCAGGCCAGGAGGTCGTTTCTCACAATATGGAAACTGTCGAACGCTTGTATCGCCTCGTCCGACCTCAGGCAAAGTATAGCCGAAGTTTAGAGCAAATCAAAAGAACCAAATCTTATGGCAAACGGACCAAAACAGGGATTATGCTCGGGCTGGGGGAGGACAAGCCTGAAGTGTTAAAAGCAATGGATGATTTGCTGGATAATGGTTGCGATGTATTAACTTTGGGGCAATATCTTCAACCTACTAAAATGCATCTGGAAGTAGCACGATATGTTCATCCGGATGAATTTGCGGAATATAAGGAGATAGGACTTTTAAAAGGTTTTGCTTTTGTAGAAAGTGGTCCGATGGTTAGAAGCAGTTACCATGCAGAACGCCATCTAGCTTAATTTGATAAAAGCAATCCTTCCCATTTTTCAATGCTTCAAATTTAATTCCCTGAATTATTTTTTGTAATAAAACTCATTACTAGATAAACTAGTTATAACATGCACCGTAGATTTATTTTATTGATTTTATTAAGTTCCTGGGTATTATCTGGCCAGGCTCAAAACTATGTAGTCAACTCTGCCAATGATGTGGATGATGGGATGTGCGATGGGGTTCATTGTAGTTTGCGTGAAGCAATTAAAGCAGCTGAAGCTGATGGGCTTCCATCAACAATTACCTTCAATATTCCCTCGGCCGGACCGCATCTGATCAATCCAACTGGACCTTTTCCAAATATTACCCAACCGGACCTTTCTATTATTGGCGAAAGTCAGCCGGGTGGACCGGGGTCTCTGGTAATAGAATTTAACTACAGACAGTTTTTCGGAATGCCATTTTGGCAAATACTTGCTTCCAGATTTTCGATCAGTGGATTTGAAATTCGCAAATTTTTATTTGAAAACCCGGGAGAAACCATTTTCCAATTTGGGACTCCAGTTATACCTGCACAGAATTGCCAAATTCGAAATTGTGCCATTTATGAAGACAATTCATTTATTCCCGGACTTACTAAGCAACTTATCACAGTCAGTAATGCCTCAGGATTGATAATCTCTAATAATAAATTTGGAATTGACTTTGCAGTTTCAAATATTTTTAAAATGGAAGGCTACTTAGCCATTGAAGCTACGCAAGCTGGTAATTTTGTCACCATTGATTCCAATATTTTTGTCAATAAAATAAAAATGATTGATGTAAATGGTGGGGATGTCCATATTTCAAAAAATATTTTTGGTGCAGTAGATACCAACAAAGCAAATAATTTATTGCTGCCTGGCTTTGCGATTGTTTCAACTAATAATTCCAAATTGGACGTAATAGATAATTTCTTTTTTGGAATTACAAATGCTGCAATTTCATTAGCTGGTTCCAACTCGATTCAATTAATATCAAAAAACAGATTTTACAACAATAACATTGACTTAATTTCAGCGGGTGGAAATGGAAACCCTGTCCTGGTTAATGATAATATTGCCCGTGATGGAAAATATTTTGTGTATTCTCAAGATAACCTGGATTTTTATATTGAACGTAATAACATCAATAACTACGATACTGTAATTTATAATTTAAATGAACCCGGATCTAAAAAAATCCGCTACATTGATAACCGGATGACTTGTATCAATGATAAGGTTGTTGTCATGGATCCTACAAAATTTCCTGCACATCCGGTCCCAATTATTCTTACTGTCAATAGAAACCAAATAACAGGTTCTGGATTACCTAATGACAGCGTTGTCGTTTATTCAAACAACAGACTTTTATGTCCAAATGCAGTTTGTCAAGGTGGCGTAGAATTAGGAAAGACGCGCTGTGACGCAGCAGGAAATTGGGTTTTAAATGTAGCGTATCCAAACAGAACCAGTATATCAGCCTATCAATTTGAAAGTAATCCTGTTATACAGCCAAGCATTTATTCTGAGTTTTCAAATTGTTACCAATGTCCGGGTCAGGTTAAAATTAACTTTACTCCTAGCTTGTGTTCAGGTCAGACAGTTTTATATAGAGGCAAAGTTTATTCTCAGGCTAATCCAAAAGATTCCACTTTTGTCAGGGGTGACGGAGTGAGTGTTTGTGATTCCGTTATTTTAGTGAATGTTAGTTTTACGCCCAATTATAGAATTAATTTAACGCCAAATTTATGCGTTGGAGACACCTTGCGATTTGGTTCAGTTGAAATTCATAAATTTCATTTGGTTGATTCTATTGTAACAAAAACTGCAGCAGGTTGTGACAGTGTGGTTACGATCGTAGCAACTGAAGTTGGTGCCGCCACTTTTGTGCAAGCTATCTGTGACAATGCATCTGTTACTATAGGAGGAACTCGTTTTGATAAAAACAATACAAGTGGAATTGCCACAATCACAGGTGCAGCTGTTGGGGGCTGTGACAGTGTAGTGACCGTTAATTTGACTATTAAAAATTTTACGGAGTCCTTTATAAGGTTAAACATGTGTCCTGGCCGGGATACCATTGTAGGTGGTACTTTATTTAATCAGGCCAATCCGTTAGGAGATGTAACTTTAAAAAATGGATCTAGTACCGGATGTGACAGTTTAATTCATGTTAATTTAAATTATCCGGATAATACCGGCAGGTTTTCGGCAACCATTTGCAGAGGAGACAGTATTTTAGTCATTAATGAATATTTTTCAGAAACCAAAACCAATGGCCAGATTGTACTCCCAAATGGATCCAGTTTTGGCTGCGACAGTATTTTGGATGTCACTATAAATCTAATGCCCAATTCTCAAGGAAATTATAGCAATACAATTTGCAGGGGGGACACACTTAATTTACATGGAGAACAATTTTTTAATGGGAAAACTACTGGAACTATTTTATTGGCAAATCAAGCTGCAAATGGCTGCGATAGTATGATCCTTGTAAATATATCCATCTTGCCTGATGCAATTGGAAGTTTTGACACGACACTTTGTGAAAATCAGACCATCACTTTATATGGCCAGGTCTTTTCATTGCAACGCCCAAGAGGTAATTTGAAAATTGACAATGCTTCTTCCAGAATGTGTGACAGTTTTGTAATGGTAAATGTTAATTTTGTAAAGGAAGCACTTGGAAGTTTTACGCCTTCCATTTGCCGTAAAGGACAGGTTCAGGTTGGCAACCAGGTTTTTACTGCAAGCAATCCAACGGGCCAGGTTCGATTGCCGGGTGCTTCAGTTGCAGGATGTGATAGTTTGGTAGATGTTGCAGTTACGATAATTCCTTCCATTGGAATTAATTTTACTGAAAACGCTTTAAAGTGCAATGTAATCAATACCGGATCGCTTACATTAAATAGTATCAGCGGAGGTACTGGAAATTACCAAATTTCAATTGACAATGGAGGATTGATAAATTACACTCCAGGACAAACAATTCCTAATTTATCACAAGGCAATCACAGCATTCGTATTGTTGATCAAACAGCGTGTGATACGGTATACAATTTTAACATAGCCAATTCTCAAAATCTGTTTTTGCAACTTCCTAATGACACCGTAATCAAATTGGGAAATGTTGTAAACATTACAACACAACTTAATTTCAACCCAACTTCAATTCTTTGGGATCCGGATCTTTATTTAAGTTGCAATAATTGTCTTAATCCTCAGTCAATTCCGGATCAAACAATTACTTACATGTTGACTGCACAAGATTCAAATGGTTGTGTTATTAAAGATGCCATCACCATCACCGTATTGGTTGACGAGGCAGATATTTTTGTTCCAACTGCGTTTTCACCCAATGGAGATAACATCAATGATTTCTTTCATCCGGTTTTTAAATTTCCAGAGAAAACATCCATTTTGGTATTTAGAATATTTGACCGCTGGGGAAACATGGTTTATGAGCGAACCAACGGCCTGCCGGGCGATCCATTTGGATGGGATGGAACTTTTAACAAAGAAAAAATGAATCCAGGTGTTTACACCTTCGCAATCCAATATGCCGGTGAAGACAAATTGGGAAAATGGAAAACCGGAGATGTTACATTGATTCGATAAGCTTAAGTTTGAAAAACAAAGTAATCACTTTGTTTCGTGGAAAGCTTCATTTAACTCATAGTCCATTCCACAGGCAGGACAAACGCCGGTTGTATCACTTCCGCTGCCTTTGCAATGCATAGGACAGATATATTTTGAAGTATATTCCGGTCCTGTATTGTCAACTTTTTCCATTACAGGCCTGTCGGTTGCAGGTGTTTCTGCAGCTTTATTTTTACATTGAAAGTTTAAACTTAAACTTAGTAATAGAATACCGCTGACGATTAGATTTTTCATTTTATGTAATTATTGCTTCAAGAATTTGTAAGTGATGGTTGGCAGATTCAACCGGATAAATAATCTTGCTTATTTTATGTTGATGGTTTAAGATATAAGTGGTGCGATGTATTCCATCGTAAACAATTCCCATAAATTTTTTGGTACCCCATACATCATAAGCATTCGCAATTTCATGGTTTTTATCTACGATTAGATCATAAGGCAAATCAAATTTCGCTATAAATTTTTGGTGTTTAGATTCAGAATCCGGACTTATACCAAATAATTTAGCACCTGCCAATTTAAGATCGTCGTAGTTATCCCTAAGGTTGCATGCTTCTTTTGTACAGGTAGGTGTATTGTCTTCCGGATAAAAAAACAAAACGATCCATTTCGATTCAATAGATTTTAAATGAATTGTACTTCCATCTTGGATTACTGCCTTAAAATCCGGAGCATCATCTCCAATTTTCAGATTAAAATGAGGCTTAAAATCTGGTTGATTCATACTACTAAAGGTACAAATTAACCGCGAACAAAATTACCTGAATATGTTTTTTCATTTCCAAGATAATCTCTGACACTGATTTCATAAGCATGTTTTCCTTTTCCTAACCAATCTTCAAATGTGTGTCGTATGGTATTTGATTTTTTATCATATTCCATCAAAACCCATTGACCGTCAATTTTTAAATCATACTTAATGGCAGGAACTTCACGGCTAGTAGGAATATTGTCAAACATTCGAAAGGCCAATTGATTTCGAATGACTGCATTTCGTTTTTTGTTGAGCAGTAAACTTAATTTAGGTGCAGTGGTGTCAACCATTATTGAAAAAGGACCCAATGAACGTGCATGACTTACTAATAAATCATCCTCCCATTGTCCTCCAATAGATTGTACCGATTTCCCTTTTTGAATTGCAATAAAACATTTTTTACGTAAATGTTCGGGAATGTTTTTACTTGCTTTTAAACGAATTTCCGCCGGCAAATGGACGGGTGCATTGGCCGGCCGCAAACCGGTCCACTCAGAAAAAGCTAAACGAGAAGGATTTACCTGGTTACACAATCTGCAATTTAAATCTTCATAAACAGATCCGGCAGGATAAGAAATACTTGCAAAATCAGTTTGAAATAATTTTGTTTGATCATGATAGATCCAATCTTCCAACAGCATTTTTTTTGGAAGAGCTTTAAATGCACGTTTCCTTATCTTAAATTCAATTTCACTTTGGTTGCCCTGGGCATCTCCTGTTATCAAGCGAACCTCATGTTGCAAACTATCTGACATATAAAAGAAGCCGTCGTTTTGAACGGTGAGATAGGTGTTCATTTTATTGCCGGATAATAAAAAGCACCGATGAAATTGGCCCTTAGCTTTTGTTTTCGCATTGTAATCTATATGGGCATTGATGTACTTGGTATCATCGCGTTTCCATTTGTCTGCACTAAAATGATAAAAAAGTCCTCCATCAATAAACACTTGAATAGATTTAATGCCGGTTGTGGTCCAGGAATTGTTAGATCGATCAAATGCATCCATTCCAACAGCGAAAATATCACCGGCAACATCGATTGGAGTTGTAATTTTTTGAACTTGCAATTTACTTAGGATCTTAGATGACAATTCTTGTCCTGCTTCGTCAAACCCATAAATTTTTATTCTGCGAATTATCGGTGCAATATTGTCTTCAAGTGGCAGACCAAAATGTAAAGGATCCCATACTTCATCTCCGGTAGCATTGCGCACTTCAAAATGCAAATGTTTACCTCGACTGGCTCCTGTATTTCCCATATATGCTACCAAATCACCGGCTTTTACAGGAAAATCATCGGGATCAAAATGCAGATCTTGTTGATAGGATTTTAATTCGTATTGTTTTGTTTTAATATAATCACTTAAATCTTTTCTAAAATCATGCAAATGTGCATAAACGGTCATAAGACCATTTGGATGAGAGATGTACAAACTCTTCCCAAGGTTATCTGGTTCAATCATGATTTTAGAAACATAACCATCTGCAGCCGCAAGAATATCATCCCCTTGAGGACCTCTGGCTGAGCGAATGTCAATGCCCCCATGAAAATGATTGTTTCTTAATTCGCCAAAACTTCCGGTAATTGAAAGCTCGTTACGTACCGGTGCGACCAGTTTAAAAACAGCAGGAATGGTGTTTATATTTGGATAGCTAGCATAGTCTATTTTAAATGAAAAGCAAAGCCAGATGAAAACCCAAATACATTTTTTCATTTCTACTACTTCTTATTAAAGAGCGCAAAAATAAACCTTAAGCTGATATCTGTTGCTTCTTCCGGACTAATTTCAAGACGAAGGATGTTTTTTTCAGTTTGAATCAAAAATTCAGTCAATTCCGGCTTATTTTCCAAGGATTCCCATAATTTGTCTTTTAGGTTTTGATGAAAATAAGCGACCAATTGCTCTTGTCTATATTTCTTAATTGCTTGATTTTCATTAATATACGTTTTGAAATTTTCAATTTCTGTCAACAATTCATCAATCCCCTTCTTATAAAGGGCACTGATTTTTAAAATTTTTCGATTCCAACCTGAATACTTGCTTTGAGTAAACTGAGAGGCCACCAGTAAATCTTTATAACTGGTATTCAAACGAATGTCTTTATCATCATCGGCTTTATTTAAGACAATAATGTCAGCCCATTCAAGAATGCCTTTTTTAATTCCCTGCAAATCATCTCCCGATCCTGGAATATTGATTAATAATGTCAGATCTGTCATGGTAGAAACCAAATATTCAGATTGACCAATTCCTGCAGTTTCTACCAGAATGTAATCGAACCCGGCAGCTTCGCAAAGCCATATACTTTCCCTGGTATGCCTTGCAACACCGCCCAATTGATTCCCAGAGGGACTGGGTCTTATAAATGCATTTGGTTCGATTGCCAAATTCTGCATCCGGGTTTTATCGCCTAAAATGCTCCCTTTTGTAATTGCAGAACTTGGGTCGATGCTTAAAACCGCCACTTTATGACCTTGATGGATCAGACTCAATCCCAAGGTTTCGATGAGAGTTGATTTTCCTGCACCGGGCGGGCCGGTTATTCCAATCCGAAAAGAATTGGCATCCAAAGAACCTATCTGTCGGATTAATTGATTGGCAACCAAACGGTCTTCCGGTTTTTGACTCTCAATCAGTGTGATTGCTTTTGAAAGCCCATTCCGGTCTCCTTTTTTTATGGAGTCAGACCAGGATATCATTGCTTCCGGAGTATACAATATAATAAAATTTAATGTATAAATTACTATAATTCAATAACAAAAATAATTATTTTTTTTATCTATCTAGTCTAAATTGGTAGATTGTTTCTTAAGCATCATTAGTTTTGAATTTGATCGGAGATGATGCATCCATTCTCCTTAGAAAACGAATCAATTTTGGGTCAAAGGATGCTGTTTAAACCTGAAGCCAATAAATAAATAGGAGCCTTTAATGTCAAATGAACCGGATACGGCTAAGAACAAAAACTGGGTTTAGGAACATTAAACCAATCCGCATCCACTGTGTTATCTTTGTATCTCAATAAAATGCTATAAATCAAAAGTTTAATGTCATTACACAAAGTTTATCTGGACAACAATGCAACCACCCCATGTGATCCACGGGTGGTGGATGCTATGTTGCCCTATTTCTACGAACATCCTGGCAATGCAGCCAGCAGAAGTCATCCATTTGGTTGGGAAGCCGAAGCTGCTGTGGACATTGCAAGAAAACAAATAGCGGACTTAATTGGTGCGGATGAGAAAGAGATCATTTTTACATCCGGTGCTACGGAGGCTGATAATCTGGCAATTAAAGGAGTTTTTGAAATGTATGCCCGTAAAGGCAAGCACATCATAACTTGTAAAACAGAACATAAAGCAGTTTTAGATACCTGTAAAGCACTTGAAAAAAGAGGAGCAGAAATTAGTTATTTGGAAGTTGCATCTGATGGGTTAATTAATTTGCAGGAACTCGAATCTTTGATTCGACCCGATACCATTCTGGTTTCAATCATGTGGGCAAATAACGAAACAGGTGTCATCCAGTCTATGCGCGAAATTGGAGAAATCTGTGCTCGAAAAGGAGTTCTCTTTATGTCGGATGCAACACAAGCTGTAGGTAAAATTCATGTAAATCCACGTGAAAATGGAGTGCATCTCATGGCATTTTCAGCACATAAAATGTATGGTCCAAAAGGAGTTGGCGCTTTGTATGTTAGTCGTAAAGATCCTCGGGTCAAAGTTACAGCACAAATGGATGGGGGTGGACATGAGAGAGGCATGCGCAGTGGAACTTTAAACGTACCTGGCATTGTTGGATTTGGTAAAGCAGCATCTATTGCACAACAAGAAATGCAACAAGATGCAGAGCGTTTGTCTAAATTGAGGGATAAATTAGAAAGTCGGTTAAAAAATGAAATGGAGGAAGTTTATATAAATGGCAATGTAAAGCAACGTATGCCGCATGTTACCAATATGTCCTTCAAACACGTGGAAGGTGAAGGCTTGATGATGACATTTAATCAAGACATTGCACTTTCATCTGGTTCAGCCTGTACATCCGCATCCCTCGAACCAAGTTATGTTTTAGTTGCTTTGGGTCTTGGAGATGATTTGGCTCATTCTTCCCTTCGATTTTCTTTAGGACGATTTACCACTGAAGATGATGTCGATTTTGCCATTGACGCAATTAAAAAAGGGGTAAACCATATGCGCGATCTTTCACCCATTTGGGAAATGTATAAAGAAGGAATAGATTTGTCTAAAATTGAATGGAGTGCGCATTGATTAATTAAAAATTAATAATTAAAAATTAAGAATTTACAACTTACAACTAATAAATATTACCGAAAATTATGGCTTACTCAGAAAAAGTGCTTGATCATTTTAAAAATCCAAAAAATGTTGGAACATTAGATAAAGCAGATCTTAATGTTGGAACAGGATTGGTTGGCGCACCGGAATGTGGTGATGTCATGCGTTTGCAGATTAAAGTAAATCCGGAATCAGGACTTATTGAAGATGCAAAATTTAAAACATTTGGTTGTGGATCTGCCATAGCCTCTTCATCATTGGCAACAGAATGGCTTAAAGGCAAATCCTTAAATGAAGCGATGGAAATAGACAATATGGCTATTGTTGAAGAACTCGCATTGCCACCGGTTAAAATCCATTGTTCTGTATTGGCGGAAGACGCAATAAAAAGTGCCATTAAAGATTACAAAGAGAAAAACAGTGTACCTGCTATATGATTTATCTGGGAGCATCGGCTAAAGAAAAAATTAATCAATTGCGCAAAGAGGCTGGAATTGGAATGGATCATTTCATCAGGGTTTCTGTTACCAGTGGTGGCTGTAGTGGATTGAGTTACAACATGGATTTTGATGATACTCCCCAAGCCAATGATCAGGTCTTTGAAGACAATGGAGAAAAAATTGTAACTGATCTGAAATCTTTCTTGTACTTATTTAATTCCACCCTAGAGTTTTCAGGAGGCCTTCAGGGAAAAGGTTTTTATTTCGAAAATCCAAATGCATCCCGCACTTGCGGATGTGGCGAAAGTTTTGCCGTATAGTTTATTGATAGCTTTATTCAATTTTCATTTTCACGGTTAAGTGTCTAATCGATGCAGATGACTGGCCGAACTACTTCTTTTCTTTCAACCAGTTTATATATTTATATTATTCTTTGTGGATTTCAAAATGTAATTCATCTTCCGGTTCTAAATGAAAAACTACAGCTTTCTGAGTTATGGTTTATAGTAATTTTGAGTTATCTAGGTTTTCATTGGAAAACATTTAAACCAGTTTTTACAGAACTTATCTTAAATAAATACCTCCTGATTTATGGCTTGTTAATATTGTTATATCTCAGTACTATCTTGATTTCTTGTTGCATTCATTTTTCTGTTGATGGAATGTTGGATTTTATTGGAAAAGTCTATCTGGTAAGCTTGCAATTTATTTTTATTCTGGGATTTTTTGTGTATAGAAACAGCAAAGCCCAACTAAGCATCATTCCTGCATTTATTCATTTGGGGATGATCCTTTCATTAATAGGACTGTTGGGTTGGTTATTTAGTATTTTAGGGATAGAAAATCGTACAACCGAGATTTTTTTTGAATACCCCTATTTTGGAAACACCCATAGGTTGAGGGCGTTTTGTCCTACGCCATCTTTCTATATTTCAATAGTAAGTATCAGTATCGCCTGTGCCTTATTTGAGTTTTTATTTAAGTCAAAAAATAAAACTTTGGGATACCAAGCACTGTTTATGAGCCTGGTGGCATTGCTGTGTTTTTCAAAATCATATTTATTTATTTTTTTGATTTGCTTACTATTCGTGCTTTTTAAATTGAAAGCATCATTTAAATTACTTGGAGCATTTTGCCTGCTTATTTTAATTGTTCAATTGGCTGCTACCCATTTTATATTTATTCCGATCAGTCAAATGGATCGTACCAACATTCTCAAAGGACCTTTTGCATCTGGTGAATTGATTTATAAGTCAAGCGATTATGCAATTGCTGCAAGTTCATACTACCAATTAAAAAAGTCAGCCTGGAAACTGTTTAAGGAATTTCCCTATTGGGGAATTGGTCCAGCTAATTTTAATCAGCAAATTGATTTATTAAAGGAGAAGGGATATTTTCCAGACCACGTACCAAGTTATGATCCGCATGCAACCCTGTTGGGATCATTGGCTGAAACCGGCTTGTTTGGATTTTTTAGTTTATTTATCCTGGGAATTTTTTACTTATATGCATTTACAGGTGAGAAAAACAATATAGATGCACAAGTTTTTTTATTGCTGACTCTGTTGTTCGTCTTTTTTGCAGAAGGATTGTCTATGGATGTATTGAATTTCAGACATTATTGGATTGTAGGCTCTATGATTATCTGGCAACGTGCTGCAAATTCAACTAATTAATTTCGTTTTCCGAATTAGAAATATTTTCACGAAGTCGAAGAAAATATTTTAATTTAAAATAATAGAATTTCATTTGAGCAATAATATCAGTATTGTAAGCACCTGAATCGAAGTTCTTTATTACCGGAGCAATGTCGTTATTAGCTTCGCTTTCAAATTGACCAAGTGTTGCAATCAATTGTTCCAGTCTTGCTGAATCTTTCATTTCTTTTGCTTCAAAAATAGATTCATGCAATTCCATCATTTGAATTAGAAATTCTTGTGGCAAAGCCTGCATTTGTTCGAGAATCGGTCCTGAAACCAATTCTATACTATATTTAAGTCGACTTAAAGGATTAAGCAGTGTTTTATAAGCTTGATTTGTAAATGCAGTTTGAAATTCTTGATCTGCTTCATTCAGATTTAGGTCAGGATGAATTTCCCGACTTTTTTGATAATACAATTTTCGCAATTGGTCGATATTGATTTCGTACGCAATCGGAATTCCAAAATGTTCAAAATAATTTTGCATGAATTATTTCAGGTTATAAGCTAAGATTGTATTTAAAAGGAATTACCTAAGCCAAATTCTGAAATAATTTACTTGCTAAATCCCCTGACTACATCCAATCCATTGGCGTACAACATTAAAGCCATTAATAGGAAGAAGCCAATCATAGTAGCTTTTTCAACAATTTTATCAGGTACTTTTTTACCGGTAATTACTTCGATTAATAAGAATACCACATAACCACCATCCAAAGCCGGTATTGGCAATAAATTCATAAATGCCAGAATAATTGATAATACGGCGGTCATTGACCAAAATGCAGTCCAATCCCAACTGGCCGGAAACATTTTTGTGATGGATGCAAATCCACCCAAAGAGTCTTTGGCTTTTATAGTTCCAGCAAACATTTGTTTAAAAGCTTTTAACTGTGTCGTTAATATATCAACACCTTTATTAACACCCGCAGGAATTGCTGCAAGAAAACCATAATTTTCAGTTTCAACTTTTAAAAACTTATCCATCGATTCCCATTGAACGCCCAACATGCCTTTTTCATTGGTAGTTATATTTATTGCAAGGGTATCGTTTCCACGCTTAAGTTGGATGTCAAAATTTGTATTTATTTTTCCTTTTATTCGTTTGTTGATATCTTGGATAAATCTTGATTCTTCATTATTTACGGAAATGATTTCATCGCCTGCTAAGATACCTTGTTGTTGGGCAGGACTTCCATCAGCAACAAGTGCGACTTGAGCTGGTAAGCGAATCGACCACAATTCCAAGTTTTTGAAATCTGGTTTTGTTAGAAGGCTTATGTATTTTGGATCAACTGAAATAATTTGGTTTTGACCATCTCTGAGTACTTCTACTTTGTGAGACTCTTCAAAAATTAACGTTTTTAAAAGGGTACCGCGATCAAAACGATCAAATGCAACGGTTCCAATTTTTAAAATTTGATCACCATCACGGAATCCCATGTTAAATGCCAAACTATCTACGGCAATACCATATTTCAATTCTTTGTTTGGAATATATTGAACGCCGTCTTTCCAAATTAAAATTGCAAATATTAAAAACCCAAAAATAAAATTGACTGTGACACCACCTACCATTATGATCAATCGTTGCCAGGCTGGTTTCGAGCGAAACTCCCATTGTTGAGGTTCTGATTTTAATTGTTCAAGGTCAAAACTTTCATCGACCATTCCAGCAATTTTAACATATCCACCTAAAGGCAACCAACCCAATCCGTATTCTGTTTCGCCGATTTTTTTCTTAAAAACAGAAAACCATGGATTAAAGAAGAGGTAAAATTTTTCCACTCTGGTTTTAAACCATCTCGCCGGAAAAAAGTGCCCGCATTCATGAATTACAACCAGAATGGTTAAGCTTAGTAATAATTGGCTGATTTTAATTAAGATGTCCATAGCATTTCAATTCTACTTTTAACAGTGGTAAATTAAAATTGTTTTTTAAACGGCAGTATAGGATATCCGATCTCAATCGTCAATCCGGTTTTTTAATTTGAATTTCCCTGCCTTTGTATTTTAAATTTTTACAATGCAATAATTTGGAAGAAGATTCAGGGTCGGTCATAAAATAAGAGTAGGTATTTTTCATATCTATATCCCGGATAACCCGCCCACTGACTTTGGTTAATTTAAATATTTCCTCCCGAATTTCATCATACTTTAGATTGTCTTTTCGTCCGAGATTGATATGCAATCGAACATTGTTGGATTTTTTAGATGGAGAAGAGGACTCTGTACGCCGTCTGGAGCCACCACGACCCCGACTCTCTCCGGAACGATCGTAATGACTGTTACCGGAACTCAATTTTTCTTCCACATTTATATCAGGCATGGACAAATAATTGGTATTGAATTTTTTCATTTCAGAACGTAAAATGATTTCAACCAATTTTTCTTTATCCATCTGCATCAAGGGCCATACCCATTCATTTTTGACCGGGGTTAATTTAGTTTCATCGACATCGTTGGTAATTTGTTCGATAAAATTTACAATTCTGGCTTGATAAACTTCTTCAGCTTTAGGAATTGAATAACGTTCAAATTTCAAATTAGCCATTCGTTCTATCCGGTGTAATTTATAGGCTTCCTTGATGTGTAACAATACAATGGAAAAGCCTTTTTGGCCTGCACGTGCAGTACGACCACTCCGGTGGGTATAGTTTTCAATATCATCCGGTAAATGAAAATGGATGATGTGAGTTAAATTTTTTACATCGATACCACGAGCAGCAACATCTGTTGCAAACAATACTTTAACAGATTTGTGTCTGAACTTACTCATGACCTTATCCCGTTGGCGTTGCTCCAGATCTCCATGAAGGCAATCTGCGGCATAACCATCTTTCAAAAGGATGTCACTTATTTGTTGAGTCTCAATTTTTGTATTGCAAAATACGATGCCATAAAAGTCAGCATGGAAGTCAACAATTCTTTTAAGTGCAATTACTTTATCTTTTGCCTGTACAACAGCATATTGATGTGTAATATTCGGCTGCATTAAATTTTTCTTACCAGCAACCAATTCTTTAGGATGGTGTAAGAACCTGCCGGCGATTTCTCGGATTTCCGGCGACATGGTTGCAGAAAACAAAGCTGTTTTTTTCTCAGCAGGTGTATGTGCCAAAATAGATTCCATGTCTTCACGGAATCCCATATTTAGCATTTCGTCTGCTTCATCCAGGATAACTATTTTTACCTGATTGATTTTAACACTTTGTCTGTCCATTAAATCCATCAGACGACCCGGGGTGGCAACGACTATATGGACATTTTGTCGTAGTTCCTTAATCTGGGCTGAAATACTGCTTCCACCATAAACGGCAAGTATCCGTACGCCTCTAAGATGGCGTGCAAATTTATTGAGGTCTGATGTAATTTGCAGGCACAACTCTCTGGTTGGTGCAATGATAAGAGCCTGGGTAAATGGTTTATCCAGTTGAATGTTTTGTAAAATAGGGAGACCGAAAGCGGCTGTTTTGCCGGTACCGGTTTGAGCCAGGGCAATTAAATCATGTTCCTGATCTAATAAAACCGGAATGGCTTTTTCCTGGATTTCGGTTGGTGTTGAATACTCTAATTCTGAAATGGCTTGAAGCAACTGCGCCTCAATACCTAATTGCTGAAATGCTGACATGGAAAAAAGGAAATGGAGAATGGAAAATACGGTTAAAAAAATACCTGCCACGTGCGGGCAGGTATTTTTTTTGTTCTGTTTATATCATTTGTTTTCAACAACAAACTTGTTGACGAAACGACATATTCTGCTTAAAAGTCCAGAATTAAAATCTTCTGCGAAAATCACGGTTGTTACCACCACCGTTGCCGCCACTACCACCACCTGGGCGGAATGGACGTCTTTCTTTTTCTTGTGGTGGTCTAGCTTCAGATACAGAAATCTGTCGCTCCTTAATTGATTTTTGATCCAGATTTGAAATTGCTTCACGAGCTTCATCATCGTTAGGCATCTCAACAAAAGCAAATCCTTTGCTTTTGCCAGACATCTTGTCGGTAATGATTTTAACTGAAGAAACTTCACCAAATTCTGAAAACATGGCTTGAAGTTGGGCTTCCTTGACGCCATAGTCAAGGTTTCCTACATAAAGATTCATTGAAAAAAATATTTAAAAATTAAGAAAAATTTAGAAGGGTAAGATAAAATTGATTGATAGGCAATAAATTATATAAAACAAAGGTATTACAAATAAATTGAAAAAAAATATAATTTTTTATAAAATAAAATTTTTTAGCCCCTTTGTGGACCATTTAAAAGCAATAAACGGATGCCAAAATGCTTGAAATTGCTGTGAATTTCAGTTGCACTTCCATTCAACGTCTTGTCTAAAGGGGAAAGATCAAATGTTTTCCACGGCAAGAAATAAAAGGGTTGTAAGTTGATTCTACATACAGAACCACTTGATAATCCAATATTTAGATGAAATTGTGACCCCAATACAGACTGCCGGCTTAGGAGGCTTTTAACAGTGTTTGGACTGTATTTGTCTTTGATGCTTAAATAATTTAGATTTAGAGATGCACCCAATTGGATCCTTGGACTACCTGCTTCCAAAAAGAAATTATAGGATTCTAATTTATAATACAATGTCCGGTTAAATTCAAGATTGTCAGCAGGATTTAGACCATTTAGACTGGTATTAGCTTGCCCATAACTCCAATTTACTCCCATTGAGCACATATTGCCGGTATAACAAAGTCCAATTTGTAATCCATTTAATACCTTAATCGGTGTGAATCTGTCAGTTATCCAAGGGTTTGCGTCTTGATATTTTTGAAGTATTTGTGTGTTTTCGGGTAAATCCATAAAGGATATAGCGTATCCAATCTGAATATTTAATTGTGCAATTAAACTGACAGAAAACAGAAAGCTGCCTAGAAGGCTAAAAAAACGGGGGGTATAAGCTTTCAATATTTGAGAAAATCCTTTGAACCACAAACATATTAATTATTTATTTAATATTAAAATTTTTTTTGCTTTTCAATATCTTGCAGCACGGATTAAAAAATTTATATGTCAAAATCGTTCGTATTCAACTTCTTGTCTGGTGAAAGTCTGAAAAACTATTTTGTCTATCTTATTCTTTTTGGATTGTCCTTGGTCATGTACCGCCAATCCATTGGATTTGGGTATGTATTGGATGATGTCATCGTGTTGTCTGAAAACAGCTTTGTGCAAAAGGGCTTTAAAGGAATCAAAGACATCTTGTCAAAAGAGAGTTTCACCGGTTATTTCGGCACTCAAAAAGATTTGGTGGCCGGTTCGAGGTATCGGCCACTTTCTATTGTAAGTTTTGCAATTGAACATGAATTTTTTGGCAATTATCCGGCAGCGAGTCATTTCATTAATATTCTGTTGTATGCACTGACAGCATGTTTAATTTTTAAATTATTTCAAAAGTTTAAAATTCAGACTGAGAACAGACCCTGGTATTTAACCTTGCCATTTATTGCAGCCTTACTTTTTACAGCGCACCCCATTCACTCTGAAGCTGTAGCCAACATTAAAGGGAGAGACGAAATTCTCTGTTTGTTATTTGCCGTAGCAACTTTAAATTCCTGGATTCGGTATTTTGATACACAATCTAAATGGCACGCCATTGCTTCAATGCTTTGGTTTTGTCTGGCCTTGTTTTCAAAAGAAAATGCGGTCACTTTTGTATTGATTATTCCATTGACAATTTATTTTTTCAGATCGGTACCATTTAAATCAAGTTTAATAAAAGCCTGGCCCTTGTATCTGTGTTTTGTGTTTTTTATTTTAGTACGATGGAAGGTAATAGGCTATTTTTTAAGCAACGGCCAGGTGATTACTGACCTGATGAATAATCCTTTTGTAGGTATGCGAGTGGATGAAAAAATGGCAACTATTTTTTACACCATTTTGTGGTATTTTAAATTGCTTATTTTTCCACATCCCCTGACACATGATTATTATCCCTACCATGTCCCTAAAGTTGGATTTACACATCTTGTTCCGATTTTGTCTGTTTTGATTTGTGTTCTTTTAGTTTGGTTGGCTTTTCGTTTTAGATCTGCAAATAAGACTATAAGTTATTCAATTGCATATTATTTTATCAGCTTTTCGATTGTATCAAATTTTATATTTCCAGTTGGTACATTTATGAATGAGCGATTCTTATTTATGCCTTCATTGGCTTTTAGTTTGGTAAGTGCGTATGCAATTAACTATTTGATCGAACTGCCAAAATTTAAATATCCTGCTATCGTATTTTGCTTGTTGGTACTTGTTGCATATGCTTATCGGACCATTAGCCGTGTACCGGATTGGAAAGACGGGTTTACATTAAATTTATCGGCTGTAAATGTTTCAAAAAACAGCGCACGCATCAATTTATTTACAGGTGTATCCTATTATCAGAAAGCCCAACCGGAAGACAATGAAGCAAAAAAAATGGAATATTTAAAAATAGCGGAAATGTACATTGACCGTTCGCTTGCAATTTTTCCAGAATACGGACAAGGATTAAATATGAAGGCTGGAATCTTAGCAGAATATCTTAAAAAAGACAATGATATTATGAGTTTTCTTAAAAAACTGGAACCCGTAATTAAAGCAAAACCTGATCTTGATTTTGTAACTAAGTACATGGAGTTTTTAACCAAAGACCCTGAAAATAATGGAATTATGTTGCCTTACTTAAAACACGTAGGATACGACTTGCTGTATAAAGAAAAACGAAATTACCAGTTTGCCTTACACTTTTTAGGAATGGCCTATAAAATCAATGATCACGATCCGGAAATCTGTTATTATATTGGGCTTTGTTATCAGGAGATGGCACGTTTTGGGAAGGGAAGCAGTGCCAAGATCCAGGAATTTGAGAACAATGCCAAAGCCTTTTTTGACCAGGCAGCATCACTAGACCCTAAATATGCAAAATGACGAATTACTTTATGCAATAGCACTTACAAAAATTGAAAACGTTGGAGCGGTTACTGCAAAAAATCTAATCAGTTATTGCGGTAGTCCACAAGCAGTATTGCAGGAAAAAAAACAACACCTGTTGCGAATACCGCAAATAGGTGAAGCAATTGCTCAAGCAATTCAAGACCCTCGTATTTTTTCAAAAGCTGAAAAGGAATTGCGCTTTGTTGATCAAGAGCACATTCAAATTATCTATTATCAAGATGATTTGTATCCCAATAGATTGAAAAACTATCTGGATAGTCCACTTCTGATGTATTACAAAGGAACTTCTGATTTAAATCAGGAAAAAATCATTGCAGTAGTAGGCACCAGAAAAGTTACTGAATATGGTAAAAAACTGATTCAACAATTAATTGAAGGCATACTCGAATTGAAGTTGTTGGTAGTAAGCGGGTTGGCTTATGGGGTAGATAGTTTGGTGCATAAAAAATGTGTAGATGAAAATATCGAAACGCTAGGCATTCTTGGCCATGGACTGGATCGCATGTATCCTGAGGTAAATACACACTTATCAAAACAAATGCAAATGCATGGCGGACTCCTGACAGAATTTGGGATGGGTACAAAACCAGATCGCGAAAATTTTCCAAAGAGAAACCGGATCGTTGCAGGCATGAGTGATGCCATTCTGGTTATTGAAACCTTGCGTGAAGGAGGTAGTATGATCACCGCCTCGTATGGAAATCAATACAACAAGGATGTATTTGCATTTCCTGGTAAAACCACGGATTCATACAGCAGCGGCTGTAACTTTTTAATTAAAAATCACCAGGCCCAATTGATTGAATCAGCTGAAGACCTTATCCTCAATATGCGTTGGGATGTTGCAAGTAAAAAATCCAAGTCCATTCAACAAGCATTGTTTGTTGAATTGGATGAACCGGAACAACAAATAGTTACTATTTTACAAAAAAATAATACAGTACCAATCGATTATTTTTACCAAAATACAGAATTTAGCCCCAGCCAATTGGCAAGTTTGTTGTTGAACCTTGAATTTAAAGGATTGGTACAGGTGATGCCTGGCAAGAAATATTCATTATTAAATTAGGAAGGATGAAAAATCTAAAAATCTCGGTGCTGTTTGTTTGTCTTTTGTGTAGCAGTGCTTGTGGGGTGCAACAAGCAAAGCAAGCAATCAATTCTGAAAAACAATCAACTCTTACACAAAAGCCAAAAGCCACTCCAAAAAATATTATTTTAATGATTGGAGATGGGATGGGTATCAGTCAGATTACTGCTGGAATGTATTCCAATAACAATTACCTTGAATTGGAGCGTTGCACACACATTGGTTTGCACAAACAGCATGCTTCTGATAATTTAATCACGGATTCTGCAGCAGGGGCAACTGTATTTTCAATAGGCAGAAAATCAAATAATAAGTATTTGGGATTGGATTCCCTAGGGAATCCACATCAAACAATATTGGAATATTTAAGTAGTAAAAAGTATAAAACGGGATTGCTGGTTACATCAACCATTGTTCATGCCACACCGGCAGCATTTTATGCACATCAGAAATCCAGAAATGACTATGAAAAAATAGCAGTTGATTTAATGGCCACAGATGTTGATTTGTTGATTGGAGGTGGAAAAAAATATTTTAACCGCCGGATGACAGACAGTTTAGATTTAATTGAGGTATTAAAGAACAGAGATTATCTCGTGCAAGATTATTTTGATCAGGATTTAAATAATTGGATTTTTCCTATCGGACAAAAGTTAGCATTTTTTACATCGGATGGAGATCCGGAGAAGCAATCCAAGGGCAGAACTTATTTACCGTCAGCAACTGCAAAATCAATCGCATTTTTGAATCAGCCAAATGCCAAGGGTTTTTTTCTCATGGTTGAAGGTTCGCAAATTGATTGGGGAGGTCACGACAACGATGCCAATTACATCATAGCTGAAATGTTGGATTTTGATAAAGCAATTAAAGCAGCATTGGATTTTGCGCAAGCCGATCAAAATACCTTGGTTATCATAACTGCAGACCATGAGACAGGGGGCTTAGCAATAATTGGGGGAAAAAAATTTGGCGATTTGAAAACAGCTTTTACAACAGAAAATCATACCGCAGATTTAATTCCGGTATTTGCATATGGTCCAGGTGCAGAATTGTTTTCAGGAATATATGAGAATACAGAAATCTATAATAAAATGATGCAATTGATGGGTAAGGATTAGCTAAAAATATAAAGTTGAAATGCCATTAAACCAAAATGAATGGACTTAATCAACATATAATAAATTGTTTAAGCCATTCAACTTCCTACTTGCATCTTTTCTCAGCTTTTAAGCTTTATCAAACAATCCAATTTCTATTCAGAACCTATAAATCAATATATTATATATATTAATAATAAATATATAAAAATATTTCATATATAATTTGTTTTATAATCTAACAACTATATATATTTGTCCCATATATAAATATTATTTATATATATACCTACCAAACCTGAGTTGTTCGCCTTGTTGCGAATGATGTTTTCATCTGATAATAAGCCTTCAAAAGAAATACCTTCTATTTCAGGAAACTGAAGCTCTTGAAATCGTCGGTTACACTGTAAAATGATTTTGTTGCGCCCGGTTTTCTTCGATCAAAGAAACCGGTATGCAGATTACTTAAACCTTGAAGCTTATGCAACCGATAACTACATTTGGTTTCGGATTAAGAAAACTACGCCCTTCGGGGTACCTCCTTCCATTTAATTGGATGATCCTTAGTTTCATCTTATTATTTGGCCATTCTACGACCTTTCTTTCGGCGCAATGTCAATTGGCCTGTAAGGGGAAAGTAAATGTATCTATTGGCTTTGGTTGCCAGGCAGAAATTACACCTCAAATGTTATTAACAGGAGGTGTTGATGATTGCCCAAATGCTCGTTTTAGAGTAGATGTATTAGGCTATGACCGGAAACCAATTCCAACCAGTCCATATGTTACAGGTGATTATTTAAAACATGAACTCATTGCAATGGTTTTTGATTCCAACAGTAAAAATTCGTGTTGGAGTAAAATCTATGTAGAAGATAAATTTGGTCCTTACATCGAATGCAGAATGGATACCGTTTATTGCAATGATACGCTTGCCTTTTCTACACCGGTTTTTTATGATAATTGCGATCCATATCCAACAATTAGTTTGTTAAGTGAAGAAGTAGAAACCATTGATTGCGATCCCTACCTTCTTAAAAAATTAACACGCTTATGGCAAGGTGTAGATAATTTAGGTAACAAAGGAAAAATTTGTACCTCCATGTTTTGGTTAAAACGAATTCCTATCGATTCTGTCTCTTATCCAAAAAATTTTAACAAAGCAACTGATTGCATTTTAGAATGCAATGGTGAATATCAAAAAGATGCAAATGGGCATCCTCATCCAAATGTGACCGGTGTGCCAAATGTACACGGACTTTCTTTATGGCCTTCCTATTTATTTTATTGCAACCTCTCAACAAATTATGAGGATCAAGTTATAGTGGATCTTCCTTGTAAAAGGAAAATACTGAGATTGTGGAAAGTTGTGGAATGGTGGTGTGGCACGGCTGTCGTACACACCCATCCACAAACCATTGAAATATTGGACACCAAACCTCCGGTCTTACATTGTCCTTATGATTTTACAGTGACCACTGCCGGTGGTTATACTTGTGAAGCCAATGTGTGGATGCCTGCAATCAGTACCCATGATAGTTGTCAAAATCATGTTCAGGTTGATATCTATTATCCTGGAGGAATTTTACACAATTCCAATGGTGGTTATATTAAATTATTACCGGGTATAAACAAAGTAGTCTATGTTGCAAGTGACAGTTGTTACAATTCTGACAGTTGCGAAGTTTACGTGACCGTTTATGATAAAACGCCGCCTGTAGCTGTTTGTCAACAAAACACAGTTGTTACCTTGACGCGGGATGATATCGTTGCTGTCCCTGCATCTGTATTTGACGATGGATCTTACGATGATTGTCATATAGACAGTTTATTGGTGCGGAGAATGGACAATGGGGATGCTTGCAATTTCAGAGATACATTCTTCAGGCCATTTGTAGAATTTTGTTGTGCAGATGCTGGAAAGGAAGTAATGGTTATCTTCCGAGTAGTTGATAAATCAGGCAATCGCAACGATTGCATGGTTCGTGTAGAAATTCAGGACAAAACGCCACCGGTAATAAAATGTCCACATGATTACAGTGTAACCTGTTCGAAACACAACGATACCATTAACTTAAAGCGATTTGGGGAAGCAACTTATTATGATAATTGTGTTGTTCACATGCATGAATACGTTGATTCATTTTTAAATCAGTGTGGTTTAGGTTATATCGAACGGGTATTCGTTGTTCGTGATAATATGAATCGCTATGATAGTTGCCGTCAGCGAATTACGGTCTATGATGATGATCCTTTTGATGGTGGTGATATCATCTGGCCCTATGATTACCATGTTAATTCCTGTGGCGGCGATTTAGATCCAAAAAATTTACCGGATACTTTTGGTTATCCAATTTTCATCGACAATGATTGTTCTTTGATTGGAACCAGTTACGAAGATCATCAATTTAATTATGTGCAGGACACTGCTGTTTGTTTTAAAATTTTAAGAAAATGGAAAGTTATTGATTGGTGCCAATGCTATTATGATACCCAATTAGGGCAAACGGTTTGTCCAAGTTGGCATCACGAACAAATCATCAAAGTAAGTAATAAGAATCCACCAAAAATATTGGATGACTGCGATACAGTCCGGGTTTGTATTACCAATCAAAATTGTTTGAAAGAGCGTGTTACTTTGAGTCATGAAGCACATGATGAATGCACACCGGATGATCGTTTGTTTAGTTCATTTAAAATAGATTTATTTAACAACGGATATTTTGACAGCACCTATGCTGTTATTGGAAATAAAATATCGTTTGATGGAGAATTACCCATAGGCGAACATCGGTTTCTTTGGATTTTTGATGACCTGTGTGGCAATCGGGAAATCTGTACGCAAATCGTTCAGGTCCGCAACTGCAAAGCGCCGACTGCATATTGTTTGATTGGAATCAATATTAATTTAATGGGTGTTGATACCAATGGGGATGGAAGATTGGAAGGGATGATCGATGTCTGGGCCAGCGATGTTGACAAAGGAAGTTACCAGTATTGCGGGAATCCGGTAACCCTTTCTTTTTATCCAGATACAAACATCCGTTCAATTCGATATACCTGCGATAGTTTGGGAATGCATAAAGTAAATTTATGGGTTACTGATCAAATTACCGGATTGCAGGATTATTGTACAACCACAATAACCATTCAGGATAATAATAAAATTTGTGGAAACCGGCCTACTTTGAATGCAAATATTGCAGGTTTGATTGTTACGCCATTTGATCAACCGGTCAGTGAAGTCACTTTAAGGGTAGATGGTCCGCAGGGAATATTGCAAAAAGAGTTTAACGGTAATTTTGAATTTACAAATCTTCGAATCGGCGATGATTACAAGGTTACCGCATTGGTAGATAAAAATTATTTGGATGGTGTAAGTACCATGGATATTGTAAAAATTCAGCGACATATTTTAGGTACAGAAACGTTTCCATCACCCTGGCATTTATTAGCAGCCGATGTCAATGGAGATCACAGAGTTACTGCTGCAGATATCGCTGCGGTACGAAAATTAATATTAGGTGTGGATGGAAAATATAAGAGCAATCTATCCTGGATGTTTTTAGATGCAAATTATCAATTTCCGGATCCAAATGATCCTTGGATTGAAAATTTACCTTCTGAATACAACATCATCAGTTTAGCAGGACCCATGATGTATGCTGATTTCAGAGGCATCAAAGTAGGCGATGTCAGTCAAACTACCTGGAATGGTTTACATAAAACAGAAAGCAGGAGTTTGAAAAATATGGAATTGGAATTGGGTGAACCTATAAATAAACATCTTGTTCCAGTCTTTGCAAAAGAGGCCATGACTTTAAGCGGAATGCAGTTTACTTTAAAATTTAATCCGAGTCAATTAAACATAACCGGAATTAAATCTGGAAAAATTGCATTGCTGGATCCAAATATTGGTTGGACGTATATTGATAAAAGCTATATTCTCGTTTCTTGGAATGCAGATCAGGATGTTTCTGTAAGTAAAGGTGATTTATTGTTTTTTATTGAAACAGATCAGGATCTGGATAACCAGCTTGTCACTTCGATTGAAATCAATTCAGATGTAATCAATGCTGAAGCATATTCTGAACAAGATGAAATTCTGGGCATCCATTTAAACAGTGGTGAATCCAATTTAAAAGAGGATATAGTAATTGGCGAACCGGTGCCCAATCCATTTGCACAACTCACAACGCTTAAATTTTATTTAAAAGAGCGCACAGAAATTCAATACAGTATTTCAGATTTAAACGGAAAATTAATTTATCGTAAAAAAGAAGGCTACCAAGAAGGACAAAATACCTTGACAATCCGAAAAGAAATCTTGTCCGGACCTGGGGTTTATTTACTGAAGATTGAGGCTGGGGAATACACTAAAAGTATCAAACTCGTGCTGTTTGACAACTAGGCTTCAGGTTTAAATATCATATTACAGTGAGCCCTTCTCGTGAACAACGGGGAGGGCTTTTTTTGTGGAAGAAAGGAGAGGAGGAGAATAAGAAAAGAGGAGAATAGGATAGGTGGAAAAATGGGTAAAAAAATTTATACTTATTGACCACTACCTATTAATTACTTAATCCTGTATATTTGAAATTTAACACCTAAATATTATTTAACTATGAGAGATTACACCAAGTTAGAAGCTTTTATTTATTCAGATGAGTTAGTTCTCGATATTTATCGGCTAACTAGTTTTTTTCCTGCTGTTGAATTATACGGTCTAACATCTCAGATAAGGAGGGCGATAATTTCAGTGCCTTCAAATATTGTAGAAGGCAGTTTTAGGGAAAGCCCGAAAGAGTTTTATCGCTTTTTGGAAATAGCTTTTTCATCATTAAAAGAGGCCCATTATCAAATGCAATTAGCAAATCGATTAGGATATCTGGAACCAAAATTATTTCAAGAATGTGATGAAAAATTTAATAAAGCAGCAAAAATTCTGGCAGGATTGATAAAAAGGATTAGGAATTGACCCCCCTCATTGCCTCTATTCAACTATTCCTTTTTTCCTCTCCTCCTCTTCTCCAAACCTTCTTATCTTTGCACAAAATCAAAACTATGAGTTTTCAAATAAACGGTAAGCTAGTTAAGAAAATGGACGCTGAAAGTAAAACAGCCAGTTTTACCACAAGAGAGTTTGTAATAGTAACCCAGGAGCAATATCCACAGTATGTAAAATTTCAATTGGTACAAGATCGTTGCAGTGTAATTGACCGCTTCAATGAAAATGATGAGGTAACGGTCCATTTTGATTTGCGCGGAAGAGAATGGCAAGGAAAATATTTTACCAATCTCAATGCCTGGAAAGTAGATGCTGCACAGGCCTCTACAACTATGGCGGGTCAGGATTTGGTGGCTGATAAAGATGCACCGGATCCGTTTGCAAATGCTTCAGAAAATTTTGATGATTTGCCGTTTTAATGTACCCTGTTTCTAAAGCGATCTTTATAGGTGTACTGTTCTTGTGTACTTCCCTTGGATTTTCACAGGACATCCAATTTATGCGGAGTTATTATGCAGATGATTTTCGGGATTGGATATTTTTTGATTCGGAGGATCATGAAATTGGAAGCTTGCGAGCTCGTTTTCAATTAAAACAAGACTACAGTCAATGGGATTTTAGAGTAGGCGAATTGTCGGGTTTTATTTTACAACGATGGAATGGAAAAGCCAATGAATGGGAAATTCGTTCAGGAAATACATTTATTACGGTTACTGCAACCTGGCCTGGACAATTTGATTCTTGGCGAATCTCAACTAAAGACAAGGTGTATTATTTAATTCGCGACCGCGATCCACAAGATTTTACCTGGCATCTTACATTAGACCAAAAAAATATTTGCCGAATTTACAATCTATATTTCCGAGATCCACGCGATTGGGAAATTGAAAAATTTATCGAAACAATGGATCCTGCTTTAGAAATGACAGCTTTGTTTTTAGTAAGTTTTTATTCTGTGAAAGAGTAAAATCACTTTAATCCTCTAAATAAATTTGTTTTATAACAATTAGCTATTCCAAATTTTTAATAAGCAAGTTGTTTTATTTCGACACCTATATTAAATTTCCAAATCGTCTTTCTCAAATCTAATTAATCAATGCAGATGTCAAATATTGATTTTAAGAAATCAATATGCTTTCGCAAACAACACCCTTCTTTTAGATTCTTTTCCAGTTAAAATACATTTGCCAATTTCTTCTTTTGTATGCAGAGGTATACAACGAATGGTTGCTTTGGTTAATTCCTTGATCTTATTTTCTGTTTCATCTGTACCATCCCAATGAGCATAAATAAACCCGGGCTGTTCTTCGAGAATTCTTACAAATTCATCCCAGCTATCTACAGTATGTGAATGCGCTTGTCTAAAATCAAGCGCCTTTTGAAACATATTTGTTTGAATCTCCTCCAATAACTTGGATACGTAATCAACAACTTGATCTGTTGGGATGCTTTGTTTTTCTTTGGTATCTCTGCGTGCAACTTCCATAACCCCTTGTTCAAGATCACGGGCTCCAATTCCAATGCGCACTGGAACTCCTTTTAATTCATGTTGTGCAAATTTAAATCCCGGACGATTTTTATCATCCTTATCGTAAAAACAACGGATACCCAGTGCACGAAAAGATTCCATCAATTTATTAGCATGAATTTCAATTTCTTCACTTGGTTTTGGTATGGGAACTATCACAACTTGTTGAGGTGCTAATTTAGGTGGCAGGATTAAACCATCATCATCTGAATGCGCCATCACTAACGCACCGATTAAGCGAGTGCTAACCCCCCAGGAGGTTGCCCAAACAAATTCCTCTTTATTTTGATCGGTCAGGTATTTTACATTAAATGCCTTTGCAAAATTTTGTCCCAAAAAATGCGAAGTACCTGCTTGCAAAGCTTTACCGTCTTGCATCATGGCTTCGATGGTATAGGTTTCATCTGCACCGGCAAATCGTTCGTTAGCAGTTTTATATCCCTTGATGACCGGAATGGCCATATAATCTTCAGCAAACCGTGTATAAATTTCGTGCATTTGTTCAGCTTCTTCAATGGCTTCTGCTGAGGTAGCATGAGCTGTATGTCCTTCCTGCCACAAAAATTCGGTGGTTCGCAAAAATGGACGGGTTCTCATTTCCCAACGAACCACATTGGCCCATTGATTGATTAATATGGGTAAATCGCGATAGGATTGAATCCAATCCCGGTAGGTATTCCAAATAATCGCCTCGGAAGTTGGACGCACCACCAATTCTTCATCCAGTTTAGCTTCCGGATCCACCATTAATTTTCCTTTTTGAGTTGGATCAGCTTTTAGGCGGTAATGGGTCACAATGGCACATTCTTTAGCAAATCCTTCAGCATTTTTTTCTTCCGCTTCAAACAAACTTTTTGGAACGAAAAGTGGAAAATAAGCGTTTACATGACCGGTATCTTTAAACATCCGGTCCAAGATATCGCGCATGTTTTCCCAAAGGGCGTACCCATGTGGTTTAATCACCATACATCCCCGGACAGCAGATTGATCTGCCAATCCGGATTTGTAAACAATGTCGTTATACCATTGTGAATAATCTGCGCTTCTTGTACTGATTTCTTTTGCCATAATAAAAAGTACTTTGATTAAACTTTTGTACTAAATACCCTGTCTTAACTAAGTGGAAGGGACTGTTAAAAAAATTAACCCATTCCAATAGAAATCTTAAATGGATTTTAACTAAGCCCGGACGCAAAAGTAATAAATTGCAGACGTTATCTATACAATAAACCATAAATAACAGAAAACCATGAAAAACACGTATCAACAGTTTGTATTCGCAAGCTTCCTTGTATTAGTAACACAAGGCATAAAAGCGCAATTTGATGATGTGTATTACGATCCAAGCAAAGTTCGTAAAGAAGACAACTATTATAAAGAAACCATCAAACCGAATGAAAAGGAAGTGCGTTTGGAAGATGATTTAAAATCAAAGCAGGCTGAAGAAACTTACCGGGATTCGGGAGACTATGATGATGAATACAGTGAATGGGATGATCAAGATTATTACTATGCGTCCCGGATCAAAAGATTTCACAGACCTTACAGGGGTTTTTCTTATTATGACCCTTGCTATGTAGACTATTATTTTTACGATCCATTTAGCTACGACCCCTGGTACTGGGACCAAGATATTTATTCTGCTTCCTGGTATTATTCACCCTATTACAGTTATACCAGATATCACTACCGCCCCTGGAGATATAATTATTGGAATTATTGGGATGGCTATTATGGCTGGGGATGCAACCCATACACTTATTCCTATTGGCCGGGAACTTGTTATTCAGGATATTACAATTATTATGGGGGAGGATACTCAAATCATGGACATTACAACAACAACCATGGCCATGGTTACAATGACAATCCAAAAGGTACTTACCGAGGAAGTCGTGGATTTGGATTGACCAACACTTCAAAAAGAGGACCGGTTCGCGTTTACAATCCATCGCCAAAAGTATTTACTAGCAAACCCGGGGATCATGCCAAGCCCACCATCGAAAAAAGAGTCATTCGATCTGCAGATGGTGACACCTACAGTCCAAGACCGGATTTCAAACCGGAACGAAATTCAGGGAGAAAAGAACTGCCAGGAAACAGTACTGAAAATCCTAAACCTGATCGTGGTAGTGGTAGAGATGGCTACAAACCAAAAGAAACTCCCGGTGAACGAAACGCACCAGACAGAGATAACAATGCTCCAAAGCGGGAATACCGTCCGGAGCGTTCAGAACCAAAACCCAACCAACAATACGAGCCACCAAAACGGAAAGAACGCGAAGAAGGAGATCGATTCAAACCGCATCGTGATTATCAATCAGAACCTAGTTCCAGTCCGCGTCCGGAATCAAAACCAAGGGAACGATCTGAGTTTTCACAACCGAGAATGGAGCGAACTGAATCAAGACCATCCTCAAATTCGAATTCCAATTCAGGATCAAATTCCAACAAAGAATCTTCTTCCGGTGGAAATCGACGGACACCAAGGTAGTAAGTAAGGAATGGGTGTTTGATTAATTATGATTAATTAATATTCAACAAAAATCAATGAATAAATATAGCTTTGGATTGCTGCTGGTTGTATTCATTTCGAGTCAAAATCTGAAAGCACAAACAGCTTCAGAAGCACTTCAATACAGTTTAACCCGATCTGTGGCAACAGCACGATTGAATGGACTTGGCGGAGCCATGGGATCCTTAGGAGGAGATTTTGGAGCTATTGGAATCAATCCGGCCGGACTGGGTTTGTACAGGAAATCTGATTTTTACATTTCATTAGGGCCCTCTTATTTTCAAAACGATGCTTTATTGAAAGGCACAGGCAATGAACGTTATGAAGAAGGTAAAACATCTTTTAATTTTAACGGATTGGGATTAGTAATTACGAATGAGCCCATTGGAAGTAATTGGAAAAACCTAAGCTTTTCTCTTCAGATTGCTAAAGTGGCAGATTTTAACCAAAATACTTATTTTAAAGGAAAAAGCCCTGGATCCATAACAGATCGTTTTTTGGAATTGTCATTGGATCCTAATCAAAGTGGATTGATTGGTTTGGATCCGGATGAGTTGGATGATTTTGAAGCCGGGCTGGCCTACGAAACAGGAGCTTTGTTTGATCCTGTTGGAAATCCAAATCAAACCGTTTATACAACCGATTTATTGGCTTATAGTGGTTCTGCAATTCCAAAGGAGCAGTTACTTAAAACCAGAGGAAGTTTACATGATTTTTCGATTGGATTTGGAGGTAATTATAAAGAGAAGTTAGCGCTGGGTGCGGTTATAAATATTCCAACAGGAACTTTTAAACGCAACAATTCATATAAAGAATATGAAACGACTAAAGGAGAATTTCTTCCTTTTGTAAATCTTGAATTCAAGGATAAGCTTGAAACAGAAATTTCAGGAGTAAATGCAAGATTGGGTCTTATCTATAAGCCAATTCAAGCTTTGCGATTTGGAGTAGCCTGGCAGTCACCCGGTGTCTTAAATTTAAAAGATAAATTCAATACTGAACTCAGTTACACTTATAATAATGGCAGAAGGGATACCAGCCTGACAGCCTATTCACCTGACGGGGAGTTTAATTACAGATTGCGCACTCCTATGCAATGGGTATTGAGTGCTGCAGCTATTGGCTCTTATGGATTTCTTTCTGCTGATATTGATTTTGTAGATCCATCATCAGCTAAATACAACCTAACATCCGATAGCGACAACCCTTCTGATTACGAATATGAAAAGCAATTGAATGAAGATATAAAAAAGCAATATAAATCAAGTATTCAATATCGATTTGGTGGTGAATTGGCTTTGAGTAAATATCGGTTCAGAGCTGGATATGAATTGGTTCAACAAGCTTATAAAAATGCAGACGAATACAATTCTGGGTACAGTTTTGGAATTGGATATCGTGGCAATTGGTCTTATCTGGATTTTTCATTCCGCCATGCTAAAATCAATCAATCCTATGCACCTTACAGTACCGGAAATTCAGACTTTGATGGCAACGGTACCATTGATGCACCTAGTCCATTGGTCAATCAGGATGCGTTTTACCAAAGCTTTACCATTACGCTTGGATTTAAATTTGGAGCGATTCGGTCTTATTCGTATGGAGGATTAATTGATAATTAAATCGATTTATTGTTTAAACTATTGGTTCATTTAAAATAAGTATAGATTAAAGGCAGCCAATAATTTTGTATCTATGTACCAGAATTACTGGTATGCTTGCAATTGTATCGCCTTCCAAAGATCTAAATTATAAATCTCCTATTCCTGTTTCATCTTCTGACCTGCCTCGGTTGGTGGATCGTTCGAATGAATTAATTGAAGTGCTTCAAAAGAAGTCTATTAAAGCATTGATGAAACTGATGGATATCAGTGAAAAACTAGCACAGGAAAATGTGCTACGCTATAAAAATTTTTCACATGAATTTAATTCGGACAATTCCAGACCAGCCATGTATGCATTTGCCGGAGATGTATATCGAGGTTTAGACGCATATACTTTAGATAATAAACAAGTTCAATTTGCAGCCAATCATTTTCGAATTTTATCAGGACTATATGGATTGTTAAGGCCATTGGATTTAATGCAGGCTTATCGTTTAGAAATGGGCATTCCTTTAAAAATAAATCGCAAAAAAAATTTATATGGTTTTTGGGGTGATACAGTAACAGATTTGTTACAGGAAGATTTAAACAAAACCAAAAGTCAGGCACTAATTAATTTAGCATCTCAGGAATATTTTGATGTTCTGAATTTAAATAAAATTGATCAACCCATCATTCACATTCATTTCCGGGAATATAAAAATGAAACTTTGCGCTTTGTTAGTTACACCGCAAAAAGAGCCAGAGGACTTATGCTTCGTTTTTTAATTTTAAATAAACTAACTCAAGCGGATGGACTTAAATTATTTAATTTTGAAAACTATGCATTCGATCCAGAATTATCCAGTTCGAATGAATGGTTTTTTGTACGATAAAATTTAATATGAAACGATTAAAAATACTTGTGCCGGTTATCCTATCGATAGCCTGGTATCTGTTATTAAGCCGTTCTTTAGTAATCGGCGATTCCAGTCTACCACCTATCGGCAGGTTTTTTAGTCCATCGACTGGTTTTTGGAAAAATGTTTTGCATCCGGATGCTGTATTTCCAAAGACAATTCAAGGATTGGCAGATAGTTCACAAGTATTTTTTGATGAGCGATGGGTGCCTCATATTTTTGCGCGCTCTTCAAAAGATGCCTATTACATTCAGGGCTATGTTCATGCGATGATGCGTTTATGGCAAATGGATTTTGCAAGCCGCGCAGCTGAAGGAAGAATCAGTGAACTTATAGGTCCCAAAGCATTGGAATTTGATAAAAACAAAAGACGAAAAGGATTAAAGGAATCTGCTTTGAAAAGTGTAGAGGCGTGGAAATGCTGTCCGGAAGCTTTTCAATTGGTGCAGGCTTATTCAGATGGTTTCAATGCATATCTCAAAACTTTGCGGGATGCAGATTTACCCATCGAATTTAAATTGATGAATTACAAACCAGAACCATGGAGTCCATATAGATCATCGCTTTTTCATAAAAGCATGTCGGAAGTTTTATGTGGGAGAGACATGGATGTAGAATTGACAAACGCCCGCAATTTTTTTGGAGACGACTTTAATTTTCTGTTTGAAGAAATGGATTCACTGACAGATCCTGTAATTCCTAAAGGAACGAAATGGGATTACATTAAGTCCATTAAAAAAGATTCAAGCTTGAATTTGGGATTGTTTGAAAATTTTGACTGGCAAACCGAAAAGGGAATTTCCGGACTTGGAAGCAACAATTGGGCAGTAGGTCCATCCAAATCAGTAAGTGGCAATCCAATTCTGTGCAATGATCCCCATTTATCTTTAACCTTGCCTTCAATATGGTTTGAACAACAGATTCATACACCGGAAATGAATGTCTATGGAGTTACTTTTCCTGGAATTCCAGGAGTCGTAATTGGATTTAATAAAGACATAGCATGGGGTGTTACCAATGCAGGATGGGATGTGATGGATTGGTATAAAATTAAATGGAAAGATGCAGCTAAAACTGCTTATGAATTAGATGGTCAATGGATTCAAACAGAAACGCGTATTGAAATCATTAAAGTAAAAGGAAAAGCGGATGTTATTGATACTGTTTTATTGACAAAATGGGGTCCAGTGGTTTACACAGATGCCGGATCAAAAAAACAGGATTTAGCAATGCATTGGGTAATTCAGGATCCATCTGATAAATTTGAAATGAATACATTTTTTGATTTGAATAAGGGAACAAATTATACAGATTATAGGGCAGCAATAACCCAATTTCCATATCCAGCTCAAAATTTTGCATTTGCTTCTGCAAGTGGAGATGTAGCAATATCCGTGCAAGGAAGGATGCCTATTAAAAAAAATCAGCAAGGACGTTTTGTGTTAGATGGATCAGATAGCAAAAATGCATGGCAAGGTTTTCTTGAAATGGATGAAGTACCGAAAGTTTTAAATCCCTCCAGAGGATTTATTTCATCTGCAAATCAGCGTTCAACGGATTTGACATTTCCAAATTATTACAACAATGGAGACTTCAGAGATTATCGGGGTACCATGATAAATCGCTTATTAACAAATAAGGAGCATTGGAGTGTAGACGATATGAAAGCATTGCAATACAACAACTACAGTTTAAAGGCAGAAACCGCTATGCCTTTGTTATTGCAGCAAATTGACAGTACCAATTTATCCGAATATAAAAAAGCGATTTATTCAAAACTAAAAGTATGGAATTATAATTACGATTCTGCTGCTATCGAGCCGGTTTATTTTGATGTTTGGTTTGGTTATTTTCATAAAATGGTCTGGGATGAAATTTTACAGGACAGTACAAAAAAGTACATTGCCATTCCATCAGATGAAGCCACCATTAATTGTTTGCGATTAAGGCCTACGAGTAAATATTTTGATATAGTCCAAACACCTGCTATAGAAACTGCTCGTGATCTTGTAAACTTAGCTTTCGACAGTTTGGTAAATTTTACTAACCAGCAATTAAAAGTAAAAGATTGGGCAGCCTTTAAAGATGCCAGTATTTCTCACTTGGCAAAAATACCTGCTTTCGGAGTTTCTGTGCGAACTTCGGGTTCAGCAGATATCATCAATGCACATGCAAAAACCTTTGGACCTTCCTGGCGAATGATTGTCGAACTTGGCAAAACAAAAATAAATGCATTTGGAATTTACCCTGGAGGCCAATCAGGGAATCCCGGTTCACCGCATTACAGGGAAATGATTGATACCTGGTCAAAAGGTGGATATTATGAGCTGCAGTTTATGGATGCTATTCCTTCAGAAAATTCAGTTTACAAAACAATACAATTTAAATGCAATGAATCAAAATAAATTCGTGTTCATTCTTTCAATTTTTTTATTAGCTCTGGGATCCTTGTTGATACCGTTTTGGTTTGTTGCTTTTTTTTTAGCATTGGCATGTTGTTGGTTTTTTGATATTTCTGCCGGTTTTAAACTCATCGCTCACTTCATTATTTATTGTGGAGTAAGTATAGCCTATTGTATTTATGCGATGATGCAAGGAAGTATTGCATTGGTCCACATGATATCCGGTGTGTTTCAAAATGTATCGCCTGCCATTTTGGTAATTTTAAGTGGACTTTTGTTTGGACTTACTGCTTTGCTGGGAGCCTGGACAGGACATTCACTAAAAGCACTTAGTCGATATTTAAAAACAAATTAATTATAAATTGGATCACCCAATGCTGGGTTAAAATAATTGAAAGGGCCTGCCATCCATCAGGGTCTCATTAGCAAGAATCCGAATAAAATAAGTATCCGGCAAATGATTCTTAAAATCCAATTCCAGCTGTTGATTCTCAACGGATGTAAAATTTTTAAAATAACAGGTTCGAGCTTGAATATCCTGAATCCAGATGCTTGCTTTCGTTACTGGAATTTTGCTATCAAAATAAACATTGATTTTATCTGAACCTTGAATTGATTTAACCTGAAATGAAAATGCTTTACTATCTGATTTTATATCCACAGCGGGATTTGGATCCAAAGCTTTGTAATTAATTTTTATTAAGTATGGATTGCTGATGGTTTGTTTTGCCAGATCTTTTTCCCAGGGATTGCGCTCTTTGATTGGATTGTAAATGCCCCCAAAAATTGTTCCGATCCACACAGAATCTTTATCCAGTTTGTTTAGATCGATGATGTCTTGAAAATAGAATGGAAGGGCCGGATTTAAAAATACTTCAGAATTGGTTCCGAAATAACCCGGTAGTTCTTCTTTAAACAATGTTTCTTCAAAAATTCCATTTTGTTTTCGTGTCAGACAACTTACAGACTTTACAAAAGGGACCAGAGGATCTCTTACAATTTGGTTTGTTGAATCTTTAAAGTATTCTGCCATTCCACCAAAAAAGATTTGATGAAACTCATTTTCAGAAGCATTAAAAAATCCAATTCTTGAACAATTATAAGAAGCCAGTCGATGCTCAAAATCAAAACGCTCTTCGTATTTAGTTTTATCTATGATTGCAGTATTTAGGAAAGGCCTGTTTATGTTGTATTGAAATACACCTGAATAAACCATCAGCTTTTTATCCCCAAATTCATCTATAATAGGATTTAAATTAAAATCCCTGCGATGAAAATTAAAGTCATCGTGAATTTGAGCAAGATTATTAATAAAAAAAGTATCTGCAAAATTGTGTACAGAAAACATGCGGTAGGAATCGGTGTAACGCTGAACGGTTTTGCTGGCATCGTCATTGTATTTTCCGGAAAAATAATGGCCGCCTACAAGATAAAAAATCGTATCCAGTATTCGCAATTGTCCACCTGCTATTGCAAATGTGTCATCTGTTGTGTATTTAATGGAAGTGGTGAAATCTTGTTTAGAAAGAATTTGTGTTATGATATTTTGTAGATCAATTCGGGCAAAATAAGGGTAGGTTTTAAAATCACCTAAAACTGATTGGGCATAACCACCCATCAAATAGAGGTATTTGCTGTCTTGAACAAATTGATGATTGGATGCAGATAAAAAGTCAAGCAATTCAATGGGCAGTCCATCTAAGTTTTGTTCGGTGATTTCATTAGACTGTGTATTCCATAAATAGATGTTTGAATTGTTGTTTGTGATTTCAAAACCGGTTTTCTTGTCATGGATTCCATCTTTACGACCTCCAATCATTAATACATAGGTATCGAAATAGCCAACTGAAAACGAATGAATGGAAGGCCAGTTAGCAATTCTTAGGGTGTCAAATTGGAATCTACCAGAAAGTTGGGACGATGCATACGAGGAGGAGAAAAGACTAAAAACGAAGATTGCCAATTGAAATAGCGATGGATGATTTGAATTCCATCTGGTTGGCAGCAAACGGATTACCATTTTTCTTTCGGCAATTTGGTTACCCCAAAAAAGCGCCGGACTGAATATTTGCCGGTACCATAAACCAAAACATGGATCATACCCCCTATAAAGGCAATATTTTTCATAAAATGGATTGCCTGGACATTCCGGATGTGTCGGGGATCATCCCAAAAAGAATATACAATAAATGTTACGGGAACCCAGTAAAGCAAGAGTAAAGTGACTGCAAATGCAGGACGGTATCCAATTAATAAAAAAATGCCACCAACTGCAAGCGCCAAAGAGGTACTGTATATCAGTAAATCAGGATTCCAGCTGAGACCGTATTCCAGCATGGTCTCCTTGGTTCGATGCATAAACCAAACCGAGGTAAATGCTTCAAATAAGGAAATGGTGGCGATCATCGCCCTTGCTAATAAATCAAATAAATCTTTCATTAGGGTACTGGCTCAGCTTAGGCAGAAAAAGATTGCCCACAGCCACAGGTATCTTTTGCATTTGGGTTTACGAATGTAAATCCACGATTGTTGAGCCCTTCAAGCCAATCTATTTGCATTCCGACCAAATAGAGGGAATGCGCTTTATCCATTAAAACTTTGAAACCGCCGATTTCAAAAATCTGATCCTTCTCCTGAGCCAGGTCAAATCCCAAAATGTAGCTAAATCCAGAACAACCTCCGCCTTTTACTCCTACTCTAAGTCCATGACTATCAGGTATTTGTTGCTCATGTTTGATTCGCTCTAATTGTTTGATCGCAGCATCTGAAATGGATAATGGTGCTTCTACTAAAGTTTCTGACTGCATAAATGGGTATTTAATATTTAAACACAAAGTTAAGGCTTTTGGTTCTTTACAAACGGATTTAAGCCGGCTGTTGTATTTGATTAAATTTGCAGCCAATTTGAGATAGATGAATGATTTTTTTGAAGTTTTAAAATATACCCTTCCTTCAACCGTAGTGTTTTTGACGGTTTATTTTTTGCTCAAGCAATATTTTGAGCAAGAGCGGATCAAATTATACTCGATCCAAAATAAAGAACGGTTTCAAAGCAGTCTGCCTTTAAAATTGCAAGCTTACGAACGGATTGCCTTATTTCTGGAGCGACTAAAAATTACCAATCTGGTTTTGCGTTTTCCAATTTCCGGGTCTGAGCCAAGCGCTTATTGTGAATTATTGACGATGGGAATTCAGCAAGAGTTTGAACACAATCTGGTGCAACAATTGTATGTAAGTGAAAAACTATGGGAAATAGTGGTATGGACGAAAGAAGAAATTTTAAATGAAATTGATCGCAGCGGCCACGAACTTGGATCAACAGATTTAATCAAGGCAAAAGATATTTTAATTACACATCTGCATCAAAAGACAACACCAATTATAGATAAGGCACTTTCTGCCGTTAAAAAGGAAATTCAATTGTTAGTGTAAATTATTTTTTTTTCCAATTTATCAATTTAATAAAATCAATATTTTAGCAAAATGATCAGCACTACAAATGTCAGCCTGGCTTATGGAAAACGAATTTTATTTGATGAAGTCAGTATCAGTTTTACAAAGGGAAATTGTTATGGAATTATTGGGGCCAATGGGGCAGGTAAGAGTACTTTCCTAAAAATATTAAGTGGAGAATTGTTTCCAAATAAGGGAAGTGTAGACATCTCACCTGGAGAGCGACTGGCGGTATTAAAACAAAATCAGTTTGAGTTTGACAATCATTCGGTTTTGAATACTGTTTTTATGGGCCATAAAAAATTGTGGAATCTTATATTAGAGCGCGAACTATTGTATGCTAAACCAGATTTCAGCGAAGAAGATGGCAACAAAGCGGCCCATTTGGAAGAAGAATTTGGCGAAATAGGCGGCTATGAAGCAGAAAGTGAAGCAGCTACCTTGTTGAGTTCGTTGGGAGTTCCGGAAGAAATGCATTTTAATTCGATGAGCGAAGTTGCCTCCAATTTGAAGGTACGGGTTTTATTAGCGCAGGCATTGTTTGGAAATCCGGATATCTTATTGTTGGACGAACCTACCAATGGATTGGATGTAGACACCATTAAATGGCTGGAAAACTTTTTGGCAGATTATGAAAATATTGTGATTGTTGTAAGTCACGACCGACACTTTTTAGATGCAGTGTGTACCCATGTTGCGGATGTAGATCGTCAAAAAATTACAGTTTATACTGGGAATTATAGTTTCTGGTATGAATCAAGTCAATTAGCAGCGAGACAACTTTCAGATAAAAATAAAAAAGTAGAAGATCGAAGGAAAGAATTGTTGGATTTCATTGCCCGATTTTCTGCCAATGCATCAAAGAGCAAACAGGCAACGTCCAGAAAGAAAGCATTGGAAAAATTAAACATCGAACAAATACACCCTTCATCCAGAAAATATCCAGGCATCGTTTTTAAACCGGAACGGGAAGTTGGAGATCAAATTTTAAATGTTCAGCATTTGGGTGCTTCCGCTGATGGACAAACTTATTACAAGGATGTTTCGTTTGTTTTAAACAAAGGAGATAAAGTTGCAATTATTAGTAAAAACCAAAATGCAATTCATCATTTTTTTGATGTCTTGTCGGGTACCAAAGAAGCATCAGAAGGAACCTACAGCTGGGGTACAACCATTTCAAAGGCCTATTTGCCTTTAGACATCAGTGAGTATTTTCAGAATGAATTGAATTTGATGGATTGGTTGCGTCAATACGTTCCAGCTACTTATACGGATGTCGATGAAGTTTTTTTAAGGGGTTATTTAGGAAGAATGTTGTTTAGCGGCGATGAAGTGATGAAAAAATGTAAAGTTTTGAGTGGAGGTGAAAAGGTGCGTTCGATGCTAAGTATGATGATGCTCCAAAATCCCAATGTATTGCTCTTGGATGAACCTACCAATCACCTGGACCTGGAAAGTATTCAGTCATTTAATGAAAACATGATTGCTTTTAACGGCATTGTGCTGATCAATTCGCACGATCATACATTTTTGCAAACGGTATGCAACAGAATCATTGAAATTACGCCCAACGGATGTATTGATAAACTGATGAATTTTGATGAGTATCTTGAAAATGAAGCAGTAGTCGAACAACGCAATCGGATGTATTAATTCTTTTATTTTTGTTTCCCTAAAGCATAGTTATTATTTTGAATTCCATTTTTTAAATTATGAATCGCATCCTGTTTTTTATTTGTTGTCTTTTGTTTGTAAATTACTCTCATTCCCAGGAAATGAAACTTAAAACGCTCTATGATTTTAAAGCCTTGACCATTGATGGACAAGAATTTGATTTTAGTACACTAAAAGGTAAAAAAGTATTGATCGTCAATACGGCTTCTTTATGCGGCTATACGCATCAATACAAGGAACTCGAAGAATTGTTTCAAAAATTCGGAGGTGAAACATTTACAATCATTGGATTTCCGTCCAATGATTTTGGGGAACAGGAACCAGGAAGTAATTCAGAGATTAAAGAATTTTGTTCCAAAAATTATGGGGTAAGTTTTCAGATGATGTCTAAAATTTCTGTAAAAGGTCCTGATATGCACCCCTTGTATAAATGGCTCACTGAAAAAGTCGAGAATGGAGTTAGTGATGCGGAGGTGAAGTGGAATTTCCAAAAATTCTTAATAGATGCAAAAGGACATTGGACAGGTGTGATCGCCCATCGTGAAAGTCCACTTTGTGATCCAATTCTGAATTGGATCAAGGAATAGGTTTAAATTTTTAAAAAGCAATCTTAAAGCTGTTTCGTTCCTTTCTTTAATATGCAGGCAATTGGTTCTCATCCAGTTTTGGCCATATTGCTTCACATTCAATTGGTCTTTTTAATTTACAAGTGCTTCTATAAACAATATTGGATCTATGCATCCAAAGTAAAATGAATACAAACAATCTGGGTGCATGTATAAGATTTTTAATATGAGTTTTATCTGCCAATCACAGCCTTAAAAGCACTCAACACCTCAATAATTGGCATAATATATATTTTAATTATATATTAAATATTTTAAATATTAATATTATATTATCTGAAAAATATATAAGTATTTAATTAATATTTTAAATTATTTGAAAAAAACAGAATAAAATTTGTTTTATTCAAATAGCTAGCCTTTCTTTGTGATTACGAAGCGCCTTGGAACCCAAAACCAGGCTCAAAAACCGATGAAGCAAAGAAAATGCAAGGCATTTCTATTGGATGAGTACGTTATTTACTCATTTACAAAATTGACTGATAACAAGGAGTCAATTGAATTATTCCTAAGCCATTTTTTTTTATATCAAGCAAGCTTTCAGGTTCAACTTTTAAACCTGGATTCAGCTATACCTAATGTTTTTCTACCATTTAGGGATTCTTTTCAATTAAACAAAGGTCATTCCTACAAACCAATCATTCAAATTAAAAACTGAAACTTATGAAAAACCGAATTCAAAAAATTTGTTTCTATTTGCTTAACCTTTTCTTCATTCTTCCATTTTCAGAACTCAAAGCAACTGAATTTTCAAGTTCAGATTGGGATGTGAGTTACAATACTTGCGGCGGGTACATGGAAGTCAACATCTTATATTACAATAAAGATGGGATCAATGACTGGATGGAATGGATGTATTTATATTATAAAAAATCTAATGGCGATTTCGAACAAGTTTTAGCATGGGCTAATGATGATAATTATAATATTGATGGTCATTGTTGCAGTGATGTAACAGATGGAACTCCTTTTATTTATCACATTAACAGTCCGACAACCTGGACTTATTTCTACGTAGAATTTAGTAATGATGATTTGGTTAAAATGAGAATTCGCATTTACAATTTACCTGCTGACCTGATTGGCACAAACGTAACCATGCGGATCAATGGTTTTTGGCATGGTGGTGGGGGAGATAATGATGTAAGTATTTCGAATTGGGAAAAAAATGCTTCGACCACTTCGATTAATGCTCCAACCGGATTGACTGCCTCAGTTGATACCTATTGTGAACGCGTTCATTTGGCATGGAACAATCCAGCCAGCAATCCATGTTCTAGTGGTGATTGGCAAGTTTATGTTTATCGGAATAATACATACATTGGAACTGGCGGTAAAAATGGATACTACGATGACTATTCTGCTGTAAAAGGTGTAACCTATAACTATAAAGTAAGAGCTTTGTTTGAGCCAAATAGCTATATAGATAATTATTCCGGATACACTGATCCTCCAGTAGACGGCCGCGTACTGGGTCCATTGGCTCCACCTACCAATGTTAGTGCAAGTACCGATCGTTGCGATGGAAAAATATTGGTACAGTGGCAATGGCCGGGGCAAAATCCTGTTAACTTCTTAATAGAACGAAGTACATCAGCTGGATCGGGTTTTAGTTTGTTAAGTAATACGATTGATCCGGGTGCTCGTTCTTATTTAGATGAAAATTCAATTTCTCCTAATCAAAATTATTATTATCGCTTAAAAGCCAAAAATAGTTGTGGAGACTGGTCGGATACATACTCCGGTACCATTAGTCCGCCTGGAAATGCTGCAGGAATTCCTACAGAACCTACGAATGTTACAGCAACACCTGACACAAATAAAATAAAAGT
>JAEUUO010000011.1 GCA_016787575.1 Saprospiraceae bacterium | reverse complement strand
AGGTAGATATCAATATCATCTGCAGTGATTCTTTCCACCAATATGGTATCTGTACAAACGTCTGTCAAACCATTGTAATCTGTGATTTGCAAATCACGATATACCACTTTTAAATATTCTTCATTACAATAAAGATGTTCTATTCTTTCATCAATCGTTTTTACTGAATAATGGCTGCAGTCAGAACCTTCATAATTTAATGGAAAGTCATGGTGGAATAAATAACAATCCGTCGTATCCGCTCTACAAATTATAGTAGGTGCTAATTTATCTTCTATTACCAGGTCACTCCAACAACTGTTTCCAGTAGTTGGATCTGTCACCGTTGCAACTAAATGTTTATTTAAATAATGCGAATCCACCGGATTTGGTACCGGTTGACCGTAATAAGTCAGACTCACTTCAAATACATCGTAACAATTGTATGACCCTGCAAGCAACATCGCCGGGGTAATTAATGCCTGACAATTTTCATCCAGAGATACATTTATATTTTTACATGAAATGCTGGTTGAACCAATTACATTGACAGAAAAACTACAAGTTGAAGTTTGGCCATTGGCATCGCATGCTTGATATACATTGGTTGTTACTCCAGGCGGAAAGGGATTTCCAGAAGGAATTCCAGAAATTAATTTTAATTGAACGCCACCTTCAAATTCAATGATGTGTCTTCTGCTAAAAAAATCATTCGGTAAATCATACCAGGTACCAGCAATCAAATCCCAAAAGAAAACATAATCTCCATCGATAAAACCTGGTTGCAAAGGTCCCCAATTGGTGAATCCTAATGGTTCACCGGTCGTCCATTTATAATCTCCAACGATTGGAAAATACCTCAATCCTATCCAATACTGATTGTCAAATAATCCTACAACAGTTGATATATTAGACGTTAAAAAATTATTTTCAGCTGCATCTTCTATGGTGACAAGATGTCCTCCAAGTTGAGCTGCAATGGTATTGGCAGTTAACCAATTTGTTTGATTTCCGAGACCAGGTGGAGAAATAAAATAAGTATTCCCATTATGAATACCTAAAAATTGATAGCCCGGAGGAAGCACTGGATTGGTATTAATACAATTATCAGAAGCTTCCACATTATAACAATAAACCCGATTGCAATCAAATGTATCCAATAAGATGGTTGCATTTGAAGGACACGTAATGGTTGGAGGTGCATCCGTAAGTGTAAAAGTAAAGCTGCATAAACTGATGTTACCTGCACAATCTTGAATATGATATTCAACTGGGTATGTTCCAGCGCCTACAGGAGTTCCATTTCCAGCACCGGGTGAACTGTCCGGCCTTGGTCCTGCAGTTTGAGTCACTAATAAATTATCGTAAACAAAATTGTGTATGGTTAAATAGGTCTGCGGTCCAAAATTATTGGATTGCACAAAGAAACATAAAATATCTCCCGTATGTACTGCAATTGAAACAGTGCCTGTAGCAAAATTTGCTAAACCTCCCGGAGTTAATTGAACATTATTTCCATTTAAAGAATAAAATGCATGATCTCCAGTAAAGGATGCACTAAGTCCAGTGCGACGAGCCCTCCAATTAAAACTAATAGTTCCATGGCATGCGGCGGTATAGCACATGATTGCATTGGAATTAAGTGCCGGAGTGCCTCCAATCGTACCTCGAATCCGAATTGAATCCGGTGTAAAATTGCTAAATTGAGCTGTTCCGCCTGCACCGGAAACTTGTTGCGTCCAATTAGCAAAAGACGTTGTATTTGTAAATCCAAACGTAGTTGTATGGCAATCATCAAATCCTGTTGGTGGTGCCCAATATATTGTTGGTGTACAAACCCCTCCAGAAATTGCCATAGTAAAATCCTGCGGACAGGTTAAAACGGTAGGAGGTACTCGATCATTAGCACAATTCACTTGTGCAATTGCAGCATTATTTAATAAGTTACAATAAATGCCAATGGTTAAAATCAGCGAAGTAGTAATTTTCATTCTTGAGAATTTGAATACTAAAAAAATCTTCGCTAAATCCGGCTATTGCCTTAAAAAGTATAGATTTTGGGAAATCTGTGGCAAACTTAAAAGAAAGCTTTAACATATTATAATTTTATTACATATTTTATTTTAAAAATATGTTTTCCTTTCAAAATCTGGTATAAATCAATTCAATTACAATAGTTTCAATTAAGATTCATACTTGATTTACATAGAAATGCTACTACAAAGAACACTGTTGTCTTCTTTGAATTTAAGCTAATAAAAACAGCTCCTGCATTCCTACAGGAGCTGAAAAACGAAACCGATTACTACACACTATTTCTTCAGACCTTAGTCGATTAAAATCATGCGTCTGAATAAATTGTATTTATTTGTTTTGAGTTGGTAATAATACATACCGCTTCGGTCTAATTGACTTTTCAGTATCTCGATTTCATGGTAACCTTTATTATAATTATCTTTTTTCTCGAATATCAACTTTCCATTAATATCTACGATCCGTATAACAATGTCTGATCTTTCAGAGATCTGGAATGGTATAATGGTGGATTGTTTAAATGGATTTGGAATATTCTGAAACAGACTAAATCCTTCTTGTCCACTATATTGATTGATGAAATCCACTCGCAGAGGTGCAGATTCTCCATTGGTAAAATAAACTTCAGAATTGAATACCTTTCCGTTCATTTCAACAACTTCGCTCAATTTGCAGTTTGCAGTTACACGTATTTTCAATTTAATAGTCCAGTTAGTTTCTGAGTTATCCGTCTTAACGTATGATATCCGAATGCTGTTTGTTTCAGGTATCAATCGGTACATGTCTTCAGAAATGTTACCGGGTGCATCTTCTGCAAGGCCCATAATCCTGGCTTTAGAAGGATCCAACTGCAATTCAAACTGCATTCCATCCAGTTCATCAAAACGATTCAAATTAAATTCGATATCATAGTCCTGATTTTTCTGCAAATTCAAATCGTTTGCAACCAATAAACGGGTATTCTGATTCCTGACAATTGCCAAATCATTGAATTGGAAAGGATTGTTTGAATCATCCACATCGCCAATTTTAATACCTGTGAAATTGATGTAATGGTTTTTACTAATATTATTAATCTGGAAACTGGTCGGATAGTTTTCGCTTAATGGATCCTCCTGATCTTTAAACTGATAATCTGATAAGACAAATTTCCAACTTGGGCTATTTGCAAAACGATCTGTTTTACCAAGAATCAACTTGCGTATTTCCACTACATCCGCAGCTGTTATTCGTTTATTTGAGTTAACATCTGCAGCTATAAATTTCAATGGATCGGTAAATGTTGCTACTCCAAGGATATGCCGTTGGATATGGATGATGTCTGCAGTTGAAACTCCATTCAATGGATTAATGTCATGCTGAGCACCTACTTTATAATTGCCACCATTTGGCATGTTATAAAATCCATAAAATCCATCAGTTCGTGTTTGACTTGTACCTGACAATCCATCGTTCAACATGACTTCAACACCAGGCATGAAAATACTTTTCCTGCTTTGGATCAAACCTTTCACATTCGAACTAAACGTGATACCGCAAATGGTGTCTTGATCTACTGCTTGTAAGAATGTACGACAAGAATCCACATTGCCGGCAAAATCCATAAAATAAACTACAACTGCTGTGGTGTACTCAAAATTTGTAATTGAGTCACAACAAATGGTACGAATAGTATCATTAAAATCATTTCTATTAAAAGAAGATTTAATTAAAACAGAATCCGTACAATTATCATGAATTCGAGTAATGAAATCTCTAGCATTAAAATCAGCACAGCCGTTATCCCGAATTTTCTTTACCACTTTTCGGCAAGTAAATTCAGGTGCAAATGTATCTATTACTGTTATACGCACCATTTTAGTAGCTACATTGCAACAAGCATCTTCCGCAGTAAATGTTACTGCAGTTACACCAGGAGGATAAAATCCTGAAGCATCTTCAAATGCATTAAATCCATATGGTGAGTCGTTTGTAATTAAAATTGAAGCCGAATCGCAATTGTCAACATGCGCTTTTAAAATCACAAAATTGTTACATGTTGAATCATTTGCATATACTGTCGTATCACGAACACCTAAAATGTTTGGCGAATTTGGATCGTCTCGAATGATAAGTTGAACAAAATTGAACGTAGCATTGCTGCAACTATCAAAAATCGTCCAGGTTCTTTCAATATCGCAGGTATTTCTAATTCTGCAAAGATTTGTATCAATATATGTTATCAGTGGTTTAAAGCAACTGATACCAGCAGAATCAAATGCCGGATACCCTGTATTCGCCGGATCTATGCTTTCGCATTCATCAATTGTGATTGGAGATGTCGGCCATATTATGTCCTGATCTTCCAAGGGATCTGCATTGTTAATGACAATGGTTTGAAAACAAGAGTCTCTGTTTCCAGATGCATCAATTGCTACAAACTTCCGGGTAATTGATCCAATACCACAAATGTTTTGTGACCTTGTGACTGTTTCAATGATGACAACACCGGGGCAATTATCACCAGCATTTGCTATTCCAAATTTTGTAAGATCATCAGTATTCACACTACAATCAATGGTGACATTCGCTGGACAACTAATTTGAGGTGGAATGTCTTCTATTACTGTAACTTTAACGGTGCAAGTCGCCGTATGATTGCAACTATCTTTCGCTGTAAATACCACGAAGGTCATTCCAACAGGGAATGTACTTGGTGCATTGTTAGTAAATGTAACTCCTGTATTGCAAGAATTATTTAATCGCGGATTCCGAAGTTGGAACGTTTTGCCACAAGTATTGGGATCAGCACTTACAATGGTATCCGGTTGGCATGTAATAGAAGGAGCTTGTTGATTCTTTGTAATTAAATGTTGGGTAAACGTCGGTCGTTGACTAAGACTGCATGAATTCACAGCGGTCCAGATTCTCAATACAGTCCGACATTCCCCTGTACCAACTACTGAATCTCTAAAAGTAAATGTTACAAATCCACAGTAATCGCGACGCAAACTTGGTGATCCGGTAATGCCCGGATTCAAATTAGGATTGCAAGCGAAGGTGGTAATGGTATCAGTTGGCCAGATAATATCATTTGGGTCTAAATTCACATCTCTGATTATTCGTTGAATGTGGAATATAGTTGAGTCATAATTTGGTCTACACTTAATTCGTACACTCCAATTTCGTTCAACGATATAACACACTTCAACATTTGAAGTGGTTATGGTATCATCCTTGTAACTTACTTTTATTGAATCACAGGTACAAAGAGCGACCGGATAACCATTTAATGAATCTGGTAAAAACGGTTTCTTACAATCTGTAATGGTCAAATCAGCCGGGAAATTAATTCTTGGACCATTTGGATTGGTAACTTTTAGTACTTGCTTAAAACTAAACTGCTGACGGAATTGCCCGGAACTGCATTCGTTTGCAACTATCCAGGTTCTGTGAATAATTTTACAAGTATCATTTGTAGATATCGTTTGGTCTGAATATTTAATACTCACATAACCACAATAATCTTTCCTTAATTTTGGAATGTTGTTAATCAATGAAGTATCAACGTATCCTGGACAATTTGTGACAATAACTGTATCCTTTGGCCAAATAATGTCCAATGGATCAAGATTAATACGGATCGTAATGATTTGCGTTCCTTTAAACGTTCCACTCACTTCAGGCGGACAATTATAAACAGAAGTCCACTTTCTGTAAATTACATAGCAGGTATTTGGAATGTTCTGAACGACAGAATCCTGATAAGTATGCGTAAACACATTGCAAGGACAATTCAATTTTGGATACCCGTTTAAGGAATCTGGCAATAAGACTTTCTTACAATCTGTCACTGTAATATCATCCGGAAAATCTACTTGAGGTCCGTTTGGTTTAACAACTTTCAATAATTGATTGAAACTGAATTGCTGTCTGAATTGTCCGGCGCTGCATTCGTTTCCAACCGTCCAGGTTCTTCGAATCTTCCGACACGTATCATTCTGTAATATAATAAAATCTGTAAATCGAATGCTAACATATCCGCAATAATCTTTTCTCAATCTAGGAACATTGTCTATTATCGCTGTATCAACTGAACCTCTGCAATTGTCTACATACACAGAATCAGAAGGCCAGATAATATCATTTGGATCAAGATTAATTCGAACTGTAATAATCTGGGTTCCTGTAAAAGTGCCGGTTGCCAAAGGTGGACAATTAAACGTCGAAGTCCACTTTCTATAAACAACATAACATGTATTTGGAATATTACTTACTATAGAATCTTTGAAATTATGCACTGTAAAATTACAAGGGCAATTGGTCCGTGGAAATCCATTCAACGAATCCGGCAACAATGGTTTTTTACAATCGGTTACTGTAATATTGTCTGGAACAATAAAGCGAATTCCAGATCCTTCTACTACTTTCAATACCTGACGGAATCCAAACGCTTGAGATGGATTGCATTTACTGAATACAGTCCAGATCCTTTCATAGAAAATACAATTTTGCTCGCGTCTTATTTCTTTGTCCGTATACATCAACATAACATTGCCGTTGTGTACACAAAAACGAGGTACCTCACCAATCAAAGCTGTATCAATTGAACCTATGCAATTGTCTACAATTAAAGAATCCTTAGGCCAAACAATATCTGATTCCTTCAAATCGGTTGTAACTACGATCAATTGAGTACGGTCAAAAGTTCTGTTGGGTTCTCCTGTACATTCAAAATCAACACGCCAATTCCTGTATACAGCAAAGCATGCATTTGGATAATTAAACGCAATGCTGTCTTTATAATTGGTTGCCTTATGCTTACAACCTGTGCAATTACCAATGGATGGTTTCGAATTAATGATCTCAGGATTCGTTTGTTGGCTGCAATCCGTGATGGTAACATTTGGTGGAAACTTAACACAACCACACAAATCGATTTTATTATTATCCTGAATGTCAATAAATGTATTGCAACAAGCTTGCTTTCCATTTGAAGCAGTTATGCATAACGTAACAACTCGTCGTCCAATGCTATCGCAATCATAAGTAATTGATTTATTCGATGTATCCTTTCCAAATGAATAAGTTATCGGATATCCGCAAGGATGATAGGATCCCTGATCAAAATCTTTTGCCCAAATGGTAACCAATTCTGCGTCAATGCTTCCATTTCCATTCAAATCCATTGGAACCAAAGAGGTTGAAAGTCCCACTCTGCAATATGCAATTGGAGGTTTACAGTTTATAATTTCAAAATTGCGTTCACAAACTGCTTTATTTCCACATCGGTCTTCAAAAACATATTTTATTTTATGTTTTCCAAGTTTGTAAAAACCGCTGGCATCAATTTTAGCACCGACACCTAAATCAGAGTAATCTTCTATTCCATCTGCATCCAAATCAATATGGTATTCCCAAATTAATTCATTATCGGGAGTACACAAATCATGCCCAGTCGAAACCAGGTATGCGTTTCCACCTAAACATGACGTATCGATAATAGCAAATGTGGTATCCATACAACCCGTTAAAAATTCTGGTGGATCGGTATTAAATACTTTGAGTATTTGCTCATGTGTAAAAATAGCTGGGCTTCCATTTGTTATGGATATGGGCGAATTGTATCTACACCAATTTACTACCTTCCATTTGCGTATAATTTTATAACATGCATCACTGCCATTTATAAATCTAAATACATGATCTTCATAGGATGTACCAACTAAATCACAAAAATCTTCTGTAATTCTTGGAAATCCGTAAATAGAAGGAAGTGTTTCAGGTAACAGACCATTTGAAATACAGGTATTTGTATCCAGGTTTTCAGGCCACACTATATCACCAGCGTTAAATGGATCTGGATTTACGACAGTAATTCGCTGTACACACACATCGTATCCAAAAGCATTTCCTGCTATGAATATTCGATCAATATAACCTTCTCTACATTGGTTTATCTGAACGTCCAGACTGTCTTTAAAAGTTACATTACAATTATCAGATACTGTTGGCATTCCAAACTCAGATAAATCATTTAAATTGTAGTGATAATCGCAACTGATTGTTACATCATGCGGACAATATATATGTGGAATGGTTTTATCCTGCACTTCAACCAATACCATGCAGGTATTTTCATTTCCTCGTGCGTCTGTGACTTTAAACATGACCATCACGTCTTTTCCTACATCAGAACAACAGAATTTTATAGAATCTCTAAATATCTCGCCTTCCTGATCACAAGGAGAATTAGGACTCATCCGTCGTACTTGCATAGATTTGATGTGACAGTCATCATAACTTCCATCATCAAATACAGTACCCGGAACCCAAACTTCACCAAAGCGATCCAAAGTCACTACGGTTTGACGATCGCAAACTGCAACAGGTGGTGTACGATCATAAACAGCCACTTCCATATTGCAGGTTGAGGAATTGTAACACAAATCGTACACTGTAAATCTCAACAGATACTCCCCTTCCGGTAAATTGACATAAGATGCTTTAAAATCCTTTACAAAACCACCATCGTAGGATAAATCAATTCTTGAAATTTCTCCACAACTGTCAAATACCTTAGGCATAGGAATCCAAACATCCCGGTCACAAGTTACAGAATTGGTCGTTGTTAGAATGTTGTATGGACATTCAATGGTAGGAGCAATGGTATCTATGATTTCAATTAATTGCGCATAATTGCGTTGTTCGAAAGAAGTACAATACCAAATTGTAAATTTCCAGTTACGTATCAATTTACGAACACAATTTTTTCCATTGTTAAATTCAATGTCTTCATAACTGACAGCGTAGTCACAGTATTTATTATCTGTATTCGGCCATGCCGGTAACCCACGATATGTTGGTATTCCTGTTACTGATGGCAATGGATGCCCTAATGAATCCGCAGCAAATCTTGAGCAGATCAATGGATTCAATTTTGCACGAATCAATGAATCAGGAAAAACTATAGAATCTAAATTAATCCGACGCAAAAACACTTTCGTTGTACATGGGAGTGAAACATTTCCAGAATGATCTTTAGCAATATAAACACGCGTTACTATTTTAGAATAATCTGGATCGCATGGTGTATTTTCAATTTTTTCATCCAATACAATTTGTTCCGGGTTTGGATCACAATTGTCGCTGATAAAAGGCTTTAAGTAAGATCGCATCAAGGTACAATCAATGGTGTCGTTTAAACAAACGATTGTAGGTCTTACCTTATCCTCAACAGTTACATTTGCCCAGCATGCATTTCCATTACACACATTAATCAGCTTAGCTACCAATGTTTTTCCAATGTGCGAATAATACAAAACACTGTTCGGGACTAAAGAACCATCTTTATTAAACACCATGACTGCATACGAACTATAATCGTATGGGCCACCTAGTAATAACATCTGTGGAGTAATCTGTACCTGGCAATTATTATCCAGAGAAACCTGGATTGCGCCTATACAACTAATTGGACCTGAAGTCGAACCAATGGTAACAGGAATTTGCAATGGACTGTAACAAGAATCTGTTTGATCAACATCTACTGTTAACGTATGTGTGGATCCGATACTGCCAGTCCACTGAACATCAATAGCGCTTTTAAATGGATTCGTCAATATCGTTCCACCTGTTAAGAGTGTCCAGTTATAAACTGCATTTGGAATATTCTTAACTTCATATCTAATTGTCTGACCAGCACACACATTGTTTTGAGACTTCAATAATATTGGATCCTTGTAAAAACACTTATGTACTCCTGTATTTAATTTTACTCCATTCTGATTGGATAAAATAAATGAATATCCAATTCCATCAATATGTATTCCCCGAATGGTATATATACTTGTACCGTCGCCTAAATTTGTTTCATCCAGGATATATCCACCCGGACCTGTCACAAATGGAATTGGAATATTGGGTGGCGATTGACTGAGCTCATGATAAAATCCATTAACCTGATAGATAAACCAACTATCTCCAGAAATAGACCTAAATGAAATTTCTTCATAAAACTGTCCGTTGTCCTGGGTTGTTGCATTATCCAAACAGAAACAAGGTACAGAACGCTCCAAATCCACTACAATAATTCCAGCAGGATCTGCATCATCTTCGTCTTCCAAACCTTGAGGGAACGGATCTGCAGAACTGCCATCCGAATCATCAAACACAATACCTCCTTTATCATTTCCTAAATCATCATCCGGACTGGAATCGTCGTCAATGATATTACCATAATTTACGGCTCTAAAAATTTCAGCACGATTCACCAGGATCCCTGGAAGTTGATTTGGGTCAACCCTCAGATTTATATAAACTGTTAAACTGTCACCAGGTAACAATCCATCTTGGGGCAATCTTCCATTTTTTGAAGTCATATTGTAATACGCACGCGTAATACCAGCTTCTATGTGCCGTACTTCCCAATCGGCATCTTCCAAAATTAAACCGTCAGGAATGTAATCAACCAATTCCAATTCATCCGCTTTTACAATTCCCTGATTGTAAACACGGATTCTAAATTTAATTGGTTCTCCTTTTTTTACAATTGCTTGATCAATATCTTTTACCAAAGCTAAATCAAAGTTCACTGGATTGGACTCTGATCCATCATGATCATCTTCATCCAATTCGCCATGATCATCCACTAAATTATCTTCAGTAGATCCTGGAATTCCTCCTTTGTCATTATCATTGATTGCATCTGCATTGGAATCAAAATCTACTGCAATTTTTCCAGCATTATCTTCTGCATAAGCAATTTCAGCATAGTTAGGTATAAACTTTCCTTCATCAAGTACTTTGATAACCATCTGAATGTTTACATCAAACGATTCACCAGGATTTAATTGGTCAATGTGCTTAATCGAAACTAAATTAGGATTTACTACAGTCCAGTTTTGATTTAATTCCGGTAAATAGATATAACTGTTATGGAGATAATCAACTACATCGATGTTTTTTGCAATAACATTCCCCTGATTGAATACTTCAATTTTATATTCAACCGTATCGCCTTTGCGGTATGCAATCCGATCTCCAATTAATGTTTTTCTTAAAGCCAAATCAAAAACAGGTATACCTGCAGGATCTTCATCATCTTCGTCGATGGAAACATCAAGATCTGTTGCATTGTCTGTAAGCGTGTTGACTTCTCCACCTATATCATTGCTTGGATCCGTATCCGGAGTACTGTCAAAATCCCGATCAGAAATATCAGCGCCTTTTAAATCCGATACCTTTGATATTTCTGCACGATTAATCAAACTTGATGGTTTGATGGTTCCGTTATTGATTATTGAAACTTCTACACTGGCATTAGCACCTGGAAGTAATGTAGTTGCTATTTTATGCGTCAGTTTATTTCCAATGGAACTCCAGCCTTTGGAAACAGATTCCTGTGATAAAGCAAAACCATCTGGAATCTGGTCCGTAATTTCAATATCCTTGACAGCAATACTGCCTTGGTTAAAAACTTGAATTGAAAACGAAGCTGTCCCCTTATACTTTAATGAACTTCCTGAAGTGTATTTTTTAATTAATGCCAGATCCATCATCAATAAAGCTTCCGGATCAGAATCATCTTCGTCAAAAATTCCATCTCCGTTAAAAATATTATCCGTAGCAGTAAATACTTGTCCACCTGCATCATTTCCTGCGTTGTAGTCCGGATTAGAATCCCAATCACGGCTGCTATAATCTTCAGAACCCAAACCTTCAACTGAAGTAATTTCTGCTCTTGACAGCAATTCGTTTGGCTTTGCGTTTGAATTTACACGCACCAATAAGTCCAGCGTTGCACAAGCATTTGGTGCCAGTTCGGCTGCCATAACATTTCTTAAAACTGTACCGACTTTAAACCAACCGTGATTGTCAAAAGGACTTACATCCAAACCATTGGGTAAATAATTTACGATACCAATATTTTTAACCGGTGTATTAGCTTGATTGCAAACAGTTACCTGAAACAAAACATCCTGATTCTTTCTTATTGGTTTTGTTTCAGTTGTTGTAAGAATTAAAGCAAGATCTAACAATTGTATGGATGCCGGATCCTGATCGTCCTCATCGATGCTGCCATCATCCAGAATCATGTTATCGGTACTTGCATACAAAACTCCCCCTACATCATTTCCCTGAATTTGATCTGGTGTACTATCGTAATCCTTTAAGTTTACACCAGCTGCATCATACATGGCTGCAATTTCAGCAACATCTGTCAAACTTGCCAAATCCCTTGACATCAATCTGAGTTGAATGCTTACAAGTTTTGACTGACCTGGAAAAATAATTTCATTTAATTTTAAAACAGCCTTTGTACCATTTAAATTCCAGGAAGGATTTAAAGCAGCTTCAAATTGAAATCCTGCAGGGATATAATTCACAACATCAATGCTGTTTACAGCTACATTGCCCTGATTGTAAATTTCCATATCGAAACGCACGAGTTCATTCAGTTTAACCGGCGCTATATTGTTTGTTTTATTAAGCAATGCCAAATCTACTAATGGCAAAGATTCGCGATCGTGGTCATCTTCATCGTTTGGATTTGAAATCAAAACATTGTCGGTTTCCGTATTTGGGACGCCTCCTTTGTCGTTATCCTCTATTGCATCTGGTGTCGAATCTTTATCAGCCAATGAATTTCCGGAAGCATCTGACATTCTAGAAATTTCAGCTGTATTAATAATTTCAGATGGCTTCGATGATTTATTCAATCTTAAATTTATAGGAATGATGAGTTCTTTCTGAGGATCCAGACCTGTAGTAATTTTATAAAGTGCCTGTGTTCCGTTAAAAGTCCAACCAGGATTTAAGCCTGCTTCAAACGTGAAATAGTCTTTTACATAATCGGTAATTTCAAAATTGGGTATGGCCTGATTTCCTTGATTTTGTACTAGAATGTTAAAGCTAACAACATCACCTGATTTAACGGCTTTAGAACCATTTACTTGCTTTATTAAAGCAAGGTCATATATTTTTTCAGGTTCGGGAACCTGGACTGGTCTTGTTTTAACAAATCCTAAATCAAAACTAAAATCATTTTGACCAGATCCACCTGTGTGGACTTTAACAACAGGATAACCCGTAATTTCAGGACAACCTGCCACATTGATCAACTCTGCATCGCTATTTATCAATTCAATTCCAACACTTGCATTGTGTACTGCTAACTTAAAAGTATCGGATCCTAAAATTAATTTTCCAAGTGATTTGTTAAATGAAGGATCATTTACTACGATATAGTAATCTTCAAATGATTTAATGGGATCGGTTATGCCGTCGCCATCAAGATCTACATTCGAACTATTAAAAAGATAATTTCCGTAAGAATCTGTTGTGGTGTTTGCAACTAAATTGCAGTGACTGTCGTACAATGAAATCTGAAGATTTCGCATAACTTGCTCGCCGGCATCTTGCATTCCATTTTCATTGTCATCAATCCAGGCATAATTTCCAATTTCCAAAGGAATCCTTGGACACAACAATGCCATATCACCCAAACCAGAAGATTTGCCATAAGATGAACTGGCAGAATTATACAATTGAATTGCAGATGATTTTTTGCCATTTAAAGTACTGTATTTGTGTAAGCCTCCTGCAAAAGATTCATATATTGGATCAAAAACAGAACTGACAACACTGGATGTACCCTTTAATACGCACACACTTCCAAAAGAAGTTTCAGGGTGCAATCCTGGACCAATAGTCCAAAAATCATCGCCAAAAAATTCTCCACCGCCCGGACCTTCAAAATTAAAAGGGCCACTGCCTGTGCGGCTTCCGGCAACCCCTTTGTTTTCCAGCAACCAGGATGTACCACTTTTATAAAGCATTAATATATCTCCATAGGTTCCAGTCAACGGATATACCGCATCGCAATAAGTATGCCCGGTACGATCTGCAATACCCAAAATCATAAAATTGTCATCTGCAAAAGCAATGTTAGTGAGCCATTGAGAGACCGGACGTTCAACTGTTGGATTTGTTAACCAATATTCGCGGGCAAATGAACTTGAAAAAATGAGATTGAATGATTTTGAAATCAAATTAAATTCATAAATATGAAAAGCAAAATCACTTTTATTTTTACTTGATTCTGCGGTACATGTAACACCTATATATAATTGACCATTGTAGTATTCAACAGCTCCTACTACATAATCTCCTTTATTACATCCCGGATCAGGAATTTTAATTTCCAAAATAGAAGAGGATGTAGGATGGTCAGTCGGAATGATAACCAAAGACTTGTTGTACAAATTAGATACGAATAAATATTGATCATCATCTGAGATATCCATATCCCCTAAACCACTTTTTCCAACAAGTTTAGAGTATTCACAAGATAAAGGATCCAAAAACTGACCCGGGCCTGTTTGAATTCCATATGTATTTAAATTTAAAAATAATTCGGTACTTGGTTTGGATGGATCTGTTATGTAGATCCCACCAGATCCGCCAACACCTAAAGCCGCACCGTATTTAACAAATGCCGAAGAATACAAAGCTTGTCTGGAACGATTGAAAGCCAATCCCCAAACAGAACCTGTTTGATTTTGCATTGCAATTTTAGAAGGCATGGTTGAGCTCTTAAATTGAAATGGCATTTGGATCAATGTCGGTGCTGAATCAGAACCGTCTGCCTTTACAAAACAAGTTGTAAAAATATTTGCTACTTCAGGAGCACAAAGAGATTCTTTATTTTGCAAACCAAAATTGACATCACATGCAGGTGCCTGGGTAAAACGAATGTCATTGGCACCCTGGCTTGATGATTTTGCAAAGTATAAACTCAAAGGCCTAATCATTTCTAAACGATAAACCATGTTGTTTACCAATCCAGTTAATTGATAAGCCCCGTTTACATCAGAGAAGGCCTGTGCTACAAGTTGGCCATCTTTACCATAAGCTAAGATTTTAACTTGTGGTTGAATTGCATCCTGCGCATCCAGATATCCATTGTAATTCTGATCCAGAAAGACAATTCCCTGAATTTGATTAGGCTTTGTCTGACATTGCGCATTCGAACGCATTTGACAAAATAAAACCAATGCTGGAACTAACAGCAAAGTCATCCGACGAATTCCCATAACGGAAAATGACAAATGAAAAAATCCAGTTGTGTGTGTAAGTATTAGTTTTCTCATTTTATAAATCAATAAGTTTGGCTCAAAAATTTTTTAGATCCAGACGAACTATTTGCATAGCACGATCCGAACCAGTTGCTAACTCGTTGATTACTAAAGAGATGGAGACTAGTGGGATGAAAATACTATATATATCTCCAATGCAAATATATAACTTATTACAATTTAATCATCAAAACATTAAAAAAATTTAAATATGATTTTTTTAAATTTAAATATGATGACTAATTATAATATTTATAATATTGATACATAGTAATTTATAATTTATTTGTTACCCTATTGGATTGAATAAATTGTAGCTTTTACCCATTACATATTATAGTATGTGTTTATATATTTTCGCTGTTTAATTCCTACATTCTTGTTTAAAAGGGATTTTTTTCAAAATAACTGGTTCCAGTCCATTCCAGTTCGAATTGGAAAAATACATATCTGGCGCATTGAACGCTCCAATGGAATATCCTGATATCCTATTCCAGCTGAACTAAATTAAATTCTGTATAAATAGTTACAAAGAAATGGTATAACAAAAGACATGATCAATCACCACTTTAAATCGAACATAAAAAAAGCCGGCTTGGAACCTACCCCAAACCGGCTTAAAATACCTTAATTAAACCTATAAACTTAATCCTGAACGATCATCCGATCGGATACAGATCCATAACTTGATGACAATACATAATAAAATAAACCACCAGAACCTAAATCCTTTTTGCGAATTACTAGTTCATTTTGGCCCCGCTCACCCAGTACTTCCTTACTCACTAAAAGTTTTCCAGTTAAGTCATACAACTTCAGTTGGCACGGGCTGTTTTCCTGAAGTTCAAATCGCAAGATAGATTCTTCAGAAAATGGATTTGGACTTAACAGATGAGAAGTGATTAAAGGCAAATCATTTCCTTGCTTTCCAAATAACCTTAACTTTAATGGAAAAGCTTGTTCATTTATATAAAGTTCATTTGAAAAACCGGAAACTGCATCAAATAAATTCTTATCAATTTGTGATTTTTGAACTTCTTCTACAACAATTGAAAATAATACATCGCTCGTATGAATGTTGATTGCTGCTTTAGAAGCCCAACTTATTTTTACTTGCTTATCTGTAAGTGTGTATTCCTCTTTACTTATCGACATGCTGCCAGGTATCAAATCAATAATATTCAAATTATCAAATTTGGTTTTAAGTCCCAACTGGAATCCATCGATGCTTTGATCTATTGACGGCATTACATCTATGCGATACAAACCACTTTCCAATCGAGTCATCGATCCAAAATTCCAGGCTTGACTTTCAACCCTGCTTGTGCTTTTTCCGTTTTTAGAATCAGACGCTGCTGACAAATCAACATCTCCTGTTTTTATACCGGTAAAATCAGCATTGTTAAATCGGTCTTGCAATTCCTTACTTTCAATATAAGAAGGAGCATCCCATGGATTTTCTGCATCTGTAAATTGGTAATAAGAAGGAACGAATTTCCAAATCGGTGTTGCATTTGGAAAATCAGTTGTGATTCCCAATATAGCCCGTCTAATGTCTGAAACGTCTCTTGCTGTTATGCTTTTTGAATTGTTGACGTCGGCAGCCAATATTTTATAAGGTGAATTCAACTGTTTCAATCCTAAAATATGTCTCTGAATCAATACAATATCTAGTGTAGTTACGCCATTGGTTATGTCATCGTTTTTGCTCGCGGTAAGATAAAAATCAATCAATTGTAAGTCCTGGAATGCGTAAGTTCCATTTGAATTGCTCGTTTGTTGCAATAATGTGCTTCCGGTACTTGGTTCGTGAAATGCTATTTCCACATTTCCTATAGCATCTGTATTTTCTTTGTTGGTTTTACCAGACAAATTAAATCCCGGACCATTGGTTGGACAAACATTGTTATTGTCTTGAATCCGGATTGTGGTTTCACAATAATCCTGATTTCCATATTCATCTGTTACATAAACCCGCACTGTTTTCGTAATGGCTCGCTGTCTAAATAAACTGTCACAATTGTAAGTAATGTAAGTATCAATTGGATTTGGTGAGAATGAATAACGCAATTGATCTGTTTGCGTACAATTGTCAAAGCTATTCAAATTAAGATCCTTAGCCCAAACTGTTACAGTTCCATTTCCTTGCATTACAACGGTTACAATTCCATTAATACAATATGGAGTTGGCTTTTTGCATTCCTTTATGGTAAATACCTGATCGCAGGTTGAGCTGTTTCCACACTGATCCGTTAGAATCCAACGCAATCGATGGGTACCAATAGGCAACACCCCTGCAGTAGACTGACCTGATTTAACCGGCCCAAAACTTCCGTCGTTGTTTTCATCCAATCGGTAATTCCAAATTAAGTTATTCTGTTCGGTGCAATCATCAAAACCCTTTCCATCAAGTTTATAACTTCCTAAACATTGCTTGGTTGTTGAATTGTAAAATGCATTTTGATCACAAAACTCAACAGGAATGCATGATTCAATGGTTGGTGGCTCCGAACTTTTTACTGCAATTACTTGCGTATGATCCCAATATGAATTCGGATCGTTGCGATCGTATTGACACCAATCGATCACAACCCAATGTCTTATTATTTTAAAGCAAGTGCTGTCAGCTACAAACAATTTAGTATCTGTATAATTTGCTGCAACCTGTGCACAATTTCTATTTTCATACCAAGGATATCTAGTTTGATCCGGATGGGTTTGAACCTTATCGCATGAATAAATTATTGTATCGTTTGGCCAATGAATATCAGAACCATTAAACTTATGTGAATTAATAATTGTAATAATCTGATATGCTGAATCTTTTAAGCCTTGGCGATCTGTAGCTACAAACCAACGAACGATGGTTCCTGAATTACACTGAATATTTTTCTCATACCTTTCTGACAACTGGACTTCACAATTATCAAAAGCAATTCCATCACGACCTGCTACATAATTTGATTTTTGGTAATAGGGATCTGGTATAATGATTTGCTGTCGATCCGATTCATTGTATCGGACGAATCCAAATTGACTTAAATTATTCCAGTCGATCGGAAATGTACATTCAATGGTAATGTCTGTCGGTGGAATAACAACCGGAGGTTCTTTATCTTGAACGGTAGCTTCAATCATACAGGTATTTTTATTACCATAATAATCTGAAACCTGTAAAACAACCTGTACTGTTTTACCTACATCTTCACAACAAAACCAAACATAATCACCAAATTTATCGGATCCTGTTTTACAAGGATCATCCATTCTTCGAACTTTAAATGAATCAATTCCACAATTATCCAAAGAGCCGTCATCAAAGGTATAGGCAAATGCTTTGGCGGTTCCATCAACATTTAAAGAGACGACTGTCTTTTGATCACAGACCGGTATGGGTGCCAAATTATCTACCACACCCACTTCAATTGTGCAGCTTGATTGATTGCCGCAAACATCTGTCAATTGATAAACAATCCATATTCTTCCTTCAGGTGCCCCATCCAGAAAATAACAATGTTGAGTGGTATCGTAAACTAAATAAGTTTTTCCACGAGTTTGCGGAGTCCCTGATTTTGAATCAGCAATCATGGTAAAAATTTCATAATGCCAGTCACTGCAATCATATACCGAATCCGGTTCGGGTAATTTACCATAACTGCTGCAAGAATATGCTTGCATGCCCATGGTAAGATCTTTAGGGCAATTAAATTCGGGAGCTTTATCATCAACTACTTTGATGATTTGATTGTATTCAATTATATCTCCGCCACACCAATTTAATATGATCCATCTTCGAAGAATTTTATAACTACTTCCACAAATTGGAATGACTAAATCAGAATAACTGGCATTTAATGTTGTACATCCTATTGGCACAGGCCATCCGGTAAAAGCCGGTGATGGACTTCCATTCGGTAATTTTGGATATACCGTGTCGCAAGCAATGTGTTTTCTATCAAAATCGTCGTAATGATGTGGAAAGACTATGTCTGTAAAACTTGGTCGAATTACACAAATAGTATCACTGCAATGCGATGAATTTCCGCTTTCATCTTCTGCCCACCAGGTTCTCACAATTCTACGAATGCAATAACTATCGCAAGGAAATGTTGTTACGTAATCTTTATAACTTAAAATAACTTTACCACAATAATCCCATCCCCCAACTGAATAAGAAGTTGGACCAATGGAATCAATGGTAACAACAAAAATAGAAGGAATTGGGAAACCTAAATATTCTGGTGTAATGGTATCTCCACAGCGCACTGTATCCCGTTCACAAAGAAGTTCCGGTGGATATTTATCTTCAATAAATATTTTTCCCCAACAAGAATTGCCGGATTGATTGTGCCAGATTTTAAAACTGTAGGTTTTTCTAATATCACTGGCATCAAACAATAAATCAGGCTGCAGCGAACCATCCTTGTAATATACTTGGATCGTATAATCCGCGGCAACACCTATCATGTCTTCCAAGACCATTTCAGGGGTTACGGTAGCACGACAAAAATTATTTAATGAAATTTGAACGACATCATTACAGGCCATAGGCGGCATGTATGCTGCATTCGCTTTAATAGCCGCAATTCCGTTTGCCGGGATCCAACATCCCAATACAAAAAACAAACTGAGCCATTTAAATAAAATCAAACTTCGGTTCATGGATAAACAGTTTAAGGTTTTTTAATCGTGTAAGCCTAGCCAGTCCAGCATACCCTTCAAAATATATACCAATTATTTATAATGCGTCCAATTCTGGAAGATATTTAAAGGAATTATTCAGTATATATTATTGATTTCGTTTAATTTATATATATTAATAAAATTATGTATGTATAATTTATCATATAGCTGAAAAGTGTAAACCGTACTTGGGGGAAATTCTTCAATGCAGCAATGCTGAAACCCTGCGGTGCTCTAATGTTGAAATGGCACTGTTCTAAAATCCAGCAACCCTAAGATGCTACGATGCATCTATTATTAAATGCTGGAATGGTGAAACTTAAACGGTGCAATCTTATGATTGTGAAAATGGATACGATTAAGAATGGATGTTCTTATGTTTGTTTTTAAACCAACTAATCTCAATTGCTGTTGACAGGAACCCTTTTGGAACTTTATATATATGCGGCCATTTGAAGTTATTAAGATTATTTATTGCAAAATTTAATCTTATTTTTTTAAATGCTCCCTGATAAAAGCTGTCAATACATCTACCCCACGGTCAAAACTTTTGTTGTTGTTGATGATTAGATCAAGTTCATCTATATAAGGATCAATGTATTTATCATAGGCAGGTGCCACATGATGCTCATAACGATAAAGAACATCCTCTAAAGGATAATTTCGCTCGGTCTTGTCTCGGTTGATTCTGCGGATAATTTTAAGATTGTCTTTTGCATGGATCAAAACAGACAGATCCAACAAGCTTCGCGTATCTTCATGATGGAGTATAAACAAGCCCTCAATGATATAAACTTGCGCTGGATTTATTAAAATCGTTTTTGAAAGCTGGAGGTCGTTGTTAAAGGTGTATTCTTTGTGTATTACCGGTTCTCCAGCTTGTAACTTGTAAAGGTCTTTTATAAAAGATTCATGGTCAATGGCTTCGGGAATATCAAAGTTAATGACACCTTGCTCATCCACCAATTGAAATTGGCTGGGTTTATAATAATTATCTTCAGAAATCAAGCCCAATTCTTCTTCTGAAAACCGTTTTCGCAGATTTTCAATAAAAGCCGTTTTGCCGGCTCCGCTCCCTCCACAAATTCCTATGAACATATACTTATTAATTCAGAAGCATAAATTTGAGTATTTATTTCTATTTTTCATTTTTTTATTCAAGGTATGAACGGAATTGAAATACTTCGAGGCTTGATTGGATTGTCTTCCTTGATCTTAATCAGTTATTTATTTAGCAATAACAAGAAAAATATTAATTGGAAGTTGGTAGCCGTGGGCTGCTTTTTGCAAATTATGTTTGCCTTGGGTGTGATGAAAGTAAATTTCATCCACATTGTTTTTCAATGGATTTCTTCGCGTTTCGTATCACTGATTGGTATATTTCATAAAGGCACAGAATTTTTATTTGGTAATTTATCAGATCCGGGTCAAGCCTGGGCTTTTGTATTTGCAATTCAGGTACTTCCAACCATTATAATTTTTTCTGCTTTGTCGGCACTTCTCTATTATTTAGGCATACTCCAGAAAATCTGTTGGCTCTTTGCCTGGCTGCTTTCAAAATCAATGAAGCTTTCAGGTGCTGAAAGTTTGTCTACGGCTGCAAATATTTTCTTAGGACAAACGGAAGCTCCCATTATGATTCGGCCTTATTTGGCGGCCATGAATAAATCTGAAATATTATTAATTATGGTAGGAGGCATGGCCAATACCGCTGGTTCTGTTTTGGGTGCCTACGTCCAAATGTTGGGCGGAACAGATCCAACTGCACAATCATATTATGCGCTGCATTTATTGACACAATCCATTATTTCAGCACCTGCAGCTATAGTTGTTTCCAAAATTATGTTTCCAAATCCAGATGAGTCCAATTTAAAACGTGAAATCAAAGTTCCCAAATCCAGCTTAGGAAGAAATGCTCTGGATGCTATTTCGATGGGTACGACCGATGGTTTAAAATTGGCTGTAAATGTTGGAGCCATGCTCATTGTCTTTACTGCGTTAATCTATCTAACGGATGCTTTATTATTGAAAATTGGTTCACTTACTCAATTAAATGCAATGATTGTAGATTGGACCAACCATCGCTACGACGGATTGAGTTTGCGCCTTTTGTTTGGTTATTTGTTTGCTCCTTTAGCCTGGTTAATTGGAACACCAATACAGGATATATTAGCCGTCGGACAATTATTAGGAGAAAAAATGATGGTCAATGAATTTTATGCCTACGGTACGCTGTCAAAAATGCTTAACGAAAATGTATTGCAAGCCTTTTCAAAATCAACCTTGATAGTAACGTATGCCTTGTCCGGTTTTGCAAATTTTGCCAGCATTGGAATCCAAATTGGCGGCATTAGCACGCTTGCTGAAAATCAACGCGAAAATTTAAGTATTTTAGGCATCAAGGCATTGATTGGTGGAACCATCGCTTGTTTAATGACAGCTTGTGTAGCAGGTATGATTTATCAGGCCTAAAGATCAAACATTCCTTCCGGTAATTCCATGTGAATGGTTTTAGAATTCGCATCTACGTGCTGAATCCATTCTTCTCTTAAAAGTATGTAATGCTCTTTATCTTTAAACGATACAACAGCCATTAATTGTTGTGGAAATTCTTCAATAGCATTTATAATTCCGGAATGACCGGAAGTCTTATCAAATAAAGTAAATCCAATCCAGCTTTCTTCATCATCCATTTCTTCATCCATTTTACCAGGATCCATTTTCATTCTGCTTTGATCCACATAAATGCTTTGATTGGTCAGCAATGCAGCTGTTTCTGGATTTTCAACATCTTTTAATTGAACCAACCAATTGTCATCAACAGAAATTTTCTCAATAAAAAAAGGAACAGGGTTTCCTTCTACATTAAAAAAAATAACCTTATTCTTTTTTACAAAAGCCTGAAATTTCTTAGCTATGTAAATCCATAAGGCTCCTTTTAATCCATAGACTTTATACGTTCGTCCTGCTTCAATTAATTGAATCATTGCACGAAATATGATACGAGTGTTTGTTTTAATATGAAACCTTTTTCTGCCCGATCTCTGAAGGATTTATTGAGATCCGTATTTTGGGTATCCAAAATCCAAAGTTCGCGATATACCATCCCAACATCCCTGGCATAACGTGCTTCAGAATAGCGTTTGCTGATGATGTCTTCATTATCTACTTCCAAAACTTTACAAACTTTATCGAATGATTTAACACCTATAAACTCAGATTTGTCTATGTATTTATAGCGGTAATACCAATCATCATAGGCTTCCAACAATTCACCTTTAATGACAATGTTGGTTTTTGCCTGAATCATGCTATTTCCATCCCATGCTTTATTCGTCAATACTGGAAACACCAGTCGAACAAAACTTAATCCATTTTCTTTTTTAATCAGATGCAATTTGTTAGATTCGATAAAAGATGAATTTATCAAATCCCAACCCAATGAAGTATCTTTTGCATAAAATACATTTAAGCGATAGATCAACTGATCGACAGCATCTCTAAACGTATCTACTACAACTTCCCGAATAAACGATCGGGAAGAATCGATTTGAACAAGCGCTTGCAGAGAATAAATAATAGAATCCGTTTGATACACCCATTCGTTTCCAATTTGTACTGGAAAATAATTATAACCCATTTGGATATCATCCAATTGTTCAGTTTCATTTTTTGTACAAGCGGTGCTGGTTAATATCCAAACTCCGAATATTAAAAAAACGAAGTTCAGGCCTTGAACATTAGAAGAAGCAAAATGAAATTTAGAATTCAACAAGTACAATTTAATTAATGAATAATGGAACGATACAAGATACCCCCACATACCACATCATCTCCTTCGTAGACCACTGCAGATTGTCCGGGAGCAATGCCTTTCACCGGTCCTATAAAATCAATTTCCAAATGATCACCGTAAGACTTAACTATAGATTGATGCCCCGCATCTTTATAGCGGATTTTTGTAACATATTCCAGATCCGGATTGGTAGCGGGGTATTTTAACCAGTTTACTTTATTTACAAAACATTGTTGCCGGATTAAATCTTCTTCTTCTGTCAACATCACTGAATTTGTTTCAGGAAAAATTTCAGCCACAAACATTGGTTTGCCAAATGCTTTTCCCAAACCTTTGCGTTGTCCGATTGTAAAAAATGGATAACCCTCGTGTTTTCCAATCACATTGCCATCCTTATCTATAAAGTTACCATTTTTTACTTTTTCTTCCAGTCCATCGACCCGTCTTTTTAGAAATCCCCTATAATCATTATCCGGTACAAAGCAAATTTCGTAGCTCTCTGCTTTTTTTGAAAGATCACTATATCCCCTTTCAAATGCAATTTTGCGCACTTCCGGTTTTAACAGTTCTGATAAAGGAAACATGCTCCGTTTCAAAGATTCCTGACTGAGTCCCCAAAGCACATAAGATTGATCCTTATTCAAATCATGCGCTTTAGACACAAAATAGCGACCTTCTTTTTGATTGATTCTAGCATAATGACCCGTTGCGATAAATTCGCAATCAAGCGCATTGGCACGTTTCAAAAGTGCATTCCATTTGATGTGCGTATTGCAAAGAATGCAAGGATTTGGAGTTCTACCTGCCAGGTATTCATCTACAAAATCTTCAATAACTGCTTCACCAAATTCATCCCGGATGTCCAAAATAAAATGATGAAATCCCATATCAACCGCGACCCGGCGCGCATCCTGAAGCGAGTCCAGATTACAGCAACCCGTTTCCTTTTTAGAAGAACCCGAACTTGCATAATCCCATGTTTTCATGGTTACCCCGATTACCTCATAACCGGCTTCATGGAGCAATAAAGCGGTAACGGTACTGTCAATACCTCCACTCATGGCCACCAATATTTTGCCGTTTTTACTCATAAAAGACTAAGATACAAAGATATAATACATTATAATAATAAATAATATTAATTTTAATTGCAATCATATGAACCCACATGGAGACGGATCCAGGTACCAGATGCAACATGAAATACAATTCTGTATCTTTATTAAGATATTTTAAGTGAAATTGTTGAGCTGAATGCTTGGGTAAAGTGAAAGCTTTGCCATTTGGGATGCAGGCTCGGATAAAAATTTCAATGAATGGATCAAACAATTAAAACCATAAAATAAGCATCATGAAAAAAAATTTCCTGCTATTACTCTCTTCAATTGCATTTGTCACCGGTGGCAAGTCCCAATTAAATCAAAATTTTGAATCTGCATCCACTTTGAAGAACAAAGAAATTCAATTTACCGGCTTTTATTCCAGTCTTCAATTAATTTGTGATAATTCGCCGGAAGAGATTGACAAAAGTCTTATTAAAAATACCGGAATTCGTTTTGGTTTTGGAATTTCAAATAAAATGGAACTCCAGTTAAGTTATTCACATTTAAAGTCCGTGGATTTAAATCATCATTTCTCCATTGGTTCGAAAATATCAATCTATAAGAACAAAGTTGCTGCTAGTCTACCGCTCAGTATTTATTTTGGCAAGGAAGGTTTTCAATTTACCGCAAGCCCTAAACTGATTTTGACCCATGCTATCAATCAATATATAGATATTTCATTAATACCAAAAGCTGAAGTGTTGCTTGGTGGATCCTTTGAAAGATTTTATTCAGTATCAATCGGTGCCGGATTTAGTAAGAATCTTCAAAAATGGGCGATAAGGCCTGAGCTTGGTATAAACCATAAGTTGAGTAGTTCATCTCCTGTTTGGAGCTACGGAATTGGGTTTGGATATATATTTTAAACTTAGTCAATAAATTTTTTTTCAATTTATTATTTAACAGATTAAACTAAGAAGAAAGCGTATATCTAATTTATACCATTGGCTCGAACTGAATGTGTCTATAAATAATCCTAACTACCGTGCCGCTTTAATGTATCCCCAACCTTCATGTTGACGAGAGATGATTTCATAAATTCCATCCGGCACGATTTGAACACCCGGTAAAAGCTGTGATTTTTCAACAGCATTGTTTTTCATGGCTACTTCACAAACTTTGAATGCAACATTACTTCTGGAACTAAAATTTACGACATCTGAAGAAACTACCGATTTATCTTTTGTGATCATATCCAAGGATTTGGCATAAAACACCACTTCAATTTTTGCATCAGGTGCTGTATTCAATATTTCTCTGACCCAGCGGATCACCATTTGGTGAACGATCGTATCCTTTGAAGTTACGTCAAAAACAACATGATAGGGTGCTGATTGAGCATTGAGAAAATTGCAAGAAATAAATAGAAAAAAAATCAGTACTGCTATTGGTCTCATGATTTTGGTTTTATTTTTTAGCCAGCAAAAATATACTTGCATTTATGTTCTTGAGCACGACCTAAGGCCCATACACCGGAAGGAACTAATTGAATTCCGGGAAGCAATCCATCGGTCCAGTCTTTTCTTACTTCTGCTGCATCCTTGCCCAATTGTTCTGCAACGACTGCACTGTAAACTGTAATGGCAGCATCACAAACGCAAAACAATACACCATGCGATTGCAATTGATTAATTCCAATTTCAACTTCACCGATACCTGGAATTTTAAAATCGCCTTTCATAGGCATCCAAAATGGATTGCGTGTAGATGGGTTTTTTGTTTTAGGATCTTCAGCCTTAAAAATTTCACCAAATTTGTACTTTGCCCATAAGCGATCTTCAAAAGCATATGCGATGGCATCGTGACGCAAGACCACTACCACTCCGCAATCACTTGGCGGACTGCCCGTAGCTCCATTGGTTAAAAGAAATACTTTGGGCCATGCAAAGGGAAACAAACCATTTGGATGCGGTGCATCATACACCACCCGATGGCTTCCCTTAATTTTATTAAACCATAAATCAGCAGGGTGCATTGCCGGCGATTTAGTTTTTGAAGCAGCCGGTTTTTGCTGTCCAACCAGATTAAGCGGCGAAGCAATAGCCGACAAGCTTATGGCTGCAGCTACACTTGCAATGGAGCCTAAAAAACCTCTGCGCTCTGTTACTTGATTTAATTTGTTTTCACTCATGGTCATTATAATTTATTGTTCAAAGAATAAAATCTCATGTTTATGCATTCTCCAAGCCAATAAAATCAGAATCTCATCATCATTTAATGGTATGCTTTACAAAGGTGCATCAGTTCTTACTAAGGGTCAATCCCATGATTATGGGAATTTGCACAAACTGCTACCAAATTCATTCGACTAAAAATATGAATAGCTAATAGTGCTAAACAGGGAAAGAATTAAATACATTTGCTTAAATAAAAGATAGCTGGAAAATTCTGATTAAATTGGACTATCATTAGATGATTAATATAAACAAATATGAAACTTTCATTGATCTTTTTATTATCCTTGGATATTTTAATTAATGTTGAATGCAGCTCGCAAAAATACAAAACCGATATCTATGAGCGAATTGATACAATTATAACTCTAGATATGGAAACAAATATTGCAGACACCCAAATAGTTAAATACACGGATGTTTTTATTGATGCTGAAAATTGCGATTCAATGTCAGGACATTTTATAGCCAAAACATGCGTGACCAATAAATTCAGAGTTAAAAAATTAACTGCCCTAGAATTTAGATGCAATGGCATGTTTCAAAGAGAATGGGAAGGCGAATGGGCCATCCAAGCGTTTAATATAAAGTGCAGAAATAAGAAGCAAACAAACCATGCCACAATCAATCAAGGATCTGAATTTAGTCCTAAGGCTAAAGAAGTATTATCCAAAGTAAAGTCCGGTGATCAAATAGTTTTTGAAAACATAATTTTAGAACATCCGATAAAAGGAAAAGTAACAGCCGAATTTTTAATGCAGGTAAAATGAGTCTTATGGATAGGCTGTTAAAATAGGATAAAATCAATTTCTTATAATTTCCAACATTTGAAATTCAAACGTCGTCTCGATAAGATTTATAAAAGAGCGAGAAATAAAATGAGAATGAAGAAAAAATCAAAACAAGAACCATCGCTCTCACTCTGTTTCTCGTTCTGATTTTAGTACCCGGGGCGGGTATAAACAATGAAAACAAAGGAAATAATCGGAAACATAAATTGTTGATAATCTAGTAAATAGATATTTCGTATTTGATATTTTGATACTTGCTTTCGCATGTTTTCGTTAAAACCGCGCCTCAACCGCGCCTCAAGATCCTAAACAATTTGTAATTTTGTCACCTATTAAACAGAGCTAGCCATGTCAGTTAAAATCCGTTGGAAAAAAATCAATAATGGTGTATCCGGAATTCTTGTAATTCACAAAGAAGGGGTACGGAAATTTGAAACACTCGGTATACATATAAAAAAAGGAGATCCAGAGTCTAAAAATCTAAGAAGACAGGTTGAACAAATTAGGGCACAGCGAGAATTAGAATTGGGGTCATTGGAATATTACAGAATACCAGAATTTAAATTGAATCAAAGTTTTATTTCTTATTTTGAAAATTATCATAAGTCCTACACAAAAAAAGATGTTCGTAAAGTTAAATATGCCCTTAAGAAATTTCAAGAATTTATAACCAAAAGGGGAATTACCAAATTGAGATTTAAGGATGTAAGCCCAAAGTTGTGTAGTGATTTCAAAGATTATCTAATTGATCCTAAAAATGGATTAAGCTCTGAAACTCCATACGATTACTGGAAGCGTTTTAAAGGGGTGTTGAAAGTGTCTTAACCCCCAATAAACTGGACGGTTTTTCTAAAACAGTTTGATACTAATTCATAATTGTCTTGATCACCTGTAAGGCGAAGGTAGGCCGTTTCGTTGAACTTGTCAAGGCTATACGGAGCGGAGCCATCGCTATAGCTTTCGCAGTCCGGCCTTGACAAGTCCCCCGAAGCCGGCTCATATTGTTGCCTAACAGTTGCCCAAGACATTCCCTGTGTCCATTTTTCCATTGGAGTAATGAATCCAATTGCACCGTGCTTCCTTTTGCAGTTATACCAGTTCATATATTTTTGGATATGTTGCTTTGCATCATAGTAACTCGAAAAAATAAATCTATCAATGAGTTCAGATTGTTGGATGGAATGAAACGCTTCGATATATGCGTTTTCTTCTGGTGTAGCAACGTGTGTAAATTCTTGTTGCGCCTCTAACTCTTTTAAGGTTTGACGCACACTGTGAGCTAGAAATTGACTTCCATTGTCATTTCTTATGATAACACCTTTTAATCCATACCGAAGGTCCAACCATCTCATAAGAGCCACTACTTCCGTTTGCCGAACACTACGCTGAAAAATCCAACATAGAATCCTACGACTGAACACATCCATGATTGCCAACTGATAATACCAGCGTTTTTCACCATCGACCCATACATATTTTATATCAAGGCATAAATATTCCATCGGTCGCTTTGCTTCAATGCGGCGATGCTTTACCCATTTCCTTTTACCTTGTACAGTTATCCGTTTGCCACTCAACAAATGATTTTCTTTCATTAAGCGATAAACCTTTTTCTTATTAATCAAATACTCCAGATCACGAAGCTCTTCCGTTATTTTCCGATAACCATAAATGCAATAATCCATTGTAAGTACAGCACGAATTTGGTCAACCACCAAGCTGTTTTCAACTAAGGCATTGTTACCAATAATCGTATGTGTGCTCGGCTTCATACCCCTTTGTCCTAAACTTACACGATAATACAGACTGCTTTTAGCAAGTTCAGCCCATTTGCAAAGCTTATCGACACTTGTTCGTGCTTTATACCTGATTATCATTTCCTTTCTTTCTGATAATGGGCATCGCTTTTTTTTAAAAGCTCTGTTTTGAATTCCAGTTCAAGTGCCTGGTTGCCGATGATCCGCTTAAGCTTTGCGTTTTCTTCCTCTAATAAACGCAACTGAGGATCTACCCGTCTGTATTCAGATTTTAAGCCTTCTTTACCCTTTGTTAAATATTTGCGTTTCCAATTAAAGAGCAAAGACGTCGACAGGCTGTATTTTCGGCAGGTCTCCGTATGACCTAATCGTTCTGACTCCTGTAAGATACTGTGCTTCTCTTCCGGAGTAAATTGTCTTCTTTGTTTTGCCATTTTCCCTAAATTTAATGTGACTAAATTAATTTTAATAATTAGTCCAGTCTTTTAGGGGGCTAAGACAAAAGAGGCTAAGCTAGAATCCTTAATATTGGAGAACCCAGCGGAAGGAATCACGTTCAAAGGCTATAATAAGTATGAAAAGCAGCTCAGAAAAAACATATTGACCATTGATGAACTTCAAGCTTTAGCCCAAAAGCCTTGTGGCAATGTTCAGGTAAAGCGTGCATTTCTGTTTGCGTGTTATACTGGTCTTGGAATGGCAGAAATCCGGAAATTGACCTGGTCCAGAATTAAAAACGAACGGATATCATTATTTAGAGAGAAAAATGGCGAGCAGGTAAACAATGATCTTCATCCGATTGCTATCAAAATTCTAGGCCAGCCAGGTAACCGAGAAGAATTGATTTTCAACTGTCCTTCTGATCCTGCTGTTAGTAAGGATCTCAAAAGGTGGGTAAAGGAGGCTGGTATTGAAAAGAACATATCTTTTTATTGTGGAAGACATACATATGCTGTAAATTTACTTATGGGCGGAAATAATTTAAAAACAGTAGCAGATTGTATGGCACAAACAAGTACGAAGCATACATTGAAGTATTTGAATTTTACTGATGAGCTAAAAACGAAAGCAATTGCAAGTTTACCAGAAATCACTTTAATTTAAAATTTCCAAAATATTCTGTTTGGCAATGAGTATAAATCTTAATTCTTCTTCAAAAGAAAATCCAGTAGAATATTTTAATTATCTATTTACTCGCAATGGATTGCATTATCTACTTCAAGAGTTTATTCCAACTGAAGATGATTTTTTATATGGTAATATTCAATACGATTCAACAACTAAAACTATTACAGAATATACAGAGCTGAAGGATTACCCTAATGAATATTCGGAATCAAAAGAAAAATTCGATGACTTCTTTCTCAATAGGCTTTATAATGAGTATTTACTAAGTCGTATATATATTGACAATCGAATAAAAGAATTACCAAATGAACATTCTATTAAACATTATTTAAAGCTAGTTATAATTGACCTTTATTATTTAAATGCAGAAATTAAACGCAATGAAGTTCTTAATGTGTATAAGTTTAGTAGTAAACCAATAAATGCATTGTTAAGATTTTTACGTGATAAATATCCTGATTTTATTCCAGATAGACTTAATGGAATAACAGATAATGTATCAAATATTGCTCTAGAAAAGGAGAATGAAAATGAGAAAGTGATACCACCGCCTCACCCTAAAGTGTTAAAAACTTTTAAATGGTTACCAAATTCAGAATCTGAACTATTAGAAATATTGTGGGAAAAATTATCTAAAGACTCAAAATTCATATTAGCCTCAACGGAATTAAAGTTATTTAAAAAAGCATTTAGCGGTTCTTTTGATATGCCGGAGTCAAAAATTCAATGGATGGTAAAAGGGATTAATAAAGATAAAAATAAGAAAATACTTATTTATCTATTAGATAATCTAGTTTCGGCAGGGCTGATTGAGAAATATAAAACGAAAATAATCGGATTTGTGTTTTCTGATTTTAATGGAAATTCGTTTGAAAATCTATCTTCCAGTAAATCTATGGCCAAACATTGGAATACAACTCCACCTGATTATGAAGCATTGGGTAACATTGTAGATTTATTAAAGTCCTCTAAACGCAGTAATTAAAGCTTCGCTTTATTCTCATACCTTAACATATATCATAACTAATTATTTTAAAGCTTAACCTTAAATATTAAGCTATTTTTTTGATTCACTCCTAGCCCTATTATATTGAATTTAGCTTATTTAATAACATAGTTGAGCTATTAAGCTATTGTTTTCTTCCGATTCTCATTGAAATTTTGCAGCATTAAATTAATTGATACATCACAATTTGATTGACTCTTAATTAATCAAATTAAAAAATAGCAATAATGGATGAAGAAATATTAAACAGATTCAACAGGCTTGAAAAATTATTAACTGAACGAAACATTCAAGAAAAGGAATTCTTAAATGTAGATGAAGCATGCCAATATTTAGGAATCAAGAAAAGCACCCTTTATAAACTTACGCATACCAGAAAAATACCTTACTTCTGTCCTGAAGGCAAGTTAATCTTTTTTCAGAAGGCAGATTTAAATGAATTCCTTATGCGTAACCGACAACACAATGAAGATGAAATAAAAATGAGAACCGAAAAGCTTCTAAGGAAATGATCAATATAAAAAACAAATCACCAATAAAATAATTTATAATATGAATAATGAAATCAATTCAACTGAAGATACCATATTAAATGGATCACACTCTGAGTCCAATAAGAATGAGCTTAGCCCAAACCTTGAACTCGAAAAATCTATGCTAGGAATTCATAATAATCAATCTGAAGTCAAACAACTAATTAAGAATGGTTACGAAGCAAATATTTCTGATAATTTAAAAATTGTACTTGATACAAGTATAAAATTAAAAGCAATAAAATCAAAAGAAATCCAATTTTCAAAACCAATATTAAAGCATGGTGATAACTCAGTTTTTTTTCGCAATACTATAAATGTAATACAAGGACAGGCCGGAGTACACAAAAGTAGGTTAGCAGAATACATTTGTGCCTCCTTCCTTAAAATTAATAACGGCAATGAAGACTTATTAGGTTACTACAGAACAGATTTGGATTTACCCATTACTGTCGTTTATGTAGATACAGAGAGGAATTTAAATGAACAGTTACCTTTCGCATTGCAATCTATACAGGTAAAAGCTGGATTTAAAATTGATGAGCATCCCGATAATTTTAAATACATTAGTTTAATGCAAATTAAACGCCAAGAAAGATTTTCCGTATTAGATGAGTATCTTAAATTTATTAAAAAATGCACGGATAACCTATTGTTTATTGTTTTAGATGTTTCGACTGATTGCATTGAAGATTTTAATAAATCAGATAGAAGTATGGAGCTGATAGATCTCATGAATGTCGCTATTAATGAGCATGATGTGGTATTCCTTTGTGTGATCCACGAAAATCCTGGCAGTGAAAAGGCAAGAGGGCATTTTGGGACAGAATTAAAAAATAAAGCCACGACATTTATGCAAGTCGGATTTGAGAAAGGTGCAAAAAATATTGATACAGATATCATTAGGGTCAAGTATTTAAAGTGTAGGACCACAGCTAAGTATGACCCGTTTTATATTAAATATAACGAAGTAGCTAACGGCTTGGTTTTAGCAAGCAAGAGTGATATTTTAGAAGTAATTGATAGTAAAAAAACGAAAGCAAGTAATGTAGAAATTATTGAGTATATTAAATTGAATTTAGGAGATGGTTCAGTATTGACAAGGAGAGAATTGCTTGATCTTTTATGCAAAGAATTTAAGACTACTGACCGGACTATTGAAGAAAGGTTAAAGGAATTATTATCCTCAAATATTGAGATTCCAAATCATAATAATGTGCAATGCCGATTAATTAAGGAAGCTAGTGGGAAGAATGTGTGCTATAAGCTATTGCCAATTCCAAAGGACCACATTTAGAATAAATTGACTGCACAAAACTTGAAAGTAATCGAACAATAAGTAATTTCAGACAATTATTATAGTTTGAAGGTTTGCAAAACCCTATAAAGGCCTTTTCAATTTCGAACTTCAATACTTACTGGACTCTATCAATTATATCTTGAAATAATTATGATGATAGTGAGTTCGTATACTATCCAAATACTTATTTCGTGGTTGTGGTAATAAAAGGAAAATTCTGTAGTTTAAGCTAATAGAATGAGCCTTTAAAATATTTTGTGTATAAGAACAAAGTATAATTTTTGAAGGGTTCATTTAAATTTTCTTTTCGTCGTTCAAAATTAGCAATTGATTATAAATTGAGCCCCAATTATGAACCGTCATGGTCCATTTATTCGAGATTTGTTGTAGAGCAAAATAAACAGATTTTAAAACAGCTGATTCATTTGGGAATACTGACTTGTTCCGTGTATATTTTCGGATTGATGAATTCAAGCTTTCTATGACATTTGTCGTATAAATCATCTTCCTTATTTCGACTGGAAATTTCAGGAATATTGTAAGATTATCCCAGTTAGTTTCCCAACTTTGAAAGGCATATCTATATTTTGATTTCCATTTTTCTATGCAAACCTGAAGGGCATCCCATGCTTGATCTGAGTTAATAGCAGTGTAGATTAATTTCAAATCCTGGGCGAGTAATTTGCGATCTTTAAAACTGACATATTTCATGGTATTTCGAATCTGATGAACGATGCAAAGTTGGCACCAGGTATTCGGATATACGGCGTTAATTGCTTTGGTCAATCCAGGTAAGTTGTCTGTACAGAAGATATAAACTGAACTTACTCCACGCGACTTAAGATCATTCAATACTGCTGTCCAAAAAGATGCGGACTCTGCATTTTCTTTTTCGGAACCCATCCATAATCCCAGGACTTCTTTTAAGCCATTGATATTCAGTCCAACAGCGATGTATAAGGCTTTATTTACTACACGATGACTTTGATTTACTTTGTAATGAATGGCGTCTAACCAGATGACAGGGTACTGCTGATCCAAGGCTCGATTTTGCCATAGCTTAATATCTTCAATAAGTTCATTGGTTATGTTGGATACGGTCGCAGCAGATATTTCAACTCCATAAGTTTCCTTGATAAACATCTCAATGTCGGTTGTACTCATACCCTTGGCATACAATTTAATAATGACATCATCAAGATGATCTGTCATCCGTTGATGCTTAGGTACAATGATGGGTGAAAATTCTCCATTCCGATCTCGAGGTATGTCAATTTCAACCTCACCGGCTTTAGTCTTCAGCGTTTTTTTGCTATAGCCATTCCGGCTATTGTCGATTCCCTGTGGTTTGTTTTCATTGGGTGAATACCCCAAATGATGGCTCATTTCAGATCTAAGCATAGTTTCAACTCCACGCTTATACAATTGATCCATAAGTGTTTGAAATTCTTCCTTGGTTTTAATGTTTTCGAACAAGGAATCTAAAGCATCTTTCTTTTTCATAAGTGTATAATTATTTTAAAGTTACGTAATTATAAGTTTTGGCAGCAGATTTCAACCACTTGTTTGGCTTCATTCAGGCCAAAACTTACCCCTTAAAAAATTATACTTTGTTCTCCATGTCCTATGCTATACACAAAATATTAGAAACTACCTAATAGAATCATTTATTAAATAGCATAGTGCCTTTATACCTACTTTGTTATCATTAAATTCCATTGATTTTAGCAAATCCAGGTAACTTCTACCCACATAAAAATTTACATAATATAGAACGTGGGAATTATACTGATTTTATTCGCAAAGCATTAACAATATTTGAGTCGATTTATAATTATTGGTTAACTACTTTTATTTAATGGCTACAATAGGGTTATAAATAAATCAATAACACATGCCTCAAAATCTATTTATCTGGTATAACTTAAAGTGTGTTTTTACTATGTACATTAAGCCCCCCCTATGGCAATGCCGTTTTTTTCTACCTACCGGTCAAAAAAAATACCCCACCCCATTGTTCTCTCAGGTAAAACCTAAACTAAAATAACCTTCCTTTCCTTTTTAAAAGCTTCTGATTCAAAATTAAAATTCTACTGGCAACTGATTTTGAACTATGGTAATCTGCTCCGGATTCATCGTTTCCCAATTTTAACCATTATACTCCTTAGCTAATTCCTTTATCAAATTATCATTTTATGATATAGACCGCCTTAAATAGTATATCCAATTAGTCTATAGATTATACAATTCACTTTCATTCTTATACCTCCAATTGATCGCATGCAATACTAATTGCTTACAAAAAGATTACTATAACGAATATTTCAAATTGGTATTTTAAAATCAATTATTCACAATTTAAAAACTATTCTATGAAGTATTTTAATTCATGTAAAACCGTGGAAGATGTCAAGCATCTTTACAAACAACTTGCGAAAGAACATCATCCAGATAAAGGGGGTCGAACTGCTACCATGCAGGAAATTAACTCCGAGTATTCATACGTCATTGCAAAACTCCTGTCAGGAATGAGCCTTTCTGAAGAAGAAATGGAATCCAACATCCTTAGTTCACAAAAATACCAGACTGCCATAAATTCGATCATTGGGTTTGATCATATTTTTATTGAGTTAGTCGGAGTTTGGGTTTGGATTACAGGAAATACTTATCCCATTCGAACTTATTTAAAGGAGAACGGATTTTACTATTCTAAGCCAAAGAAAGCCTGGTATTTCAGAGCAGAGGAACATAGAGCTAAATATAGTTCTAAAATGGAATTGAGTGTTCTGAGAGACATTTATGGCTGTACGAGAATATCAAGAAGCAAAAAAGATCAATCCATTTTGAGTTGAATCAATTGTTAATGGGCTTATCCTAAAAAATTCAGATAGTTTAATTCTATCAAATACTTCGATTTATTAATTCTTAAAATTTCTTAATATGGTAAAATCATCATTATTTGCTATTGGTCCGCTATTTATGACTGCTGGCGTATCTGCAGCATGCGGAGAAGATCCTGTATTCGCTCAATTTATCAATCATTCGATCAGGAGGCATCTGAACGGCGATTGGGGAGAACTTAGCCTAGAGGATCAAGTAACGAATGCACAGGCGCTCCTCAATGGGGGAAGAATCTTTTCAGTTTACAAACCTTTGTTCACGATAGGAACTTACTCAGATAAGATTTGGGTCATTACTGAGGCGGATCGAAGTTCAACCACAGTATTATTCCCGAGCGAATATTAAAGAGCTTAAACCTGGCTCCGGAACTTTTAACCGGAGTCAGGTTTTTAAACAGTATTAATCAGATTGGCATGAAAAGGCTACGGAGCAAGACACAACTTTTAAAATTAGATCTTCAATTAATTATTGAAGAAAGCTTGGATGAAAATTACGAAAAACATAGAATGCATGAGTTACAGATTTCTAGTTTTGAAGTTTGAAATCTTTAAAATATGCAGTTACAAGTTTCGGAAGTTGTAACAAATTGATATCCAATAATTAAAGAAGTGGGATAAACACATAACTTATTATAAAGCTTCTCTCACATCATACAAATACTTCTGAAACTCAATAAATAACTCCCTGATTTTTGGTACTCCACCAAGTTTTTCCGCAGCATCCGTTACTGCATGATATTTTAATTCTAATAGCCCCGGTAGCTTTTCCTGATCGAGTTCTTCAACGCCGGATTCTATGTATTTACTGAGGACAAATTCCAAAAACTCTTTCTGGTTGGCGTCCAGCATTGCAAAGATGTTATTCTGAGCGGATGCAACCCTACGCTCTCGGGTGATTGTTTTTGATGAATAAGCAATGAATTCAAGCACATCAAATAAATCGCATTTTTCTGCATCGATTACTTTTTGAAGTGTTTTTAATTCATCCTTCCCAAAACCAGCCTCATCCAGTTTATCCAATAAGGATCTTCTGGTGAGTGGATTACTCCATATATTTCTTAATTCATCTTCACTTTTAAATAAATCCGGGAGTTTACCATAAAGGCTGTTTAGAAATTCTTGTACAGACATTGGTTTGCCATCCGGACCAATGAATGTAGTTGATACCATATGATCAATTTGATGTTCTTTGCCATTTGCGAGTTTTACTCTGATTCTTACTTTTCCTTCTCTATAAACTGGATCATCTCTTTCTGTTAATTTTTCAGGATCTATTGGTTTATATTCTTTGGGCGATTCAGGATCCGTAATCACAGGTTCAATTGGCTCACCATCCCATTCAGGATCTTTAAATCGCTCACTTGCATTTACAAAATCATAGATGGTGAAAAAGTTTTTATCATCAAATAAGCGTGTACCTCTACCGACAATCTGCTTGAACTCTATAATATTATTGACGGGTCGTAGCAAAATAATGTTTCTGATATTTCGTGCATCAACGCCAGTTGATAGTTTTTGAGAGGTAGTCAGGATGGTAGGTATGCTTTTCTCATTGTCCTGAAATTCCCTTAAATATTGTTCACCCAATTCCCCATCATTTGCTGTTACCCGAACGCAGTAATTAGGCTCACTGCTTTTTTTATACTGGTTTATCAAATCCCGAACAGCAGCTGCATGGTCCTGAGTAGCACAAAACACCAGTGTCTTTTCATTCTGGTCAATCAGATCCATAAAAATCTTTACACGTTTTTCTTCGCGCGCTTTTATCTCAATGATTTTATTAAAATCGCTTTCGGTGTAGGTTTTACCTTCTTCAATTTCTCCTTCAACAACATTGTCATCTGTTTGGTAAGTGTATTCATCCAATGTTGTGGCGATCTTCTTTACTTTAAATGGGGTTAGAAAACCATCCTCAATTCCTTCTTTAAGAGAATAGATATAAACAGGGTTTCCAAAGTATTTATAAGTATCCGAATTTTCTTTTCTTTTTGGTGTGGCAGTCAGACCTACCTGAACAGCTGGTGAAAAATATTCCAAAATGCCCCGCCAATTGCTTTCATCATTCGCTCCTCCGCGATGACACTCATCGATAAAGATAAGGTCGAAGTAATCCTTCGGATATTCACCAAAATTTGGAACTGGATTTCCTTCATTATCAGTTCCACTCATAAAGGTTTGAAATATGGTGAAGAAAATATTGCCATTTGTGGGAACACTTCCTTTCTTTCTTATTTCATTGGGTTTGATTCTTACCAATGCATCTTCGGGAAAGGCCGAGAAGGCATTATAAGCTTGGTCTGCAAGAATATTCCGGTCTGCCAAAAACAAAATGCGGGGTCTCCGCTTGCCATCGTATTGTAAATTCCAACGGGTGTGAAATAATTTCCAGGCAATCTGGAATGCAAGAAATGTTTTTCCAGTACCAGTTGCTAATGTCAGTAAGATCCTGTTTTGTCTTTCTGCAATGGCATCCAATACACGATCCACTGCAATCTCCTGATAAAACCGGCCACCCATGAGTCCACCTTTAGTTTCATATGGAGTACTACTGAAATCATCTTTCCATTTGTTGGGTTGTGGAAAGACTTTATTCCACAATTCATCTGGAGAGTGAAAGTTTTCTACTGAAGCTTCTTTGCCAGAATCCATATCAATATGATAGATCTCTATGCCATTTGTGGCATAGGTATCATCAATTTGAAGTTTGAGCGCATAATTTTTTGCTTGAGCAACGCCTTCTCCAATCGAAAGCCTGGCTTTTTTCGCTTCTATTACAGCAAGCTTCCTCCCTTTGTAGGCTAATACATAATCTGCGAACAACTTTACACCCCTACCTCCTGTAGCTTTAATTTTACCATCTGTAATGGGATGATTGCGGTGAACTTTTACATCCGCATTAACCTTAGAATCCCAACCATTTTCTTTAAGCTTGGGGTCTATTAATTCTGCGCGTGTTTCCTCTTCGTTCATCCGTTAATATTTAATGAATTTGGAAGCATCAATAAAAATGGCAGCGCTTTGCTGTAATCTAAGTCCTGATATTCCAGACCTAAGACTCTCAGCTTATCGTAATAGCTTTGATGCTGCTGGTAATAGTTTTTTTCAGATTGAACAAACCAGGCTTTGTCACCTAGCTTCTGGGCTAAAAACCATTTTTCCAATAGCCGTCCGGTGCGTCCATTTCCATCGTTGAATGGATGAATCTTTACAAAAACCAGGTGTATCAAGGCTGCAAAGAAAAACGCTTCCTGAATATTTAGTTTAGCATCTAGCAATAAATCAATGTCCGAATAAAATTTTTGCATTTCACTTTCCAGTTCAAAAGGACTTGCTGCAATATATTCAATTCGACCATCTGGGGTGGAAACATACATATTTTGCGTTCGCTGTTTTCCCTGCTGATGCTTAGCAACAATATGTTTACTCAATAATTTATGTGTTTCCTCTATATTGATTTTATTCATCCTTGCACTTTTTGCAAAGGTATAGGCATTATACAAGTCATCTATTTTTTTAGTATAATCCGGTAAAAACTCAATACCAAATTTTTTATGCTTTACGTAGCTATCCAATTCAATTTCCTCCCCTTCTATTTTACTTGAAAAGACAGAAGCCACCGAAGTATAAAAGCTAAATGTATCAGTAGATATTTCTGCTTCCTTCAACTTATCAAATGAAGACTGCAAGTTTTCATTTACTTGCAGGCAATATTGTTCCAACAAATCAACAGGAATGATTTTTAATTTTTCGATCATACCGTTAATTCTTTAGCTGTAGTTAATTCTCCTGCAAATGCTTTTTGTAAAATGGACTTTTTTAATTCTTCCAGATCATTTAACTTTTGTTGGTAGATGGATTCGAGTTTTTTTGTTTCCAGAGAAAGAATATCAAATTTATTTATGATTGAGGTTTGAACTTTCAAAGGTGGATATGGAATAGGAATTGTATTTAGCATGGCTTGATTTAATTTCGGTTGGGCCATTCCACTTACATAATCATCGAGTTTTATTGAGTTCAAATAATACTCTACAAATTTTTGATTTGTCAAGTTACTAAATCTCAATACATGTGCATGATTATTAACCCATGTCTTGCCTGAAATTGAAAATGCAATTGGATATGTTCTTGCTAGCAGATTAGCTCCATCTTCTGAGACTAAAAGCAAATCACCTTCAAAAATGAAATCTGAAACATAATCAACAATACCAGATGCTCCATAATATGGATAATTTCCAGTACTGCGAACAGATTTGGTTATTGGTATTCTCTTGCTATCAAGGTTTTGAGAAATTTCATTTAGTTTCTTCTCCTCCCAATCCTCACCAGGATTCGCAAACACATTCTGCAAATAACTCTCAAAAAGATCTTTTGCATTTTGCAGATTCTTTTCTGTATTGGCTTTTGCTTTGTCAATGGCGGCGAAGTCCTTATCGAGTATGGTGACGATTTGTTTTTGTTCAGGAAGAGGAGGAAAAGGAATCTCAATAGAATTAAGCATGGCTTGATTCAATTTAGGCTGGGCCATACCACTAACATAATCATCAAGTGCTATTGAATTTAAATATATTTCAACAAATCTTTGACTTAATTTATTTGAAAATCTTAATACATGAGCATGATTATTTACCCATGACTTTCCGGAAATTGAAAAAGCAATAGGATATGTTCTTGCTAATAGATTTGCTCCATCTTCAGACACAAGTAACAATTCTTCATCGAAAATATATTCATCTACATAGTCAACAATGCCAGATGCACCGTAATAAGGAAACTTACCTTCTTTGCGCAGATTCTTTGTAATAGGAATTCTTTTACTATCAAGATTTTCACATATTTCACTCAATCTCCTTATTTCCCATTTCTTACTCATAACATCTCAAAAATTGAATTAAGTATTTCTGCCGTATCTTCATCCATTGCTCTCATCTCTTCAAGAATTTCTTGTGGCTGCCTCAATGCCACTTCTTTTTTTTTGTTGGGGTTCTTTACACTCAAGTCGTAAGTTTCGGTATTTATATTCGCAAGTTTTACCGTCCATGAGTTTTCACTATCTGCTTTCGTTTTTTGAAATTTAACAAATTCTGCCAAGTCAGCTTCATTCAAAGGATTAGTTTTCCCCAAGTTACGTTCAAGATTCAATTGGTAATACCATATCTTTTTGGTCGCTGTTCCTTTGTCAAAAAACAGAATCACCGTTTTTACACCGGCACCAGTAAATGTACCACCCGGCAAATCGAGTATGGTATGGAGGTTGCAACTTTCTAACAGCATCTTGCGCAAACTCACCGATGCATTGTCCATGTTGCTGAGGAATGTATTTTTAATAACAATACCTGCTTTGCCTCCCGCTTTCAACATTTTTATAAAATGCTCTAAGAACAGGTATGCAGTTTCGCTGGATTTAATTGGAAAATTTTGTTGTACTTCTGCTCTTTCTTTACCACCAAAAGGAGGATTGGCAAGTACAATATCATAACGGTTTTTCTCTTGTATGTCTGCAAGATTTTCGCTCAATGTATTTGTATGAATAATGTTGGGAGCTTCAACACCATGCAGGATCATATTCATGGTGCCTATAATATACGCCAATGATTTTTTTTCCTTACCATAAAAAGTTTTAGTCTGCAATTTCTTATCCTGTGCAGTACTTCGGTTCTTATTGTGTTCTTTCAAATATTCAAATGCTTCACAAAGGAATCCGGCAGAACCTGCAGCACCATCATAAATGGTTTGTCCGAGTTGAGGATCCACTACTTTAACAATGGTCCTGATCAATGCACGTGGTGTATAATATTCACCACCATTGCGGCCAGCATTACCCATGTTCTTGATCTTGTCCTCATAAAGATGGCTCATCTCATGCTTCTCCGCAGAAGTCCGGAAGCGCAGTTGATCAATAAGATTTATGACTTCCCGCAGGTTATATCCACTCTGGACTTTGTTTTTAAGTTCGCTGAAAATCTCCCCGATTTTATACTCTAGAGTATCCGCAGAATCCGCATCTGTCCGGAATTTCTTCAAATATGGAAACAGCTTACCATCCACAAAATCCTTGAGGTCATCCCCAGTAAGGGCCTTATGGTGGTCGATCTTTCCATCCATAGTCTTAGGAGCAGCCCAAACATCCCATCGGTATTGCCTGGAAATCAGATCTTCATATGTCTTTCCTGCCAATTCAGCCTTAGTCCTTCGATCCCTCTCCAAATCATCCAGATACTTTAGAAACAACACCCAAGAGGTCTGTTCTACATAATCCAACTCACTCCCACAACCCGCGTCTTTATGGAGAATGTCGTCTATATTTTTAAAGGTTTGTTCGAACATTATTTTAACCATTTTAAGGCCTGTAAATATAAAGCAGTAGAATCAAATAATTTATGGAACCAGGTGAATTCAATTCTATAAACCCTTATAGCTTACTTAACTAAGTTCTTAAAAATTGAATTGACTAAATAAAATACTGAAGCAAAGGAAACGGCAGTTTATACGTTAGTTCAATTCAACAATTTGCACCATGAACCGATAGCTAAAATGGAATTGGACCAGAAGTACAATAAGAATATAAATTTGATATACAATTTTTCTTTTTTAGGGTGAACTAGCGTATTATTTTAATTAGTTTTATATTAACCGGGATGTGTTTTCTGTAAAATAAAAGTCAAATTTAAAAATTGATCCACCAATTGGAATGAAAATGATAGTAAAAATCCAAGGTATGTTATATAAAACAAGTTGAGTCAGTTAGATGTATCCTTGATGAGTATAAAAATTATCCTCTAAACGTACTTCCATATCCATCATTACAAAATTATTTTTGAAATTATATTTAATTCTATTATAAGTTGAAGCCTTAATAATTTAAATTTTTGGGAAATGGATTTATAAAAAAAATATTAACTTCCTACGGACTCAATGCAATGGCCCATAAAATTAAATATACAGCACTTATCACATATGAAGTTATAGACATCAGCGCAACTACAATAGCTAAACAACCAGCGCCAGACAATCCTATTATTAAAATCAGGAGAGACAAGACAAATCCACCTAAAAAAAATATTAGAAACATTGTTCCATATTTCTTAGCCTTGCTTTTCTTTTGCAGTGATTCTATTTTTTTATTATATTGTACATTAATATTATTCACATTGTAATGTAGTGCCTTAATAAATCCATTGCCGCAAAATTTAAAAATCAAATCTGCAGTTCCTGTTTTTGAACTCAGATTATTTTGGGTCAATTTATTTTGAACAGAATTCATTACCAAGCGTTTAATATTTGACTTGATTTTACTTGATAAAATTGGCTTACTATTATTCGTTTCACCCACACTGTAATTCAAATTTACAGGTAGTGTACTATTATAACTTTTGTTTGAATCTTGGATTTTAATTAATTTAAATTCCTCACTTAGTAAATAGAAATTATTTCTATTACTTGTATTTAAATTTGTATTTAATTTTAAATATTTATTTGTGGAGCATCCACAAAATAAAAATACGATCAACAAAAATGAATAAAAATGAATATAAATTTTCATAAAATTAAATTTATTTTTGATTATTCTTTACTATACTTTGCTTAATATTAGTATTAATCGTTTAAATTAAAATATTTAAATACAGTTTCTTATGTTATTTTATTTATCTAATCCGAGTTTCACTACAATAATAGTTCGACAATTCTAACACGGCCGTTGGTCAATATTTATACAAAAAGTGTCTTACATTGTAAATTATCTGGCTATTATATTTAAAAAACAATGGTCATTACTTCTCCTGTTAAAATAATTTTATTAACATATATTGTCTTGTTAATTAATACAAAATTGAAATTATCCTGGTTTTATTCCGAAACAAGAAACTCATGATCAGTAAAATAAAATATATGTAATATGTCGCTTTCCACCAACTCATAAATTAATTATTCAAATTGGTGCTTTGTACTTTGTTATAATCATATATATTGGATTATTAAATGATTCCTTACTAAAATAAAACAGACATACTTATTTCATGAGTCGTTCCAAATGCAGCTGGACTTGAAGGAAAGGGCAATTCAAATACATAATTAAATTCAATTATTTTTCTCTCGAATTTAAATATTTTGGCAATCGGAAAACCAAAATCCATTTGCAAGGCGTGTATACTAAGTTCTTGAACAATTCCAAATCTAAATCCAGGGCGTATATTCAACTTTCCATGCCAATTATATTTTAAATAGAGTTGCACATCATCAGATATTGAACTATATTTTCTATAAACTACTCCTCCTTCAATTGAACTCACATTTCTAAAGCCAGGTGACAAAAATTTTATGATTGACCCATTTAGAACAAAAACCTGTAATGGAGCAAAAGCTCTATACTTATCAATCTTGATATTTAGAGCATTATGATAAGTTGCACCAAATACATAGCCTATATCAGCCGAAGGAATTACACCAGAATAAGATATAGCAGGATTAAAGCTTAAAAATGAAGTAGTATGATTGTTTTCTAATAGCGGATCTGTAGGATGATTTACAAAAGCTTTTGAAGTATTTAATTGATTTAAATTGTATCTAATGGAAGCTCCGCCAGAAATTTGATTTGACGAATTTAAATTTAAACTATAAACATAATTTCCTGCAACAAACAAACTACTTAATGGACCAAATGATTCATGATAAATATTACAACCCATTCTAGTGTTTTCGTCTAAATTAAAATCATAACTTATGCCATTCAATTTTGGGCCCTGATCTAATCCAGTCCATTGGGTTCTATTCATAAATACTAGCTCATGAACTGGACTAAAATTATTTTGAATCTTTTCAGTATGAGGGGTGGCAATATTAATTAAAACTCTGTTGTTTAAGTTGTAGGATATTGGAATAAGCTGTGAAGAAACAGAAAATTTCGATCCAATTAAAATACCAACAATTAAAGCAAAATTAGCTTTTATTTTATTTTTTAAAATCATTGGTATTGATTTGATATTCGCTTAAATGGCGTACCACTCGATTGTCTTCATAACCTTTTCTAACCGCTTTAACTTCCCAGTCAAAGGAATAATTTCCATTTCCATTTAGTAATTCACCAATAGTAACCCCTTGTGCATTTTTATCAATTATTCCCAATCCTTTGGACTCGAGGGATCCTGGTGTAAGTTGAATTGTCAATGTGCTTGGATTAATTATTAATCCAAAATGTTCAGAGAATTTAATTTCAGCTCTCCCATTTACCAATCTAGAACTACCCCGCTCATAAACTGCTGCTTCAGGACCTTCAACACATGTATAAACAATTAAACTATCTGAATATTTTGGATGTTTTATAACAAAGTTTTTTTGATCTGCAAATATTTCATATTTTGAATTAAGGTTTACATTCTTTCGAATACCTGCTCTAAACATATTGGTAGTGAAATCTACCAATCCTATATGTGCAAATGGACTAATATTTGGATTTGTAGAAAAAATAAATCCAGCAAAAATTGCGTCTTTGTCGGTAGTACCCGTATATGTTTTTTTCTTCACCCATAGTTCACCATGTGCATTTTGATTTCCAATATACACTTTTCCTGAATTCGAATTTATTATATCATTTTGCTGATAAGTATTCCATTGACCAGTTCCATTTATTTGATAATTAGTTATATTTGTAAGACGTCCTTGTGCATCAACCGTAATTCCAGGTATTATGGTTGATGAACCATATGTCCCTGCATTTACCCCTGTGTTCGTCAAAGATATAACTCCTGAACTAGTTATTGTGCCCCCTTGGAGCCCAACGCCAGTACCAACACTCGTAACTGTTCCTCCGCTAGGTATTGAAACATTCGAGGCACTTACAATTTGTCCAGTGGCATTAATTTGGATTCTAGCTGACTGATTGGCTGATCCATATGTTCCAGCTGTAACTCCTGTATTCTGCAATGAAATAGTACCTGAGGTAGTAATTGGTCCTCCAATTAGTCCTTGACCAGTTGCTATAGAAGTCACACCAGTCCCTCCTTGTACAATTGAGTCTTTACTAGGCGTCCACTTTATACCATCCCACTTTAGAACCTCACCTATTTTGGCGTTGTTCTTATCCAGCTGTTTAGCAGCCATAGCATAAGGCACACTGAGCAATTGAGCAACGCTAAGATCTTTATAATTTGTCCCATCATTTTCATCAAGTTCAATCCTTAGATAGTATGATTTATTTTGAAACTGGATAGATTCAATTGGGCCGGATTTATTAATCCCAGTACCAATAACTATTGTTGCGATTCCAAATTTTGTAGGAACCACTTTGTGTTCTTCACGATAGGAGTAAGTAAGTGGTTTTGCAATATCTTCAATAATTGATACCCTAAAACTTACATTTTGATCACTTATAGCGTCCCCATTTGCATCGCGTATAGATACTTGGTAATTGAATTTGTTGGGAATAGCTTGACTAAAAATAATTCTGTTAGTAAGTAGTAGTAAAAAAAATAGAAGTAGAACTGTTTTTTGCATAGTTATTGTTGTTTGATCGTTATGGTGCCTTTAAATAATAATTTATTCTGTTTAGTTACAATGAAATATATGTAAACTCCATCTGATAAATGATCTCCATTTAAATTGAGGCCATTCCAATTGTTGTCAAAATTCTCTTCAAAGTATACTTTAGTGCCCCATTTATTAAATACAGAAAATACAGCAGGTTCAATCAACTGGGGATTTAAAGTAAAATATTCATTATAACTATCTCCATTTGGAGTTATAATTGTGTTGTAGTCCTCTGAAATTGGTTTTGTGGGTGGATTTATTTGGTTATTATAGGTTTGTTGAAATCCCTCTCGTCTTGTAGGTGATTGGTTAATCGCAATTTCCCCAATAGAATAGGAAACTTGCCAATTATTTGATGAAAAACTTAAATTATTGCCTGCACAGGACATTAACTGTAAATCGGCATGATATACAGATTGTCCAAAGGAATAAAAATAAGATACTATCATGCAAGCTGACAATACTAACTTTTTCATTTGTAGGCTTGTTTTAATTCAGTCAACAACATTTCTTGCTTATTCAAATCTATGAAATAAATTTTTATTATTGGAATCAACTTATTGGATTTAATATAAATATCATTACTTATAGGTGCAATCCTTATATTTCTTCCGTTTGAGAAAGTTATACCAATTAAATCTGTTTCAATTATAATGCTATAATCCATTCTATTTGTAATTACTTTGAATGCAATTTTATAAATTTCATCACCCATAAAATCCCCAAGGTAAAATTCGCTTAAATTTTGTTTATAACCTGAACCCAATTCTAATTCATATTCATGTGTAGGTGCATTTACAATTTGATCGATATCAAATGTAAATGGTATTTGAAGTTTAGGATAACTACCAACTTCAAGCACTTTAAACTTACTTACTATTTCAGGACACCCATTATTCTTAACGGAACCACTATCTATTGGACAAAGATCTTCAAGATCACAAATCCCATCTCCATCTGTATCCGGGCAACCATTACATTCAATGGGGCCTGACTTATCAATGCATTGATCTATTTTGTCGCAGATTCCATCCAAGTCCGTATCCGGGCAACCATTACAATTTTCTGTGCCGGGTAATAAAATGCAAGAATCCCTTTGATTTGAAATACCATCACCGTCGGTATCAAGAGCTTTAGGGGTTGGAGGTATCGGACGGTATTTTTCCGAACCGATAATAAATCTATTATTTGGATTGCCTTTTTCAAAAAGCACAAAAAATGAAATAGTATCAGATCGATGTAATTTTTTTTCAAGCTCGTTGATATAGTGAATATTTACTACACGACTGATCATGCAAACCTTGTTTAAGCCACTGGAGTCAATATATACAGTATCGAATTTGAATTCACCAAATGTACATTGCACTGAAAACACTTCTGGAATCTTATTGAGTCTATCTCTAAAATAAGCTTGATAACTATCCATGTATTTCTGTGCACTGATATAATTGTTTGTAATGTAAGATTTAGACACATTGTCATATAGCAATGTTTGGTCTCTATCTTTTATCATTTCATCCAGAACAATCGCAATTGCCTCATTCTCCAGATTAACAACTGAAAATGCATTGTTGTGTATGTTGTTAAGTTGTGCATGAAAATTTTTAATAAAATTTTCAGCTTTTTGAATAAAATAAGCATTTGACTGCCCTACCAAAGGAAGTGCTAAAGCTATAAAGCATAAAACTTTTAGTCCCATGCCAAAATTATTCATGGCTTATTTCTGTCAGAATCATCCAATAATCTATATACGGTCATGTCACCAAATTTCAAGTTAAAATATTTTCTGCCTGGGCCTAAACCTGTTTCAATTTGCTGATCCAATATTTTAACCTCAATATCTTTTTCAGTTATGTCCTTGTATTCCGCAATTTTATCTGCTCCCTGCCCTTCAAATAATTGGTAAACTCTTAGCTTACCATAATAACTGCCATCTTCTTTTAGCTTAATATCTTCAATTATCTGAATGTATTTCCATTCGATTTGAACATCATCATAAGGCAGATGGTCCAGGCGATTCAGATACTCTCGGATATTAAAAACTGACTTTTTCTTTGATACTTTTGAAATTACTTCAATCTTATTTGAATCACTTTCAAATAAGTCAATCGCCAGATCCTTTGCATTTTGACGGATTTTTCTATCATTTCGCTTATCTCCAATAATTTTAAGCAAGTCACCCAGTTCTCTGGCTTTTTCAAGCGCTCTTTGTTCAATTTCTGCAAGCGTAGGGGCTTGACAATATGTTATTGGATTATAAACTAAACCAAATACCAAAAGTAGAAAATAATTAAATTGTTTCATAAGGATTGGTTGGCTAAAAATATACAATTTATTCCATTGTTCAAACTATTTGTAACACTTCTAAGTATTACCTCCGGTCTGACTGAATAGGAGGTATCAAATCTAATAATAGCTTCTCTATTAATTGAATTGGTCCGATAATTTTTAATTTTCCTGTTTTCTAAGACAATTAAATGGTAAAATCCATCCGGCAAACCTGAAATGGTGGCATAAAAGCGATTGTTTGAAAATTGCAATTTGCTACAATTAAAATTGGAAAGATTTCCATTAAAATTAGTTCTTAATGGTTGAGTTTCATGTGTTCGAATATATATGAATTTCTTACAGATTTCAGAGGTGTTTTTATTAAACAAAACCACCTCAAATATCCCAGGTTTTTCAAGTTGGAATTGAATTTTTTGGCCAGAATACGGCTTTCCATTTATGCTCCATTGAGCGATTTCATTTTCTAGTTCTGTCTTTAGGGTAATTGGGATCCCAACCAATGCCTTATAGCACAAATTCGAATCAGTTTTATTTAATATTCCCAATAATATATTAGGCTGCTCGTTATCCCCATTTATAGTAAAGTTAAGTCTGGAAGGGGATTCAGTAGTTTTGCCTTGAATGCAAGCCCCATAGATCATCAAGCTAATTAAAAAGGTTAAAATACCTGATTTCAAATTGCTATAATTACTTCCGGCCATCCTTTTTAAAAATATCTTTTTTATTAGATGAAACCGCTAGGATTTTAATGATTTTTGCGTCCTGGCAATTTTCACCTTTCTTTCTCAATATGTTGAATTCAATGGTTAATTCTACATTGTTAGATGATTGAAGAAGTTCATTTATTTCTGCTTCATTGCATGCAGTTCTATTTTTAAATTTATTGGAATCGTCTTTACTATTATAATAATATACATTATTGCTTGAAGCATTATGACTTTTTACTCTTTCAATCTTTGTAATTGCAGAGTTGCAGATTGAAAGTTTTAAATCTTTACATGATTCGCCATTTAAGAGCTTGTAATATTTCTCATGTTTCACTTTAATATCCTTATCTTCAGGAAGAATAACCTTTAAGTTAATTGGTTGTTTTGGTATTGATGCGATACTACTATCTGATTTACTTGATGGATTGTCAATAATTGTTTTTAAAGAATCAACATTAGCTGCATCAGATAAATTATTTTTGATATTCAAATCATTTTTATTATTTTCATTAGTTTTATACTTTTGATCTAAAATTTCGATTGTCTGAGAGTCTTTTTTTTCTACTACATCATTTGTCCCAAGAATAAGATTTGGTTTATTGTCATAAGACGAGGAACTTGTATGTAAAGATTTATTGGCGACATAAACAATAAAAAATAATAAACCTAGAATAACTAAAGAAATTGTAACGGATATCAACCATTTTTTCTGTGTAGTTGTTCTTTTTTTACCAGTTTTATTATAATGGATTGTTGTTGATTCTATTATATCAGGATGGCTATTCTCCGGACTAAAAATCGAAGCCAACAATACAGTAATATTATCTCTCCCTCCTGCTTGGTTAGCTGCATCAAGCAATGCATTTCCTGCATTTAAATCATCTTCAAATTTTGCAATGAGTTCTTCAACTGTATCATCTGGAAGCATCCCATTGAGTCCGTCAGAACAGAGAAAGATACGGTCATTGTTTTGAATTTTAATTGGCCCAACAAGATCGGGTTCATCATTTAAGTATTCGTTACTTAGACATCGTAAAATGATGTTGCTTTCAGGTGATATCCTTGCTTGTTCTGCTGAGAAAGTCCCATTTGTTTTAATTACTTCTTGCCATACCAATGAATGATCATCTGTCAAAATCTTAAGTCGGTCCGAGCAGTTTTTGTATTGATCGACTTGTAAATTTAATCTTCCATTTTTATTAAATAGGTAAGCTCTACTATCCCCAATCCAAGCTATATACAAGCCTTGCGGCATCAACCAGGCAACTGTAAGTGTGGTCCCCATTTTATACAATGCAGGATTAATTTCAATTGCAGTTGAAATCGCCCGAAAAGCTCTATTGAATGCTAATTTCAAATGATCCTTAATTGCATCATCGCTGGCATTATCTTGCAAAGTCAATTCTGAAAAATATTTTTTAATTGCTTCTACTGCTAGTCTGGAAGCTATTTCTCCAGCATCGGCACCTCCCATTCCATCGGCCACAACCATTAAGGCCCCTGATTTCGAAAGTGGATTATATAAGTCTTGACTATGGCCCCAAAATCCTTGTTCTAAATTGCAACAGATCCTATAGTCATCTTCATTGTGTTCCCGAATTTTTCCAACATCCGTGAAGCCAGACAGTCGGATCATCCAAGCAGTTTTGGTTTCAATTGAAGTCAAATTCATTTCTTAGAACTGCTTTTCTTGTTCTTCTTATTTGAAATTTCAGTAATTCTTGGTTTTTCCGCTTTAACTTGCTGATTCTTTTTATCAGGTACATCCTTGTGATCCTCTTTTGCTGGCAATTTATCATCTGAGCGGATTGAAAGCAGTTCTTTAATTTTAAGATTCTTTGTCGAACTAACTACAATTCCAGCTAATTTAAGTTTTATAGCTCCCCTTTCCGGTATGCATTCAAGATAAAAACCGCCCAGTAAATTTTTATGGTCGCCAATTTGAATCGCTGCTCTTCCGTCTTTCCAATCAGCTTGGATAAATTGAACTTTTTTTCGCATGGAGTCAATTGGTTGATCCCAGCTACCAAAATAAAGGACTAACATACCATTAGAATTTAAATTTTCTGAAGTTGTTAGTGCTTGATATGACCTACCAGAAAAATTGATAACTCCTAAATTATGATCATTTACTTTGGCATCAAAATTATTTGCTGACCATTTATCACCGGCCCCATTGATTATAGCGGTTGTATTAACCTGATGCAACTTGGCATCATACTCAGTTTTAAAATCCTCATAATCGGCATCAATAGTCCATGGTCTAACCAACATCGGATCCATCCAAAGTTCTTTGCCTTGCGAAATTGCTAGACCAAATAAATGACCAAAATAAGCCATATCTTCTTTGCCATAGGTTTTTCCATCCTTCGTTAAGCGGTATTGAGTTTCTACAACAAACACATATGGATCCAAGGCGTTAGCGAGTTGATCTTGAGCAGGACCACTATTTGCTGAAGTGTTTTCTAATCGCCATCCACTTCCGGATTGGTTTTTACTTTTCGCTTTTTTTAAAATGTCCTCCATGCGCATAGTATCTTGTCCTAGAAGTGGGTTGACAAGTAAGAGGATTAATACACAGATGTTTATTCTCATTTTTAATGTTTTTACCATATTTCTGAAATTGGAACCAAGAATTTAACCTCTGGGAGTCCACTACTAATAATACCTATAACTGCATAAGAACCATCAGCCATTTTTATCATAATGGGTCCACCGGAGCTTCCTGGAGCTAGGGCCGATGCTGCTATTGAAATCATGCCATTTGTAGTTTTAGATTGAACTACTTTTCCTTCTATAAGTAACGGTTCTATTTTAGCATTTGATTGCAACCAGTCACCATATGAATATCCCAATCCAAAAATTTCAGTACCTTTTGGAAGGCCCTTAGCCAGTTCATTATTAATTTTCAATTTCCCTTTCCTGTTTGCAAATTTAAATACAGCCCAATCCGAATTTCCTTGAGTACATTTTTTGACACCAAATCCTTTTTCAGCACCTCCACATTCCAATATATCTTTAGAAATATCCATTTTGACATCAGCATTGGTAAATGTAAAATTATCTCCGTTAGGAGCAATTGCCTTATAGGTAATTTCAACTTTTCCTCCAGTGATTTCTGCATTATTTAGAAATGTTTTGACTTGTTGGTCCAAATCATCAGATTCCAAACCTTCACATTTAATGTTAAATCGCCAAGGTTGAATCACATGTCTGGCTGTAACGAAAGAACCGTCTTCTGTTAAAAATCCTGTACCAGACCATCTATAGCTTAGATCTTTATCTAATTCAAAAGGCTTAGAGGAATCGTTAATTCTAGGATGATAAACTTGCACATTTGTAATATAAATAAAATAAATACTATTTTCAAGTTCCTTTAAAGAAGGAGGTATTGAGGGGTTATCTTTAACTGCTATATTTAAATTTGAATTTGTCTTTGTTACCGGTGGTTTAATTTTTGTAATCCTATCATACAAATATTTCATTTTTTCATTTTCTTCTTTAACTTCCCGAGTCAGTGAATCATTTTTTTCAACTTTACTATCAATGGCCCTTAATGTTTCACTAGTTTTGAAGTAATTCAAACTTAAAAAGATACATAAACCTAAAAGCAATAAACTTAAAATTGCAATCGCTTGCTTATATGGTCTGAAAGCTTGTTTTCCGAACTCCCTGAATCGCTGAGTGAAATTCATATTTGCAGTACTTTTATGTACTGGAGTGTTTATAAACCTAATTCTTGGACCTTCAAAAGATAATTGGATCTCATCACCGCTTTGAAGTTCCTTACTTCCGTTTACGGGCTGACCATTTACCAAAGTTGGGTTAGTTGCATCGGCATTCGGTTCTATAAAATAATGGCCAACATTTACTCTAATAACAGCATGGCGTCTGGAAACAGTAGAATATACATCAGAATATCTTATGGTGCAATCTCTACCACGGCCAAGCGTGATGTATGGATTCCAAATAGTTTGTTCGCTATTTCTGGATTCTTCAGAAGTTGGATCTAAAAAGACCAGAGTATAATTCTCAACATTTTTTCCAGAGAGCATCTGAATTCCCTGACGAATTGTATTTCCAAAACTTTGTTTTTGTGTCGGCCTTGACATATTAATTAATTTAAGTTGGTTAGTTGCATTTTAAGTCCTTCGCAGTCCACGATGAAGATACTTTCATCTGAATTTTTAAAAGCCAATCGGCATGAGAACTTCTGCTCGTTCCGCTCGAAAGTATTATTAGTAAGTTTAGCATTTAATGCTCCATGTGATCCAACCAGCCAGCAGGTCGGACAAGTTCGATTATTTTCTTGCTGTTGAATCAAAAACACATTTTCTGTTAATGGAATAATTTCATTAATGGATCCAGAGGCTAGTATTTTAAAGTTTTGGTCCAAAAGTTGCTTGGTGCCAATAGGATCTACACTTATTAAAAATCCATTGCCTACCGAGTAATTTTGATAATTACTAGCCAGTATTTGGTCCAATCTATCTTTTTTTTCTTGCAAACCATTGGAACTAAAAAACCAGAACTTAGCATCTTCAAATTCCGCTCTTGCCTTTTTCAATTCTCCATTACTTATTAAATTATTCACAAGCTTTACTTTATAATTATGATACAAATAATCAGAACCAACAATCAAAACAATTAAAGAACAAATAACAATTAATACAGCCGATATCTTCCTCGCATTAATAACATGTCCAGAATTTCGCTTAATTGGTAACCAAAAATTATTTTCTAGAAAGTAGTTTCCCCATTTTGTCAATTCTTCCGGGGAAGGGCGTGCTTTTGGATCGAATTGTAAACAGGCATTAATGATATTCTTTAAAATACCGACAACTTCGATGGGGCATTCATCAAAAACATTCTTTTTGCTATTCTTACTATTTTCACCATAAACCTTTCCTTGCTTCTCAAAAGGAACATTACCAGTTATCATTTCAAAGAGAGTGACACCCAATGAAAAAATATCAGTTTTTGAATTTACCTGACCTTTAAAAATCTCAGGAGGGGCATAGGCTTTAGAAATTCCTTGATTTTTCGAATTCATATCTACAGTTTCCCTTGATAAATTAGAAACACTGTGATTTTCACTAATTCCAAAATCTGCTAAAAGAAACTTAACTCGATCTCCTTGTGCCATAACCATAATATTATCTGGCTTAAAATCTTTGTGAACTATTCCTTTTTGCTTTAAATAGACCAGCGCATCTGATAAATCATGCATGAGAATAGCAATCTCCATTTCATCAAACAAAGGATTTAAAATTCTGCTGCCGTTATTTTTTACTTTGAGTTTTCTAGAATTAATTTCATCCATTAAGCTGCCTTTGCAAAGTGGCATTACCAAATATGAAAAGCCTTCTTCTTTTTCCTGAAAGATTATTGGAATTAATAAGTTTGGGTGAATTAAATCTTTGGATTTAAAATATTCTCCTTGTATACTACTTTGAGCAGCTCCTCTTGAAAATGGATCTGAATTTGATATTTTCATTGCAAAATGACGACCCAGAGTATCTTCTACTTCCCAGACGGTACTAAAACCACCTTTGCCAATCAGTCGATTTAATTTATAATTATCAACTATATGTCCCGGCTCTAACTTGACCATTTATCTAAAATATTGTAGGATTACATTTCCAAGTGTTATTATATCCTCGGATTCAAGTAAACGAGTTTCATTTGGAAAAAGTTTTGTATTATTTAAATACGTACCATTCAAAGAAAATGTCCACATTGGTTTGCTTAATTCAGTACTCCATTGACCGTCACGAATATAATGTCTATTTTCTAATTTCTCAATTGTAGCATGTTTTCTGGATATGTATGCGCTATGTGTTTCATCTAAATTGATTTCATTGAAATTGTTTCCAAGATCCTTTCTACCTATTCTAATAATATTTTTTCCTGCATTCTGAAATAGTTTTTCCAAAGAAAATTGTGCTCCTATATTTTCGCCAGATCTTATAATAAGGGTATTTGGTTCATAGGTATTGATAGAATGATACTTGCTATTAGGCATATCAATATCAAGTAATTCTAATACTTCATGTATTTTATTTGGTCTTTTAGAAGGATCTGGCTCCAATGTCTTTTCAAAAAAATATCTCCATTTAGAAGATAAGTCGTATCTCCATTCACTAATGGGCTGATATTTTTTTGTTTTGATTCTTTTAGTATATTTTAAAGGCGTGTCCTTAATTTCTTGATAAGTCCCAAAAGGTAAATTGCCACCTGACAATACTTCATATAGAGTTACACCAAGAGAAAATAGATCCATTTGTGGGCCTAAATATTTATATGCTCCTTTAGGATCCATTTGTTCTGGCGCTGAATATGCCAATGTTCCATAAACCTCAACTACTTCTCCACTATCATTCATAGTAGTCAACCTAGTATCCTGTAAACCAAATCTACCTGAAATATCAAAATCACATAATTTAGCAATATTGTATTGATCAAATAAAATATTTTCAGGTTTAAAGTCCCGATGCACAAAACCATTTCTATGAAGGTCATTTAAACCCGCACAAAGTTGACTTGCAAGTTGGAGGACTTCATATTCTGATCGATAATGGATTTTATTTTTAGATAAATTTCCATTAGGACAATAGTCCATTATTACAAAAGGATTGCCATTAAAAAAACCTGAACTGTGATTTTTCACAAGAAACTCAGATAAAATTAGGCCAGCCTTATATCCTTCATAAAACCTTTTAGAAATCTGCATAATTTCTGAGGGTTTCATTCTAAAATATTCCAATAATTTTAAAGCAAAACTGCTTTGGTCATCCAAATTGTGTATTTTATAAACAGTACCAAAACCACCTTCACCTAATATGCTTGTAACACGAAAGTGCATCCCATTTATAAATTCCAGCATGTCTCCTTGTTGGAATTTAATTCTTCCTGGAAAATCGGTCAAATGACCAGTTTGCTCCCGATATATTGCCATTTAAAAGATCGTGTTATAACTTGACTTGATAAAACTTATTCCTGCCAATTAAAATTATATCACCGTCTTGAAGTTTTTCTTCAAAGCGAACCATTTTAAATACTGCTTGGTTAGATGCAATATTATCTATAATCCAGTTTTTATCTTTAAAACTAAACTTAACATGTTGATTCTGACTTAAGCTTTCGTCTTGATGGTCTATGTCTTTGCGACTTAACAACTTTTCACCGCCATCCTTTAATTTTATTCTAATAAGTTCTTCCATCTTATTGAGCGGACAGAGTTCCATTAAATGTTGATTCACATCTATTTCAGATTCAATCAAATCTTTAAATGAAATGGTTTTATTGTTCGCAATTTGGAGGTCATTCTGTATTGGTTGAATGATACTTTTATTACAATTTTGACAAACTGAGCCAATTTTAATTAATGGATAGCCACAGTTAGGACAAGGGTTTTGTTCATGATTTGGGAAATTTTGATTTTCTAGTTGTTTGCCTCTTTTTGTCAAATTAATTGGATCCAGATCACTAATTTGACGACCCATTTCGGTAGGTAATTGGTGATTTTGATCTTGTTCGCCTTTAATAGTATTAAATACCGAAACTTCATTTAATATATCTTTTGATCCGCATTGAGGACATTGTGCTGGGTCATGCTCCATTAGTTTGTAGCTACAATTTTTACATTTTCTCATGATTTGCTTGAAGTTATTGTTTTTCAATATTAATAGATTTCAGCCAACTTTGTCGCCATAAAACTTCTTTTTTTTTCATAAATTCTACTTTATCTAATATATAAATTAATTATTAATTCGTATTTAATTTATAATCAGATATATATGATATCCCATTTAAATCAAATGCCGCTTAACTTTGCAATTCAAATCCAGTGAATAATTACTAGAATGTTCTCCTTTACTTTTAATCCAACTGAAAAGGAATTATTTGAAGGCCTCCAAAATGACAAGAATTGGGCTTATAAGATCCTACTTGAAAGGCATACCAATACATTAAAGGACTATGTCACAAAAAATGGCGGAGACATGCACGATGCCAATGAAATTGAACAAAGAGCTTTAATTATCTTATATGAAAATATTCGTGCGGGGAAATTTATATATAAAGCATCCGTTAAGCTAAGTACCTATTTGTTTAGTATCGCTCAGCATCAATGGCTCAATGAATTAAAAAGAAGGAAAAGAAATTTGCCATCACTAGGCTCAGATTTTGTGCATTTTCCAGAATCTGAAGAAGATTTTATTGAGATGGGATATAGGGACCATGCTATTGTCAAAGAATTATCAAGTCTGGACCCTGTTTGCTATAAAATCATAACACTTCGAATTTATGATAAAAAGAGCGACAAGGAAATATGTGAAACATTAATAGGTTTGGAGGTCAAAAAAATAAGAGGTAGGCGTGAAAAATGTCTGAAAAAGTTAAAAAGACTATTAGTAAAAAATTACCCCAATTATTTTGGAGACATTTGACCTTAATGGTTATAAATATCAATAAGCCAAATTAGAACCCTCTATTAATAGTATAAATTAACTGTAAAATGAACTCTAGTGAAAATTTTGAAGATCTGATTACCAAAGCGGTCACTCATATAGAACGGGAGTATAAATTAAAACGAATTCAGCAAATCCAGGCAAAAATCAGAAGGAATAAGTTGATTTTTAGGAAACTCTTGCCCAGGACGGGAATTGCAGCAGCTATATTAGTTGGAGTTTCCATTTTTTACTTTCAATGGATGCAAGCTAATGATCCAAATGCGACTATTCATTCCAAATCAGTTCTTACAGATAATTCCGATCAAAATGATAGTTCAATTCGATTTCAATCAATAGTAAAGCATTTACCAAATCAAGTTCAAATACCAAATAATGAAAATACTTTTGATTCATCTAAAATAAATTTAATTGAAATACCTAATCAATCAGTAAGTTCTGTTCTTCAAGCTCCAAATAATGTTAGATATAGAAACGATGAATTAATCAAACATGAGGAATCAGTTCACACGCAACCAAATACCGATCTTAATGATCCAGGCATGTCTATTGATGGGTCTAAAATATTAACAAATCCAAATCAGACAAGCAAAAATTCAACTCAGATTTATGGATCATATGAAAACAAGCTGTATAAGTTAAACGGTAGTATTAAAGAAGATAGTCTAAATGTCAGAGTAATTATTAAGTCTGGACTTCAGACCGGTTACACCATTCAAAATGATACCTTAGTATTAAGTTTTGTTGGAGTTAAAGAATTAAAACTTATAATAAATTGCTTTGAAAAACATTCAGGCAAATTAATGACATGGATCGATAAGCAATATAATATTACTATTGATACACGAAATTGTTTTGGAAATTTTACTTATGTGAAAAAGTATTAATATTTTAATTGCTCATTATCTAATATTTTGTTCAATTCCTTTACCAACTTATCCAAATCTGAATTCCAATTGCCATCCCTCAATTCAATTGCATTAAAATGAGTGAGTGATTTTAAATTTTCAGGTAAATTATCCGAATTAGGCATTATGGCATTACTCACTAAAACAGGTATAACTATTTTTCCAATATTAATTGATTCAGAAATCTCAATATTTACCAAATCGTGTGGATCATTTATTCTAATGTTTCCATTCTTATCAGTAATTCTCATCCAATGTTTTCCTATAATTACTAACACTATTGAACAACTAACAACATTTTCCCTAATTACCTTGCGAAAATCCTTTCCAAGTGGAATATCATCAACATCTTTAAAGACTCTTGGGCCAAACGTTTTTATTAACTTTTCGTAAAGGCTAATAGTATATCCTGCGCTATCCTCGCGTCTGTAAGAAATAAATATATCTTTTTTCAATTTATTCTTTTTTAATAATCTTTTGATAGGACTTTTTAAAATAATACTATATGAAACAATGAATAAAGCAAATACGAATATGACAAAATAATAGATATTTGAAGCTTTAGTTTTAATACTTTTTAAGTCTTTATTTTGATATTTTCCATTTGTCAATTTTGACCTTAAGATTTCTGGATAAAAATAATAGTCTTGTAAACTAATACTTGCACAAAATATAGGTACCTGAACCGGAGATGTTTCTTGTACCTTTACTTTTGCTTTATCAAAATTACTTTTAAATGATAATTCATAATTAAAAATGATACTATTAATTAGTTCATAGGTAAATACGCCATAAGTAGACTCTTTATATTTCTTTTCTGTAGCATATCCACCGTAACTTGAACTTATTGTAATAATTGTATTCTCAGGAACATTTGTCTCAAAGTTAAAATGAGTAAATCGATCTTTAAATAAATTATCTGCTGGTGCATCAATTATAATAATTGTCTTTACATTTCTCTGTATTATGCTCAGAATATATTCAATATCTATACATTGGTTTAAATCTGAAATATCGTGAACTATTTTGTTTATTGGAATTAAATACAATTTTCCATTATATGCAAGACCGTGACTGCAAAATCCGGTCAAATTGACCACCTCCGACCGCTCCAAATTGACCACCAAAACATGGCTCCAAATAATCACCAAAACTACTGGCGAAGATTTCACTATTCCTGACTTGTTAAGGTCGTTAAACAAAAGTAATATTTTCAATCAAATTGTGGTATTAATTCTTCCATTATTTTCTCTTTCTTACGAAGTGATTCCCCTTTAAGTTCTAATCGATGTGCTTCATGAATAATTCTATCCAAAATTGCATCGGCTACAGTCTGCTCTCCGATAATGTCATACCATTTATTAACTGGAATCTGAGAGGTAATGATAATAGATCCTTTACCATGTCTATCTTCTATGATCTCCATCATAGCTGCTCTATTCATTGCATCTAAAGGTTGTAGTCCAAAGTCATCTAGGATCAACAAATCAACCCTTTCAATTTTGGCTACTTCTCGAATATAAGATCCATCAGCTTTAGCCATTTTAAGCTTGGAAAATAATTTGGGTGCATTAAAATAAGTCACCCTATAACCAAGACTACAAGCTTGATAACCTAAAGCAGATGCCAGATAACTTTTACCAATACCGGTGCTTCCTGTAATCAATATGTTTTCAAAATTATCAATGAATGTACATTGTGCAAAACGATGAATTTGATTCTTATCCAGGTTTCTGTCTTTTCGATAATAAACATCTTCGAGGGCTGCTTTATACCTGAATTTTGCATTCTGTATTTTTTTATGAATGCTTCTGTTGTATCGCTCATCCCATTCTGATTGAATAAGCTGTGCTACCATTTCATCCGGAGTAAGCTTTTCAGATTTTCCAGATTCAAGACTTAGTTTAAAAGCATTGAACATGCCATTGAACTTCATCTGACGCATGAGATCTAATGTGTTTTGGTTCATTGTTTTTATTATTTTAATTGTGATAAAATCATTTTATTGGTAGTAGTCTTGTCCTCGAATGTTGTCATGTAATGGCATTTGCAATTGCTCTGCATCCGCTTCATTGTTTTTATCTAATCCAGTTTTGAGTATATGATCGATAATCCCGTAGTTATATGTTCCATATGCTAGGGCTCGTTGACAAGCTTTAATAAGACGATCATTCCCTACTTTTTTTGTAAAATTTAAAACACCAAGACAAGATTTATACCCTTGTTCCGGATGTGATTTACTTTGTAATATTTTGTGGATAAAAAGGCCGACATCTTCATGGATACTATGTGCCCACTCTCTGAAGCGATCAGGATTCCATTCCGCTACAAATCGATGATTAGACGCCAAATGATCTTTATCCGTCGTGTAAGCGTTTGGAGCTTTAGACCAGTTGTGGATTGCAATTCGCTCATAGTCATAATATATTTCAACGGTTTGACGTGTATATAAAATCTTTACTTTCTTTCCAATATATTTGTAAGGCACACTATACAAATGTTTATTTTCACTTAAGTAAGCATGGCCATTTTTACCAACAGTAGCATAATGAATTTTTTTAAATTCATATTTAAGTGTAGGTAATGCAGACATGTACTGACGTTCCACTTCTTCATATTGTTGACGCCGGCTATAATCACGACCAGTCAATGGTGCATTGTTTAAATCTTCTAATGCACTGCTATGAATTGCTTCATTAATTTCCTGTAAACTGTAAAAAGTTTGAAGGTGAAGTTTAGTATAGATGCGCTGATAAACTATTTTAACCGCGTTTTCTACATGTGCTTTATCTCTTGGTTTGTATGCTCTTGCTGGTAATATTGTAAATCCATAATGTTCCGCAAAATCTTCAAACAGTTCATTGAGTGTTGGTTCATATTTACTGCTTTTAGTTACTGCTGATTTTAAATTATCTGGCACTAGAGCAGCAGGAACACCACCATAGTAATGAAGAGCCGATTCACATGCCGCGATAAAGTCTTCTTTTTTCTGACTGGCTACAGCCTCAACATAGGTTAGTTGACTTGCACCCAGAATACTGACAAAGACTTCTACTGTACATAATTCGCCTGTTTGAACATCGATGTAATGTAATTTATCTCCTGTAAAATCAACATACATCTTATCCCCAGCTTTGTGCTCAATATGCATAGTTGGATGCCTGTGCGCTTTCCATTGCTTGAAATAATGATTGAATTGACTTCGTCTAAAGCCTTCTGGATGAGACTTGTGGTAATCTTCCCACAAAATCTGCCTTGTCATGCCTTTGCGTTTTAGTTGCTTTTCATAGTCCGGAAATAAATTGAAAAGCTGCTTCTGTTTTGCATTTAAAGGCTTTTCGGCGGATTTAATGAACAACTGCTCTAAATCTTTGTCCGTCAGCTCATCGAGTTGTGAATAACTCAATCCGCTTTGTTCAAAGAGTTTGATGTACGTTTTTAAAGTATTTCGGGAAACACCTCCATGCATTGATATTTGCAATTTGCTGCGGCCCTGTGAATACAATCGTAGTATATATCTTATTTTGCTCATGTCGATGCGATAATTTGCCATAAGCTTATTAGTTTTGATTGCTCAAAACTTAATCGTTTATGGCTCCTTTACAACAGGAACAAAAACCTTCTTTTCAGGTGGTCAATTTGGACCGGACTACACTGGTCAATTTAGACCGGACAGAGGTGGTCAATTTGCGCCGGATTGGGGTGGTCAGTTTAAACCGGACAGGGGTGGTCAATTATCCCGGATTTTCCAGATTTTACATTAATATCAAGATATTTTTTAATACTGTTTAATATAAGAATGGCATGTTCCAGTCGCCATTTTTGTCTATCCCAAATGGATAAATTCTGCTTTTTAGCAGATTTCTCAATTTCATACAGAATTTGAATTGGTGTTATTATAAATTCCGATCGTTCTTTATCATTATCCAGTGCTTGTTAAAATATCTTCTAGCTTTAGCCTAGCAACTGAATAAAATATAATCCGGGATTTCTTTATTTTTTTCATATGCTTTATAACCGTCTGTTTGAAATTTTCCTTTAAATCCCTCTATATGATTTTTAAAACCTTCTGGAGGTCTCACTTTTTCAAATGTAAACAGAACCATCTAAAATGGATATTTGAATTTATTGACTTGAATTTAGCTATGATGTATATAAAACCAATGATGTTGAGCAATTACAATTGCTAATTAAATATTCTTGTATGAATTATACCTCTTCTGATTTTATAAGTTTTATTTGCTACATCATCGTAAGCATCAAATTCAAAATTTGCTCGAAATATTTTATTCTCGGTAAATTTTTCAACCTTGAGTAGGCTTTTTATAATATTAAGTTCAATTTGGTTCCGATGTAATGTAAATCCGATATTTTCATATTGATTTTTTCCCTGCACTAACAATAGTCCAAAATCAATTTCATAAATATCTGAATCTAGAGTAGCACCTGCTGAAGATCCACTTACGCTATCATCTTCAGCTGTAGCGGAACCACCAGCAAAGCCAAAGATCTCTTCGCCTTCAACAATAAATTCAAAACAAGTCAACTCATCTAAACCACAATCCAATGAGCTAATACCATCGGTTGACTTTGAACATGAGATAAGACTAAATAATAAAATTAAAAAATAAAATTTTGTCATTATAAATTATATTGATGATGAGGCCAAAGGATGAATACAAAATATCATGCAAATTCCGATTTACCTGGGAAGAACTTTGATCTTTTGCACAAAAGCTAATAAATAAAAGAAACAAAAATTTTATTATGATTTTATTCATGATAATGCTTCAAATCTAATAAAATTTTGCAAAAACAAAGTACTAAAACTTAATAGCTTTTTGATGACTATTAGAAAATGCGCGCCTTAAGCGCGCCACCACTAATTGTAAAACGTTAATAATCAATAGTATAAGATTATTATTATGTACCCGGGGCGGGACTTGAACCCGCACGGCCATCACTGGCCACAGGATTTTAAGTCTCTTCCTAACTGGATTTATATGTATCTAAATGAATTCAAAATATTAATTAATAGGCATTTATAAAAATTAAAAGCCCGTGAAAATCCATGTAAACACCCAAAATGTTCTACTTTTGCTCTACCTGAATTATTAACACCATCTTTATGGCATCAGTCAAAATAGTCCTCCGGAAGAAGCCAAATAAGGAAGTAAAGCTACCTCTTTGCATTCAAATTGTAAAAGACAGGAAAAATTCACTAATTTATTTAGGTCAATACATAAGCCCTAAGGATTAGGATAAAACAAAACAAGTAGTAAAAAAATCACATCCTAATCATGAGGCATCGAATATTTTTTTACTTAAAAAAATAACAGAAACGAATAATAGATTTTTGGAGTTGGAAACTCCAAAAGCCATTCAACCTCTAAAATAATTAGAAATAAATTAAAGTCAAAAGACCTATACACCTCTTTAAGTCAATCCGATTTTTATTGGGAAAATTTAAAGCGAGCAGGTAAATACAACCGCTTTTCATCAGAGAAACCAAGAGTAAATAGGTTTAAAGAATTTTTAAATGGGGACGACATATTATTTCAGGATATTACAGTTCCATTGCTCAATCGCTTTAGGGCTTATCTTAAAGGTACTCGTCAAATATCGGAGAGAACGATTATTAATTACTTAGTTGTTATCCGTTCATTTTTTAGCCAAGCTATAAAAGATAATATCCTTGAACAGAAAATTTTTCCATTTGGTAATGATAAAATTCGTATAATGTTTCCGGAATCCATTAAGATCAGTCTTTCGATTGAGGAAGTCAAAGAAATGGAAGACGCAGAATTACCAAAAGGATCATCTTTAGATCATGCACGTAATATATGGCTACTATCCTTTTACTTTGTAGGAATGCGTAGTTCCGATTTACTCCGTTGGAAATGGTCTTATATTAACAAAGACAGACTTATTTATAAGATGGGTAAAAACAAGAAAGCCGGTTCTTTGAAAATTCCATTGAAAGCCTCAAGAATTTTATCAAATTATAATAGTAAAACGGAAAAAAAATAATGAATTCATTTTTAACCCTCTAGATTCTGGTTCGAACCATTCTGATCTGTTTGATGTGCAAAAGAAAATTTCGAATGCGACAAAAACAATTGACGAAGCATTGCAAAAACTCTCTGTGAATCTCAGAATCAACAAAAGACTCACTATGCATATTGCTTGACACACTTTTGGAAATTTGTTGGGAGACAGAATTCCTATTCAATTGGTTCAAAAATTTTCTCGACATACCTCAATTACTACTACAATTGGATATCAGGCCAATTTTATAAATAAGGACACTGACGAGGCCTTAGAATCAGTTATTAACTTTTAATATTATTAGATTAATATAGGATTGAATTAAGTTACTTATAGTCACTACACAATCAGTTAAGGGTCTCATTATAAAAGTATCTATTTATTACTCGAATTAACTCATGATTTTAATTTATGAAAATCTTTAAATTGAAAAATTTGCCACTATCCATTAGAATTCTGACAATATAAATGCCCTTTGCATATTCTTGAATTGGAATGCGAACTTGTGAACTGGCATTAATATGGGAATATAAAATCTTACCATAGAGGTTAAATAAATCTATTGATTTAATATGATAGATCAATTCCTCATTTACATTAATGTATAACGAGTTGGAACTAATTTTTACATAACTAATTAGGTCTTCTTGTCTTAGATTGTCATTTTCAAGTAATACATTAAGAGGCTTATTTGTGGGTCCAATGAAAAACATAAACAGATCAACTTCAGACCCATCATTAGAAATTTCTTTCCATTGATTCGGATAATCTGGAAAATCTAATTTTGTATTTTTTAACAATTCTTCAGTAACTACTAAACTATCTTCATCTGCCATAAACACTTGCGGAGTAAACAATTGCCATAATTCGAAGTAATCTTTTCGGCTCCAATTCTCCCTGCAAATAAAAGTTTTATCTAAGCAAGTATCCTCAAAGATATTTTTATCCCATTTCAAAATAACTGGGAATGAATTAGTAGTAAAACAAATAGGTGTTAATGTTGGATGTCCAAAATAAGATGGAGTTGTAACAGAACTATCATTGCAGTTATACCAAGATACTTTTTTCTTAAAATTAGGATTGTTAAAAATAGGATTTGGGTCATAATCATATCTCAAATCTAATTCCTTCCTATATGGAATATTTCTAATATCAATGTCTCCAAAATCCAAATTGACACTTTTCTGAGCTTGAGGGTCAAGTCCTAAATACAAAGTATCATGATATCCCAAAGCATTAGATATGTAAATTTTGAATTTGAACGCCGGTATTTTTTGAGAACAAGCCCAATTTAATGATATTATTCCAAAAAATATTAGTAATACAGTTTTCATAGAAATAATTAATGACTAACTGAAAAAAGAAGGTGTTGAATGCCCCCTAATGAAGTATTTAATTGAAGCCAATAGAGTCCATTTGGGATCTCATTTAAAGGATATGTAATTTGCTGAGATCCCTCATTCTGAGCAAAATTGTAGTATGGATTATCCACTAAATTTCCTGTATAGGCATCAAATACAAATATGCTTATGTTTTGATCGGCATTTAGTGTGTAACTGATATTAATTTCTATACTTGAAGGATTAGGACTAAGTAATAACTGAGAAATACAACAAGACTCTGGATCGACTGTACAACTTTTTATTTTAGTTTCTTTTGTCATTTCATGATATTGTCCACATGAGTTTGATACCCCAAGTTTAATTCTATATAATCTATCAGTCTGAAAATTGTAACCAGTACGTTGATGTAGTAAAATGTAACCAGCTTTTTGATTCCAATACCATTGGCTAAAATGAGTGCCAGGTATAGGATTGCCTCCTGGCCCATCAATTCTATCAATTTCTAGTAAATAATTATCTTCATTAAAACTTGCACTAGCTTGAATACCTATTTCATTCGTAGTTAATCCAGCACAAATTTCAGAGGGCACATCAAAAAAAGCATTAACAATTGGACAATCACCTTGCCCTGCGACAAATCTTGCATAATAGCCCGTAGAAAATATCGCACTGAGATTACAAATTTGACATGGTGTTAAATTCCACCAATAATGGCAAGTATAAGACATTACATTGTTATCAGTACCACACCAAGATGATTGGGTATTTGTATCATCACAATTATCTCCTTGAAATGGGTGAGATAGTGCCGAATGAAATACTTCATGACATATTGTTCTTGAACCATAATTAGTAGCGTTTAAATCCCAATCATTCCAAATAGAGCTATGACTTCCCTGATGAATACCCCCATGATTTAGTCCACCAGTTGATTGATTAATTTGTGTATGATCATAGTGAAAAAAGAAATTCAGTTCTTCATTTGGATTCACTTGTAATGAATTTAAAAAAGTTGCATATTGGCTCCAATTATAATTTATATCCCAATTTGAAGTTCTATGAAAATATACCCCAGAAAGTACAAATCGAACAGGAACTTGGCATACTGGCAAGGAAGGATTGAAGCCATAAGGTTGAAGATTATCCATCATCCAATTGGCATCATGAATAAGATAATCTGCACGCTCGTATCCATTCATTAGATCGCCACTTCGATTTGATTTTGTTTCAGTAAAATTGTGTTTACCATCTGGTGTTAAAAGATAATGGACATTAATTTTAATATACTTTATTGGTTTGGAATTATCGCAAGGTAAGTTGGCTTGATTGCAATCGATAATCTCTGATACCGAAGAGGAAGTGCCACAATCTTGCTGAGTATTAACAGATTCTACGAAATAGGTAAAAAAAAGTAAAATACAGGCTAGCGTCTTTAAATACAAGGCCAGAAATTGTTGTATTTTTTTCATTTTTTTTGATTAATAGGTTAAGACTGTTTCAAAGCTATACTTAAATTCCAACAACGCCAAATTATTTAACCTTTGTGTCATTTACAGGATTTTTTATAAGTTAATGGGATAAAAAACAGGGGGTGCGGGTCTCCCGCCAAGATTGCATTTCGCCATAAGGCGGATATTCATATCGCCATGGCGAAATGCAATTTTGCAATTGAATCATTCTTCGAACAGGAGTCAGAAATTATTAAATTAAAACTTATCCAAAGAATAATTCAATTAGTTCCCTAATTAAAAAATGAGCAAATAACATTAAAGGGCACCCAAAGAATTAGATTTCTTGAAGAAACCATTAAAAGATTAACAAAATAAAATTCTATGATAACACAAAGTGAAAAACCTAAAATCGATTATGCAATTTATCCAAATGCAAACGGCTTCGGATATGTTTACATGAATGGTCCAAGAAAATTACTAGATTTCGGAGTCATTCGGATAAATCCGATTTGTAATTTTAGGATTCTTAAAAAAATAAAAAGCTCCATAAGTTATTTTAAACCAGCCATATTAATTCTTCTTGATCCAGAAAGTAAATCTTCAAGAAACGGTAATCGAATAAAAAAACTGATTGATAAAATTTCTGTTTATACACAAAGCGAAAATCTACAGATTTCCCAAATTTCCAGAGATCAAATCCGGGATGTCTTTGTGAATTTTGGAGTCCGCACAAAATTTAAAATATCCCAATGGTGTTTATTGAGTTTAAAGAACTTGAAACTCGAAGACCAAGGGAACGTAAACTTTGGACAAGTGAGGACAGAAATATGGCCGTATTTGATGCTTTGTCTCTAGCGATGACTTGGTATTGGATTCAGGGGTTTTAAAATACTAGTCCAATCCGGTTTCTCGACTGTCTTTTCCCTTAATTCTAATATTTCTCAATTCGTCTAATTGATTTGTTTGACGTTCAAGTTCATACTCCATTTTACCACAAGTCATTCCGGAGATATATAAATTTACCGGGCTTATCCGCGTTAAAAATGGGTAAGCATTTCGGGTTCGTAATGAGCCTAAAGATTTCCGTTATTAAAGCGATTTATAAATTGTCTTTCGTTTAATTCCATCATATATTATCGCTTGATTGTTTATTTAAATACTCATTGATTGAATCAGTATCATACAGAATAATTCTCTTTTCTGGATGGGAAAACCGGATTTCACCTTCTTCACGGAGTTTTTGTAGGGTTGTTTTGATTTTAATCCTAAGCTTAGTCATAGCCTCTTCAGCTGAGATCCATTTGTCCTCCTTTTTTCCTGCCTTTTCTTTTAAACGGGACACAACTTTCTCAACAAGCATATAAAAAGCTTCATCTTCCAGGCAAATGACTTCCATGAATCAAAAATACAAAATCTTACTTTGGTGCAAAAATCAGGGTAGTTTGCTCTACCTATGTTCTACCTGATGATATTTTAGAGAACTACGATTTCTCTGAAAGCTGTACCCGGGGCGGGACTTGAACCCGCACGGCCATCACTGGCCACAGGATTTTAAGTCCTGCGTGTCTACCAATTCCACCACCTGGGCAGTTCAATAGTTAGGAGTCATTAGTTAGTAGTCAGTTTAGACAGAAATTTGAAAAGTAACTAATGAGTATTAACTGATATTATTACCAATGTAATAATAATTTGGGACGCAAAGATATTATTTGTTTGTTAGTTTACCTCTTGATTTTGAGAATATTTTGACCAATTCTTGGGCCTCTGATTTCAATTCAGATAATGAGTTACCATTGTTTAAATTCAAGCTTCCAAATACATCTAGCCAAAAAACCACTTCATCCGATTCCTCAACCACAATGCATATTTTTGAATACCATTCTTGTTTTGATCTGCTAACACAAGCTGCCCTAAAATTAGCAGCCACAGAAGAAACACATCGTATCAACTGAGACTTAAGAATTTTAGTTTCCTGATTATCAGGAATTTCTCTTAAATTAAGAATTACTTGAATGGCCAGATTAAAAGTCCTGGTTCGGAGTTCATCATTAAACATTAGGTGTTATTTACAAAAGCCAATAGTTTAAATTAAAGCCTAATTGACTTTTAACTCATAACTATTGACTCTTGATTTTGAGCGGGAGACGAGACTCGAACCCGCGACCCCGACCTTGGCAAGGTCGTGCTCTACCAACTGAGCTACTCCCGCATTTGTGTCGTTTCGTATTGCATTTCTATAAAAATCTAAGAAATACAATCAAAACTTGATGATGGCCTTGCTATTTCATTAAATAAGCCGACTGTTTTTTTAGGGACTGCAAATATACAATTTCAGGGAATTTCTGCTACTGTATTTGTAAATATATTCTGCATAATTCAGTAATATTAAATATTTATAATATGTATAAAGTATACAATTACAAATAAATATAATTAAAAATGGCAGTTAATTTCCCTTGATTATTTAAGGAGACTTTTAATGAAGCATTAGCTTTTTGTTAAGGTTCCAAAAAGGAAAAATTGCTGGAGAATCCTGTAATGCTGCCTTGCTGAATTGTTGAATGGCATAGTATGCTTTTTAAAATCACCGCATTGGAATTTTATTATTAAACCTGCTAGTGTTCTTCTAAGCTATGAACGATCGGAACAAGAACTAGTCAAGATCATAAATACGTAATGGATATTCAATAGATAAAGAATGGTTGGAGTTTAAATGAAGAAAGCTACCCTTTAGCTTGACCTAGCTGGTATAGCAAATAATGCCCCTATCATAAGTATTTTTACAGGGGTTTTATCCATCCTGATGGGAACAACCCCGGGTCAGTATGGGGACAAGAGGGGAATTGAAGGGGTATAGCTTATTATTTGTTTGATGGTTGTTTATAGGAACTAACTCAGTTTTACGCTATTCGTAAAAACAAACATATTAGTTTATTCAATAAAAAGTAAGCTGCTGAAACGAATTCTGTTCTATTTTCTGCTTAAATCTACCCCTACTCTACCACCACAAACTTGCCACTCTGAATTTGGTTTTTTCCAATATGAATTGAATAAATATACAATCCAGCCGACAAATCTGTTAAAGCCAATCGCTGCTTTTTATTCAATTTTTCAAATTGATACAGACAAGCTCCATTTGGTGACAAAATATGTAATAGATATTCACGGCTATCCAATTCCGGATCAATATCTATGCTTTTGTCCAGTGGATTATAGTTTATTTGAAAATGCTTATTTTTATCGGGTTTGATATTAGCTAAAATGATTGCTCCATCCTGGATTCTATAATCCACACAAACATCAGGGATACCATAGGAAACTAAGTCGTTGCCTGAATCGTAAAAGGCTTCTCGAATCATGGTCGTACAAGTTGGACTCAAAGAAGGCATCATGCAAATAAAATGATTGGATGGTATCAATTCTGTATATTCCAAAGTTAAAAATGGAACATTTTGAATCAATTGTATATTTTGAGCCTTTGGATTTGTCCATACAAATCTTACATTCTTAGGACAAATCTCATTGAATATCTTCTTTGTGAATTCAAATACATTGGAATAGGCTGTATCAAAAATAACAAAATCGGAATTGTGGTGTATTCCAAATTGCATACCTAAAACTAAATAATCCTTTGTTGGAACCACATCACAATATACTTTTTGGTTTTCAAATCTCAATTTGAATTCCAATTGAAAGTCCTGCCTTTGTCCGTAAATTTGGACAATCATAAGAAAAGCTACTAACGAAACTAAAATTGATTTCATCCGGATATATTTAGAGTGATTAATATTCAAATTTAAATAAATCACCCGAAATTTTACATAAAATTTTATTACAATTTCAAATTCTAATATTTGCAGCATTGGACAGATATCACAGGTTACTGGCAGAAAATTACAAATGCATCCACCTAAAATAGCTAATAGCAGTTCCAACTGTAATTTTCATATAATAAATACCCGAAGCGTAGGCTCTAAAATCTAATGGAATTTTTTCAACTGGATTAGAATAGATACCTTTCCAAATAAGTTGACCTGACGCATTTGAAAGTTCGATGTAAGCATTTTTTGTTTGTGTGTTTTCAATGTAGAGATACCCTAAATCAAATACCGGATTTGGCATTATATGCACTGAATGAACCATCGTTGCATCGTTTATGCTATTTGGAAATTTTACAGTAAAATTGGCCGTACAGGTTTTAGTTGATTCACAACTGCTTTTTACTTCAAATGTTACATCAGTCGATCCTCCTGTACTAGGTGGTGCACCACTATTATTGTTCGAAAAAAATGGATTACATCCTCCTGTAAAACTAGCAGATGCCAACCAAGCTGCAAATTTTGTATCAATAGCTGCCTGAGTCTGTCCTGCTGCTTCTTCCCGATCCATTGGACAGTTTAAAATTACAGGAGGCGCATCTGTTACAGAAAATGTTGCATTGCATGTCTTCGGTGGTTCGCAACTGCTGTTGAGTGTAAATTGTACGGTTTTAAATCCACCACAAAATGAAGGCGCTCCGGTGTTGTCATTGTTCAATGAAGGATTGCATGCACCAGAAAAAGAAACTGTCCGCAACCAAATAGCAAACGCAGTGTCAATTTCTATCTGTGTCTGACAGGCGGCTTCTATTTGATTCATCGGGCATAGTAATACCGCCGCAGGCGCTGCAGTAACACTAAAAACAGCCGAACAGGTCACCGTCGGATCACAGGTACTGGTGGCAGTAAATGTCACGACGGCTACTCCACCACATGCCGATGGCGCCCCTGAATTGTTATTAAACAACATCACATTACATCCTCCCGAAAAACTAACAGTGCTTAACCAGCTTGAAAATTTGGCATTGATGGTTGATTGTGACTGACATGCAGCTTCAGATTGATTTGCAGGACAATTCAAGATCAGGTCAGCAGTATGCTGAATACAAGGTTTAAAATTCTCCAAACTGCGACTATAAACAAAAGAGTTAAAACATGAACCTACAATAAATAGTGCAATCACAAAAGCGGTATGATTTTTTACTTTCATAACTAGAAATTTATTGTAAAATATCAAATAAATACTAAACAATAAAGATTTTTTTAATCAGTCCGCACCACTGCAAAACGAATCCATTCGCAGCCAGATTCTGAATGCATCACTAAGTAATAAATCTGATTCTTCAAATGATTAATTGCAATTCGGTTGCCAGATTCTATACTGACAGCTGTAAACCGATTCTTAATTGGATCAAATAACTGCACATTCCGGGTATCTGATAAGGAACTTAAATAGATATTATCAAAAGCCGGATTTGGATACACAAAAGTATGTAATGCCAATTTTGAATCGGAGTCTTTAGTAGAAACTGCTTCATTGATGTTTAAAACAAAATTTATATCTTTAGAACAAGAAGTACTCGTCTTTGATACAATGTGCAGTTTTAAATTTGTCTGACTGACTTGATCTATTGGTTCATCCAATACAAGTTGTTGTCCATGAATTTTAAAATAATGATTATCTACTCCCAAAGAATCATTGACAAACTGATACTCTGACTCCAAACTGTCCTTCAATACATTGCTTGTCCGAAATTGTAAAAGTGTATCACCCACTTTTGAATATTTGTAAACACTCAATTGGCTGATTTCAATTATCAAGGAATCGGGAACCGGCTCAAAGACAAAGGGATTTGCATCGTTGCCGATATTGCTATTCTCTGTAAATATAAAATGCTGGGGCAGATCTATGATCTTATCCTCGGATGCATCATACAATTTAAAGTGTACTTGGTTTCCACTAATGATGCTGTCGTAAATAACCATATAAGCATAATTGCGATCATTTACGACGCCATCAAAACGTTGCACACCGCGCAACTCACCTCCAATAAATGCTCCAATCATGTCGCGTTCGTCTTTAGACTCTTTACACTGAATTACAGCTACACCTGTCAAAGTCATGGTGTATTCATACAAGGCCGGATCGAAGCTCCAGTTGGGTTGAGATTGGACGCTTATTGTGATTGCCATTACGGCAATCACAATAAACAGTTTGGTCCAAATTTTTGTATGAATCATACAAATTTTTAATACGTTTTAAATATTGTCTGGGACTTTTGTTTGTCCGACGTAATTAATTCAAAGATATATCCGGATGGCACTAAATCTAATTTAGAAACATCGATGTGCTTTAAATTGAATCCCTCATTCAAATCAATTTGCTTAACAAATAAGACCTTTCCCTGAAAGTTACTTATTTTAATAATTGCTGTTGGATCCGCTTGAATTGCATTGTACTCCATGTGTATCTGATCTTCAAAAATATGTGGATATACACTGAATCGCTCTTTGTTTTCTTCTGTAGATAATTTCTCGCAAATTGATTTAGGAATTTCAATGAGGTATGGGAAATCTATACTTCCCAATGCATCGTTTGATCCAAACATCAATTTATGATTTAAGTTATAACTGACATTTGTTTTCTTGTCAATCAGGTAAGCATCCAGAGATTCTTCCTGATCACCTGCAATGGTAATAAATCCATAATCCTTATCGTACAATTGTTCGAATGGTGCCTTCCCTCTCCATGCTCCTTTTGCATCTTTAAATCCAATGCCATACTGCCCTGCCTTAAATTTTTCTGTACATGGATTCATTGCTTCCGAAACAATGGTCATATTGGAAAAATAAGCACTGTGATCCACATCCCAATAATCTTCATCTCCGGTCCGTACCGTTAAATCAATCAAATTATCAAACATACCGGCAATAGGAAAGTAGAATGTTTTACTTGGTGTTGCATTGGATTTATACATATATCCTTCTCCGGGTACCAATGTTTTCAAACTACCAACCCAACCTAAGGATACGCCATTATACATAGCAAAATTAGTTTTGCTTTTAATTACATCTCCAATGGCTGGATTTAATCCTCCCAATGCTTGTGCTACAGATTGTTGACGGATGGATATAAAACCTAACCAGGTCCAACCAGTTGTAAGTGTAATTGGCTTTAAAGTTGGATTGGTTACCGTTCCTTTTAATACCAAAGTATCATTTACAGATTTATACAATTTGTACATGGATTCCGGTCGAATGCCATAAGGCGTGCCACCTGAAACCAAAGATCCTGTCCAAAGGGTTCCATTGTAATTTGCAAATGCATCCCGATTTTTAATCTGATCACCATTAATTGCAACGGATGCAAGAATGGTTCCTAAATCCAATGGATTTGGTGTCGTTAAAAAGAAACTGAACCAATTCCAACCTTTCTTGATTGGAAATTCATAAGACACATTGGCATTGGTTTGAAATATTTTTGGATCGATCAATGTTCCAACAATTGAATTGGCTTCAAAGGTCAGATTGGCTGGGACAACAGTAACATCTGAGTAAATTTTTCCACCACTTGCATCCCATACCCTAAAGGTCAATGCTTCTCCGGTTAGAAGGTTGCTGTAAATATTTAAAAACACCCTGTAATTATCAATCTGTGGTACGTATTCCACATTGGCAATACCACGTATTTCCTGACCAACCATTACCATTAATTTGTCATTCACATCGGTAGACCAGACTCCATTGATTTTTACTTGTCCGATAATACTCATCGTGTTTTCAAATTTTGATGGATCGATGGTCCAATCTGGTTCTTTTGCATTGACTTTAAGATCCAGACTCAATTTTTCTTTGTAATTAAAATCTGTCAACAAACCAAGATTGACATTATACTGTCCCAAATTGATCAATGGATCAACTTTAAAATTTACAGGAATCACACTGTTAGGTGCAATCGTACCTGTTGTAGGAGTGACTGTCAACCAGGATGGGATATCAACAATATCAAATTTTTTAGCCTGTCCACCCCGGTTATAAATTGCTGAAGAAAATGCAAGATTATCTCCGCGTGTAATTGAATAAACCAACAACTGATCTTGCCAAACCACTTGATTTTTATCTATATATGCAATCCAGGTTACAGGTGATTCCATCACATTGCCATGCAAATCTTTGATTCCCTCTACTGTAATATCTAGTGTAACATTTTCAATCAATTCCGGTGCTGTGGTAGGCGTTAAAATAATTTGATCGTTGTTTACTGAATAATCAAATGCAATGCGTCGAATCGGTCTTTGAATTTTGATTGTAGGTGTAACATTGACCAATGTAGCTCCATTAGGAGTTATTGTATGTTTGACCAAAGCCTGATCAATAAAGGTTTGACTTAATACGTGAATGCCACTTGGATCTTTTGTATATGCTTCAAACGGCAAATACATTTCCAATCCAAGCTCATCGCCAATCATCCTGTTTTGTTTGTCGCGTAAAATTTGTTCGCTGGTTCTGGATAAATTCCAAAAGCGGAATTCGTCCATGCCTCCTTTAAAATAATTATTGACGGTTTCAGTTTGAGCAATGGTATATCCTTTTGCACCGAGATACATGCATGCTCCACTCAATTGCCTGAAATTAGTAGCTAACATCGAACTCTCAAATAATCCATCCATGTAAACGGATAAATTGCCTTCCCGTTTCATTACCAATGCCATGTGATGCCAGCTTCCATCAAAATAATTTTTTGTGGTAGCTACAAAATCTACTTTATTGTGTTTGATGTGGATCATACCAGCTGCATCTTTTTCAATATTCCAGGACACCAATGAATCTGATTGCAAACCGTCTCCGGTACCATTTGAAAACAAACTAGCTACTCCTGCTTGATTAGATTTAAACCAAAACTCCAATGTAAAATCCATTTCATCGGTGATAGCAATATTGGCAGTGCTTGCTTTTGCATAAGCAGTTGCTGCAGTAAAATCAGCAGCAAATCCATTGGGTGAAATTTGCCATGTTGGACCATTGATGATTGCATCTCTGCGTTTTAAATGTTCGACTGATAGATTACCACTCGCTTCATCCATTCTCCAGTTGAATAACAATCCTGCTTCTGTACCTGCAAGTAACTTGGATTTATAAAGTGAAAACTCTGCCAATGAACGTGCTTTACTCCAAATTCGCAATTCATGAATATTACCTTTAAATGGATATACTGGTTGCGTTGCTACACTGTTTTTTCCAATAATCATGTTGGAAGATCCAATATACTTGGCAAGAATGCTGGTAGCTCCTGTATTAATAACTGTAGCGGTTGTTGCAGCATCAGCAAGGTACATCGTAGCAGTTTCCGTTTTATAATTATAACTTAAAGCAATGTAATGCCAGTTAAAATCATTGATCGCAGTGGTCGACGTTACCGTTGAATTGTTAATGGTGAAAACCAATTTATTATTTGCATCAAATGAAAGCGAAATGCGTTCATTGACATCTACTCCCTGAGATAATATAATTTGTTGTCCCAAAGAAGCTCGTTTGATTGACAGTTCAATCGTAAAATCTCGATTGTCTAATGGAACGCCTCCATTGATAGTCATACAATCATCAATTCCATCAAACAACAATGAAGTCGCATGATCAACATCTGTTCCATTTACAATTCCTCTGATATCAAAATTAAATGCAGGATTGATGGATCCCAAATCAATGGGTTCATTAAACTTTATTGATATCTCATCGTTGGGTGATAAAATTCCATCTGCTGGTGAAGGAGCACCGAAAGCATGTGGATTGATGCGATCAATAATTCCTGAATGCGTCTCTGACGCTTTTTCTGCCAAAGAACAATTGGATACAATCCTCAAATCATAGGCTCCATCTGTGACTTGTGAAACATCCCAATCGTAAAGTGTAAATGGCATATTCTG
>JAEUUO010000006.1 GCA_016787575.1 Saprospiraceae bacterium | reverse complement strand
GACACTCGTGCAGTCATGCTCATTTTTGCCTATACGTTCCGGTCAGAATTCAAGGAAAAACTTTTAGAAAATAAATTTAAAAACGAATAATCATGAATACATTTTTAATCTCCATTGCACTATTGCTGGGCATTACCTCATGCAATAGTGCATCACAAAAAAGTAACCAAACAGAAAATACGGTTTCCTACGAAAAGATGGGCAGCGATACGCTTGTCAATTTTGAAAATGAAACAGAAGGAAAATTGCCTTCGGGATTTGTTGCTGACGCCACCAATAAAGCCAAAAGCATTAAATGGAATGTGATAAATGACATTGGCAATAAAGTGGTTGTACAACAAGCCGAAAATTCGGGCAGCTGTTATAACCTGCTTGTTTTAGATAAAGTAGCTTACAATGATTTTTCAGCTTCGGTGAAAATAAAAGCCATATCAGGTGAAGAAGACCAAGGTGGCGGACTCGTTTGGCGTTACATAGACAAGAACAACTATTATGTGGCGAGATACAATCCGCTTGAAAACAATTTCCGTTTTTACAGGGTGGTAGATAGCAAAAGGGAAGAGTTGAAAAGTGCAGACAGCGACATAAAACAAGGAGAATGGTTTACCATGACCATAGAAATGAAAAGAAATAAAGTTACCTGTTCGCTCAATGGTGATAAATTAATCGAATCAACAGACGACACATTCAAATCGGCAGGACTAATCGGCTTTTGGACAAAGGCAGATGCGGTTACGTATTTTGATGATTTGAAAATTAATGCTTCAAATAATTAAGCAATGATTTTTTTAAGAAGCATATCTGTTTTTTTAGTTGTTGCTCTTTCGGTAATGCTGAACAGCTGCGGAAATAAAACAGAAAATTGGCTCAATGATTATGCAAAAACAAAATGTGCATATCAACAAGAAGAACAAATGATACAGGATGATTCGGTTAGTCAAATTGCACCACTTGTTTTAGAAAAAGAAAATCTGTTACAGGAATTGAATTTATTATCCGTTCCCTTTCAGAACAGGATTGAATTGATGAATCAGGAAATAGCAGAGGCATTGATAAAGTTTGGCGAAGAGTACAGGAAAAAGACGGACAAACATAGTGCACAATACGGACACATATCTACTCCTGAATATGAAAGGACAATTGAAAATTTGCAAATAAAAAGAGATACAAAAATTTCATTATTGAAGGAAAACATCAAAAAAATAAATGAAGAGTTAAACAACGATTCTGAAATTCAGAATAAATCGCAGCAAGTTGAATTGCTCGAAAGTAAAATTGATTCTTCTTGGAACAGTATAATCGGTAAGCACCAGCCAATTATTGATAGTTTACAGCAGGAATTAAATACATTGAACAGAAATTATAAAAATATTCTGAACGAATTATCACAAGGAGAAAAGAAAAGTTTTGAAATGAGCCGAGATAGCACCAGAAATAATCCATGCAACCATGTCCGAAAATAAAATTCCATATTCATTAAAGGACTTAACCCTTTACTTTCTAAAACTAGGAACAATTGGTTTTGGGGGGCCTGTTGCACTTGTTGGCTATATGCACCGTGACCTTGTGGAAAAAAGAAAATGGGTAACAGAAGACGAATATAAAGAAGGTCTTGCATTGGCTCAACTGGCCCCAGGACCACTTGCAGCCCAACTTGCCATTTATATGGGTTATGTTCACTACCGCATTATTGGGGCAACCATTGTAGGAGTTACGTTTGTGATACCGTCTTTTTTAATGGTACTTGCTATCGGCTTTGCTTATGTGAAATTTGGAGGATTGCCGTGGATGCAAGCCGTATTTTATGGGGTTGGTGCAGCGGTAATCGGAATAATTGCCATCAGTAGCTACAAACTGACAAAGAAAACCATTGGAAAAGATTATCTGCTTTGGGGAATATTTATTTTGCTTGCAGTAACTACATTTATTACAGAAACAGAAATTATTTCCCTCGTTGTGGCTGCGGGTGTTTTGATGTGGTTCGTTAAAGCACCACCGAAATTTTTAAAATCAGTAAACTCCTTTTTTCCTGTTTCTCTAACGTTGCTATCAATTACAAGCATTTCAGTCACAGGGAAATTGGCACAACTGTTTTGGTTTTTCTCAAAAGCAGGAGCATTTGTTTTCGGCAGTGGGCTTGCTATAGTTCCATTTTTATATGGAGGAGTAGTAAATGAACATCAATGGCTGACGGAACAACAATTTTTGGATGCGGTTGCGGTAACCATGATAACTCCGGGACCAGTTGTCATTACGGTTGGATTTATTGGCTATTTAGTTGGAGGATTTCCCGGAGCTTGTATTGCAGCACTTGCGACATTCTTACCCTGCTATCTTTTCACGGTCATTCCCGCTCCTTATTTCAAAAAGTATGGAAAAAATCCTGCTATTAAAGCATTTGTTGATGGTGTAACAGCGGCAGCAATCGGTGCAATTGCAGGTG
>JAEUUO010000028.1 GCA_016787575.1 Saprospiraceae bacterium | reverse complement strand
GCTTCTGTAGTAATCACAAGCTCTGTTCCAAGCTGGTGGGTTAGATGGTGGTGCACCAGGTACATAACCAGGATATCCGGTAATGTCGTTACGTACACAGTAGTTGTAACAAACCAAGTCATTGGTAACTACTTTATGTCTATCTGAAAGATCCGTTACAACTCTACCGAAAGTAGGATCATTAGGATCGTCAATTTTATCAACGTCAAACCAGAACCAGCAGCTTACCACGATATTTGGTGGAGGAACTACGGTTGGTACACTCTTATCTTGTACTTCAACTTCAACCATACAATCGCTGAAACGGTTAAACAAAACTCCTCCTGGATTCATACGAGCGGGCGGAATTGGACCAAGGCCTGGTTCACGATCGTAAACACGGAATACTACCATTACAGTTTTACCAACATCAGAACAACAGAATTTAACATGGTCATCAAAGTAAATTTGGTTACCATCTAATAATGGGTTGTCATCACCGTTGATACCAGAACAATTTGTACCGTTATCAGCTTGGTTAGCATTGCTACCGTTGTTGGTCCCTCTCAAATGTTCCATACGGATCACTTTGAAGAATATGTGTGGCTGACAATTGTCAAAACTTCCCTGATCGAAAGATTCTGCAAAAACTTTTGCAAAGTTTTCACCAGGTGACTGGTTACCGTTTATACTTACTATTGTTTTTTGCTCGCAAACTGCAATTGGAGGAACGTTATCAAATACATTTAAAGCAATTCTTTTCTTGGTTTGATTACCGCAACAATCCGTTGCAACAATGTATCCATTTTGAACACCAACAGGCATATTGATTACAACATATCCATTGTCTTCATCACCCAAAACAGTACCATCATCCACACGAACAGAATAATGAATTTCATTTGAACAATTGTCTCTCAACCAGGCTGGTGGAACTTCCCAACGACCTGTGCATGTCCAAACTTCCATATTAACGTTGACTGTATCTGGATACAGAATTTCTGGTCCGAAGCCATCTCCTACTTTTATAATTTGGTTATGACCACCGATCAATCCAGTACACCAATCCGCTACAGTCCACTGACGTATTATTTTAAAACAGCCAATTGGACCTGCGTCACAACCAGGAGTTCTTAAGTCTATAGTTATATCATTGTAATTGATACCCAAATTTCTGCAGTATGCATTGCCAGGATATCCTGTACCTTCCCACATAACTACCTCATCTGGTCCCCAACAAACTGGATTGTTTGCTCTCCAGCTTGGGTGAGCAGGATAATAAACAGGGAATGGGTTTGGATGGCCTGTAAATGGACCTGAATCCAAACAGTTCCAGCCTAAAATTCTTGGTAAACGTTCTCCAGCTAAGTCACCATTTGGACTTGGCAAGAAACCACCGGTTGCAAACCAATGTGCAGAGTCTAACAAGTAGCCATCAACACAATATGGATATGACAAGTAATGTGGAGTTACGTCTTTATCGTAAATTTTCTCATTGCAATTTAACATTGGAGCGTCGACATTATCTCTGCTAGCTGGCACTGCAACATCTGCAAGTGTACCTAATGAAACTTGAATTCTTTGATTGCATCTTGCTCTGTTTCCATATGGATCAGTTGCAGTCCAAACACGAATTATTACTCGATCATAACCCAAAGCGCAACTTCCTTGAGTGTCGTCATCGTAATAGGTCAAGGTATAACTGCTGCAATTTTCTCTAACAACAGGTGTACCGGTATAAAATGGAGTAATGCTTGAGTAACAAGGTACGCAGGTATCTCTGCAGACAATCGTTGGTGGCAATTTATCTTCAACAGTAGCATGACCCCAGCAGCTGTTGCCAGTGCGCGGATCTCTAACAGTAAGTTTTAATTGACGTCCAATATCCTGAGAAGAAACCTGAACACCAGGAACATTTGGTTGACGATCGATAATCGCATTTGTTATCCAATCTCTTGCCTCTACATTGTAATCATCATAACAACGATATGGGCCTCCTGCTAAAACTTCATCTGCACCTATGGTAGCACTACAATTTTCATCAAGACTAATTTGAATTTCATCATGACAAGCTAAAGCTGTAACTGTATTAGCATAAGGAATGACGCAAACATCAAATTGACAGGTAGTTTTATTACCTGCAGCATCTGTTGCTTCATAGCAAAGAGTTTTACATCCAATTGGGAAGTAAGATCCTGGACCGTAAGGTTGACCACATGTTTGTACCAGTGGTATGATATCCTGACCTAAAGAATAGTCAATATTACCGTTAAACATTCTAATTGAAAATGTACCAGATACTTGGAAGTATGCGGTACCATATTGAACTCTACCATCTCTTACATCAATTTTACAATTAGCATCACCTTGTAACATGGTTGTACAAGGTGCAGCGCCATTTACATAATACTGCGTAACAGCAGGAGCAGATCCATAAATTGCAAAACCTCTAGTTTCTCCAGGTGGAATATCCACAACTGTATTTAAATTAAATTGAGTCAAAAGCCTTGGAATTGGTGGTGGGAAAGTAGTTTGACCAATTTTTTGCATATCATTTCCAACCAAAACCCAAGCTGCAGGATTATTAGCGATTGGCAAATATCCAGAATTAACATTGCTGGCATAAACCCGATACATATCACCAAAAACATTATCAGGCATAAAGCTCAAGCCTTTGACTTTCATCAATTGGGCACTTGCATTTTGTACACTAAACATCAATCCAACTAAAAATCCAGGAGCAGTTAAAAAGTTATTTGCACCCAAATTACATCCTTGTGAAGTAGTAAGCGGGCCGGAAAATGGGCAATTGTCCATTGCCATAAAAGGAGGTGCATCCCATGCAGCCTGGCATTCTCCTGGTCCTAAATTAATATTAACAGCTTTTGGACAACCCATGATTGTAGGTGGTTCATTATCCAAAACAGTAATTCGTTGTGAGGCTGTATCGACAGCACAACCGTTGAGACTCAACCAATAAATTGTATACATTCCTGCCCCAGGAAAGTTAACTGTGCCATTACATCTAGTATAAAGGCATTTATTAAAACGATTTGCAGGAAGTGATAATGAATAAAATATACCATTGTTGGTTCTTGCACAACTTGTAATATTTGGTGACAAACAAGCTACCCCACCTAAAGGTGTGCATGTGCCAGGTGCCATTGGCAGAATCGTAGTTCCAACTGGACTTTCAATATCCGCAATGTTTTCAAAATTCAATGACCAAGCCAACATTACCCCAACATCTCCACCAACGTCATCTTTGATTACTAACTCCCACGTACCATTAGTAGCTGTAAATGCATTTAATGCCTGAACATTTGGAGTAATTGTAGTTCCACAAGCTGTTGCAGTTAATGTACCTTCCGGCTTAAAAATTCCAGTAAATGGTGCAGCTCCAGAAGTAATTACTGTACATGAAGTATCACAAAAAATTGTATTCGTAAAATTATTTGCAGAACCACCCCAGTCTGTTACCAACTCTAAAATTTGACCAGTTGGACTTCTTAAGAAAATATCTAAGTCATCATCCCAGGTATGGGTTAAATTGATTTGAATGCTTGACAAACGAACACAGTTTCCTGAAAGTCCAGTAACCACATTGTTAAAAATTGTACCTCCAGTCGTTTGGGGTGCTACTGTGCAACCACCTGTTCCAGTTGAAGGAATCAAGCTGTTACCAGCAGTATTAATAATGCTACCTGTAAAGGTTTGTGCATTTAAATAATAACAAGAAGATAAAATCAGCATCACCATGCTAATTTGAAACTTCATTTGCTTCAATAAATAATTATTCATGAGATTGAATTAAGAGTCTATTCTAAAATGGGATTAAATTTTTACCAGGTTTACCAAATCAATAAAATTTTGGCTCCAGTTTTTAGCATAAAAGCGATTGAAGGCAACTTGATCTTCAACCCCAGTTTTATTTACTTCATTATTTAAAAATGCAGAAGTAAGAGCATAATCTGTCGTCGTTTTAATGATTGAAGGTTCATTTAAATAACTTAAAGCCAATTTAAACAAATCTAATTTGTCTTTTAGCTCTTGAGAAGGATTTGATTTAAGAATTGCCCTCAAATTACTGATTTCATCAGTGATTAAGGATTTTGCTGACTGGTTATCCTTTAATGCAGGTAAAACCGTTTTTTGAGCGCTAACTACTGAAGCACCAAAAAGCAAAAAAGTAAAAAGTAAAAATTTAAAGCCATTCATGAGATCGATTTTTTAATAATTTAAATAGAAATAGATTGAAAATTTCTATGCTAAATTGTCAATAACACAAACAGACTTATATCTTGACTCAGGTCAAAATATGGCATAAATACTATGACGACTTAATCTAGAGGTTGCTTCGTCCGGTAGATGAAAGTCTTGAGTTTGGTTAAAAACAAAAAGGCATAGACGCTTCCGCACTATTCCATTGCAAATATATAAGCAATAATCAAATGCAAGAAATATTTATTAATTTTTTTTTATTAATTAAAACATTAATTATCAAGCATTTAAAAATATATTTTTTAACTTTAGTGTTGTGTGGCTGTGTTTTTTAGCATTTTGACTGAATTTCCTAATAATTTCTTAAGGATTTCACATAATCAAAATGTGTTCATTTCTAACTGGCTTTTATCTGTGTGACCAATTTAGTAAGCGAATCTTTGGCATCTCCAAACAACATATATGTCTTAGGCCTGTAAAAGAGCTCGTTGTCAATGCCTGCATAGCCAGCCTTCATAGATCGTTTCAGGATGATTATATTCTTTGCGTCTTCCACTTCCAATATTGGCATTCCATAAATAGGACTGCTTGGGTCTGTTTTAGCAGCGGGATTGACTACATCATTAGCTCCTACAACCAAAACTACATCTGTAGAATTAAATTCAGGGTTAATTTCTTCCATTTCAATCAATTGGTCGTAACTTACATTGCTCTCTGCCAACAATACGTTCATGTGGCCTGGCATTCGTCCTGCGACAGGATGGATTGCATACTTCACATCTACTCCTTCTTCTTCTAAAATGGATTCCAATTCATGACAAATGTGTTGAGCTTGTGCAACAGCAAGTCCATATCCAGGAACGATTACCACTTTCTTAGAATATTTCATCAAAACTGAGGCGTCGGAAAGGGAAATTTCTTTAGTTGAACCCTGGGTAGAGCCCGAACCAGCAGCGGCTGATCCTCCTCCAAAATTTCCTACCAACACGTTAAGCAAAGAACGATTCATTGCTGTGCACATTGCGACGGTCAAAATCGTTCCAGCAGAACCCACCAAAATGCCTCCTATAAGCATTACATAGTTGTCGTATAAAAATCCGCCGCATGCTGCTGCTACGCCTGTAAATGAATTTAAAAGCGAAATAACGACTGGCATGTCGGCACCGCCAATTGGAAACACAAACAATAAGCCATACAAAACAGACAATCCCAAAATGCTATAAAACCATGCACTACCCCCAATAATTTCTGTTCCAAATAAAATGGAAGCAGCAAAGATGGCCAGAAGCAATCCGACATTAAAAAATTGCTGTCCTGGCATGCAATAATCGTTAATCTTTCCTTCCAGTTTTCCAAAAGCAATCATACTACCGGCAAAGGATACGGTCCCGATCACTAGACCTGCAAGGATGATGGTTATTTTAGATGAAAAGTCTTCAGGCATTCCATACTCTAAATGTCCAAACTCAATAATAGAAATGATTGCTGCACACGCACCTCCCATTCCATTAAAAAAAGAAACCATTTGTGGCATGGCAGTCATTTGAACGCGCTTTGCCATTAAATAACCGATGACTGTTCCAATAATCAATGCAATAAAAATCCACCACAGATTTTTCAGATGCATTCCATGGGCATCCCGATATATAAATATGGTTGCAAAAATTGCCAATATCATCCCAAATGCTGCAATGCTGTTGCCTTTTCTAGCAGTATCGGGTTTACTCAACATCTTCAAACCGAGCATAAATGTCACGGCTGCTATCAAATAGATTACTTCCAATAAATGCTCCATCATTTCTTTTTCTTAAACATTTCCAACATACGATCTGTCACAACAAATCCACCAACAACATTAAGGGTTCCGAGAATTACGGCGACAAAACCCAAAATTAGGTGAAGGGTTTCTTCTGCTTGTCCCATTACAATAATTGCTCCTATAATCACAACCCCATGAATGGCATTTGCACCCGACATGAGGGGTGTATGCAGCACTGAAGGCACATGTGAGATTAACTCGATTCCTACAAATATCATCAGGATAACCAAATAAATGGTTTGGATGTGTGTACTTATAAATTCCAGTATTTGCATTAGCTTCTAAGTATTTTTCCGTTATCAACAATTAAAGTCGCTTTGGTTATTTCTTCTTCTCGATCATTTTTAAATCCATCTTTTGAAGATAGATGCATCAATAAATTAAATGCATTTTTAGCATACAATTCGCTGGCATTCGTTGCTAAACTAGACGCCAGATTATTTATTCCAACAATTTTTACTCCGTGTTCGATAATTACTTGTCCATCTTTTGTTAATTCGCAATTACCTCCTTGTTCGGCTGCCATATCAACGATAACAGCACCATACTTCATCTTGGAAACTTGTTCGGCACTGATTAATTGAGGAGCCTTTTTACCAGGAATCAAAGCTGTTGTGATCACTAAATCGGCATTGTACAAGCTTTTGTTTACAGCTTCTTTTTGTTTAGCCAAATATTCCGGAGTTACTTCTTTGGCATAACCGCCTTCTGTTTTTACTCCATCATCTTTTACACTAATAAATTTAGCACCTAACGATTCTGCCTGTTCTTTGGTTTCTGCCCGAACGTCTGTGGCCTCAACTACAGCGCCAAGTCTTTTCGCGGTTGCAATGGCTTGTAAGCCTGCTACTCCTACCCCAAATATCAAAACTTTGGCAGGGCTGACCGTTCCAGCTGCTGTCATCATCAACGGAAATGCTCTGGTCATTTGATCAGCCCCCAGTAATACGGCTTTATAACCTGCCAGATTGCTCTGGGAACTCAATACGTCCATGCTTTGCGCTCTGGAAATCCTGGGAATTGCATCCATTGATATTGCAGATTGGCCTGCTGTTGCTATGGCCTGTATAAGTTCTGTATTTGTTAAATGGTATAGTAAACTGAGCCAGGTTATACCTGGTTTAGCCATTTTTACTTCATCTAAACCAGGAGGGTTGATTTTTAGTACCAGATCGCAAGATTGTAACAATTCTTCCTTGGAAGCAGCCAGTGAAACACCGACACTTTCATAATCTTGATCCCTGTAGGAAGAGGCTTCTCCTGCTGATTTTTCAAGCTTTACCTGAAAACCTTTTTCAATAAACTGCTTTGCTATTTGTGGATTTAGTGCCACCCGTTTTTCGCCTGCTCTGATTTCCTTTAATATGCCAAGAACCATGTTCTTTTTTTTAAAGCTGCAAAAATAATCCAATTAAAAAAATACAGGCTGCCAAAATTCAGATCCGTGATTTTATTTTACTTCTTTGCAATTATGAATGGTTTTGATAGTGCTTTTTTAAAAATCTGCCTATATCTGTGCTTTTTGGAAGCGGTTTTGAATGCACTAGATGATCTTTCAGGGCGATTGCACAATATGGGGCTATTGAAAATCCTTTGGTTCCAAGGCCTCCAAATACAATCAAACGGGAATTTTCCGGGTGCTTGCCAAGAACTGGCCTCCTGTCTTTGATTGCAGGTCGGATTCCAAAAGCATGGTTTATAATTTCTATTGGGGCTTCTACTAAATTCTTTACAAAATTTAATTGATTCTCCATTTCAATATTGGTACAATTTAATTCCATTTGGTCCAATTCAAAATTAGAACCACACCAAAATCGATGCTTTCCTTTTGGGACAATTGCGTATGTGGATTTAAAAATATGATCTTGTAAAAGGTGATCGCAGTAAAACTGCAAACACTCACCTTTCAAAGAAAATAAAGGAAGCCAATTAAAATATGGGTTGTGCACCAGGCGGTAGCCTTCACAAAAAATAATTGATTTGTTTATGCGCATTGCTTTGTAATGAATACTGTTTGATTTTATTTGAATTTCATTGTAATCAAACAATTCCTCTCTGAAGCATTCCTGCTTTCTAAAATAATCCATCCAAGTTGAAAGCAATAGTTCGACATCCACCCGATAGGCTTTATTAATTCGTCCATAAACAGTTAATTCCTCTTTTCTAAAACCCGGAATTTTTTCTGCAGTCAAAACTCCCATATAATCCATGTATTCTGGATCTGCTGTACGACTTAACCATTGATTTTCTTCTTCAGCAGAATGCAAGGTTTCTATCAATTGCAATTCTGAAAGAAATTTTATTTGAAGTTTGTCTTCAAGATTTGAATAGAATGCAAGAAATGTTTTTTCGATTTCATGGTAATTCCAGGATTTTACAAAACGTTTACCCGTTATTGGATTTATCAATCCAGAACTAACAATACTAGCCTCACCGGATAATGGTTGGTTGATAATTAATATTGATGCATGCTCAGAATGCAAGCATTCTGCAATACACAATCCGGCAATTCCACTGCCAACTATCAAATAATCTATTTCCTGCATGATTTAAAATCGATCTTTTAATGGCAAGGATTTGCAAACCAATTTATAAGAATCGTTGATAAGCTCTTTTAAAAATTTATCTGAAAGCCTGGATTCAAAATTTACTGTATTCCAATGTTTCTTATTCATATGAAAACCAGGTTGAATTTCTTCGTATTGCTCTCTCAAAACAATTGCTTTTACCGGGTCTGATTTCAAATTAACTTTAAGGAATTCAGCATTTAAACTGGTGATTGCAAATATTTTACTTTTTACCTTAAACACCAATGTATCCGGGCCAAAAGGAAAGCCTTCTTCAACAAAGTCCAATGAAAGACAGTAATTTCTGAATGATTCAATATTCACCCTGTAAAATTAAATAAAGATGCGATCTTTACGCTATGTTTAAACATGATTTCAGTTTTTGGTTAAGCTTTGGACTTATCCTGGTCTATTTTGAATTTGGAATTGCTCAGTATAAACAAATATCTATTTTTCCTAATGATAGCTCATTTGTTTTAATTAACAAATTGGTTCAGGAATACAAACCTGTCAATGTATTGGATTATTCAAATGCAAGAATTAAAATGTATCAGGAAATTTATAATGTACATGATTCAGTTTCATGTGTGTACACAAATCATACTTTGTATTTGAGTCCTGCTTCTTCAGATCCGATTGGATATCTTTCAAAAAATGGAAATGCTAATGGAATTAATTGCGAGCACAGTTTTCCACAAAGCAAAGGTGCTGAAAACGGAAATGCTCGATCTGATATGCATCATTTATTTCCCGCCAGAGCGGCTGTTAATGAAGCTCGAAGCAATTATCCTTTTGGAGAAATTCAAGATCAAAAAACCGATGATTGGTTTTATAAATCATTTGTTCAAACAACCATTCCAACTCAACAAATTGATGAATACAGCGAATCAATTAATGGAATGTTTGAACCACGTGAAGATCACAAAGGAAATGTGGCAAGGGCTATTTTTTATTTTTTTACGATGTATGAATTGCAAGCCGATCGGAGTTTTTTTGAAAGCATGCGTTCCACTCTTTGCGATTGGCATTTAAAGGATCCAACTGATTCATTGGAATGGAAGCGGACATACCTGATTGCAAATTACCAGGATCAGAAACCCAATCCATTTGTTTTGGATTGCAGCTTAGCTAAAAGAACGTATTGCAATCAATCTGCAAATTGCAGTAAAATAAGTGGTGCCGATGCACTCATTCAACTTGAAATAATTGTATCCCCAAATCCCTTTAATTCGTTTATTACAATTCATTCTGATAAAGATCAAAATGGAGTTGATTGTTTTTTATACAACAGCATGGGGCATTTAATAAAACATTCAACCATGAACTTAAAATCCAAAGGGACCCAATGGATGCTGGATGAATTGGATGCAGGTTATTACATTGCTATTTTTTCAAATCGTGAAAAACAGTTTATTAAAAGACTTGCAATCATTAAAAATTAAGCCTTTAGACTCGTTGTTTTTACAAGTTTCAAAAAAACATATTATTTTATTTAATTATTTATAAGTAATTGTATATCATAGTTATATAATTATAAAAAGACAATAATACCCACTTGCCTTTATAAAAATGGCATAGTTTATGTGCCATTGGGTTTATGGCAATCAATATTAAAGAAATTAACCGCAAACATCTTCTAAAATCAGATGTAGTCTATAGAATTAATTATGGCTTGTCCAGTCGCTTGGTTAATTTTAGAAATGGGATCATGTACCTTGAAGTGATGTTTACCCGCAAATGGAAAAAGAACTACGATGAAACAACCGAAGAATTGGCCATGTGCTGGAGAGAATCAAACGATGAACTTCGAAAGGCTATAGGTTGTAAAGTTTACATCATTGATGCACGACAATATCCTTATAAAAAAGAACTGTACTTGCAATCTGGCGTAGCCAGTTATGATGCAAAAAAGGGCATCCTCTTTAATCAGGAGCAACTCAATTAGTCAACCCATTCTGCCATAAACAAATTCGTATCATGTGTTCCACCATTGTTTCTGTTGGATGACCATACCAGATATTTTCCATTCGGGGAAAACATTGGAAATGAATCAAAAACGGGATCAAATGTTATTTGTTCCAAACCACTGCTATCTAAATTGATCATAAACAAATTAAATTGATAACCTTTCGTTCCTGCATGGTTTGAAGAGAATATAATTTTCTTACCAGATGGATGAAAATATGGAGCCCAATTTGCTTTGCCGAGATTGGTCACTTGTTGGTAATGTCCACCCTCTAAATCACAAACAAAGATTTCCATTTCTGTAGGTTGCACCAATCCTTGTTGAAGCAATCCATAATATTCTGCTCTTAATTCTGAAGTTGGAGGTCTAGAAGCTCTGAAAACAATTTTATTTCCATCTGGCGAAAAGAATGCTCCCCCATCGTAACCCGGTAAAAAGGTAATTTGCTTCTTATTTTGTCCATTGATGTCCATGGTCCATAGATTCAAATCACCTTGACGCAAGGCTGTATAAACAATTTTATTGCCTTTCGGAGAAATGGTTGGTTCAGCATCATATCCATCGATATTGGTTAATTGCATCCTGATATTTCCACGAAGATCTGCGACATAGATATCGTAGGAAGAATAGATTGGCCAAACATACTTCCCTCCTACTTTTCGTTCTGGAACTGGCGGACATTCAGCGCTATCACGATGTGTGGATGCATAAATGATCATGGAATCTCCAGGCATAAAATAAGAGCAGGTATTTCGTCCCCCTCGCCTGGAAATAAGATGAGGTTTTTCAATTGCCAGATCGTCTTTAAAGGGGTTGAAATAGAAAATCTGATCACACGTTGCACCCCATTTGGCATAATCGGATTGAAATGTCAACATAGTCCCGTCAAAACTCCAGTATGCTTCAGCATTATTTCCTCCAAATGTAAGTTGGCGAACATTTTTTAAATGCTTTTCTTGAGGAAAATGGACCTTCTCTTGCGGTATGGTATCGTAGGTCATGATTTTAGGAATGGAAGTATTCATCTCCTTGTTTTTGCAAGAAATCATAAAAATCAGGCTTACAAGCACAATTGGTGTCATTTTTGATATAAGTAGACCGTCTAAATTATACATATCCAATGGGTTCAGAAAAATTAAAGTCCGATATAGAAATAGCGCAATCGATTGCGCTTAAACCAATCACAAAAGTAGCTGAAAAGTTAAACCTTCAAGCAGATCAGCTTCAACAATATGGTTCTTTTAAGGCAAAACTGCCTTTAAACCTAATTGATGAAGAAAAGCTAAAGCAATGCAAGCTGGTCCTGGTTTCTGCAATTTCTCCTACACCTGCAGGAGAAGGTAAGACTACCACATCGATTGGACTTTCTGAAGGATTGAACCGGATTGGCAAAAAGACTACTGTTGTCTTACGAGAACCTTCGCTGGGTCCTGTATTTGGAATAAAAGGAGGTGCTACCGGCGGTGGCTGGTCGCAAGTTCTGCCCATGGAAGACATCAATTTACATTTTACAGGAGATTTTTCAGCAGTTGAAAAATCACATAATTTATTGGCCGCATTAATCGACAACAACCTTCAAAATAAAAAATTTGGACTTGGATTGGATGCACGCACAATAGCCTGGAAACGGGTTATGGACATGAATGATCGTTCACTCAGACGGATTACCATTGGTCTTGGTGGAACAGGAAACGGCATTCCCAGAGAAACCGGTTTTGATATCACGGCGGCTTCTGAAATTATGGCGATCTTGTGTCTATCGAAGGACCTTCATGATTTAAAAAACCGATTGGGTAATATTTTCATTGGATTTACCTGGGATAAAAAAGCAATTTTCGCACGAGACCTCAAAGCCGAAGGAGCGATGGCAGCATTGTTAAAAGATGCCATTAAACCAAATTTAGTACAGACCATTGAAGGTAACCCAGCGATTATCCATGGAGGCCCTTTTGCAAACATTGCTCAGGGCACGAATACAATTATAGCCACAAAAATGGGAATGTCCCTTTCAGATTATGTTGTTACAGAAGCTGGTTTTGGATTTGATCTGGGTGCAGAAAAGTTTTTAGACATCAAATGCCGTGCAGCTGGATTGTCACCAAATGCAGCTGTGATTGTAGCCACTGTACGCGCATTAAAGTACCATGGCGGAAAATCATTAAAAAACTTATCAGAGCCAGACCCAAAAGCAGTGGAAAAAGGATGTGCAAATCTTGAAAAACACCTTGAAAATGCACGTCAATTTAATTTACCTGCAATTGTTGCTATCAATAAATTTGTAAGTGATTCTCCAGAAGAACTTGCCGTTATTAAAGAGCGCAGTAGTGTTTATGGAGCTGATGCAGTGTATTCAGAAGTATGGGCTAAAGGTGGTGAAGGAGCTATCGAGCTGGCAGAAAAAGTTGCACACCTTGCAGATAACTGGAATCAAAAATTCATTCCATGCTATGAACTAGACTGGACACCAGAACAAAAAATATTTGCCATTGCCAGTAAAATTTATGGAGCGAAAGGAGTTGAATACACACCTGAAGCAAAAGCTGACTTAAAACGAATTCAAAATCTAAACTTATCAGCACTTCCTGTTTGCGTTGCTAAAACACAAAAATCATTGTCTGACAATCCGGATTTAATAGGACGCCCAAAAGATTTTACACTGACTGTACGCCAAATAGAGATTGCTGCTGGTGCAGGTTTTATTGTGCCCATTACGGGAGAAATGATGCGTATGCCAGGATTGCCTGATGAACCTTCAGCTGAAAAAATCAATATTGACGAAAACGGTATTATCAGTGGATTGTTTTAATTGGTGAAATCAATTTTAATAATTCAGCAAGTTCATTTTTTTAGTTGCAAAGGGTTTCCCATTGATGAATAAGGTATAAAAGTAGGTTCCACAGGCATACTGATTCCATTGATAATCGTACAATATTTCATTTATACCTTCTGTTAAATTTAAAGGAATGGTTTTGTAAACTATTCCTGTTTCTGAAGTAAAAACCAATTTCGCTGTCTTTACAAAACTCGGATCATTTACTATGATAGGAATTAAACTGAGCTCGTCAAACGGATTTGGTTTATTTTGTATCAGTTCAACAGGCATCACATTCAAATGATCATCTGTTGCATTTAAAACCCTGGCTATGTATTCCTGACTAAACATACTGTACCACTCTAAACTATCTACCCCACAAGCAGAAACATAGTATTGAGTTGGATTTAATCCTGAAATGGTTACCTCCGGTAAATTGCTTGCTACGATTGTATCAAAAAAAGAACTGTTGATACGTCGCAAACCAAATAGAAATTTTTGTGCCCTTTGAGGGTTTTCAATCTTAATAGTAAGTGCACGCACTTCCGATTTTACTGTCAATAAAAATTGATCCAGTGCACTGCTAGCGGCATTTGCTGCACATAATGCATTTACGATAGCATTGTTTCTGAGGTAGTTAAAATTGACATAAAAACTATCGATCACACCATCCCCATCCACATCCTTACCGAGCACATCTCGCGTGCTATGTTGTCTATCTGAATATCCAGCCTGAGAAGGATTTCCGTCTCCGTGTTCGTACGAAGAGGTAAATCGAATTGCAGTATATCCTTGTTCTCGAAATGGTATGTGGTCACTTCCCCTGCCGGAACGATCTTCCCCAAACATTACATCAATTTTTGTGACATTCGGTATAATCGGAGTGAGTTTATTTTCTACCAAAATGCGACTCAAGCGCGCCAATGCTTTAGGCATACTGTTTGTAATTCCAGCTGAAAACACACGAAACCTGAGACTGTCATACATAAATGGACCCGGACAACCAGGAGGCGAAGACGTTATTCCACATTCGATTCCTCCAACAATGTCGTTATTGAAAACAGCTTTAATCTTTACAGCATTTTGTTTGCAATAAGTTGCAAAGGAAGTTGAACCACCAAGTCCTTGTTCCTCACCGGTAATCCAAATTAAGAGGACAGAGCGATTTAATTCAACCTGAGCTAGAACTCTTGCTAACTCCATCAAAAGAGCAGATCCACTCCCATTGTCATCAGCACCTTCAGCAATACAAGTGGTATCGCAATTGTTTTCGCAACGACTGTCCAAATGTGCTTCTAAAATTACCAACTCATCTTTTTGCAGCCCTACTCCAGGAATCAATGCCATCAATTCGGTGTGACGCAGCCTTTCACACATTTTAAAATCGAATTCAAAATCTGACTGGATAAGGACAGGACCTGTTGTTGCATTCTTTTGGCTCCAGCGATTTAAATTGGATTTAATATAATTTCTAGCTCCCCGAATCCCCCAGGATTCTCTGGATTGATCATCCGAGATTGTGTTTCGATTTTTAAAAGCAACCAATTGACTTAAATAAAACTTTAATGAGTCTGCATTAAGAGATTGGATCAAATAACTGGCCAACAGTTGATCTGCAAGGATGCTGCGTTTAGGAAATGTATCCGGATCAAAATTTCCCTTTAATAATTGAGGAAAATCCTGATTTGTAAAACTGAAATTGGTTTGAGCTGTTGACAAATTAACAAACATCAACATACTTAAGAATATCTTTGCAATGGTTTTCATCTTGCTAATTTAGTAAATAAAAGAATATGAAACTACGTACCAATAAAAACTCCATCCGATTGCGTTTAAGCCAAATCGAAGTTGCCAATTTTCAAAAATTTGGAATTGTAGAGGAAAGCCTTAGTTTTTCGGATCGACTTTCAGATTGTCTGCACTATTCGCTTATAGAGGCTGATCATGACCAAATCAACGTAACTTTTAACAATAACCATCTCCGGGTTTATATTCCTTCCCAAATAGCCAATGCCTGGTGCAGCAGCGAACAGGTTGGTTTTGACGCCAAAATCCCGTTGAAAGGTGAAAACTATTTATATGTATTGGTAGAAAAAGATTATCAATGTCTTGTTGATAGACCTTTTGAAGATGAATCAAACAATTTTCCCAATCCCAATGCCGCCAAATGTTAGATACTTCAAATCCAGGACTTCGAATCAAAACCGTTCAAAAACTAAGAGAAGGATTCGAATTAAAGGAGGACCTGGTTGCAACAGAGGAACCCCTTGAAATTGTATTAGTCTACAATAAAAATAATAAGCCTGTTTATAAGACCATCTCCATTACGATGCGAACGCCGGGCGACGATGAAAATTTAGTTCGAGGTTTCTTATTTACAGAAGGAATTCTGTTGCATCCAACCAAAGAGATCAATGGATTTGAATATCGATTCAGTTGTCAAGGAGATGTTGTCGAACAACAAACCATTCTGGTGCATTTAAAACCCGAAGCCTATCCCAATATTGATCAGCTGGATCGACATTTTTATACAAATTCCAGTTGTGGGGTGTGTGGAAAAACCAGCATTGATTTAGTGCTTGACAATTGTTCTTTCTTATTAAAAAAAGAAAGTCCATTGGTTACAAACAAAACACTTTTTAGTTTGATGGATACACTTACTAAAGACCAACGATTATTTCAATTGACTGGTGGAATTCATGCTTGTGGTTTATTTGATACAGATGGAAACTTATTGGATAAAGCAGAAGATGTGGGCAGGCACAACGCATTGGACAAATTGATTGGCAAAGCACTCATGAACGAATTCATCCCATTGGATGATAAAATAATCTTATTAAGTGGTCGTGCCAGCTTTGAAATGATTCACAAAGCTTGCATGGCAGGAACTGCAGTTGTTGCTGCAGTTGGAGCCCCGTCCAGTCTTGCAGTTGAAACCGCTGAAGCTATGGGAATGAGTCTCATAGGTTTTTTAAAAGCCGGTAGTGCAAATATATATTGTGGTGCCCAACGGATTCACATTTTATGACCGCACCACTTTATGGATTAATCTTATGCGGAGGCAATAGCAGTCGTCTCGGACAAGCAAAGCATTTAATATTAAAAGAAAAAAAAGAATTATATATTTGGTGGCAAACACATTTACAAAAATATTGCAACGAGGTTTATATTTCATGCCGTAAGGATCAAGTTTCAACAATTAATTCGAAAGCTATTATAATAGATCAATCTCAAAATTGTGGCCCTTTAGAAGGAATTTACCAAGCTTTCAATTTCAGCGGATCTGTTGATTGGTTGGTAGTCGCTGTAGATCTTGTTTATATGAATGACAAAAGCCTGGAACTTTTGATAGAAAATAGTCACGATCCCTACGATGCAGTTGCATTCAGAAATCCGGAAACGGGAGGTGCATTTCCATTGTGCAGCATTTATCGAAAGCCTGCTTTTGAGGCAATTAAATCACACTATTTTAATGAAATTAAATCCCCAAGACTGGCATTGCAAACTATGAATACTTTTTTAGTGGAATTAACTGATCCAAAGTACCTAAAAGGAATAAATACTTTGCAAGATTTTGAATTGTGGAATTCCGGTAATTCTTGATGTTGTGCTTTATATAAAACCGATTCAGATCGCTAAATTATTTTAGATGCAATTGAAGATTTCTTCTGAAACTAAATCCATTAATATTCGTGGAAAAATTTAATTAGATCCTCTTTATAAAGCACCTTATCCGTTATATATAAATTTAAAAATGCATCTAAAAGCAAGCTCCTGACTACTACCAATGCATGGTGTTCTTTTGACGATTGTGCTTCTAATAAACATGTGTTCAGTTCGGGGAGCAAGCCTTGGTTTTTAAACTCCAACGGACCATATTCATCCATGATTACCATTTTTTGCCCACCATTCCAATCTTCGGAAAATTGATACTTAGCCTTTTTAAATGCGTTTAAATCAAACCGATACCTACCGACCGACAATGTTGAACCCAGTACATCCAATTTTGCTTCCATAGGAATGTAAAGTCTCTTACGAATCAAATAAAATTGGCGCTTATTGTCTTTAACAGGACTTAAAAAGCCACCGATTCCTAAACGATTTTGAATTTCATTGTACAAACAAGTAGTTTTTCCTGTTCCAATTTCACCCGTAAGGACAAAAATTGCCATTCTATTTAAAACTAATAATTTCGAAAAGCGTAATCGTAAAAAAATGCTTCAGTCTTCGCAATCCCTTATATGAGGCCGTTTGATTCCAGGCATAGTAAACGATCAGGCGGAGTTTAGGGAACAATTCAATGATTTCATCGACTTCTGATTGATAAGCGGGAATTTTATTGTTTAAAAACTTTTTAACAAATGCCATGGCATAAGGCATCACGATGTAATACCAGAATAAAATCACCGAAACTGTCCTGGCAAAATAATAAAATAAAAAGCTGTTGTAAAATTGCTCTTTGTTGTAAATAAAAAATGTACAAATCACAAACACAACAATACCTGAATATAATAGAATTTTGATCCATTTTGGCAGATGCTTTTTAGGTTTTGCGACAGTTACATTCTCAAATTGCCATAATGATGGATTGTCTCTTTTGGAAATATTCATCTTTTTAAATTGTTCCAAAAGACTGTAAATAAAAAAGGCCAACAAAACGGAAAAAACAAAATAGATGAAAAAATAAGTTCCAACCAACCAAAGAGATGCATGTGTAATTCCATCAGCAAATAATTGTTTGCTAATATTTTCTACAAATACATCTATTGCATTCCAAAAACTCATACCACCAACAACAGTTAGCGTAATTAACTTTTGGGATGCTGATTCCAGAAAGGACAGAATACACACAAACAGAATGCTTATTAAATTAATATTTAAAATCCGGTAAAATACCAAGGCGCAAAGCGCTTGAAAGCTAACAGCAAAATAAGCAGTAACACTGGAGTGCGGACTCATGAGCAGTTTTATAATCAACACTATGATTAATGAATTTAAAATAACCCCTTTGTTTACATTTGAGAAATGTGCTATAAAACTTATGAGTGCAACGGCTATCCCTCCAATTATCAAACCCGAAAAAGGCACATTCAATGCATGTAGAAAACCACCCAATCCACATTCATTCAAAGCCCAAAGGGCGGTTAGCCGGAATATAATGGTTTGATTCTCGGCAGTCAATGTTGTGTTTTTCTCGTTTTTGCCGGAGCTTAAATTCATTGTTAATTAAGACAATTTACGCTCAATGATATGATTTTCCTCTCCAAAGAAGTTTACAAAACTCATAAACTGGTTAGCCAATTTCTGATTTTGCGTGGCTTTCATATAAGTTTCGCAAAGAGAAAACAAGGTGTAATACATAAATTGGTTCATTTCTTCCAATTGAAAATCCTTCGTCCAAAGATCTAATTTTAAAGTACCTTTCGATTTATCTTCAAAAAGTGACAAGAGAAATGCCTTGCATTTTTCCCAATCCTGTTGTTGATTGTCAGATTTCCAATATATTTCAGATGGATAATTTTCCTCATCCATAATTACTTTGAGTATGACTTCGTTGGTTTTCGACATATTTATTTTTTTGGCACGTACAAGGTGTAATTTTTACAGTTTTGACCGCCAAAGATACCAAGTCCACCTTCTATATTTCCTTTAATTCTCACATAGGAAGCAAATGGTCCCTGTCTGGTTGCACTGGTCTCTAGCGTATTCCAAAAATCAAAATGGCTTTGTGGTATGGTGCACCATTTTATTTGCACGGTATCACCCCGTTTAAACAAACCAGAATTATCTCCAAAATCCTCATCCCGGCTAATCGCTTCGGATAAGGTAAATTTAAATTTTTGACCATCAAAAAAAATGTCATCGGTTACCGAAGTCACATTTGGAATCAATCGTTCGTTTTGACCTGCTGTAAAATACCGATAATAATCCTTTTGATTTGGCAGATCACTAATAATGCAAAATAATTGAGCAAATGTGTCATTTTTGTTTTTGCCAGCCGGCTTGTCAAACCAAAAACTATCAATAGGAATTAAGTCCGGAATTTGTGTTGTACTATAGAGTGTATCTCCATTTGTGATTGCTCTTAACTCATAGGTTTTACCCGTTTCGACTGGAATGGTCTTTGCCAAATCAACATAAACACATAAGTCAGTTTTAAAACTATCTGGATTGTATCCAAAGTTTTTTATGATCTCGCTTCTCAAAGGTTCCTGAATATCATTTAGACACAATTGCGGCAAATCGTATCTGGTTTGTCCATCAAAAATTGTAACTTCTGCATTTTTAACATATGAATTATTGATCACATCGATGTTAAATGAAGAATAAAAAGGAAGCGTATAGGTCAATATTGCAAAAACCGGTAAGGATGCATCATTTTTTTCAATATAACTTTCTATAACCAATTCCTTCTTATAAACCGATTCAGCAGGTAGAAATTCTTCTTCACAAGAAATTAATAAAAGACTCAGTAAGATCAGCAATAAACTATAACTCGTTGTTTTCATTTATAATATTTTGATGCATTCCAATAGAAATTCCAGGTTACAGAGGGTATGATTGTAAACAAGGATACTTTTAAAGATTTTGCAGAAGCATTTCCTGTAAAAATATCCGATTGAAAATCAGTATATGTAAAAAACGGATTTTTGCGATTGTAAATATTATAGACACTAAATGCCCAGCTGCTGTGAAAAGGTTTTCTCAACTTTTCCTGCTTTTCATAAATAAAAGAAATATCCAGTCGGTGATAATCATCTAATCGCAAACTGTTTCTTGCTCCGTATTCAATATTGGGTTTTCCTTCAATAAAAAATACACTTTTTATCGGTGTATAACTTTTACCACTGGCGTAAATAAAATTGCCTGAAACCTGCCAATTTTTAGCAAATTCGTAATTGAATACAACTACTAAATCATGAGGTCTGTCGTAAACAGCAGGATAAACCCTTCCGTTTTCAATTTCATCAAACCAACGTTCTGTTTTTGACAAAGTATAGCCTACCCAACCAGATAATTTTCCCTTATTCTTTTTTACAAATAGCTCCAGACCGTAAGCTCTACCCTTTCCACTTACAAATTCATTTTCAATTTCAGCGGAAAAATTCTCAACATAAGATTCTTTATAATCTAATTGATTGCGAAGATCTTTATAATAAGTTTCTACCGAAGCTTCAATGGCATTGTCCATAAAATTTCTAAAATATCCAATCGCATATTGAATGCCCCGTTGAGGTTTTACTATTTCTGTGCTGGGCACCCAAATATCAGCAGGCAAGGTACTTCCTGAATTGCTTACCAAATGAATGTATTGATTGGAAACAGAAATTCCAGCTTTGATAGAAGCTGTGCGTGAATAATTAAAATTTAATCCGATTCGAGGTTCCGGTGCAAGATAGGTTTTAACTATCTCACCACGTGTATACTTTACGCTGTCAATCCCGGATTGATAAGGCCCTGTCTGATTAAACATGGACAATCGGGCACCTACATTCAGCTTTAATTTTTTAGAAATTGTCCAATCATCCAATGCATACAACTCCGTTTCATGGCCATATTTAGGCTTAAAACTAGTTGAAAAATTAACTTCACCATTTGTTGCATTTACTACATTAGGAGATAGTTTGTGATAGGTATATCGGGTTCCGATTTTGATCAGGTGTGATGGATTTGGATAATAATCAATATCAGCTTTGGCAGAATAATCACGTACACCTGAATCTACATTAAACCGAAATTCTTCTTGTCCTCCATGCAATCCAAATTTATAATTGTTAGCGATCAATGCCAGATTAAAAAATAAATTATCTTTAAAAACATGATTCCAGCGAAAGGTTCCGGTGGCATTTCCATAAGGCAATTCAACTTCAAAACCTCTTTCCTCATTTGAAAACTTAAATACATCCCTGCCAAAATATCCACTTAAATAAATACGATCTTTTTGACTCAATTGATAATTCACTTTGGTATTCAGGTCATAGAAATAATAATTACTCCCTGCAAATTTTGTATTATTAATAAAAGGTTGTGCCAAATCCAATACATAGGTACGTCTTCCTGAAACTATAAAGGAAGATTTCTTTTTCTGGATGGGTCCTTGTACAGTAAATCGGCTTGAAATTAATCCAATCCCTCCTTCTGCAACATAGTCTTCATTGTTTCCTTCTTTCATTTGGACATCGATTACAGAAGATATTCTGCCTCCATAGTTTGCAGGAATGTTTCCCTTAATTAAGACTGTATTTTTAATAGCATCCGAATTAAACACGCTAAAAAAACCCAGAAGATGGCCTGTATTGTAAACGATTGCTTCATCCAGCAATACCAAATTTTGATCTGGCCCACCTCCTCGCACATAGATCCCTGAAGTTCCTTCAGTTGCAGAAGATACGCCCGGAAGCAGTTGGAGGGTTTTTAATAAATCAACCTCTCCTAGCAAAGCCGGAAGCTTTTTCATAGTTTCCATAGAAACATCGATGGTCCCCATATCTGTATTTTCAATATTCTGTCTGGGATTCTTAGCACTTACTTCAATTTCTTCCATAAGCACCCCAGATTTCATATTGATTTCCATTGTAGTATCCCGGGTCAAATTGAATTGAATTTGCTCGGGCACGTAACCCAAATAGGAAAACAACAATGTGTGAGGACCTTTATCCAATGTTATGGAAAAGAAACCATAGGTATTGCTTACTGTTCCGATACTGGGTTGTTCTTTAAGGTAAAGATTAACTCCTATCATACTTTCCCCTGAACCATATTCACGGACATAACCACTGATCGTGAATTTTTCCTGAGCACGAGTTGCTTCTAGATATAAAAAGCAAGCTAAGAATATACAAATTATTGTTCTCATAAAATATTGATAAACCAAAGAGATTTGAAGAAATCAAATCATTAAGCACATTTCATAAACAGCTTAAAGTTTCACAGGTTGCAAAACAAAGCCAGCTTTTTTTAATAAGCGGAGTAAACCTTCCAATCCATACAAATGACCGGCGCCACAACTAAAAAAACCCGTATCAATTTTCATCAGTTCAATCATTTTAACCAACATGAATTGGTTGCGCTGATTTAACATCACCTGGCGGTATTTACCGAGCATTTTTCGACTGCTTTGGTAAATGGCTTGCAGATCCTGATTATTATAATCAGTGATCATTTTTTTGTATTTTCTTTTGGATTGTTCAAGATTTTTAAATAATTCACGAATCATTTTAATTTGATCTTTTAGTTCAATTGAACGAATCATATTAAAATGCGCGTCAAAATCTTCCAGACCGACCATTTGCCTGTTACTTTCTTTAGCAAGCTCCCATAATTGTTGATCAAGGGATTTTTCCTGCGCCCTACCAATCAATTGCAAACTAAGCTGATTTAAGCCAATCATAGGATACATCGAAGTAAAATGATTTAAATCAATACCAAAACGCTCTTGACTTAGCTTCTGCATTTTAATCCATTGAGCCGGTCGTAAACTTGTTGACCAATTTCCGTACTGAGGCAATTTAAAATACTGTTGCAAATCCGATGATTCCATCTGATCCAAATCTACTTCTGCTCCAAAAAAATTACAGCTATTAATTTTTTCAGTAATCAACAGTTGGTGATCTGAGAAAATAGGCGTTTGAAGGTGTATTGTTCCAAAAAGGTAAGAAGCTGGTTTATTGCTTGATTTAACTTTCCACAGTAAGCCAGATCTAAATGACATAAATGCTTTTGAAAATCCCTTTAAGGATTAATCTAAATCCTCAATGTGTATAGGAAGTTTATTAGAAGTTTTAACGACAGATAAATTCATCAATGTTTTCAATCGCTCGACTTCTTCAATTTGAGATAGTTTTTTGAACAACAGCATTTCATATGACTGAATGTCTTTACAAACGATTTTCATAAGTATGTCTGCGTCCCCTGTAATTACATAACAATCGGTTACTTCTTCGATGCCTTTAATTTTATCGACAAAGCTTTCCATCGCACGAGGTTTGTTCCAGGCTAAATTTACCAACACAAAAGTGCTGATGCTTAGTTGTACTTTATTTGGATTTACTTTGGCGTGATAACTTTCAATAATTTCCAGTTGCTCCAATTTTTTAACGCGTTCTAATGTCGGCGCAGGTGAAAGTCCAATTTTACGGGACAATTCCAAATTGGTGATTTTGCTATTTTCTTGCAAAAGATTCAGAATCTTTACGTCAATTTTATCCAATTTATCAGCCATTTCTGTGAGTTTTAACAAATAAAAGATTGAATTTACCTAATTTCAACGGCTAAGATAGAATAATATTTTGTGAAATACATAAAATACAAGGTTTTATCAGATTTTTTATTTCCAATAAGACCCTTTAAGAATCCAAATGACCGAATTTACCAAGATGAAAATCCTGAAAGGCCTGAGCGATTTCCTGTCTCGTATTCATTACAAATGGCCCATGGGCTGCAATGGGCTCATCAATTGGCAATCCGCTCAAAATCAATACGATGCTATCCTTATTTGCTTCAATATGAAAGGATTCTCCATCGTTGTTTAATAAGGCAAAATGATTATCAGGAACTTGTTCCGTATGATTCAGAGTGATGGCACCTTCAATCACCAACAAGCCTGTATTGTAATTCTGAGGATAAGCAAAGACCGTTTGGCTGCCTTGTTTCAATTTTGCATTCAATAAATTCAGAGGTGTAAATGTAGAAGCAGGACCTTTGACATCCCCATAATGGCCAGCAATTACTTCAATAGATCCTTTATGTTCCGGCAATTCAAAAACTCCCATTTTGGAATGAGGGATTTCCTGATATTTAGGTTTGGACATTTTATCCTTTGCAGGTAAATTCACCCAAAGCTGAACCATTTGAAAATCGCCGCCACTTTTGCTAAATTCTTTTTCATGATACTCTTTATGAAGCACCCCTGATGCTGCAGTCATCCATTGCACATCACCTTCTCCAATCACACCGCTGTTTCCAGCACTGTCATGGTGAGCAACTTTTCCTTTATAGGCTATGGTAACCGTTTCAAAGCCTCTGTGTGGATGTACACCTACACCCCTTGGTGTATCACTTGGTGGAAAATAATGTTTTGAACCGTAGTCTAACATGATAAACGGACTCATACGCTCCATATCCAGGCGATAAGCACTTGGTATAAAATTATGTACCCTAAATCCATCTCCAACAAAATGTGGTTCGGGAGGTGGAACGACTACTTCAATGGTCCGATGTTTCATGTTTTTTATATATTTTTATAAAGAACACGAAAAGAGGAATAAGGTTAATTCAACTACGAATTACGGAATGGATTGATACGTTAATTACAAATATTAATTGATAATTCTCGGATAAACTATGGAAGGTCTGCCGATGCAGCATGGATGCAGTCAGGCTGATTTAACTGTTAGGTAGTATTGAGTCAAATCAATAAGCATTTAAATTCGTGTTTTGCCCATCATGATGGGAACAACCCCGGGTCAGTATGGGGACAATACGGGTTTTCTATGGGAAAATGCCCAAGCTTGAATAGTCGTTTGATATTTTTTCAAGAGCACAAACAAATGCTGCACTTCTTAGTCCGTCAATGTCTTTTTTGGTTTTGTAAGTTTCCCAAATTTGCTGAAAGGAAGTGACCATGGTTTCTTCCAATCCAGACCGTACTAAGTCAATTTCATCGGCTCCTCTCGTAAGAAATTCCCGTTCACGGTCACCAATTTGTTTTGCAGTCATTTTTTCAATCAGTCCAACAAAATTGGAGTAGGTATTGGAGTCAAATCGTTTTTCCATACGGCCAAAGCGCATGTGAGAAAGGTTTTTTAACCATTCAAAATAAGAAACCGTTACACCTCCTGCGTTTAAAAACATATCCGGGACGATAATAATTCCTGCTTTGTTGAGCATGGCTTCAGCATCTGCTGTTACAGGCCCGTTTGCTGCTTCCCCTATGATTTTTGCTTTGATACGAGGTGCATTGTCTGCTGTAATTTGGTTTTCTAAAGCTGCCGGAATTAAAATGTCACATTCCAACTCCAGTGCAGCTTCCTTGTTGGGTAAATTTGTTGTTCCAGGAAAACCAAGTATACTGCCAGTATTCTTTCGATAGGCCATCAATTCTTCAATATGTATGCCTTTGTCACTATAAATTGATCCCTCGTATTCAGAAACTGCTATGATGGTAATATCTCCTTCGTTTTGCATGATACTACCTGTAAACGAACCAACATTTCCGAGTCCCTGTATGACAACTTTCTTGCCTTTTAAGCCCTTTTCCAATCCAAGCTTTTTCATGGCATCGCCTGTGTCACACAATTCGCGCAGACCATAGAATACACCTCTCCCCGTGGCTTCATTTCTGCCGCGTATACCGTTTTGACTTACGGGTTTTCCGGTTACACAACCTGCTGCATCAATGTCTCCACCTTTAAAAGTCAAATACGTATCATAAATCCAAGCCATCTCACGAGGACCTGTTCCATAATCCGGTGCAGGCACATCAATACCAGGACCTATAAAATTTTTACGAATTAACTCAGTAGTATATCTTCTGGTAATGCGTTCCAATTGATCTTCTGTATATTCCTTTGGATTTATTTTAACCCCACCTTTTGCACCGCCAAAGGGCACATCGACGATCGCACATTTATAGGTCATCAAAGCAGCCAATGCTTCTACTTCTTCCTTATCTACATTTTCATTGTAACGAATTCCACCCTTGGTAGGCATTCTATGGTGACTGTGTTGTGCTCTGTAGGCTTCAATAACTTCAATTTTATCTCCAATGCGAACAGGAAAACGAATTTCATAAACAGCATTGCAAGCTTTAATTTGTTGTAGAATTCCTTGTGGAATTTCTGTGTAAGCTGCAGCTCGATCAAAATTTCGATTTACACTATCTAAAAATGTGGCATTACTTGATTTTGTCATGATCTGTTCTTTTTTCAAGGACTTTAATCTTCCTTTCTAGAATTATTAAAAAAATGATGATTCCGATAAAAATAATGGTCAAAACTCCAAAAACAACATAAATCTTACCAGTTTGCCTCATAAAATCAGTTTCTGGCTGACTAACTAAAGGGATCAAGGCATACAGGATTTGAAGGAGCATATAATCGATGCAATCAAGCTGCGAAATTGGGCTTTATTTCAGAATTTGACAAAATTATTTGAAGAAATTATGGTGAAGACGGAAAAGAGCCTGATAAGATTGTAATAATATAAAGCTGCAATTCTACAATGCTGCAATTCGACAGTGCTGCTATGGTTTAATACTTTTTTGCGTCAAAAATGATTTGAGCTATGCTGATAAATCAAAAAGGATTAGTTTTCATCATCTCTTTCATCTAAACTTGCTGCAATAGAATCTGCCCGATAAACCAAACTAGCAATCCAAAGGCCTAAGAGCATAAAACCCAAAACAGCCGGATAAAAAACCACTCGTAGGCTGTTATCCATATCTTGAGAGCCAAAAGCAGGATTTCCTCCATTTCCAGGATGCAAACTATCTGTAAGTCGTGGCAAAACAAAAATGAGGGGAATAACTGCTACCAAAGCAAAAATGTTATAGGCAGAAGAAATTCTAGCTTTGCGGTCCAAATCATCGATGGAAGCCCTTAAAACCATGTAGGCTAAATATATCAGCATGGTTAGAGCAGCCATATTCAATTTAATGTCGGTAGTCCACCAAGTTTCCCAAGTAAATCTTGCCCAAATTGAACCCGTAAGGCATCCCAATAGGCCAAAGAAAAACCCAGTACGAACCAGTGCGTAACTCCGAAGATCTGCATCCGGATCCTTGAATTTTAACACCCGATAACTGTAATAAACTGACATTCCAAACATTAAAAACATAGCAAACCAAAGCGATACATGGTAAAAAGTATTCCGTATGGTTTCAACTAAAATGTTGCGATAAGGAAATAAACTGCGCTTTGCTTGATGAAAATTTGGATGTGAATCCATCGACCATAAGCGAATTCCTTCTTCTAAAGAAGGTTGATGTTGGTGAATTATAATTTTGGAAGGAATGGCAGCAGCCCCATCTGAAGGACTGTCAACTATTAATGAAAATAAGGCTAATGGCCGGGAATCTGGCAAATACTGTGGCAAGTGGAATTCCAATTCGGCTTGATTGTCTGTTATCGGTTTTACAGTCAATGCTTTTAATAAATATTGATTTTTATCTTTTGAATCAGATGGAGGATTGTATTTTAAATAAGCCGTAATTGGTTCCGCTTGATTAAGATAGTGTGCATTGTACGAACTGACGGTTAGTATTGTTTTTGTACCAGCTTCAATCCTATCTGGACTTACGTCTTTAATGCCATGTTTTAAAGGATTTAGCAATCCAAAACTTAATGCAAAAAGCATCAATCCAACGCATAAAAATTTCCACCAAGCTTGTTTCACCATATTTATCAGTTTTTCCAGGTTAAAGGTAAGAGGAAAGTTACCAGTGCCATTGCTAAAAAATCTATGGCAAGCAGTGGATAAAATTTAGAAATATTTTCAAAAATGGATTGTCCGGTCAATAGATCAATGGTCAATGCAAAAGACATTCCAATCAATGGAAAACACAATGGCAAACTGATCACAACCATTAACACCTGCCGGGTTTGGCCGTTACTTGCTATAAAAGCGGTAAATGTATTTAAAACCGACATCCCAACACTCATGAGAACCAAAATCAAAACCCATGGCAGAATTTCAAGATGTTTTTGTGGCAATAACAAAGCCATTATTAGCAATAGTATAAGTCCAAAAACTACGCATTCGATTAGTTGATACAATGCTTTGGAAAGAAAAACCACTTTTATTGATGCCAATTGGTTTGTATATATTTTAAACCGATTGTTATCATCTTCAAAACTGCGTGTGGCGCTAAAAAATACTAAAAACAGGAAAATAATCCAATACATCAAATTCCAAAACTTAGGATTCACATCGCCTCCAAAGAAATAAACAAGGTAGGCAACGGCCAGCATAAAACTTAGCAAACCTGCTAATTGGTGAAAACTACGCCATTCACACAAAAATTCCTTCCTTAAAAGTGCTTTTAACATATCCCATTGCCAAAGGTAGGCATTGAATGTCAAGGGCTTATATAATTGGATATTTATATTGTAATGAATTACAAATCAAGCATATACAAATTACAGATAATTATAATATATTTGCTCTTCAAACTCTTTAGCCATGCGTAGAATTCTCACTCTTTGCATTTTAACTTTTAGCATGTTTCAGCTAGCACATGCTTTTCCAAAGCCAATAAAAAGCATAAATTATGTTAAAGTCAAAGCCAAAGCCGGACAAGGGGCCTATGGCTTGTTACGGAGTTATAAACTGTCAGGTAAACCAGACAATGTTGCTCTATTTTATAAAATAAATGGATTAAAACAAAATTCCAGTTTAGAGAAAAATAAAATCTATCTCCTGCCTATCACAGTGCGTTCATTTGATGGAAAAAGCATACGGAGCAGTGTAGGAATACAAAATATCGAGCAAGCAAAGAAAATTGAAAATTACAACAAACAACTAACTACACAGAAGTTAAAAAATCAGGATTATAAGAAAGATAAAAAAATCTGGGTACCTCTTGATTTGGACCAAGAACAATTAAAGGCAGCTAAATTCAATGAAGGCCTTGCTTTTAAGACCAGTATAAGAGAATCCATACCAAGTGTAAGTAAGAAAAACAGAGAAAGCAGGAAAGAATTCTTAGTTGCTTCTATGGCACCCATGAAATCTATGTTGGTTGCTGACCGGAAGTTAACAGATAAAGAAGTAAAAGAACTGGCAGAGGTTTCAAATGCTGTTGATGATGCACCTACTTCATTAAAGGTATCTTCAAAAATGTTAAGCGTTCCCTTGTTTGGAGATAAATACAAAGATGTTGAAATAACAGACCTAGAATTAAAAGATCAGGTTTTCTACATTGTTCCCGGTCATGGAGGGCCGGATCCTGGAGCAATTGCTAAAAATGTGGATGGCGCTTACACTATTTGCGAGGATGAATATGCTTACGATGTTAGCTTACGCCTTGCAAAGAATCTAATGCAAAAAGGAGCAACCGTATTTGTTATTGTAGAAGACGAAAATGATGGCATTCGCGATGATAAATATTTGGAATGCGATAAAGATGAAACAAGTTATGGTGGTCATGATATTCCAGCAAGTCAAAAGAAACGCCTTCGACAAGGAATGAATAAAGTCAATAAATTATACTCTAAATATAAAAAGAAAGGGTTTACCAATCAATGGATGGTTTCACTGCATATTGATGCACAGGGAGAAGAAGACCGACAAGATGTATTCTTTTATTATCAATCCGATTCAGAAAAAAGCAAAAATAAAGCAGTGGACATTCAACAAGTGTTTGAAGAAAAATACGATGTCTACCGCAAAGAAGAAAAATACAATGGAACGGTCTCCAGTCGCCCATTATATGTGGTACGCAATTCAGATCCGGAACCAATTTTTATCGAGTTGGCTAACATTCACAATCCCGAAGATCGGAAACGAATTTTATTTCCAAAAAACAGACAATTACTTGCGGATTGGATTACAGAAGGATTTACAAAATAAATCATTCCTCGTACAACTGGCTGCATCCACGCAATTCTTCAAAATCAAAACGACCCAACACCTGTAGTTCGTTGTTGTCATTGAACTCGCCGAGATCTCCTGTTTGTATAAACGAGCAAGAATGTACATTGGCTAAATCAATTACATTGATAATGCCTCGTTTAGAATTGGGTAAAAATGAAAATGGGTCTGCAGGATCGGATATCAAAAATTTAATTATTGGATGCGAACGGTAATGAACTCCATCGACTGCATAGGCTTGCGACAATAACTCTGTCATTCCATATTCAGATCCAATTTTAGCTTTCGGGAATGCCGTTTGCAATTGAGAAAGCAGACTTGATTTTGCAATTTCACGATGTCTACCTTTCATACCACCTGTTTCAATTATTGTCAGATTTGGAAATTCTATTTTAAATTGATTCGCAAAATCCAGAAGCGCAAAACTTACTCCAAATAGCATTACCGGTTTATCCAATCGAAGAAATTCATTCAACGCAACATAAAGTTTTTCAAAATCATTGATAAAGAAAACATCTTTACCATATTTGTTAGCCGAATTTACAAAATAACTGACCATTGCAACTAAGGATGAATCTTGCCGCTCCAGATAATTAGGCAACAATGCTAAAAATTCATAATTTTTTAAAGGACCAAAATGATATTCAAAACAGATTTGACTAACTCTATTATAAAAAGACAGGTCTTCTAAATAATGACAAGATCTGTGTTCGCTACTTGTTCCGCTTGATCGAAAAATTGCAGCTTCTTTCCAGCTTCCGGATTTGATTACGTTTGATTTGAATAATTCGACAGGAAGGAAACAGAGATCCTCAAATTTATTTATTGTTTGATTTAATTTACCCGTCAATTCCAAAAATTGCCGGAAAACAGGATTGTTTTTGGATTGATATTGATAAACTTCCAAAGTCAATTCAAAGCTATTGGATTGATTTGCATTGAATACTTTATCTTGCAATCGTTTTAGATCTTGCATGCTATTATGAGAGGTAAAACTATAAATCTGTTTACAATTCCCTGTATTTTCTTTTTTCTGGCAAGTTTTTTAATTGCCTGTTCAGGAGACGATACGGAATCCATTGTTCCAAAAATTAATTTTATTGCACTTACCAAAACCAAAATGACGCAGGGTGATTTTTTTGAAGATTCCCTTAGGCTGATCTTAAGTTTTGAAGATGGAGATGGCGATTTAGGCTTTCCACAAAACGACAATAGATACGATATTACACTGATAGATAGTCGAAACAACCAAATTCAGGACCAATACAAATTACCACCACTACCCGACTCTGAAGGACGTGCTCAAAAAGGTCAAATGAGTTTACTGGTTTACACTAGCTGTTGTCTTTTTAAAGATCAAATTCCGCCTTGCAGTGCACCACCTCAATATCCACTGGATTCATTAATATACAAAATCATATTGCGCGACCGAAGCGGCCATACAAGTGATACGGTTTACAGCGACAAAGTTTATTTGAAATGCATCTAGCCAAAGTTCAAAGAAGAAATCCTGCTTTTAATTCTTAGTTCCTAATTTTTGTTTTCCACCTTCTATTGCTTGTTTGGTATGACCAATAAAGAGCATAGTTCCAACTTTTATTATTGGACGTTTTATAAATGTGTAATCCGATAATATCAATTGTTTGTAATCGAGTTCAGTAAGACTTCTATCTTTTAAACCCAGACTCTGATATTTTACTGCTTTTCTACTAAATAGTGCTTCATAAGAACCCGCGAGTTTGGCCAATTGGTCAAGTTCCTTTTCACTAATTTTATTTAGTTTGATGTCTGAAAGCTCACAGGATTCGGTATTGAGCTCGTTCAGAATCTTTTTACAAGTTCCACAGTGGGTTAAATGGTAAATTTTGTTTTTCTTCATACTTTAATTGATCACAATTTTATGGAAACAAATTGGATTTTAAATCCGGATGGCAGCATTTATCATTTAAAACTGAAACCAGGTGATTTAGCTCCAATTATCCTCAGTGTAGGAGATCCGGATCGCGTTCAAATGGTATCCAAACATTTAGACCACATTGAACTTCAAGTTAAATCCAGAGAATTCCACACCATAACAGGAAGCATTTCAGGAAAAAGGATTAGTATTCTGTCTACTGGCATCGGCACAGACAATATAGATATTGTAATGAATGAAGTGGATGCTTTGTTTAACATTGACTTAAAAACCGGGGAATCAAAAGAAAAAGTCAGTAAAATTAAGTGGATTCGTTTAGGAACTTCCGGTGCTATTCAAAATGATATTCCGGTAGACAGTATTTTATTAACAGACTGGAGTATTGGTGCTGACAGTTTATCAGATTATTATCAGCCCCTTTCAAATCAAGCTGCTCATATGGAAAATGGAATTCGCTATTTTGTTTTTCGTGCCGATCCTGACTTATTTCTTAAATTTCAGGATCCAGCTTTTGGTATAGCCAATACCTTTACGAGTGTAGGATTTTATGGCCCACAGGGAAGATCAAATAGAATAAGGCAGACCAATTTATTGGTTCAATTAGAGAACTTAAATTTAAAAGGCATTGGAAAAATATCAAATCTTGAAATGGAAACGTCGGCTATTTATTGCTTAAGTCATTTATTTGGCTTCCAGTCGATTTCTGTAAATGCTATATTAGCGAATCGAATTTCAGGTAGGTTTTCTAAAAGCCCTGAAAAAACAATTGAAAGAATGATAGAAATTTGCTTTGAAAAAATATCAGGACTTTGACAATGCTGCCTGTGCTTTTTTATGATCATCCAAAAACTTTTGAAGTCCGATATCAGTAAGTGGATGTTTGAGCAAAGACAAGATAGCATCTAAAGGACAGGTAACGACATCGGCGCCAGCTTTTGCAGCTTCTACGATGTGTAATCCACTACGGATAGAGGCAGCAAGAATTTCAGTTTCATAAGCTTGCAAAGAATATATTTCAAAAATATCGGAAATCAATTGCATCCCATCCCAACTTGTATCATCTATCCTTCCTATAAATGGTGAAATGTAAGTTGCTCCAGCTTTGGCGACTAAAATTGCTTGACCTGCGCTAAAAACCAATGTACAATTTGTTTTGATTTCAAGACTTTTTAATTCGGCGATGGCTTTTATACCATCTTTGATCATCGGCACTTTTACAACAATATTTTCAGCAATTTCAGCCAATTCTTTGGCTTCTTTCATCATGCCTTTATAGTCAGTCGAAATAACTTCTGCACTCACATCTCCTTTAACGAGTTCACAAATTTTATGGTAATGCCTGTAGATATTTTCCTTTCCTGTGATTCCTTCCTTTGCCATTAAGCTAGGATTTGTTGTAACTCCGTCAAGGATGCCTAAATCTTTGGCTTCCTTAATTTGATCTAAATTAGCTGTATCTATAAAAAATTTCATGCTCCGGCTTGGTTTAAATAAAAAGGCAAGAGCCCATCGCACCGCTCAACCACCCGCCCTTGCTGTATTTCTACCCTGGGGGATTCAGCAGGAGCTGGTCGTGAACTCTCACCGGCGGCAAAATTAAGATAATAAATAAGATTCAGAGGAGCTTGGGAAAATATTCTGGACAATTTATAATTAAGAACCGTTTCTTGGATAAAAGGGCTTAAAAGGATTGAAATTTTTATCAGAAACCGGAAAATGGCTAAATTCCATCCATTCTTTGGTTACTGGATGGGTAAATCCAAGTTGATATGCAAACAATCCAAGGTTTTCGTGTTTAATCCCAGTAGAATTGCCGTATTTGCTATCCCCTTTTATCGGAAAACCCATATGGGCAAGTTGGGCTCTGATTTGGTGCGACCGACCAGTATCCAGAATGATGTCTAAAAGTGCCAGTCCCTTAATATTTGCGAGAACTTTATAGTGCAACTTACAAATCTTGCAATCTTTTTTAGGATAATCGTAGACCTTGGACTTATTTTTTGATTCGTCTTTTGACAAGTAATGAACAAGATCTGCTTCTTCAATATCCGGATGCTTTTCTGTGATTGCAAGATACTTTTTCTTAATGAGGCCAGCTTTCATTTGATCTTGCAGCCTGCTAGTTGCTTTTGAAGTTTTGCCAAATAACATGATTCCACCGACCGGACGATCCAATCGATGTATTGACCCTAAATAAACATTCCCGGGTTTTTCGTATTTAATCTTTAAGTATTCCTTTAGGAGATCAAATAAATTTTCATCACCTGTATGATCACCCTGTGACAGAAGGCCAGCTGGTTTTTCAAGGATCAGGATGTGATTATCTTCGTAAATTATAAATGGATCAAATTTCATGGACCGAAATAATTGGATAAAATTAGCCATTTCACCTTGCCCAAACGACACTTATATTTTTGGAGCCTGGATTAATAATTATTTGGACGACCCAATCGTGGGGGCACCTGGTTGCGAATACATGGATATTCAAGAGCTAAATGAACAAGCACTGAAAGGAAATTACGATGTAATTAAATTCAGCGCAGCCCTGCTTCCCAAAATAGCTGACCGTTATTGGATTTCTGAAACGGGCGCAGCTGCAGGCTTTGACACAGGACCATTATTGGTTGCCCGCAATGAGTTTGACTTGAAAGATTTGCCTGGCAAACGAATTGCATTGCCTGGCAAGGATACAACAGCTGCTTTTCTGTTTCAGTTTTTATTTCCAGAGGCAAAGCAGTTTTATCACTGCATTTTTTCAGAAATTGAAAATAAAATACTGGATGGAACGGTGGAAGCAGGAGTGATAATTCATGAAAGTCGCTTTAATTTTAAACAAAAAGACCTTGTTGAAATTGCAGATTTAGGTCATTTATGGGTTGAAAAAACTGGTAACCCGATTCCATTAGGTTTGATTGGAATCCGCAAAACCTTAGAAAAAAAAGCAGCACTTCAAATCCAAACTGAAATCCGTAAAAGTCTTGAATATGCGCGGAAAAACGAAGAGATCCTAAGGCCATTTATACAACAACTTGCAACCGACATGACGCCTGAAGTCATACAAAAACACATTCAATTATATGTAAATCAATTTACTACTGAGCTCGGTTTTCAAGGCAAAGCTGCAATTTTAAGCATGTTTAATAATGATTCACATCAGTCCCTGAGTTCTACCAGTATATTTATATAATTGATTTATAATATATTACAAATATAATAAAAATAATCTTTATTATATATTAAATTATAGTTATTTATATATTGTATATTTTAATAATGTGTTATATCTTTACATTGTGTAAGTTTTGGTTATTAAATGTAAAATTCGTTTTTGCTCGTGAAAAGTCACGAGCATTTTTTTTGCCTTAACTAACCCTTTCATTTTCACCATCCTGCAGTTTTAGTTTCTACAAAATTCCCTAAAGCCTTTTCATTCCAATCTATAATCAAAGGTTTGATCACTATTACATCTGTTAATTAGTGATAGTTAGTTTCCCTCAAATGGATTGAAATTTCCTTTTTAGATAGGTCACCTTCTAAATCTATCCAGTTTTCAGAGCCCTTTATTAAAATTTACGATCTTGAGCATGGCCAATTCATTTTTGGCACAGTTCTTGGAATAATTCTATTCGAGTTTTGAGTTTTGGTTATTAAATGAAGATTTGCCCGTATAACTGTATACGGGCTATCTTTTTTTAGGCGGTTCCATTTTATTTACTTCCTTATTGTATTTTCGCCTTTTCAAAACTTAAACTAAATTCCTCATGATTATTGGTGTTCCAAAAGAAATTAAAAGCAACGAAAACCGCGTAGCTCTTACGCCTGCAGGTGCTCTCGAATTAAGTAAAAGAGGACATGTTCTATATATTCAATCAACAGCCGGTGAAGGCAGTGGATTCACAGATCAAATGTACAAAGATGCCGGAGCCTCTATATTAAACACAATTGAAGAAGTTTACGGCATTGCTGAGATGATTATTAAGGTAAAAGAGCCTATAGCTTCAGAATATCCTCTTGTCAAAGAAAATCAACTCATATTTACGTATTTCCATTTTGCGTCTTACGAACCACTTACAAAGGCTATGATCGATAGTGGGGCCGTCTGTTTAGCTTATGAAACCGTTGAACTGGCGGACCGCAGTTTGCCTCTGCTTGTGCCTATGTCAGAGGTAGCCGGTAGAATGGCAATTCAGGAAGGAGCTAAATTTTTGGAAAAACCTCAAAAAGGAAAAGGAATATTATTGGGCGGTGTGCCCGGCGTTCCACCCGCAAAAGTTCTGGTATTAGGTGGTGGTATTGTTGGAACGCAATCTGCAAAAATGGCTGCAGGAATGGGTGCACAAGTAATCCTTTTGGATGTCAGCCTGCCCCGATTGCGTTACCTGGCCGATGTATTGCCTCCTAATGTAACTACCATGTATTCCAATGAATTGACCATACGTGAATTGGTGAAAACTCATGATTTAATTGTAGGAGCAGTTTTAATTCCAGGTGCGAAAGCTCCAAGCCTGGTAACCCGAGACATGTTGAAAACAATGCAAGCCGGTACCGTTTTAGTAGATGTTGCAATTGATCAAGGTGGCTGTATGGAGACCAGCAAGCCTACCACTCATGATGATCCAATTTATATTATTGACGACGTGGTCCATTATTGTGTTGCAAACATGCCGGGAGCTGTGCCATTTACTTCAACTTTGGCACTGACAAATGCTACCCTTCCATTTGCAATCCAATTAGCTGACAAAGGCTGGAAAACAGCCTGTAAAGACAGCAAACCGCTGAGCAGTGGTTTAAATGTGGTCCATGGCAAAGTTGTTTATAAAGGTGTTGCCGAAGCATTTGGATTACCTTATGTGGATGTCAGCCAGGTTTTATAGAGCGGGCATTAAAAAGCATTTTGAAAAAATATTTTCCATTAAATACTTGCAGGAACCTAAATGTCGTACTAACTTGAAGGGTCATTTATTTTGTTCACATTTAAACCAATAACTATGAATATAACCTTGGATGAACTCCGTACTATTAAGCACAATTTGCCTACCGGAAGTATTCGGAAAATTGCAGACGAATTAAATCTAGATGAACAAGTTGTGCGTAATTATTTTGGAGCCCATCATCTTGAAAACAGCGGCAATCATATTCAACCTGGTCCCAATGGAGGCATTGTTCATATTGAAGATGAACGTATTTTAAATTTAGCCAAAAGACTTATCCAGGAAAATGCCAAACAAAACTGATTAAGACTTATTACCTTACCTATTTATTGAGGGTTTGCTTTCTTGAACATTGGCAGACCCTTTTTTTATTCTCCTATTAAAACGATTTTGAACAGGCAACAACAGCTGGATTTATTGAAACTGGCATTCCCTATCATTTTAGGAAATCTGTCTCAAATGATGCTGAATATTATTGATTCAGCGATGGTCGGTCATTTAAGCTATAAACATTTGGCAGCCGCTTCCTTAGTTACCAATATGATTGGATTGCCGTATGTATTGTGTATTGGATTTTCTGTTGCTATTTCACCGCTCATTGCCGAATTAAAGGGTGCAAAAAAACCTGAATTTTGTGGGGCTCTTCTTAATAATGCTTTTTATCTCAATATTACCGTTGCCGTTTTAACTTCATTTTTATTGTATCTTTTTGGGGATGTAATTTTTCACTTAGGACAAGATCCTGAAGTTGCAAAGTTGGGTTTGCCCTATATGAATTGGATGCTTTGGTCTATTGTCCCCATGACAGCATTTCTTAGCATTAAACAGTTTTGCGACGGACTCAACTTTACTAAAATTCCAATGATTCTTTCACTAGCATCAATTCCTCTAAATGCACTTTTAAACTATTTACTAATCTACGGAAATTACGGTTTTCCTAAAATGGAATTGGTTGGAGCCGGAGTCGCAACATTCATTACTAGGATTTTTATAGCTCTGTTTTTAGGAATTTACGTGTTGTTTCACAAAAGGTATCAAATTTATCAATTGCACAATCGCAATTTAAATAAATCCCAATTAAAAAAGATTATCAATCTCGCATTGCCCAGTGCCTGGCAATACGTAAGTGAAATTGGAGCCTTTGTAGTTTTGGGTATTCTAGTCGGTTGGTTTGGAGCAACGCAACAAGCTGCACATCAAGTATCTCTTTCGGTTGCTGCGTTGACATTTATGGTTTCCATTGGATTGTCTTCGGCAGGGTCAATTAAAGTAGGTGAAGCTTATGGCATGAAAGACATTCTTCTTGTAAGAAGAATTGGCATATCTGTGCTTCAGTTTTCCGCAATCTATGGATGTATTTGTGCCGTGTTTTTTATAATTTTTAGAAACCAAATCCCCTATTTATTTACTTCAGATCCGGAAGTAATCCATCATGCAGCACTGCTATTTTTATTTGCTGCAGCCTTTCAATTGGGAGACTCCATTCAGGCGGTTGGAATAGGTGTATTGCGGGGAATTCAAGATGTAAAATTCCCAACTATATACACAACTTTGTGCTATTGGTTTGTTGGTATTCCGGTAGGCTATTTTTTAAGTGTGATGCTTAACTGGCAGGTATCCGGTGTCTGGACAGGTTTTATTGTTTGTTTGAGCAGCATGGCTTTCTTATTATACAGACGCTTCTTAAAAATAACAAGTTCCTTTAGTTGAACATAAATTAATCTCATTAATTTAAATGTATTAAACTTCGTAAAAGAATTGAAATAATCTCAAAATTGTCATATATAAAAATCTTTGGTTAGTTCAGAATAGGCCATACTCCGTTGCCCGTCTTCATCGTATAAAAACAATTCCATTTCTACGCAAGCATCCTTAGTTTTAGAAAACTCCATCAAAACCCGTTTGATTTTAGTTTGCCTTTTATTTCGCACCCGAAGTATTCGTGAAGGATGGAATTTGTTTGAATACATCAGTTTTACAAATAAATCTTCATCTGAATAAGGCAAAACCAAACACATTTTTCCTGTATCAATTAAGCAAGCATTTGCAATATCTGCCAGCATTTTATAATTCAGTGTCGTTTGATGTCTGGTTCTGTTTTTAGCTGCTTCAGGTGACAACAATGAATCAGCAAAATAAGGAGGATTGCTTATGAGCAGATCGAACTTAAATTCATTTTGATGTTCAAAAACAGGATTTAACAAAGTGCTAGCATTTAAACATTTTATATTGGCTTTAGTAAACCAAGGAGATTGCTCGAAATTATATTTTGAACATTTTACAGCAATTTCATCCATGTCAATTGCAGTTATAACAGCTTGATCCACAGATTTTTGGGCGGCCATTAAAGCAAGCAAACCACTTCCAGTTCCGATATCTAAAATTTTTTGGGATTGGCCCAAATCTACCCAGGATCCCAATAAAACAGAATCAGTTGATATAGGAAAAACATCGGGATAAACTAAAACCGAAAATTGTTTAAACCTAAATGCTTCATTTGCAAATTTCAAAACAATTAAGGTGTAATATCATTTAAACTGCGTACTGAAATTTGTTTAGCTTGGGTTGCCCCACCTTGATTGACCACGCCAACTATTTTTACAGGAGATGTTTGAAAATTTGTATTTGCAAAACTTGCTTGTGATCTGGTATATAAATCCATAGTTCCAGTAGCATCCGTAAGTATGCAAGTACCAGAAAAGGTAGTCCCTGATGATTTACTAATTGTAACCCCGCTTATTTCAACTAAAGTTGACTCCAGAGCTTCAAAATTTTGGACAATTTGGTTGATTGTATAACGAGTTGGTGTAATGATATTGGTTCCAATTTTCTTTGCATTTGCTAAAGGCACATTATTAACTTCCAACAACCCTGAAAATTCTGATAATTCTTGAGACGATATGTCGATCTCCAAATCATCTCCAATTACAAAACTATGATCAACTGTAAACCGAATTACCATGCCTCCACTGCTATCTTGCACATGAATGTTCTTTGTTGTAGTGCTTCCATTTGTAACATCACTTACAACACTTGCATGAATTTTACGATTTGCAGGCACACTGGTAGTTGCACCTAAATACAAAGAGCGAAGGCTCCGCAAGCTAATAAATTGAGGAGTTCCTCCTCCCCCACCTCCGCTGATGTCACTCGCATTTCGCAATGTCAATTGCATGTCTTTATTAGTTCCACCTTGTGTAACCATAGCAATAAGTTTAACCGGCGTCGCAGGAAAATTATCGTTTGCAAACAAAGCTTGGGTTCTGGTAAATAATAATAAACTGCCAGTTCCATCATTTAAATTACATGTTCCAGAATAAGTAGATGAACCTGATTTACTAATATTGACATTAGATACCTCTACTAGAGTTGATTCCAGGTTTTCAAAATTGGATATTATTTCAGCCAGGGTCTTCTTTGCTGGTGTGATTAAACCTGTTCCTGTTTTAGTAGCATTCGCATTGTCAACATTATTTAACTGAAGCAATCCGTCAAATTCAGAAAGCTCTTGATCAGAGATGTTAATTTGAAGCTGATCTCCTAAATTAAAACTGTGATTTGCGGTAAATCGAATGGTTATCCCTCCAGTAAGGTCTTGAATTATCAGATTTCGTGAAGTTGTATTCATGTTCACCCGATCACTGATTACTGTACCTATTATTTTTTTGTTAGAAGGAGCATTTATTATGCTACCAGTAAATAGATTTCGCAAATCTAAAATTGAAATTTGAGTTAAATTTCCACCACCCAAGCAAGGTTCATTTGAAAAATCAACATCATTTAAATTCCTGATATACAGTTGTGCGTCCGATTGGTATTTGCTTAAAATTGCGGTGATGCTTCCATTTTTAGATGGTACGATTGTACCTGCAAAATCAGCAAAATTGCTTGTACGTAAAAGAATTTCATTTTTATTGCAATCGGTTAAAGTATGATTTACAGAAACTTTGGCTACAATATCTGCATAAGTTGTTCCGGTATCGCTACGGGCAAACTCAATATTATCCAATTGAATCAGTGTACTGATATCTTGTGCTGTTAATGTAGAAATGGTCTTCTTTTTAGCTACAATGCTTTGATTCTTTGGCCCTTTAAAGACATATTGATCGATCAATACATCTTCAATACCTGACAAGTTTGTAAAATTGCCATTTTGGTATGTGCCCAATCCAAGTTGAATCAATCCATTGTAATCCCCTATGGTCAATCCTTTGCATTTTAATCCGATTTTCATTCCAACAGGAAAATCTGTATAAATTCCAGTGCGATTTAATTTCAATTCTATTCCACCGGTAGAATCCTGAATTACTATTGTTTTATAAAAATTCCCGCTTTTATCATCAGCCACCACGGTTGCATGTATTAGAAAATCATTTGTTATTGTGGTAAATTTCCCAGAAACATATTTAGATTTCAACTCTGCAATAGAAGAATTTGGATCAAATCCAATTTCTGCAACCGGCTGAGGTGGTTTATCAAAGTCGTGATCCAAACATGCGGTTATACTCAATACTCCAAATAACATTAAGGAAACGTATCCTTTTATAAATTTCATAATTACTATTTTATTTATATTAATTTACTTTACAATCTCCAGCTGATTCCACAGAAATAATTAATCCCTTGCAAATAATAATATTTTGAAGGAAACTTATCAGGATTTTTATCGACATAATCAAAGCGATATTGTTCAAAACCTCCTGATATCAAACCTTCTCTATTTAAAACATTATTAATACTACACGTAAGTCCAAAATCCTCATTAAATAATTTAAATCCTTTGTATAAAAACAAGTTTACATAGAAAGCTGACGGCAATTTTTCCTGATTGATAATTTTATTAAATTGATCACCGGTCGGATCTAAATCGGCCACTGCTTGTGGAATTCGACGCAAAGGATTTGGCTCAAGGTATTGATCACTTAAATAATTGAAACTCAAAGTAGCAAAACCATTTCGCTTAAAATTGTACTTAAGAACAATAGATCCAGCTTGCATTGCACTTGCTGGAATATAAAAGTTCTTCAAATAAATGAGATGCTTTCCTTTGCTTGCACTGAATTTGTCAAATACCAAGAGCTCTGGTCTTGATGTATAAATTGCATCCCCAAAAGTATATATTCCTGAAATCACAAATCCTTTCCCAATTTTATATTCTACAGATGATTCAATTCCTGTGTGCCTTTGGTCGAGTTTCGTGTAAAATGCATTTATCAATCCTCCATCTGCCAAATCGACATTTCCAGATGCTTCTAACTGTTCATCTAAAAAGAAATTCTTGTTTATAATTTGATCTTTGAAATTCAGTACATATGCTGTAAATTCAATTTTAACTTTAGGAGTTTTATAAAAATAACTTACATCTCCTGACTGAACCTTTGTTTTACTTTTTTCAGATAAAATATTTGCATTCCATTCCGGATTAATAAAAGTCTGATCAAAACGATTTGGTAATTTTTGATATGCAATATTGGCTCGAAAATAATTCCTCCCATTTATCTTCCAGGTAAGCATTGATTTTGCGGAATATCCATTCTGATTAATTTTATCAGATGTACCCAGTGAATTGGCATTGATTGCATTTTGAAAAAAACCTTCCCGTGAGAATGCATTTAACTCAGTTGCAAGACCGGCATTAAAATCCCATTTTCTGCCGTAATAATTGTAATCTGCCATCATCGTTTGATTTAAATGGTGAGACTTATAATGATAACCATAGGTATCCCCTTCATGTATGATGTGATTTGGATAGCGGGCATCAGGATTTTGAAAAATGGGATTGTCAATAAAATCTTCTGAATCCACCAAAAAATCAGCTCCCAAAAGATCTGTTAATTTAAGATAATTATCAAGGCTTCCTGCTCTTAATCTGTATTTTATATTAAATAAATGTCGTTTTAAATTCCAATTCAATTTGCCAAAAAATTGCAATTCCTGAGGATCTGAATGCCTTTCATTTAGCCAATAAGCTGCTCGTTTTCCAGAAATGGTATTTCCCGGCAAACCATTTGCATTTTCGATGATTGTCTCATTTGCATAATTGGATTGATATAAATGGGTCCAATTAATTTGCCTTACATTAACATCCTGATCCCATGCCTCACGAACGCGCTGTCCGACGGCACTATCTTCAATATAAGATGGAAGTTTTTGGTAATAATCAGGTCTAGGATCAGGAGCATTATACCAATCCAACTGACTGTCTGATCGTTTTCCTTTCATACCCAATAAGCCAGTTTCAAATTGAATATTTTCTTGAAGATTCCATTGATAATTTAACATAGCCATCGGAATTTTTGAACTCGCAATTCTTGAATTCCGAACCTCCCCTTCCTGCAATCCCCAATAAGAATTGTAATAATTATCTTTTGCCAATGCATAGACTTCTTTCGTGGCAGGGCTTGCTTTTCCACGTTCTACTGGAGCATGTACTACTAAAAAGTTAAAGGAATGCTGCTTTCCCAGGCTTTTAGAAACCCCGAAATAAGCACCCCAGGCATCGTAATAGCTCCCTGGAATAAAAGCCTCTTGTGCCCATCGTCTGTTTAAACCAGCAAGTATAAACCAATTGTATTTAAGAGCCTTGGAAACATAATGAATATCCATTTTGTGTCTATAAGCCCGATTTGATTCTGAATAGCGAATTACCAGACCTTCTCGAAAATTGGCTGGATATGCATCTATCCATTGACTTAAACCCGAGCTTCCAAAATCATATGGATTGTCTTTGTAGGATCTGTAAGCTTCACCGTATCGAGTCAATAAATTTTGCCCTGACAATAAGTTGTATTGCGAATAGGCTGAAGTTAAATTACTAAGTAGAAAGCCATTTATCCCAAATTGATCGTAAGTAGATTGAACAGATCGAAGCCTAAATCGCAAAGCACTCCAGTCAAAACTTGAAGCTTCTAACACCGGATCATCTGATGAAGACAGTAAACTATATACATCTGATTCATCTGTTTCCTGGTCGCTTGAATTGGTGGTTGTTTCTTGGTCATTTGCCAATCTTCCTACCCCTGAAACCAAATAAAACTCTTGCAAGGTCAAATTCCAATCCGCAGGAAGGATTTTAATTGAAAATAAGGCAAAATTTTCTTTAAAAATTTCCAAATCCAACATTTGATCCGGATGGTCTAATGGGATTGAAAAATAACCGTTTGTGTCAGAAATAAATTCTCGAATCGCATTTTTATCTTTTACAACAGCGTTGGCTACGCCTTCCTGCGTTTGATTATTGATTAACCTTCCCTTTAATTCTTGGCAAAAACTTGTTTCTGCAAAAAGAATACTAATAAAAACGATAAAATAGGACTTGTTTAACACCAGGTTGGAATGCATTATTTCCGTTTTATGTTACTTTGTGTGAAAATTTATTGCCTTGGGCTTAAAAAACAAAATTAGCATGATATTTCGAAAATTTTGCTGTAAGTTCTTCTTTGCAATGGTTTGTTGCGCTCTTTATGGACAATCTGAGAATCAGATAGGTATCGGATTTTACAATTTGGAAAATCTGTTTGATGTTTATGATGACAGCCTTACTCTAGATGAAGAGTTTACACCATCTGGTGCAAAGAACTGGACTACCGAAAAATATCAAGACAAGCTGGGAAAATTAGCCCGGGTCATTCATGCCATGGAAACTGCCCGTGAAAACGTTCCATTGGTTTTAATTGGGGTTTGTGAAATTGAAAACAGGTCTGTTCTGGAAGATTTAGTGCGAAACGAGCAAATTAATAAAAGTTATTACAAAGTAGTTCATTACAATTCCAATGATCCTAGAGGTGTAGATGTAGGTTTGCTATACCGTTCTGATTACTTCACCGTATTGCAGTCAAAATCAATTAAAATTCCAATTTTCGAGAAAGATGGAAGTCCTAGATTGACGCGTGATATTTTAATGGTTAAAGGCAAAATAGGTAACCGAATGCTTTATGTATTTGTAAATCATTGGCCTTCCAGAAGAGGTGGGGAAGTTTTAACAACTCCATACAGAATTATTGCTGCACAACAAAACAAGAAAATGGCCGATTCCATTTTACAACTTGATCCAACAGCAGGGATTGTAATTATGGGGGATCTAAACGACAATCCCGATGATGCAAGTCTGTTAAAAGGTTTAGAGACTGCAACATCGCTAAGCCAATTGAAAAACACCTCTTATTTTAATCCGTTTTATGCTAATTATAAAAATGGTGATGGATCAACAGCATATGATGACAGTTGGAATTTATTTGATCAAATGATTGTATCAAATACATTGATTCAAAAGTCTGAATTAAATTACCATTTTATAGACCACCAAATATTCAGAAGATCATTTATGCTCGAAAAAAAAGGACATTTTCGAAATTATCCTAAACGTACTTTTTCCGGAAATCAATACATTGGTGGATATAGTGACCATTTTCCAATAATTAGCTATTTTGAAAAATAATGTTACACATGAATGAATGATGCCGCCATTTATCAGCTTAACCAGGAACATCATTATGTTTTAGATCAACTGGATAATTTAGAAGGCTGCTTATTTCTGACAGGAAGAGCCGGTACCGGAAAATCCAGTTTGATCCAGTTATTTAAAAAGTTAAATAATAAAAAAGTCATATACTTAGCACCAACTGGAGTTGCAGCTGTTCAAATTAAAGGGCAGACCATCCATAGTTTTTTTAAGTTTCCTCCGGGATGGATTCGGCCTTCTGATTACAAACCGCTTCCAAAAAAAATGATAGCGCAAATTGATTTAATTTTTATAGATGAAATTTCAATGGTTCGCGCTGAAATGCTGGATCACATCGATCAATTGCTTCGATTGTCAAGCGGTAGCAATAAACCCTTTGGCGGCAAGGCTATGTTGTGGTGTGGTGATTTATTTCAATTACCTCCGGTTGTCAATGGGAGCTTTGAGCTTGACTATTTTCGGAATGTCTATGAAAGTCCGTATTTTTTTTCAGCAAACGTATTTAAGCAAATCCAATCTTTTGAATTGATAGAATTGAGTCGCATTTACAGACAATCCGATCCTTATTTTATTAAATTATTAGAAAAAATTCGCTTAAATGAATTGGATGAAGACGATCTTGAAGACATCAACGAGCGCTGTTTTAATCCAAAGGACGAAAATACTTTTTTACAAATTCATTTGTGTACCACCAATGTTTCAGCAAACCGTATAAACATGGAACGATTGCAGGCATTAAAAGATCCTGCAAAAATATACAAAGCCAAAATAACTGGACAGGTTCAAGTGAATCAATACCCTGGCGAAGAACAATTGATATTAAAAATTGGTGCGCAGGTTGTTTTTACCCGGAATGATCCCAACAAACGATTTGTAAATGGAAGCCTTGGCGTTGTTCGAAACCTGAAGGAAAATTCGATTGAAATTGAATTAGAATCAAATAATAAATACATTGAAGTTGAACCATTTAACTGGGAAGTAATCAAATACAATTTAAGTTCAGGTAAAAATCGTGAATTAATACCTGAGGTGGTGGGGCATTTTGTACAGCTTCCATTAAAACTTGCCTGGGCTATTACAATCCACAAAAGTCAGGGAAAAACTTTTGAGCATGTGGTTATAGAAATGGGAACCGGGGCTTTTGAATTTGGTCAAACCTACGTTGCATTCAGTCGGTGTAAAAGCCTGCAAGGCATTCAATTAAAACAAAAACTAAGGTGGCAGGACGTGCGTACCGATGAACGGATTCTTGATTTTTTAAGACTTCATTCTTGAAATAAGTAAGATCATGCCTTAATAGTTGCACTTTTTAAAATAGAATATATAAATTTGAGCGATTCAACACAATACTTATGTCAAAAAACCAGCGCACATCTAAATCAGGCAACTCACACGGTGAACGCAAATTTTTTTATGTGCTTATTGCCGTCGCAATTGTTCTTATGTTATTGATGTATTGGATGTTTAGTGCCAGTTAATTTTGAAACTAAATCTTGACATCCGATATCCAAGTCCAGCGGCTTGGCTTGATGCTGTACTTGGTAATTTTGAAGCTTTTTTAATCGATCATGCTGATTGTGAGCGAAAAGCTTCAGCCATGGCTCTCAGTTTTGTAGCAAAATATCCAAATCGAACGGAGATCATCCCTGAGCTAATTGAAACCGCACTCGAAGAGTTGGAGCATTTTAAATTGGTTTATGAGCTCATGGAAAAACGAAATATCCAATTACCCAGTGGCATGGCTAAGGACCCATATATTTCAGAACTATTAAAAAGTAGTCGTACGGGACTTGAAGAACGCTTTTTAGATCGCTTATTAATTGCTTCAGTCGCAGAAACCCGGGGAGCCGAGCGATTTCGATTGATTGCTGAAAATCTGGATGATGAAGAACTAAAAAAGTTTTATAAAATGTTATGGACCTCTGAGGCAAAGCATGGGCATATTTATGTGAAAATGGCTTTAAATTATTTTCCAGAAAACAATGTCTATACTTGGCTTGACAGATGGACTGATATTGAGTCAGAAGTGGTTAAAAAATTAGAAATTCGCTCAGCACTCCATTAAATATATTAAAAATGCATGAACATTACATAGTCCCGGTTTTATCCACCCAATGGTTTTGGGGATTGCTTTTTAGTATAGTTGTCTACGGTATTTTATTATGGGCTGGAATGTATGCCAAGCAAAATGGATTTGAAGAAAAATACAGGTATTTTCTTGCAGGTATTTTTATCATACGGGAAGTTTATCTGTTTGCATACATTTTTCAAATAGGCCAATTTACATTGCAAGATTCCTTGCCCTTGCACTTGTGCAATATTTCTTATATTTTTCTGATAATCGTATTACTAAAACCAAATTACTTCTTGTTTGAATTTGTGCTGATGTTGGGCTTGGCTGGCGCTTTGCAAAGCTTGATCACTCCTGAACTAACTCACGGTTATTCTGATTATTTCTTTTTAGATTATTACTTTAGTCACAGTGCAATTATTTTTGTACCCTTATACGCACTGATTATCTTAAATATGAAACCAAGGGACCGATCCTGGCTTCGTGTATTTTATTTTGGAAATTTGGTATTGTTATCGGTATATTTTCTCAATTTGTTGTTTAATTCCAATTATATATATCTCATGGAAGCGCCTAAAGCCAATAATCCTTTAATATTACATCCATATCCAATGCATTTGATAGGATTTGAAATTTTTGGGTTTTTACACATTGTTTTTATTTATTGGTTAAGCAGAAAATACTTTGTGCCTAAAACAATTTAATTTATAATTTAATGTTACAAGCAATTTCTCCATTAGACGGCAGATATGAAAGCAAAATTCAAGATCTCGTCGGGTACTTTTCTGAATATGCTTTGATACGATATCGCGTATTGGTTGAAATTGAATACTTCATAAAATTAACTTCAAGCCTTGACTCCAAATATCAGCTTAAAGCAGATCAGATTGCAGATTTACGAATGCTATACCAAAATTTTAAAGTAGAGCAAGCCAATGAGATTAAGGAAATTGAAAAGATAACAAATCACGACGTTAAAGCAGTTGAATATTTTATTAAAAATACCTGCGAATCATTGGGCCTTAAAGCCCAAATAGAATTGATACATTTTGGATTGACATCTCAGGATATAAACAATACTGCCATCCCAATGTCTTTGCGAGACTTTACAAATGTTTTTTTATTAAATAAATTAAATAACATCAAGCATGCATTGGATGAAAAAGCTGCCTTGTGGCAATTAATTCCTATGCTGGCCAGAACACATGGTCAAGTTGCGAGTCCTACCACTGTCGGCAAAGAATTTAAAGTTTTTTCAGAACGACTTGAAAAACAAATTCAAACACTTTCAAATATTGAATATTCCGGAAAATTTGGAGGAGCTACTGGAAATTTTAATGCTCACATTGCAGCATATCCTGCAATTGATTGGGCTCAGTGGGCTGATCGTTTTTTGCTTGAAATATTAAATTTAAAACGCCAGCAGCATACAACACAAATTGCACATTATGATGAACTTGCCGAATGGCTTCAAATTTTAATACGAATCAATTCAATATTGCTAGATTTTTCAAGAGATATTTGGTTCTATATTTCTATGGATTTCTTTGGCCAGAAAACCAAAGAAGGTGAAATTGGATCTTCAGCAATGCCCCATAAAGTAAACCCTATTGATTTTGAAAATGCTGAAGGCAACCTGGGAATTTCAACTTCATTGGCATCCCATCTTGCAGAAAAACTTCCCGTTTCTCGATTGCAACGCGACCTTACCGACAGTACGGTTTTGCGAAATTTGGGTGTACCTATAGCGCATACTTACATAGCACTTGATTCTCTCCAAAAAGGCATCAACAAACTTGTTTTAAATCAACAACAAATTGCAGAAGAATTGGATCAAAACTGGGTAATTCTTGCTGAAGCCATTCAAACTATCTTAAGACGAGAATCCTATAAAAATCCATATGAAGCCCTTAAAAATTTGACCAGGGGCAAACATCATATATCAAAGGAAGTATTGCATCAATTTATTGATCAATTAGAAATTGCCGATTCGGTTAAAACCGAATTAAAAGCTTTAAGACCTGATCGTTATATTGGTAATGCCGGTAAGCTATTTTGAATTTATAATTGCATAAACACCCAGAAGCGCAAATACAATTAGTAAAATTATCAAAGCACTCAAATAATTTTGATAACTCGACTTTTCTTCTTCCGGTAGATTTTCAGGTGTTGGATTATGGTTTTCGTTTGGATTCATGCTACTATATAATTGGATGCGTTGAAATTTTCTTAAATTTTCAGGATCGGCTGCCAACCAAGATTCAATATATTCAATTTCATCTATTGTACATTGCTTGTTTGCGTATTTCCAAATCAGTGCTTCCCCTGGTTCTATAGCCATAATTATTAGATATATAAAAATTCACCCAATTCAGATTGAATTAGCACTTCTGGTTGTTTTGCTTTCTCAACATGGCCAATAATTTTTGCTTCTATGTTATAATCAGCTGCTAATTTCATGAGTACGTCAGCACTTTCAGTATTCGTGTATACCTCCATTCGATGTCCCATATTATACACTTCATACAATTCTTGGGGACTGCAAAGTGATTGGGTTCGAATCAATTCAAAAACAGGAGGAATTTGAAACAAATTGTTTTTTACTATGCGCAAAGGTTCTATAAACTTTTTGACTTTAGTTTGAGCACCTCCTGTACAATGAATGATGCCATGAATTGTATTCAAATTATTCATGACAAAAGACTTTAAAAGAGGCAAATAGGTTCTGGTAGGAGAAAGCAACAAATCACCTACCCGATAAGATTGGCCATTGGTTACAAACTGATCTGACAAATGAAAGCTGCCAGTATAGATATATTCTTTTAAAGTTTGAGGTGCATAAGACTCTTCAGTGTTTGCATACGCTTTATCAAGCACATCATGCCTTGCTGCCGTTAATCCATTTGACCCTATCCCGCTGTTGTAGGCGGATTCATATATGGATTGCCCAAATGATGCAAGACCTACAATCAAATCGCCAGCTTCAATTTTATTGATCACCAAATTTTGCTTTTGCAACCTGCCAAATGCGGTTATACCTACATCAATTGTTCTGACAATATCTCCAACATCAGCAGTTTCTCCTCCACCGGAATGAATTTGGATTCCGAATTCATTCATTTTAGAAACGAAATTTTCGGTGCCTTGAATAAGGTGCTCAATGACCTTACCCGGGATTAAGTGTTTGTTTCTCCCAATAGTTGAAGAGATGATGATGTTATCAAAACAACCCACACAAGCCAGGTCATCCAAATTCATAACAAGAGCATCTTGGGCTATTCGCTCCCAAATACTAAAATCGTTGGTTTCTTTCCAATCCAAATAGGCCAAACTTGTTTTAGTGCCCGCAGTATCAGCATGAATAAAATTTACATAGGAAGAATCAAATCCGGTAAAATCAGGTAAAACTTTACAAAATGCTTTTTCAAAAAGCCCTTTATCCAAATTTCGGATTGCATGATGGACATCTTCTTTGCCAGCAGAAACTCCTAGAGATTGGTAACGTTTTGACATAATGCAGTCAAAGGTAAAAGGAACTGAAGCTGCAACCAAATTATAAGGGTAAAAACACAAAATTTACTTGTTTATGCCATTGATTTTCTTACGTTTATACATTACAGTTGCCTGGGATTTTAATTTCCTTGAATTAAATGAACGAAGCACCCAATTGGATGTTAATTTTGTTGAAGATTTTTGAAATTTCTTTGTATGATTTTAAAACCAATTGAGAAACTTTCAGGTTTAAACAGGGAATCCTTTAAAAAAAATTATTTGGATCCCATGAAGCCTGTCGTCTTTACAGACCTGATCAACGATTGGCCGGCAAAAGAGTTATGGACTTTTGAGTTTTTTAAAATCAACTACGGGCATCTTAAAGTTCCCATTTACGATAGCAGTTTCAGTGAGGGAGGAAAAAATTACATGAGCGCAACGGGTTCCATGAAATTTGGGGATTATTTAGATATAATACAAAGAGAACCTACCCAATTGCGAATCTTTCTATGGAATATTTTTAAGCAAGCACCAGAATTAGCAAACCATATAAAAATTCCAAACATCATGGATGGATTTTACAATGAATTTCCATTTATGTTTTTTGGCGGAAAAGGTTCATATACTAGGATTCATTACGATATTGATTGTTCGCATGTTTTTTTAACACAACTTCAAAATAGAAAACGGGTTGTACTTTTTGATCAGGATCAATCGAAATATTTATATCACATACCATATACGGTAGGATGCCTGGTCAATCCAATTGATCCAGATGAAGCCAAATATCCTGGAATAAAACAATTAAATGGATATGAGACCATTCTGGATCATGGAGATACCCTCTTTATCCCAAGTATGTATTGGCATCACATTGAATACACAGATGGTGGATTTTCACTGTCGTTAAGAGCTTCTAATTCAATCAGTTTAAAAGCAAAAGGAATTTATAATATTGCGCGTCATTTTGCCATTGATCGCGGCATGAATTTTATGTTGGGTAGCCGTTGGATGGACATGAAAATAAGAATGGCAAAACGCAATGCACATTTAGCCTGAGAGCTTGGCATGCATTTTGAGAGTACACTTAACAACGAAACCTATTAGTATCTGTTAAAACCAAATTGAGAGTCCTTTCCCTACGGAAAGGATTTTTTATTTATTCATTTTTATACTTTGATGTTGTATCGATTCAATGTGAATGGCTTCAATTAATGAAAAAATAAATTCTTCACTCAGATTCATTGCTTTTCCAAAATGCAAGAATCGCTCAACGATTTCATCCCAACGATCCGGCTGAAAAATAGAAATGTTAATTTCCTTTTTATTAAGCCCTATATGTTCTGCCAATGCCATTCGTTCTGAAAGCAGAGACAAGATTTTCTCGTCTATTTGGTCAATCTCACTTCGAATCGATTTAATATTTCGGTTAAATTTTGAATCAGATGTTTGAACCGACCTAAGGATAATTTTGTCGGCAATTTCCTTTTTAAAATAAGCTGGAGTAACTTGCTGGTCTGCATCGCTTAAGGCTTTTGATGGATTTGGATGAATTTCAGCCATAAGTCCATCGTAATTGAGATCCATTGCAATCTGAGCTATTTCTAATAGGTTTTCAGGTTTTCCACTGATGTGTGAAATATCAGCTAAAAGACACAAATCAGGCAATCTCCTTTTTAATTCTATAGGAATTTGCCAACGTGGTATGTTTCTATACACTGAATTTCCATAAAAACTAAAGCCTCTGTGGATTGCTGCGACAGATTTTATACCAACCTGCTGAATCCGTTCGATAGCACCCAGCCATAAAAACAGATCCGGATTGATAGGATTTTTAACAAAAACATCCATTTCAGCTCCTTTTAAAGCCTCCGCTATTTCTTGTACGTAAAATGGATTTACAGTAGTTCGAGCCCCTATCCAAACCGCATCAAATCCTGCATTGCTAACTAATTCTACATGATTTGCTGTTGCGACTTCTGTGCAAATTTTAAAGCCATAGGTTTTTTTCAGTGCAAGCATCCATTCAATGGCCTGTTCACCAAATCCTTGGAAATGACCTGGTCTGGTACGTGGCTTCCAAATCCCGGCTCGAATGAAATCAGGTTTAAATTGCAATAAGTCATTTCCCAATTGCAAAAGTTGAGCCTCAGATTCTGCACTGCAGGGACCTAAAATTAATAATTTAGAAACTTCCTTGCCAGATGATTGAGAATTACTTATATTCATACTTAATAACAACAAAAGTAAAGCATTTTGATCTCCAGATAAGCCATATATTCACATCTTTGTGATAATTATACATGCACCCTTTTCAAATTAACGTGTAATTAATATTCTTAAGATTTATTAAAAATTGATGAAAATGAGCTGTTTAAAACAAACCCTACTAATACTAGTTACTTTTCTTCCTGTATTTTCTTATTCTCAGAAATGTAAAACAAGTGCAGAGATTTTGGAGGGAATCAAAAAATTAAATGTACTGGGTTCTGTTTTATACATTGCGGCGCATCCAGACGATGAAAATACACGCTTGATAAGTTATTTATCAAAAGATTTAAAATTGAATACTGCCTATCTTTCTTTAACAAGAGGTGACGGCGGACAAAATCTGATAGGGTCAGATTTGGATGAAAAACTAGGAGTAATTCGTACCAATGAGTTATTGGAAGCCCGTAAAATTGATGGTGGCAGTCAGTATTTTTCTAGGGCCAATGATTTTGGATATTCAAAAAATGCTGAAGAAACATTTACGATTTGGAATTATGACAGTGTGCTTTGCGACGTGATTCGTGTAATTCGTGGTTTCAAACCCGATGTTATTATCAATCGCTTTGATCACAGGAGTAGCGGAAAAACACACGGGCACCATACAGCTTCTGCAATACTTGGATTGGAAGCTTCCAAGTATTCAAATAGTCCACTTTTTAAGCCTGATGCTTTAAAAGGGACAGATATGCACATTGTGTCAAGGGTTTTCTTTAATACATCCTGGTTTTTCTTTGGTGGCAAAGAAAAATTTGATGCCATGGATAAATCCAATTTGTACTTTCTTGACGTTGGTAGCTATTTACCTGCTTATGGCTTTTCCTCAACTGAAATCGCAGCTCAAAGCCGAAGCATGCATAAATCGCAAGGATTTGGAATCAACAGCACTCGGGGCAGTCAATTGGAATATTTTGAACGATTGGATCAACAAAAAGACAAAGCTTATACAAATCCATTTGATGGTTTGGATTTGAGTTGGACCCGCATCAATGGTGGAGGAAACGTTAAACAGCAAATTGACTCATTGATTGTAACATTTGATTTACAAAAACCTTGGTTAAGCATTCCAAGACTCCAGAAAATTCAAACATATATTGAAGATCTTCCAGAACAATATTGGACCAAAATAAAATTACAGGAGCTTATTGGCTTGATTTTAGATTGTGCAGGTTTTTATGCTGAAGCAACTACTGACAAGAACATAACCACTGCAGGAGATATGTTGTCAGTAAATGCCGAATGCATCGCACGAAATCCAATATCGATTCGATTACTTAAATTTAAATTGTCAAGTGATTTAAAAGACAGTGTATTTAATGCTCCACTTCTTCCAAATCAGGGATTCTTATTGAAAACCAGAACAACCGTACCTGCAACACTTGGATTAACCAGTCCATTTTGGTTGTGGAATGGTAGAAACCATGGATATTACAAAGTAGATGATCCTGAAAACTACAACAGACCCCTTACAAAACGCACATTAACGGCCACTTTTGAAATAGAACTAAACAATAAAACATACTCTGTAGAACGTGAATTGATTTACAAAAACGATGATCCGGTTTTAGGTGAAGTGAGACAAAATCTGGATATCTTACCAAGTATTTGTGTAAAATCGGCAGACTATTTAATTCTGCCAGAAAATAACAAGGCTCGCATTAAAATAAAAGTGCAAGCATACGCTCCAAATCAAACAGGCACACTAAGTTTAAAAATTCCAAATTGTATTAATTTAAATCCATGGATGGTCAATTTCCAAATAGAGAATACTGGAGAGGAGAAAGAAATTGAATTTATGGTTGAATTAAATTCCAAATGCAACAGCAGCATAGAAATTCCGATTTTATTAGACAATCAGCCTGCCTTTATACACGAGTTTATAAAATATCCGCACATCCCTTGGCAGAATATATTGCTACCTGCAGTTGTAAAAATAATTAATAAACCAGTAGCTATAAATAAGAAAAAAAGAATTGCTTATATTGAAGGTGCTGGTGATTTTATTGACGAGGCATTGGAAAAAATGCATTATCCGGTTAGCAGAATAAGTCCAAATATGCTCAACGAACTTACAACAGACAAGTACAATGTCTTGATATTTGGAATTCGAGCTTTAAATACTAATAGCGAATTAAAAAACTGTAAAAAAGAATTGGTCCGGTTTATGAATCAAGGCGGCAAAGTAATATTTCAATACAATACGACTGCTGAATTAATTACCGATGATTTTGCCCCCGACAGCCTTTTTATTTCAAGAGATCGTGTTACTGATGAATACGCATCAGTGCGCATTCTCAAACCTGACCACCCTACGTTCAATCAATTCAACAAAATAACACCCGACGATTTTGATAATTGGGTACAAGAAAGAGGCTTGTATTTTCCTGGTCAATACAGTGCGAGTTATGACGAATTGTTAGCCATGGCCGACCCAAAAGAAAAAGAACTTCGATCTGGTATTCTAATTAGTAAAGTTGGAAAAGGATATTTTGTCTACAGTTCATTAGCATGGTTCAGACAATTAAAAGCTGGAGTACCAGGTGCATACAGGTTATTTTCGAATTTGGTTAGTTTTGAATAAGATGAGCGCAGAGCCCAATTGGAAAAAAATGTACCTACTAGTCCTGCTTATGCTTGGTTTTTACATTCTTTTATTAGGTGCTTTTAGCCACTATTTTAAAGCTTAAGGAATATCAATGGGATGGATTGATTGGTTTGTATTGATTGGCAGCATTGGATTTATAGTAATCTATGGGATTTACAAATCAAAAAAACAAGCTGACTTAAGCGATTATTTATTAGGCAATCAAGACACCAAATGGTGGAAGGTTGGATTTGCTGTCATGGCAACACAAGCAAGTGCAGTTACCTTTATATCAACAACAGGTCAAGGCTTTTCTGATGGAATGCAATTTGTGCAATTTTATTTTGGACTACCACTTGCAATGATTGTTATTTGCATTACGTTTATTCCAAAATTTTATCAATTAAAAGTATATACTGCATATGAGTACCTTGAAAATAGATTTGATTTAAAAACGCGAACTTTTGCTGCCATTATTTTTCTAATTCAACGAGGAATTGCAGCTGGAATTACACTTTATGCGCCTAGTATAATTTTATCCTCTTTGTTTGATTGGAATTTGCAATGGACCCATGTTATTTCCGGAATAATGGTAATAGTGTATACGGTATCTGGTGGAGCAAAAGCAGTTACCCAAACTCAATTGCAACAGTTATCGGTTATTTTAATTGGCATGGTCTTTATATTTGTTTACATGATTTATTCATTGCCTCCAACAGTTCAATTTTCAAATGCTATGGAGATTGCAGGTTGGGAAGGGCGAACCAATGCTTTGAGTTTTAAATTAGATTTCAATAACAGATATAATTTTTGGGCAGGTATTGCAGGAGGATTTTTTTTAGCCCTTGCTTATTTTGGAACAGATCAATCTCAAGTGCAACGTTATATAAGTGGCAAAAACATTCAAGAAAGCAGAATGGGATTGATTCTAAATGGTATTTTAAAAATACCAATGCAAATATTTATTTTGCTATGTGGTGTATTGCTGTTTGCTGTTTTTCAATTTCAGAAGACCCCCATTCATTTTAATGACAAAGTAACTCAAGAGCTAAGCACCAATCATAAAGAACAATACGCAAAATGGTTGATTTACAATGATTCCATTCATCAAATTTCCGGGCAATCAAATTTAAATCCATCCGATCAAAATATTAAACAACAACTTCACCAGCTTAATCAAAATCGAAAAGTACTCCAGCAAGAAGTCCGAAATTATGTTAAAATCAATTTACCAAAGCAAGAATCAAATGACCGCGACTATGTTTTTCTATATTATATATTGCATTATTTACCACAAGGATTTATAGGACTTATGATCGCAGTCATTTTATGCGCAGCCATGTCTTCCATTTCAGCAGAAATAAATGCTCTTTCTGGCACTACGGTTGTTGATATTGCGTTAAGACTATTTCCATTTCCAGACTTAAGAAACAGACCAATATTCTGGTCAAAATGCTTTGCGCTTTTTTGGGGCCTGGTTGCAATAGCGTTTGCACTTTATGCTAATTTATTTGAAAATTTAATTCAGTTTATAAATATAATTGGGTCCTTATTTTACGGAACCATCCTTGGAATTTTCTTAACAGGATTTTACTTGAAGAAAATTCAAGGAGGAGCTGTTTTTTATGCTGCTTTGATTGCCCAATGTCTAACCTTGTTTTTGTTTAAATATACCGATCTAGGATTTTTATGGTTTAATGCAATTGCATGTTTGACTGTAATGAGCTTGGCAATAATTTTTCAAATGCTGCTACCTATTGGAGCAAAAAAAAATAAGCCCGAAACTATCAGTTAGTTTCAGGCTTATTTTTTAATTAATTTCGAGTTTATAAAAATTATACTCTTAAACCTTTGGTAATGAATGATTTAGAAATTGTATTTCTAAAATTAATTACTCCACTCTTTAATAGAATCGTCATTCATTTTTACATATTCGTCATTTTTTGCTTCGATCGCTTTCGCTTTAGATTTCTGAGCCACTTCGATTGCTTCAGATTTACGACCCAATTTTGCAAGAATCAAAGATTCAACGCGCAATTTCCAAAACTGTGGATCCATCTGATTTGCAAGCTGAATCCATTTCAAAGACAAATTTAAATCTTTGTTGTTTTCAAAATAATACCTGGCAGCCTGATAGTAATCATTGCTAGAAGGTCCCGCCATGACTTTCTCAATGCTCTTCATGACTTTCATATCGGTATCAAAACGCAATTTTATAGGAACCAGACTGGTCTCCCAAATAATTTGAAGTATGGCACTTTCATTGCGCAATGCATCGAAACCTATTGTAAATGATTCATACGTATAGGGAATTAACTCAGGAGTTACTTTTACGTGCGCTACCTCCTTTGAAACCTCAAAAGGATCTGGCACTCCGGAAACCGTTATGTCATTGTATAAAATGACTTCCCAGGTATTTTCTCCAGGAATAGTAAATAATGCATAACTTCCTTTTGGAACTTTAACCCCTTCAAGCTCTACGTCATCGCTAAAGGTAATTTTAGTACATGCGTTTGCCCCAGTACGCCAAATTTTGCCATAAGGAACGAGATCTCCGAAGATTATTCTGTTCTTTTTACTTGGTCTTGAATATTCAACTGTGACCGTTGCGAGTCCGATTTTTTGCTCAGTCTTACAAGTTGGACTGGGCGCTGGAGTGGTCACTTGAGCATAAACATTTGCAAATGAGGAGATTAAAAATAAAATAAGCAGTTTTTTCATATGGATTTTTTATTTATAACAGAATTCGATCTAAATGGATGCAAAAAAAGGCTAAAAAATATATTATAAATATTAATAATATGTTTTATATTTGCCCTAGTTAATTCAATGGCCTTATCGCATTGTGTTAATCCCAAAATTAGATTAAGGAAACTCAAAAAATAAGAAAATGGTAATTGCAACAACATGTGTTCTTTGTTTTTTATTCAGCTGGTTTTTATTGCAAATGAATATTTCTGAGCAAGAACAATAAACATTATCTGACTTCCAATCGACTGATCAGATTTTCTTTTAACGCTTCATTCAGCTGAAGTATTATCTGGTTTTTTTTTAAATTTAATTCGTATCGCAAGGGTGCTGAACTTACCCATACTGTAAGTTGATTATCTTTATAATGGATTTTTGTAGTATACACAGCGATGCTTTTGTATAAATCCTTCCAAACAATTTCAATTCTTTTATTTACAAGCTTTGTTTTAATATTCCCCTGTTCAGAAAATATTTTTAATAAGTCTTTTATTTTTGATTCGTGATCACGCATGTCGATAAAATTGATTATGAATTATTTCATAATACGCCGTTTTTGCAGACATTGTTTTTGCCAATTCTTTTACACGCTCGGTGTGTGTATCGGTAATGAAACATTGTTCAATTTTTTCAGACTCTAATAATAAAAGTAATTTTTGAACTCTTTCAGCATCCAATTTAGCAAAAATGTCATCTAAAAGTACTACAGGCATTTTCTGACTCTGCTTTCTTAAAAAATCAAATTGTGCCAATTTCATTGCTAATACAAATGTCTTAATCTGGCCTTGAGAGCCCACTTGAACCAAAGATCGTTTGTTCATAATGCACTCTAATTTATCCTTGTGAATGCCCAAATTGGTTCCACCAGTATAAAAATCCAATTCTCTGGATTTATACAATGCCTCTAAATAATTATGCTCAACGTTGGTTTTGTATTTTAGATCCAATTGTTCATCCTTTCCACTGATTCTTAAACTGTATTCATTTAAAACTGGTTTTAATTTAACAATAAGTTCAGCACGTTTATTTGCAATGGCAATTCCAGGTCCAGCCAATTGAGTATCGTAAGCATCCAATAAACTAGAATCCATTTTACCTTGCTTCTTCATTAACTTGATGGCTGCGTTTCGTTGTTTTAGCAGTCTTGAATAGGTGTTCAAATTATCGAAATAAGCTGAATCAATTTGAATCAAAGTTTGATTGATGAATTTTCTCCGCTCCTCACTTTCATGAATGAACTGATAAATTTCATCCGGTGCTATTAGGACAACAGGAATTCTTCCTAAATGCGCTGAGAGTCGATCGTCTTTAAGTTCATCCCAAATAACTTCCTTTAATATGCCGGGTTTAAATTTGATGCTTAGTGTGTGATTTGAATTCAAATTCGAGATGATAGCTTCTGTTCTGAAATAATTTTCCTGATGGTTTACCAGTTCTATATCTTTTGTTTTCCTAAAACTGCGCAACATGCAGAAATAATAAACTGCATCTAAAAAATTGGTTTTCCCGGCACCATTCTTGCCGGTAACAAAATGAAAGCCTGAGCTCAAATCGATCGATAGCTCTTGAAAATTTTTAAAATTAAGCAGTTTTATTTTTTGGAATATCAATTGCTTGTGAAATTGTATGTTTAATAGAATTGAATCGTAAAGCTATGCTTGTCCGGAGAAATTATCCACTCTTTAAAAGAAGAAACTTCTTATTTCGAGCTGAGGCTTTAATTTTGGGATCTAAATAATCAAAAAAATGCGCATTTGTTTAATCCTCTTATTTTTTATAGTTCACAATCTTTCTGCCCAAAATGTAATGACCCCGGAAATTCTGTGGTCTTTAGGGCGGGTGCAAGGTGAAGCCTTATCTAAAGATGGCAAAAACCTTTATTATACGATAAGCTATTACGATGTTCAAAAAAACAAAGGAAACACCCAATTGTACGTCCTGGACATAGCGTCTGGAAATTCAGACAAAATTTCTGATGCTGAATCATATGCCGGGAATGCTTGTTTTGACTCTGGCGGCAATTTAATTTACTCAAAAGATGGGCAAATTTTTCATCAACTGCTTCAAAAATCATTAGGTGCTAAGGAGTTGGAATATTCAAATTTACTCCCCTCTCCCAATGGACAATGGCTTGCTTTTTCACGTTTGGTTAAAGTAAATACTCCTAAACAGGATTTATACCCGGATTTGCAAAAATCCAGTGCTTTAATTTATGATGATTTAATGTTTAGGCACTGGAATGTTTGGGAAGATGGCTATGCAAATCACCTTTTTATTGGTCGAATTTCACCAGATGGGGTTCAAATGGAAAAAGACATCCTGTTCAAAGAACCTTACGACGCTCCAACCATGCCGGATGGTGGTGTTGAGGATTTTTGCTGGAGCAATGACAGTAAATTTCTTGCCTATGTTTCTGTTAAAAAAATGGGTAAAGAATATGCCATTAGCACGAATTCTGATATTTATTTGTATGACAATCTTACAGGCAAAACCAATAATATTACAGAAGGACTTTTGGGTTATGATAAAAACCCTTCTTTCTCACCGGATGGCCGTTACCTTGCCTGGACAAGTATGGCACGAGATGGATATGAATCCGATAAGAATGACGTTTATATTTTAGATCTCAAAACAAATGTCAAACGAAAATTAACAGCAAACTGGGACGAAACGATCAACCAGTTTATTTGGTCTAAAGATTCTAAATTCATCTACGCTTCAGTTCCATATAGGGGCACTGTTCAACTTTTCTCAATAAGCATTCCCATGCAAGCTGATCAGGCAGTCCAGTTTAAACAAATCACCCATACTGAACATGATTACAGCAATCTGATTGGTATTCACAATCAAACAATTTATTGTCACAGAACAGACATGAATCATGCTGCGGAACTATTTGCCATTGACATTTTAAGTGGAAATGCAAGGCAATTGACGCAGGTAAATACTGCTATTTATGAAAAATTAAATTTGCCTACAGTTCTGAAAAAATGGATTAAAACTTCGGATGGAAAGCAAATGTTGAGTTGGGTCATCTACCCTCCTGATTTTGACTCAACTAAAAAATATCCAAGCTTATTGTATTGCCAGGGAGGCCCACAATCTGCCTTAAGCCAATTTTATTCATTTCGCTGGAACTTTCAATTAATGGCTTCCAAAGGATACATCGTAGTAGCACCAAATCGCCGCGGTATGCCCGGTTGGGGTTCAGCCTGGAATGAGCAAATTTCAGGTGACTGGGGCGGACAATGCATGAAAGATTATCTGGCCGCCATTGATCAGGTTTCTGAAGCTACCTACATCGATAAAAATCGTCGGGCTGCGGTTGGGGCAAGTTTTGGAGGCTATTCTGTATTTATGCTTGCTGGAATTCATAAAAACCGCTTTAAAACCTTTATTTCCCATTGCGGAACCTATAATTTAGAATCTTGGTACAGCAGCACTGAAGAACTTTGGTTTGCAAATTATGATTTAAAAGGTCCATACTGGGCTAAAAAGAAATCAAAATCATATGATAAACATTCACCCCATAAATTTATTAACAATTGGAATGCTCCAATTTTAATTATTCAAGGAGGAAAAGATTACAGAATCCCTGACACACAGGCATTTGAAGCTTTTACCGCTGCCCGTATGCATGATATCAAAGCAAGACTTTTATACATTCCGGATGAAGGCCACCACATATTAAAAGTTCAGAATGGACTTCTTTGGCAGCATGAATTTTACCGATGGTTGAAAGAGACTCTTTAAAAGCTTTATTTTTGTCCAAATTTAACATATGCCCGAAGTACTCAATCCAGCTAAAGCAAAAGCAACCAGTAAAATAAGCCCTGAATTCCCAAAAGAAACTTGGATGTTGTGGTATGAAACCATGTTGCGGATTCGCAGATTTGAAGAGCGTACGCTGATGATGTATTCTCAACAGAAAATCAGAGGATTTTGTCATGTTTACATAGGACAGGAAGCAATTGCCGCCGGAATGGTCTCCGCTATTAAGAAAGAAGACGCTTTGGTAACGGCTTACCGTCAACACGGAAATGCCATTTCCAGAGGAATACCTACTAAATTATGCATGGCTGAACTTTTTGGCAAAGAAACCGGAGTGGTAAAAGGGAAAGGTGGCTCTATGCATTTCTTTTCTAAAGAACATCGGTTTTTTGGAGGAAACGGAATTGTTGGTGCCCAAATTCCTATTGGAACCGGAATTGCCTTTGCTGAAAAATATAAAGAAACAGGCAATATATGTGTAACGATGTTTGGCGATGGAGCAGCTCGACAAGGTGCTCTTTATGAATCGTTTAACATGGCTATGAGTTGGAATTTACCCATTTTGTATATTGTTGAAAACAATGGATATGCGATGGGGACTTCTGTGGAGCGAACCAGCAATGTGTCCAATTTGTATAAAATTGGAAGCGCTTTTGACATGCCTTCAGAATCGGTAGATGGAATGAATCCAGAATCGGTACATATTGGCATAAGCAAAGCCGCACAGCACATTCGAAGTGGCAAAGGACCCTATTTTCTTGAAATCAAAACCTATCGGTACAGAGGTCATTCTGTTTCTGATCCCGGAAATTATAGGTCCAAAGAAGAAGTAGAACAATACAAAGCCATTGACCCACTGATAGTTACAGAATCCAAAATTTTAAAAAACCGAATTGCAACACAAGCTGAATTGGATCAATTGAATGAACGCATTAAAATTGAGATAGATGAAGCGGTCGAATTTGCAGAGAATTCAGATTTTCCAAGTGCTTCCAGTTTATACGATGATAATTATGTAGAATCCAACTACCCCTACATTCGTGACTAGTTAACAAGCCCTTTAGTAATATTTATTCCAATTTGAGCTCCATGTATTAGTTTTGCGGAGTTTTTTAATAATATACAGATTATGGCAAAAGGTTATCGTACCGGTGTGACCCCGAAAAATATCAGATCCGCCCAATCTCAAGATGAAACTTTGATTGATATTGGACAGGTTAAACATCAGGCTGAAGATTTTTATGAGAAACACAAAATGACCATTATTGGAGGCTTGGTTGGTCTAATAGTTATTGTCGGTGGTTGGTTAGGATACAAATACATGTACCAGGAACCGAAAAATATCGAAGCTTTGGAGCAAATGTACCAGGCTGAATTTTTATTTGAAAAGGACTCCTTTGAAATGGCTTTAAATAATCCTGGAGGTGGTTTTGCAGGTTTTGCTGAATTATCAGAGACTTATTCTTCTACAGCAGCAGGAAATCTGGCGAAATATTATGCAGCTATTTGCTGTTTAAACCTTCACAAATATGAAGAAGCAAAATCCTATTTAGAAAGCTACAAAGCTTCAGGTGACTTAATGCCTATTTTGAAAAATGGAGCTTTGGGAGATGTTTATGCTGAATTGAATGATTTTGAAACAGCCTTAAAATATTATCAGAAAGCAGCCAATGAAGAAAATGAATTTCTTACTCCAGTAAATCTTAAAAAAATTGGCCTTTTAAAAGAAAAATTGGGTGACAAAGAAGGAGCCCTTAAAAGCTATAAAGAAATTAAGGAAAAATATTCTGAATCTCCTGACGGAAATAATATTGATAAATACATTATTCCATTGGAATAATTAATACTGCTATGGCTGGCAATTTACCCAGCTTATCAAATTTGACAAGCTCTGAAATAAACCAGGCTAAAACTTTTAGCTATGGGATTGTTGCTTCCTTATGGAATCAAGCCATTACTGATAATCTTGTTCAGGGTGCTCTAGAAACTTTGCAAAATTGCCAAGTCCCATCCCATGCTATTTACTTAGAAAAAGTTCCCGGATCATTTGAATTGCCTTTAGCTGCTCAGTGGCTTTTAAAAACCAAGAAACCGGATGCTGTGATTTGTCTTGGTTGCATCGTAAAAGGTGAAACAAAGCACGATGAATTTATTGCACAAGCCATTACAGATGGAATCATGAAAATAAACCTTGAATTTGACAAGCCTGTTATCATGGGAGTGTTAACTGTTAATTCAATATTCCAGGCTGAAGAACGCTCCGGTGGAAAATTAGGAAATAAAGGCTCAGAGTCTATAATTGCCGCAATTAAAATGCTTTGCTTACAAGACCGGTTAAATAAATTTAACCATTAAGAAAAATTATGATCCACGCTATCAAAACCATTCATACGGGTTATTTTAAATTGGATGGCGGAGCTATGTTCGGCGTGGTTCCTAAATCATTGTGGTCAAAACTGAATCCGCCGGACGAACAAAATTTATGTACCTGGTCACTTCGTTGCCTGTTGATTGAAATGGAAAACAAACGCATCTTGGTTGATTGCGGTATGGGAACCAAGCAAGATGATAAATTCAGATCATTTTTTCAACCCCATGGCAATACAGATCTTTTAGGCGCTTTAGCTGATCATTCCATTTTGCCTGAAGACATTACAGATGTTTTCTTAACACATTTGCATTTTGATCATTGCGGTGGTGCCGTATCTAAAGATTCCGAAGGTAAATTAGTACCTACCTTTCCGAATGCTGTTTATTGGTCAAATGAACGCCACTGGGAATGGGCAAGCAATCCAAATGAAAGAGAGCGCGCTTCTTTTCTAAAGGAAAATTTTATTCCCTTACAGGAACAGTCTAAAATAAGGTTTATCGAATCCGATAAAACCTATTTGGAATGGCTGCCTGGTATTGTAATTCGTTTTAGCTATGGCCATACAGAAGCTATGATGACTTTAGAAATAGAATGGAATGATCAAAAATATGTGTACTGTGCAGATTTACTCCCATCCTCATTTCATATTGGAATGCCTTATATAATGGCTTATGATGTAAGACCTCTGGTATCCCTCCAGGAAAAGGAATTTTTATTAAGACAGGCAGTAGATCACAATCACGTCCTGATATTAGAACACGATCCTATGGCTCCTGCTGTAACTGTAAAATATGATGAGCGTGGCCGTATTATTTTAGATCGAATTATTCAAATTTAGAATTAGGAAGGCTTCCAATAAACTTCATGCTTTCCCTCCATGTGATTGAGAAATCTGGCCAATACAAATAAGTAATCTGATAATCTGTTCAAATAAATAATGAGCTCAAGGTTGACCGATTCTATTTGAGCAAGAGATACGACTCGTCGTTCAGCTCTGCGGCAAATCGTCCGACAAATATGGGCCTGGCAACTAGATTGATTGCCTCCGGGCAGTATGAAATATTGAAGCGGTTTTAATTCAAGCTCCATGTGATCAATCCATGATTCAAGTAATTTTACTTTGGCTTCTTCAATAGCAGGCACTTTAATTGTATTGTTTTCAGGGTCTGCAGCTAAATTTGAACCTAAAACAAATAAATAAGATTGGATATCTACTAATTGATCATTGATACTCTCTTGAGATGTAAAATTAGTTAACAATCCCAAAGAAGAATTTAATTCATCAATCGTTCCATAGGCTTCTATCCGTAAATCATCTTTAGATATTCTACGCCCACCAAATAGAGAAGTTGTGCCCTTGTCGCCGGTTTTAGTATAAATTTTCATTTGACATTAATTTGATCTGATTCTATCACTCCATCTCTTAATTTTACAATTCGATTTGCAAATTTTGCAATGTCATTTTCATGGGTAACCAAAATAATGGTATTTCCTTTTTTATGAATGGTATCAAGAATTGCCATAATTTCTTCGCTTGTTTTAGTATCCAAGTTCCCGGTTGGCTCATCTGCCAAAATAATGGCCGGATTATTAACCAAAGCCCTGGCAATAGCGACGCGTTGTCTTTGTCCACCTGAAAGTTCATTTGGCTTATGATTCACGCGATCCCCTAAGCCTACTTGCTGCAATTTTTCCATGGCAATTTCATGTCGCTCTTCTTTATTTTTACCAGCATAAATTAGCGGCATCGCCACATTATCCAACGCAGTCATTCTCGGCAACAAGTTGAAAGTTTGAAAAACAAAGCCAATTTCTTTATTTCTGATTTCAGCTAATTCATTATCAGATAACTCGCTAACCATTTGATCATTTAACAAATAACTACCTTCTGTAGGACTATCCAGACAACCAATTAAATTCATTAAGGTTGATTTTCCACTTCCGGATGGTCCCATCAATGCTAAATATTCATTTTTAGCAATATTTAATTGTATCTTTTTAATAGCATCGATCTGTTCATCACCCATAAAATAGGTTTTCCTAAGATCCCGAAGCTCAATTATGTTTTTTGTCATAAGATTTCACCAATTGGCTGTAAATGTATGTAATTCTTTAGCTCCAGCTTTCCAATGTCGAAATTAGCTGTTTTCAACAAAATTGATACTTTCCAATGACAAAACTGTTTCATATAGAAATTCAGCCTTAAATTAAGTACCAAATGGATGTTTTTAACGATAAACGAATTGTGCAATTGCAGGCCTCACCCATCAAAAAGCATTAAAATTCTGTATAAAAAGCCTAATTTGCAGATTCAAAATGTTTCTATGAAACACATTGCTATTGCAGGTAATATTGGAGCAGGAAAAACCACCTTGTGTGAATTGTTGTCAAAGCAATTTTCATGGGAAGTATTGTATGAAGACACGAGCACGAATCCATATCTAAGTGATTTTTATTACGATATGCCGCGGTGGGCTTTCAATTTGCAGGTATATTTTTTAAATAGCCGTTTCCAGCAAATAGTAGAAATTCAGAAAGGATCTAAAACCGTTATCCAGGACCGAACAATTTATGAAGATGCACACATATTTGCACCTAATCTTCATGAAATGGGATTGATGTCTAAACGTGATTTTGAAAATTATTTTTCTTTGTTCCAAATCATGATGAGCACTATCAAAGCTCCGGATTTATTAATCTATTTAAAAGCTTCTATTCCTACATTGGTAAATCATATCCAATTAAGAGGCAGGGATTACGAAGGAAATATGAGTTTGGATTATTTAAAAAAATTAAATCAACGATACGAACAATGGATTTCTGAATTTAACAAAAGCCCCGTTATCATAGTAAATACAGATGAATTAGATTTTATTAACAATCAAGAGCACTTGGGTAAAATAATTTCTGATGTAAGCTCGCAAATTTATGGGCTCTTTTAAAAAATTAATCCATTGCCTTTACAAGACATCTTTGCGCTTAAAGAACCAAATAAGCATCATACTAAAGCCCAAAGAAAAAACAATCACCAAATAAAAAGAAACCCATGAATTTTCCAAATTCATAGGCAAAGGTACATTCATTCCAAAAAAGCTAGCAACCAGCGTAGGCACCATCAAGATAACTGTAATCACAGTAAGGCGATTGATAAATTTATTGAGATTATTTGAAATTATCGATGCATAAGCTTCCATCGTACCATTTAATATATTGGTATACAATTGCGCAACTTCACGAGCCTGGTTGTTATCTACTATAATATCTTCAAATAATTCACTCAACTCCTCATTGTCTTTTACAGCGATAAAATCTGTGCGCTTCATTTTTAATTTAAGGAGCTCGTTGGCACTCAATGAATTTACAAAATAAACCAAGCTTTTTTCGATGCGGAGTAAACTTTGCAATTCTGTACTTCTACTGGAATGATAAAGTTCTTGCTCTATGAGATTACGTCTCATATTCAATTTTTTAAGATACTCCAAAAACAAACGGACTGTTTGTTCAAAAATTTGAAGAATAAATAATGTCTCGTTTTTAGGGTTAAAGTTTTTTACCTTATTATCAAAAAATTTCTCTAAAACCGGATTTTCTACACTTGATATTGTAATGAGTTTGCCCTGACAAAGCACAATGCCCATTGGAACTGTAATAAAAATTGGATCGTTCTCTTTATCTGACTCATTAATAACCGGAGTATTAAAAATAATACTTCGAGCTTCATCGTATTTCTCGTATCGTGCACGTTCTTCAATATCCAGAGGGTCAGTCAAGAAATCAGATTCGATGCCTAATTTTAATGCAAAGTCATCCAACTCACCAGCAGCAAATGGAGGGCATAAATTAATCCAGGAGGAACTTTCTATATTGAAAACTTCCCCGCAGGTATTTTGTGAAACTGCATAGTAACGGATCATCGCTTGTTTGTTCGCTTAAATTGCAACGCATTTTAAAATGGAAATTTTCAGCTGCTAAATTACGCCAAACATTTAAATTTTACCAATTTAAAGCAAGCAATCTTTTAATATCAGCATTAATAAATTTATTAAAAGGCTATCGTTTTATATTTCTGCAAGTTATACATAGTTAATTATTCATTCTAACGAAATCTCAATGCTTTCACCGGTCGTATCGATTGAATAATTAAACTTGGAATTATCATACTCAAAATAATAACGATAAAAAATATCAAATTAAGCATTAAAATCGGCAATATGCTTAAATCTACTGGAGCATAAGAAAGGTAATAATCACTTTCACTCAGATGAATCAAATGATACTTTTTTTGAAAAAGACACAATCCATATCCAATGGCATTTCCCAACAGCATACTCCACATTAAAATTCGTGCAGCATATCTTAAAAAGATTTTCCTTTGGTTCCATGGACTCATTCCTAAAACGGTTAAGACCCCAATCATATGCGTCCGTTCCAAAATCAAAATCATGACTGTAGTAGACATATTAATTAAACACACAGCCATAATTAAGAAAAGAATAAATAGTTTATTGGTGTTTTGCAATGACAACCATTCAAATATATTAGGAAACTTTTCGCGTATGGATTCAGAATACAAATCCAACGGCAGAATGTTTTCATATATATAATTGCTTACCGAATCCGTTTGAATTATATTCTTGCAGAACAACTCGAGACCGGTAACATCGCTTGGACCTTTATGCATTATTTGCTGCAACATATGAATATCAGCCAATGCAAATCGACGATCATACTCTCCCAATCCTGTATTAAATACACCTACAACTTTCAACTTGCGTTTGAGATGTTCGTTGTCAACTATAAAATTCAATATCACATAGTGTCCGGTATCTACATTCAATCGGTTTGCAGTTTCTTCAGAAATCAAAATTTCACGCACCCAGCCGGAATCTGAAGAATGTAAAATTCGTCCCCTGTTGAGAAATTCAGAGAAAAAATTCCAATCAAAATCTGAGTCAAGCCCTTTGATAAACAATCCTTCAAATTCTTCCTTTGAACCAGCAATTGATGGATAAACTAAAAAGCGCTGGACGTGTTTAATGGGAGATTCTGTATAACCTGGGGGAATAAAAAAACTCAAACTATCCAGCAATCCCTCAGTAAGCTTTATGGTAATTGGTTCAATACTCCGGTTAGATTGAATATCTGTAATGTGTATATGACCCCAAAATCCAAATACTTTTTGAGCAATTTCCTTTTGGAAGCCATTAAATATACTCTGTGAAATAATCATAACACTTAAGCTCAAAGCGGTTGCTATGATTGAAATACGGATAATACTTCTGGTGAAGGATTTTCTGAAACTTAAAAAGGTTTTTCTAGAAATATATGCACTTAAATTCATTGCGATCGGATAAGTCGTTTAGCATTATCCACTAATTCTTGTAAATTTGCAAACTTACAATGTTTAATTTGAGTATGCAAAAAAATGGATTTTTAGAAGAATTGAGATGGAGGAATATGTTGCAGGATTTCACCCCCGGTCTTGAAGAATACCTAGCTGGTGGTATCCGTACAGCCTATATCGGATTTGATCCCACTGCTAAATCATTGGGTTTGGGAAATTACGTTCAAATTATGTTGTTAAGCTTTTTTCAACGGGCTGGCCATCAGCCAGTGGTTGTTATGGGTGGTGCAACCGGTCGTATTGGCGATCCATCCGGAAAAGACAAAGAACGCGAATTAAAATCTTATCAGGAGTTGGATGACAACATTCAGTTTCAGGTTGCACAATTAAAACAACTGCTGAATTTTGATGAGGGCCCAAACAAAGCCATTCTGGTCAATAATTTTGATTTTTATAAAAGCATGAATGTCCTTGACTTTCTGCGGGATGTCGGAAAGCATACTACCATCAATTACATGCTATCGAAAGAATCTGTAAAAAAACGTCTTGAAACAGGAATTTCGTATACAGAATTTTCATACCAACTGCTACAGGCTTATGATTTTTATTGTCTGTATCAAATGCACAATTGCAGAATCCAAATGGGGGGGTCAGATCAGTGGGGAAATATTACTGCAGGCACTGAATATATTGGCAAAGTAATTGCTGATTCCAAGGCATATGCTGTTACCACTCCCCTATTAACCAAGTCAGATGGTAAAAAATTTGGAAAGACAGAAAGCGGTAATATTTTTCTTGATCCAAGCCTGACCAGTCCATATAAATTTTATCAATTTTGGATAAATTCAGATGATGCTGATTTAAGTAAGTTGTTCCGTTACTTTAGTTTAAAATCTCAAAAAGAAATTGAAGAATTAGAACTAGAACATGCTTCAGATCTTCGAAATTTAAAAAAAATATTGGCCGAAGAAATTACCTTGAGGGTGCATAACAAGAAAGCATTTCATGCTGCTATGGAAGTTTCTGAGTTGCTATTTAACAAAGACTGTACAACAGATTTTTTGTTTTCTCTTGAGGAAGAAACCTATCAACAACTGAAAGCGGAACTTCCCAATTTTGCAATTGCCCGAGATCAATTAAATTCAAATAAGAATATTATCAGTATTTTGTCCGAGCATACCTCCATTTTAAATTCTAAGTCAGAAGCACGAAGAGCAATCCAAGGAAATGCAATAGCGATCAATAAGAAAAAAATTACAGATGTTGAAGAAATTCTCGACGAGAATGATTTGATTTATGGAAAATACTTAATGATTGACAATGGAAAAAAGAATAAATATTTAATAGAAATCCAATAACCATAAATAAATGGAAATTGGGAGAGATTGGTTAAAAACTATATTTACCGGTGGTCTTGCTGGCAAAAAACCAATCATCCCAATAGATTTCGAATTATTACAACTTGAAGCTGCTAAAAAGCTAAATAAAAAAGCATTTAATTATATTTTAACTGGAGCCGGGACAAATCAAGGTGTTCTCAATAACCGTGAAGCATTTAAGAAATATGGAATAGCCCCTCCAATGCTTCAAGGTTGCGACAAACCGAAATTAGAAATCCAAATTTTCGGAAATACCTTTCCGCTTCCTTTCTATTTTTCACCGATTGGGGTATTGGAATTGGCTCATCCCGAAGCTGATTTAGAATTGGCACGAGCAGCTATAAATACCGGGATCACCATGGTTTACTCAAACCAAGCTTCTAAATCAATGGAGGCTTGTAGTAAATTACTTGTGAATTCAAATCATTGGTTTCAACTTTATTTCAGTAAATCAAGAGAACTCGTTGAAAGTTTTGTTTCTAGGGCAGAGAACAGTGCTTGTTCTGCTATAGTGTTGACATTAGATACTACCACTCTTGGATGGAGAACTTTGGATTTAGAAAATGCATACCTCCCTTTTATTTATGGCAAAGGCATAGCACAATACACTTCAGATCCTGTTTTTACCAAACTAATGAATTCAGGTAATTATCAAGACATACCGAATTCTACACAACATAAACCTGGTATGTTTGCTACAATTGAAATTCTAAAATCATATCCGGGTTCATTTATAAATAATATTAAAACCCGAAATCCAGCGAAAGCAATCCGATGCTTTTTAGACATTTATTCTAACCCACATTTAAATTGGAATGATATCATCTGGTTGCGAAAGATTACAAAATTACCTTTAATACTAAAAGGAATATTAAGAGAAGACGACGCACGAAAAGCACTGGATCATGGGATTGACGGGATCGTTGTTTCCAATCATGGTGGTCGTCAGATTGATCACGTAGTATCAAGCCTGGATGCCTTGTGGCAAATAAAAAAAACACTACCGCCAGAATATCCTGTGTTTTTGGATAGTGGCATTCGAAGTGGAACGGATGTGTTTATTGCCTTGGCTTTAGGAGCTAATGCTGTTGGCCTGGGTAGGCCATATGTTTACGCACTTGCACTCAAGGGACATCTTGGAGTTGAAACACTCGTTCAAAATATAGCCACAGAATTGATGATAACTATGAGTTTATGTGGATGCAAATCAATAGATGATATCAAACCTGATTTGATTTGTAAAAATAAATTTATTTCACAAACCCATTTGGAATGAATTTCAAAGAAACCGAATTCATACAATAACGCAATCCGGTTGGCTGAGGTCCATCATCAAATACATGACCCAAATGTCCTTTACAGCGCGCACATACAACCTCTGTTCTGGACATTCCATGATCATTGTCTTGAATTTCTGAAACCACTTTAGCTTGTATCGGCTTTAAAAAACTTGGCCAACCCGTACCCGAATCAAATTTTTGCTCCGATTCAAATAGTGGTAACCCACAGGCATTGCAAATATAAATTCCTTTCTCATGGTTATCCCAATAAGCTCCCGTAAAAGCCCTTTCGGTCCCTTTATTCCTCAAAACGTAATATGCATCCGGGCTTAACTTTAGCTTCCATTCATCTTCTGAATAACTTACAGGTACAATTGATGAAGGAATCTGAATAATTGTATCAGCAATTACTTCTTTATTTGTAATATTATTTTGTTTAGTTCCCTGATCTTTATGGTTTTGCTGACAGGATACATGCTGAGATACGCAAAGTGCCAACACATAAAACAAATTAATTTTCATCTTCAATTTTTTTATTTTGATTAATGGCCATTTCAACAATTTTGCGAAGCAGATTAATTATTGTTAGAAATACTATAAATACAAAACTAAATACAAAAAGTATCCAGGAATATGTTTCAACTTCAAAAACTGTCTTCCCTGATATCAGCGAATTCAATCCAACAACAACTATCAAACAACCCACATAAGCAAATATTGAATTTCTAAAATAAGCTAATTTATCAATTGCAATAAAACTATATAAACTGTTTAATACAATATAAAACAAAAGCAGTGCGGTTCCAAATAGCCAACAATACTTTGAAAGGAATTGCTTGAATTCAAATAAATCAAGAATTTTTAAAATTAAAATAGCAAAACCATAAAGTGCTAATATTAATAATGCCTGAGAACCTGGTTTCACAAATTGTTTATAAATGGAATTTTCCATTGTCTATAATTCTGGAATGGCTATTAAATCGTAGGCATCTGCCTTAATAATTCTCGAATTTACAAAATCTCCGATTCTTAGATAGTTTTTGTTTGTAGACTCAAAAAGCACATCGTTATCAACTTCAGGACTGTCAAATTCTGTCCTTCCAAAATAAAAATTATTTTCCTTTTTATCAATCAATACGTTGTAAACCTTGTTTAATTTTTGCTGATTTAAATCATAACTAATGGATTCTTGAATAGCCATTAATTCTGCTGCCCTAGCTTCCTTTGTATCTGCTTGCACTAAATCACCCAAACCATAGGCACTGGTATCTTCTTCTTGTGAATATTGAAACACACCCATCCGTTCAAATCTAAATTCCTTAACAAATTGGCACAATTCTTCAAAACATGCCTCTGTCTCACCTGGAAATCCAACCAAAAAAGTAGTTCTAAAATGAATGCCTGGAATTTTATCTCGAATCGTATTAACCAACCGGATTGTTTCTTCTTTTGAAATTTGACGCTTCATCGCACTAAGGACAGGGTCGGAAATATGTTGCAATGGCAAATCAATGTATTTACAAATTTTAGGTTCGTCCCGAATTATATCAAGAACTTCTAATGGAAATTTAGAGGGATATGCATAATGCAATCGTATCCAGGTAATCCCATCTATCTCTGCCAATTTCTGCAATAATTCGTTTAAAGCCCGTTTTTTATACAGATCTAAACCATAGTAAGTTAATTCCTGGGCTATAAGGATAAGCTCTTTGACCCCATTGCGGGCCAAATGTTTTGCCTGCAAGACCAAATCCTCGATGGGCACGGAGCGGTGCTGGCCTCTCATCAAGGGTATAGCGCAAAAACTACAGGTTCGGTTGCACCCCTCCGAAATTTTTAAATAGGCATAATGTAATGGAGTGGAAATGATCCGCTCGCCTACCAATTCCTTTTTGTAATTCGCATTTAATTTTGCTAACAATCCAGGCATTTCCATAGTCCCAAAAAAAGCATCTACCTCAGGTATTTCGTCTTCCAGACTCTCTTTATAACGCTGTGACAGACAACCAGTAACGTACAACTTTTCCAATTGCCCTTGCTTTTTTAATCCAGCGTATTCCAGGATCGTGTTAATAGATTCTTCCTTAGCCCTGTCAATGAACCCGCAAGTATTTATAATGACTGTTTGAGAGACCTCTTTGATTGGATTGTGCTCAACCTCAAATTGATTGTATTTAAGTTGGGTAATAAGATTTTCAGAATCTACCCAGTTTTTTGAACAACCCAGTGTTACAATCTGTATTTTATTGGATATTTGTTTCTTGGTTTTCAATAAAAAATTTAGACAAAGATAATAAGATACTAAAAAAAGGGTTTCCCTATTATGAAGATCCGTTTAAATTTACTTTTATTAGGTATTTTATTAATATCTAAATTGAATGGGCAATATGGATTTCACATTGAATCCGGCCCTGTACTTTTTTCAATACCTTCCGGAAATCAAAATTACCAGATTAAAAATGCAATTCATTTCAGTGGTGGACCAGCTTATTGGTTTCGAATCAAATCCCGCCGAATTGAATTCAATCCTGCCATTTTATTAGATTATATGAAATCCAGTAATTTGACGAATGCATTAAATTTAAAAGAAACGCAATTAAATCTGTCCATACCAATAATGTTATACCCAATGGACTTTGGCAATGATTGCAATTGTCCAACGTTTAACAAGCAAGGTCAATTTTTTAAAAAGGGATTTCATTTTATCATTAACCCAAAACTTGGATATATAAATCAGGTTTTTGAAACAGATGCTGATCCGGTTAAGAACAATGGGATTTTGTTTTCCCTTGGTGCAGGTGCAGGCATTGATATTGGAATTAATAAAACCTGGACTTTTAGTCCCTCATTTATTTTTAGCAAGTCATTTAATGATGCTTTTTTACTAAAAGACAACCGTACAATTGAAGAAGATCTGTCACTAAGCAGGTATCAAGCCAATCTTGTGTTACGCTTTCTTTGGTATCAACGTAAAAAACGCTATTGATTAGAATTATTTAGTTTTTTTCTTGCGTTCCTTTTTAACAAAAGCAGTTGGAATTTGATCCTGAATAATGGCTTTAATTTCCTCTTTATTCATTTTAGATACTTGTTCCGAATTGACTCTTTGTCCATCAACCTTCGGAAAATTTATCAATTTCTTTCCAAATTTAATATAGGGGCCCCAACGTCCATTTTCGACTGTAATTTTTTCATCTTCAAATTTATGAATGTATCGGTTTGCTTCCTTTACTTCTTTTGCATCGATTAATGGAATAACTTCATCTAATCGTAATTTTTCAAAATTAATTCGCCTGGGCACATTTACAAAAATTCCATTCCATTTTACAAAAGGTCCAAAACGACCGGTCCCTTTAGTTATTGGAAGTTCTTTATAATATCCAATTGGAGCATCTTCCTTTTGTTTTTGTTTAATTATTTCAATAGCTGCTTCTCTAGTAATTTCTAGTGGGTCCATGTCTTTAGGCATGGAAATAAACTGTTCACCAAATTTAACATAAGGTCCAAATCGACCTGAACCTATAGTTACATCAAGGTTTTCATACTTGCCAAGATCTCTGGGGAGTTTAAAGAGCTCTAATGCTTCTTCAAAGCTAATTGTTTCCATACTTTGACCAGGCTTCAGATTTGCGAATACCGGTTTTTCATCTTCTTTCATTTCATCCCGATCTCCTAACTGGACTACAGGACCAAATCGTGTCAATTGAACCAATACTTTCTTACCGGTAACAGGGTCAATCCCAAGATCCCTTCTTCCTTTAGCACGTTCACCTTGCTCCATTACCACATCCACATTTTTGTGAAATGGCCAATAAAAATCATCGATCATTTTAACCCAGTTGAGCTTTCCATCGGCAATTTCATCAAATTCTTGCTCAATTTCAGCAGTAAAACTGTAATTGATTACGTCTGGAAAATGCAAAGCCAAATAATCACAAACGATCATCCCAATATCTGTTGGATATAAATGATTTTTTCCGGCGCCTGTAATTTCGGTATCTGAAACTTCAACAATTTTTTTATTTTCTAATTTAATAAGTTGGAACGATCGCTCAACACCAGGTCTGCTTTCTTTAACAACATATCCTCTGTTTTCCTCCATAATTTTACTAATCGTCGGAGCATACGTTGAAGGCCTTCCAATTCCCAATTCCTCCAATTTTTTTACCAAACTCGCTTCGGTGTAACGTGCAGGAGGCCTTGTATATTTCTGGGTTGCAGTAATGTTAAGATAATTCAACAAGTCCTTCACTTTCAAAGGTGGAAGTATGGATGCATTTTCTTCATCTTCATCGTCAGAAGATTCAAGATATAATTTCAAGAAACCATCAAAAATCAACACTTCACCTGTAGCCTGAAATAAATATTCTTTTGTTTTAGAAATAGCTATATCAACTTCTGTTTTTTCAATTTCTGCGGCAGCCATTTGTGAAGCCATGGCACGTTTCCATATTAATTCATATAATTTTTGCTGGTCTGTATCTTCTCCAGCATTTCTCAAATCCATGTAAGTAGGCCTTATGGCTTCATGGGCTTCCTGTGCTGAAGCATTTTTAGTTTTGTACTGCCTGGTATGAAGATATTGCTTTCCAAATTGCTTCTCAATTTCAACTGCCATTTCATTCAAAGCAGTTTCACTTAAATTTGTTGAATCTGTACGCATGTACGTAATCCAACCTGCTTCATATAATTTCTGAGCATTGCTCATGGTCCTGTTAACTCCAAAACCCAATTTCCTGCTGGCTTCTTGTTGCAGTGTTGAGGTTGTAAATGGTGGAGCTGGATTTCTCTTACTTGGCTTTACGGTGACTTGAGAAACCTGAAAGGTAGAGTCGCTGCATAATTCTAAAAACTGTCTTGATTCTTTATCCGTTTTAAATTTATGATTTAGCTGAGCTTTTACGTGTTGCTTGTTTTTACCATCAGCACCCACAAACAATGCGTCCACTTTAAAATAGTCCTCTGATTGAAATTCCTGAATGGAACGCTCTCTGTCAACAACCAATTTAACCGCAACAGATTGAACACGACCCGCAGAAAGTTTGTTCCGTACTTTTCTCCATAGAATTTCAGAAAGCTCAAACCCAACCAATCGATCTAAGACCCGTCTTGCTTGTTGTGCATTTACCAGGTTGAGATCAACTGTCCTTGGGCTTTTTACAGCTTTTTGAATGGCTTGCTTGGTAATTTCATGAAAGACAATTCGGTTTACTTTCGCAGGATTCAAGCCCAATACTTCACAAAGGTGCCAACTAATGGCCTCCCCTTCACGGTCCTCATCCGTTGCCAGCCAGATTTCATCAACTTTGGCTGCCCATTCTTTTAAATCTTTTACTACTTTGGTCTTTTCAGGAGAAACCACATAGTTTGGGGTAAATTTTTGATTTATGTCAATTCCTTTACTCCCTTTGTCAAGGTCACGGATATGGCCATAGCTGGACTTTACTTTAAAATCCTTGCCCAAATATTTCTCAATAGTTTTTGCTTTGGCGGGTGACTCTACGATTAACAGCTTACTTGCCATTCAGTGCTAATTTTTCATTTAAAATCGGGCAAAGCTATAAATTTTTAAGAACTAGGTTTTTTTTTCAATGGCACTCCCCTGTTAAATTAATACCGTTGATAAACAGTTTTGTCGATTTCAAAAGGACTCAATTATGTTATAATGTATTGATAATCAATTCTTAATTACTTTTGTTGAGAGGGTATCAATTTTAATTTTACTCAGTTTATTTACGTAATTCAATTTTCGTTGAATAATATAGCCGTCTATCAATTTTTGGTCATTTAAGTCCTGTTTATTCAAATGCCTGTACCAACAACGAATTATAAAATCTTCCATATCATCAGGAAACGAAAGGCCTCTTAATTTTAATGAATGCGATAACCGACTTCCTTCTTCCAAGCCCCAATTAATTTCCATCCAACGGCCCAAACTAAAATGCAACTTACTGGCTATTGAGTCTTCCGGTAAATTGAGTAATTCCATTGCCTTTTTTTTGTCCGTCAATCTGTCTAATTCAATCATTGCTTCATTGAGATTCAAGGGAATGTAAACATCGTTGATTCGTTCAAGTTGAATTCGCTCTTGATACTTCTTTTCAAACTCTGCAGGGGTGTTTTGACTGTAGGAATAGGTGGAAAGCAAAATGAACATTTTAAAATAAATAATATTCCTTCTCATATGATTGAAGAACGCAAAGCTTTGCATTTTAGTTTATTTTCATGTTCCTAAGCCAAACATATTAAATTGCAACATGAAATCAGATAAAGAATCCACGAAATTTCCGCTTCTTGAGTTTGGCATTGGATTGGGCTTGATTTTAAGTTGCATTTGGTTAATCCATGATTATACAGCATTTTTTGTAAGCATTCTTATCCCATCACTTGCAGCAATTATAATGGCGATAAGTTTTATTGCAGAATTACTTGAAAAATCAAATTTGCCGGATTGGTACTATCGTTTATTGTGGATGCTTGTTATTATCCCCATTCTGTTGCTATTGATTTTTGGCAGATTAAATCATTTCGAATTTGACTGGACAAGATTAAATTAAATACGTTTGTCTAAGATCAAAATTAAATCATTCAATTACATTGTATCGATTGTTTTTAATTTCTACTATTCTGATAAAGCTGTTTTCAAAATAATCAGGAATTAATTGAGAGCTATTAGACAATTTATAAATTGGCTTTATTTCAAATTCTGTCTCCAGTGGTTTTGAATTCTGCTTTAAATTTTCAATTTGATACGGCAGCTCGGAACTCAGTAAAGCACCAATCAAAAACTGAGCAACATCATAACCTTCCAAGGCATCATCGCCAGGAAATTCTCTGTATTCATCAAAATACTTCCTCCTGAAATTTTTAATATCTGAACGTGATTCATCTATAAAATTGCTAATAGACAGCCTGACGTTTAAGGTGTTAATAAAATCAAAAATATCAGTTTTTAATTCTGTCCATTTAGACAAACCATAAATGTATACCGGCTTGGTTTTCTTTTCTGCCGAGACTCTTCGTAAAAAATGATATATATAATTTTCATCTTTCGAAGAAGCCAAAGGCAGAATAAACACAGTAGGACCATCTGCATTTAAATATTTTTCCAAAATCGGCTCAATGGATTTTGATAAATCTTCCTCTGAAATAATTTCTTCTTTAATGATATCTTTTCCTGCAAATCCATCATTAAATATTTTTGCTCTGGATTCTGATTTTGACTTACTCACTAAATAAATAAACTCAGGAGAAAAGTGGCTTCTTGCATGTTCATTAATTTTTTGAAAGTGTGCGTTCAGGCCAGGCTTTAATTGAAGATAGTATTTGTTCTGTTCTGTTATGGTCGAACTACTTATCCAAGGACTGACCAGCATGGTTTTATTTTGCTTAGCCCAATTGGCAGCATACTTCAATGATTCAGTCTTATAAGGTCCAATGATTAAATCAGGAACTTTACTAACACAGTCTTGAAGTATTTTCTCTGTATTTTCTGTTTCACCTGAATCGAAAACATCTATATAAACTGGAACACCTGATTTATTTTGAATCTCATTCAAGGCCAATTTCATTCCGGCATAATACTGAACAAATCGCAAATTGGTGGCGTTAATTTTATTAACAACTGTGTCTTGTTCACTTACTTTAAATGGTATTAGAGTCAAAACATGAATAGGTTTTAAGATTTTCTCAGCTTGTGTTTTGTTTTTAAGCGGAAGACTATCCTGTTTAATTATTTCAGGTTTCGTTTCTGTTTTAACAACATCCTCTTTCCAATAAATGGTATCAATTTTATCGGGTAAGGTTTTTACAGGTGCTTCTTTTTGAACATGTTCCTTTTGAGGGTGTTTTTGTACGACAGTTTTTTTCCTGGCTGGCCCACAGGAAATCAACAGGATACAAAACAAGCAAAGCAGTTGCTTATTCCCATTCAATTGTTGCAGGAGGCTTCGAACTAATATCATAAACAACCCGATTTATACCTTTGACTTGATTAATTATTTCACTGGATATTTTGGCGAGCAATGAATGTGGGATTTCAGAAAACTCAGCCGTCATGCCATCTGTTGAATTTACAGCCCGCAAAGCGATAACACGTTCATAAGTTCGCTCATCACCCATAACTCCTACCGTATGTATGGGTAATAAAACGGCTCCTGCCTGCCATATTTTATCGTAAAATCCTTGTTCTTTCAAATTTTTGATATAAATATGATCTGCTTGTTGCAAAAGCAATACTTTTTCTTCTGTTACATCTCCTATAATTCGAATTCCTAAACCTGGACCTGGAAAAGGGTGACGGTTTAAAATTTCCAAAGGCAATTCCAATGCTTTTCCTACTTCTCTAACTTCATCTTTAAATAAAAGCTTTAAGGGCTCTATAATTTTTAAATGAAGTGTATCCGGCAATCCACCGACGTTGTGATGCGATTTTATAGTTACCGATGGGCCATAAACTGAAACAGATTCTATAATGTCTGGATAAATTGTACCTTGGCACAACCACTTTACTTCCGGAAATGATTTTGCAGCATGCTGAAATACATCGATAAAAACTTTTCCAATTATTTTTCTCTTTTTCTCTGGATCTGATTCCCCTTTCAATTCATCATAAAATAATTTTCGAGCATCGATCCCTTTTACATCAAGACCAAGTTCTTTATAGGTTTGCAAAACCTGATCATATTCATGATAACGCAACAATCCGTTATCTATAAAAAAACAATGCAATCGATTACCAACAGCTTTCTTCATCAACAAAGCAGCGACCGATGAATCAACGCCTCCTGAAAGTGCGAGCAATACGTGTTCGTCTTTAACAGATTCACGGATTCTATGAACGGTCTCGTCGATGTATGATTTTGTAGTCCAATTGGATTGAATTCCACATATTTTTTTTAGAAAATTACCAAGCATCATCTTTCCAAATATAGTATGCATTACTTCCGGATGAAATTGAAAAGCATACACTGGAAATTTAGAATTGCTGGCTTTTAATGCTGCGACAGGAATACTTTCAGTAGAACCAATAACTTGAAAATTTTCCGGAATTGTTGTAATTGTGTCGCTGTGTGACATCCAAACTTGAGAATCCACGGGTATGTCATCCCAAATTGGATCTGCTATTAACTGTTTTAATTGTGCACGGCCGTACTCACGTTTGTTGGAGGCTTGTACAGAACCGCCTAAGCTGGCAGCCATTAATTGGGCTCCATAGCAAATACCTAAAACAGGATACTTATTAAAAAGCTCCGTAAAATTGACAGCAGGGTGCTTTTCATCTCTCACTGAACTGGGGCTTCCCGATAATATCACCGCTACGATTTCTTCATCTTCCGGTACTGGTTTATGAAAAGGGATGATTTCACAATAAATTTCGAGCTCACGCACACGACGGGCTATCAATTGGGTAACCTGAGATCCGAAATCTAATATTATAACTTTATGCATAAAGAAGCTCTGTGATCAAAATAAACAAGCCTGCTTGAATTATAAATTCAAGCCTCTTCCTTCCTTCACAATTTTACCTTCGGAATCCAATTGCTTTAACAATTTGTCCAATACCCCATTTACAAACTCCTTGGATTTATCTGTACTATAGGTTTTTGACAATTCCACATACTCATTGAGTGTAACTTTTGCTGGTATTGTTTTGAAATTGGTCATTTCGACAACACCCATTTTAATAAGAATCATGTCTATTAAAGCAACTCGTTCCGAATCCCAATTTTCCAAAACCGGATTTATCAATGCCTCAAGTTCTTGATTTTGTTTGTGCGTATTTTCGAGTAAAAATTTTCCAAAAACCTCAACCGTATCATCGTCAGGTATATGTTCTTCATAGATTGGGCCTGTTTTTGGTAAAATTTTAAGTGTTTTCTTCAGCGCGCCTATTACCAATGATTTATCATCAGTCCAACCACAAAAACGATCGTCCATGATTTCATTAAACACCTCATTTTTTCTGCAAAATCGATAGAGTTCGAGCAATATCTCAACGTGATCTTCATTGGTCGATTCACTTCCTAAGTATTTTTGATACGCTTCTTCTTTGCAAAATTCTTTGTAAATCTTCCTGAACAGATCTTCGTCCAATCCCTCTCCACATTTTTCTTCTTTAAATTTTGATTGAAGGACTTTATTATTTACCAGACTAGTAATCAAAGGATTAGAATAAATTTTATCGGTAAACAGTTTATCCTCGTCTGTTTTAATGTGCTTGGTAGTCCGAATTCTGGAATCTTCGGCTGCAAACGAGCAAACTTTAATAATACAATACAAATTCAAAAGATAAAGCCGAAAGGAATCTTGTATAGTAGAATAATATGCATTGAGTGCATCCCTAAAGTTCAGATCTCGATCTTGGGCCAGACTATACAGTTGTTGCATCACTTTGACGCGAACATTCCTCCTACTCAGCATGTAGTGTTACGGCTTTTATTGCCACAAAAGTAAGCCGATTTATGAATTAATGAAATTAAAAAAAGCTGTAATTTGTTATCTATAAGCAAAAGCAATTTGCACAGCTAATAAATTCAAGCTTTTTGCGCGTCATAAAAACAAACAAACTGGTTTCTATGACAAATTCCTAATAAATTTTTGCCCCAAAACCATTTAAATACTTGTTTTTAAGCTCAGTTACATCCGGCAGTTGCTTATAGTGCCATTTATGAATTATCTGACCGTTTTGCATCAAAAGCAAGCCCGGATTAGAGCGCATGATGGTTTTCAATAACAAATCATCAGCTTCATAACATGGAAAATCGATACCGGCCGTGCGTTTCAAATCCACAATTCCTTCTTCTGTTAAGGAGCCAAAAACTGCAGATGACATGGCTAGGTCTTTTACGCTATCCATTAATGGCAAAACCTTGGTTTTAAGGATTTTTAGGTACTCTTCATTCCATTCGTACTTATTGCGCTTAATTGTCTTTGATTCTGTACCTACAAACACACGTTCAATTCGCACTGAATCCTTATTTTTTATTTTCAGACGGATTGTATCCATTTTGTAAATTGAATCCAGTCGTTCTTCTTTTATGGTCACGCTGGAGTATTTTACTTTCGGACTAATAATAACCAAATTATATTTTGTTTCATTGAGAAAGGATTCGGTGGCAGGGTTGCCATCTAAATACATAATTTCAAAATCCGATATTTTTGTTCTTTGAATTTTAGGTTCGGATTTAATTTGATCCAAGGTCTCCCAACTGGCTTTAAAATTAGGATTGTTTTTAAATGAATCTAAAAAATCCTTAGCAGGAACCTCCATTTCACGCTTGTCAATTTTACTCCTGATTTTATAAGCTAGAATTTCAACTTCAGCCATAGCTTTTTGTTCCGCCTCAAGACGTGTTTTTATATTTACTCCATTTTGAAATGGTCTAAAATCTATTATTGGTTCATTCCAAACATAATTACTAAAGCAAAATAAAAACAATGCAAGCGTACTTACCAAGGTTATACCAGATCTTATCACTGGACTAAAAACTTCATGACATTGCTTCCATCTAAAAATAAACCAAAAAGCCGGTATCATTAAGATGAGGTCTTTTATAAAGGATATCTTAGGTTCTAATTTAATAAAATCACCAAAACAGCCACAATCTGTGACCCGCATTTGGTTTTTGTTGAATTCAGTCCATTTTGAAAATTCAAAAAAGTTGGCATCTGTAGGAACATAACCTGTTAAATAGGTGAATCCTGTTAAAATTGTAAAAAATACCATGATAGCAAAAAACAACCAGGAAGCCAATCGCTTTTGATAACCAATAATCAACATGATCCCTAAAACGATTTCCAAAACAATCATAAAGACTGAAAAACTAATGGCATGTTGAGAAAACCATGGAAATACCGGAGCCAGAAATTTCAGGAATGAACCCTTGCATGTATCCTCAAAAGCAGTAAAATATTGTTCCATTTTATAGGCTGTGCCTAGCGGATCAACGGCTTTTACAAATCCGGAAAATATAAACAAAGCTCCTGCAAAGTTCTGCAAAAAACTGTCCGGATAACTTATTGAATTTTTATAGACTCTGCCAATCCATAGAGTCAATAACAATGCAGCAATTCCAACATAAATAAATAAACTAATTAGTGTCATTCCGAATAATTTAAATTGAAAAATAGTTCCAAATACCTCTTAATCCAAATCTATTTAAAGTTTCATTTAACTTAGTAAGTTCAAATTAAAAAAGCAATTCTTGCAAAAGAGTTGCTTAAAAGCCCATGAAATTTAGCCTTGACAAGCAAAAGCCCTACAAAACTATTTTTAATAAAGCAAAGTAAGGCCAAATGTTTGCAAAGACTTTTCAATAATTTGTTAATAACTTTGTCGTTACCCATGGGTTTTACCATACTTTGTATTTTTTGCACCGTCATTCTAGGCATCATTTTCAGGTTTTCCGAAGCATTTCATGTTCGTTCCTCATCAATAATACTTGTAAACTACCTTAGTTGCGTATTAATTGGAGTCTTCTGGAATGGAAAAATCCTGTTTCATAATTTTTCATCGGAATGGATTCTTTGGATTTTAGGGCTTGGTTTGTGTTTTGTACTTGGTTTTAATGCATTTGCAAATTCCATTCGAATTTCAGGCTTGCCCGTTGCCGCTTTGTTTCAAAAAATGTCTATTATTTTAACAGTTCTTGCGGCTCTTTTTCTCAGGGATCCAATTAATTGGATTCAATTAATTGGTTGGTTTATTGGTATAATGGGCATAAGCTTGGCTTATGCACCTAAAAAAGACGATACAATAAACCGTGCTGAATTAAAATACCTCTTTGGTACATTTCTGATTTCATCTATTATTGAAATTGGATTCCTGCTTTTAAACAAACAGCACTTTGTCAATCAAGAATTTCATTACACCTTTCCCACTTTTCTGTTTTGCGCAGCTGCTTTATTTGGAATGATTGGGCATTTTATTTCAAAACAAAATCTATTCATAAGCAAACAAGAGGCATTTTTTGGCTTGGCACTCGGGCTCCCAAATTATTTCTCCATTATTTTTATGTTAAAAGCCTTGGAAAATGAATGGAATGGAGTGATTTTCTTTCCGGTATTAAATGCATCTGTTCTCATACTTTCTGCGTTATGCGGGTTCTTTTTGTTTAAAGACAAATTGACCAAAAATCAAATTTTTGCAATCCTTCTATCTACTATTTCTATACTTTTGATTTCATTATTCTAAAATCCATAAATTCTGGAAGCGGTTTCCTATTTAACAATTAAAAATCCCCATTTCTTTGAACTCACATCGAAAGGCAGTAAATTTATTGCATATAGCTTTCATGTTACAGATAAACAACAGATAGACTCAAGAACAAGTGAAATTAAAAACATGCACCCTAAAGCCAGACATTGGTGTTATGCCTGGAAAACTGGCATTTCTAATATTCAATCCAAAGCATTTGATGATGGAGAACCTGCTGGTTCTGCTGGCAAACCAATATTAAATCAAATTGAATCTTTTCGTCTTACACAATGCCTGGTTATTGTAGTACGCTATTTTGGAGGAACTTTATTGGGTTTGCCCGGGCTTGTAAAAGCATACAAAGAATCAAGTTGGAATTGTTTAGATCAATCTGAAAAACTGGAAATTCTAATACGAAATCGCTTTTATTATTCTTCTAGCTTTGAAAAAATTCAATCCATTCTGAGCATTTTAAAAAGCATTGATGTTCCAGTTTGTTCCTTTGAATTTGGTGAACCTTCCTATATTGCTTTTGAAATTCCAATTAAAGATGAATCCCTTTGGTTTTCTAAAATAAATTCTAAACTTGAAAAGAAACACATTGGCTTGGAATCAAAAAACTATCAGATCAAAGATTGTGTCCTGATAAAAAATGAACTTATTATATGAAGTTAATTGGATTGACAGGAGGTATTGGTAGCGGCAAAACAACAGTTGCTAAAATATTTGAAACAATGGATGTTCCTGTTTACAATTCTGATCTGCGGGCTCGGTGGATCATGGAAAACAATCCTGAAATAATTCAAAAAATAAAAGATCATTTCGGCCCATTGACTTACAATGCTGAACAAAAACTGAATCGACCCTATTTGGCAAATAAAATTTTTAACAATTCAACGGAAATCAGCTGGATAAACTCCATTGTACATCCGGCAGTTGGATTGGATTTAAAAAACTGGTGCAAAAAACAACACACTCCTTTTGCAATTAAAGATTCTGCATTGTTAATTGAAACGCTCAATCAACAGGCAGTTGATAAAATCATAGTTGTTTTGTCTACAGAACATCTTCGAATCGAACGAATCCAAAAAAGAGATCAATCCAGCAAGGATGAAATCAAAAAAAAATTGGAAGCACAAATATCAGATGAAAAACGAATCCCATTTGCAGATTACATTATTTATAATTACGACGACAACAGCCTCATTCGTCAAACTTTAAAAATTTATAAGAATTTAAAAGAACTATTCAATTAATTTAAATTTACCGTTACATATATCTGGCTAAATTTGCAAACGAAATTGAATGTATGCTAATAACAGAAAATCAAACCAAAGCTGGTAAATTTATTGCTCTTGAAGATCAATATGGGGCTCATAATTACCATCCGTTACCCGTCGTTTTAGAGCGCGGTGAAGGGGTTTATGTTTGGGATGTTGACGGTAAGCAATATTTTGATTTTTTGTCTGCTTATTCTGCGGTAAATCAAGGACATTCTCACCCCTCAATTTTAAATGCACTGATCGTACAAGCACAAAAACTGACACTAACATCCAGAGCTTTTCACAACGACCGCTTGGGCCTATATGAAAAATATATGTGCAAGTTGTTTGGATACGATAAATTACTCCCAATGAATACTGGAGTCGAAGCAGTTGAAACTGCGATAAAACTGTGTAGAAAATGGGCTTATTTAAAAAAAGGGATTCCTGTAAACCAAGCAAATATCATTGTTTTTGATGGCAACTTTCATGGCCGCACGCTTTCGGCTGTATCAGCTTCCACAGATCCATCCAGCTATACGGATTTTGGGCCATTTCTTCCAGGAATTATAAAAATTCCATACAATGACCTGAATGCTTTAAAAAATTGCATCTCTGAAAATAAGCATCTTGCAGGTTTGCTTATAGAACCCATTCAGGGAGAGGCCGGAGTCGTAGTTCCAGATGACCATTACTTGAAACAAGTATTTGAATTGTGTCGTGAACACAACATATTATTTATTGCCGATGAAGTTCAAACAGGCATTGCCAGAACTGGGAAAATGCTGGCATGTGATCATATTGGAATTAAACCTGATATTTTGATATTGGGAAAAGCATTATCAGGTGGCACTTTACCGGTGTCAGCCGTATTGGCATCTGACGATATCATGTTATGCATAAAACCGGGCGAACATGGTTCCACTTTTGGTGGAAATCCTTTAGCATGCACAGTTGCAATGGCCGCATTGGATGTAATTCAAAATGAAAGCCTTATTGAAAACGCCGAAAACAGAGGAATGCAATTAAGGGCGCAACTCCTTGAGATCCAACAAAAACATCCCATAATTTCTCTGGTTAGAGGAAAAGGACTGCTAAATGCAATCGTAATCAACAGCCTTGAAGAATCAGATCTAGCATGGAAAATATGTCTGGAATTGGCAAAAAACGGCTTGCTGGCAAAACCAACCCATGGAAATATCATACGTTTTGCACCACCCCTATGTATTACAGCTGAGCAAGTTGAGGAATGTTGTTATCTGATTGAAAAATCTTTATCAAATTTGGGAATCTAATGAAAGCAAGCTAAATTTGAACCCATCCAATTTCAATATTTAATTTAGTAACAAGCTCACCTGTTAGCCATTTTAAACGTATTTATATTTTGTATAAAATTTAAGAACATCCTAATTATTTGGGCTTGTAATTTTTTAGCAAATTGTAAAAATTAAGTATCTTTACTTCAAATTATGTATAATTATATGAGAATCTTAGGATTATGTATTTTATTGATAAGTTTTAACCTTGGGAATTCCCAAACAATGCAAATCAAGTTTTGTGGAAAAACAAGTGCGGTAGTTCCTGCAACTGATGGAAGCGGTCAGGATCAAAGAAACAAAGGGGGCTTGAGAATGGATTTCATCCGAATTGGAAAATTAACACAATCCAGGACGAGTCCTTTTTACACTTTAGGTTTAGCATCAGGTATTTCTTTTAAAAATGCTACCTGGGTGGACGGTTGTGCTAATAATTCAAACCAAACTTATTGCTCCGGCTGCACTACTTGTAAACCAATTCTAAATACAAGCAACGGAAGTGTTGGTGTTTCTGAAGGTAAAATGGTGGAAAATGTTAGACTTCGCAGTTCGAATAATGATCTTTACATTGAAAGTACCGGCAATCAAAATGTAGTTTGTTTTGTTACCGATCCCATTGACGTTTCCTCAGTAGCGGGAAAAAAAATCGAAGTAAATGTCGGCTATGAAGGAACTGCTAAAGATGGGTTTACAACTGTAAATGTAAATTTTAATTATAGATACAACAATGAAGCCTGGGCTAATTTATTAAACCAAAATAGCAATTTCCTACGCGTAATCGATACCGCACTATTAATTAACATCAACGTACCCACTGCTGTAGTTAGCTTAGACAATACGGTTGATTTTAAAATTTCTCCAAATCCGGTTAGCAATAAATTGTTTATTGAATTGAACAGCCTTAAATCATTTGATGCAGAATTATCAATCCGCGACATTCAGGGCAAAATAGTTGAGAATAAGAATTATTCTGTACTTGAAGGAGCAAACTTGATTGATTGGAATATTGAACAATTAAATCCAGCCATTTATTTGTTCCAAATTGCTGATAAGGAAGGACGAATCAGTACCTCAAAGTTTATAAAGGAATAGTCTCTGTTTATATTGAATTTAGAATTGAATTTCTGTTATTGATAAAATATAGCATGGATTCCGGATTGCGCATTGCACCTGCATTGTAGGCTTTCGTTATATCATAATTCAACAGGATTTTTTTGACCGGACTTTCCATCTTTTTACCACTAATCGTATAGGGTATTTCCGGAACTTCTATAATTTTATCAGGCATATGCCTTGGACTGCATTTGTTTTTTAATTCAGTCCGGATTTCTTTAACCAGTGAATCCGAAAACTCACATCCTGTATTTAATACTATAAACAATGGCATAAAATGATTTCCTCCAGCTAATTCCAGATTTACAATCAAGCTATCTGAAATTTGTTTTATAGAATTCAACACATTGTAAATTTCAGCTGTACCAATACGAACACCTTGTCTGTTTAATGTAGCATCCGAACGACCGTAAATAATGACACCGTCATGTTGGGTAATTTCAATCCAATCGCCATGGCGCCAGATACCAGGATAATAGTCAAAATAACTGGCTTTATATTTTATCTTCTCAGGATCATTCCAAAATCCTACTGGCATACATGGCATGGATTTTATAATAACCAACTCCCCCATTTCCCCTAAAACAGATTGCCCTTGATCATTCCATGATTGAATAGCAGCTCCCAAAGCCCTACATTGCAGTTCACTTGAATATACAGGTCGCTCAATACAACTCCCAATAAATGCCGTACAAACATCAGTGCCTCCACTCATAGAGCATAACCAAACATCCTTTTTAATGAATTTATAAACATATTCAAATGCTTCCGATGGTAGTGGAGATCCGGTTGATCCGATACTTCTCAATTGCTTTTGCGGAAAATCCATGCTGATATTTAACTGATTTTTCATACAGTTAATTAAGTAGGGAGCACTAGTACCAAAATGATTAATTTGGATATCGCTGGAATGTTTCCACAAAGAAAAAACTTCAGGATAGACCGGACTGCCTTCATACAATACTGCAGTTGCACCTACTAAAAGTGAAGCATGTACAAAATTCCACATCATCCAGCCTGTTGTAGAATACCAAAAAAACCGTTCCCCTCTTTTTACATCGTTGTGAAAAGATAAATATTTTAAATGTTCCAACAACATTCCTCCATGTCCATGGATTATTGCCTTTGGCAAACCGGTGGTACCGGAAGAATAAAGTATCCAAATGGGATGATCGAATGGAAGCCGCTCAAATTCAGGACTGGTGTGCTGTTCAAAACGCAAATCATCCCAATACAAATTTTCAACTCCAGGAATGTCTTGTCTTGAGAAATGTCCACAAGAAATCCACAGTATGAGCCTGATACTTTTAATTTGCTCTACCATTTGCAAAACTTCTTTGCGACGGTCAAAATAGTTGCCTTGGTAGGAATAGCCATCAACTGCAATAAGAATGACGGGTTCAATTTGAGAAAAACGATCCAATACTGAATTTGCACCAAAATCAGGTGAACATGAACTCCAAACAAACCCAGATGCTATACAAGCCAACATAGCTGCAGACGTTTCAGGCAAATTGCCTGCATAAGCACAAATACGATCGCCAACATTTAAGCCAGATGCCTTAAAAATTGTTTGAAGGCTGCTAACTTGTGCAGATAAATAGGACCATTCAATTTCACGAGTATTTCGCGTTTCATCATGTGCAATGATAGCTGGAAAATCCTTCGTTTGATTTCGAAATACGTGTTCTGCATAATTCAATTTAACTCCTTCAAACCATTTGGTCCCTGGCATTGAATCATCAGACATGACATTTTGATAGGTCCCTGAATACTGGATTTCAAAATATTTTAACACACTTTCCCAAAATGCAGCAGGTTGATTCACTGACCATTCATACAATTCGTCATATTGTGAAAAATGCAATCCAACTGCTTCAGACAACCAATCGTAAAATAATTGCAAGTTACTTGCTGCTTTTTGCTCATCAGTAGCAGACCACAACAAAATTTCTGGTTTCTCCATTTTAAAAGAGTAATTTTCCACAAATTAAATAATAATAGCCGATTGCAATTAAAGAAAAAATCAATTAAGCTCAAAAGAATTTATCTTTGTTTATTATAATACTTTATTATGAAAATCATTCACTTCATCATTTTTGTGACACTTTTAACGATCGCTTGTAAAAATGGAACAAAAGAAAATCATGGCGAAACTGCAACAAAACCAGTTGAATCTGCGGAAAGCAAATTAACAGACACGTTTGAGGTTGCTGCTGAAGCTTTTGCTGATATTCAGGTTCTAAGATATCAAGTTCCTGGTTGGAGTAATCTCAGCATTAAAGAAAAAGAACTTTGTTATTATCTCTATGAAGCTGCATTGTGTGGTCGCGATATTATTTATGATCAAAAAGACAATAACGGAATCTTGCTTAGAAAAACTTTAGAAAATATTTATGGTAGTTATAGCGGCGATAAGTCCAATTCAGATTGGAAAAAATTTGAAGAATATTGTGGTCGTTTTTGGTTTAGTAATGGAAATCATCACCACTACGGCAATGAAAAATTTATACCTGAATGTAGCTGGGAATATTTTTCTACCATCATGGATGCTTCTGATCAAAATGGATTTCCTTTGGAAACCAATGAGTCCATGGATAAATTTAAAAACCGCATCAAACCTTTATTTTATGATTTAAAAGTAAATCCAAAATGTGTAGATTTAACAAGTGGGATTGACAACATCAAAGCATCTTCAAATAATTTTTATGAAAATGTAAGTCAAAAAGAAGTTGAAGCATTTTATGCCAAAATGCCCACTACGCCAAAAGCACCCAGCTGGGGATTAAATAGTAAATTGATCAAAGAAAATGGGAAGTTGATTGAAAAAACATGGAAAGCTGGAGGAATGTATGGCGCTTCAATAACAAAAATTGTTTATTGGCTTGAAAAAGCCGTAGGTGTAGCAGAAAACGAACAACAAAAAAAGACTTTAGAAGCGCTAATAAGATTCTACAATTCGGGGGACCTAAAAGATTTTGATACTTATTGCATAGAATGGGTGCATGACACTTTAAGCAAAGTAGATGCAGTCAATGGATTTATTGAAGTTTATTTAGACGCTATAGGTAAAAAAGCCTCCTTTGAAAGCATTGTAAACTTCCGTGATGAAGAAGCTACCAAACGTATTAAAGCCATCGCAAACCAAGCGCAATGGTTTGAAGATCACAGCCCAATTGATCCAAAACACAAAAAGCAAACAGTCGTCGGAATAACAGCCAAAGCTATAACGGTAGTAGTTCAAAGTGGAGATGCTGCACCTGCAAGTTCAATTGGAATCAACTTGCCAAATGCAGACTGGATCCGAAAAGAGTATGGAAGCAAATCTGTCTCACTGAGCAACATCATAAACAGCTACAATGTGATGAATGCACGAAAAGGCACTTTGGATGAATTTGCAGCCAATGATGAAATCAAAATGCGCATTAAAAAATACGGCGCACTTGCCAGCGATTTGCATACCGATATGCATGAATGTATAGGACACGCAAGTGGACAAATCAATCCAGGCGTAAGCACTACAGATATCACACTGAAAAACTACGCCAGTTGCCTTGAAGAAGCACGAGCAGATCTGGTTGCTTTGTATTTTATCATGTCAAATAAATTGATAGACATAGGAGTAATGCCAAATTTGGAAGTTGCTAAAGCAGAATATGACAATTACATATTAAATGGGCTTATGACCCAATTAACCAGAATTAAAGAGGGAGACCAAATCGAAGAAGCACACATGCGCAACCGGCAATTAATTTCAATGTGGGCTTACAAAATGGGAATGAAGGATTCTGTTATTGTATTTGACAAGTACAATGGAAAAACTTTTGTCAGAATTCGTGATCACAATCAGCTGCGACTATTATTTGGAAGATTATTAGTCGAAATACAACGAATAAAAAGCGAAGGCGATTACAACGCTGCAAAAAATTTGGTTGAAACTTATGGTGTACAAGTTGACAAACAACTCCATAAAGAAATAATGAGTCGCTTTAAAGCACTGCAAATAAAACCTTATCGCGGATTTATTCAACCAAAATTAATTCCTGTACTTGAAGGCGATAAAATTATCGATGTCAAACTTGAATATCCAACTTCATTTTATAAACAAATGATGGAATATGGAAAAAACTATAGCTTTCTTGGAATAAAAAATTAAAAACCATTATTTAAGCCAAAAGTGTAATTGGCTTGAAAATATCAAACATATAAATTTATAAAAAGGGATAATCAGGGTTACTTTCAATTAAATCCCATAAAAAAACCCCAAGAGGAATTGCCTCTTGGGGTTTTCTTTTGTGATCTGTTTGGGACTCGAACCCAAGACCCACGGCTTAAAAGGCCGTTGCTCTACCGACTGAGCTAACAGATCGTACCACGATCCGAAAATCGAGCTGCAAAAGTAGTATTTTATTGGGAATTCAGGATTACAAATTACAATTTTTCTGCATAAATCGATTTCGGTATTGATATCCAAAGCAATTGAATTATTCGAGGCCATTAAATTCCGGGGAAATTTGAACTACTTTACCTTCTTCTCCTAAAATGGTATTGGGAAAAACAGATTGGCACTCTTCTATGATTTTGTCCAATGAATCGTAACGAGATGAATAATGCCCTGTCAATAAGCACTTTACCCCTGCTTTGGCTGCTATTTGAGCTGCTTGTTTTGCGGTACTGTGCCCATTTTCAAGTGCTTTTTCCCTCAGTTCATCCAGATAAGTAGTTTCATGGTATAATAAATCAATGTTGGTCAAATATGGAATGAGTTGTTCGTTGTAAACCGTATCTGAACAATATGCATATCTCCTGTTTCTATAAGGAGAAATACTCAATTCATCATTTTTAAAGATTCGGCCATCTTCTAGTTTGATGTCATGGCCAGACTCTATCAGGTTCCACATTTTTATTGGAATGGCGAGTTTTTGTAAAGCTGCGACATCCAATTTTCGTTTGCTGATTTTTTCTTCAAACAAATATCCGCAACATGTGATTTTGTGCTTTAAAGGCAAGCTCCTAACTCTAACATGTGAATCTTCAAAAAACCAATCTCCGTCTAAATTATTGATTTCATGAAACTCCAGTCTAAATCTTGGTTCTCCGGCAGCATATGAAAGGAACTGCCTGATCATTTTTTCAATTCCGCTTGGACCATAAACATGAAGCTCCTCCTGTCGGTTGATTAAATTATAACTGGTAATCAAACCGGGAAGACCAAATACATGATCCCCATGTAGGTGGGTAATAAAAATGTGCTGAATTTTAGAGCGCTTAACCTTGTATTTATTAAACTGAAATTGGGTGCCTTCCCCACAATCAACCAGGTAAGATTGCTCGTGTATCCTGACAACGTGTGCTGATGGATTGCGATTATAAGCAGGCAATGCCGCACCACAACCTAAAATTTGCACTTCAAAAGTGCCAGAACTCATTCTTCCTCAGAAAGATCTCGTTCTAAATCTTCCATAAAGACAAATTCCACTGATTCTTCAATAGTTGGTATGATTGTCAGAATACCGTCCAGTTTAGATATTTCAATTAACTTATGAATGCTATCACTTTTAATATTGGTCATGACAAAAGATCCATAATCTTTCCAGATTCTATTAGCTGTCAGAATTGAACTCAAGCCGGATGAGTCAACATAATCTACGTCACCCATATCAAATATCAAATTCCGAACACCCTCATTTCTTAAAAATACAAATTCTGACTTCAATTGGGGCGCAATTAAAGAATTTAAATTTTTCTCTTCAAGACTAAAAATCGCATATCGATCTTGCTTATCAACCTGGTATTTCATTAATTTCTAGGTATTTTATTATAAAATATTAAAATATATAGTTTTATCCATGCAGAAAAATAAATATATGAACAAAAAATGTCCGAATTTATTACCTTTGAAATGCAAAAGTAATAAAATTGCAGTCGAGCTTATTAGAATCAAAAGCAATAAAAGCAATAGAATACAAGCAATGGGGTTAATTATTTATTAATTTGAACAAAAATATTAAGCAAAACTGCTTTAAAATTGTCATTCCAATATAATTCGATCATTCAATGAATAAAAAGTTCTCCCAAAATGTCAAAAAAGTCTTGGCCAACAGCCGGGAAGAATCTCTCCGACTGGGTCATGATTATATAGGCACCGAACACATCCTTTTAGGACTTATCCAGGAAAAAGATACCTTGGCTGTTCAAGTTTTGAAATCTTTAAAGGTTGACCTTAAAGATTTAAGAAACAGGATTGAGGAAGCAATTCCAGTAAAAAAAGGAAATGAAACTACCTTTCAAGTTGGAAACCTTCCACTAAACAAACACGCTGAAAAAGTATTGAAATTCACCTATTTAGAGGCTAAAGTGAATCGGGAAGAAGAAATCTATCCTGAACATCTGGTCTTGTCGTTATTAAAACACCATGAAAATCTGGCTTCTCAGATACTGGACCAATTTAACGTCGATTATGAGAGTTACAGGTCTGAGTTAGAATACCTTGCTGAACAAAAATTAGAAGATCCAGGATTAGAAGATTTACCACACAGTGGTCCTTCAGAATCAGATCCTTATGAAGACGAACCCAGCCAGACCAGCTATTCTCGAAAGTCCAGCAATAAATCCATGACTCCTGTGCTTGATAATTATGGGCGGGATGTTTCAAGGCTTGCTGAAGAAGGTAAATTGGATCCAATCGTGGGTCGTGAAACCGAAATTGAACGCGTTTCACAAATCCTTAGCCGACGCAAAAAAAACAATCCAATTTTAATTGGCGAACCAGGGGTTGGTAAGACTGCCATTGTAGAAGGCTTGGCGCTGCGAATAATTCAGAAAAGAGTTTCAAGGACTTTATTTAATAAACGCATTGTTATGCTTGATTTGGCTGCATTAGTAGCCGGCACGAAATACCGTGGCCAGTTTGAAGAGCGAATCAAAGCAATTATGACAGAATTGGAGAAATCTCGCGATGTAATTCTTTTTATTGATGAAATTCATACCATAATTGGCGCCGGAGGTGCTACAGGTTCTTTGGACGCATCCAATATTTTTAAGCCTGCTTTAGCTCGTGGTGAATTGCAATGCATTGGTGCTTCAACATTGGATGAATACAGACAACACATCGAAAAAGACGGTGCATTGGATCGAAGATTTCAAAAAGTTATGATCGATCCACCTACTGCTGAAGAAACCATTCAAATCCTGAATAACATTAAATCAAAATATGAAGATTACCACTCAGTAAGTTACACCGATGAAGCTATTATAAGTTGTGTTAAACTAAGTGATCGTTATATTACAGATCGGTTTTTACCAGACAAAGCCATTGATGTTATCGATGAAGTTGGTGCAAGGGTCCATTTAAAAAACATTCACGTGCCAAAGCATATTGAGGACATTGAAACCCAAATAGATCAGATTAAAGAGCAAAAGAATACGGCTGTAAAAAGCCAACAATATGAAAAAGCAGCTGATCTGAGAGATTTGGAATCAAGGCTGATGAAAAAACTGGACCAATCCAAACTGGAATGGGAAGCCGATGCCAAAGCAAAACGTTATCCGGTTACTGAAGAGGACATTGCAGAAGTCGTTGCCATGATGACTGGTATTCCAGTTAAGAAAGTTGCATTGTCTGAAAGCAAAAAGCTTGTCAACATGGCAGATGAAATCAAGCAAACCATTGTTGGTCAGGATGAAGCCATTACAAAAATCAGTAAAGCAATCCAGCGAAACCGAGTTGGATTAAAAGATCCGAAAAAACCAATTGGCTCATTTATTTTTCTGGGTCCTACCGGTGTAGGAAAAACAGAGTTGGCCAAGTCAATTGCCCGTTTTTTATTTGATTCTGAGGATGCATTGGTAAGGCTTGACATGAGTGAATACATGGAAAAATTCACAGTAAGTCGTTTGATTGGGGCCCCTCCAGGCTATGTAGGTTATGAAGAAGGAGGTCAACTTACTGAAAAAATCAGAAGAAAACCTTATTCCGTAATACTTTTGGATGAAATTGAAAAAGCACATCCAGACGTCTACAATATTTTACTGCAAGTATTGGATGAAGGTCTATTAACAGATGGATTGGGTCGTAAAATTGATTTTAAAAATACCATTCTTATAATGACCTCAAATATTGGGGCGCGCCAATTAAAAGATTTTGGTCAGGGAGTTGGTTTTGCTACAAAAACAAGGCAAGAAAATCAAGATGAAAATACCAAATCCGTTATAAAAAATGCTTTAAAAAAGACCTTCTCGCCGGAGTTTTTAAATCGGATCGATGATGTATTGATATTCAACAGTCTCGAAAAACCTGAAATGCACCAAATCATTCATGTAGTGTTAAAGAAACTTTTGAATAGAATTGAACAATTAGGTTTCCATTTAACGCTCTCTGATGAGGCAATTGATTTTCTAGCAGATAAAGGATTTGATCCCCAATTTGGAGCACGGCCATTGCACCGTGCAGTACAGAAATATCTTGAAGATGCTTTGGCTGAATTTTTACTTAGTGAAAATCCAGAGCAGGGATCAAAATTGAAGGCCTTGTTAGATAAAGAAAAAGATTTGATCTACATACAATTGGCTTCTAAAACCAGTTCTTTGAAGAAATCTTAATGATTTTATTTTTATATATGATTTTATATCTTTGTTACTTTAACTAAACCCTGTCATTTGAATCTAAGAAGAGGTCCTGTCAATAAATTCGACGAACTAAAAGAACAATTCCGCATTAACGATGCCATCCGAAATAGCCAAATTCGACTAGTTGGCGAAAATTTTGAAGAAATCAGTACAGTTGCTGGTAAACCAATTGAAGCCGGTGTTTATTATACAGATCAAGCTCTTAAATGGGCATTTGATTTGGGAATGGACCTGGTAGAAATCACTGCGAAAGCAGACCCACCTGTTTGTAAAATCATCGATTTTCAAAAATTCTTATATCTCAAGCGCAAAAAAGAAAAAGAACTTAAAGCCAAGACTGCCAAGACTGTAGTTAAAGAAATTCGTTTTGGTCCGCATACTGACGATCATGACTACGAATTTAAAATGAAGCATGCAGTAAAATTCCTGGAGGAAGGAGCCAAAGTTAAGGCTTATGTTCAATTCAGGGGGCGAGCCATTGTATTTAAAGACCGAGGTGAATTGGTTTTACTTCGTTTTATTAAAGAACTTGAGCCCTATGGGGTTGCAGAAGAGCTTCCACGCTTAGAAGGCAAACGGATGCACGTTATTATTTCCCCAAAGAAAAAGTCCAATTAAGCAAATCACTGCTGAGCGTTCACAAAATTTAACAAAAAACAAGGATTTTTAGCAAATGTCAATCGATTTTCCATTCAAATTCGATTAATTTTCTTATTTTTGCCATCCAAATTTAAATACCTAAAATTATTATATGCCTAAGGTAAAAACGCATTCAGGAGCAAAAAAAAGGATGAAATTGACCGGTAAAGGAAAAGTAAAGCGTTACCAGGCTAAAACTTCGCATTTTATGAGACACAAGACAAAGAAAGCCAAAAGACATTTGGTAAATTCAGTTGTTGTCCATAAGAGTGAAGAAAAACGCATGAAACAATTGTTAGGAATATTTTAATTTAATTAATAACAAGCAAGGTTAAGCATCAATGTAAATTGATCCCTTGAAAAACAATCAGATATGCCACGTTCAGTAAATGCAGTAGCATCCCGCAGAAGAAGAAAAAAAATCATGAAAGCCGCCCGCGGTTACTTTGGCGGTCGCTCTAAGGTATATACCGTTGCCAAAAACGCTGTTGAACGCGCTATGAAATATGCGTTCAAACACCGCAGAGAAAAGAAAAGAGCATTTAGAAGACTTTGGATTGCACGTATCAATGCTGCAGTAAGACCTTTGGGACTCAGTTATTCTAAATTTATCCATTTATTGGCTACTAAAAACGTTGACCTCAATCGCAAAGTACTTGCAGATTTAGCTTTAAACAATGCAAACGCATTTCAAGCATTGGTTGAGAGCGTAAAAAAATAAGGTCCGACATTTCTTAATAATCTGTTTATTAATCTTTCTTTCATTATTCAATGATTGCTTTAATTGCGTTGCAATTGTAAATGTATTCATGGCATTTTGATTGAATAAAATCCAAGCATCAATCTTACAGCTCTGAAACATTTTAGCAATGCAGTATTTTAACATTGCAACATGGTAGAATTAGAGCATTTTAGTTTTATAGCACCTCAGGATTGCAAGATTGCAGCATTGAATTGTTCATTTCCGAATTGCTTCAACAGGATCCATTCTGGAAGCAATGATCGCGGGTATTATACCGGCTACTATGCCAATGATTATGGAAAGACTAATTCCAAGTGCTATGTTTTGTATGGACATGTAAATCGGAAACTCCAGCAATTTCGATATGATGAATAATGCTCCCCACACTATAAACAATCCGAAAAGTCCGCCAATGATGCAAAGAATTATTGCTTCAATCAAATATTCTAACAATATAAAGTAACGCTTTGCTCCAATTGCCATTTTAATACCTATTAAATTGGTTCGTTCTTTTACAGATACAAACATAATGTTGGCTACTCCAAAAGCTCCAACAAGCATGGAAAATAAACCGATGATAAAGCCAGCAAAATTGATCACGCCAAAGACTTTATCAACAAGATTTGTAAGCATAGTAATCCTATTAATTGAGAAGTTATCTTTTTCTCTTGGCTTTAAGCCCCTACCCGGTCGTATGATACTTGAAACTTCATATTTCAATTCATCAAGGTCAACTCCCTTATTTGCTTTTACGCTTAATAAGGTTCCCCAGTTTGAACTAGAATTAATCGAAACAAGTTTACGTGCTGTATTGTAAGGAATAAATATTGCTTCATCGTTAGGCATTATAGAAATAATAGATTTTCCTTCAGTCTTTAAAATTCCTACTACTTGAAATTTCTGGCCGCCAATTTTAATCTCTTTTCCAATTCCATTTTCCTTTGGGAATAAGGAAACAGCCAATTTATTACCCAGAATTGCTTGATTGCTGCCTACCTGAAAATCACGTGCTGAAAAATAATTCCCATCTTCAAAATCCAATTTAATGATTTTATTATAATCTTCCGTTATTCCGGCCAGATACGCGCCCTCTACTACAACATCCATAAATTTGGTAGTCCGGCCAGGTAAAAAAACCGCCAATGAAGCTGACTGAAACAGTTTTGATTTGTTTTGTATTTGCTTCAAATCATTTAAATCTGCATTTGGCCTTGCCATGTATTTATAGAAATTTTGACCTGGATCTTCCTCCCAGGGCCATTTATCCACATAAATTACATCATTTCCAAATTTTTCGAAACTTTGAACGATGTTCTCTTCAAGAGAATCCACTGAAGAAAGGACGGCAATAACACAAAATATACCGATCGTAATTCCCAACAATGTCAAAAAACTTCGCAATTTATTGCTGGTCAGCTGTTGAACGGCTTGTTGAAAACTATCTAAAACGATTTTTACAAAAATCAAATCCCTTTCTTTGCTTCAAAATTAGCATCCGGAGCTTTATTTAATCCCAATTTTCGACTAAATCTGAAAAAAGAACTACCATTAAACAACATTCCTCTTTAAAATTCATTGAATATTTGTCAAAAGACTTGATTTTACTATGTCTGATGAGCTATTTTTGCCGGAAATTAAAAAACACAAATGCGTACAAAATTATCGCAGTTTACATTTAACCTCCCTAAAAATCTAATTGCTCAATATCCTGTTGAAGAGCGTTCGGATTCCAGGATGATGGTAATTCATCGGGATACCGGTAAAATAGAACACAAGATGTTTAAGGATCTTTTAGACTATGTCCAGGATAAAGATGCCATAATCATAAACAACACCAAAGTGTTTCCTGCCCGTATGTATGGACGAAAGGAAAAGACCGGTGCTAAAATCGAGGTTTTTCTTTTACGGGAATTGAATAAGGAAGTTCGTTTATGGGATGTTTTGGTGGATCCGGCGCGCAAAATAAGGGTTGGAAATAAATTGTATTTCTATGACAAGAATGGCAAAGAAATCTTAGTTGCCGAAGTTGTTGACAACACCACTTCCCGTGGCCGTACCATCCGATTTTTGTTTGACGGTGACAGTCAGGCCTTCCAAAATGCTTTAAAAATTCTTGGCCAAACCCCGCTTCCAAAATACATCACCAGAAATCTTGAATCTGCTGATGAAGAGCGCTATCAAACTATTTATGCAAAAGAAGTAGGCGCTGTTGCTGCTCCTACTGCCGGACTTCATATGAGTCGGGAGCTTTATAAAATGTTAGAAATTAAAGGCGTAAATTTTGGTGAAGTGACTTTGCATGTTGGCTTGGGAACCTTTCGCACCATAGACGTTGAGGATTTGTCTAAACATAAAATGGAGGCAGAATATTATCGGATTGATGAATCAACTGCCAAATTGGTAAACGAAACCAAAGATCTGGGTAAAAACATTTTTGCTATTGGTACTACTACCATGCGTGCATTGGAATCTTCTGTATCAGCTTCTAAATACCTAAAACCAGCTGAAGGATGGACAAATTTATTTATTTATCCACCCTATGATTTCAGAATTGCCAATAGATTGATAACCAATTTCCATTTGCCAAAGTCCAGTTTATTAATCATGGTTTCGGCATTTACAGGTCATGAATTATTAAACGAAGCTTATGAAATGGCCATGAAAGAAAAATATCGGTTCTATAGTTATGGTGACAGCATGTTGATCCTTTAAATTAAGATTTAAAGGAAATTTTACATTATATATGAATTAATTTAAAATCAATTACTTAATAAAAATCAAGCTATGTATTGGACGTTAGAATTAGCTCATCATTTGGAAGAAGCACCATGGCCTGCATCACGGGATGAGCTGATAGATTTTGCCATACGTTCAGGTGCTCCAATTGAAGTATTAGAAAATCTTCAGGAACTGGAAGACGATGAAGAAATCTATGAAAGCATGGAAGATATCTGGCCGGATTATCCCCGGAAAGACGACTTCCTCTTTAATGAAGAAGAATATTAAAAACCAAAATCCTGTTCGAAAGACAGGATTTTTTTTTACTTTGGACTCTAACCAATGATAATTGCAGTAGATGGATATTCCGCTTGTGGTAAAAGTACTTTAGCCAAAGATTTGGCTAAGGAATTAGGAATTGTTTACATTGACTCTGGCGCAATGTATCGTGCCATCACATTGTATTATTTGGAACAAAGAGAAAAAAATCCTATTCTTACAATTGAAGAACTTCCTTTAGATCAAATTCAAATTGATTTTATACCTGGACACAAACCAATTATTTTATTAAATAATAAGGATGTTTCAGATGAAATTCGACAACCAAGTGTTTCTGACTTGGTAAGTGAAGTATCAGCTGTGTCCAAAATACGAACTGCGCTTGTGGACTTCCAACGAAAAATCGCCGAAGGCAAATCTATAATTATGGATGGTAGGGATATTGGAAGTGTAGTTTTTCCAAATGCAGATGTAAAATTATTTATCACCGCAGCTATAGATACCAGAGCTAAGAGACGCTTTTTAGAATTGCAACAACGTGGAATTCAACAAAGTCTTGAACAAATAAAGTCAAATTTATTAAAACGAGACCAAATTGATTCGACCCGATCAGACAGTCCATTGACTCAAACAGCAGATGCATTTTTAATAGACAATACCTTGCTGAATCGAGAACAACAAAAACAGGTTGCACTTAATATTATTAAATCCAAAACAAACAACTGATAATCCCTGCCTTAACATTTATAAAAATAAAAAAGGCCACCTTTAACAGCATGGCCTTTTTTATTTTTTAAGCTAAAACTTAAGTTTCAGCGATGTATTCATTATCTAAGCAATGTGAATTCACCTTTGTATATATCGGATCCTTCAGAACCAACATATTCAACTTCAGCATAGAATACATAAACTCCAGGCAAAGCTCTTTCACCTTTAAAGTTACCACCCCAGCCTACTCCGGCATCCAGATTACCATCTTTAATGTTTTTAGCTGCATATACCAATTCACCCCAACGATCGTAAATATTTAATGATTTAATATTTCTGACTCGTTTTCCTTTAAGGTTCCAAAGATCATTGATATTATCTCCATTAGGTGTAAATGCTGTTGGCCACCATACATCTTTAATGATACGAACCACAACACGTACCCGGTCTTCAATTTTACAACCAGCACCATCAATTAATGTAATTAAGAAATCTCTGGTAGTATCTGCCTGATAACGCAATTTTGATTCCCAGTCAACATTTTGATTTAAATTCCACCACACGGTATCTCTGTACGCAGAAGTTCCACCAGTAATCCGATTCAACATGGTATCTAAATGAACTGTTTGATCTTGGTCAACAATGATAACTTTATCAACATCAATTCCCAATTTTCCTGGTTCGATTAATGTTACGGTAGTATCATGCTCACAACCATTAACATCGCGAACTTTTAATCGATAAGTTCCCTGAGATAAATTTCCAAATGTTTTTGAGCTCGAAAATTGACCACCATTAAATGAATACTCCAATCCATTTGCTGGTCCGTTTGCAATTACACCAGTAACATTTACCGTTCCATTGCGTTCTCCAAAACAAAGTGGATTGATAGCAGCCAAATTTATTCCAGCAAACGGATTGCCTATTTCTAAAACTTCTATATCTGTAAATTCAGTACAACCATTAGCCTGGTCTTTTACCTGAACTCTATAAGTTCCCGGTTTGTCAACTGTAATTCTAGAGGTTCCAACTCCTGAAACAATACTTCCATTTGGAGTTGACCATACATAGCCTCCAATTGAACCAGCCTGCCCGGTTGAAGCACCTGCATCAAGCTGAACTTGTTTGACGGTACAAGTCAATTGTCCAATTTGCTGAATATTTGGAACCGGCTTTCTTAAATCAGCCGCCACATTGATTGCAAAGGAATCGACGCAACCGTTGTCATTGTTTGTAATAATTAAACGATAGGTTCCTATTGCATCAACAGTTGGAGTATAGGTATTTCCATTTTGGATAGTACCCGGACCTGTCCATCGAACACTGTATTCAGAACCTTTTGAAGATGCATTTCCATCAAGATTTACGGTCAAACGATCACAGGTAATTACCTGTGGTTGTCCGACAGAAACTGTTGGTTTTTGAACATCTATGCTTACGTTATAGGTTATTTCATTGGTACATCCTGAAATTGGATCTGTTACTTGTAATTTGTAAGTACCAGGTGCATTTATATCTGTCGTATTGCTGGTAACATTTCCAGGATTTACAAATTGCCCGCCATTAGAAGCTGACCATAGGTAATTGAGGCTGGCACCGGAACCACTGGTTGAAGCATTTCCATTTAAAGTAATTGAAGTTACTGCACAGGTTAATTTATTAACTCCACCAATAACTGCTTTTGGAAAATCATACCAGGTAACAGGTACAAAATCAAATTTTAAGCACCGGTCATTAAGCACAACCCCTGTAACAGGATCTGGATTTCCCATCAATACGATGATGTGATAGGTTTTACCTAATTGCATTCCTGACTGGAAGCTAAATGTACCTGAAGCATTTACACTAATAAATGTTCCAGTTTTAGGATCTGCAGGATTTCCATCATACAATACAAATCTAACAACGTCATTTCCATCAGGACTTCCTGAAGCTGCATTATATACTGCCTGAGCTGTAGCGTTTGCACACAGAATAATTGGAGTTTTATTCAAATTACCAAGACCATTAATACATGGACATTCATAGGTATTTGAGGTTGTATCCGGCAAACAATCGTGTCTATCATTAATAATTAAACGATACACTTCGTTGTTATTTATCCAATCAGTTCTCCATGTATTTCCTCCGATAAAACTACCTGCTAAAGTTCCACTAGGATTTGTTGTTCCATCAATAAACCAGGAAGGACGGTCTCCGTTTGCTCCATCAATGGTTACTCTGAATTTTTCAGCAGTATTGTCACATTCATAAGGAGGTGGAACGTCTATGAAGTTTGGAGAATCCCAATGTGTTACTGTGACGGTATCTTTAGATATACAGCCTTTGAAATCCTCAGACAATTCATATTGGTAGGTTCCTTTTCCTGAAACACTGACATTCGTTTGGTCATTGCCCGGATTCGAAAGTGTGCTTGTGCCGGAACCTCCGATAAATCTCCAGCTAGGTGTACCTGTATTGGTAATACCATTTAATTGATAGTTATAAAAGCAGATGCTGTCGCTTGGACCTGCATCCGGATTTGGATAATCGTACCAAATAATAGGCTGATTTTTAGTAACGCGTTTACAAGGGTCATTCGGATCAACAATACCATCAAAATCTTTGTCATCTCCAACAACGCAAGTGATATAATAAGCTTTACCAGTTATCATTCCTTTTGTTGCATCAAAACAAACCACATCATTTAAACTAAAGAAAGTATCTAATTTAGGAATTGTCTGATCATTGTAAGAAGATTGATGGAATACATACATAACCACATCTTCAGGATCTAAAATCGGTGGTACAATTGTTTTAATAGGCACGCATTTATCAATACAAACTTCTGTTGGAATAGAATCCAACTCACCTGCATCGATGGCACCGCAATCACAGTTGTAATCGTCAATAATCAAATTGGAAACACATCCATTCGCATCTTGTATTTTAACATTGAATTGTGCTAAACTGGCAAGCGTATCTGTCATGTAAACATTTCCATTGATCATACCTCCGCCTTGAACGATTGTAAATGGAGGTTTTCCATTGGTAATGTTTATAGTTGCTTTATATGGATATGGTGGTATGTATTCAATGCATATTTTTTCAAACACTGAAATAAATGGAGATGGATTGAACGTAATTTCCACCAAATCAGAAGCTGCGCAATTGTTATTGTCTTCAGTCAATTCAAATACATATTTTCCATAGTTTCCTTGAGTATTTACTGAGGACGTCGCTAATATATCATCTGAGAATTGAACACCGGATGGGCCAGAAATCAATCGCCACTTTAAGTTAGTACCGAGGATGCTGGAAATTCCCTTCAAATCATAGACGGTACCACAAATAGCATCGTCAACACCTGCGTTAGGCAATGGATTTTTATAAAACACAAAAGGTTTAGGTCCATCAACTTGCACACAACCTGCAGAAAAATCAATTCCACCCTGACCATTTCTTTTTCCAACCAATACAAAAATATAATAAGTTGTATTATAGCTCATAATGGTAGGATCGTAAGCAATGGTCTTTGAACTTAGCATTTTAATAAAAGATCCACCGGCTGCATTATCAGGATCCGGATCATTGGTCATTACATAGATAACTGTATCGTTTGGATCCAATTTTTCGAGTGTGGGATCATAAACAAAGGTGAATATTTCAGACTCACATTTCTTTTCCAAACCTTTGTCTATTACACCAACCAAATTGGTACACTTGCATTCGTGATCAAAATTAAAGGTAAGGATACAACCCATGGCATCCCGAATCAAAATGGTATAACTTGTTAAGTTATCATGAAAATTAGAGGTGTAAATATTATTAGCATCAATGGTTCCATTGCCTTGAACAACAGTATATGGTGCAGTACCTCCGCGCACTTGAAAGCGAAGTTTATACTGTGTTTGTTTAACATTACACAAGTAGGTAATCCCTGAAGAATCAGGAGTGGAATTAAAGAAAAGATCCACTGTATCTGTTCCAGTACAACCCAAACGCGTTTCAGAATAAACATACCGGTAAATACCATATGCATCTACCTTAACATTGGACTTCGGATCTGTAACATCGGTAATATTTGAATTTCCGGGGCCACCAATTTGAGTCCAGGATCCACCTACATCTTTTTGTCCTTGAAACTGATTGGCCAAATCACAAATACTGTCATTTGGACCTGCTTTTGGATTCGGAACTGCCTGAATGGCTACGCGAATACATTTTTCGCAACTTCTACCACAATCTGTATCGTAATAAACACAAACTTCTCCGGTATCTCCTGGTTGGATAAGCCATTTGATTTGAACTCCAGAAGAGTCAGGTCTTGAAACAACCACACCCCCATCTACAGTCCAGGTATAAAAAGTGACTTTTTGATTGATAAAGGTATCAATCCAATAAGAACCATTTTTACCAACACAAAGTACTTGATCTCCTGCTAAAGGAAAACACTTAGGAGCTAAATCATCTTCATTAAAGGTCTCACAAAAAGTCTTAGCACAAATTGCAAATTCTGTAGCTAACTCAACTCGAACATTTACCTCTACACAATAGTCTTCACGAACTGCATCCACTAAGAGTCTTTCATCCTGGCTAATGGTTTTCTTAGCAGGGTCATTTTTCTTATACCAACGGTATTCAAACTGGTAGGTTTCACCAACACTGCAAGGTTTCAAAATACGAACTCCAGGAGAAATTTCAACTTGGCCACCCAAACATTGAACTCTAAAATTTGGAGCAAAATCAACGGAAACTGCTGTTAACACAATCGCACTATCACAACGGTAAGGATCCGTTGTTTTAGGCAATGCTATTTCAAAATTTTGTTTACAAGGTAGATGCGCACGCCCCAAAATATCAATATAAGGTTCGCCATCACAAGTTATATAATATACATCGGGTGGTTCCGGTTTATCTAACACGTTAAATTGCACAACGGAGTCGTATTTACAACAATTTGCATCGGTAAATTGCTCCCTATATTCCCCGGTCTGATAAATACGCTGAGAATGCCATTTGTATCCACCCGGATTTACTTGTTCCCAGCAAAGTACACGTGGAGGACCTTTTTTATCTGCAATAGGTCTAACTTTTACTGTAGCACATTGTGGTCCTTCCTGAGAACAAATTGATCCACTGGAAGGATTTCCAATATAAGCAGTAACGCAAATGATAAAATCACCTTCATCTGGAAAATCTAAACGCACTTCATTGGAATTACCACCAACTTCATCACCGTCTAAAGTCCACACGTAGGTTGGTTCACATCCACCTGATTGAGGATTAACAAAGAAACGCACGTTGCAAGCACCAACACAAACCGGTTGAATGATTTTGCTGGCTATGTTATTAATAAAGCCCAATGGGTCCAAAGAAGGAGGACCACCACCAGAGGTATTAATAGTAAAGTCACAAATATCTCCACTACAACCATCTACCCATAAATAATAGGTTTTGCAAGGTATCAAAGTTGCATTGGCAGTTGAGGTACTATTTGGTGGAATACAAGGAATAGAGCGGCAAATAACTTCTTGTCCACAATTACAATCTCCCCAAATTCCATATTGGATCCCTTGTGAACTGGTACAGCCACCAATCGTTAGTGTAATCGTAACATTGCCACCCTGGGATACAAAAGCCCACCAACTGGTATTATGTCCGACACCACCTTGAGAACACAAAGGTTGGCATGGACTGGCAACCGTACTTGGATTGTTACAGGCATAGCCATTTACCTCATCCAAAGAACATAACACATTGGCTAGTTCACACTCTTCGGCCATGGGAGGTGTACATTGTGCCAGCATTTGGGTCGTCCCAACCAGACAAAAAATACATATTAAAAAAAGTAGAATTCGATACATATTGTAAATGTTTTTCTTAAATATTACAAAAAATAATATACTTACCTTGGATTATCAAATAAAATTAATGTTTTATTTAACATTAATTAGATTTATTTTCACAAATAAAGTTTGGAATTTCAAAAACCATACCGTTGTATAATTTGGAAGATTTTTCCCCTTCAGGAGGATTTATCTATAACTTAAATTCCAAAATTGCGAGCAATCATAAGACCCTGTGATATGCCTTTTCGCTTCTTCAATACTTAAAAAAATATATATAATTCCTTCTCAACTAAGATTTAGCTTGAAAATCAAGCAAATTAGCTTAAATTTTAACGAATTAAACTTAAGTCCCCTTTAAAAATCAACTTGCCTCTTTTGGGATTTTGCAATTCAATTACGTAAACATAAACTCCTGGCATGGCTGCCTGATCCCCAATTCTTCCATCCCATGCATGAAATTCACCTGAAAAATTAAAGTTTTCCAATACATGGATTTGATTTCCCCATCGGTCAAAAATTCTAAGCGTATTGATTTTTATACTCCCTTTGGGTGAAAACAGAGAAAACATATCATTGATGTTGTCTCCATTCGGAGTAAAGGCGTTGGGTATAAAAAGCTCAGAGTTAACAGTAATTCTGATTGTAATATCATCTTCAATTTCACAACCATTTTTATCAATAATTTTTAAGAGATACCGGGTATCATTTTTTGGACTGGCACTTACTTTAATGCAATCTATACATGTTAAATCAGATGTTGGATCCCAAATAATGGACTGAACTAAATTGGTATCCAGGTTGGTTTGCGTATCTATAAAATAGGAAGATCCTAATAAAATGCTGGTATCGCGTCCCAATTCTAAAAAGGCTTGAGGAGGCTCATTTATTTGAATTAAAGTATCAAATAAGCATCCATATCGGTCCTTAAAAAACAAATGCTGTAAACCAGGTCCTAAATTCTTTAAATCAATTACAGAACCAAAGCGGACCCCATCGGTTGAAAAATCAACCGGAGGAAATCTACCTAAGATTTCCAGAATTTGAATGGAACCATTTGCCAAGCCAAAACAACTGACATCTTTCACATTTAAACGGAGTCCTGTAATTCCTACAGTATCTTTTAGCAGCGTGATGCTTTCTTGAGATGAGCAGCCGGTTTTCAAATTCAAAGCAAGCACTTGATAGGTACCTGATCCTTTGATTCTAATGCTGTCGCCACTGCTCCCCGATTGCAAAATACCGTCTGATGTACTCCAGCTGTAATTGCATTGATTGCATGCCGAGGAGACAAAAAGATTTATTTCATCGCGATCACATATCAAAGAGTCCCGTGCTATTATTTGGACTAAAGGTGCACTGGTGTCAATCAATACTTGTAGGGTTGTATCGTGAACACAGCCAAACTGATTTCTAATTGACAAATGATAGACTCCTGGAATAGATACCTTTGGATTTTGTTGCACAGAGTCCAATCCAAAAGGACCACTCCACAAAAATTTATTTTTAAGTGTATCAAAGGTAGTTTTTAAAAGTGCCTTTGAATTTATACACGTTATTGTATCAGTAACGGCCAACAAAGCCGGTTTTTGTCGTAAATCATCCACATACAATGAATCCAATTGTTCACAATGATTTAAACCACGAACACGTACAGCGTAAAAACCGGTATCTTTTACAAATGGATCTTTTAAATTAGAAATTATCATTCCAGTCCGTTCCCAAGCATAGTTTAAACCCATTTCATTTGTCTGAAGTCCCAATTGAACAGAATCGTACAAACAACTTATAAAAGTATCTTGAAGTGTAAATACAGGTAATGCTTTATCAAAGCCAACATAAACTGAATCCAACAACAGGCAATTGTTTTTTCCTTCAACGATTAACTGGTACCAACCTGAGTCTTTTACAAATGGATTACGTTCATTAATAAAATCTCCTTTCGGACTTTGCCAAAAAACATTTACCAGGCTATCATTTGAAAGAATTCGAATCTGCGTGCTGTCAGATGAACAATCTAAAACAGATCCAAAAGCATTTATAATTGGAAGCGAGGAATCTTTTACGACCAAAATATTTGTATCAATACTACAATGATTGGGACCGGTAATTTTTAATTGATAGACTCCGGGCAATCGTATAAATGGATTGGGTGCCCTTGAAAAAAAATTTCCCGGTCCATTCCATTCATAATTGCTATTTGGTGGTACCACTTCAACCAAAGGTGTAAATTGAATTATACTACAACTCAATGTATCTAATTGAATAAAATTAATATGTGGCGCAGTGGTATCAAAAGAAATAGTTAAAGTGTCTACATTGATGCAGCCAAATTTATTGATTACCTCAAACAAATAAATTCCCGACTGTTTAATTTGCAGCGGATTCATAGAACTTAGAGAACCATCTGGAAAAGTCCAAACGGCTGTACTTAAATTTATACTATCTTGAACAAATGCATACAATATTGGATTCAATCGCGTATTACAGTCAAATATAGTATCCGAATATGTGGTAATTGGTTTCACTTTGTATGCTTTCACCTCAAAAGAATCCACCACAAAACAACCAAATTCATTAGTAACTGTGTAATAATACCAACCCGGAACATCCGTTTGAATTCCGGAATTTATTGAACTAAAATTCGCCGGCCCATTCCATTGATATTGGACTCCTGAATCGTTGCAAAACAGATCTAAAATTGCAGTATCCTTAATGCATGTAATGCTATCTCCTACAAATTGTAAAATGGGTTTATTGGTTTGACTCACCACCAATATAGAATCCCAGGATGTGCATCCATTTTTTCCTTGAGCATAAAGCTTATGCCAACCTGGAAGTTTTGTTGTGTCAATTCGGTTTTGAGATTGATTTCCTAAAGGGTCAATCCACAAATTATTTATGATAGAATCTAGACTACTAAATTGCAGGCGGGCATCTGTTTTCAAACAGGTAATAGTGTCTGCAATTATTTTTAAATCAGGCAAGGATGTATCGACCACTATTTGCACGGCAGCAGAATCAATGCATCCGTTGATTCCTCTTAGCCAAACCTTATAGATGCCCGGCTGATTTACATGGATCGTATCTGTTTTTGCTTGAATTGTATTTGGACCTACCCATACTATTGAATCAATAGCCTGATTCAGTTGAATGGAGATGATTGCCCTAAGGTTCAAACAATTGATATCTTGTCCAATGATCGTATCAATCGGTGCATCTCTATTCATCGGGACATAAATTGATTTTTCAGTTTTGCATCCATTAAAACTTGTTGCTATCAATTTATATATACCGCTGTCCTGTATGAAGGGATCTTCCAAAATTGATGTAAAAAAATTAGGACCCGACCATAAATAATTTGAAATTACGGATACATCCGCATTAATCTGAATGTTTGGTGTGTTGCAATCTATAATTCCTGAAGAAAGCTGAATAATTGGCTTCAGGGTATCTTGTTTGATTTCAATACTATCCAATGTGCTACAGCCATTCAATCCAGTCACTTGAATTTTATAAATACCGGCTTCTTTGATATATGGACTTGCTTTCATTTCATTAAATCCAATCGGACCTGTCCACTGATAAACCAAGCCAGGCAAAAGAAATGAATCGACCAGTAAAATTTGGATGCTGTCCTTGGAACAATCCAATATTCCAGCTTTCAATCCAAACAAAGGTTTTATACTATCTAAATGGATGTAAATAAACGTATCCAAAACACAAGCTGCAGTATCTCTTAAATAAACTTGATAATACCCTGAATCATGGACAGTTGGATTTAATAAATTGCTTTTAAACCCAATTGCATTGGAATAATTTATAGAATCCAAGACTGCATTGCTAGATGCCTTTATCTGAATATTAAAGTTATTTAAACAATTCAAGGTGTCTGCTGTAAAGCTAAAATCCGGCTTATAAATTGTACTGGTAACCCGGATATTTGCTGTATTTGTACATCCATTGTCGGCCGTTACAGTTAGAGTGTAGAATCCTGGCAGATTGATATTTGGATCCAATATTTTTGACTGAAATAAATTTGGGCCAGTCCACATAAAATCAAGCAAGACCTTAGATGAAGAAAAACTGAGGGTACCGATACTATCTCTGCAACTCAAATTATCAGCAGTTAAAATCAAATCTGCAGGTAATGTATCTCTAATTACTTCAATGACTCCAACATTACTGCATCCTGCATCATCTGTCACAGTGACATAATAGCTCCCTTCTTGATTGACTTGTATGATTGAATCCATACCAATCAAATTGGTTCCATCTGACCAACTGTAAATTGGATTTAATCCATTTGAAACTGCTTTGATAGTAGCCCTGCTGTGAAAACAATTGATCGTATCCGATCGAATGCTTAAGTCAGGAATTTGATCCCTTTTTATAATATTGAATTCAAGAGAATCAAAACAAAAACCATCGTCAAATACTACTTTATATGTTCCGGCTTGATTTATTTTAGGTTTAAGAGAATCCGATAAATCAATAAAATTTCCATCATTTGTAGACCAACTGATGTGCGTGCGAGTAGTTTTGACAGAATTGGAAATGTCTAATTGAACAATCGGCTTGCTGCATGTGATGGTATCCGGATCTGATAAATGGATTGCCATATCAACTACTTTTAACTGAAGCTCCAACATCGAATCGCAACCAAAGCTTGATCTCAAGGGAATAAGATATTGGCCGTCAGCAAAAAACTGAGAAGCCCCTAATGTCAATGTATCCCCCCTACATAAATAAAAACTATCCTTTACCTGTGCATAGTTTGGATGTATGGAAACCTCCAGGCAATTCTTTGAAATTTCAGCACAAAAACTATTTAAGTTAACAACCAAATCATTGCGAAAAGCTGCTATCGACATTCCAAGTTTCGGTAGTTTTATTGAATCTGTTGTTAAATAAGAAATGCCACAGATTACGTAATCTCCAATGCTGTAATTTCTTAAATCCAAGGTGTCACCTATGTAAACAATCGTGTCGTTTACGGAAATCAAATAAGCATAAGAATAACTGGTTGAATCCGGCTTATATACTGGAAATGTGATCCTCTCTTGTATATCTAGCAAGGGGTCATTTACACAATAATCTAAACGATTATTTATAAACACTCCACCATTTGGACTGCAGTCCATACAATTTATCCCAGAAGGATCACAGAACAACAAGCAAAAGCTTTCTATTTTCCCTTCATAAAATCGTTCATCATCATGAACTTCCAATGTCCAAATTCCATTAACACTTCCCATGTCAAAACTTTCAAGACAGCCGCCTTCCGGATAATAAGTGCCGTTGTAAAATTTTCCAAAGATTCCCCAGGCCTGCTGGTTGTCCCACTTCATTTTAAAACCTTTATCCGGGATGGATTTGTCTCCGCAAGGTATAAATGTTACAGACCAATGAGAAAAATCTGAAATACCTGAATTTCCAATAGGACCTACCAATCGCAATCTTTGTCCAGCAGGAGAAATCAGATCCATTGTAAGATCACCAATAAATTCATGCTCAAACTGAATCCTGACACCACAAACTCCTTGATCAATATTTGCCAGATTGTTATTAAGAGCCGAACTTATTAATAGCTTGAGGGATGCTGTTGTTTTGTCTTGTATTAAAACCGTTGAATCGACGCAGCACCATTGACCATTTAAGTCCGTCAGCCAAAAGCCAACGAGTAACCAAATGATCCATTTATTCTGATAGTGCATCTTAATAATTCCAAAACATAATTCATACAAAAACCATGCAAATTACCCAGAACCTCTCATTTCTGGTTAGTCTACAAGCTATTTACTGCTGTGCAATTGAATCACAGCTTATTGGCTACTACTGTCTTGATTAGAACGCTTAAACTTCTTAAATCATATACGAGCTATGATTTAAGAAGTTTGAAAGAATTATCTTGATAAGAATATCGCTTTAGTATACGTGTTCTTTTTGTTTTCGATGCTTAAAATATAAGATCCAGCATTTAATTCATTTAAATTTAATTGAATGTTTGATTTATCTGATAATGAAACTTCAGAATAAACTTCTGCACCCAGATAATTGTAGATCCTGATAAAGTTTTTTTCATGAACTAATAAACCAGAAATATTTAGCAAACCATTAAATGGATTTGGATAAACCTGAATCCCGTCAAATTCTTGTTTTTTTAATGGGAAAATAATTTCCCCATTCAGTTCGGAGTTTTTATGAAAAATATAATCAGGACAAAGCACGGGTGAAATCACCTTAATGTATGTTTGACGAATTAAAGTATTTTCACCATTAGAATTTCGTACTGTAAGCTTTACAGAATAAGTACCTTTCTTATCGTAATATACTAGCGGATTTTTATCGGATGAATTATCAGGTGTAGCACCATCAAAAACCCATGACCAAGAATTTACATCTGCTGATGTTTTGCTTGTAAATTGGACTTCACCAAAACCACAAATCACAGTTGTGTCTGCAGTAAAATCAATTTTAGGCACCAAATAAACAGCCACCAATTGATTTAAAGTATCAGAACCGCAATCATTTGAAACTATTAAGCGGACCTGGTAGTCCCCTTCTGCAGAATACACATGGGTAGGAGAAACTTCTGTACTCGTTTTTGTATCTCCGAAGTCCCAGAAATAATTTGCTCCTAATTTTGATTGATCGTTAAAAAATACTGAAAAACCTGTAATTGATTTTTGAAAAGCAGCTTCAGGATTATCTCCAACATTCACAAATTGTTGTTTGCTGATTGTAACAGAATCTCCATTTCCTTTCACTTTTAAAGTCACATCAAATATTCCAACTGTATTGTAAATAACTACAGGATCTTTATCAGTCGAACTGGATGGGCTTCCACCAGGAAAGCTCCACAGATAGGAAGAAGCTCCAAAAGAAGTATTTTTAAAATTAACTTCAAACGGGATGCAGCCTTTTTGAAAATCAGAAGTAAATCCAGCAATTAATCCTGAGCCAATGATTAATTCTTGAACAAAGGTATCCTTGCCACAAGGGTTCTCAACAATTTGTTTTGCTTGATACACACCTGGAAGATATTCGTGAGTTGGATTTTGTTCGTTGCTGTTTTTTCCATCACCAAATTCCCATACCAAGGTTTTAGAAAATTTAGAATGATCAGAAAATGAAACGATGGTTCCATTCTGCTGATAGATAAAGGAAGCGATCGGCACTGAATCTGCTTTTATATAATTTAGCTTTTCAGATGTAGCAGTGTATTTACTATTTCTTGCTACTAATTTTACATCAAAGGATCCAGGATTTTTGTACTCAACCGTAGGTTCAAAAAGTGACGAGGTTGATGGAGTTCCTCCAGGAAATGTCCAGGTCCAGGAAGTTACATTTGTAGATGAAAGATTAATAAATTTTACTTTAAATGTAGTGCATCCAAACGTAGTATCTGCACTAAATAATGCAATCGGTACTGTAATAATGGTCACTTTCATTTTAAATTCATTGACTCCACAATCATTTTCAGCACGTAGAATTACATCATAGACACCGTCATTTTGATATTCATGAATAGGATCTGAGTCAGTGGATGTTTCTCCATCACCAAAATCCCATTCATACGTATTGCCGTATAAAGTAAGGTTTGTAAAATAGACTGTCCTTGAAACGATGACTTTACTAAAATTTGCCTTGGGTTTATCGTTTGCTTCAATATATTTTGAAAAGGTTACTGTATTGGAACCAAAAGCATTGCTAACTCTTAAAGTCACATCAAAATTTCCGAAAGTTTTATATGTAACAACGGGATTTTGTTGGGTCGAACTTGAAGGAGTGCCTCCAGGAAATGACCAAAGCCAACTGTTAGGATCGTTTGTAGATAAATCAAAAAAGTTAACACTAAATGGCACACAACCAGATACCGGATTGCCGTAAAAGTCTGCAACTGGAGCAGATCCTCCTGAACAAATAGATAGACAACCCCTGGAACTAACATGAGCATTTATTCTGGTTATCGAGTTTGAGGACCAAGCTGATAAACAATTAACTGCAGGAGCCATAATAAATGGTGCTCCATTGCCATCGTGATCAGCATTAAAATTGTGGCCCAATTCGTGTGCTTGCAATTGTCGGACACAATTATTAGAACCACCATAGTCACTGCATACATTATACCTTAAATTGTTGCAAATTACCCCAAGCCAAGCCAGTCCTACAGCCCCATTGGTGTATTTTGTTGTCCAGGCTGTAGCTACATCATATCCGGCACCGTAACCACCTCCATTGCCCCAGCTTACATGCTTATCCAAATGCGTATTTATATTATTGATTCCATTCCAAGGATCAGATGCAGCCGAAGATGCAACAAAACTTGCAGACTGCACAAATTCAATGGAATGTGCAAATTCATTGTCGTAATTATCTTGCAGTAAAGTCAAGATCGTATTGTTCCAATTTTCAACATTGGCCACACTGCCTCTTTTCTGGAACACCGGAAAGTCATTGGCAATAGCAATTTCAACTTGTACACAATGATTCCTGCTGTTGTTAACTTTTTCCTCAGATTGATCAATAACCTGTTGTTTGTTTTTTATATACTTTTCAAAACCGCATTCAATTGAAGGATTTTGGAATATCTTCTCACTGTCATAAATGACTAATACATCATTTGAATAAGCAGGATCTATCCCATTTGCTTGTTCAATAAAAAAAGTTGCCCCACCATCTTTTATCATCCCAGCGATGAAATTGTCAGCAATGGTCATCCTTACCTCACCTCCTCTGGAAGATTTCAAATATCCAATTAAGGAATGAATGTCCGGATGTCTTCTGAATTCTTGCACCCCGTGATCTGTTCCTACACGTAATAAATAATCAGAAGTATAAACTTCATGGTCAAATAATTCCAGATTCCATACAAAATCCGGATGTTTCAACGTTATAAAATGCTGATTTCCCCTTGAAGCCATGCTTGCTTTAAGTTGATCAAAATCAATTTTGACCAATTTATAATCGTAAAAGACTTGGTTTAAAGGTGATTTAGAAGATTGTTGGAGTTCGACCAAAGATATATTTTGAGCTTGAAGGCTTATATATCCAAATAAAACGAAGACAAGATTGAATAAAATGTTCCTGATTTCCATATTACCGTTTAAAATGCCCGTAAAATTATTAAAAAAATTCCATTTTTGAGCTCCATAATAAATTGAATACGATATGTTTAAATTAAATGTTAATAGAAAGATGCGCACTTATTTATATATGTTGCTTATTGTTAATATAATTGGCTGTTTTTCAGGTGCTACAAGCCTTTCTGCACAATCCAGCAAGAAGAAAAAAAAGGAAAAAATAGCTTTCATTGATAAAATCTGGCTTGGCGGTGGTGTGAATTTAAATTTTAACTCTGGTTATTATAACGGTTATCAATCCAATGTGTTTACGTTTGGACTTTCACCAATGGCCGGATACAAATTAAATTCCTTTCTATCCGTAGGTCCGCGAGTAAGTTTTGATTGGACCGTAGCTAAATTTAGCGATTTTACAGGAGTTTATAAATACAATAGCATTGATTACGGCATCGGGGTGTTTGCGCGTGCAAAGTTTCTCCAAAACTTCTTTGTGCACACCGAATTTAGTGAGTTAAACGAAACTTACACCAATGGCCAAACCAATGGCAATAAATTGGTTACCGAAAGAATATGGCGGGACTTGTTTTTATTGGGATTGGGTTACCATTCCAATGCTCCTATAGCTTATGAACTCTATGTAAGCTATGACTTTTTGGAAAATGACAATTCAATACGCATACCGATAGTTTATCGGGCGGGCATCACCTGGCATTTTTAAATTTTGATTACCTAAACTCAAATTGGAGACCCAAGCAAAAATGTCTGAGTGCTTGCGGATATATTCCTTTATAAAAATAATTTGAGTCTGTGTCTTTTGCTAAATAAGGATCTGCACTTAGGTCAATTGCCTGTTCAGCATGAAATCTGGAAGAAATCCAACCATGAGAAAAATATTTTGCATTAAAAACATTGTACAAAGCAAACCAAAAAAGGATGCTTGATTTCTTTAAGATTTTTTTCTCCAAATCCAATTTAATCTCCATATGCTCGTATTGCGGAATCAAAGATGAATTTGAACCTGTATTATCCAGATACATTGAGCCGATGTTGTGATACTGTATTGATACTTGAAGTCCAGGTCGATTGATTCCTTGAATTAAAATAGGAATTGATAAACCAGCATGTACAACCGATTTGGGCGAAAAGGATATGTCTGTATTTTTATGGGTTTTGTATGTTGAATTCCGTTCGTCATCATAATCAATTATAAACTCATCAAATTGATCAATTTTATTTTTACTAAAATTAAGTGCTGTCCAAATATTAAAACGATTGTTCCAATGATAGTTTGCTTCAAATTCGATGCCCAATCTGTTGGAGCGTTTTAAATTAGTATGCAGCAGCTCTCCAACATCATTGATTGCTCCTGTGAGGGCTAACTGGTTTCGATAAGCCATTTCATATAAATTCAAATTAAATGCGAAGGAATTTGACTTAAATTTAGTTCCCAATTCGATATCCAAAAGTTTTTCGGATTTTAGTGCCGACTCAGAATTCAATAAATCTTCCCGGAATGGCTCACGTAACATGTAGCCTATTGAAGACGAAAAGATCCACCTTGAATTTAATTTATAATCTGTATAAACTTTTGGACTTATAAAATTAAAGCGATGTAATTGGTTTTTATTTAGTTTGTTTTCAAACAAACCAGCTATTGAATGACTGATATTTCGATATTGCAAGTCTGCATTCACATTTAGTTGATTTGAAACCTGATAACTTGATTTCAGCGATCCCGTAAATTCTTTTTTAATGCCATCATTATCATAAAATTTATTTACCAAGACTTTGTAATTGGAATCTTTGACCCACTTAACGTCTCCAAAATGTTGTCCAAAATAACGAATCCAACTTAAGCCCGGAGTCAAACTCCATTTTTTATTGAGTTCCATTACCAGACTTGAATTCAACACTAAAAAATGATTTTTCAACCATTTGCGTTGAATCAAATCCGCTTCATTCAAAGTACTGCTTTCAATATAATAATCCGACAATTCTGCATTCGAAATATAAGATTCATAAAAACCTTTTCCGAAAGTATAATTTAAAATAAAGTTCAGATTAAGTTTTGGATTCAATTGCTTTTGATAAAAACCTTGGAGGTGCTGTTGCTTATATTGATCAATTTCATTGGAATAGGGCGCTCCCGGTTTTTGTGTCCCTGCAGCATTGAAAGTACGCAAACTATCAATACCAAGATACTGGATTGGTAAGCCAAACCATGCCTGGTTGGTTAGCTCACTTCCATGAAGAAAGTTTATCCTAATGGAACTGGATTTCAAAATTCGCGCAACAGAAAGATGAAAGGATTTTAAATCAGAAGCAGATCGATCAATGTACCCATCTGATTTTTGTCGTGATAAACCAAATTTTATATTGTACTTATTTTCTAACAATCCGGAATTTGCTACCAAGCTGTATTTAACATTATTAAAAGAACCAAATTGTGTTTGAATATTTAAAAATGGCTCGAAACTTAATTTATTGGTATTGATATCGATTGCACCACCAAAAGAAGCAGAACCGGGTCGATTTGGAACATTGCCTTTCAATACTGTTATTTCATTTGTTTGACTAACTATATCCGGAATATCTACAAAATAACTTAAAGATGATTCACTGTCATTGAACGGGATTCCATTCAAAGTTATTTGGACATGAGATGGATCCATTCCACGCATACGGAGTCCGGTGTAACCAACTCCATTGCCTGCATCAGATTGATTGACAATTCCTGAAACTCTTGATAACAAATAGGGCAAGTCTTTATCCTGAAGGTTTTTTCTTATAGTTTCCTCATCCAGTTTTGATACACTCGCATAATTTGAAGGGTTAAATTGGTAAGTCTTAATGAGTACTTCATTAAATTCAATGCGACGCATTAAACGGATGTCAACAATCGAATCCAATGCACTAACAGGGAGGGTAAAATATTGAACATCGTAAAGATAGTCAACGGCCAATGCATAAACTCCTATTGGCAGATTGTCAAATTGATAATTCCCCTCCAAATCTGTCCATTGCTCCCTTTCTAATTGGACTATACTTAATTTAATATGTTGAAAAGCCTGCCCGTTTTCATCAAGTATTTTACCCCTGATTTTATTTTGGGAATAGGCATAGTGTACTGAAAAGATTAAAAGAAGGCAAAAAATTGTTCTCATACGTTGTACTTAAAATAAAGGGGATTCGCTTCGATCGTTCCCTTCCAGGAATTACCCTGGCAGGTTCGGTGGGTATAATCTCAGCCGGCAGATTGCATATGCGGCACCCCAAATTAAAGTCTAAAGTTACCAAATTCTGGAAATTTGTTTTCAATAAAAAAATTAGCCCGGTTGAATCGTTGAATACCAATTCCTGAAACAAGGCAAAAAGGTAGTTTCAATTTGTAAATTTCAAACAAATACAATTTAAAAAGCCTCTCTCTGTCATTGGGATTTTGACGAAGTGGATCAGGAGACCATGGAATATCGGGAAAGCAAAGCAAATACAGTGCTGCTTGATTTTTTTCTAAAATCAATTCCAAATTTTTTGAATGCCTTCCATAAATTTCAACAGACCAAATCAAATAATTTAAAGCATCCGTATCGCAGAATATAATTGGATGCGACACAAAATCCGGATTATTCAAACGTTCTTGCTGAACTCCCATTTCTTCAATGGCCAGGGCATCCGGATATTCCGGATTTTTGAACAGATAGTCTCTGGAATATTCAGGGATCATCTTACCTTTGTACCTGATAGCTAAATAGTTACAAAGACTTGTTTTTCCACAAGATTCAGGTCCGGTAACAACTATTTTATAAGGCATCTGTTAATAAGGCAATCCTTCCTACAAATATATGCACGATATAGAACCCTTTTACAACTGGCAGGATTTGTATAATAGTTCGGAAGACGAGCGCAGCCCCTTTTTCAATGCTTTTCACGATGAATTCAATTATCGCAACAAGGTGTATAATTATTACATTCATCCACTTTGGGATGAAATTGGATCCGAAACGCTTTATACAAAATTACTTTTTGCAGATTATGAGGAAGGCTTTTGTATATTGGAATTTATTGGAGAATGGAATGATTGCATAAATAATGATATTATGTTTTTAAAACGAGATATCATTGAACCATTGGAACAACAAGGCATTCGCAATTTCATCTTAATTTGGGAGCATGTATTTAATTTTCATGGATCTGATGATTGTTATTACGAAGAATGGTTTGAGGAGGTTAAAGATGAAAATGGGAGCATATTTTTTATTAATTTGCAACAAGCTGTCCTGGATGAAATCAAATTATTTGGAATTCAGCATTTTGTGAATCTTGGAAAGGATTTTCAAAATATAAATTGGAGAAAAATGAATCCTATGGATTTAATGGAATTTGTAGCATCAAAAACTTAAAATGAGTAGTCAGTTTAAATCCGGATTTGTAAATTTAATAGGATTGCCCAATAGTGGAAAATCCACACTCATTAATGCTCTTACCGGTGAAAAAATGGCAATTATTTCACCAAAGCCACAGACTACAAGACAACGAATTCTTGGTTTAATAAACAATGCCAATTATCAAATTATATTTTCAGACACACCCGGGTATATTGACCAGACCAATTATCCTCTTCATCAGAGCATGAATCTACAGGTATATACTGCTCTTGAGGATGCCGATTGTTTGTTGTTAGTGATTGATGCAAGTAGAGAATTGGAATTACCCGATAATTTTGTTAAATTGCTACATCCTATTAAAGTTCCTATATTAATTTGTCTGAATAAAGTTGACCTATCTACTCCTCAGAAGGTCTCTGAAATTGAAAACACAATACAACACTTAGGAATACCTCATAGTAAAATTATACCTATTTCTGCAATTAAGAATTTGGGAATAGATAGCTTACTGGAAGAAGTTAAAACTTTACTACCTGAGCATCCGGCTTATTATCCTGATGACATACTTAGCAATCGACCCATCCGCTTTTTTTTAAGTGAACTAATTCGCGAGCAACTTTTTAAATTATACGATGCAGAAATTCCTTATCATTGTTTTGTGACTATTGAAAGCTGCAAAGGCGTGGACGACCAGCTGGATATGGCTGTTATTTATGCCAATATATATGTCGGCAAACAATCTCAGGTTCCTATCCTAATTGGCAAAGGAGGTACTAAATTAAAAGAACTTGGAATTCGATCCAGAACTGAAATTGAAAAATACCTTAATCAAAAAGTATATTTAAATCTTAGTGTCAAATTGCGGAAAGATTGGCGAAACAATGAATCATTTATTACAAAATCAAGTATTTTTCAATGAGTTTTACAGTAGCAATTGTGGGGCGACCCAATGTAGGAAAATCAACTTTTTTCAATCGCCTTATCGGACATAAAAAATCCATTGTTGACGATGTCAGTGGCGTTACCAGAGATCGCTTGTATGATGTAAGTGAATGGAATGGCAAACATTTTACTGTCATTGACACCGGTGGTTTTGTAAACGCATCGCAAGATATTTTTGAAAAAGAGATTAAAAAGCAAGTTGAACTTGCCATAGAAGAAGCGAGTTGTATTTTATTTATGACCGATGCAACAGCAGGCATAACAGATCTCGACAATCAAGTCGCTAAATTGCTCCGTAAAATCAATAAGAAAGTATTTTTAATTGCAAACAAAGTTGATAACAATCAACGTTATTTACAAGCCCAGGAAATGTGGGGCCTGGGATTTGATGAATTGTATTGTATTTCATCTCAATCCGGGAGTGGAACCGGTGAATTATTAGATGCTGTCGCTACTTTAATTCCGGATGACAATGAACCCGAATCAGATTTACCAAAATTTGCAGTAATTGGTCAACCAAATGTGGGTAAATCTTCTTTTCTCAATGCTCTTTTAGATGAAGAAAGAAATCTTGTTACCGATATTGCAGGCACAACCCGCGATCCTGTCCACAGTGTATATAGAAAATACGGCAAAGAGTTCATGTTAATAGACACTGCAGGGATTCGTAAAAAACACAAAGTTTTTGAAGACCTGGAATTTTACTCTGTAATCCGTGCAATTAAGGCAATTGAAGATTGTGACGTCTGTTACCTCATGATAGATGCTACACTTGGCATTGAAGCCCAGGATATGGAATTGGTTTCACTTGTCATAAAGCGGAACAAAGGATTGGTGATTTTAGTAAACAAATGGGATTTAGTTGAAAAAACGACTTATACATCCAAAGAGTTTGAAACTAAAATCCGGGCTAAACTAGCCCCGTTTGTAGATGTCCCTATTTTATTTATTTCTGCAAAAGACAAACAACGCATATTTCAAGCGGTAGAAAAAGGACTTGAAGTGTATAATAACAGAAGGCAAGAAATCAAAACTTCAGACATTAATGATAAAATGCTGGAAGCCATTGGAAAAGTACCTCCTCCATCCTATCGAAATCATTTGATTAAAATTAAATACATCACTCAGATTGCAAAGCCCTACCCTGCCTTTGCTTTTTTCACAAATTATCCGGATCAAATCAAAGGCAGTTATAAACAATTTCTAGAAAATCAACTTCGTGAATTATATAATTTTAATGGTACCCCTATCCGTTTGATCTTTAAGGAAAAATAAATGCAGCTAATTGAAACTGGTTTTAAGGAATTGTTTGTACTTCAGGCACAAGCGTTTGAAGATGATAGAGGTTGTTTTTTTGAATCTTATAATTCCCGCTGGTTTGTACAAAACAATTTAGCTTATTTTTTTGTACAGGACAATGCTTCAGAATCGCATTACGGTGTTATCCGGGGATTGCATTTTCAAACTGGTGCAAGGAGTCAGGCTAAATTGGTCCGTGTAAGCCATGGTGAAGTTTTGGATGTGGTTGTAGATCTACGAAGCGAAAGCGAAACTTTTGGAAAGTCATTCAGCGTCATCTTATCCAGAAGCAATAAAAAACAATTATTGATTCCTCGCGGTTTTGCACATGGATATTCAGTTCTAAGTGAAGATTGCATATTTAATTATAAATGCGATAACTTTTACGATAAAAATTCTGAATCGGGCATCCATCCACTTGATCCGCATTTAAACATCGATTGGATGATTCCACAAGAATTTCAGAAAATTTCAGAAAAGGACAGGCATTTGCAATTCTACAAGCAACTGGAAAGTCTAAAAAAATGAAAGTACTCGTTACAGGTGCTCAAGGCCAGTTAGGCCAGGAATTAAAACAGTTGGCCAATTTACATCCTGAAATAAATTTCAATTTTTATACAAAATCAGATTGGGATATTACAGATTCAAAGAAGTCCCATTCTATTTTGTCCAATTCCAAAGCGGATTTTATAATCAATACAGCCGCTTACACAAAAGTCGACCAGGCTGAAATAAATCCTGAAATCTGCAATAAGATCAATTTCGAAGCCCCAAAAGTGTTGGCAGCGCAATGCAATGAATTGAATGTAAAATTCATTCAAATTTCAAGCGACTATGTATTTTCAAATACCAAACACATTCCTCTGGCTGAAACGTTTCCTAAGAATCCAAAAGGTATTTATGCAATTTCAAAAAGCATGGCTGAGGACAGTATTATGAACACAAGCCCACATAATATTATTATCCGGACTTCCTGGTTATACAGTAGTTTTGGTCATAATTTTGTAAAAACCATGATTCTATTAGCAAAATCCGGCAAGGAGATACATGTGGTGAATGATCAAATAGGCTCTCCAACATATGCAGCTGATCTGGCTAGACTAATAGTCGATTGCATACTATCTCCCGTAAATAAATTTGAAGGAATTTATCATTATAGCAATGAGGGCATGTGTTCCTGGTTTGATTTTGCTGCAGAAATATTTAACTATTTAAAAATAGAGGCTTCATTAAAACCAATTAGCACTCAAGATTTTGGTGCATTGGCTCCACGGCCCGCTTTTAGTCAATTGGATTGCAGTAAAATCAAAAATGAAATGCATTGTGAAATTCCAAATTGGAAAACCAGCCTTCACAAATGTCTTGATAACCTAAAAAAAACCTTCTGATGTTTCAGAAATATCTCATTCGTCTGCTTGCATTAGGATTAATTTTTTTATTTGCATTAAACACTAGTTTTGCAACACATAACAGAGCCGGGGAAATTTCATATATCCAATTATCAGATTTAAGCATTCGTGCTACTGTGACTACATACACCAAAACAAGCAGCGTTTCAGCAGACAGAGATAGCATTTCAATATCCTGGGGCGATGGAAGCTTTTCAAATGTGGTGCGGATCAATGGCAATGGCCAAATTTTACCAAACAACATCAAGAAGAATATTTATATAGCTGAGCACAGTTACCCTGGAAGAGGAACATACCTTGTCAGTGTGCAAGATCCCAATCGGGTAGATAACATTCTTAATGTGGACCCACCTAATAGCGTCAACATCCCCTTTTACATTCAAACAAGTGTCAGTTTATTAAATCTTTTATTCCAATATCCAAATCATTCTGTTCAATTATTACAAGCACCCATTGATTTTGCTTGTGTAGGCAAACCATTTACCCACAATCCTGCTGCTTATGATGAAGACGGCGACAGTCTAAGTTTTGAATTGGGTATTCCCATGATGGCCAAAGATGCTATTGTACCCAATTATTTTTATCCAAATCAAATTCAGGCAGGTATAAATAACAACATCAGTTTAAACCCACGAGATGGTACGTTTACATGGATCTCCCCACAGAAAGCAGGCGAATACAACATTGTAATTCTGGTTCATGAATACCGAAAAGGTATTAGAATTAGCAGCACCATGCGAGACATGCAGATATTTGTTCGAAATGATTGTCAAGACAATCAGGCTCCATTGATTCAAGCCATTTCAGACACTTGTATTGTTGCAGGGACCAAACTGATAATTCCTGTTTTCGCTTATGATCCGGATAGTTTAAATCCGAAATCGAAACTAAAAATTGAAGTCAACGGTGCCGCTTTCTTCACAAATCCTCCTGCACAAATTGACCAAAACAATCAGTTTCAAAATCCATCCATACGGGCCACTTTGACTTGGCAACCTACTTGCAATCAAGTGAGAAAAGAATATTATTTTATCGTTTTAAAAGCAACAGATAATTATCTTGACACAACGGGTCTGGCTTATTTACATACCATTCGTATAAAAGTGGTTGGTCCTGCACCTGAAAATTTAAATTCAAAGCCTGAAGTAAATTCAATTAGACTTTCCTGGCAAAAGCCATATCCCTGTGACACTTACGACGATTTATTTCGTGGCTTCTCTGTTTGGAGAAAGGAACAATCTACCTTTCTGTCACACGATACCTGCAATCCGGGTTTGCCTGCTAATTTATACACTCAAATAGCTTATCTAACAAAAAACTTCCAGAGCACTGAATATTTTTTTACAGACAGCCTGGTTCAAAAATCTAAATTTTATTGTTACAGAGTTTTGGGTGAATATGCAAAAATTAACGCCGCAGGTTATCCCGTTAATTTTGAAAGCAGCTTGCATTCTAATGAAACTTGCAATTCACTTGCAATAGAAAATCCCGTTCTTTTGAATGCTGATGTAAAAATCACTGATAGCTCTGAAGGACAAATTCTTGTTAAATGGTTAAAACCTGATCCTATTGCATTTGATACTGTATCAAACACGGGCCCCTATTTAGTTGGCATTGAACACAAGACAATCAATACCAATTGGACTAATATACCGGAAAGTTTAAAATCGTATAACTTTTTTGGTGCCCAATGGGATACACTATTTCTACATGAAAAAATTAATACCGAATCAAATCAACACAACTACCGCGTACAGCTGTTGCCTGAAAACGCATCAGATCACAAATCAGACTCAGCACAATCTATATATTTATCACTTTCTCCCAATGACAAGTCTGTTCAACTAATCTGGAATGCAAAAACACCCTGGACTAATTATGCATATACAATATATCGATTAAATGAAGTCACGCAATTGTTTGATTCGATTGGATACACAAACTTTACCACGTACACTGATAATCATTTACAAAACGGCAAATTGTATTGTTATAAAATCAAAGGATATGGCACTTATGGCATACTAACAATTGAACAGCCACTTATAAATTATTCAAATAGCATGTGTTCTATCCCTGAAGACAGAAAACCACCTTGTTGTCCGGTTCTTCAAGTGGTAGGTCCTTGCAACGAGGAATTGCATCAGGAAACTATCGCTAATAAATTAAACTGGACAAATCCAAACCTATCTTGCAACGACCAAGATGCCGTTGGTTACCGAATTTATTATTATGTTGGAAATAAAAAGACACTGCTTACAGAAATAAACAATCCAAATGTATTAGAATATGAACATCTGCTAACAGATGTTATTCCGACGTGTTATGGAATCAGCGCTTTTGATTCACTAAATAATGAATGCGCTGGATTGGATACCGTTTGCGTTCAATATTGTCCAATTTACAAATTACCAAATACCTTTACGCCAAACCAAGATGGCAGCAACGATTTGTTCAAGCCATATCCTTATCGCTTTGTAGATAAAATTGAATTTAAACTGATAAATCGTTGGGGCAACCAAGTTTTTAAAACAACTAATCCTCAAATAAATTGGGATGGAAAAGACGAGTCAGGAAACTTACTACCAGATGGTGTTTATTATTTTACTTGCGTTGTTTATTATTCCGGATTGCCCGCAAATTTAAAATCAAAAGATCAATTAAATGGTTTTATTGAATTATTAAGAGGAAAAGCAAATTAATGTTTACAGGTATCATAGAAACTTTAGGACGTGTCATCAGCATACAAAAAGAAAAAGGCAATCTTCAGCTAGAAATTGCCAGCTCACTTTCCAAGGAACTTAAAATTGATCAAAGTTTATCTCATAATGGCATTTGTCTGACTGTGATTCAACATTCTAAAACCAAACACAAAGTAACTGCTGTCCGCGAAACCCTTGAAAAAACCAATTTATTAAAACTAAAAAAAGGTGACTTTATTAATTTAGAAAGGGCTATGTTGTTGAGCAATCGCCTGGACGGTCACTTGGTTACCGGACATGTAGATGGTACTTCCAAACTAAAAAAAATAAACAGATTAGATGGCAGTCATGTGCTTGAGTTTGAACTAAAGAAAGAATTTGCCCCTTTGATAATTCCTAAAGGTTCAGTTTGTATAAATGGTATTAGCTTGACAGTTTCAAAATTGAAACAAAAATCTTTTCAAGTTACAATCATCCCCTATACCTGGGATCATACCAATTTAAAATATTTAAAAGCCGGAGACTTCGTTAATATAGAATTTGATCTAATTGGCAAATACATCATTCGTTCCAAACAGCTATAATTAAAAATAAAAAAAAGGCCTTCGTTATGAAAGCCTTTTTTTTATTTAAATTAAAGTAAATTCTAATTTTCTGCTTCGACTAAATTTTTCTTGCTGTTTGCTGAACGAACGAATAAGTCTTTATACTTCCTATGTCCAGTACCGGCAGGAATTTTCTTTCCGATAATTACATTTTCCTTCAATCCTGACAAGTCATCGCTCTTTGCAGACATTGCTGCAGAACTTAACACTTTGGTAGTCTCCTGGAATGAAGCAGCAGAAATCCAGCTGCTGGTACCCAATGATGCTCTTGTGATACCCAATAACAATGGACTTGCTGTTGCAGAAGTTGCATCCCGATACTCAACTAATTTTTTATCATTTCGCTTTAAGAATGAGTTTTCGTCACGCAACTGTCTGATAGAAACCAGTTGTCCTGCTTTCAATTTTGTAGAATCGTTTGCTTCGGTTACAACTTTTTTATCAAATATATCATCGTTTGCATCAATAAACTCCCAACGGTCTACAGGCTCGCCTTCTAATAAAGTTGTATCTCCCGGATCCTCTATCTGTACCCAACGCATCATTTGTCTAACAATAACCTCAATGTGTTTATCATTGATGTTGATACCTTGTGAACGATACACTTCCTGAACACCATTTACCAGATAAGATTGAACTGCAAACAGTCCTTTTATCATCATAATATCTCTTGGCGCTGTTGTGCCGTCAGATAAAGGAGTTCCTGCTCTAACAAAATCACCTTCCTGAACCAAGATGTGTTTAGACAAACCAATCAAGTATTTTCTTCTTTGTTGCGTCCGTTCATCTTCAACAAATATTTCACGATTACCACGCTTTATTTTGCCATAGAAAACAATTCCATCAATCTCACTAACAACAGCAGGATTGGATGGGTTTCTGGCTTCAAACAACTCTGTAACCCTTGGCAGACCTCCAGTAATATCGGAAACCTTGCTTACGTTTCTTGGGATTTTGCCAATTTTCTGACCAGCACTGATGTCGCTGTTATCATCAATGGTAATGTAAGCTCCTACAGGTAAAGAGTATGTTTTTAATTCTTCACCCGCAGCATTCACAATTGAAATAGCCGGTATCTTTTTCTTGTTTTTAGATTCAATAATAACTTTTTCAGAATACCCGGTTTGGTCATCGCGTTCCATTCGATAAGTTACACCTTCTTCAATGGAATCATATTTAATAATTCCAGAAAACTCTGAAATGATCAGGGCATTAAATGGATCCCAGTTACAAATCAAATCTCCTTTACTTACTTTCTGTTTATCTTTCACGGATAAGAACGATCCGTAAGGAACGTGCATATTCGTTAATATTTTATTGTTTTCAGCATCCAAAATCCGGATTTCACCAGATCTTGAAATTACGATAGTGCTTTTTGTATTATTTTCTACAAGTTCTGAAACTTTCAAGCCATCGTATTCAATGATACCATCAAATTTTGCTACAATTTCAGATTCAGCTTTAGAAACGGCAGCCACACCACCCACGTGGAAGGTACGTAATGTTAACTGGGTACCAGGCTCACCAATACTTTGAGCAGCAATGATACCAACTGCATCTCCTTCTTCAGTAATACGGCCCGTGGCTAAGTTTTTACCATAACATTTAGTACAAACTCCATTTTTTGCTTCACATGTTAATACAGATCGAATGGTAACTGATTCAATACCTAATTTCTCAATATTGTGAGCAGTCTTGTCATCGATGTATTCGCCAGCTAACAAAATGGGCTCTTCGGTTAATGGATGCAAAATATTATGCAAACTGAATCGGCCAATAATTCTTGACGCTAAATTTTCAATTACTTTTTCATTGTCAACCAATGCAGTGGTTTCAATTCCACGCAATGTATTGCAATCTTCATCTGAGATTACCACATCTTGCGCCACATCAACCAACCTTCTAGTTAAATAACCGGCATCTGCTGTTTTCAAAGCAGTATCGGCCAAACCTTTACGCGCACCATGCGTTGAAATGAAGTATTCCAAAACGGATAAGCCATCCTGGAAATTTGATAAGATCGGGTTTTCAATAATTGCACTTCCCGTATCTCCGGATTTTCTTGGCTTTGCCATTAATCCTCTCAATCCACACAGCTGTTTAATTTGTTGTTTAGAACCTCTGGCACCAGAATGCAACATCATGTAAACAGAATTAAATCCGCCTTTGTGTGCTGCCAACTCTTTCATTAAATTATCGGTTACCCGGTTGTCTGCGTAGGTCCACTTATCGATAATCTGGTTATATCGTTCGTTATTGGTAATTAAACCCATATTGTAACTATCCCAGATTTCCTCAACCTCACGCTGCGCTTCATCCAAGGTTTTCTGTTTGATTGAAGGCGTAATCAAGTCCCCTAAATTAAATGAAAGTCCGGCTTTAAATGCCCAATAGAAACCCAAATCCTTGATATCATCTAAAAATTTTGCAGTCACTGCAAAACTTGTACGAACAATGATATCACCAATAATTTGTTTTAAATTTTTCTTTGTAAGCAATTCATTTAAAAAAGGAACAGTACTTGGAACCACTTCATTTAATAAAACCCGACCAACTGTAGTCCGGATCATTTTATTTTCAAGCTCCAAATTTTCATTCTCTACCAAAGCTCTTAATTGAACCGGATCGTGCAATTCAATTTTCTTTTCATTGAATGCAATTACAACTTCGTCTTTGCTGTAGAATATTTTAACTTTTTTATCTTTTTCAACAGCACGCTCTTTTGTAAGATAGTATAAACCCAATACCATGTCCTGAGAAGGCAGGGTAATAGGTGACCCATCTTGCGGATTGAGCATGTTGTGGGAAGCAAGCATCAATAATTGGGCCTCCAATATAGATGCATTGCTTAATGGTACGTGTACAGCCATTTGGTCACCGTCAAAATCCGCGTTGAATGCACCGCATACCAATGGGTGAAGCTGAATCGCCTTACCTTCTATTAATACTGGTTGAAACGCCTGAATAGATAAACGGTGAAGTGTAGGAGCACGATTTAATAATACCGGATGTCCTTTCAAAATATTTTCCAGAATATCCCAAATAATAGAATCCTTTCTATCGACTAATTTTTTTGCAGATTTAACAGTTTTTACAACTCCCCTTTCAATCAGTTTACGAATCACGAAAGGTTTAAATAATTCTGCGGCCATGTTTTTTGGCAATCCGCATTCATGCAATTTTAAAGAAGGTCCAACAACGATAACAGATCGACCACTGTAATCTACACGTTTACCCAAAAGGTTTTGACGGAATCGCCCTTGTTTTCCTTTAAGAATATCACTTAAAGATTTTAATGCACGACCTCCTTCAGCTTTTACTGCATTTGATTTTCTTGAATTATCAAATAATGAATCCACCGCTTCCTGCAACATCCTTTTTTCATTCCGCAAAATGACTTCAGGAGCCTTGATTTCCAATAAGCGTTTCAAACGATTGTTTCTGATAATAACTCTTCTGTATAAATCATTCAAATCCGAACTGGCAAAACGACCTCCGTCTAATGGCACCAATGGTCTTAATTCCGGTGGAATTACTGGCAGATATTGAATGATCATCCATTCCGGCTTGTTGTTTTTTTCATTCAAACCTTCCCGAAATGCTTCTGCAACCCGCAAGCGTTTTAAAGCTTCAGATTTTCTTTGCTGTGATGATTCATTAGATGCCTGATGTCTTAAATCATAAGAAAGGTCATCCAATTTTAAGCGAATCAGCAATTCAAAAACAGCTTCAGCTCCCATTTTAGCAATAAACTTGTTGGGATCTTTATCATCAAGCAATTGATTTTCTTTTGGAAGTGAATCCAAAATTTCAAAATACTCTTCTTCTGTAATAAGGTCTAAAAGATTTGAACCATTACCCGCAGCCAAACCTGGTTGGATTACTACAAATCGCTCGTAATAAATGATGGACTCCAATTTCTTAGATGAGAGTCCTAACAAATACCCGATCTTATTTGGCAGGGATTTAAAAAACCAAATGTGAACAACGGGAACCACTAATTTAATGTGGCCCATCCGCTCGCGTCGAACTTTCTTTTCAGTTACTTCAACACCACAGCGATCACAAACTATTCCGCGATAACGGATTCGTTTGTATTTACCACAATAACATTCGTAATCTTTTACCGGACCAAATATGCGCTCACAAAATAAACCATCGCGTTCCGGTTTATAGGATCGGTAGTTGATCGTTTCAGGTTTCAACACTTCACCAAAAGAACGCTCCAGAATATCATCCGGAGAACTCAGACTTATGGTGATTTTATCAAACTCCTGATCTTGCTTAGTTACTTTATTTTTAAATGACATGTTTGTTATTGATTAGAGCGGTTATTCAAATTTTACATCTAACACCAATCCTCTTAATTCGTGGATTAATACGTTAAAGGATTCAGGAATATTTGGTTCAGGAAGATTATCACCTTTAACAATGGCTTCGTATGCCTTTGCACGACCGATGATATCATCTGATTTAATAGTCAACAATTCACGCAAAATATTTGCAGCTCCGAATGCTTCCAATGCCCAAACCTCCATCTCACCGAAACGTTGACCTCCAAACTGAGCTTTACCACCCAGAGGTTGTTGTGTGATCAAAGAATATGGACCAATTGAACGAGCGTGCATCTTGTCATCAACCATGTGTGACAATTTCAACATATAAATCACACCTACAGTTGCTTGTTGATGAAAACGATCTCCCGTTTCACCATCGTAGAGATAGGTTTGTCCAAATTGAGGCAATTCAGCTTTTTCAATATGTGCATAAATATCATGAATGGTTGCTCCATCAAAAATCGGAGTAGCAAAATGCACACCCAATTTTTTTCCAGCCCATCCCAATACTGTTTCAAAGATCTGACCAAGGTTCATCCTTGAAGGTACCCCAAGTGGATTTAGAACAATATCCACTGGTGAACCATCTTCCAAAAATGGCATATCTTCTACACGCACAATTCTGGATACAATTCCTTTATTACCATGGCGACCTGCTAACTTATCACCTACTTTCAGTTTTCGTTTCTTTGCAATGTAAACTTTTGCAAGTTTCAATACGCCTGCTGGCAATTCATCTCCAATACTGATATTAAATTTTTCGCGTTTGTATTTTCCAATTTCTTCATTCACTTTAATATTGTAGTTGTGAAGCAATTTAGAAACAGCATCATTCTTTTCAGTATCTTTTGTCCAACTAAAATAGTCCACTTTCGTAAAATCAATTTTCTTTAAAAGCGGATTGGTATATTTGGAACCCTTTGCAATCAACTCCTCCCCATAAATACTTTTAACACCAGTTGAAAGTTGATCTTTTATCAACTTCAATAATTTATCAATGAGGATGGTTTTTAATTCATTTAAAGCTACTGCATGCTTATCATCCAATCTGGTTAATAAATCTTTCTCCTGAACTTTCTGGAATTTGTCTTTCTTAGCACGTGCGTAAAGTTGTTTGTCGATTACAACACCTTCGATAGATGGCGGCACTTTTAAAGAAGCATCTTTTACGTCTCCTGCTTTATCACCGAAAATGGCACGCAATAATTTTTCTTCAGGCGTTGGATCTGTTTCACCTTTAGGTGTTATTTTTCCAATTAAAATATCGCCCTCCTCTACATTTGCACCAATTCTAATAATTCCATTTTCATCCAAATCTTTGGTTGCTTCTTCACTAACATTTGGAATGTCATTGGTTAATTCTTCTTCGCCAAGTTTGGTATCGCGAACTTCTAACTCAAAGCTTTCTATGTGTATCGAAGTAAAAATGTCCTCCTGAATTACACGTTCTGAAATTACAATCGCATCTTCAAAGTTATATCCTTTCCAAGGCATGAATGCCACTTGTAAATTTTGACCCAATGCCAATTCACCGTTTTCAGTAGCATATCCATCAGAAAGAATGGTACCTACTGAAACCCGATCTCCTTTCTTTACAATTGGTTTAAGATTAATACAGGTTGCCTGGTTGGTTCTGGCAAACTTTGTTAAAGAATATTCCTTTACGTTTTCTTCAAACGATACCAGATTTTCTTCTTCATTCCGATCGTAACGAATTACAATTTTGGTGGAATCTACAAATTCAACAGCTCCTTCACCTTCAGCAGTAATCAACATTCTCGAATCGTGTGCAACTTTAGCTTCCAATCCTGTTCCGACAATAGGTGCATGTGGACGAATTAATGGAACGGCCTGACGTTGCATGTTGGAACCCATCAACGCACGATTCGCATCGTCATTTTCCAAAAATGGAATCAATGAAGCAGAAACACCCACAATTTGGTTGGGTGCAACATCCATGAATTCCAATTCAAGTGGCTCAAGAACCGGGAACTCCCCATGTTCTCTCCCTTTTACTTTTTGTATCTGAAAATCTCCTTTCTTATCTACCGGAACGTTTGCCTGTGCAATTTTTGCATAATCTTCTTCTTCCGCAGACAGGTATTGAATTCCATTTTTAATATTCACTTTTCCTGAATCCACTTTCCAATAGGGCGTTTCCAAAAATCCCATGGAATTAATTTTTGCATGCACACAAAGTGTGGAAATCAATCCAATGTTTGGTCCTTCTGGAGTTTCAATTGTACACAAACGTCCATAATGTGAATAGTGTACGTCACGCACCTCAAATCCTGCACGTTCCCGAGATAAACCACCTGGCCCCAGAGCAGATATTCTTCGCTTGTGTGTAATTTCTGAAAGTGGGTTGGTTTGATCCAAAAACTGAGACAACTGGCTGGTACCAAAAAACGAATTAATTACAGAAGATAAAGTTCTTGCATTGATCAAATCAATTGGTGTAAATACCTCATTGTCCCGAACATTCATACGTTCACGAATGGTACGAGCCATTCTTGCCAAACCTACTCCAAATTGAGCAAACAATTGTTCGCCCACCGTACGTACTCTTCTATTACTTAAATGATCGATATCATCCAGCTCTGCTTTTTGATTAATCAATGAAATTAAATACTTTACAATCTCTGTGATATCTTCTTTGGTTAACACCAAAGTATCCATGGATGCTTTCAGATTTAATTTCTTATTGATTTTATACCGACCTACTTCTCCTAAATTATATCGTTTATCTGAGAAGAAAAGTTTATCAATAATTCCACGAGCAGTATCGTCATCCGGTGGATCCGACCCCCGCAATTGACGATAGATGTGGATCACTGCTTCCATTTCCGAACTGGAAGGATCTTTTTGCAGTGTATTGTAAATTATAGAATAGTCTTCAGTAATGTCCTCACGCTGCAAAATAATATTGTCAACAGAGGCTTCACTGATCATTTTAATATTGTCTTCATCCAAAATGGTGTCTCGTTCGAGGATGATTTCATTTCTTTCAACTGTTACCAATTCACCGGTATCTTCATCAACAAAATCTTCGGTCCATCGCTTCAAGATCCTTGCTGCCAATTTACGTCCAACTGCTTTTTTGAGATCTTTTTGAGTTGCCTTGATTTCTTCAGCAAGATTAAATAAATGTAAAATATCTTTATCAGAAGTGTAACCGATGGCACGCAACAAGGTAGTAACGGGGAATTTCTTTTTACGGTCAATGTAAGCATACATCACCAGGTTAATGTCTGTTGCAAATTCCATCCAGGCACCTTTGAAAGGAATTACCCGGGCAGAAAAGATTTTGGTACCATTTGGGTGATAGGTTTGACTAAAAAACACACCTGGAGAACGGTGTAATTGTGAAACAACTACACGCTCCGCACCATTGATAACGAAGGTACCTTTTGGAGTCATGTACGGAATGTTTCCAAGAAAAACATCCTGTTCAATTGTTTTAAAATCCACGTGTTCTTCGTCGTTGCAGGATAGACGCAAGCGAGCTTTTAGAGGAACAGAAAATGTCAATCCTCTTTGAACGCACTCATCTATGGTATATCGAGGTGGATCAACATAGTAATCCAGGAATTCCAAAACGAAAATGCTTCTGGCATCTGATATTGGAAAATTTTCTTTGAATACTTTAAATAAACCCTCATTAATCCTTTTGTCAGGTGTTGTTTCCAGCTGGAAAAACTCTTTAAAAGACTTGAGTTGAATTTCCAGAAAATCAGGATAAGGTACGTGTAGGGGTGCTTTTCCAAAGTTGTGCCGTGATCTCAGTTGTGGTTTTAATGCAGTTGAAGCCATGTGTTTTTAGTATTTATTATAACCCGTTCCCCAAAATAAAAACGATCTCAATGATCCATTTACAAGTGCTTCAATTCAAACAATGCTAGAAAGCAATTTGATCAGAAACACGTATAAATAATATATAAAAAAAATACATGACTTGAATCACAGCGATCTGTGACTCAAGTCAAGATTTATATATGTATTCCTTTTACTATCAAAGGTATACTCTCGTGCTTTGAAATTATTTTACTTCAATTTCAGCACCAGCAGCAGTCAAGGTATCTTTCAAAGAGTTTGCTTCTTCTTTTGATACACCTTGTTTTAAAGTTGAAGGAGCTCCATCAACCAGGTCTTTTGCTTCTTTAAGACCCAAATTCAATAAATTTTTAACTTCTTTAATTACGTTAAGTTTATTGGCACCGCCTGATTTGAGGATTACATCAAATTCAGTTTTTTCAGCAGCAGCAGCAGCAGCGCCCCCACCAGCAGGTGCGGCAACAGCTACAGCAGCAGCAGCCGGTTCAATACCGTACTTGTCCTTTAATACAGAAGCCAGCTCATTTACTTCTTTAATAGTAAGATTTACTAACTGATCTGCTAAAGCATTTACATCTACCATGATTTCTTGTTTACAATTGTTAATTAATATATGCGTCTAATACTTGGAAGCCTTGTTAATTATTAAGAAGCACTTGCACGTTCTTCGAGCGTTTTGACAATTCCGGCAATTTTTTGACCGCCAGATTTCAAAGCTCCAATAACATTGGTTGCAGGTGATTTCAAAATGAAAATTATATCTCCGATTAATTCTTCTTTTGTTTTCAGTGAAACCAAAACTTTTAATTGGTCATCTCCTGAGAACACTGCGGAATCAATGTAAGCCGCTTTTAAAAGGGGCCTTTCATGATGCTCGCGAAATTCTTTAATAATCCGTGCAGGTGCTGCAGCATTGTCTGTAAACAATACTGAAGACGGTCCTTCAAATGCACTTAATAAAGGCGCAAAACCACGCTCTTCTTCTAAACTTTGAAGTGCTTTTACTGCAAGGGTATTTTTAACTACTTGCATTTCTATGCCTTGCTCAAAACATTTTCTACGAAACTGGTTGATTTGTTCAACAGTTAAGGTCGATGAATCCGTTACATAAAAAAACTGTGCATTGGCAAATTTGTCTTTTAACTCCTGGATTGCTGCTGATTTATCTTCTCTAGTCATGATGTTTCTAATTTAAATAATGATTAATGAACCTCTCTGGTGTCTATTGCTATTCCTGGACTCATTGTTGAAGCCATGGAAATACTTTTAAAATAAGCACCTTTTGCAGAAGAAGGTTTTAATTTATTTATTGCCTGGAGTAATTCATTGCTATTCTCTTTTAATTTTTGAGGAGTAAAGGATACCCGACCAATAGATGCATGAATAATTCCAAATTTATCAACACGGAATGCAATTTTACCTCCTTTAACATCATTGATGGCACCAGCTAAATCCATGGTAACCGTACCAGTTTTTGGATTGGGCATCAATCCTCTTGGTCCCAAAATTTTACCAATTTTACCTAGCTTCGCCATAACTGTCGGCATGGCAATGATGATATCAATATCGGTCCACCCACCTTCAATTTTTTGAATGAACTCATCCAATCCAACAAAATCTGCTCCTGCTGCTTTAGCTTCAGCTTCTTTATCAGGTGTACAAAGTACCAATACCCGCTTGGTTTTACCGGTTCCGTTAGGAAGGGTTACCGTTCCGCGAATGGCCTGATCTGGTTTTCGAGGATCAACACCTAGGCGGATGTGCAAATCGACAGATGCATCAAATTTAGTGGTGTTTACTTCCTTGACCAAGGCACATGCATCCTCAATGTTGTAGAGTTTTTTAGGATCTACTTTCCCATTAATCTGTTTTCTTTTCTTTGTTAATTGTCCCATTATAATTGGTTTTAGGTGATAGCGTTCGTCATAAGACGAACTCCCTTAAAATATAAATTTAATTTTGCCAGGGTGCTGAACCAGATACGGTTAAACCCATACTTCTGGCGGTTCCTGCAACCATTTTCATTGCTGATTCCATGGTAAATGCATTCAAGTCAGCCATTTTATCTTTTGCAATTGCTTCAACCTGGTCCCAACTTACAGATCCAACTTTTTTACGGTTAGGTTCTGGGGAGCCTCCTTTTAGTTTGGCTGCTTCCAACAATTGGATTGCAGCAGGAGGAGATTTAACAACAAAATCAAAAGATTTATCTTTAAATAAGGTAATCACAACCGGTAATAATTTTCCAGGTTGGTCTTGTGTTTTTGCGTTAAACCTTTTGCAAAATTCCATGATATTGACCCCTTTGGAACCCAAAGCAGGTCCTACAGGTGGTGCTGGATTTGCTTGTCCGCCTTTAACTTGTAATTTTATAAAACCTTCAATTTCCTTTGCCATAATTAATTCGTTTTTTCAACTTGCATAAAATTCAATTCGACTTCTGTACCTCGTCCGAATATTTTTACAATTACTTTTACTTTCTTTTTTTCTTCATTTACTTCTTTGATATCCCCAACAAAATCATTGAATGGACCATCAATAATTTTAATGGTTTCTCCAATAATAAATGGTTCGATCATGGTTTCACCTACTTCCTGAGATTCATCCACTTTTCCAAGCATTCGGTTGGCTTCAACCTGAGTCATAGGAATCGGATTGTTTTTTCCCAGAAAATGGATAATGTCCGGCATATTGGTAATGTGTTGAACAATTTCACCGCTCAACTTTGAAGGCAAGGCTTCTACCAGTAAATAGCCTGGTAAAATATTGCGTTCCATTATTACTTTCTTACCATTTCTGATCTTATACACTTTTTCCGAAGGTACGATTACCTGCGAAATGATATCGGACCATCCCGAGCGATTGACTTCAAGTTCCAATCGTTCGCGAATTTTCTTTTCTTTTCCGCTTATAACCCTTAAGGAATACCACCTTTTATCGCTGCTCATCCTTTAGGTATTATAAACTGTAGATAAAACTCAGAATCTGGTTTACTACAAAGTCCATAGCAAAGACAACTACGGCTAACATAAGTGCTGATACCACAACAACCTTAGCAGAATCTACCAGGTTTTGACTTGTGGGCCAGGAAACTTTTTCCATTAGCTCATTGTAACTCTCTTTTAAATACAATAAGATTTTATCCATTGTTATCTTTTTGCACGGGCAGAAGGACTTGAACCCTCAGCCTACGGTTTTGGAGACCGTCGCTCTGCCAGTTGAGCTATGCCCGTAAATCTCAAATCAAGAAATTCAAATGAATATTCCTGATTTGAGTTTTACAAATAATTTTAATCCAATATTTCAGTTACCTGACCTGCACCTACGGTACGGCCACCTTCCCTGATCGCAAAACGAAGACCTTTCTCCATTGCAATTGGGTTAATCAAAGTAACTTCCAAAGAAATATTATCACCAGGCATAACCATTTCTACTCCTTCAGGTAGTAAGCATTCTCCTGTTACATCCGTTGTTCTGAAATAGAACTGAGGTCTGTAACCTTTAAAGAATGGTGTATGGCGTCCACCTTCGTCTTTTGACAATACGTATACTTCACATTTAAATTTCATGTGAGGTTTAACAGAATTTGGAGCACAAATTACCATTCCTCTTCTGATATCATCTTTCTCAATACCTCTTAACAAGATACCTGCATTATCACCTGCTTCACCACGATCTAATAATTTACGGAACATTTCAACTCCTGTACAAGTGGAAGTCAAAGGCTTTGAACCAGGAGGCATCATTCCAATAATCTCAACGTTTTCACCAACTTTTATAACACCTCTTTCAATTCTTCCAGTTGCAACGGTACCACGACCTGTGATAGAAAATACGTCTTCAACAGGCATCAAAAATGGTTGATCAACCAAACGAACCGGCTCAGGAATTTCCTTATCAACAGCTTCCATCAAATCATAGATGGCTTGTTTTCCAGAAGCTTCACCTTCCAATGCTTTTAAAGCTGAACCTTTAATTACAGATATATCTCCTTTGTATTCGTATTTATCCAATAATTCACGAACCTCCATTTCTACTAAATCCAACATTTCAGGATCATCAACCAAGTCAACTTTGTTCATGAAAACCACAATTCTTGGTACACCAACCTGACGTGCCAAAAGAATGTGTTCGCGTGTTTGAGGCATAGGACCATCTGTTGCAGCAACTACCAAAATTGCACCGTCCATTTGAGCAGCTCCCGTAACCATGTTTTTAACATAGTCGGCGTGACCTGGACAATCTACGTGTGCGTAGTGTCTGTTTTTTGTTTCATACTCAACGTGTGCGGTATTAATAGTAATACCTCTCTCCTTTTCTTCAGGAGCATTGTCGATTGAATCGTAATCTTTTTTCTGAGCCAATCCTTGCTCTGCCAAAACGGATGTTATAGCGGAGGTCAATGTCGTTTTACCGTGGTCAACGTGACCGATGGTACCTATGTTGACGTGAGGTTTCGACCGATTAAATGTTTCCTTTGCCATTGGTGACTAATTTTACTTTTATGGTTAAATGATAATTTCAATTTTTATGAGCCAAAGAAGGGAATTGAACCCTTGACCCCTTCCTTACCATGGAAGTGCTCTACCCCTGAGCTACGTTGGCTAAGAAATAGAAGGATCTGATTTTTACCTTCTTTTATTTTTATCTCAATACGTTTATTGAGTTTTACTTTAGCATTCTGAATTCCATTTTACAGCTAATCCGAACATTCTTTCAAATTTTTGAGCGGGAGACGAGACTCGAACCCGCGACCCTTAGCTTGGAAGGCTAATGCTCTACCAACTGAGCTACTCCCGCAATTCGGTTTGTGTTAATGTGAAAAGTCAGAACGTTTTCTAACAAATATTTATCCCATTTTTGGACAATCGATTTGTGTATTTTAATTCTAAATGACTGTACAAGTTTTCCCACAATTTTTAGTATTTCTTAAAGGCCAATGCCCAAAATTAGACACTAAAATGTGGGGGTGATTGGATTCGAACCCATTCAGTCAAAGACACCAGATTTACAGTCTGGCCCGGCTCTCCCACTCCGGCGCACCCCCCTACTACAGCAACCGAGCCAGTGGACGGACTCGAACCCCCGACCAGCTGATTACAAGTCAGCTGCTCTACCAACTGAGCTACACTGGCTTAAAATACACAAAAGGGCATACGCTTATACCCTCCAAAAAAGAGATTGCAAAGATATAACTATTTAAAAAAATGACTTGAAAAAAATATCAAGTATTTGTTAATCTCTTTTATGAATTGTAATGTCTTGAAAATTAATAACTTAAGGAATAATAATTAGCTTGATTGCCTGGTTTAGCTGTGTTTTTGCTGAATTTTTTCTTTATATCGAAGCAATTGTTTTTTTAAACTAGCGACAACCAGCAACAATGCTTCTTCAAAACTCTTTCTCGTACATTTAGCAATCAGGGGTTGTCCTGGCAAATTAATTATAACTTCAACCACCTTGTCTTGAATGCGCCCCACTTGTTCTAAGCGAAGTACCACTTTGGCTTCCAGAGCTTTATCTTGTAAGTAATGAGTTAATCTGCTCAATTTACCTTCAATCAGGTTAATTAATTTTTCGTCTGCGTTAAAGTGGATTGATTGAATTGTAGTTACCATAAGCTAAATTTAGATATTAGGTTTATAAATAATATTTAATTACCAGCTCTCGGGTGAGCCAAACGGTAAGCATTTTTTAATTGTTCAATCGAACTGTGCGTATAAATTTGAGTGGCTGTTAAAGAGGAATGACCTAAAAGCTCTTTAACAGCATAAATATCCGCTCCCTTGTTTGAAATATGCGTCGCAAAGCTATGTCTCAAGACATGGGGACTTTTCTTTGTAATGCTGGATTTAGTCTTTAACCATTTGTTTACCAGGAGGTAAACCATTTTAGGGTATAATTTATTTCCGTTTTGCAAGACAAAAAATGTATCGGTTTCGGGTATTTTAAAATCACTCCTCACATTTAAATAACGCAGAAAAATTTCTGCTAGTTCATTTCCAAATGGAAGAATTCGCTCTTTATTTCCTTTTCCCAAAACTTTTAACTGGCCTGCTTTAAAATGGACATCCCTGAGCTTTAATTCGATCAACTCATTGCGCCTCAAACCCAATCCGTAGAAGGTCCAAACAATGGTTTCCATCAGGCAATCGTTGTAAGGCAGATCGCTAAAATCTGTAATTGGCTGAAGATTAAGATCTTGTTCGCGCAAAACAACCGGCAGACGTTTTTTAAGCTTTGGACGAATCAGTTTAAGTAATGGGTTTTCATCCAATAAATTGCGTTTCATAAGAAACTTACAAAAATGGTTTAAACTGGAAAGTTTTCTTCGAATGGATCTGTTGTCAATTCCATTTTTTCCCAAGGTTGCCATCCAACTTCTAAGATGCAAGCTTGAAAATGGCTCATCCAACGTCTGTTGGTATTGATCGCCAAGAAATTCTTTAAATTGCTTTAAATCAAGGGCATAAGCCTCAATGGTATGTTCAGAATACTTCTTTTGCGTTTGGAGATAACGCACAAATAAATCCAGTTTTTCCATCTCTAGAACAAATCTAAAGAATGGATATTAAACTAGTTAAATATTATTGAAATAAATTATATGTTCTTTGAAATGTAATCCTGACGGTACATTGCTTTCAGGATTTCAGAACGCCTTTCCACTGATGGTTTGGTAAAATGCTTGCGGTTTCTTAACTGTCTCAATGTTTGAGATTGCTCAAACTTCTTTTTGTACTTTTTGAGGGCTCTATCAATGGATTCTACGTCTTTGACGTCAATTATTAACATAATTTGGTTTATTTAATCAAAATTGGAATGCAAAGATATAGTGTAATTTACTATTACCAAAAAAAATAGTGGGATTTAATAACCCCACTATTTTTAATTTAATAAAATAACAATATAACTTATTGTTTTTCAAAAGTTCGGATTGCAGTATGCCCCCAATTACACAAAGCTGCATCTGGATGGACAGCTGAGTTATTCGCGGAAGGAAACTCAAATACTTTCCATTGTAAAGTTAAAGGTGCTGTATTGGAAATGATTGGAGGATACGCATCGTATTCTCCTGCAGTAAGCGCAACAGGAGCTGTAGGTGAAACCAATCGCAGACCTCCCCCACACAAATCAGTTTGAACTGGAAAGGCAAGTGAATCCCCACCTGATGTATTTTTGTAATTATACAATAAGTAAGGGAGATAAGCCACAGAAGCAGCCCCACCTGGATTTCCAATTATGTAAACGCCATCAAATACCTTTTTAATTTCTTGAATAAATCCATTTGATGTCCGCTTGTAATTTCCTTCAATGCTTGTAGGACCTGGATTTGAAATAGGTCCTGCAATTACTATATTAGCTCCTGTAGAAACCTTATAACCTCCTTTATTAAATTTTTGGAATGTAATCCCATATCCACCTATATCAGTAAGATCTGGAATGCCCGTACTTTCAGTTTTTAAAATCTCTACGGTGTCAAATCCAGTTTTTCCACCATGTCCACCTTCCATGCCGTATACCGTATCAACCGCTATGGCAACAACGTTTGGCAGATCTGTAAGTAATGTTGCCTGACCTTGTCCATAAACATAAGAATCAGCCATCAGTTTTTCTGCTATAAAAGGCAGAATAATTGGCTTAGCCACAGAATCTATTGCTTCATCTTTGCACGAGTTGGTCGTTAATGCAATAAATAGAAGCGTTGCGAAATAATAAAATATATTTTTCATAATTGGATGTATGTTTTAATTAATTATCCCAAAATACTTTAGCTGTTAACGCATGTTGTCCAATAAAACTTTGATTTAAACTTTCCTCAATTTCCGGATAAGGCATAATACTCGGATAGATTCCGTTCCCTAAAGCGTTTTTAGTTGGGCTTTTAAATATTCCACCTGTGCTAGTAAATATCGGATTGCCTGCATTATCCATTCTTCTGGTTTCAATCCAGGATTCAATTGGTTGTGTTCCGTTCATACAAACCCATTTCTGCAAACCGATGGATTTCATTGGATTGGCTGCATCGTAAGCGCCTTTACCTGCCAAATAAGTAGCATCTGCGCCAGCAGTAACTCCTAAGGCTGCAAAGTTTGCTTTAACTGCTGCTTCATAGGATGCTTTAGCATCGCCGGCAGCTCCTAATACTGCAGCTTCTGCCAAAAGCAAATGGCTTTCCCAAGCAGTCATAAACACAACCGGTGCAGTTGGACTGAATATCAACCCGCCTTCTTTTTTCAAGGCTCCTGCAGGTTTTGATAAAGTAGCAGAACTTGTTGGAGCATTTTCAACATCTCCAGGATTGATTCCTTTGTGATCACCAGCATCGTTACGATCGTAGAAATAATCAATTCTTGGATCATTGGTACTTTCCAAATAATCCAATGTAGTTGTAGTGGCAACATAAAAATTACCCAAAGCGGTACTTTTTGCAGCTGTCCAAAATGGATTACTACCTGTAGAACCTCCAGGAAAATTAACCTTAGCTGCATCTGCATTCGCACTAATAAAAGGCGGATCTGCAGCTACCAGATCTTTTACTTTCTGAGTAGCTCCCTGTCTCAAATACAATTTAAGCAACAAGGAATTTGCAAATTTTTCCCATTTTGCCAAATCGCCACCAAACACTAAATCATCAGTACCTGGTTTTCTGAAAGCACCACCATCATGCAATATTTTAGCTGCTTCAATTAATTCTGCCGCTAAAGCAGGATATATTACATCTTTGGCATTGTCATACTTAGGATGTAAAATTGAACCATCAGAGATATCCCCTTTTAATGCTTCTGTGTAAGGAATGTCCCCAAATAAATCTACACAAGTTTGAATGCCATAGGCTTTCATGATTTTAGCTATGGCCACATAAAATTTTTCTTCCGGTGCATTTTTAATGATATAATTAAAATTATTTGCAGCACGATAAACAGAACGAAATATTTGGTTTCCTTCTGATGAAGACAAAATGTGTTGGTCCGGGTCTCCTAAAGAAACACCAGGGCCACCTGTTTGATATTGACACCAGATTCCAATGATTGGAAATAAGCGTTCACCAAAACCAATTGCAGTGTATAATTGTCCGGAAGTCAATTGCAAATTTATATCTGATGTTGACGATTGATTTGGGTCAACATTGACATCCAGATAATTATCACATGATGAAATAAATATACTTAGAAAAAATATAGTCGCAAGTATATGTTTGTTTTTAAATAAATTCATAGTTATAAATTTTAATCTAATTAATTAGAATTTTACTCTTAATTCAGCTCCAATACTTCTTGATGAAGGAGTTGTTGTAGTTTCAATACCAACTGCATCAGAAGCTGCTCCTACTCCTCCAACTTCTGGATCAGCAAATGTATTTTCTTTTGCAACCCAGAACTTTAAGTTTTTGGCAAATACTCCCAATGACAATGAACTAAATCCATTTTTACCTTTAAAAGATGGGAAATTATAAAACAAGCTTAATTCTCTGAATTTCAGATAAGAAGCGTCCAACAAATAAGCACTTGCAGGCAATCCTCTGAAATAAGAATATGCGCTGGTTTCTTTTGTATTTACATCACCATTTAAAGTAACACTGTTGTTTACAACAAAAGCTTTACGATCATTAATTAGCGTAGTACTTGCAGTTCCGTTAAATTCAGTACTCAATTTAGTACCTGAATAAAACAAACCACCATCTTTACCATCCAGTAAGGCATTCAAAGTAAAATTCCAAAATTTAAATTCTGTACCAATAGTGTACAAGAAATTGGGTTGGTAGTTACCAAGGTATTGTAATTCAGCACTTTTTTGTGGATTTCCACTGGCATTGACTACAATACGTCCTTGATTGTCATAGGTAAATCCGGTACCTTTAAAGGTTCCAAAAGGCTGACCTTCTACTGCAACAAGATTTAAGGATCCATGACCTGTAAAATGCACCAAATTGGTGTAAATTGTCAATTCTTCTCCATCGACATTCGGATCGTTGATTTCAATAACTTTATTTTTATTTTTTGACCAGGAACCATTTATTTTCCAGCTGAAATTTCTTGTGTGAAGTGGAGTAATGGTTGCTCCTATTTCAATTCCTTTGTTTTCCATTTTTCCGATATTGGCTGGAATCAATGCAAAACCAGAAGACCATGGAATGTTTACATCTACGATTTGATTTTTTGAATTGATTTTATAAATAGTAGCGTTTAATTCCAAACGATCTTTAAAAAATCCAATATCAGCACCAACTTCTGAAGTAATCGATAACTCCGGCTTTAAACTTGGATTACCAATTCTTTCATCTTTTCTTGCACCAGCTTGCTCATTGAAAGGAAAGCGAATCTGAAAATCATCTCCCAAATCCAATAACAATGGATTTAAATTGTAATAGGTATTTAATCTATATAGTGGAGCATCTTTACCTGCGCTTCCAACACCACCTCTTAACTTTAAATAATTCATTGGACCAAAACTCCAATCGCCTACTGAGGTAGGAACAAATGAAAATCCAACTGCCTGATAGAAGAAACCTCTGTTGTCAACAGGTAAGGTTGAAGAATAATCTTGTCTTGCAGAATATTCAAAAGTTGCATAATCTCTGAAACTCAAAGAATTGTTAAAATAAATACCATACAAACGGTATTGAGTGGTTCTTCTAGTTGCACGAGCTTGTTCAGTAGAATTAGACAAATCGTAAAATCCTGGAATAACCAATCCTCCTACTGTTGTACCGGAAACCTGTCTAAAAGACTGGTCAATTGAGTTTAATCCAAGCGTACTGCTCAATTTAAAATCTTTACCTAATCCTGTATGATAATTTCCATATGCGTCATAAATAAGATCTGTAATTCTGGTTGAGCTTTCTTTGTAAGAACCCAAGCTAAATACAGATTCAGGAGTTCTTCCTCCATCTAATAATTCACCATCAGCCCAGGTATAGGCAGTATGGTATGCAAATTTTGGACCTTTCTCAGTAACTGAACTGGTTACAAAATTAGTACTTACACGACCTGTAAAACTCCATTTTGGTGCAGGACTATAGGTCAATGATGCAGATGATATTACATTATCTACTGAATTGCGTAAATCCTGATTGTCTAATATAAAATAAGGATTAATGGAATATTGTCCATAAAATCCTTTAAAATCGTGATACGGGCTATTGTAATCTCTTAATTCATTAAACGGGATGTTAGATGGTGTTTGCGTTACAAAAGCCATCGCAGGTGTTCCCGCTGAATAACCAAATGGGTAACCACCTTCCGTAGCACCTCTTTGATTAATTTTAGAATAATTCATTTTAAAATCTGATCTCCATTTATCAGAGAATTTTGCACCCACATTCATTTGAATGTTGTGTTTCTTTAATTCAGTATTTAAAACGATTCCTTTGTTGTCAAAATTTGTGTAGGATAACAAATAAGTAAATTTATCGCTACCTCCACTGATTGAAAAATTGTTCCGGATCGTTTGACCGATTTCAAAAAAGTTTTCAACATTGTCTTTAACCGCACTATAAGGTCTCACCAATTGCTCGATTTTTCCATTTGACAATGGGATCAATTCGTGATTTTCATCAAACGGAGCTGCAGTCCATGGGATGAGTCTTCCATCAAATTTAGAGCCCCATGCAAAGTTTTCACCCATGAAGATATTAATACCTCCACCGCAACCATTGCAAGACTCATATCCAGAACCGTATTGTTCCTGATATTTATAAAGCAACAAAACACGCTCTGCGCTGTAAGATGAATTGAAAGAAATATTTGGTTTATCAGATTTTTTACCGGCTTTGGTTGTTATCAAGATTACACCGGAACCACCTCTTGAACCATATAAGGTTGTAGCAGCAGGTCCTTTTAAAACAGTTACGTTTTCAATGTCATCCGGATTGATGTCGTTGCCTCTGTTTCCAAAGTCAACATAATTGTCACGGTCGCCATCTTTTCCAGTTCCACCACCACCTGAAGTAGCGCTGTTATTAATCGGTACGCCGTCCACCACGATCAATGCATTATTTCCTTGGGTCAAGGAGGTTTCCCCTCTCAATACAACGCGGGTAGATGCTCCAACTGCACCAGAAGCCTGGCCAATTTTTACACCTGCCACTTTACCTTGAAGAGCATTTAATACGCTACGGCTGGCAGATGAATTCAAATCTTCTGAATTGACAGATTGATTGGCATAAACCACATCACTTTTGTTTCTTTTGACACCCAGAGCAGTAATAACGGTTTCCGTTAATAACACCCCTTCATCCATCGAAACGTCTACCAAATTGCTTGCGCCGAGTGCAATTTCCTGAGTATTGTAGCCAGTATAACTGACTACCAGTGTAGAAACGCCAGCAGGAACATTTAAACTGTAACTTCCATTTAGATCGGTGACCGTTCCAACATTGGTGCCTTTCGCCAATACGTTTGCACCAATAACCGGATCCCCTTTCTTGTCAGTAACTGTACCTTTCACCATTCGCTGAGCTTGTGCTGAAGCCAGAATGCAAAAAAGCGACAGAAAAACAAATAAAACTTTCTTCATAATCTGGTTAGATTTAGTTTGCTTAATATTTTGTTAACCCCCAAAGATAGTGTTGTTTCTAAATTCTAAAAATTTTAACAATTAATTTCTTAAGGGATTTCTCAGAATTTTATATATAATAATGAAATATATTTATACAATATTGAATATTAATTATTTAAGACATTTTTTGTACATTAGGATGGCATTTTCCAAGCCAAAATAAATTGCATCTGTAATGAGCGCATGGCCTATGGAAACCTCATCCAGACGGGGTAATTGCACTTTGTAGAATCCCAAATTCTGCAAATTGAGGTCGTGACCCGCATTGATTCCCAAGCCTAATTCGATGCATTTCGTTGCAGCATCAATATGCAATTTGATTTGTGAATTCCGATCCGCTGCATAATTCCAGGAATAGGGTCCGGTGTACAATTCAATGCGGTCAGCGCCCACATCCCGAGTTAGTTCTACCATTTCTGTATCCGGATCTAAAAACAAGGATACCCGAATGCCCCGCTTTTTAAATTCCGCTATACTTTCTTCCAGTAAGCTTTTGTTGTTCTTCACATCCCAACCCTGGTCGGAAGTCAAAACATTGGGCGCGTCGGGCACCAGGGTTACTTGATCCGGTTTATTTGTGCATACCAAGTCAATAAAATGCTTTGAAGGATAGCCTTCGATGTTAAATTCTGTTTTTATCACCTGCTTCAAAGCCGGAATGTCTGAAAAGCGGATGTGACGTTGATCTGGTCTGGGATGTACCGTAATTCCATCAGCCCCAAAACGCTCGCAATCTTGAGCCAGTTTTATCAAATCCGGATAATTGCCTTTTCGGGAATTACGGATTAAAGCAATTTTATTGATATTTACACTTAATCTGGTCACCATGATGTTGATAAATGTCCAAAAGTAAGCTGATCTTTTTATTTTATTTTGTCCTGCTGGTTCTCTGTGGACTCTTGTTTAGCAATGCCTTGATGCTTCTCATGTTTTGGTTAAAAGGAATTGGCCTTAATAGTTTATTTCAGGATGGCGTCGAGGCTCTGGATTTATTGAGTGCTAAAGAATTGTTGATTATGCAATTATGCAGTCAGGTTTTTTCAATGATCCTGCCTGCCTGGATTTATTTGAAAATTGATCAGGAACTAGCCTCACGATTAAAGGTGGAAGCATTCAAGCTGGATCTTTTTTTATTGTCTTTGGCTTTCTTTTTACTGAGCATTCCCCTGGTTGGGTTTGCAGCTTATTGCAATCAACTGATCCCTTTGCCGGAATGGATGGTACAAAGTGAAGACCGCGTTAAACAATTTATTGAAAAATTATTGGTGTTCAAATCATTTTCCGATTTGATCCTTTCTTTTATTGTGATTGCAGTCATTCCAGCAATTGCTGAAGAATGGGTATTCAGAGGTATTATTCAAAATTATTTGATTCGATGGCTGCGCAATCCCTGGATTGCTGTGATTCTTAGTTCGATTATTTTTTCTGGAATTCACATGCAATTTGAAGGATTCTTACCCAGGTTTCTCTTAGGATTCAGTTTGGGTTTTGTATACCTGACAGGAAAAAATCTTTGGTATCCCATTTTATTGCACCTATTTAACAATGGAAGCCAGATACTGGTCGCTTATTTTAATCAGGATGAATTGCAAAAACAGTTATCTGGTGAAATGAATAAACCCGAAACAAGTTTGATATTGATAAGTACACTTTTGTGTGTATTGAATGGCTGGTTTTTATTTAGAAAATCAAATACCACTTTATGAAAACCAGAATTATTACCGGATTGGTTTTAGGCCTGGTTATGATTTCGGCTATTTTGTACAGTTTTTTTACTTGTTTAATGTTGTTTGTAATTATCTGTGCATTTTCACACCATGAGTGGCAAACAAATTTTCTTAACAAAGAATCGGCATTAAACAAATCGATTTACATGACTTTTTTTCTAATTTGTTTGTGCATACTTGTCTTTGTTGAAAATTTATCTGCTAACAACAACATAGCAGTATTACTACCCTATTTTAATCTTGCTGTCATCTTGCTTTTACTTTTATTTGCGATTCCGCTTTACATTAAAAAAGACTGGAGTTTCACGCAATCATGGTATTGCGGCATTGTTTATATATATTTTCCATTGATAGTCGGAATCTACTTTTTACAAGAAAACTTTGAAGTCAATCGCTGGATCGCATTGGGACTTGTAATCATTAATTGGTGCAACGATAGTTTTGCATATTTCACAGGACGCATTTTTGGACGCACTCCATTGGCTTCAAGCATCTCACCAAAAAAAACAATTGAAGGTGCATTGGGAGGAATTGCTTTCGGAATTTTAGCAGCTTATCTGTTGAATCTTTATTTATTTGAAGTGTCTTACCCAATCGAAAAAATAATTGTTTTGGGGTTTACAGTTTGTATTGCAGGCATCAGCGGAGATTTGTACGAATCCAAAATGAAACGCTTGGCTGGCATTAAAGACAGCGGCACTTTATTACCGGGGCATGGGGGCTTCCTCGATCGTTTTGATAGTTTTTTCTATATCATTCCAATAGGTATTTTTGTCATTTCAATCTAAAAGTAAATCATGTACATACATAAAGAAGGAAGAATGTGGGTTATTGGAACCTTGTTGGTTTATATCCTGCTTGTCATGTTGTTTCAAAATTTAATTCCAGACTACAATTGGATTTTGGTCATTTTATTGGGCATTCCATTTTTATTGATTGTTAACTTTTTTCGAAATCCGGCACGGCCTATTTCTAAATTGGATGATCACACAGTTTATGCAGCAGCTGACGGGAAAATTGTAGTTATTGAAGAAGTATTTGAGTCCGAATATTTTAATGATACTCGTAAAATGGTGAGTATATTTATGAATCCCTTAAATGTGCACTGCAACCGCTACCCGGTAAGCGGCAAGGTGGTTTATACCAAATACCATCCCGGAAAATACCTGGTAGCCTGGCATCCCAAATCCTCTACAGAAAACGAACGCAATACCGTGGTAATTGAGACTCCTTTTGGCAGCCAAATTCTAATGCGACAAATTGCAGGTGCTCTGGCTCGAAGAATTGTATCCTATGCTAAAACAAACGAAGCTGCTCAACAGGGCGAGGATTTTGGATTTATAAAGTTTGGATCACGGGTTGATTTGTATTTACCCTTAACTGCCGACATTAAAGTACAACTTGAGCAAGTGGTAAAAGGAAATCTGGATGTGATTGCAGAAATATAATAAAAAGCTTTTCAGCAACAACTTAATCCTGATTTAATTATTGTATGTAAAAATTGATACCACCGTGGATTTAAATAATATCAGTGAATTTAGATCGTCTAAAGAATTGCAAGAAAAGCTTGCAGCGTATGGTATCGCCAAGCATTTTACAGAAGGTTCCATTATTTTGGATGAGCAAGCTCATATTCGTTCAATTCCGATTGTAACACAAGGCAGCATTCGCGTCATACGCACAGATGAAGAAGACAGGGAATTGTTTTTGTATTACATTACCGCCGGTGAAAGTTGCATCATGTCCTTTTTAGGAGGATTGCATCACGATACGAGCAAAGTAAAAGCCATAGCTGAGGAAGACACCGATATTTTATTTATTCCAATTGAAAAAGTCTCAGCACTTATAAAAGAATATCCAGTCTGGCTTGATTACATTTTCAGGTTGTATCATAAGCGTTTTGAAGAATTATTGGATGTTATCAATGAAATTGCCTTTAAAAAAATGGATGAACGCTTGTTATCTTTTATCCGCAAAAAGTGTGAATTGACTAAAAGCAGCACACTCTATGTCACGCATGAGCAACTGGCAAATGAATTAGGCACAGCTAGGGTTGTTATTTCCCGTTTATTAAAACAAATGGAGTCAGAAGGTTTGGTTTCTTTGGGAAGAAATAAAATCAGTCTGCTTGTCGAAAAGAACACCAGTAAAATTTAGTACATTCAATTAAATTTATATTTTGGAAATTATCTTTCCAATTAAAATGATTCAAGTCGCTAAGGTTTTATTTAAATTTTACCGTCAGCTAAATTTAAAATGTCCCGGTTTTCCAGAAATTGTTTTTCAGCCCCATAAATTCCAACCTTGAACATCGCGTAAGCCAATTCAGTTGATTTGATGCTGTACTTTTTCCCAAATATCTTTATTAAAGGATAAAAAGATCTCATGATTTTGTATGCCAGGTTAGGTTCATTTCGTGGTTCAACCGGATAAATGTAACCCGGTCTGAAACTATAAAACTTCAGATTGAGTTTTGAAATCTGATTTTCGGCCATTCCTTTGTAACGAGCAAAAGCTGTTTTACTTTTTTCACTTCTATCAGCACCTCCACCACTTAGCAAACAGCATGTTGCTTGAGGACTTTGAGTTGCTAAAGCCTTTGCAAATTGGACTGCATAATCCACTGTAATGATTTTAAATAGTGCATCATCCACTTGTCCGGTATAAACACCTACGCAGAAAAAACCGCAATGGACGTCTTTGAACAAAGAAGGGTGTTGAGAATAATCATTAAAATCTGCAATGACAAATTCTTTCAGTTTTGAGTGTTTTTGTCCGGTTGGCTTGCGCACCAATATTCGTACTTCAGATATTTTATCTGAATCCAGGCAATGTGTCAAAATTAAACTGCCAATCATTCCCGAGCTTCCAGCGATAACAACTTTCATTTCCAAAATAATACTTGCAGTGAATTAAGGAACATAAATAATAGTGATGTCATATATAATATTGAATAGAAAATCATTAAAACAAAATATACATTGTATTGCATTTTTTAATCTTTCCATATGCATGCGTCAACCCATTGATTACAAATTAAAAGCAACATAATAGGAGCTTTAAAAGATCCCCAAGATTTAAATAAGAAATTAACAAAACAAAATTAATGCCTATTGCTTAATATAAAGATATTCATTTTTAATTTTAATAAATCGGAGTTTGGAATCAATAATTTTATTTAATAATATTAATTTAGAAAACCATGAATCAATAAAAGCACAAGTTCAAACGAAATAAATTTAAAAAGCCAATTGAATAATACTGACTTTAGTTCAATAGAATTATTGTCCTTTTACCTTAAATAAATGTTTACCAGAAACTTCTCAGTAGCCAGATAAAAAATCGATGTTAAAAGCTTATAACTTTAACATCTCAATGCTATCGTTCTTTAATTGCCAGTTTATATTCTTGACTCCAAAGTCGATATAAAAAATATATAAATGCAAATAGTATCAGGCCGTAAATTACATAAAGTGGTCTGCCAACTATTACTCTGAACGTGTTGTAAAAAGACACATTATAGTATTGACAAAAATTATGAAATGTCGCTAAAAAGCTCCCGACAATAACTACTCTCACTAAAACGTAACCTGTGTGCGCTAAAAAAGTCGACTTATTCTTAGGAGTTTTATAGAAAATTTGAAAAAACCTTCCCTTCTCATTAAAGTATAATTCTGAAACAAAGTCTGCAAGTTCGTTCGATGATGTTTGTCGTGTTGTTTTATATTTAAATGTGTAAAAGTAGAAGGCATAAATAATTAGTCCAACAATAACTATATTAGCAATTATTAAACCCTCCCATCCTACACCAAAAAAGTTATATAGCGGATTAGTTTCACCTATTGGATTGTTAAAAAACCACAGGCTTGTTGAATAAAAGTCACACCCCCTTGCTATAAGGAGAATCGTAGTCAAAATGCAGAATTTTAATTTCATATTTTAATTTTTCATTTTGGTTTGTCCTGTTAAAATGTCTAAAAACGAAGATGGGATTTAAGAAGTAAAAAAGGGCATAAAACCACGAATGATTATTTAGCTACTCTGTTTCTTAGTAATAAAACTTTCTTCATCTCTACAAGACCTTCTATTTTTTAATTCATTTAATCCAATTTTATGTATTCTTACTACTGAGGCTAGAAAGCTATGACTTTAGGGATTAGCAAGTAGGTATTTAATTGCTCTGTTCAAATTACTATTTGATTTTAACAACATCAACTGCAACACGTGGAAATTTGGAAAAAACCAATGGATCATGCCCAGGAATTATTAAGTCCATATTTGTTACCATTTTTTTCATTCTTTTTAGATTTTTAGAATAAGCTTTTACATCATGGGTTACAGGAATAGGCAACAAGCTATTGATGTTATAATAAAACCATGCATTGTCAGAAGCAATAATTACTTTATCAGAAGCTGAATCAACCAAAACAAATTGTGATTCATAGGTATGTTTAGAACCTGTAAATACTTTTATACCAGGTAGAATTTCTATATCATCACCCTGTACTAGTTTAAGTTTCTGATTCAGGTTGCGATTAACAATCTTCAAAACATCCAATTCATTAAATCCATTTTTATTTCCGCCTTTCTGCCATGCCTCGCCAACAAAATAATTGTAATCCTCCTTTTGCATCCAGACCTGTGCGTTGGGATATAGGTCAATTCCACCAATGTGGTCCCAGTGCGGATGTGTAAGGATAATGTCGGTTACTGCTTCCGGCTTGATGTTGAGTTTAGAAAGCATTTGTTCAGGGGGTGACCAGGCGATAAATTTTGGGTTTATTTTCATGTCGTCTGTAAAACCCGCATCAACTAAAATGATTTTTCCATTGCTTCCTTTCAGCAACCAATACATAAAGCAAACATTTAAACTATCGCTACCAGTTGCTCCTACCGCTGCATCTGAAACAGGTATTTTATTCGTTCGCTCACCAAATTTCAGTGCATAAATTTCATAACTAGGATTTGACTGACAGAAGGCATTTAGAGATAGAATTATGGCAAAGATTGAAAGTTTGAAATTCATTGGCATCAGTTTGATCTGGATTCCTGGGTCAATTTGCCTAGGATTATCCTTTGATTTTTTTTAAAAACTCAATTTAAGTAACCCAAGTCAATTCAGGGTATAAATTGTTCCTGGACTGTTTAATTCGCATTCTAAATATTTTCTGCGGCGTACTTACCGAACAAATATACAAGATAGCAAGGTTTGCAACTAATTTTTGGCTCCTTTTTAAACTACAAAACACAGCTTTTATTGCGCGCCACAATGAAGGATATCAAAGCACAATACTGACAAAAAATCTTGATTTGGCTTCGAAGCAGAATGTTTAATCAAGTACTTCATTCAATTGCCAATAAATTTCAATGTTTCATTCCTCCAAAAATGATCAAAATCTTTTACCTCAAGATTAAATTGTAAACATAAATTTTTTATTAAATTTTCACTGTTATTTGGTATTTTTAATAGTTCATTCACCAACCTGACACCTCCTTGTTTATAGGCTGAATTGCAGATAATTGCGCCTGTTGTGTAATATGCTGCATATTGCCAACCCCACTTTTTATTTACGACATCTAAAAAAGTCACTGTTTCATTTTTTGAGAGTTCAATTGCAAACAGCTTTGCACTTTCTTCAAAGGTTTTTCCGTTTTGTCCACCTTTCCAGGTTGCAAATCCTTCCTCAATCAATCCATGTCGGTCAATTTTTGGGAGAATCAAATGAATGAATTCGTGCGGATAATATTCCGAGTTAATTCCGCTCAAAAGAATACGTGCTTCATGAAATCCAATTCCTGTAGTATACCCTGCAGAAAAGAATTCAAAATTTAACAATCCACCCATTTCATCGCCACTCCTGGTAATATAAAAGTTAAATGGTTTCCAATCAGGAAACATAAATTCATCTCTAAGTTGGTTGCAAAATTTAACAGCCTTAAGCGCTAATTCTTCATTGAACTTATAATATGGAGAATGTATAAATGTGATTTTATCTATGGTCTTTCTATTCCAATTTTCGGTAATTATAGGCAATGCATTTCTCAATCGCCATTGATTATTTTCTCTAACGGCATAAATTTTTTGAATTGCCCAAGGGTTCGATTTACGATATTCACCTTCAAGGCCATCGGCCAAATAGATTGTTCTTATTCCATAGTGTTCACCCTCTTTTTCAATTGAAAGAATTTTAGGTTTAAATTCACTCAACAATTGATGGGCTGGAAATTGGTAAAGCAAACTACGTGAAAAATCAAAATCCTTATACTTTGCCTTTTCTTCTTCATTCCAATATGGGTTGTCGGAAATCTTATCCGGATTTGAATTTAAATAATTTGTCCAAAGCCTTGCAATTTCTCTTATTTCATTCTTTAGTGTATCAACCCGACCATGGATTTCCACTTCTATTTTTGGATTTTCAATCACCACAGCTGCTTGTTCTCCTGATTGAATTTTAGTTTCGGTTTGAGTTTGAATTTGACAATTTGTAAATCCAACAAAGATTAATAGAATAAATATATATATTTTCATCAATGGTGGTTTTCAAATTGAGTCATTAGGGTTCGTGTTAATAGGCCGCATAGCCTCCAAAGATATAAAATTGAAACGAAGGCGATATGACGCATTCTATGTATTGGGGGGAAATTTTAATAGAAAAATCATCACAAACTATATATTTTAGATGATAAGACGAAAAATCAAAGCCATAACCATCTTCTGAAAATTCAGGACCATATTTTAAGGTTTTGCCATCTGATAAGTATAAAATAACAGTAAATGCATTTTCCCCCTAGCCATAATATTTTAATCACCTTGCTCAATGATAATAAATATTAGAAAATTTCAGAGTATGGATCCTTGATGTAAAAAGGATTCCTTATTCGAAACTCTGCCCACCCTCATTTTTAACATGTATTCATACTTTATAACTAAAAACCATAATCGAGAAATATAATTATAATTCATGAGCGCAATAATTATTAGAGCAGATAAAGCGATTCTTATTTTGTTGAGTGTTGAAATATTATTCTGACTAAGGCTTGGAGGGATTAGCGATTGTTTAGTTTTTAAGCATTATACTTCATTTGGTGAACTGAATTTCCACTATGCAATAATGAGTCTGCGGAGCAAGGAACCTATGCTATCACAAACCACTTGTTAATGAAATGCGTTGTTTGTTGTCGCTTAATTCCATAAATATCTGATTAGTCCTTCGCTTCCCAAAGTTGAATTTTGTTTCCTTCTCCGTCAAGAATATGAATAAATTTTCCATAGTCATATGTTTCCATTTTGTCAACTATGGTTACACCTTCTTTTTTCAATTCTTCAATAAGTACTTCCAAGTTTTCTACTCTGTAATTAATCATAAAGTCCTTGTCAAAGTATTTTGAGTCCTGTTTAAATGGCGTCCATTGCGTCTGGGCCTTTGTTGTACTGTCTGGCTTTTCATACCATTCAAATGTCGCACCATATGGATTTGTGTCTAACCCAAGGTGTTTTTGATACCATTCTGTTGTCGCTTTTGGGTCTTTGCATTTAAAAAAAACACCCCCGATACCTGTTACTCTTTTCATATTATTGTTGTTATTTTTTGTTGTTACTGAATTAAAGGCGAAACCGAGCATAAAGGTTGTCGCAAGAGTCAAGGCTATTAAAATAGGTTTCTTCATGATCGTCAATTTAATTGTCAGACGTGTAATTACTTTTACTGCTTATGTTCGATTATTTGCACCTGTTTGAGCTTAGAATCTCAAAGGATTCATTTTGTAAAAGTAACGAAGAGAAGCAATATAGCAGCAATTGGGATGCTTTAAATTTGCGAAGCTAAACCACGCCTTGCTGCCTACCGATAAAGCCCAAATGATTCAATTATTTTATTTGCGGAGCGTGCTTTCTGTTCACGAATGGGTTTCGGTCTGTGTTTGCTGTCATTTTAAGGTCGGTTCGTAATATAGGATTATAGCTCCGTTAGTAAAGCTCTTAGTCTTTGTAAGTTTAAGGATAGACCTTTCTTTTACATTGTTAAACAATTGCGAACCTTTCCCGGCAATAACAGGTTGAATACAAAGTTGGTATTCGTCAATTAAATTTAGGTTCATAAGTTGCATTATTAAACTCCTACTGCCAACAAAGATGTCCTTTCCAGATTGTTGCTTTAATTCTCTAACAAAACTGTCTAATGATTTAGTTGCAAGTTTTGCAGTATCCCAACCCGTGTTATTGAGTGTGTGAGAAAAAACAATTTTTGGAATTTTGTCTATTGCAATGGCAAAATCGTCCGCTGTTTTTTCGCCCGATGGGTTTGTCAATATTGTCTGCCAGTATTGCATTAGTTGATAAGTCGTTCTACCATAAAGAATAAGGTCGGCACTGTCTAATAGATTAGCGTAGTGTTGGTGTATTTCTTCGTCTGCCAGCCCTTCTGTGTGGTCATAGACTCCGTCAATTGTAATATTAGTTGCTGCAATTACTTTTCTCATATTTCGTCTTCAAATGTCATTCGTATTTATCTGTCTCTTTCAGCCTGCTCAACAGTTTCGTGGTCGACCAAGCATAACTTCTAACGTTTGTGAAACGCGGTCTATTGTTTACTAAGTCCAAGTTAAACAGTTGAGAGTTAACCCATAAAAAATAGCGCAAGCTTCGCTGATAGCAGTTGCAGCTTTATTGCTCATTATTAAGTATCCACACCAAACCTTTAATGAAGGTTGGCAAAGGAGTATCCATATGTCCAAGATTAGAATAAGTGTCACCTTTGTATGTAATTTTATTTTTAAATGATTTTTCAAGAGATAAAAATACCTTGTCAGTTTTAAGCTGCGATGAATCTTCATCTTCCTCGTCTTCAAGTCCGCCAAATGTTATATAGGATTTGATTTTTGGTACATTGACTATGTTTAGTTTTGCCAATTCGTCAAGGATGTAGTTATGATTGTAATGTGTCGAGGGACTCGCAGAAATATAAGCTGAGAAAGCACCATTTTTACTTAATAAATTTTGATAGAGTGCGTAAAGGGTAAAGTAACCACCCAACGAATGTCCAAATAAAACACGACTATTTTTGTCAACTGAATATTTTGTGTCAATTTCTGGCACAAGTTCATTTAGAATAAATGATAAGAATTTATCGGCATTACCGCTTACGCTCATTTCATATTCGGGAATTGCTGCGGGATAAGTAAAATCTCTGTTACGCAACGAATCCATTGTTTGAATGGTTTTGTAGCCAATGCCAACTAAAACAGCAGATGGGAGTATGCCAACTTCTGAATATTTTTTGAGGGTTGCGGCAACAATGTCAAAATAAAGGTTGGCGTCGAGTAGATATATAACTGAATACTTAATATTCCTTTTTGAATCATAGTCCGTAGGTAAACTGATGAAAATGGAAAATGTGTCGCCTACGTTTCTAGAAAAAAACGTAGCAGGATTGTCTGCAACTTCTTTCTTGTCGGTGTAAGTTTTTTTGTCGACTGAACGGTCGCAACCGATTAATAGAAGTACAAGTGTAAATGTCGGAAGTAATTTTGTCATAGATATTATTTTGTCAATCTAACTTTGGAAACGTTTTGCGGCTGCAAGAAGTTGGCGATTACGAAGCGCAAAACTGTCTGACAGCGGTGAACTTTATACGAAGCACAAAACTTCATTTAACCACTGAACCGCCAATTTCTTGTAGGTGCTGATAACAGATGCCCTAGCTTGGCCAATGCATATTATTATGATTTCCTTTCAATTTCTTCGTATTTAATTTTGTATTCGTCTCCTTTCAATTTGTTTTCCTTCAAATAATATACATCACTGATATATTTATAAAACTTCACTAAATCCTTATGTCCTTCCCCACGTTGAATAATTTTATTTCTTAATGCTTTTTCAAAATACTCCAATGAGGCATCATAATCTTTGATCTCCCTGTAAGTATTTCCCAGACCCAAATAAGATTCAATAATCCCTACACTTTCTAGCCCAAAAACTTTTTCCCTGATTTTCATTGCTTTTAAGTGAGCATTAATAGATTTGTCAAATTCCTTATTGTTACGGTGGACATTTCCTATGTTTCCATAACTTGTTGCAACTTCAGCATTATTTTCTTCCAGTTTCAGCAATCGAATCGAAAGGGCTTTGTAATGGCAATTTAAAGATTGGTCGTAATTTTCTTCCGCATTATAAATTACACCCAAGCTAATATAGGTCGTTGCAATTACTAGATTGTTTGTATCAAGTGTAGAAAGCCCCGTTGATAAAGCCTTATCTAAATAGGCTTTAGCTTTTTCATATTTGTCTTGCCTTGTTAGAATGATTCCTATTTGATTGTATACGTCTACAAATTTTTCTATGTTCCCGTGTTTTTGGAATTCGACAGATGCTTTTTCAAAGTAAACTAATGCACTGTCTTGTTTCATATTTTTCTTAAAATCGTTTGCTTGCAAAATATATGTATCAGCAAGTGAGTTATTTTGTCCACTTGAATTGTTCATTAATGCTAATGCGAAAAAAGCAGATGCAGTAATATTTTTTAATGTTGTCATAATTTTAGATATTTAATTGTATCTGTTTATGTCTTTCTATATTATTTGTGTCATTCCATAGGGTTTCTGCTAACGGTTTGCAGATTTGCGATGGGTGGGATTTTTACCACTTATATTTATACGAAGCACAAAATTTTCCGCTGCCCAAAAACTGTCTGCAGAGTACAAAACCCCGCCTATTGCAAATGTGCTTTTATGCGTTTGTGCTACTACTTGTTCTAAGAACAACTTTTTAATGTTCGCACTAAAGTTTGACTAATATGCTATTTAGTTTGAGTTGAGTCAGCGGGAGGTGGTGGCATTGGCATTGAAGTATGGTCAACTACGATAACCATTTTTCCGTCTTTCATTGCTTTCACTTCAGTGTATCTTCCTTCAAACACCATTGGTTCGCTTCCCTCCATTGGCATTGTCCATTTGAATGTTCCATAACCAACTACCCCGTCTGCAAAAGGAATATTATTAGCATTGGTGTATTCAAGTTTAGCTCCTTTGCTCATTGCAAAGTCCCTTACATAACTAGCTTTCACAGCATCAAACCCGTTCAACTGCATTTCTCCAGGAGGATAAGCACGCAAGTCAGGACTGTTCCAATGCAGTTTCATAATTGCTTCTGCATCTCCGTTGTTGAATGCAACCAGAAACAAACTGTCTAGTTCGTTAGCTGCCGCCATCAGGTCAGCGGTTGAAGTCGCAGCATCTTTGTTTGACTCGATGCCGCAGCTTGCAAGCATTAATAAAAAAAATCCAGTCAGGATAAAATGGTTCGTCCGTCCAATTGTGTTCAGAATTGATTTACGCATTGGTGTTAGATTTAAAATTTTGCTTACTCTATTCGGTTTTTAGCTTCCCCGTTTTTTACTTTTAGTTTGTTAAAGTTAATTTCTTACACCCCAGTTCAGAGTTATCAGGTCGCCCAAGCATGACGCATAACGGTCTTGGCATAGACGCTGCACCATTAAGCATTGGTAGCCAAATGTAAAAAATAATTTTTAATTACAGAAAAAATTGAAAGAGAATCATATTATACCAAGTGGTGTAGAGTGTACAGCCTGTTATCAGCACACTTTTTCTTGTTAGTATTTTATACTAGTTGCATTTATTAAACTATCTCCATTGATAAATGTGATTCCTTGACCTTGTCCAAGTGTTATGTTTAAGGTTATGGTCTCATATTTATTAATTTTTACAGTAGATATATGTAATTTATTGTAAAAAGAAAAATTAGAATTTTTAATAGGAAACGAGGCAATGATTTCATACTCCCCAATATTGGTTAAAATTGAATAATTACCACCAAAATCCGTGAGGGCAGAAACAGTATCTCTTTTGTTAAAGCTAATTAATTCTAGCTTGGCATAAACTATTGGATCACGCCCAGTATGAAAATCTGTACTATCTTTCCCGTAAATTTGTCCCGATACTTTAGATTGAATTAATGATGAGTCGATAATAATTCTAAAATTATCAATCTTGCTTTCTATTTTTGGAAATTTCGTGTCATCTATGGCTATAAAGCGGCAAATAACTTTAGGAAGTGTGATCTGATTGTCCGGATTTTGCATAATTAGTTTTGGCGATGAACATCCAATAACCAAACTTACAATTAACGATAATATGTTTTTGCAATTATTCATTTAGTAAGCAATCTTAGTGTGCCGATAACGGAGAGGTACTTGCGACGTGCCGCCACTTGCACCAAAGCCAAAAGTAAGAAATATTTTCATTAAGAGCCAACAGTGAAAATTTATGATATTTGGCGGTATGTTCGCAAGTACAATGTTAGGCACAGTATTTCTCATTTTTCTTTCTTTATTATAACTGTCCTATTATTAATTTTCTTCACTATATTGTTTGGATAAAGTACAAAAATGTTGCTCATAGTAATTTTGTCCCCTGATTTTAAATATCTAATTCTCTCTTGAAATTCTTTCGTTCCATATTCAGATTTGATTTTGAAAGTCTCGCTAAAATTGTTTGAAGTAACTTGATATTCGTAACTCAATAATTTGTAATCTAAGTATTCGTCTTTATGTAAGTCGTCTAAATAATAGCCAACTGTTGGTACGGCATCTCTGTAATATGAGAAGGCAATTGTATCTTTTGTAGAATGTCCGAAATATATTGTTGGTACAGGTAAATCTATTACTTCAAAGATTTGATTTAATAATACATCGTGTTCATCTTTTGCTTTATTTGAATAAACATTTAGCCATCGTCTTGTCCACCCACTTTTTGGTTTTACAACAAAATAATTCCCCTCCTTCCAAACTTCTGCATCATCTACTGTCAAATAAATACTGTCACTTGTTAAATTGCTAACGAAAATTTTGTTTTCATAGTCTTCATAAAGGTAATTTCGTTCTAAATTCATAATGATACCCCTGTCGGGAATTTCAAAGTCTTTGGCTTGTTTAGAACCTTTACATTTAATTAGTAGTTTATGTAAAGATGATTTTTTTGTAAAAGCATCAATGTCTTTTGTGCTTATTTCTTTTGAAGTCCCTCTAATATTTTCGGTTAGTTTATCGTAATCATTGATTGCAATTAAAAAATTGTTAAGGCTGTAACTATCCAATTTTCCATAACTACTTTGATATTTTATTGTGTCATTAAAAATTGGCAGCTCATACTCATCGCCTCCTCCGTAACCAATTAATTCGAAATCGTCAATAACATAATTACTCTTTCTAAAAAAAACAATTTCCTTTTGTCCTACTTTGTATTCAGAAAATCGTTTTGCACAAGCCCAACTTTCAAATTTAATAATTGGCAATGTATCAATTTCAAGATTGTTTAACACGTATTTGTCAACCTTTAAGTAAAAATAATTTTTGTCAATTTTTACTATTGTTCCTAATGCACCATAATCAGCTTTCTGAACCATTTCGCAAAGATTCATATACCCATAGTCTGCTCTCACTGTCGTTATGCAAAAACTAAGTGCCAATAATGCTATGTAATGTTTCATTGCCAGTGTTGATTTCATATTATTGTGCCTAACGGTCTTGGTGCAGACGCAGTGCCGCTCCGTAAATTTAAAAAGAAATGAGAACATGAATAGCGGTATTGCGATGTGCACCATGTTATCGTGGGCTCATGGCATCCAAACTCAAAAGAAATAATAACTTTCTAATCTTAAATTTATTTTTTAAGAAACAGCGCAACTGCAAACGAGTGATGTCCGCCAATAATGCTACGCTTTGCTACGAGGGAGAAGTCATTCCGCAAGTCCGTCATGCTTAGTCACCATGAGTCTGCGATAACGGTTTCGGGCTTTGCGTTCGGGCGGGTTTCGGAGCACAAAGTTTCAATTTAATACTAAAGTTTAATAGATGCACAAAGCCCCAAGTGATACGTCAGCCCGCCTGACGCAAAACCCGTGTTAGCGGTAGTTTTTCTATTCACTTTTTTTTGTCCTTAAAGTTTCTAACTCTCTATTGGCTGTTTCTGTCATACTTGCAATTTCGTTTTCTATGGTTGTCAATAAAATGTTCCATTTAGAATTGATATTAGCGGAGTAGTTATCATTTGTTTCTCTTTTTTCCTTTCTGTCAGGTAAAGAGATTCCAAAATCTGTGTATTTATCAAAATCATGGTCTTTCATTCTGTCAGTTATGATGCTGTCTTGAGTCGTGTAGATACTCATTTGTGCATAACAATAATGGTCAATCACAGTGAGAGTTGATGTGCCGTCTTTTTGCTTGTGGGAGTTCTCTTTAATTGAAGAGCTTTTAAGTTCGCTGTAATTATCTCCAAGCACTTCAAAGATATTGTCATTTGTCAGGTTAATTGTTTTTGAATGCGTTTTCATGTCGTCAAAGTCAAAATAGAATTTTGTCAAAAGTCTCCGTCCTTTAGATGACCAAAAAATATTGTAGAAGTCGCAGCAGTTAATGCAAGTACGTTTATAAAAGATAATCGTATCCGCCTTGGCATTTTTTAGTTCATGTAAAAACTCGTCTGCCAATTCATAGTCTTTTTTGTCGGATACAGTATTCTCGATTTTGTCTGACTGTGAATTTTGCTTTTCAGTTTGCCCTTTGTCAACAGTTTCATTTTGTTGTCCGCATGAACAAAAAATCACGGTC
>JAEUUO010000015.1 GCA_016787575.1 Saprospiraceae bacterium | reverse complement strand
ACCAATGCCTTGTCATTTTCAAAATACTTTTGATATTCATCCAGTGTCGTTGCTCCAATGGTATGCAAATCACCTCTGGCAAGAGCAGGTTTTAATATATTAGCAGCGTCAATTGCACCTTGTCCGCCTCCAGCTCCAATGAGTGTATGGATTTCATCAATAAACAATATAATGTTGCCATTGGATTCATTAACCTCCTTTACAACCGCTTTAAGCCGCTCTTCAAATTCACCTTTGTATTTGGCACCTGCGATTAAAGCAGATAAATCCAATGAAAATATTTTTTTAGTGCGAAGGTTTTCGGGTACATCATTTTTTACAATACGCCATGCGATGCCTTCAACGATGGCAGTTTTTCCAACACCGGCTTCACCAATAAGTATGGGGTTGTTTTTCTTACGTCTGGATAATATATGAAGAATTCTCCGAATTTCTTCATCCCGTCCCACAATTGGATCCAGTTTACCACTCTCTGCGGCCGCATTAAAATTTATAGCATATTTATTGAGTGCATTAAACGATTCATCTCCTCCACTGTCTTTAATATTTTTTCCTTTGCGTAAATCTGCAATGGCAATTTTTAAAGCATCGTAATTAATTTGGTTATTTTTTAAAATCTTAGAAGCAGGATCGTTAGATTTTACAATTGCCAATAACATAGAATCCAGTGAAATGTATTCATCTCCAAATTCTTTGCTGATATTTTTTGCATTTAATAATACAGCATTTGCTTCACTGGATAAATATTGTTTTTCTGCATTTTGTACCCGAGGCAATTTTCGAATTTCAGTATCTAGTTCGAATTTGATTTTTTGAAGGTTGGCTCCCAGCTTTCCAATCATAAATTCCACCAATTTTTCATCTGTTTCGATGATGGCTTTAGCAAGATGTGAACTATCAACGACTTGTTGGTCTAGTCCGGAAGCAATTTGCTGTGCTTTTAGAATGGCATCTTGAGCTTTTATAGTAAAATTTTCGTACGTCATAATTTATTTAATTAATAGGTATACATCAAATCCTTTTCCAAAGCTGAATAAATGCCAAATTAGCAGAAATTCGGTCGAAACGACTTATTATTTGATTTAATTTCTGACAAAAAGTCTAAAATAGTTAAAACTATGCTGCGTAGTGTTTTTATAGGAATAGAAGGCGAATTATTATAACAGGAATTCGGTGGAACAGAATCTAAAGGTGAAGCATTTAAAGCAAGGAGCCAGCTTTTGATTCAGCATCATTTTCAATCTTGAGTTTGAGACTTCCTATTGACATATTTAATTTGGATAGTCCTATGTAATTCTTTTTTGCACAAAGGGAACCAAAAGTGAATTAGAGCACGGCAACTCAAAACGTATTATATTTGGTATATTAAATTGAGTAAACTTTATTAAAATGGATCAAGCCTATAAAAACTGTCAGAGTTGTGGAATGCCATTAAAAAAATCACCTAATGGTGGTGGAAGCAATGCAGATCAAAGTATCAGCACAAAATACTGTGCGTATTGTTATGAAAATGGGAAATTTAAACAAGCGGACTGGACTGCAACTCAAATGCAGGAATTTGCAACCGGTAAATTAAAGGAAATGGGTTTTCCCGGATTTATAGCCAGATTATTTACGAAAGGCATTCCAAAGCTCGAACGTTGGAAAAACAAGGATTGATTCCATTAAGATTAATAGAACATCCCCAGAGATCCATTGCTATGGCTGCAAAATTGTAGTAGCAGTTGATGAGAAAATGTGTTTGCTGTTTATATTTAAAATGTTTGAATTTTACAGATCTCCAATGCCTTTATTCGTTGCTATATTTTAAGAATTACACAATTTCAATTTGGCTGCAATAATCTGTCAATACTTTAATCAATTCGATGATGTTATTAAATTGGATTATTTCGTTTAGTTGGAATTACAATGTAAATTAGATTCTGAACGAAAGAAGTTGTGTACATGACTGAAAAGATGTAACCTGAATTTGATGATGAGGATTTTATTAATCTTCCGAACTACAAAATATATTTAAAGCTGATGACTGATGGAAAACCCAGAAGGCCGTTTATTGCTATTACATTACTTGCAGAAACATTGAAAATGTCTAGTTCTTGACAAATGTTTTAGATCCAACACTACCAAATTTATTAGTAGTCTTAATTAAATAAGTGCCAGATGCGTAATTTGAAAGAGGCACAATTATTTGTTCGTTTTCAATAAAAGAATAAAATTCATCTATTATTTTTCCATCGTATGAAACAATTTGATATTTTATTCGCTCGGTATTTGGATGAAGAATAACTATGTAATTACTTGCAGGGTTTGGATAAATCATTAAATGATTACTTAAATCTGATGTTTGGTCTTTATTGTTTACAATATTACATCCTGGTATCAAGCAACCATCATTATCTATTTTTAAAAGCCAAGGTTTAAAGATAGGGTCTTTATTTTCGTCGTATGGAAGGCCGATAGATTCTGCGCCAATAATGTATCCCCCATTTGGAAACGGTTTTAGATCATGTAGGTAGCCATGATCGAATCCATTTCTTATCCTATATATTCGTCTCCATTCGATTTGTTTATTATCATTTAATTTTAGAATTGTAATGAAACTTGCGCTTCTGCTAAAAGTGTCAAATTTGCTCAATGAATCAATATAGGAAATAACAGTATCGCGATACGGCAATGAACCACCTATTACAAATCCCGCATTATCATTTGCTCTGATTATCTTTTCAAAACTATTGACCCATGCTGGTGCTATTAGAGTAGAATCAAAATTTAATTTAATATTGCTTTTATAATTTAAATTAGAATCTAAAATCTGAATCGCCCCATATCCAATATTACCATAAGGGTACTGAGGCTCGTTCCAATTATAATCAGACGATAAATAAAACCACCCTTTAGAATCCTGCGCAATATCGTATGTTTGATTAAAGCCCTCTCTTGCAAGTTGTGTACTATATTCTTTTTTAGTATTCCCATTTGAATCAAGCTTATAGAATAGACTTTGATAATCAGCTTTTGATCCTACACCAGATGGATCACTAAAACCAACCCCAACATAAATATTTCCAAATAAATCTGCATAAGTAGAAAAGCAATGGTTATTATATGCGTTGCCAGGTTCCTTACCAACAATAGACTGCCATTTAATCTTGCCATTCGTGTCGATTTTCGTTACTTGAATTTTATAATTATACCCAGTAGAGTCTATTGCTATATCACTTGCAGTAACTAAACATCCATCATTGATTCCTATCATATTGCTTCGTAAAATGTCGCCATTTTTAATTTTACTATTTTTAATTTCCAATACTTCCTGAGCCTTAGAAATTCTATTAAATTTAAGAATTGATTCCTCGTGGTAAAAATTATTAAATGCAGTGTAAAAGGTTATCCCGTCCCATGTATGGATTCCTTCAGGCCCAAAAAAATTATATTTCTGCGAATCTTTAATGTGGAAATACTCCAAAAGATCACCTTTTAAATCAAAGACAAAAAATCCGGTACCGTAGATTTCTTTATAAGTTGTATCTGATGAATAGCCAAAAGCATAAATGAGACTATCCGTTGGGAAGACGGAGGTTAAATAATTAGGCCAAATATTTAGCAATCCTGTACCATCTTCTGACACCGTGTAAACTTTGCTAAAAAACACCTGTGATTTTATTTTAAAGCTTGTCAGCAAAAACATAAGAAATAATAACTGTCTCATTTTCCAATAAGATGAAATCGGGATAAATATACGATTAAATCTACAAATTTATCCCGATTCATCAGCCTACTTGGTAGGTTTAAATTCAATTTTTACTTAATAACCTGAACTCTTTTTGTGATTCTTTCGCCATGGCTACTTGATAATTTAACTAAAAAGATTCCAGTTGGGATTTTGTTTATATCAATTCTAATTGTCCCAGAATTTGCCTTACTTAACATGAGTTGCTTCCCGTCTATATCCATTAATTCAATATCCCATGTTTCTTTATGTGGAGAGGAAGGTAATTCAATAATCAATTCATGATTACATGGATTAGGATAAATGTTTATCTTGTCAGATAGAGTTTCTTTTTTAATTGGGATAACATTCTCACCAACTTTAGCTTTTTTATGATCTATATAACCCCGCAATGGTTCTACATCATCAACATTTATATTATAATAAAAGTACAAAGCGGATCTGACTTCATGGCCCGCTTGATTGTCATTATTCTCGGCAAAGTCAATCATCCATTCAATTTCTTCCTCAGTTAAATTGCCTTCGTATCTACCGTCCTCTCTGACATCAATTATAAATGAAAGAAGATCTTCTAAGCCTTCAAGATCAGAAATTTGGCTCTCATTCAGATTTTCTAATTCACCTAAATCTGATAAAGCTGATGAAGCTTCTGTGTAATCGCCATTACCTAAATGGGTTTCCATTATTTCTCTTCGAGAAGCATAGTCATCTGCTCTTTCAAGCCACACCAAAATACTATCTGTTTGATCGAGCGTATTTATTTTTAACTCATGTAAAATATCGTAACATACTGAACTTTTTTCAAGGTCTAAAGAAGAAATTTCTGCTTCAAGATCAGTTCTAATAGTTTTATATAAAGTTAATGTATCCAAAGCATCGAGCGCAGATTGAGGAAGTGGGCTATCGGCATCAGCAAGCGCCTCCCGATACGTTCTTATTCTAAATAAATCAGGATTATTATAGAGTATTTGTGCTCTTTTTGTTGAATCAAAAATATCTGACCTATTATACGATGCAAGTGCAACGGATGTACTCAACCATGGAGAAAGATTTATAAGCTGATTATAGAGAAAAGTTGCTGTTCCAGAGTTTGCACCTGAGATATGAGAAATTAAAGCTGATGTATTACCACCATCAATGGAATCCTGATATTTATTGCTCCTATTATCCAGAGTATCTTCTAACCTTTTATATAGTACATAATGCGATATCGTATCTGGCTTTCCAGTTAGTTTACTACAATTATAAAAGTTTGTTTTAGTTTTTAACATTCTATATTTCGGGTCAGAATCAGGTATATGAGTACTTATACTATCCTTATAGTAATATGTCATATTATCAGTATTCATTCCGAATTTAATGTCATGATCTACTTGGTTATCTGCTGCAGTATTGCCAGTTCCTTTAAGAGGCTCTCCCTGTTTTAATGATACCCAGCCATTTAATACATTTTCATGTAAAGTGAAGTTAGAATAACTATTGCATAAAAACTGAAGTCCAATATTTGGATTTCCATTGATACCATTGACAACATTACCATGCTTAATTGAATTATAAATATTTTGTTGAATTAGATTAAAGTACTCACCCGAATTATTCATTTGAATTCCTGCAGAATCCGTTGGAGGGTTTGGACCAGTAAATCGGTTATTATTTATAATATACCCTGAGCATCTATCGCTCAATAACCCGAATCTAATTGAGGTATCAAATGTATCCTTCGTTATAGAATAATTATTAATTCCATCTGTAGTGTTTACGCCAATTCGAGTTTTTGTGAACTTCGTAAGGGTTATTCCAACAGTAGCTTTTGACATTTTCGACAAACACTGTACTCCATAAATGCTGTCTTTAAAAATTGAATGTTGTATTCCTATATCAGTATTAAAGGTTCTAATGGCGTAAGCAGAATCTGACACAGGACGTATATATATTGGATTATCAAAGATACAACTGTCCAAATAAATTTTAGAGTTATCAATATGAATTTGAGTGTAATAGTTTGATAAAGTTAAAGTGTCATCTAGATAAAAACGCGTTCTTTTAACGGAAATCGGTGAAGAAAATGATGGAGCTCTTTCAATGAAAATACTAGCCAAATTATTTTTGAAGACACTATTATATATTGCTATAGTACCGTTCCCAGCGGTTTTACTTGGGGGATTATGAACCCCTTTCTCTGAATATTCTATTGTTCCATTTACACATGAAAATTTAGGGAAAGGGGAAGAAGTTGAAAGTTGCATTTCAATCCCATACCAGAATTTCGGATTGCCAGTTCTTTCATGACAAAGATCTTTAAATCCACCTCTCGTTATAGTCCCGCCATTTACACTCAGGATTCCACCAGATTCAATAATAATCTTTGCCTTATCCGGCATATAAATAGTTGATGTAACTATCAGCACTCCGCCGTTTTCAATAATGATATTTTTTGCAGGTCTCCACGCAGAACTAACAGTTACCGAATCTGAAATGATACTATCAACCCTGTTTATGGTAAAGTAAGTGTTATTCAAATTATTAACTATTTTATGCTTCATCCGATTTTGTTGATCGTGTGTAAAGTATTGAGTACATCTATGGTAGTACGACATCATTATTCCAAAATCAAATGAAGGATACGGATATGTACCGCAATAATCACTACAATTTGAACCAGCTGCCATACACGCTGCTGTATCCCACGTGCAGTTAAGAGTATCTAAATAAGGGTTAAATTCCCATTCATCAGGAGGAGTATCTGCGCATAAATCCCCATCATAAATCAAAGACATAGAATCCCCTAAACAAGAATGATTACCACCGCAAGGTTCAAAAGTGTGAAGTAAATTTAGAACATGCCCAATTTCATGGGATGCTAAATTTCGATGGGCTCTGTTTTGAATGTAACAGCTATTTCCACCAATGTCTCCGCTACCAAATATACATCCACTGCCTTGACCGCCTGGATGAATAAATACATTCACAGCATCCCCTGAACCAAATGCGGCTTTAAAATCTTCCCAATGATCTCCCATTAAAGAGCAATCATTGTACAAGGCAGAACTATCAATATAATTAGTACATAGTGTATCAAAATAAATTTCTGATGAAGTATAAGCATCAGCTAATTCATCAAGATAAAATGCAAGATCAGAGCTAGTAGCTCCACCTGTGCCATCATTTCTTCGGATTATATGAAATACGAGATTAAGAGTAACATCTATACCAGTATAATCCTCAAATACAGGTTCGCAATCAATTGAATTTACAAAACCACATTGAGCGACAAGACTAGATTTTGAAAAGAAGGTGAATAAAAGTGTAACTAAAAATAGTCGATAATATTGAATTATAAAATTTTTCATAAAAAAAATTAGTGTGTAAAAAATAATTAAATAGAAATCAATGTGTATTCACAACATGAATACAAGAATCAATATAAGTAGCTTTGAAAAGCATCATGTAAATAAACTTGGCTATGCCAACTAGAACAGTTTATGCGAAAGATGAATGTACGACCTATGCCATTTAGATTAATTCTGTTATTCTGCGCAGGGGTCTTGTGTAAAAAGGCCTATGGGTAGTAATTCGTATCGATTTGGGACGAGACAAACTAATAATTAGAAGAAATCAGTTTTGGCTTTCAAATAGCCATGACCTGTCGGGCGGAGTAAGATCTTGATTTTCCATTTTATTGGATTTTAAGTTTACATAGTAGGATTTATTCTGGTAGATTTAATCAGAAGTAATATCTTTGATAAATCACTTAATTCAAATCAGAAAAAACAATCAATTATTTTTTCTATAATGTGAACACTTGATTAAGATTGAATATGGGTGACGAATAATGAAATCAAATCTAACAATTATTTCTAATAGCTTGTATATTTTTACATGTTAAATTTTTCACTTTTAGTAAAAAATATTGGTTTTCCCTGATAATATTTGTGTACTCCAAGCTAAAATGTAAATTGTATTTCCAATCAATCCAAAATACAAATCTTACGTATATAAGGTAGGCCATCCAATTCAATTAATAGATAATAAATTCCTGTGGTTTGTGGTGCTTTGATCTCAAATTTACCAAAAGACTGGTTGGTATTGAGCTGTTCATTCATTAGTTGTTGTCCAAATACATCATACCAGTAATATTGAATCTTGCCTTGCTTGGATGTAGTAAAGGAAATAAAAGTAGCACCAAGCCCTTTAATTAAATTGGGAGTAAAGAAGTCATTAAATTTTTCTTCTCCGTTATTCTGTGTTGATTCTCTAAAATCCAATTTGTAATTTGGATATTCCGGGTTTGCTTTTGTATAAAAATGTAAATCTACACAGATCGTATCCCGGAGTGTGCAATTACTACTAACAATAGACCATTCAAAACAGTAATAACCATAATTGGATGCAGTAATTTGTGTATTTGGATTTTTAATGTTTTCAATCCTTACTGGATTTGGCCCACTGATGAATCGCCAAGTTCCATTTGGATGGGCTAGTGCTTTTAAATAAGCTGATAAACCCCTTTTTTCAAAATCTTTACCGGCAATTTTAGTGTCGTACACAATTTGAAGGCATCGTTCACAACTAACACCACACTCCACAGCGTAGGATGCACAAATCAAACCAGTATCATTTTGATTAAAATTCCATTTTACTTTTATGGCTGTACTATCTGAATTTGAAATAATTTGTCCGCCATTAATTTTCCAAGAATAATTTAAAATATCTTGAGTATGGAAAGAGTCCATCCAATATACAACTGCTGTATCTACGCAAAAGACATTATTTCCATTTAAACGAAAACAGGGAGGGGTCAGATTGCTTTCATCAAAATCTTCGCAAAATGTTTTAACACAAGAAATTTGAGCAGTCCCTAACTCAGAAACTACTGTTAGTTCCAGACAATAATTTTCTTTGACCGGATCTACTTCAAGCTGCTCATCAAAACTTATTGGAGTTTTAGCAGGATCATTTTTCTTATACCATTTATATAAATACCGATACGTCTCACCTGCATAACAGGGTTTGGTTATAGTAATTTGAGGATTGATCTGAATCATGCTATTGTAACAAGTGGCTTTCCATTTAGGATTGAAATCAATACTCACTGCGGATAAAAGTATTGTACTATCACAGCCGTAAGGTTTACTGGATTTTGGTAATAAAACACTGGATTGTTGTAAACACGGATAGTGTTTTTTTCCAAACAAATCAATGTAAGGAGTATTGTCACAACTTAAGTAATAAACGGATTCGGGTATAGGAGCATCCATTACAATAAATTCTACGATAGAATCAAAGTTGCAACATTTAGAATCTGACAATGCAGCATGATAAATACCACTGCTTTTAATTCTATTAGAGTGCCATTTAAATCCGGTACCCTTTGCTTGCTCGTTGCATATTTTTCTTTGAGGTCCGATTTTGTCTGATATCCGTCGAACTTTTACTGTAGCGCATTGTTGACCTACCTGGGCGCAAAATGGACCACCGCTCTCATTCCGAACCTGAGCAGATACACATAAAGTATAATCTCCAGCATCTGTCATGTCAAAAAAGATTTCATTTCCATTTCCATCTTTGGTTTCACCATCTATTGACCAGATATAAGTAGGCTTGCATCCTCCTGGTTGCGGATTTACAAAAAAACGCACATTGCATTCTCCTTCACAGATTGGTTCAATGATCATGCTAGGAATGTTATTAATTTTACCCAAAGGACTTAAACTCGGCTGACCGCCTCCTGTAGTGCTTAAAGTAAAATCGCATAAATCTCCCAGACAGCCATTGATCCAAAACAAATAAGGCTGACACGGAGTTAAGTTTCCATTTATAGTATAAGAAGTCCCTGGATCAACACAAGGAACTGTATGGCATGCGACTTCTTCATGACAGCTACAATCACCATAAAGTCCCAATTGCAAGCCTTGATTTAATGTACAGGTGCCCACCTGAAGGGTAATCGAAATTGCGCCCCCTCCACTTACAAAACTCCACCAGGTCGTATTGTTGCCAATACCACCCTGGGAACACATTGGAACACATTGATGTGAGTTTAAACTATAATTTGAACACTGATAGCCATTCAATTCATTTAATGAACAAACAAAATAATATTTTGCGACATCGCATTCTTCCTGCCATTCCGGATTGCATTGGGAATGGATGTTAAGTGGTATAAATACGGTTAAACTGTAAAGTAGTGATTTAAAAATTTGATTTAGCAAGTTATTCATTGGTATAAAGATACCTTAATCCGTATACCTGCTGCCTGGATGCGCGTTTTAAATTCGATTTAAATACATTGCTTTAGCTCCCCTTAACTTGAATACGAAAGCCTATCTTTTCATCCTCCAACCATTCAAACTGTTCTGCAAATTGATCATTTGATGTTTCAATACTGAATGCCAAGACTTCATTGCTGATTAAATCTTTAAATAACTGTAATGATTTTAAAATATCCGGATGCTCTTGAAGTCGAATTTCTATTTTATCTGTAACATTTAAGTCTTTTTCTTTACGAATATTCTGTATCCGATTAATCAATTCCCTTGCATTGCCTTCAGAAATTAATTCGTCACTTAAATTGATGTCAAGCGCTACAGTCAATTCACCATCATGACTTACCAGCCATCCTGGAATGTCTTCAGATAAAATCTCTACATCTTCTTTTGAAATTAAATACGGCTGATTGTCAATTTCGAGTTTGACATTCAAGTCTTTTTCCAGTTGTGAAATCTCTTCTTCATTAAAATTTTGGATAAGCTCTGCCGCTTCTTTCATGTGCTTACCAAGTTTTTTACCCAGCGTTCTGAAATTGGGCTTTGTTTTTTTCTTTACTAAACCTGCATCACCAGAAATGTAATTGACTTCTTTAACGTTTACCTCAGATTTAATAATTTCTTCTACCATTTGAAGATCTGATTTCATCGAATCTTCTAATACCGGTACTAAAATTTGTTGTAAAGGTTGACGTACTCTGATTTTTTGAGCCTTCCGTAAAGAAAGTACCTGCGAACAAATGCGTTGAGCGATATCCATGCGTCGCTCAAGATCTGTTTGCTTTAAAGATAAGTCCGCATTCGGAAGATCCGTTAGATGAACAGATTCTTTAGCTTTGACAGATCCAATAAATCCGGCAATCAAATTTTTATAGAGCCAATCTGAGAAAAACGGTGCCAGGGATGAAATTAAAATGGATGTATTATAAAGACATTCGTACAAGGTTTCAAATGCAGCTTGCTTGTCGCCCGAGGACTCAGATTTCCAGTAACGGCGACGGGATAATCGCACAAACCAATTGGAGAGGTCGTTGGAAACAAAACTTTCTATAACGCGAGCCGCTTGTGTTGGTTCGAAATCATCCATATACTCCCGATACAAAATGATTACGGATTGTAATCGCGAAATAATCCATTGATCCATTTCGGAGCGAATTGACAGGGGCAATGCTTTTGATGCATCGTATTGAAACTGATCGATGTTGGCATAAATAGCAAAAAAGGAATAGGTATTATAAAGCGTTCCAAAAAATTTATTTCGAACTTCTGTAATACCATCTAAATCAAATTTTAAATTTTCCCAAGGATCGGCATTGCTGATTAAGTACCATCGCGTTGCATCTGCACCGTATTGATTTATCGTAAGAAATGGATCCACCACATTTCCTTTTCGCTTAGACATTTTTTCTCCATTCTTATCGAGTACCAGTCCGTTGGATACTACAGCTTTGTACGCTACACTATCAAACACCATGGTTGATATGGCGTGTAAAGTATAAAACCATCCCCGTGTTTGATCAACGCCTTCTGCAATAAAATCTGCAGGAAATAATCCTTCCAATGATTTATTTGAAAACGGATAATGAATTTGTGCATATGGCATAGAGCCTGAATCAAACCACACATCTATTAAATCAAGTTCACGGGTTAGTTTTTCGTTTCCATCCGGACTTGTTAAAATTATATCATCGATGTATGGACGATGAATGTCTTTAGGTAAACTTTGATTCAATCCAAAGGCTTTATTTGCAAGTTCGATTTCAGTTTTTAACTCTTCTAAAGAGCCAATGCATTTTTCAATACTTCCATCAGCATTTCTCCAAATAGGAATTGGAATTCCCCAATACCTGGAACGAGATAAATTCCAATCTTGAAGATTTTCCAACCAATTTCCAAAACGTCCGGTTCCCGTTGCTGCGGGCTTCCACTTTATGGTGTTGTTTAATGCAATCAAGCGATCTTTAACAGCGGTGACCCGAATAAACCAACTGTCTAATGGATAATACAAGATTGGTTTGTCTGTGCGCCAACAATGTGGATAGTTGTGTTGATATTTTTGTGAATTGAATAGCTTTCCTTCTTTTTTTAATTTAATTACCAGTCGTTCATCCACCGATAAATATTTTTCAAGTCCAAGTCTGATTTTTTCTTGGGCTTTTTCTTCCGGACTGAGATAATCTTCTTTTACATATTCACCAGCAAAATCATACACTTCCTTAGTAAAACGACCTTGCTTATCTACCAAAGTTAAAGTTCCAACGTTATATTTTTTTGCAACCCGCATGTCATCTGCACCAAAAGAGGGTGCTATGTGAACGATGCCAGTTCCGTCCTGAGTTGAAACAAAATCACCTAAAAGAATTTTATAAGCATCTCCTTCTTCGGGTATCGCGTAGTCAAATAATGCCTCATAACGAATGCCTTCCAATAATTTTCCTTTAATTTCAGGAATGAGAATTTTAAAATGAATTTTTTTATCCTCATTTGCTGGAAGTAGATGATCAAATACTTCATGTTCCGGTTTAAACCATTTATACACTAAATCTTTAGCAAGTAAAATTCTATTTAATTCGTGTGTGTATGGATTATGACATTCTACAATTGAGTAAGAAATAGCTTCTCCTACTGCCAATGCAGTATTACTTGGTAAGGTCCATGGTGTCGTGGTCCAGGCTGCAACTAAAATACCTGGAACATTTAGGACTGCATTTTGAGCAGCATTAAAAGATTCCGGTTTTAGTTTAAACAGTGCAACCGCCGATACGTCTTTGACTTCACGATATGCGCCGGGTTGATTTAATTCATGCGAACTGAGTCCGGTACCAGCAGCTGGTGAAAAAGGTTGAATGGTATAGCCTTTATATAAATAGCCTTTTTTATAGATTTCTTTTAAAAGATACCAGACCGATTCTATGTATTCGTTTTCAAAGGTGATGTACGGATGGTCCAAATCAACCCAATAGCCCATTTTCCGAGTGACATCGTCCCATTCATTTTTAAAACGCATGACGGTTTCCCGGCATTTATGGTTGTAGTCATCAATGGAGATTTTTACACCAATATCTTCTTTTGTAATTCCCAGTTCTTTTTCAACACTGAGTTCGATAGGTAATCCGTGGGTATCCCAACCCCCTTTTCGATGCACTTTTTTACCTTTTAGGGTCTGATATCTACAAAAAAGGTCTTTTACAGCACGGGACATCACGTGATGAATTCCAGGTTTGCCATTGGCTGATGGCGGACCTTCGTAAAATACAAAGGACTCCTGTCCTTCTCTGTTTTCAATACTTTTCTTAAAAATGTCGTTTTCCTGCCAAAATGCCAGGATCTCCCGATCAATTTCTGGCAAATTCAATCCTTTTACTTCCTTATAGATCATTATGGACAATTAGTCCGCAAAGATAAAAATTAGAAGAAGGGATTCAGAAAATTAGGCTTAAAGCTCAATTATTAAGCAAGATGAGCTGTTAAAATAAGAATGGGAAATGATGAAATATTGAAGTAGAATTTGTGCTTACAGCTCCTTTTTAACAAAAGAATTCAGGTTGGTACTGATAGTAATCTGACTGGTTCCTCCTGCTAAATGGTAAACTGCATAGGAATAGTCAAATTTGAATTTGTATATTTTAATTCCAAAACCAGCTGAAATTCCTGAAAAACTTCTATAATCGGCAACTGAAAGGTCCTTCTTGCGTAGGTGATTATATCCCAAACGCAAAGAAAAATTATCTTTCTTCCCAACATTCAATTCTGCACCAACAACCACATGCCTTAGAATATTTCCAAGTGCTTCTTCAAAAGGTTTGTCTTTAGTAACGTCTCCAAATAAGTTTGAATTGTCATTGAGAGCCGGATCGTCATAGCGGACATTCCATTTTTCCAAATGCTGCAAGCTAATATGATAAATGAGTGGGAGGTGTTTTAATTTTTTAGCAAAGCCTAATTGAATTTCAAATGGAAGGTTTTCGGATTCGTTGTTGTATTTACTAAATTGGAATCCAGCATTTTTAAATAATAAACTGACTGCGAAATTTTTTTCCGGATTAAAATAATTGATACCGGTATTAAATGCCAATCCACTAGAAGTATAAACATCTAAATTTGAAAAAATCATTTGCATGTTTAAACCTACACATAAGCGTTCACGAATAGTTTTAGATGCTGCAATGTAAAAATCGCTTTCCCTGGCTTTAAATGTACCCAAATTATTTCCGTAAACATCAGTCCGACTTAGTTCTCCATGATTTATATATTGTACCCCAGCTTGAAAATTTAAATCCGGTTTTTCAGCATGATATGAATAAGCTGCATGACCATTTGAAATATCAGCAAAATAGAATTGATGGGCAAAATAAATTTTACCACTCATTTCTTTTGTCAAAGTGGATGGATTAAAATATGCTATTCCGGGATCGTTTGCTCTCCATGCAATGGGTAAGCCACCCAAGGCAGCTATTCTTGCGCCTGAGGATAAATTTACAAATTGATAAATTTGACGTCCACCTGTTTGCGAACAAAGTGATTGCAAGAATATCAAAAAGACTATTGAACAGCCGTAGTATCTTTTGCCCATTTTGTAGAACATTTACCAAGTTCGCAATTCATAATTTTAATTAATGTACCTGTGGTATCGTAAAGTTTTAATTCTCCATCTTCAACCGCGCCATCAGATTGTTTGTAATTTCCTTCTGCTTTTAATTTTCCGTTTTCATAATACTCAACAAACGGACCATCTTCTACATTATCTGCAAACCTAACAATTTCTTTTAATTGTCCACTCGGATAATACACTTTTACATCCCCGGTCATGATGTCATTGATGTAGTTTGCTTCGATTTGAAGCTTTCCATTTGGATGATAAGCTTTAAACGGTCCTTCATATTTGTCTTCCAAACGGGTTTCCTCACTTTCAAGAATTCCATTTTTATAAAGTTTTCGGATTCCGTTTAGTTTGCCATTTTTGTAAAAAGATGTTTCGATGAGCATGCCTTGATCATCGTATTTTTCATAACCTCCTTCTTTCAATTCTTTTCCATCCTTTATGGTATAAGTATATTTTTCAAAAACTTTTCCGTCGGCATTTTTATTTTCGGCGGTTTTTAACTGATTGCAGGAAACGTAAAGCCAAAAAGTGAGAATAAAAAGAAAAAGGGATTTCATTTGTTTGTAACGAAACTTTGAAGTAAAAATTGCAAAACTTGGTCTAATACCAAAGGAATTTTATAAGCTTTTGTTTATTTGCAAACTGAACTGTAAGAAAATATACTCCGGAGTTTAAATTTTGGGACTCCAAAATCTCGTGAAAATGCTTGCCACTCAGTTTTTTTGATAAAAAGCCATTTCCAAAAACATCTGAAATTGAAATGGTAAAATTTTCAAGCATTTCTGATTCAATGTTTAAATAGATCAATCTATTAACAGGATCAGTTCTCAGCTTTATAACAGGAATTTTTTGATTTTCGTTGATGGAGGTCAATTCTTTTATCTCAAAGGGCCCAAATTCTTTCATACATAAATTAGCATCTGTAAGCTGCACCTGATAACTTCCTGATTTCAGCATTTCAATGGGATTTGTTGTCATGCCGTTTGACCATACGTATTGATAGGGTTTGACTCCACCTGAATTGTTTAAATAAATACGTCCATTGGCTTGTCCCGAACTTGCTGGAGTCAAATCGATCTGGTCTAATAGGAGTTCACCCGGTTGAAGAATTATAAATTCTTTTTCAATAATAAAATTTTGCTGGTCTGTAATACTCACTATATAATTTCCTGATCTCAAATTGTAAATGGAGCTCGTAGTATCTTGATTACTCCATTGAAATTTGTAAGGCGGTTGCCCACCTTCCGCTTTAATTTGAATCGAACCGCTTGCTTCACCAAAACAAGCAACGTGTACGACTTCACTTGTTGCAATCTTTAAAACACCGGGCTTGGAAATAAATATGGAAATACATTTTGAATCCGTACCGCATTCATTTTCAATATTTAGGCAAATTTTATATCCGCCGTAATTTTGATACTTGTGTTTTGGATTTGCTTCATTTGATTGTTGACCATCACCAAAATCCCAATAAAATTTTTCCGGTAATCCGATAGAGAGATTATTTAATTTGATTTCCTGATCAGCTATGCTAACTAGAAAATCAGCGGTAGGTTTTGTTTTTTCTTGCAATTCAATGGAATCAATATTATTGCAAAAATTTAGAATATTTTCAATGTAAAACAAGTACGTACCGGCTTTTGTGACATTTACAACTGGACTATTAGGAGAACCATTGATTTGTCCAGTTGAAGTACTCCATAAATAAGAAAAATTGGGACCATTTGAAGATGCGCTTGCATCCAGATTGATTTGTGGTTTAATACAACTCAAGGTATCTGGCTGATGAATAGATATTGTAGGAACTGTTTGATCAACCATTACATGGAAACTGTCTAAATTGCTGCAACCCGTGATTGTATCTTTAATTGTTAAATAATATTGTCCGCTGTTTGTAACCGTTATGATACTATCTTTTGAATAAAATGTTGAATCCGTAGAATGCTTCCAATTGTATTTTAATGAGTTTGAAATTACTTTACCCATTAATTGAGTTTGTTTGACTTTACAATTTAAAACGGATTCACCAAATATTTTTAGAGTGGGCTTTCTAGTTAAAGGCACATATAATTTTATTGAATCTCTGCAATTATTTGCATCTAAGAGTTGTATCTGGTAATCTTTTCCACCATTCAGATTTGGAAACAGAACTTTGTTTTGGAATCCATTTCCTATATCGTATTTATAAGGAGGAGTTCCTCCTTGTGCATATAACTGTATGCTACCGGATGTTGTTTCACATACATCGGTAGTGCTTGTTCCTGAAAAATTAATATCTGTCGTTTGATTGATAACGTAAAATGCAGTAACACTACAACCTACTTGATCGGTCACAGTTACTTTATAGGGTCCTGCACTTAGCTGATCAATTTTTGAAGTAGAATTTCCATTTGACCAGGAATACGAATACGGAGCAACTCCATATCTGGATTGTATTTCAATTGATCCAGTATTGTCCGCATAACATTTAACGTGATTTAATTTATTATTTGAAATTTCAAGCATTTTCGGGGGAGCATTGATGATCCATGGGCCAAATTTTTTATAATAGCCATTATCATCTGTAATGGTAACTTGATAGCTTCCTGGGGCTAAGTTCTCTAAATTACGGCTTGTTTGTCCATTGCTCCAGTTAAATTTAAGATTCCCAAAACCACCAACAGTATTTAGATTGATTTTTCCGTTAAAGCCACAAAAACAATGGGTCAGATTTGCTGTCGCATTTAATTTAAAACTGTAGCGAATCCAATTTTCAACTTCAAGATAGGTTTGTGTTTTTAATTCCCAAACTCTTTTGTCAGGCGAAATTGTATAAAGTAAAGGATAGTAAATCACATTGTAATCAGCAATCACATTGGAACCATTTGTCGGACTCAAATTGGCAATGGTATAAGGCATGCCTGTTACAAAATCTCCTTGTGATAGGTAGTTACAATTTGCCGGACCAAAGAGGCATTCTGTATTGGTAGCATAATCAGCTTCCATAAAAATGACGGTGGTTTCGGAGGCGTAATTGTTATAAATGTCACGCATTACATGACTTTGATGAAAATCCCAACAATAGTGACACCAGGTTACACCAAATTCAACAACAGCAGATTTGTTGGTACCCATTTTCGAATATAAATTATAGCTATTGTTATAAACATCTGTTAAACTAAAATCTGAAGCAGCTGATCCATTGTTGAGTTGTGCGTTTAAACCAAATCCTGATACGGTCCAAATCAATAAAATAAGAAATATAGATTTTAAAATGTTTATTCCAAAAGCCATATTATTGTTTTTTTAGAATGAGCTACTTGTAATTCAACAAAATAAAGGCCTTTTGGTAATTCAACAGTTTCAAGTTCTATCGAAATATGTTTAGCAGTTAGTTTTTTATTCCATAAGGTTTGTCCAAACAAGTTCAATAAATTTAAATGAAGGCTTTGTTCATTTAATAAATCAATTTGAATGAATCCTTTTCCATTTACTGGATTGGGAGAACAGACAAATTGTTGAATTTCATTTGTTTGGTTAGTAGAACCAGTAAGTTCATTAACTACAAATGGTCCCATTTGTTTAACACATGCATTTGCATCTGTGATTGTAGTGACGTAATCTCCGGGATCCAGTTGATTGATTGGGTTACCAAGCATTCCATTGGACCAGCTGTATAAAAATGGTGCAGTACCACCACTTAATTCAAGATAAATACTTCCCCTTGCCTGACCGGATGTTGTGTGTGTAATTTCAACTTTATCTACTTTTAATTCTTCTGCCTGGTGAATAATAAATTCTCTTTCAACTGTATTATTCAACTGGTCTGTAATTTTTACGGAATAGGTTCCGGCAGGTACATTTGTTAAGTCCTTTGTGGTTTGAAGGGTATTCCATAGATAATTATAAGGCGGCGTTCCACCTTCAATAGAAAGTGATATTGAACCAGTTGATTCCCCATAGCATAAAACATTCTGTAAGTCAAATGAATGGATTGTTAAAATTCCAGAAACCCCGAGATTGATTTTTCTACATAAACGATTCGTACCGCAATCATTTTCAATCTCCAGGCATACTGTATATTCACCATAGTCCGGAAATACATGAATTGGATTCTGAATATCTGAAAAGCTTCCATCGCCGAAGATCCATTTGTATGTATCTGGAAAACCAGATGATTCATTTTTGAAAAATACCGTATGGTCCATGATGGATTGTGAAAAAGCAGCAATTGGTATTGACTTTTGATTTACTGTTATAGATTTTTCGTTCGAACAAAAGTTGCGTGTATTTTTTATTTGAAGTATGTAGTTGCCAGCTTTATTAATAAGGGGTTGCAGGGTATTTTCACCGCTGACAATATTGCCATCAGCTGTAATCCAAACAAACTCAAATTCAGGACCTTGAGACGATGCACTGCCATCTATAGTAGTTTCCAATATCTTGCAGCTTAGATCTTGATTTAATTTTGTAATTACATCCGGAATTTTTTGGTCAGAAATAATGCTTAAGGTATCTCTGCTAAAACATGAATTAGTTGTGTCCTGAACATTAAAAATATAATTTCCAGGAGATGAAACTGAAATACTTGGTTTGCTTTCATAAAACAAACTGTCTTCAATTTTATTCCAATTAAAACGGATAGAATCAGAGCGACTTAAGCCAGTTAACTCGATTGAATTTGTTTTACAATTTAGAATTGAGTCACCTTGTGTGGAGATATCTGGATATATTCTATGATTAACAATGTAAACAGAATCTTCAGCGACACAGCCGTTTATCAGATCAAGTACTTTTAAATTATAAATACCAGGTTCATAAATATAAGGCACTAAGGATTCTTTATTTCGAATTTGTTTGTTGTCTGCATTAGTCCACAAGTAGTTAAAGTTTACTCCTTTACTGGAAGCATTGGCATTAAGAGCTAACGAATCTTGTTTGCAATCTAAAGCAACTGAATCTCCAGCTTCTGCTTTTGGTTTTTTAGTTTGTTCAATAATTACTTTTGAAATTTCAGTACATGCATTGTTATCTGTGACGGTGACTGTATATTCTTTGGCCCCTGATAAATTGGAAAATAGAGAAGCTGTCTGAGGACCTGTTCCAAGATCATATAGATACGGTGCTACGCCGCCACTTGCTTTAGCGAGAATGCTTCCATTGTGTTTTTCGCATTCATCCTTAGTTCCGGAAACATTTAAAAACAGGTCATTAGGTTGTTGAACGGTAAATGATTTTGTACGACTGCATCCAACAAAATCTGAAATTGTTAAATTATAAACTCCGGCTTTTAATGAATTCAAATCTTCAGTTGTGCTTCCATTTGACCAATTGTATTGATAAGGAGGAGTACCGTAAGAAACATCCAAATCTATTTTGCCATTTGATTCATTATAACATTGCACGTGTGAAATTTCAAGTTTAGATACATCTACTTTTTTAGGTGCAGCTTGAATCGTCCAGGGACCAAATTTCTTGAAATAAGTATTTTCATCAGAAATGGTAACTGAATAAGTGCCTGCAGCTAATAGGTTTAAATCTTTAGTGGTGGCCCCATTGCTCCACTTATAACTTAGATTTCCGTATCCTTCCTTAACATCCAATTCAATTTTTCCGTTGTCTCCGCAATTACAATGAGAAATACTGGCCGTTGCAGTTAATTTAAAACTTTTAGTCAGCCAGCTAACAAATGAATCGTAGGTTCTGGTTTTTACTTCCCAGATTCTTTTATCGGGGGAGATTGCAAAAAGTGTAGGGTAATACGTAACTCCAAAATTATCCTTTACATTGGGTCCATTACTTGCTGACAAATCGCACATTTGAAATGGAGAACCCTCCACCCAATTGCCTTGCGTAGTTTTATTGCAATTATTAGGACCATACAAACAAGGCGTATTGGTGGCATAATCAGCTTCGAGAAACAAGACTGTAACTTCTGAAGGAAAATTGTTGTATAAATCCGCATAAATGTGGTCCTGATGAACTCCCCAGCAATAGGCGCACCAGGTAGCAGCAAAATGAAGACATGCAGCTTTATTGGAACCCATTTTGGAATACAAGTTATAGCTTTGTCCGTCGAGGTCTGTAACTGTAAAATCTGGA
>JAEUUO010000008.1 GCA_016787575.1 Saprospiraceae bacterium | reverse complement strand
GAAAAGGAGACCAGATCTGAAGCATACCAATTAGAGTTAAAATTGAAAAATCTCAACCGGGAAAAGCTTCTAAAATTCATAGAAAAGTACAAACTTTAATTCGAATGCAGACGCTCTCTGCGAGAGGTCTGCATGCCGACCAAAGCGTCAGCATGCAGACGCTCTCTTTGAGAGGTCTGCATGCCGACCATAGCGTCGGCATCCCTCTTCCTCCGCTCTTTCAAGATTCGCTAAAGCCTGCTTACTTTAGTATTCTCACAATTCTGGTAATTGCGTCTTGTCTGGTAGTTTAATGTCCTTTGTTCAATACCTTTCAAACCCCCATTATACGATTGGAATATTTTAATAAATGCAATTAGTTCAATATACATGTTGCTAAAAATGAACATTTTGCAATCAAATTGCATTGATAGTTATTGACCTTTTATTTATAAAAGGCGGTTTTGCCAAAATGGTACACGCACAACACATTCGAACCGGTTTAACGTATTCATTTAGAACCTTAAAGAGTCCTAGAGAAAGTCAATGCTCTTTATCCAGGCTACCTGATAAACTCGTTTTGCTTTGCCAATTTTCACCCCATGATTGCAACATTTCTATAAATGAACAGGTAGCCAGCTATGAATTACAATTTGAATTTTCCAATGAATTTTTAATTGTCTATGGAAACAAGGAATCATTCAATTTAGATCATTTTATTCCTTTCAATCAAAAGGAAATTTGTTGCAATACGCAAATGGTTTTACACGACATTGTAAAATGTAAACATTCGGGAATCTTAAAAAGCATGTTTTTGGAAAGTAAAGCACTTTCATTGCTCTTGTATTTTCAAAATGAACAAACTTCCATTCAGGCCCTCTGTAACAGCTGCAAATTTTTATCAAAACCAATAGAGAAAGATAAAATATTTAAGGCCAAAGAACTTATATTAAACTCTTTGGATAAGCCGTATACCATTCCTGAACTATCTATGATTATTGGCATTAATCAATGTTATTTAAAGAAAGGGTTTAAAGAAATTTTTGGTAAAACGGTTTACGATTTTGTTCAGGAACAACGCATGCTGAAAGCAAAATTGTTATTGACTACCACAAACTTTACGGTTTCGCAAATTGCGGATCAAATTGGCTTTTCCAGTCAAAGCAACTTCAGTGCAGCATTTAAAAAATATGCAGGTGTGTTTCCAAGTGAATTGCAACGTGTGCAAACTGAAATCAATTCATAAGATTTCCCGAAAGGGCGAATAATTTCCTTTTTTAATATACAAATATAATTACCTGTTGCTGACCTTTGCGTTCGTTTCACTTATGCTTTGTTGTATTCAATCTTTCTATTCTTAAAACAATGATAAATCCATACGATCGTTTCATAACCAGAGCTCAAAATTCCAGAATATTAATCGGGTTTGTGTGTGTTTTGATATTCTTGCAGGCACTTAATGGCCAAGTTGACTCATTGAAATTGCTAACCGAATCAACAGGGACACATTCCAAAAAACTTGAATTTGAAGCCTTTGGCATCGTCAATTACCATGCATTTAACTGGCAGTTATTGCCCGATAAACGCAATGAAATTGATTTTGCACAAGCCGTTATTGGACTTGATTACCAAATTTCAGATCGATGGAAATTTACTTCAGAATTGGAATTTGAACATGGTGGCACCGGTGTTGCACTTGAATTTGATCCATTGGAAGAGTTTGGTGAATTTGAATATGAGGTCGAAAAAGGTGGAGAAATTTGGTTGGAGCAATTCAATTTAAATTACCAATTGCTAAAGCAACATGCCCTCACTTTTGGGAGGGTAAAACTACCCTTTGGACTTGCTAATTATTTTGACGAGCCTACTGAATTCCTTGGCGTAAGCTTCAATCAATTGGAAAACACCTTACTGCCATCAAATTGGACTGAATTTGGAATACTCTTAAACGGAAAGTTCCATCAGAAATTAGAGTATGCGATCGGAATGGTAAATGCACTGGATGGTTCGGGTTTTAACTCAGCCAATTTTATTAAAAGAGGAAATCAACGTCGTTTTGAAACGGTTAAAATTGAAGACCTTGCCGGAGTATTGCGAATGGACTATAAGTTTAAAAAGGAGCAATTTGTTGGTTTGTCCTTTTATGCCGGAAATAGCAGAAACAACAGACCCAAACCAGACCTAAATGTAAATGCATTGGTGAGTTTGGCAGAGTTTCACAGCTATTTTAAATTCAATTCAATTAGTTTTAAAACCATGGTTTTGTTTGGCCATTTGCAGAATTCTGAACAACTAAGTCTTGCCAATAGAAATTTATCAAACAATCTGAATGTAAAAAGGACTCCAGTTGGAAAGCAAGCTGCTGGTTTCAATGTTGAATTTGCAATCAAACCGCTTGATTGGTTTGTAAAAAATAAATGTAAAGATTTTTATGTCTTTAGCAGCTATGATTATTTTGATTCGCACCAAAAAACAGAAGGCAGTATTTTTAACAATCCCAGGTGGAAAAGACAAATTTGGACTTTCGGAATGAATTATTTTCCTACCGAATGGTTGGTTTTGAAAATGCAATTTGAAAATCAACGCTTGGGAATTTCGGATAATAAATATCAACGTACATTTTCAATGGGATTTGCTTTTAATTTTTCTTAAGATACTAATTACAAATAGATGTTTAATACATTATTAAAATTTATAGGATTATCAGGTTTGTGGATATTGGTAATTTCATGCACGGATGAACCAACAAATCCCCAAATAGATTACAGTGATATTCTAAAAACAGAAACCAATGAAGTAATCATTCTTACCTACAATGATTTAAATGAGAAAGCATCTTTGCTCTCATCAAGAATCAATGAGTTTTCGGCAAATAAAACACAAGCTCACTTGGATCTTATAAGGCAATTGTGGCGAGATGCCAGAAAACCCTGGGAACAGGCGGAAGGTTTTTTATTTGGCCCTGTAGATCTTCAGGGAATTGATCCATCCATTGATTCCTGGCCGGTAAATGTGATTGATTTAGATGCTGTGTTGGCAAGCAATGACCCTTTGACAAAGGATTATTTAGATGGATTAGAAGGCACCTTAAAAGGTTTTCATACCTTGGAATATTTGTTATTTGGAATCAATGGCAATAAGACAATTCAGGAATTTACGGATAGACAAATTGAATACCTGACTGCATGCGCTCATAGTTTACAAGGAGAGACAAATAAACTATTCACATCCTGGATAAATGGACCTTACCCATATGGTGAAATTTTAAAAACAGCGGGAGATTCTTCAAACCAGGTATACCTTTCACAGAAATCTGCCTTGCAGGAATTGTTGGATGGAATTATTACCATTGCTGATGAAGTCGGCAATGGTAAAATCAATGATCCCTTTGTACGCAATAACCTTACATTGGAAGAAAGTCGTTTTTCTGCCAATTCAAAGCAGGACTTTGCTGATAACATTCGGAGTATTCAAAATATTTATTTTGGCTCATTGAATACAAGCTTTAACGAACAAAGTTTAGCAGGCATTGTGAAAATAAAAGATGCTGCATTGCATTTAAAAACTTCTGATCAGATTCAATTGGCAATTACGTCTATACTAAGTATTCCCGGTACCTTCACGGAAGCTATTTCAGCTAATAGAGCTGCCATTCAAAACGCTCAAGATCAAGTCAGGCAACTTCAATTCATACTTGAAAGCGAAATAAAGCCATTATTTGATAAACTTTAAAAATCTCTAATGCATCGAACTAAAATTTGGATACTTGTTAGCTCATTTTGCTTGGGATTCAGTTGCACAGATCAAGAAGACGAAGGTGACAATTTGAGAGCTGGTGGTGCAACCACCGTATTTGTAGAAAATTCAAATTCATTTCAGTTTCCAGCTCCTAATTTAAGTCCATCTGAACTGGAACTACATCGATTGGGTGACCAAGCCTTTGAAGGAATTTTCGTCACCGCTCCTGCAATTGTAAACGGTGGATTGGGGCCCGTTTTTAATCAGGCCTCTTGTGCATCCTGCCATCCAAAAAACGGTCGTTCAGGATTTTCAGAGAATCCAAACGACCTTGCAGGTTTATTATTTAGATTAAGCATTGCCGGACAAGGTCCTCATGGTGAACCATTGCCTGTTCCAGGTTTTGGAGGACAGTTGCAGACAAAATCAATTGTAGGAAAACAAGCAGAATCTCAAATAAGCTATGATTTTAAAATCACCCAGGAATTTTTTCCGGATGGTGAGATTTATGAATTGCGACAAGCAATATTCAGAATGACGAATACTTACATGCCAATTCCAACGGCGACCTTAAGTTCAGCCCGATTGGCGCCCCCTGTTTTTGGTTTGGGATTATTGGAGTTTGTTCCTGAGGCTGTTATTTTAAAAAATGAGGATATTCAGGATGTCAATACTGATGGGATTTCAGGAAAAGCAAATTGGGTTTGGGATTTTACAGAATCCCGTGTTAGACTCGGCAGGTTTGGTTGGAAAGCCGGCCAACCGGACTTGATCCAACAAGCTGCTGCAGCATATAATGAGGATATGGGGGTAACAAATCCCTTATTTAGATTAGAATCATCAACCGGACAGATACAAGACGATACCTTGTCCGACGATCCTGAAATCGATCAGGAATTATTGGAACAAACTGCATTTTACACCCGTTCATTAGCGGTCCCAGCATCAAGAAATCAATCAGATCCAACGATTCAAAATGGAAAAAGACTGTTTATAAAAATAGGCTGCGAAAAATGTCATTTATCAAATTTAAAAACAGGAAGTAGCCCGTTTCAATTTTTAGCCAATCAATCCATTCAACCATATACTGATTTATTATTGCATGATATGGGAGATGGATTGTCTGACGGTAGATCCGATTTTAATGCAACGGGTAATGAATGGAGAACGCCGCCCTTATGGGGAATCGGCTTGACCTTGTTGGTAAATGGCCATACCCATTTTTTGCACGACGGGAGAGCTAGAAATCTCCAGGAAGCCATACTTTGGCATGGTGGAGAGGCAATAAAAAGCAGGGATGCCTATAAAAATTTGCAAAAATCAGAACGCAACGCGATCTTAAAATTTATTTCTTCTCTTTAATTCGCTGATTAGCTAACCAGCTTTTAAGCTAATAAGCTAAAATAGTAATTCGTAAATAAACCTTATCTACTTAAAAGCTTATCAGCTTCTTAGCCGAATAGCATCTTATACATTAAAATATTTTTTAATACAAAAAATACCATTTTGAATAGATCATGATGATGATATTATTTCTACTTTTGCCATTGCCTAGGGGCATCGTATGCCCCAGCTAAACCAAAACTTAAACCATATATCTAAAATGCTAGCAGGGTAAGGATTGGTAAAGCATAGGCAATTTTATTCAAACCAATCTGTCCTGTGAATGATTCTCATCAGCACAAAGGTTGCTTATTATCCTTCCGGATTGTATTGGTTGTTTATACTAAACCTTTATTATTATTTTTAACATATTAAACCAATACCATGAATAATTTACTTAAATTGCTTGCGTTCGTGTGTATAGCCTTAATGGCGAATGCATCTACCGCACAGGCAATCCGACCAGCTACCGTTACGATTGATGGTCTCATTATCCTGGATAACAGTATTCCTGATTTAGCATCTGACTATGTTGCAGATATTACAAATCTGAATATTACATCCTGGCAAGGAGCCAACACTTTTTTCCAAAAATATTTGGATAAAACCAATGGACGTGGAATTAACATCAGTTTCGATTTACCAAATCGCAAAATGTACATTTCAATTGATGTTGCAAACCAATATGTGGTGCCACTTTCTCACGAACCACTAAACGTTTCAACTTTCAATGAATTCTTCCGTGCGGTTCATGAAGGTCGCATCTAATTTTATCAATAGTTAAAAACTCAATAAATCATGAAAAAATTACTTTTATTAATATGTATTGTTGTCCTGTCTAAAGCTGCTTTTGCGCAGTGTACAACAGGTGGAGGTGGGTTATTCCCGATTTTCACTTCAATGAATGGACAAAAACCTACTGCTTATACCTGCGATACATTCCGTGCTTCAGGTTTAACCGGTCAAACAGGGGTTCCATTAACTACTGGTGCATCTTCTTGTCCAGGTGGTACTTGTAACAATCCAGGTTATTTCGCTCCTTATTACGAAACATACCAATTCAAAAACACTTTATTGCAAAATCAGTGTTTGAGAATCAGCTTTACTGCTGTAAATGCTGGTGGTTGTAACATTACTTGTGCATACTTAGGCTTGGCTCCAATCTTATTATGGACTGCTGCTGGTGCTCCTTGCTACCAACCAGGTGAAATGGGTTCTCCAGGTGCAGTTTGTATGGGTGCTGGTGTTTCTTACCAATTAGAAATTCCACCATGCTCAAACTTTACTGTATTCTTAGCAAATAACAATGGTGCAAGAGGTTCTTACAACATGAACATTACGACTCCTTCTGGCGGTGTTGCTGCTGTAGGTTGTTTAGGTGCAGAGTGTAAAAAATTATTGACTATCGGTGGTACACCGGTTCCAACAATGACTCAGTGGGGCTTATTCCTTTTTGGTTTAATCATCCTTACTTTTGCTTCTGTTGCTCTTTATAATTTTACTCAAAGAGCTTCTGTTAAGCAATAAGAAATTGCATTGTTAAAATATATTTAAGGGCAGCTTTTTAGCTGCCCTTTTTTGTTTTTATACACGCTTCCCTGCTTTGGTTTGTTATTTTTGCAAATTATTTTATTATGATGCAATTTCCATTTAACCGGTCTGTTTTTGATAAAGCATTTATAATTGCTTGCATTCTAGCAGTGCTGGGTTGGGTTTTAATTTATTTGATCTGGGGAGAATATACTACAGCCGATATTGTATGCATGATCGTTACAGTTCCCATACTTGCCTATTTTATTCATGTGCTGCTGCTTTTTAAAGACCCCAATGAATAATTTATTATGTACTTTCTAATATTGCATCCTAAAATTTTAAACCAATACCAATTAAAATGTCCTATTTAAAAATTTGGTGGCAGGCAAAATCACCCATAAGCCGCTTCTTAATAGGGTTTATTGGCCTGATGTTGGCTTTTTATATTTTTTACTATTCGCCAATTTATGAATCCTACATTATGGATCCCTTGCTCTCAGTTCAAGCTAAATTTTCAAATGCCATTTTAAATGCAATGGGCTTTGATACGGATTCAAGTGGAGATATCATCGCAGGATCAGATTTTAGAGTAAGCATTAAAAATGGCTGTGACGGTATTGAAGCTACAGCATTGTATATCTGTGCCATCCTTGCATTTCCATTTGTTGCTTTCCGATCTAAATTAAAAGGACTGTTCTACGGCATTCTTGCTTTATCGATCTTAAATTTGTTTCGTATTGCAGGGCTTTATCTTGCAGGTGTCTATTGGAAATCTGCATTTGAATTTTTGCACCTCCACGGTGGCGTTATTGTGTTTACAATGTTTGCAATCTTACTTTGGCTGATTTGGGTTGCCCAGATAAAATCTCAGTTTGACAAAAAGCCATGAATCAAATTTTAAAATTCATCGTATTTTCTCTGCTGATTTATACAGCATTGATGTTGATGCTAAAAATTCAGATTGTTGAAACTGGACTTAATTCAGGTTTTAGAAATTCAGTGGAATGGATTCTAAAAAATACATTTTCTGATGCGTACATAGAAACTCAAAACTACATCGATGAAAACAATCGCATTGACCCAAATAGTTTTTATTTGGTGTATGGTAACCCTGCAACCATTGCTGCAGAAGAAGCATATGCTGCCCAACAACAATTGAAGGAATATAAAATATCAAGCTATTCCTTTCAGTTTTTTATTTTTCAAATGTTTGTTGTGCCTTTTGTTTTCTTGTTTTCCATTTTTTTAGCCAGCCCAATGGATTGGAAGAAAAAACTATCGAATACGGGAATTGCTACTTTGTCCTTATTAGCAATGATTTTTTTAAAAACGCTTTTACTGACATTGTTTTCAATTGCAAATACGCAAATTGGAATCTATACCTTATCAGAATCCCAACTGGCATGGTTATTTCACATTGTTTCTGCGATGACACTTGGCTTTAGTGTTATGTTTGTCTTTTGTCTATGGTTGCTTCTTGGTTTCAGAAATTCTACCTTTAATAACTTGTTTTCAAATTATATCAATCAATTTAAAAATGAAACTTAGTGTACTCTTTGCATTTTGTTTAATACTAGGGATGGCTTGCTCGACCACCCAAAAACCTTTTTCAAATTTAAAAGCAGACGATTGCAGTCAATATATTTTTGGAAGGATTGAATCCAGAAGACTGCTTACAGAAGCGGATAAAAAAGCTTTACTGGATAAAGGTTTGAGAATCCAGGAAGTAATATTAGATAATTTTTATCTCGGTTCCTGGAATCAAAAATGGGCTCAAACCGATTTGGAAAAAACCAACATCCGTTCGTTAAATCCATTCAGCTTTCAGGATAAATTGGCTTCTGGTCTGAATGTAACCGACCTGAAAAAATTAGTAGAAACTCCTGGAAAAAGCATCATCTTACTGCAAACCATCACGACAGTTGATTCAACAGAATGGGCCCCCTACGGTGAATTGATTTTTCATAAGGATTACTTTTACAGATTGGTGGTCCCCCATGCAAACCTGATGGATTTAATCCAGTATCCCTGCTTAAGGATGATGAGTATTGTAAAGGAAAACTACGAACCAGATCAATCCTTGAATCCTAAAAAATAGAGACGGTAATTCTTCGTCAGTCAGCGTTTTTTACTCTTCTACTTGATTGATTATCCTGTAATGGATTTTTGTTTATCTTTAGTACTACTAATTAACTATTGTTGAATGAAACCTTTATTTTCTTTTATTTCCGCAAGCATCCTTTGTTTATGGCTCAATCCAGTAACAAGCATACATGCTCAATCAAAAAATTTAGAGAACGCTGTCGTATTGCAATTGGACAAATCCATCCCCTTAAACAATTATAGTAACAATGAATTGATCAACGGACGGTATTATCGAATTCTAAGTTTTGATCATTTGCTTAGTGAACATGAAAAAAACCAATTACAGAAAAAGGGAATCTTTGTTTTAGAATATTTAAATCAGTACAATTATATCGCTGCCATTTTCCAGGTAGATCTTATTGCCGATTATTCCAATACTGGATTAAAATCTTGTTACCGCTTGGAAGCAAGACACAAATTAGCAACATCCTTGTTTTATGGAGAAGCTTGTTTAATTCATAATGAAGCCTTCCGTTTGGTGATTAAATATTACAATGACATTGATGAAGCTTCTATTCATCAATTGCTGGAATCTTCTGGATTGAAGGCGGATCGGATTTATACTTCAAACCAGCTGATCTATCTTGAAATTCCGGAAAAACAACTAAATCATTTAGTAGGTCTTCCCTGGATTGCTTACATCGCCTGCGAATCTGCTCCCGGAGAACCTGAAGATCGTGAAGGGAGAGCTCTGCACCGAGTAAACAACCTGGTCAACAATAAAATTGAAAATATTCATTTAACCGGAGAAGGTATTAAAGTCATGGTTCGGGATGATGGATCTGTTGGACCACATATTGATTTTACCGGCAGAATTCATCAGGATATTGCTTTGGAAATTGGTGATCATGGGGATGGTGTATCAGGCATTTTTGCAGGTGCTGGAAATCAGGATCCAATCGTTGAAGGAATGGCACCGGGTGCTGAACTCTATGTAATAAATTATCAAGCTGATTTTTTGGATAAAACACTATCCTATCATCAAAATGAGGGAGTTATGATTACAAATTCCTCCTACAGCAATGGATGCAATGCAGGATATACCATTGAAACACAAGTCGTAGATAAAATGAGTTTTGAAAATCCGAATTTGCTCCACGTATTTTCAGCGGGAAATTCGAATGGTGCAGATTGCGGTTATGGGGCAGGAAACCAATGGGGAAATGTTACAGGCGGTCATAAAATTGCAAAAAATGTATTGACCGTAGCAAATCTTCGATTAGACGGCACCCTTGAAGAAAGTTCCAGTCGGGGTCCGGCAAAAGATGGTCGCATGAAACCAGAAATTTCTGCACGTGGAACCAATGAATTATCAACTGCACCTGGAAACGGGACCCTTGTTTTTGGAGGAACTTCCGCGGCTGCCCCGGGTGTTGCAGGCGTTTGTGCTTTGTTATACGAAGCCTACAAAAATAAATACAATCAAAATCCTGAATCAGCGCTCATCAAAGCTGCTGTTATGAACACCGCTACAGACATCGGAGCTCCCGGACCAGACTATCAGTTTGGTTGTGGCGTGATCGATGGCTACAGAGCTTTTAAATTGATTCAAGATGAACGATTTCAAAAGCTAACAATCAATCAAGGCGATTTGAAAGAGTTTACGGTTAAAATACCGGCCGGTTTGCCATTGGTAAAATGGATGATTTATTGGCCTGAAATGGAGTCTGCTCTCATGGCTCCAAAAGCTTTGATCAATGATTTGGATTTTGAAATTGTCGACCCAAATGGGACTGTAGTCCTTCCTTGGGTATTGGATCCACGACCCAATGCAAATACATTGGCAGCTGGTGCCAACCGTGGAATTGATACCTTAAATAATTTCGAACAGATTTCCATCAGTTTTCCTGCTCCTGGAGATTATACTGTCAGGATAAAAGGAAAATACATGCCTTCAAACACTGTTACTTGTTATTTTTTGACTGAAATGGAAGACAAATTATTGCGATTAAATTTTCCTATAGGTGGAGAACAATTTAACATTACTGAAGTAACTCAAATTCACTACACAGCTTATGGTCAGGAAGCCATTCAATTTAATTTTTCTACAGATGGCGGAAAAAATTGGACAGATTTAGGAACCAGCATTGCAGGCTCTCGCGTCCGTAATTTCTACATCCCGAATAATTTATCTTCCGATTCATGTTTAATTGAAATTCAACAAGGAACTCAAACTACCCGTTCAAATTATTTTACAATCACAAATGGAGTGCAGGGTTTTAGGGTCAGCAAATATTGCCCAACCGAAATAGAATTGAGCTGGAATGGAATAGAAAAAGACAGTTTTCTGATTTATAAATTAGGCTCAAAGTATATGGAACCCTTGAAAACTACTGCAAATGCTTCCATACTGCTCCCAAACGATGATCCTAGAAAAGTAAAATGGTTCTCTATTGCGGCTTATAAAAATACAGCACTCAGTCGCAGAGAATTGGCAATTCCAACACCGGATACCTTGATTGGATGTTCGATTACTCAAGATCTTGCGCTGCTCAATGCGAGCCAAAATGGCAATTCATTTTACAGTTGCAAAGATTTGTACCTTCAGCCTGTATTTAATGTGGTAAATCGCACAGCAACACCCTGGAATGGATTTAAAATTAAAGCAAACAGCACATCCGGCATTGTAGAGCAAAATTTCAATGAAACAGTACCTGCTTATGACACCATTCAGGTAAATTTTAGCAATGGACTTATTATCAGCGATTTTGGTATCAAAGAATTAAAAGCATGGATTGAATTTTCAGGAGATCAAAATTATTTTAATGATACCATTGTAGTTCCAATTGAAATCCAATCTTTAGTCGATGTCAATGGGACTTATCCTATGATCGAATCATTTACAGGTACTTCGCTTCCTGCTACCTGGATTCAAAAAAACGTTCTGCCTGCATCTGATTGGAGCCTGGCTGATGTTAAAGGAAAAAATAATCAAACATCCAAAGCTTTGTTTTTTGCAAATCAAAATCAAAATTTCCGAACACTTCCATTGACCTTGGTTTCCAGTACTGCTAATTTATCAACTGCTGTTGAACCCTATTTGTATTTTGATTTAGCAGTGCACCATTTTACAAATAATGTATACCAGGACAGCATTCAATTTAAAATAAAAGCCGTTTGCGGTGACAAACAATTCGAAAAAATTATCTTACAAGGCATCTTACCTGAATTGACAACCGCAGAATCAACAACCAATCAGAATTGGTTGCCATCAGACACATCCTGGTTTTGGATGGCTTATGATTTGTCAGAATTCAAAGGTTATAAAGTGGTGGTAGAAGTAGAAATCAAAAGAGGGCAAGGCGATCGCATTTTCATTGACAATGTTGAAATCAGAGAGCGAATTCCTGGAACTGGTCAGGCAAAAATGGACATCAATCCAAGACCGGGTTGTTACAATCGGATAATAACGTTTAATGATCAATCAGATTTTATTGGAGATTCTTATTATTGGAACTTTGGAATGGGTGGAAATCCAGTATTGGCAAATGGAAAAGGTCCAGTTACATCCAGGTACACACTAAATGGTCCGAAACGCATTAACCTAAAAATTAAATCAGCGCTTGCAAACGATGCGATTGTTATTGAAGATTTGGGATTGGTAAATCAAGTTACCAATAGTTATACTTATAAAATAATAAGTGGTCGTACCGTGCAATTCACCAATAATTCAGTAAATGCTGATTCTTATTTATGGGAATTTGGTGATGGCACCACCTCAACTGAAAAAAATCCAATCCATATTTTTGATTCAGCAAAAATCTATCGTATCAAATTGACAGCAACCAATGTGTGCGGTGCTTCTAATCGTTCAATCTTTTTGGATTTAACACTGACTGGTACAGAAAATTCTGATGAAATAGAAACATACGTGTATCCTAATCCTACTAAAAATGAATTTCACGTAATGAGTGTTAAAGAAATTCAAGCAGTCAGTATTTTAAATTTTGAAGGAAAAGAAATTTATTGTTTCAAAAATGTCAACAGAAAAACTTGCCTAATTTCCACCAGTCAACTTCCTGCTGGAATTTATACATTGAAACTCACTTATAAAAATGGAGTAGAAATTCACCGGATTGAAAAAGTGAATTAAAGAAATGCTTTTAGGCTGATAGGCTATGACATAATTCCATCTAACAGTCTAATAGTCTAATAGTCTAATAGTCTATCTGTCTAATAGTCTATCTGTCTAATAGTCTAATAGTCTACATATCAATCCTCCTTGGATTATTTCAAATGCAAGCGATGCTGCCGGTCTGCTAGAACTTCTTTAGATTCTTTGCGATCCGGATCTGGTACACAACAATCTACCGGACAAACAGCGGCACATTGAGGTTCCTCATGAAATCCAACACATTCAGTACATTTATCGGGAACTATAAAATAGTATTCATTGCTAACGGGTATTTGTTTTTCTTGAGTATCCACAGTGGTGCCATCTTCGAGGGTATAGTTGCCACTAAGCGTGGTCCCATCCGCCATGGCCCATTCAATTCCACCTTCATAAATGGCATTGTTGGGGCATTCCGGTTCACATGCGCCACAGTTTATACACTCATCAGTTATAATAATTGCCATTCAATTGTTTTTGTTTTAGAACAGAATACGAGTCAATCAGTTCAATAAACCATTTTAATTATCTTACTTTAAATGCCTGGAGTTTGTCATTGTTATTAGCACCGATGATGTAATAAAATTCACCGCTGCCTTTAACGATTCGTAACTCCCGTAGGTCATTGCTTAGTTTTAATCCGGATACAGAATTTACCAAAGACATGAAAGCACCATTACCGGAATTTATAAGTATCTGCCCAACGCTTGCATCGCTTCGCGCAGTTTCGACTTCGCGGTTAAAATAATTTCCACCTAATAAGATGTCTTCAATACCATCTTTGTTAAAGTCAAAAAATGCAATGCTATATACTGGAGCTATTTGTGCTTCAACAGGTAAGTTTACTTGTTCAAAACTGTTGTTGCCTTTATTAATTAATGCAATGCTATGAAATTCGGTAGCTTCTTTGACAACCGTACCATCCATTTTGCCTTCTAGGATTTCATTGACAGATGCCCGTGCAAATGCGTCATAGGTTTTAAATTTTTGTGAAATAAATGGCATTTGTTCTGAAGAACATTGTCTGCCACGTACCGGAAATAATTTTCCATCCGGACTTTTGGATGCCAGGTAGGTATCCCAGCTACCATTGTCATCAAAATCATTTAAGTAAACATAAAATGGTTTTTTTGGACTAGCTTTAAATTTTGAATTCATTCCTAAATTACCTACAACCAAATCCTGTAAACCGTCTTTATTTAAATCTGTTTTTTCTATAGTATTCCACCAACCAAATAAACTATCTGTTTTAAATAATTTCGTAACTTCTTCAAAATGATTTTTTTCATTTTTAAAAAAACGAATTGCTGACCATTCACCAACCGTAACTAAATCTTCATCTTTATCATTGTCAAAATCAATCCAGCATGCACCCGTTATGCAATCAAATGCATTGCTCATATCAGGAAAAAAAGTTTTGGTATTATCTTCAAAAAAACCTTTGTTATTTATTAAAATACAACTCCTTTCGGAGAGACCATATTTTCCTGGCACCAATCGTCCACCCACAAACAAATCCTGATCGCCATCTCCATCAATGTCAGTTGCTTTAACAACGGATTTACTAAAAGTTAAAGATGGAAGTCGATTGCTTGCATCAACAAATACACCTTTTCCATTATTGAGGTATAAATGATCGTTGTATAATATAGAACCTTCGGGAAATTCATTGCTTCCAGATGCAGTGTAAATGTCTAAATCTTTGTCTCCATCTGCATCAAAAAATAATACATCCAAATCTTCACTGGCTTTATAATTTGACCAGGGATTTGAATTTGAACTAACAAAATTACCGGCTGCAGTTTGGATTAACAATTGACCTGAACTTCCTGCGGCCCCTCCAAGAAACAAATCACTCAAACCATCTCCGTTGACATCGCCGGATTCTAAACAGGGTCCCAATGTGGATTGCTTGTACGGAATTAATACTTCTTTTTTAAAATCGTCGTATTCATTTTCTTTATGCGCAATATCTTTGAAACAATTAGTGGTAACTTCTTCAGATAAAATAAACGGAACAATCTGAAACAATTGTTCTTTCATTACAACCTTAGCATCATTTTCTTTGATTGTAACTGTTGAGTTTGCTTTAATGTTATCTACCCGTATGTATTTTCCATTCGGCCAACGTACAAATATGGAATCAACTTTATCAATTTTGCCCAAACCAAAAGTCAAGATTGGTTCTGAACTGGACATGTATCCTCGGGCATTTACTACTTCAGCCATTTGAATTTTTGATTGACCATAAGCAATCAACACGCGTGCTCCAAATGAGCGGATGTTTTTGCCCATGCCTTCCAATTTAACGCGAACAAAATTTCCAGTTTTATTTTCGACTGCCGTGTTTTTATAAACAAAGGCTTCTTGATTCATGTTGTTGACTACCAAATCAACATCCCCATCGTTATCAAGATCTGCATACGATGCACCTTGTGAAAAAGATTTTTCGTCCATTCCCCATTGTTGAGATAGGTTGTTAAAATGCAACAAACCATCGTTCTTATACATGTAGTTTGCCAATGGAACAGAAGGCGATTTGTCTAGAATTTTTAAACGTGAAGTGCTTTTATCTTTTATAGCTTCAAGTGCATAACTGGAAAAATCACGATTGCGAATATCACGCAGTATTCCATTGGTTATGTACAAATCCTTATATCCATCTAAATCAAAATCTGAAAATAAAGTACACCAGGACCAATCAGTTTTTGCAACACCGGCCATCAATCCAACTTCACTAAAAAATCCATTCCCCTGATTTAATTGCAATGTATTGAACATGTATTGAAAATTATTTCCTGATTTTGAGATTTTCCAAAATTTCGCAGGATCCATTCCAGCCATGTTGGTTTTATTCCGGTAATGATCTTCTGGTGTCATATCTGCCACAAACAAATCAAGCCAACCATCGTTGTTGATATCTGCTGCATCAACTCCCATGCTGAAATTACTGATATGGCGCAATGAATAGTTAGATACATTTTGATACGTTCCATCTTCTTTGTTTACAAATAAATAATCTCCATAATCGTAATCATTGGCTACATAAATATCTGGGTGACCATCGTTAAAAAAATCACCGATGGTTGCACTCAATCCAAATGCATAGCTTTTTACACCTGCCTGTTCGGTAATGTCTGTGAAGGTCTCATTGCCATTATTTCGGTACAAACGACTGGTGTATTGATAATGTGGAACATTGAGTGCCATTAATGAATCCCTGGTCGTATTGTGATTTGGTGGTTGATTTACCTGATATAAATCCAGGTCTCCGTCCAAATCATAATCAAAGAAAGTTCCTTGAATTGAAAATCCCGGGTCATCCAAACCATATTCTTTTGCTTTATTGGTAAACGTGTTGTCTTTATTGTTTATGTATAAAATGTTGCGTCTGCGTTCTGGATCTAAATACAAACTGTTGCTAATATAAATATCATCATAACCATCACCGTTTACATCTGCTGCAGTAACTCCCCCGGACCATTGATTTCCTCCTTCAATGCCCGCAGATTTGGAAATGTCTTCAAATTTAAAATTGCCTTTATTTAAATACAGTTTTTCAGGCCCTTGATTCGATGCAAAAAACACATCCTGCAATCCATCGTTATTGACATCCATTATAGCAGTGCCTGAGCCAGTATAATAACTGTCGTAAAACAGTACATTTTCTTCTTCTGTTTCAGTAAGCTTGTTGTTAAATGTAATGCCAGTTACAGAACTCGGCATGCTTTTAAATAATTTTAATTTATCTGAATCTCCTGCGTTGGATGCTGCTTCTTTTTTGCATGAACTGCATAAAAGAACTGAAGTAAATATAAAAATAAAAAGCCTCAATGAGTACAATTGGATTTTAGAAATTGGAGCTATCATAATTGTGATTGATATTATTCTGCGTGTAATTTATTTTACTAATTATAAAGGAATGTTTCCGTGTTTTTTTCTAGGTAAGTTGTCAACTTTATTGACCAGGCTTGCAAATGCCTTAATTAATTTAATACGGGTTTCAGATGGTTCGATGACTTCATCAATAAAACCTCTGGCAGCAGCATGGTATGGATTTGCAAATTTTTCGGCATACTCCATTTCTTTTTCAATCGCAGCATGCAAAGGATCTGATGCATTTTCAATTTCTTTTTTAAATATTATTTCAATGGCACCTTTTGCACCCATAACTGCGATCTCTGCACTTGGCCATGCAAAATTAAAATCTGCTCCTATGTGTTTGCTGTTCATAACATCATAGGCACCACCGTAAGCTTTCCTTGTGATTACAGTAATTCGCGGTACACTTGCTTCGCTGAATGCATACAACAATTTTGCTCCATTTGAAATAATCGCATTCCATTCCTGATCGGTACCTGGTAAAAAACCAGGTACATCTTCAAAAACTAAAAGAGGAATGTTAAAACAATCGCAAAATCTAACAAAACGAGCTGCTTTTTTTGAAGCTTTCACATCAAGACAACCTGCCAATACCATTGGTTGATTTGCAACAATTCCAATGCTGTTTCCTGCCAATCGTGCAAAACCAATCACCATATTTTCAGCATACAGTTCCTGCAATTCAAAAAAACTATGGGTATCAACAACTGCTTCAATTGCAGTTTTAATATCATAAGCTTGAGAAGAGACAGCGGGTATTAATTCATTTAACTCCAATCGAAGTTCATTGCCTGGAGTATAATTTATAGTAGGCGCACGCTCTTCGCAATTTTGTGGTATGTACGAAAGCAGTTGTTTGATCTTATCAATACAATCTTCATCGTGATCAGCAGTCAATTGACTTACTCCTGATTTATTGGCATGCGTATAGGCTCCACCCAAATCTTCAGCTGAAACTTCTTCGTTGGTTACAGTCTTAACGACATTCGGACCGGTAACAAACATGTAGCTGCTTTGCTCTACCATGATTATAAAATCTGTAATAGCAGGTGAGTAAACAGCTCCACCGGCACAAGGACCCATGATAGCAGATAATTGTGGAATTACTCCAGAGGCTCTAACATTCCGATAAAATATATCAGCATATCCGGCCAAGGACCGAACGCCTTCCTGAATGCGCGCTCCTCCCGAATCATTTAGCCCAATCAAAGGGGCACCATTTCGCATGGCCATATCCATGAGTTTGCAAATCTTTTCTGCATGTGTTTCAGACAGAGATCCACCAAATACAGTAAAGTCCTGTGCAAAAACATAGATGAGACGTCCGTTAACCAGGCCATAACCAGTAACCACTCCATCTCCATAGAAGATTTGTTCTTCCATACCAAAATCTGAACTGCGATGCGTAACCAGCATACCCATCTCTTCAAAACTACCAGGATCGCAAAGTAATGCTATGCGTTCTCGAGCTGTTAATTTCTTTTTTGCATGTTGTGCATGGACCCGCGCCAAACCTCCACCAAGGAGTGCATCTTCTTTCCGGGACCGGAGCGCATCCAGTTTCTTAGTATCCATATCCCGCAAAGGTAGCTAGGACAAGAGAATTGAAGTATAAAGCTTTGAAATTTAAAGACATGTACAGGAACCCCCAAACCGTTAGAAAGTGGCTTTCTGTCCTGTGTTCATTGCCAGTGCTTATATCAATGAATGATTTGAACCCCAAACCCCTTGGAAGGAGCTTTCAGTTTTGTATTCATAGGGAAGTGCTTATTTCAATGAATGATTTGAACCCCAAACCCCTTGGAAGGGGCTTTCAGTTTTGTGTTCAAAAGAAGTACTCATATCAATGAATATTTTGAACCCCAAACCCCTTGGAAGGGGCTTTCAGTTTTGTATTCATTGCAAGGGTTTGTTTCGATGTAGGATTTTATAAAATTATACTGGATAAGTAAAATTTCAAGCTTTTATATATTAAAGCCCCTTTCAAGGGGTTTGGGGTTCTAAGTAATTTGATGTGAAAACGTATTATTTCCTTCAAGGAGTTTGGGGTTCAACCAATCATGAATTGGAAATAACAATATATTGAATGAGCATAAAATATTGAATATAAAACACAACCTCATATATGAGATTAGGGACTTCAGCATGACGGTTGTGATTCATGCTTCTTTAATGTAATTTTGAGCCTTAAATCATCCCTTACATATGTTTAAACTAGGTCTTACCCATTTAATGTGTGTTCCCTTTTTGTTTTTTTTGGCAGAATCCTGCAAAAAATCAAAACCGGCAGTAGATGCCCCACCACCCGCTGCCAGTTTTCCAACGACTCCGGCAGAAAAAACAGAGGAAGACTTAAAGAAAGAAGCCCAGTCTCATGACATCATGGATCAAATTTATAGTTACTTACAAGCACAAGGCAATTGCAATCAGTTCAACCATTTAATAGATCAATTCAGGAACAGGCATTTGTTTGTAAATGCGGGTTTCCAGACCTACCAAATTCTTGCTGTGACAGACAAGGGTTTTACAAGCATCCCTGAGGAAAAAAAGCAAGTATTGAGGGACACCAGCAGGTACAATCAAGGATACCGGTTAGAATTTTTATTGCATCATATTATGGTCCAGCCAAAACGTCGGGATGCCCGGATTCCGTCAAAAACTTTACTTGGAGAGGAAATCTATGTCTTGGATGACCAGAAAAAAATCAGAATGGGAAGTACCGATTACAAAATGAAGACTCAAAAAATGGTTTCTGAGCAACTTGAAATCATCCAAATTGACTCTGTACTTTACAGATAAAAAAAGCTCATTTTGTGAAATTCCGACTGTAAAATGCCAAATACATTATAATATATTCATATACGTAAATGTACAATAATTATGAATTTACAAATTCACCTCTAATCGTATATGAACCATTTTCTCCCAAGCCCTCCACCCCCCCTAAATTTAAATATTAATAATAACGATAATGTGTATAAAATTATATTACACAACGATATACGTTATTAAAAAAAAAATATAAGTTTTTTTTGGATTCTTTAACTAGGCAATGAAGGCCTGTTTATATTTGCAAGGTATAAATCGGGGGAACGAAGACTCCGGTGACGAAGCAATTATTTGTAAATTATTGATTTTCTGTTGAGTAGCTCTGCTACTCCGGTAGATTTTTAGTTTACAAACAACCAAACCAAGGATGAAAAGACGCACCAAGCTAGAACTTAAGCTCAAGCTATGTATACATACATGGTTGATAAACTGCTGCATGGCAGTTGCTGTCTTTTTGCTTTCCTCTTGCAACGAATCCAACGCCAATCAATCGAAAGAAGTCAAAGTGACTCCTCAGGATTCTTCCGGTATGATTAAAGTGGAATCTACCCAACAAGCCAACGAAGGAAGTGGCGTGAGAGGTCCATTTGATTCAGATACCACACTTCAAAAATTATATGGGGATATTTTAGCAGGTATTAAATCCAAACCGGGTTATACCCATTTTGCTGAGTTCATGGAGCGAGGCAAATTTATCTCAGTGTTTATGCGGCCTAGCAATTTGCTTTATACCGTGCTGGTGCCATCGGATGCTGCCATGAAAACCTTGGCTCAAGCAAAATTCAGTCAACTGGTCTATCCGGAAATGGTCACCCAAGAAAATCTGGATTTCATGTACAATTATGTCGGCTTTGGTTTTTCAACGGAGGAAGGAAAATCTCCCGTTCGAACCATGGTTGGCAAACTACTTATATATGATTACGATAAAAAGAAATTAACGCTGGACGGGCACGAGCTTAAAGTTGAAGACGAGCTTAACCTCAAACCCTCTACGAAGCTATATTTTATTAACAAGTTGGTCGAAGGTTCAGAAACCAGCCAATTTAAAAACGAAGTTAAATCAAATTAAAAAACTAATCTCATGATAAACCTTTCCACATTTGACGCCAGTTTACGATCCAGGTTACTCGGATGGTGTTGTAGTTTAGTCCTAATCCTAGGCTTGACTCCAATGGCTTTCGCACAGCCAACCTGTACCGTGGGTTCCGGTAATACTTTGACCGGACCATCTGGACCACCAAATCTTACAGTCAATTTTGATGCTGGCTGTAGCGTTGTTGTACCTAACGTGATCCCTCGTTGGACCCCCACGCCCGGTCCTGGTTATGTATTAATTACCATAGACCAAGCACCATTGGCGGGAACTCCTTATACAGCACCCAAATCGGGTACCTGTGCAAATGAGGATGTAAACGTATTGGTTACAGCGCTGTTCTTTTTTATAGGCAACATATTAGACCCATCGGATGACATCCTTTGTTCCTTGATCCGTACAGATGTGGTCTTATTAAGAGATAATACGCCTCCTACGGTGACTCCTCCGGGGATTACTCTGGATGTCGGGCCGGGTTGTACTGTTACAGCTCCTCAAATTATTGCTACCTTAAATGGTACTAATGTCGATGATAACTGTACAACGGATGCCTTCTTATTAAGTACGGCTACTGTAATTTCTTCATTGCCACCGGCTTTGACTTGTCCTACTAGCCCACAAGGACCATTTGGTGTGACCATTCGCGTTACTGATGCTTGTGGTAATACAGGTACGGGTATTCAGTCTGTTACATTAAGAGATTTAACGATACCTACTATTACGTGTCCTCCTCAACAAACACAATACTGGGATGCAAACTGTTCATCAGTATTATTAGATTATAGAAGCCTGGCTTCTGCTACGGACGTTTGTGGAGGGCCAAGTTTCACATTTAGTCAAAGATCTGTTGGCCCACTTGCACCGGTCAATACATTTCCAAATTATGTACCAGGTGGCGCAATATGCCCATCTACTCGTTTGGCTACAGTAAGAATTTGTGCACAGGACTGTTTCGGAAATGGATTTTTAGATCCAGCACCTCCAGCATTACCGGCGAACTGCTGTAATTTTGGTGTACTCCTATTAGATACTACCCGACCTGTAGCTACCATTTTGTGCCCTGGTCCTCAGTTTATCGCAGCAGGTCCAAACTGTACTGTAATTATTCCTGATTTGAGATTTGCAGGTTTATTTACAGACAATTGCGATCCAATAAATCCAGCTGCAATTGTTCAAACTCCTCCTCCTGGACCATTTAATGCCAGTGGTTTGGTTTGTCCTAATGCTATAACTATAAATGTTAGTTTTTCATATACCGATTGTAATGGGAATGGACCTGTAGTAAAAAATTGCGGCGGCATTATCACTGTAGGTGATATTACTCCTCCATCTGGAACTGTAGTTTGTCCTCCTGGAGTTACCTATCTTAATTTAGATGTTGACCCGGTTACTTGTCAATACACAACAGCAACCTTGCCATCTAATTTCTTTAATGGTTTAGCAACCGTTGCTGACAATTGTGATCCTAACCCAGAAATTTTTACTGTTTGTAATAATCCACCTGGAATTCCTTGTTACACATATAATTGTTATTTTTTAGGGCCAGATCTAGTTGAATTAGGCGCAAGAGATTGTGCGGGTAATGTGAATCCAAATATTGGGACATGTGAAATTTTTGTTCGGGCAAATCCTGCGGATGCAAACTGGACCAATCCAGGTCGGATCTGTTTAAATACCGGACAATTGCCTTTAAATTTATGTACACTTATTACAGGAAAACTTTGTGGTGAGTGGAGTGGAGATCAAGTATCACCTGGCCGTTGCAATGCGGGCGGTGGTATTTTCAATCCAACCCAACCGGGTGCATATGCTGTAACTTATACGATCGGTGATGCCAATTGTCACGTTGAATTAACACGTGTGATCAATGTTGAGCAAAGCACCAATCCACCTTATTTGATCGCGGATTTTGCATTGTGTGCTTGTCCAGATGAATTAATCGATTTAGAAACATTCTTATTAGGCTCAGCTCCGGAAGGTGGAAACTGGATTATCCAGAATCCTCCAGGTTTGAATTTTGTATTATTACCTCCTCCTGGACCAGGCAATTCACATGCTGCATTATACAATGACGGTTGTGGAATCAGCCGTGTCATTTATGAATATACCGATTGCAACAACAATGCACGAAGAGATACCATATTGGTTGATTTCCACCGTTGTTCTGAATTAGAAGTTGCAACTACAGATATCAGATGTCAGGGAGATGGAACATTATCAACTTTGACCAATTTAAGAGGTTGCGACGATTACATCGTTCGTGTATTCTCCGGATTAATTCCAGGAGGATCTCATATGACAACCATTGGAGCATTTACCTTCCCAACTTTTAATATTAATCCTCCAGCAGGTAATTACAGCATTACCTGGTCTGTTCAAGATCCATCCGGTGTATGTCCTGAAATTTCTAGGACGGATGTGGTGACTGTTTATCAAAAAGCACCAACTCCAGGATCAACTTATGGAATTGCTAATCCAGGTGTCTTATGTGAAAACAGAACTTGGCCAGTAATTATATCTATGTTTAATGCAATTGACCGCGCTGGTAATCCATTGACTGCTGATAATATCCGCTGGTTTGGAGATGGAATTACTGACATTGGCACAACTGCTGAATTTCTCCCACCGGATACAGATTATGATGGTCTGCCCGGCCCTGGATTTTTCACAGTATGTGTAAATGTAGGTGATCCAAAATGTGAAGAAACTATTTGTACGACTGTTGAAGTTAGAAATAACGTTGCCGGTACCTGTACAATTCAAGATTATAGATCCTGTTTAGATCCAAAGGCAACCATATCATTCTCGGATCTTTTAGCTTCCAACGCACTTTTAGGTGGAAAATTCACTGTTACTGGAGTTACCAGTACGGGCGTGAATCCACCTGCAGTAAACCAAACATTCAATTTCACTGGTGGCGTACAACAATATGTAGTGCCTGCTGGTGTATTCTCTCTGAATATTGATGCATGGGGTGCACAAGGAGGAAATGGTAGCTGGGGCGGTCCATGTGGATCTGGTGGATTAGGTGGTTTTGCAAGTGGAACGCTTGCTGTAACCCCAGGACAGGTATTAAATATTTATGTTGGAGGTCAAGGTGACAGCCAATTTGCAGTAGATGCTAACAATCCAGGTGGATTTAATGGCGGTGGAAACGGAGGATTTGATAATTTCCCACAAGTTGCCAATGGCGGTGGCGGTGGTGGTGCTTCTGATATTAGAGTTGGAGGTGTTGCTTTAGCTAACCGCGTAATTGTAGCCGGTGGTGGTGGTGGTGCAGGTTGTAATGCCAATGGTGGTTCAGGTGGTGGATTAACCGGAGGGAATGGTGTTGGCTTTAGCGGTTCCATCGGTGGCGGTGGAGGTACCCAAGCTTCTGGTGGATTAGCCGGTTTATTAACTCGTGGTGCTACTAATGGTGCTTCAGGACAAGGCGGAAATGGTGGTACTGCTGTTGCTGCTCAAGGTTGCGGCGGCGGTGGCGGCGGCTATTTTGGCGGTGGCGGTGGAACATCCACACAAGATCACGGTTCTGGTTGGCCAGCCGGTGGTGGCGGTGGTTCTTCTTATATTGGAGGAGTAACCGGTGGAACCACTAATTCAGGAGTTCAATCAGGAAATGGTTTGGTTAGAATTACAGCAAACCCTGTCGATTTTGATGTAAATGTTAAAACAGGTGACATGGTTACCGGTTTAGTTTACAATGGAGGCTGTGGTTATGTTGATTATGAATATAGAATTACAAGCTGTCCACAAGACATCGTTTGTACAGGAAGAATTACTATAAATCAAAAAGCACACATTGACTTAATAGGTGAGCAAACCTTCTGTGCAAATGATTTGGCTTTATATACTTTAAGAAATAATGGTACCACAAGAATATGCGGTGTAAATGGAGTTTTTGCGGGACCTGGTGTTGTTGATGCCGGAAATGGCGCAACTGCGACCTTTAGTCCATCTGTTGCAGGGGAAGGCACGCATCTTGTTACCTATACAATTGGAATGAACAGTCCAGGCGGTCCAAACTGTCAGGAAGTTGACACCATGGTGATGGTTGTTTATGCAGCCAGTGATCCAAGCTTTAACTTACCAAACAATATTTGTGCGGATGTTACCAGCTTTACGTTGAGCTTAAGCAATCCACATGCATCTGTTAATGCAGGTTCACCTGATGGAAATGCTGAAGTAATCTGGTCTGGTGATGGAGTAACTGATGGAACAGGAAATGATCCAACAGGTACATTCAATCCTTCTGCTGCTGGTCCTGGTTATCACTTGATTTGTGTTATGACGGGTGAAGCCAATTGCATGAAATACAATTGCAAATTAATCTATGTGGCTCCAGTAAATGATCCTACACTTATTTCAGATCGCTCATTCGCTTGTTTCGATTTTGATTTCGGTTCAGGACCATTCATTATATTCGATTTAAGTCAATTATATGCAGGAATCAACACAACTCGTGGTGGTACCTGGTCTATCATTTCAAGTGCTTCAGCGGCAGTTGTTGCTAACGAATCATTGAGAGGTGGTCCTGGTTGTTACCAGTTGCGTTACAGTTTACCTGCGAGATATGCTGGTGCAACCGGTGGTTGTGCTGCAACATCTGATGATATCTTTATCAGTTTAGGTGAAGAACCTCAAACTGGATTTGATATGGCAGAAGAATTGTGTTGGGATGGCATTCCAGGTAGCGTAGTAATTCCTACTTCATACCATGGAGAAACTTATGGAAATGGAACTTCTTCCAGAACATTCCAATGGACTGCAAGCATCGTTTCTGGAGCAGGTCCTGTTCCTAATTTTGGAACAGCAACCAGCCAAAACCCAACTATAACAGTTATGGGTGCTGGAACATTTAATATTTGCTTGACAGAAACTTTAAATTATCCAGCTTGTGGTAATGCAGGTGCTTACAATTGCAGCAGACAATACTGTGAATTGCTGACCGTTCACCAAACAACAGTCGTATCAGTTCCAACTTGGACACGTTTTGGTCCATTGTGTACTGACGATCCATGTGTTGACCTGGATTTAAGAATTACAGGTACAACAGGTGGTGTATTTACAGGAAATGGCGTTCAGTTAGATCCTTCACATCCAAATTACAGATTTTGCCCAGCAGTTGCTGGTCCTGGAATTCATGCAGTTACTTATACTGTTCAAAACGGAGCAGGTTGTACAGCGGTTCAAACACATAATATTGAAGTGTTTGCACCAGTTACTGCAGTTTGTCCTCAAAATAACTTTGGAATTGCTTGTGCGGTGCACCGTTTAGGTTCAGTTCAGACATATGGCGGATTTACAAATGCTGCAGTAAGTACTTTACCAGTATTTATATCGAGCTATTATACCCATGGAGAGTTTGACTTAACCGGATTTTTATGCCCAACGGCAACCCGTGGCGGAACTTGGACATTAATCAGTAGCCCAACCAATGCCATTGGTTCTGGAATTACTGGATTTGTACAAAACAATACTTTAATTTATTCTGATCCAGGTTGTTATACCGTTCGGTATACAGTGACCGCTTTCCCTGGTGCTGACGGCGCATGTACTTCAAGTTACGATTATACATTATCAGTAGGTGAAGAACCAACACCAAGATTCAGTATACCTGATCAAACATGTTGGGCTGTAGGTGTACCTACCATCACTTACAATATTCCTGCTAATTACTTATTAAGTACAAATCCTCATCCGAATACAACCTTATTCTTAAGAGGCTATAGTTCTAGTAACAATGCGGTAGCTACAGTTTCTTCTGGTGGTTTAGTAACCATCGTTGGAGCAGGTACTGCTACTATTTGCATGCAAGAACATTACGACAACAGTGGTTGCACTTTCGTAGAATGCCGTAAGGAATTCTGTCAAACAATCACCGTTACAAATACAGTGACTGCTTCAAGTCCAACCTGGACTGGTTTTGGTCCTATTTGTGTGGACGCAGCGTGTGTTGATTTAGATGCATTGGTTACAGGAACTCCTGGTGGAGTATTTACTGGTCAGGGAGTTCAACCTGCAACCAGTGGTCATCCAAATTATGAATTCTGTCCAGCTTTAGCTGGAGTAGGTACTCATGTAGTGACTTACACTGTTCAAAGTCCAGATGGATGTTCTAACGTATTAAGTAGAAATATCATCGTTGCTCCATTAGCAAATGCTACTTTGGTCAACAAACAAATACCATGTATTCTTGAACCAGGTGGTGTAATTCCATTATCTGTATTGTTTGCTAGCAATGCTACAACAGGTGGTGGAACGTGGACCTTTGCAGGAACACCTCCATCCGGAGCTCAAATCATGGGAGGAAACTTGGTATTTACACAAGCTGGTTGTTATTGCTTTACATACACAGTACAAACTGTTCCAGGTGCTACTGGAGGTGGATGTTTTGCACAAAACACAGCCTGCTTGCAGATATCTGAGCAACCTACACCATCATTTAGTGTACAGAATGAAATCTGTTGGTCAACGAATGATCCCGTTACTACATTCAGTCCATTGGTTAATAGTCCATCATACGATCCAGCTGGAACAGTTACAAGATCTTGGGTAACAAACCCAACACCTCTTCCAGCGATCACATTGAATACAACTAATGGTGCGTTCACAATCAACGGACCGGTTCCTGTTGGTGGCTTGGTATTTGATCTGTGTATGACTGAAAATATCACCACGCCATCTTGCGGACCAACATCAGGACCAAATCAGGTAACGCCTCCTAATGCGCAAATCGTTTGTTCTGAAGTGTATTGCGAGCGTATCTCGATCCGTGATGGTACCTTGTTGAATGCAACATTTACTGCAAGTCCAGTGAACCCATGTGTGGGTCAGTCAGTTACCTTGACTCCAGTATTGGGTGGTGGTACATTTACAGGTCTTGGTGTTACCAATAGCGGTAATGGTGGACCAGGTACTTTTGTCGCCAATGCTTGTGGAATCTATGCAGTAACTTATACTGTAGATGATCCAAACGGTTGTAACAACAGCTATACTTTAAATATTTATACAGATACGGTAAGACCAACCTTAAACTTACCTGCACCAATTACTGTAAACTGCCAAAACCCACTAAGCCCATCTATGGCTACTTGGGCTGCTGGCGCCAGTGCAACAGACAATTGTGCAGGAGTTACGGTTACCAATCGAGTATTTGATCGTCAATCATCCTGCAGTCCGGGTACAGGTATTTATGTATTTGTGTTTACGGCTACAGATGCTTGCGGCAATACCAGAGTTGGATATGCGAATTATACAGTACAAGATGTTACTCCACCTGTTATAACTGGTGGTTCAAATCTGGTTGTAGAATGCGGAAATGATGTGTATGCTAGAGTTTATAACTGGCTTGATACTCACGCAGGTACAACGGCTACTGATGCTTGCGATGCTTCAACATTCTTATCATGGACGAATAATTTCTCCGGTTTAATCAATAATTATTGCGGAGTTGCAATTCCAGTGGTATTTACAGTTAGAGATCGTTGTGGAAATACATCTTCAGTAACCTTTACATTACAAGTTAGAGATCAGACACCTCCGGTATGGAATGTTAGACCTCAAAACTTAACTGTAGAGTGCGATAATTCAAACGATCCATATTCTCAAGTATCAGCATGGTTACGTTCAAATGGTAATGGAGTTGCATTAGACTCTTGCCAGACTACAATTAATTATACAAACAACTACAATGGTTTATCCGGTGGTTGCAATAGAAATACAGGTTCTGCATTGGTTACTTTCACTGCATTTGATGTTTGTGGAAACGCAAGTTCTGCTCAAGCAACTGTTACAATTGTAGACCGTACAGCTCCTTCTATCTTGTCTCCAGCAAAAGACACAACTGTTGAATGCGATGGCAGAGGAAATCTTCAGGAGTTCGCAACATGGATTGCAAATCATGGAGGAGCAACCGCTGCTGATTTATGCAGTGGATTGACTTGTCAGCCATTGGCAAACGCAAGAGTTGCATTGATTACTTCAAATCCATTCCCATGGGGATCTGGAACTTATACAGCAACGATGAATGCTGTGTTTGGAGCTGGCAACTGGGATTTATTTGATTTCAATGTGAATGCAGCTACAGTGTTCTCTAGAAACTACAGATTGGTTTACGTAGATGGCGGGGATTTTGCTGCAAATGCATTTAATACATTTGTTGGAAATAACAACAATCTCATCGAATCATGGGTTACTTGTGGTGGTCGCTTATTCTTAAATGCAGCACCAAACCAAGGAGGTAATATCAATCTTGGATTCGGTGGAGTTGTTATTCAATATCCTGCTTTCACATCCAATGTGATTCAAGCAATACCACATGCTATATTTAATGGACCATTCTTACCAACTGGTGCAACATACAGTGGTACATTCTATGGTCACTCATTAGTAGGTCCTCCAACAATGAAAACAATCATTCGTGAAAATGGTGGAACCAATGGAACTGTACTTGCAGAAAGTTACTGGGGTGGTGGTTTAGTACTATTTGGTGGAATGACTTCTACGAATTTCCATTCACCACAACCTAATGCTACAAATCTTAAGCAGAACATGCTTGATTACTTAAACTCGACTCCATTACAGACAGACTTAAACGTATTGAATGGTGGAATTTTTGTTTGGGATACTACCTTAATGCGTACAGAAGTTACCTGTGGTGCAAATCGCAGATTAACTTATATGTTTAATGCATTGGATTCTTGCGGAAACATTTCTGTTGGAACCATAGCGAAGTTTATAATTCGTGATACAACTCTTCCAGTTTGGTCAGTACCTCCATCTAATGCTACTGCTCAGTGCGATAGCAGAGGAAACATTGCCCAATTAAATGCTTGGTTGGCTGCTAATGGTAATGGTACAATTCAGGCTGATGCTTGTAATGGAATCGTTCGTGTTGAGCACGATTTAGTGAGAGAGTACGATCGTTGCAGCAATACAGACAGCACTGTTTATCGTTTTACTGCATTCGACTGTTCTGGAAATTCAGCATCCCGTGAAGCTTCATTTATCATCGTAGATACACAGGCTCCAACATTGGTTACTCCTGCAAGAGATACTACTATTTCTTGTGAGAATTTATCTGGTAACAATGATGATGAATTAATTGGATGGTTAAATATCAGAGCAAGATTCTCAACAACTGATGCTTGTAGTGATCAGATTACATACACCAACGATTACCAGTCATTAAACTGGGTACGCGTATGCGGTCCTTCAAGATTTGTGGATGTAACCTTTAGAGCAACGGATGATTGTGGTAACTTTACTACCAGTCGTGCTAGATTCTCAATTGTGGATACAACAAGACCTAGATTCTTGAATTGTCCTCCTCCAATTGTTCAGGATGCAGAAAAAGATCATTGCGATGCATATGTTACAGTACCAAAACTGATAGCAATTGATAATTGTACACATCAGGATAGTATTGTAATTACCCAAATCTATGGTCCAAATCCAGTACAATACAGATTCCCAGTTGGTACTACTGTGTTAAAATATGAAGCAAGAGATCTTTGCAACAACAGAGATACTTGTACTATTAAAGTGGTAGTTAACGATTACTGGGATGTTCCATCAATAACCTGCCCTTCAAATGTGGATGTAGTTAATACTCCGGGCGTTTGTGGTGTGAATAATTTACAAGGTTTAGCTCCAGTATCTGTTAAAGACGTTTGTCCACATACTGCAGTAATCTATGCTATCAGAAATGAAGCTGGAGATACTATTAAGACGGGTATTCGGGATGCAAGCGGAAGTAATTTCCCTAAAGGAAATAATTCTGTGTGCTATACCGTACAAGATCAGCCAATCTTATTGATAACTGAAGTTACACAGCAAATAGATGCAACAGTAGTAGGTACTACCAGTCCATTACCAACATTTATTGCTCCTTCAGATACTAATGGAGATTATGTTGAGGTAACCAACTTTGGACCATCATCTATAGATTTAAGTTGTTTATCACTTCAAGTTTTTGAACGTGGTATTATGATTGGTTCATACATGTTACCTAACATGCCTGGACCAGTATTACCAGCGGGTGGTGTCTTAACATTACACATAGGTGCTGCAATTGCAGGCTTCCCAGATAATCCTGCTAGATTTTTCTACAATTTAAACATTCCTGAAGCGGCCATTAATACGCCTAGAGGGTATGTATTAAATCATTTAGGATTACGCAACGTGGATGCGGTTACTACCAATGGTTATAATATCACTGGTCAAGGTACACCTGCAATGACAGCTGCTGGTTGGAGTGGAACCAGTGCAACAAACAATGATCGCGGATCATATTATAGATGGACCATTTTTGACAGAAATATTGCAGACGATTGGAGATTGGCAGAGGCTTGTGAGCCTTCTAGTATCGGTACAGTTAATCCAATATTAGTTCCATTTGTATTCCCATCAAATGGTTTGACTACTTCAATGCAAACAATTGCAGCTCAAAAAGCGACTTGTTGTTTCAATGTATTGGTTAGAGATACTGAAACTCCAGTTTGTGCTACTAATGATACCGTTACGTTCTCAGGATTGACCGGAACAGCTTCAGGCCCTAGCTGTACAAGCTTTAGCTTAACAGTTCCAGCACTTCCTGCTACTAAAATCCTTGATGTTTGGGTTAGAAACTTAAATTTATCTATTACAAATTTTGCTAATTCAGAGGTGACCTTGATCCATCCAGATGGAACAAGAATCAGATTGTGGAATGATGGCAATTGTAATGGTACTACCAATATCAATGCTTTCAGAATTTCAGATTTAGATCCTACAAAGATCAATGCGGCAAATTGTGCTACATTAGGTACTGGTTTGAACTATAAACCAGATCAACCTCTTGCAGCATTATGTCCAAAATCACCTGTAGGAACCTGGAGACTTGAAGTTGAAAACAATACTGCTGCACCAAGTTCTCTTACATTGAGTTCATGGTCATTGACAATTATCGCTCAAAGAGCATATGCTCAAAGAGATACGATTATTAGCAATATACCAAACTTGTGTGCTGCTGACTTAATGTGGATCCATCCAGATGTTATGGACAACTGTTGTATGGGTACTGTGGATGTACAATACATTCCAGTTCCAATGGCAGGTGCTCCATTGCCAAAAGTTCCAACAGGAGGTCGCGTAGCAAATGGTTCTAAAACTACACAGCGTTTTGATGTAGGAATGACTCGTGTAGTTTATACATTGACAGATATGTCTGGTAATACTGGAACCTGTGAGTTTAAAGTAACTGTTCGCGATACACAAAGACCAGTATTCCTGAATTGTCCAAAAGACTACACCATAAATCTTCTTGGTGGTGAGTGTTTTGCATTCCTGGAAGTCAATCCAGCATTAAACTGGTTTGAAAATTGTGATTCTACCCGTTTGGTTGTAAATCCACCATTAAATTCTCAATTGAGTATTGGTGTACATAAAATTACAGCGACTATTACCGACAGAGCTGGTAACAGTTCAGTATGTATGTGGACGATCACAGTTAATGAGTTTAGACCAAATGGAACTGACTTATCTTGTCACGATCAGATTAATTTCTCTTTAGGACCAAATTGTACCGGTACCTTAACAGCTGATGAATTGTTAGCTGGTATCAACTATGGTTGTAAAGACAAATTCACATTAATAATAGAAGATTGGATTACTGGTGCAAGACATAGTAACAACTTTACTACGGCTGACATCGGAAGATGCTTTAAAGTGACCGTAATTGACCCAACAACAGGAAATAAATGCTGGAGCAAAGTTTGTATTGAATACAAAGCAACTCCTTCAATTTCTTGTCCAAGAGATACTACAGTTCCATGTAATTCTTCATTGGATCCATCTGTATTAGGTAATCCGATAATTACAACTTGCGTATTTGATTACGACATCCATTGGGATGATGTAATTGAAAAAGCAAAAGACTGCGACTTCCCAATTGCATTTATTATACACAGAACATTTACTGTTACCAATGAATTGGGCAATGGATCACAGTGTACTCAAACCATCCGCGTAAGAGGATTTGATTTGAGTGCAATTGAGTGGCCACGTAGTTATGACAATCTGGATTTACCAGCATTAAAATGTAATGAAAAACGTTACGATAAAGACGTTACTCCACATATCCTGCCTTCACCATATTGTGTTGATGGATATTTGTTGGATAGCGCTTACTGGTATGCAACCGGTGGAGACCCAAGTATAGTAGATCCATTTACAAGAGATTTAAGTGGAGATAGAATTCCTAAACGTTTAGGTTGGAATTATTTGGAAGGTGGTGTAAATGACCAACATCCAAACCCAAGTCCAATTTATTACGATGAGCATCCAAACTGGAGAAACAGTGGTGCATGCTGGGGACCAAATCAGGTTGTAAAATGGTTAGGTACAGGTATTCCATCATTGGGTGGTCAACCATTAAGCAAGGACAATAAAGAATGTAATCTCTCTATCAGATATGATGATGAGGTATACGATGTTTGTGCAAACGGTTATGAAATTCTTCGTTACTGGAAAGTAAGAAACATGTGTTTACCACCATTAGCTGGTGTTAACCCTGTTGAATACATTCAAGTAATAAAAGTATTAGATCAGGAAGGACCAAAAGTTGCTTATCCTGATACAGTAATCGTAGGTACAGGTCCTTGGACTTGTGATGGTACATGGGAAGTTCCATTCCCATGGATTACAGACAATTGTTCTGATTCAGTAAGTTATACTGTTCGCTCATGGACTGGTACACCAATCCAACAAGCAGATGGAAGCTGGATCATTATCAATATGAAATTAGGAGTTCATAATGTTATCATCACAGCACAAGATGCTTGTGGTAATAAAACAGAAAAATCAATCAAAGTAAACGTTATCGACAACACACCTCCAGTAGCTGTGTGTGATAGAAATATCGTGGTTAGTATTTCCGGCAATCAATCTGCAGGTGATAACTATGGAAAGATTTTCGCTGAAGACATTAATGATGGCTCATTTGATAATTGCAAAGCCCATGTATTCTTTAAAGCGATCCGTATGGATCAGTTAAGAGGAACCAACAATGGTAGCAATGCAAATCAGGCTGACAATGGTACTAACTGTGCCGGTGTTAACGGTGATGACAATCCAATTTTAGATGGCAATCAGATTTATTTTGATGACCATGTTAAATTCTGCTGCTCTGATGTTGGCAAGAAAATCATGGTTGTGTTAAGAGTATTTGATGTTGAACCAGGTGACGGTCCAATTGCTCCAAGCAGAATGAATCAAAATGGCAATTTATTTGGTCACTACAGTGACTGTATGATTGAAATCGAAGTTCAGGATAAAGGAGTACCTACAGTAGTTCCACCACCAAATATCGTAGTGAGCTGCTGGTTCTGGTTTGATGTGGATAAATTAGATGATCCAAATGATCCAACATTTGGACGCGTTGTAACAGATTTAGGTGATCGTCATAAAGTAGTAACAAACGACTTAGTATGCTACAATTACTGTGTACGCAATGACATTACCGGATATCCTGGTTATGTACCTGGTGCACCACCATCTAACCCACCAGCTTGGAACAGAGCTTGTGATTATTACAGAAGCTTGTTTGATACAGCTCATTATGACAGAAAATACGAATTGGTTTGGGGATTTGACGGATATGTGTTAAGCAATTGCGGCAATACACCAACCATTAGTGTTAACGATAACAGAGAGTGCGGTCAAGGTCAAATTACCCGTACAATCGTAGCTCGTGGACCAAATGGAGTAAGTGTAACAGGAACTCAGATTATCTGGGTTGTTGATTGCGATCCATTCTATATCAATGGAGCTGATAACTGCGATCCGGATGATGACATTACCTGGCCAGGTAACTGTACAGGTCAAGCTACAACTATTGACGGTTGTGGAGCTGACATCAGCCCAGACAATCCATTGTTAGGAAGACCAGTTATTGAAAACGGTGCAGATGATCTTTGTTCGTTAATCAGTATCGAGTATGTGGATGAAATATTCACAATCGAACCAGATGCTTGCTTCAAAGTATTGCGTCATTGGACAGTAATTGACTGGTGTCAGTACGATCCAAGCATTGATCCTACAAAAGGTCGTTGGGAATATTTACAGATTATCAAAGTACATGACACTGACAAACCAGTTGTAAGTATCAGCGTTGGAGACTGCGAACCAGCAGTTAAAAATGCAACTAACAACATTTGCTATGGTCACTTGAGCATAACTGCAGATGCAACTGATAATTGCAGCCCATTGGATTGGTTATTCTATGATTATAAGATTGATTTATTCAATGATGGTATAGGACAACATTCAGGATATGACTATAAAGTAGGTCCATTAACTCGTAAAGAGTTTGCTGCTGGTCGTACACCATTGTTCCACCATAACCCAGCTGCTGACGATGAAAACAATCCATTCGATGCAAGTGGTAACTATCCAGTTGGTATCCATAAGATCTGCTGGTTTGTAGAAGATGGTTGTGGAAACATAGGTACATTATGCCAATTGTTTGAAATCAAAGATTGCAAAGCACCAACACCATATTGTTTGACTGGAGTAATTACCGTACCAATGCCAACAAGCAAGTGCGTAACAATCTGGGCAAAAGATTTGGATAGAGGAAGTTATGACAACTGTACAGATCAAGATGACTTATTATTCTATTTCAATGGAGATCCAAATGCAACCAGCATAACAATTTGCTGTGATGATTTCGTAGCAGCAGGTGCAAATGACGAGTTGTTGGTAGATGTTCAAATGTGGGTAGAAGATGAGGAAGGCAATACAGACTACTGCAAAACAGTAATCATCGTACAAGACAATCAAGACGTTTGTCCGAATACCGGAAATGCAAAAGGAAGAATCACTGGAGACTTGAAAACAGAGAAAGGTGATGAAACTGAGTTTGGCGATGTCCAAATGTATGTAGGTCCGACTATGAAGAAACAAGTAATTACGCATTCTGATGGACACTTCATGTTTGGAGATTTGGATTACGGTCCAGCTTCTGAATATGTTGTAAGACCATTCAGAACTGACAATCCTATTAATGGAGTATCAACTGCTGATATCGTTAAGATTCAAAGACATATTCTTGGAATCGAAAGCTTAAACAGTCCTTACAAACTGATTGCAGCTGACGTTAACAACAGTGCTACAATTACTTCTGCAGACGTTTCTGAAATCAGAAGATTGATCTTGGGTATTACTTCAGAGTTCAGTAAGGTACAGTCCTGGACATTTGTTCCAAAGGCTTATGCATTTATTGATCCTACTTATCCATTCAAAGCACCTAGAGAAGCAGTTATTGCAATGCCGGATGCTGGTAAACACAATGAAGATTTTGTTGCTATTAAAATGGGTGATGTTACCAACAACGCTCAGGCACATAACTTCTCTGGAATATCAAGCAGACACAACGATCAGCTTCATCTTGAAATTGAAAGCGGAAAATTGAAAGCAGGCGAAGAATATACTATTGAGTTCAAATCAAGTAACTTCAAAGACATCGCAGGTTATCAGTTTACATTGAAATTTGATCAGGAGGCTATGATTTATAATGGCTTGAAAGCTGGCGTTCTTAATGTTGATGAGTCTAATTTCGGAATGAAATCTCTTGAAAACGGAATCATTACTACCAGCTGGAATAATAAAGAAGGATTGAGCTTTGGTAAAGACGAAGTATTGTTCTCATTGACATTTACAGCAATGAAGGATGTTAATATTGAAGAATTGTTAGCAATTACTAGCGACATTACTACCGCAGAAGCTTACAATGCAGCATTGGATATTAAAGGAGTTGATTTGGGAGTTCGTACAAACAATGGAGTGGTTGAAAGTGGTGTATTTGAGTTATACCAAAATTCACCAAACCCATTTGAAGTAGAAACTTCAATTAGCTTCAGATTACCAAATGCCGGCCCTGCTTTATTGACTATTTATGACGTTACAGGAAAAGTTGTTCGGGTTTATGATATCAAAGGTGTTAAAGGTTTAAATACCTTGAAAATCGAAAAAGATGAGATTGAAAACTCAGGTGTGCTTTACTATCAATTAGATGGTGCAGGACATACAGCAACTAAGCGAATGACTAAATTGAAATAAACAATTCTTTTAGTCTATAAAATAAAAAGGCTGTCCATTAGGGCAGCCTTTTTATTTTATTATGAATCTGCTGGATAATTTAGTTGTGAGGAATAATTCTGGCTAAAACAGTTAGAACATTGAAAAGTATATTCCACTTGAAAATGAGGCAACCAAATTTCATCAACATCCCTGTTGATTGCATGGTCGTTGCAATTAATTTAAATTTTCAAAAGCTAACCAGCTAAAAGGTTTTAGCTATACCCTTGCAAGCAATTTAAGAAGGACTGTTTTAGCTGCATCAGGAACCGGTGTGCCCGGCCCAAAAATTGCAATTACACCTTGTTTGTATAAAAATTCAAAATCTTTTTCGGGTATAATTCCACCAACTACAACCAGGATATCTGGTCGGTTTAATTGTTTAAGTTCTTGGATTAATTCTGGGACCAGGGTTTTATGACCTGCTGTTAGAGACGAGATCCCAATAACATGGACATCATTTTCGGCTGCTTGTTTTGCAACTTCTGAGGGAGTTTGAAACAAAGGACCAATGTCCACATCAAAACCAAGATCGGCAAAACCGGTTGCAACAATGCGTGAGCCTCGGTCGTGCCCATCCTGTCCTAATTTTGCAATCAAAATACGAGGCCGCCTGCCTTCATATTTTGCAAATTCGTCGGACAGTTTTATAACTTCATTCATCATAGGTTTTTCCTGAAAACTTCTGAAATATACACCAGAAACAATTTTTGGATCGGATGAATATCTTCCGTATACATTTTCAAGGGCCTGGCTGATCTCTCCAAGACTGGCACGAGCCTTTGCTGCCCGAATGCAACATTCAAGTAAATTTCCGTTTCCAGTTCGTGCAATGCCTTCTAATTCATTCAAGCAAGATTGAACCAAATTTGTATCTCTGTTTAATCTTATTTTGTTTAAGAGTTCGATTTGCTCATCCCGAACTCGTGTATTGTCAACTTCAAGAATTTCAAAATCAGATGCTTCTTGTTTTTTATTATACAGATTAACTCCAATAATGGAATCTATACCTGAATCAATGCGTGCTTGTTTTCTGGTCGCAGCTTCTTCAATTTTTAATTTGGGCAATCCAATTTGAATGGCTTTCGTCATACCTCCCAATTCTTCAATTTCTTGAATTAACTTTTTGCTCTTTGTATATAGTTCTTGAGTTAGGTATTCTATTTGATAGGATCCACCCATTGGATCGACTGAGTTACAAATATTTGTTTCTCTTTGAATATATAATTGAGTTTCTCTGGCGATGGCTGCAGAAAATTCACTAGGCAAAGCAATGGCTTCATCCAATGAATTCGTATGCAATGATTGTGTGCCACCAAAAACAGCAGCTAATGCTTCAATGCAAGTCCGAGCTATATTATTGTAAGGTTCTTGTTCGGTGAGACTCCAACCAGATGTTTGACAATGAGTTCTTAGTGCAAGAGATTTTGAATTTTTAGGATTGAAACCAGCAACCAATTCAGCCCATAACAACCTGGCAGCTCTTAGTTTGGCAATTTCCATCATAAAGTTCATTCCGATTCCAAAGAAAAAAGAAATCCTTGGAGCAAAATCATCAATGTCTAATCCAGCTTTTAAGCCGGTTCGTATGTATTCCAAACCATCTGCCAAGGTGTATGCCAATTCAATATCTGCAGATGCACCTGCTTCCTGCATGTGATAACCACTGACGCTAATGCAGTTAAATTTAGGGAGATGGGCTGAACAATATTTAAAAATATCCGAAACAATATTCATAGAGGGCTCCGGAGGATAGATGTAGGTGTTTCGAACCATAAATTCCTTCAGGATGTCATTTTGAATGGTACCGGAAAGCTTATAGCTTGGAATGTTTTGCTCTTCAGCCAAGGCAATGTAAAATGCTAGAATGGGAAGCACAGCTCCATTCATGGTCATAGAAACGGAAATCTGATCCAAAGGAATTTGATCAAAGAGAATTTTCATGTCTTCGATGCTGTCAATTGCAACTCCAGCTTTTCCTACATCTCCACGAACGCGTGGATGATCAGAATCATACCCTCTATGAGTTGCCAAATCGAAAGCAATGGATAATCCTTTTTGTCCGGCGGCAAGATTTTTTTTATAAAATTCATTGCTATCCTTTGCATTGGAAAATCCGGCATATTGTCGAATCGTCCAGGCTTGATTTAAATACATGCTTGCATACGGACCCCTTAAAAATGGAGCGATTCCGGATACATAGTATTTATAATTTTCGTTTAATTTGGATTGATCTAAAAAAGATTTAATTGCAATCGATTCAGAGGTTTCAAATTCTTGAATGGCATCAGGAACCGGAAGATCTGGACGACTCCATTTTATATCCTTGATTTTTTTTAAATCAATCATGCATCAATTAATTGTAAGTTTTTCGCTTGGTTTTCCAATCTGTAATTTGTCCTGTACTGATTTTCGGTTTATTGGTTTCAACGAAATAAATTTTTAAAGCAGCTAATGCAGCAGCTTCCTCTAATTCAGGATCATTGTGCATAGCAAGATAGCCATCGTAATTTTTTTGAATAAAGCCTGTATCAAATTCCCCACTAATAAATTCAGGATGATTTAATACATACGTTCCAAAATCAAGAGTAGTTTCAATTCCTTTGATTTTAAATTGATCAATGGCTGATTTTAATTTATCGATTGCATCCAGTCTATTGCTTCCATGAGAAATTAATTTCCCAATTAATGGATCGTAGTGCAAAGGAATTTCCATACCCTGAGCATAAGCGTCATCTAGACGGATTGCATTTCCTGACGGCGGTTGATACAATTCTAAAATTCCGGTGCTTGGTAAAAATTGATTCAATGGATCCTCAGCGCAAATTCTAAGTTCGATACTGTGACCATTGATCTTTAGGTCCTGTTGATTTAAAGTCAATTTTTTACCATCTGCGATCTCAATCTGCAATTGAACCAGATCAATACCAGAAATCATTTCGGTTACGGTGTGTTCAACTTGCAGACGTGTGTTCATTTCAAGAAAATAGTAATTTAGATGTTCATCTGCTAAAAACTCGACAGTTCCTGCACCAATATAGCCACAAGCCAGTGCAAGCTTAAGGGCATCTTGTCCCATTTTTTCTCGAAGTTCCGGCGTTAGACAGCTTGAAGGAGCTTCTTCAATTATTTTTTGATGTCTTCTTTGAATGCTGCATTCGCGTTCAAATAAATGAATGCCATTTCCAAATGAATCTGTAAAAATTTGAATTTCAATATGCCTTGGTTTGGAAATATATTTTTCAATAAATACAGAAGAATCACCAAATGAAGCCATGGCTTCATTTCCGGCAGATTTTAATTGCAGTTCCAATTCATCTTTGGAATGTACGATTCGCATACCTTTACCTCCACCGCCTGCAGATGCTTTTATCAAAAGTGGAAATCCGATTTGATCAGCAATAGTTTTAGCTTCTTCTAATGATTGGATTGCATGATCCGTTCCGGGAACCAATGGAACGTTCATTTTAGCTGCAGTCTGTTTTGCGCCTATCTTACTTCCCATTTTTTCCATTGCAGAAGCAGGAGGCCCAATAAATTTTATTGAAGAAGATTCAACCAATTTTGCAAATGCCGGGTTTTCACTTAAAAATCCATATCCCGGATGAATGGCGTCTGAGTGGGTATCTTTTGCTGCCTGTAAGATGCGATCCATTTTTAAATATGAATCTCTGGATGCAGATTCACCAATGTAGACGGCTTCATCAGCAGCCAGGGTATGTCTGGCTAAGCGATCAGCTTCACTAAATACTGCGACAGTTTTAATACCCATAATTTTTGCAGTGCGTATAATTCGCAATGCTATTTCTCCTCTATTTGCTATTAAAATTTTACGAATCATGGCTTATATTTAATTGTATAGAATCCCACAATTGTCTTGCAATTTGTTCAGTTAAATCTTCAATGCAATACGAACCCGCTAATGGATCCAGCGTGCGATTTAAAAATGACTCATGTTGTAATATTTGCATGAGATGAATGGATGAACGCAACCATTTACTATTTTTTATTTCCTGTGATTGATCTGCTGGTGGTAATATCAGTGCATCTGGATTGGTAAGTGCTGCAGAAAGTGCGATGCTTGACATACGAATCAAGTTTGAGTGAATGGAATTGCCCAATATATTTGGATCTACTGTAAGTTCAAAATAAGGATTCAAGGAAGTTTGCAAAACCAATTCAAGTTTGACCAGTACTAATTTAAGTGCCCGAACTGCTGAAATATTTAAGATAAAATCATTTCCCAGAATAATTGTAAATATTATATTCTCGACCTGGGATGCAGCTTTTGAAAGAGAAGCTAAGAGTTGCGACAAAGCCTTGCCCCAGCTTTCTGTATTGTAAATAACTAAGGAAATGCATCGTGAATTTGATAATGCTAACTGTTCCGAATGTAATTGGCTAATAAAAAATGTTGCTTTTTGAGATTTGTCTTTTAAGTAGTTTTTTATAAATTGGAAGGATTCATCATTTTGGACTTGCCAATGAGAAGTGATGAATTCTATTTGAACGTCCTTTAACAGGATGTTTAGTTGATCCTGATTTAGATAGGAAGGGCAGTCAAAATGAACATAGTCAGCTCCGTTTTCCAAAGCATGCAATAAAAAAGAATTATCTGTCTTAGGATTTGTTATGTGAATACTGATGCCACATTTCCATGGCCTGTTTGTTAGAGATTCTGAAAAGATTGTGCTTGCAGTTGTTACATTCGAAAAAAAAGGAAATGCTTTAACTGCAATCGAATCATCAATTTTACGGTCAAGCTGATCTACATCCAGATTTGGATTTTCTTTTTTAATTTGCTCAAGCCAGGAATCAAAATTTTGTTTAGGCCAGCTATAATTTGTAGCATCTGAATTCATATGCTCAGATAAATGAAATGAGAATTTTATTTTTATCTACTTTTTCGCCTTTTGAAACTAAAATATCCTTTATGATTCCATCATGGGATGCGCGCAGAATATTCTCCATTTTCATGGCTTCCAGTATAATCAAAGGGTCTCCTTTCAAAACTGAAGCATTTGGTTTAGTTAAAATTTCTAAAACAACTCCGGGCATTGGAGCCATAAGAGCATCCGTGTGTTTGGCTTTTCCTTCGTGATATCCTAATGTTTGAATTAATTGCTGAATCGGACTGTTAATTTGAATCCGGATTGTTTTATTTCCGTTTTTTAATTCAAGCTGGCTGTTTTCAAGATCAATGTTTAATAATTGAAAATTGAAATTTCTGTTTTTATGTAAAAGGTTAAATTGATTCTCATTCGTTTTGTGCAAAGAAATAGATTCAATTTCATCTAAGCTTTTTTGGACCTTAGTATTGTTACAAGTAGCCTGGAAGGTAGGATTTGTTTTCATATCTAAAATGCTTGCAAAGATACAATCAAATCAAAGGAACTGTTTGAATTAATCCTTTTCAAAATACCAATCTGCAATTTGATTGCCTATTGAAAGGCCTGCAGTTGCAGCAGGTGATGGTGCATTGCAGACATGGATCATATTTTGGGTTCGAATCCTTACAAAATCTTCAACTAGAATTCCATGGTCGTCAATAATTTGGGCTCGAATTCCGGAACCGGCAGGTTCAAGGTCATTAGAATCTATTCCTGGGGTCATTTCGCTGGCTTTTGCCGCAAAATATGTTTTCGAATAATTCCTTCGATATTCAGAGATCCCCGTTTTCCAATGTTTTGCAAGCATTTTCCAGAACCCTGGAAAATTTATAATATCCATGCTGTCTTTAAAATTGAAGCCATTGTTTAAATAAGCTTCCCGGTCAAAAGCTAAAACGGCATTTGGACCTAAGGTTTGATCTCCATTCATCATACGAGTATAATGAATTCCTAAAAATGGAAACTGAGGATCAGGGACCGGGTAAATAAGTCGTTCTACTATATTTTTTTTTGCATCATTCAATTTAAAATAATTGCCTTTAAATGGTACAATTTTAAAATTTAATTTAATTCCGCACATTTTTGCGATGCGGTCAGATTGTAAGCCGGCACAATTAATAAAAAAATCAGAGACGTATTCAGATTTATCAGCACAACGAACTATTAACTCATTGTTTTTTGGAAAAACGTTTATAATTTTTTTATTTGTATCAATCTGAGATCCGAATTTACTGATTTCAACCGCCAGACTTTTTACAACTTGTTTATAGTCAACAATACCAGATTGTGGAATCAGAATGGCTTTTAAACAACTTACGCGATCTTCGATTTCAGTGACTTGTTCTTGATTCAACAACTGTAATTTCTGTAGTCCGTTTTGAATTCCATTATTATAAATTTGATCAAGTTTTGGAATTTCATGTGCCTTGGTAGCAACAATTAGTTTTCCAATTAAATTGTATGGAATTTTATGTTGTTTACAATATTCAAGCAGCATGTGATATCCTTGAATGCAATTCCACGCCTTGTAAGAGCCAGGTTTGTAATAAATTCCAGAGTGTATTACTCCTGAATTGTGGCCCGTTTGGTGCATAGCGGGCTCAACTTCTTTTTCTAACAATACGATGCGTAAATCCGGAGATCTTTTCAAAAGCTGGTAGGCTGTTGAGACGCCAACGATGCCAGCTCCGGCAATTATTACATCGTATTTCATGAAAGCAAAGAAAATCGAACTATTTAATCCAGCGTAAGGTTTTTCGAGAGCTTCCACTTTGTATTTCAACGAAATACAATCCTGCTTCAAACGTATTTGTAGAGATATATGGATTTGTATTTTTGTTTACATTCATTATCATTTGGCCAGATGCATTGTATATTGTATAATCAAATGATTCCGGTGCATTTTTAACCACAAAATAATCAGAAGCCAGTGTAGGACTTAAGTAAACTGAAGCCAAAGTATTTAGACCATGATTACTGGAATTTGTAATTGTTTTACATAAGAACGGCTTGGCTTGTTGAAGAAAAAAATCGATGACGGCATCATTGTCATGGGTTGCATGTTGATTCCCCTGATAAATCCAGCTTTCGTAGTAAAGAGGGTCCATGCCAATATTTTTTAAACGCTCTGTAATCACACAGGTACCATATGCAATTGGATAATTATTGGATATAAATGTATAATTATAATAAGGAGGTCTGGCATCGCAAGGCACTACAGGGTCCTGGGTTTGATGATAAGAAAATACGGCTATTTTATTGTCTGTGTTTATAGCGATGGTATCCAACAAGGCTCCAAAAATATTGAAGACCCCCTGAATTTTAGAATCGTATCCATTTTGATTTAATACGCCTTCTATCGGACCTAAATCGTTTCTGGATTTAGTTCCAATCGGAGAGATATTCCCAACCTCTTTTGGTTTTTCAGATTCCAGATCAAGAAAAGCTGCATTTAAGGCTACTATGGAACCAGCACTCGCTCCACCTATCCAAATCCGATTTAAATCAATGCCATATTGACTGTTCTTTGCCTTTAAGAACCGAATTGCACCTTTCATATCGGTTGCACCTCGATAGCCGGCTCGTATAATTTCAGCTGCATCGTAAGAAAAAGGTGGACCTAGAGTAGGATAAGGTCCATCAAATCCCAAACGATAGTCTATGGTTGCAGAAATGATGCCACGACTCGCAAGATCACTGCATACGCTAGCAAAATCTTCTCGAGCACCTTGAAAAAAACCACCTCCGAATGCCCATATTACAAGGGGTTTTTGAAGTTCAGGCGATCCTATGGGGTAATAAATATCTAAAAACAATGAATCCTGAATATCTCTGTAATCAGGAAGAATGCCATACAGCAATTTTTTTTCAGAGGCAACAGCAAATCGACCTTTTGTGTAATCACATTGTGAAAATCCTTGAAACGCTAAGCCCATCAATAAGAAAACGGCAAGATATTTCATACAGCTTTTAATTTATACAAAAATAGAACAGGACTCAATAGGGTGTTGTTGCAGGTTTGTTATTTAATATTGATTCAATCTCAGCATTAACTTCTTTTGTTAAGTAAGGCAATAAGTCTAAAGATTTTAGTGTTTCTTCTAATTGCTCAATTCGGGTTGCTCCAAGAATAACTGTACTTACATGTGGGTTTTGTGCACACCAGGCAATAGCTAATTTTGGAAGGCTTGTATTCAATTCTTGAGCAAGAATATTTAATTGACTGGCGATTTTTAAATTCTCCGGAGTCAGGTTTTTTTCTTTCAACCATTGATATTCTGCAAGAGCCATACGACTGCCATCCGGTATTTGATTGTTGAGATATTTGGATGTAAGGATGCCTGATGCCAATGGAGACCAAATAGTTGTGCCAAGTCCAACAGTTTTATAAATTTGACTAAATTCAAGTTCGACTTTGGTTCTTGTGAGCATATTGTATTGCGGTTGCTCCATAGTGGGTCCTTGCAAATGGTTTTGTTTTGCAACCATGTGTGCTTCCATAATTTCCTGGGCAGACCATTCCGAAGTCCCCCAATACAATATTTTGCCGGAATGAATCAATTGATTCATTGCCCAAACTGTCTCTTCGATGGGTGTATTTTTATCGGGGCGATGTGCAAAAAATAAATCCAGGTAACTGAGTTGCATCCTAATAAGTGCTTCGTCACATGCTTCGCGTATGTGTTTGCGACTCAATCCCGTCATATTTGGTCTTTTATCCCCGCGCCCAAAAAACACTTTGCTGGAAACTAGATAACTGCTTCGATCCCATTGCATAGTTTTTAGAACCTGCCCCATGATGGTTTCTGCTTTTCCATTAGCATATATTTCGGCATTGTCAAAAAAGTTAACACCTTGATCATAAGCAAACGCCATCAACTTTGATGCGAGCTGTTGATCAACTTGATTGTAAAAACTTACCCAAGACCCGAAGGATAATAAACTTACTTGTAAACCAGAATGTCCTAATTTTCTGTATTGCATATTATAAAGTAAAAAAAAAGGGTTGCTGATGAAAGCAACCCTTTTCTATTAAAACATTTTTTTATTTAAACACCACTTTTGAGAAACTCTCTCCTTTTTCAAATTTAATTTTCAAAAAGTAAATTCCAGCTTTAAGTTGATCACGATTGATTGTAATGCTGTTTGCATTAATTTTTGAAATCGTATTGTAAATACGACCGTTTAAATCCAAAATTGTGATAGATTGGATTGGAAATGCTGCATCGGTTTTAACTACAATTTGATCTTGTGCTGGGTTAGGCAATACATTCAATCCCACTGCAGCTGGATCTAAACTGGTAGTACCGGTGTAACGACTTAAATCACAATTTAATCCTAAAGCTAAACAAGCTCTTGGTTTTACATAATTAATTAAAGTATCAATAAAACGAAGTGCTTTTTCTTTAGACATGTCAGGATTCGTTTGCAATCCTCTTGTGTGATTGATGTTTGTTGCTGGATCCCAATAGTCCCAAGGACTTGAGTCATAAGGACTTGGTCTCAAGAGCGGATACAAACCATCCAAACCATCGTTGAGTTGGTTCGCAGCCTTTGTATATGGATCATTAAATAATTTTGCCTGACTGCTAAATGAGTTATTGTTACCATAAGCAGAATTTAAATATTGAATTAAATAACTACCCTGGACTTTAACAACTTCTAATGGTGGAGTTACAGGCACTAATACAAGTCCTTCAGTATATGGAGCAAATGGATCTGTTGTGCTGTGCATTGAAATAACCGGAGGTTGCCCTGGATCAATCCAGGCAGAATCACCAACAGCACCACCCATGTTTACGCCAAGTTGGAATCCGGATTGATAACCAACATGGTTAGGATAACAAAGAGTGTCGCCATCCGGAACACCGAGTAATGCTCCAAAACCTGGAGGTACCGTTCCTACTGAGGTACCAGTTAGATTTCCATTGATTGCTTCAATAACCATCGGGAGAATTCCTACCGGTGTATTAATCAAAAACTTACCATCGGATGCAGTTGGTATTTTTCCATAACTATCTAATGCTCCTAAATTAGCCGCTACATAACCACCGGTGCCTTGTCCCCAAATCGTAATACGAGAAGTATCTACACCAAAACGATTTCCAAATTCGGTTACATCTTTTTTAAAGAATCGAATGCACGTATGACCGTCCTGAACACCCCGATATGCTGCATTAATCAAGGTATATACCCGAATGTCTTTGCTGGTATTTACTGGATCCCAACCCAAACGGTAATCTACAGAAGCAACTACATAACCCATTTTTGCTAATTGCGTACAAATTTCAACACAAGTTGAATCGCGTCTTGTGCCGCTGACACTTCCATTTTGCGGGTATGGTAAAAAGTTCCCTGTGTGATAATACAATACCAATGGACGCGCTGTCAAATTGTCTCCAACCGGACTGTAAATATCCATCATCAAAGGTTGTGGCATTGCTTGTTTAAAGCGAGGATCTGCAACAGTTAATATGGTTGCATTCACACCATAAACAATATTGGTGTCAACTTTTACCTCACTGAATACCTGGTCAAGGTATCGCTGATTTTGGCCGTTTAACAAAATCAGGTTAAATAAAAGAAAACATAAGAGTAAAGATTTTTTCATATAAAATTAGTTTTTATTAACAATGATTATTTTTTCTTCCATTCATACAAAATTGTGAAATAACTTAAGCGTCCAATGGATGGGCCACCATAAGCTTCATAATGCTCTTTGTTTAATAAATTTGATGCACCTATTTTAAAGGTAGTATTCCATTTTGAATTTCTCCAATTGATCTGAGCATCCATTAGTCCGTAAGCAGGCAAATACCCGGTAAATTGTGGTGAACCTTCAAAAATAAAATCCTGTACCCATTTGTAATTTACATTAAATCCTACGTTTCGAATGGTTCCACCTAAAAAAGTAAAGTAAATGTCTCTTCCAGAAAAGCCAATGTTGTATTTATTTTCAGGGGTATTAAATGCAGGGATAATAGGATCGTCTTCGTTGGTTTTAATCAATTTGTTGTAAGAATAATTTCCGCTTAGTGCAAAGAAATTGGAAAAATAATAATTGATCCCAGCAGAAAATCCTTGCGTTTGAACGGTATTGATTGAATTGGCAGAAACTCTGTATGCTTGAGGATCTTTTGGAAATCCGGTAACCGGATCGAATCTGGATTTGATTCCTATATTGTAACCAATAAAGTCTTTGTATGTACTAAAATAATATCCTAAGTCGATAAATGTAGAATTAAATAAACTTGTGCGAATTCCTAATTCAAATGTTTTTACTCGTTCAGGTCTGATTGGATCTACAAAGGGAGGGTTTATGGTGTCTTTTCGAATGTATTCAATAGGTGTTGCCCGATTGCCTAAATAATTGACAAAAGATTCAACCGTAATTAAACTATCAAAGCCTGAAAGATTTCCTGAAAGAATGGCTCGTCCGACATTGAGATGTAAATACTGATCGGTTAACGTTGGATTTCGAACTGCAGATGAAAATGATGCTCTGAGATAGGTATTTTCTTTTGGCTTATAAACCAATGAGGCGGCAGGCGAAGAAATGAGATCGAAATTTTCATTTTTATCAACTCGCAATGCAAGGTTGACATTCAATTTATTGTCAAATAATTTTTTATTGATACCAGAATATAAACCAAACTCGAAGTTTCTGATTTTTCGACCCATGGAATCAGTAAATATGGTTCCATCAGAATTTGGACTATACCAGCGCATGTTACCGCCAACTATTAAATTTTCAAGAAAGTAAGGTTCAAATGTATACTCACCTTGAACATGATAAAGCGCAGATTGATCATAAAACCGAGTCCCTTTCTCAATTGAATTGGATTTACCGGAAGTGATGATGTTGAAAAGCGAATCAAATGCACGCGTTCCTGGGGTAAGAAAATCAATAGTTTTTTCTGAAGGATTCAAGCTTTTCTTATTTGCAAAATCTTCTGCAAGAAGATGCCAATTGCGCAGGGTATCTGCATAATCCACCAACCATTTTTTTGCGGCATTAAAGTCAAATTCACCCATGCCAGTATTTGGATTAAATGTAACTTTTGGATAGCCCAATGCCCACATTTTAGATGGGGAGTTATTATTCAGCAACCAAAATGTTCTGTAGTTATTTGCCCAAATTTCATTGTTTTTTGTGTAGTCCAATAAGCGGATTGCTGTGAAATAAGGGTCGTAAGAATCGCCTGCGTTTTCATTGGTAGAGTAGGCGCGCAAAAAATATTTGTTTGTTTTTTGAATCTCAATCCGGTTTTGATAAAACAAAATGTTCTTAAGTGAAAACCGATTGTCACCTTGGTAAACGGTTGTGCCGCTGCCAAAACAACTGGCAACTATCAATTCAGGTGAATTGAATTTATTTTTAGGATTTAAACGCATATGAATTGCTGCATTTCCTTTGTAATTCTTGGTGTTGTAATCTACGAGATCTTCTTCTTTGTAACCTGTGCGATAAAAACTCCGCAAACCTGGATTGGTCCAGTAGTTGGATTCTGTTCCGGATAAGGTATTGTTACTGGTTAGGTCATTTAAGGAATAATATTCATCTCCATAAATATTTACTGCGTCCCATCTTCCAGGATTCGGAATGTTGTTTAAGTAAAAAATAGAATCTTTTTTTATATTGTCTACCGGATTAAAATTATTGGCAACCCAGTCATAGGCTTTCATAAAAAAGAAATTGGCTTTGAAACCAATTAAGTCATTACCGGATTTATTTTTTATAACATCAGCATACCGAATTCCAGTTTCAACTAAATTTCGTTCTCCGGTTTTTACCATGGCTGAAAGTCCTTTGTGATAAAAGGGACTTTTGGTTTCCATTTTAATGACACCATTGAATGCATTGGGGCCATAAAACGCCGAGCTGGCACCAACAATCAAATCAACTTTTAAAACATCCAATTCCGAACAACCGAGAAAATTTCCTAATGAAAAATTCAATCCGGGCGCTTGATTGTCAACTCCATCAATAATTTGCAAAGATCGAACCGGACTGGTGCTGTTAAATCCTCTGGTATTTACTACTTTAAAGCCAAGACTGGCTGCTGTAAGATCTACATCTTTAAGTGAACCCAGTCCATCGTAAAAGTTTGCAGACGGCGTTTCTTTGATTGCGATTAAGTCCATGGATTCAACTGTCAGCGGAGAAGATTTTTGTTTGTCGCTTATTCGTTGACCACTTACTTCGACAACATCGATCAGGATGGATTCTACCTCCAATTGGATGTTGATTTTTTTACCAGCTTCTGTATAGTTAATTTCTTTGGTAGCATACCCACTGTATCTAAATTCTAAAATCAAGGGAAGGCTTAAGGCGGTTTTCAAAATAAAATCACCATCAAAATCAGTGGTGGTACCTTGGGTAGTTCCTTTAATCATAACACTGGCTCCAATCAAAGCTTCACCTGTTTTTGCATCTGTTAAATTTCCATTTAACACAGTTTGAGCATTTGATATTCCAGAAATACTGAAAAAGAAGCTATAATAAATTAGAGTAAACTTTAATATGTAGTTGGCTTTCATTTAAACTTGTCTGAAATTGGGAATTTTGTTAAAATTCAAAGGCAAGTTAACGAAATCATTGCAATTCCTAAAAAATTAATTAACAGATTTGGTTCTGAGTTAGGCTGTATATTTTTTTCGAAATCTGAGATAGAGTCCCACTTTGTAAATATCGAGATAAATCAGTTTTGGATCGTTGCTTAAGAGATTCTGAACAAGTTTACGTTCAAGTCTTTTATATACTGTAAATAGAATCCAGGAAGGAATAAGTGATTGAATAATTTTTAGTGTTGATTGCAACTTTGTATTTAAATTTTTCTTGTGAAATTCCAGCAATAATAAATTTTTAATGGAGCTTGCTGTTTTTCTTAAAAAAATCCGGGAGTTGTACAGACCAATATGCAATACTTCATTTTCAATTTGTGCAATTTGAATGGAATTTGTCTCCAGTGTTTTTGCCCAAAGACTGTCTTCATGCCCATAAATGCTGAGGGATTCATCAAATGGGAATGCTTTTAGGATGCTGCGATGCGCTATAAAATTAACGGTATGAAAAGTCTGGTATGGATGTGCTTTGCGTTTTGAAATGGGAGGATTTTCTCTATAGATTCCGTATTTCCAATGCAATTTTAACTGCAGGCTTGTTGGAGGAATTTTATCATAACAACAAGATCCGTAATAAACTGAATTCTTATTTGATTGAATGGCTTCCAGATAATTTCGTATAAAATTTGAGTGAATTAATTGAACATCGCAATCCAAAAAAAGCAACCAATCGTAGGTAGCTAAATTGTACAATCGGTTTCGAGAAGCTGCACGACCACAATTTGTTTCATTCTCAAACAATCTGACTGAAGATTCAAATTTTAGTTCGTCAAAAATAAATTCAAAAGAAGCTCCAGATGCGTCATTTAATAGGATGACTTCATATTGAATTTGGCACAAATTGCATTGTTCAATGATTTGATGTACCAATTTTCGCACATCAAATTTATAAACAGGAATCAATACGGACAGCATCTCACAAAGTTATTCACAAAATGATACCGAAGTTTCAAGTATTCCATTTGTTGAGATAAAAAAATTTCTAATTAAACAGGAAACGCTTTTTCTTGTTACATTTATAGAATTAATATGTAAAACCCATGAGCCAACAAGTGGAAATAGATATAATGTTGAGTTCGAATGCTTTAATTAAATCAATTCAGTATAAAGTTTTTAATTCTGAGCGAATAACAACCGAAGAGGGATTGTATTTATATGAGAATGCCAGTCTTTCAGAATTGGCATTTTTAGCCAATTTTATTCGAGAGAAAAAGCATGGTAACAGAAGTTATTTTAACAGAAATTTTCACATTGAACCAACCAATGTTTGTGTGTATACCTGTTCGTTTTGTTCGTACTCACGACTAATAAAAAAAAGAGCGGAAGGTTGGGAATATACCCATGAGCAGATCATGGATATAGTCAAATCGTTTGATGAAAAACCGGTTACTGAAGTGCACATTGTTGGAGGCGTATTGCCAAAATATGATTTGGAATTTTACATTAAGCTCTTTAAGGCAATTAAACAACACAGGCCTGAATTGCATCTAAAGGCATTGACACCTGTTGAGTTTCATTATATTTTTAAGAAAGCAAAAATTGGATACGAAGAAGGTATGTTACGAATGCTTGAAGCAGGAGTGGATTCATTACCAGGCGGAGGAGCAGAAATATTTGATGAAGTCCTTCGTGAAAAAATTGCCGGTGGTAAATGCAGCTCTGAAGAATGGCTGCGTATACATGAAATATGGCATCAACTTGGAAAGAAATCAAATGCCACTATGTTGTACGGGCATCTTGAAACTTATGCGCATCGCATAGATCATTTAGATCGTTTGCGTATGTTGCAAGATAAGACTGGTGGTTTTCAAACCTTTATTCCATTAAAATTTAGAAATAAGGACAATGAGCTGTCCTATTTACCTGAAGTAAGTATTTTAGAAGACCTAAAAAATTATGCAGTATCCAGAATATTTTTAGATAATTTTGAACATATCAAAGCATATTGGCCCATGTTGGGTAGATCCAATGCTCAACTTAGTTTATCTTTTGGAGTCGATGATTTGGATGGTACGATTGATGATACAACCAAGATTTATTCCATGGCGGGTTCCGAAGAATTAAATCCTTCGATGAGCACCGTTGAGTTGGTTCAGTTGATTCAACAAGTTGGACGGACAGCAGTTGAACGGGATTCTATATATAATGTAATTAAAGAATATCAGGAAGGAGACATTCCAAATGCAGTTCAATACAATTTTTACAATTTACCGGTAGTTTGACATGCGTACGAAAAAGCTTTATATTCTGCGTCATGGGGAAACGGATCAAAACCTTAGAGGAATAGTACAAGGCAGGGGAATTAATTCTATTTTAAATGAAACGGGTATTCGTCAGGCACAAGCATTTTACCATCAATACAAAAATATTTCTTTTGATCACATCAGGTGTTCAAGTCAATTGAGAAGCTATCAAACCATTCAGCATTTCGATTCCAGTGAACTGCCCATACTTAAGGACCCCAGATTGGATGAAATAGGATGGGGTGAACATGAAGGGAAGGCAGGGGATCCTGAATTAATGGAAAAGTATTATCGAATCATTCAATCCTGGTCTAATGGGAACTACCATGATGCGGCCCATGAAGGGGAAAGTGCCCATGCATTGAGTTTAAGACTTCATTCTTTTTTAGACGACATATATAAATTGGAATTTACAAATGCACTTATATGCACACATGGGCGTACCTTGCGAGCTATGATTTGCTTGTTAAAAAAACAAGAGCTGATGCATATGGAAAAGGTTAGCCACAGCAATACGGGCTTGTATGTTGCTGAATTTAAAGATTCCGCCTGGCAAATTGTAACGGAAAATGATTGTAAGCATTTGACCAAAAGCATCGAACGTTGAAAGTAGCATGTGTAGAGTATTTGAATGCATTGCCTTTTACGGATGCATTGGAAGCATTGTATAAAGACAATCAGCTTGAATATGTGAAAGCCGTTCCATCAGCGTGTGCCCGGATGTTAAAAACGGGGGAAGTAGATATTGCTTTGTTGCCAATTGGAGCACTTGTTGATTTTGAAAAACTTCATTTAGTTTCAGAGTATTGTATTTCATGCATCGGACCGGTTCGCACCGTCAAATTATTTTCAAACCAAGCTATTGAGGTGATTGATACCATTGCATTAGATCCTTCTTCCAGAACTTCAAATATTTTATTGAAAATTTTATTAAGAGATTTTTGGAAAAGGGACAAAGTGAAATTGGTAATGGAATCAGATTCAAAAAAGGATGAATCAATGGCATCTTTGAAAATTGGTGATGCAGCTTTTCAATTGGAAGGATTATATGCTTATGAATATGATTTAGGCGAAATCTGGTATGAGATGACTAGATTGCCTTTTGTGTTTGCGGTTTGGGTGTCAATCAAACCCACCAATCAAGCGCAACAAAATATTTTAAACCAAGCATTCAATAAGAGTGTAACTGCAATTGATCAACTTATTCAAACTAAAAAAGACTACGACAAAGAAATTTTGGAGTCCTACTTTAAGGAAAATATTCATTACGGTTTGGATGAGTTAAAAAAGCGAGGAATGCAACATTTTATTGAACTATCAGGCATTCCAAATATCTTAATTGCCTAAAGGTCCAAAACTGTTCTGACAGTCTCTTGACTAGTAATTTATTATATATATGTTTTTTAAATATGTTACAAGTATTTGATTGTCAGAAGTTTATTATCATAAAAAAATATGAAAGATTTTGATCAAGTCCGTTTATTTTTTGCAATTTTGCAATCCTTTTGAAGTATTAAAGAGTCCATCCCAAAAACCGATTTTAATATTACTTTGGAACCAATCGTAGTGCATAGTATCAGTGATCCTGTTATTGTATGGAATAACATTCTGAATTTAATTCGGAGTGCTGTGCCTAAGGAAAATTTTAGAAAGTGGTTTGAGCCCATTGTTCCAGTAAAATTGGTGGATCAAGCGTTGACAATCCAGGTTCCCAATAAGTTTTTTTATGATTGGATTGAATCTCATTTTTTGTCGCTTTTAAGATCCTGCGTCCGCAAAGAATTAGGGGATCGGGGTAAATTGGAGTATCAAATCTTAATGGAAGATTATCAGAAACCTCAATTACTTTCAAAAACGAAAACTAGTCAATTGCAAGACTTTGAAAACCCGGGAGTTATAACAAATCCTTTTGTTATACCCGGAATTAAAAAGCTTAAAATTGAAACCAATCTTTCACCGGTATACCAATTTGAAAATTTTATTGAAGGGAATTGCAATAGAGTAGCCCGCCAGGCAGGAATACATATTTCTCAAAAACCAGGAAACATGTTTAATCCGTTGGTCATTTATGGAAACGCTGCATTGGGTAAATCTCATTTAATGCAAGCCATCGGAAATTCAGTTTTAAAGCAATTTCCAGAGAAGACAGTCTTATATACCAATGCAGAAAAGTTTACCAATCAGTTTATCAGCTCGGTAAAAAACAATACAGTCAGTGATTTTTCGAATTTCTACCACAATTTGGATGTTTTGTTATTAGATGATATTCAGTTTTTTGCAGGAAAATCAGGAACCCAAGAAATCTTTTTTCATTTGTTTAACCAGCTTCACCAAACCGGGAAGCAAATTGTTTTAGCTTCTGATCGTGCCCCAAAGGATCTGAATGATATTGAAGAGCGGCTCATTAGTAGATTTAAGTGGGGACTTACGGCAGATTTGACTGTACCGGATTTTGAAACCCGGATGGCTATTTTATTATCTAAGATGGACCAGGGTCAAATTCAATTGCCATCCAATGTCATGGAATTTATTTGTCAAAATATCAAATCCAATATTCGGGAATTAGAGGGAGTATTGATACGTATTATAGCGGAGTCTTCATTGAATTTTAAGAAAATAGATATTGAATTAGCCAAAGAAGTTGTCCAAAACTACGTTAACCAGGTAAATCAGGAGTTAACGGTGGAATCGATTGCTAAGATTGTGTGTGAGCAGTATAAAATTCCGGTAGAACGGTTGGTCGGCAAAAGTCGGCAAAGGCAAATTGTGATGGCGAGACAAACGGCAATGTATTTTACCAAGCAATATACCCAAAAATCCTTAAAGCAAATTGGGGAGTATTTTGGAGGAAAAGACCATGCTACAGTGCTTTATTCTTGCAATATGGCAAAATATTTAATTGATTCTGACCTTATTTTTAGAGAAAGGGCAGAGAATATTGAAAAGAAAATCCAGAAAAGCCAACGATTTAAATAGAATTCCTATTTTTGCGAGCCCAAAAGGGAAAAGTCTCTTTTGAATACAATCCTGACGAGCTGGAATTAGCAAACCAGTAATTAAATCAGTTTTGTTTCGGAGAGGTGGGTGAGTGGCTGAAACCAACGGTTTGCTAAACCGTCGTACCTCGAAAGGGGTACCGAGGGTTCGAATCCCTCCCCCTCCGCAAATCCGGTAAGAAAAAAGAAGATTTACTCTTCTTTAATTTAATAGATTCGGGGCGTAGCGCAGTCCGGTTAGCGTACCTGCTTTGGGAGCAGGGGGTCCCAGGTTCGAATCCTGGTGCCCCGACTTGAAAATCAAGGAGCTACAAGAGCAATCTTGTAGCTCCTTTTTTATTTGCCAGCGATTTGCCAGCAATTTCTGTATCAAAATGGATTTATTTGTAATCTGACCACTCTTACAAGTAATTCAATTCCAAGTTGTATTTTTGATTTATGGAAGTCATTTGCCTGGAGGATGAAGCATTTTACCTGCTTATTGAGAAGGTAGTTTCCAGAATTAAAGAAAAGGAAGGTATAATACAGGATAAATGGATTTCATCGGACGAAGCAATGGATAAACTTAAAATCAAAAGTAAAACCACACTTCAGAAACTTCGGGATGAAGGAAAAATCCGTTTCACTCAACCGGAACGGAAAATCATCCTTTATGACAGGGATTCAATCAATGAATATTTAGAAAAACATTCAAAAGATACTTTCTGATGGAACTAAACGAAAAACAATTCATCACAGGATTCAATGCAGGCTATCTACTTGCCGAATATGAACCTCAAATACTACGCACATTATTAAAACAAATACGTCCTGTTAATTCATATATTGAAGGAATGACATTCGGGCAAAAAGAATATGAATTATTGACAACCAAAAGTCATTTAAATCAGTTAGGGCATATAAGGCAAAAAGAAAAAGATGAAAATAATAGAGGTAGGGGCTAAAGTCTATTTGAATTTATCATTTAATAAGTTATAATACTTAAGGTGCTTTTATCTTAGCATCTCAATTTTATGGTTGTGAAAAATGTAAAAGTATTAATAACTGATTTAGACGATACCATTTGGGATTGGTTAGTAATGTGGTATAACTCATTTAACCCTTACTCTAATAGGATACAAAATGAGTGCAGAATTAACAAGGATAATTTAATTTCCGATTTTAAACAACTCCATCAGAAATATCATACTTCCGAAGTGTCTTATGCATATAAAGAACTAAAGTCATTAACTCCGGAGTCATATAATATTATCGAAAGAGATTCTGAGGAGAAAATTGGAATTATTCATGAATATTATCGCAATAAGAAGAATAATCTAAAGCTTTACAATGATGTTTTAGAAACTTTAAAAATAATTAAATCCAAAGGAACTAGAATTATCGGATTTACGGAATCAAATATCTTTTACACAAAATGGCGAATTAAAACATTGAATTTGGACGGTATATTCGATATAATCTATTCTCCTGAAGACCATGAACTACCACAAACCGTAGATCGCGTCTATGAACCAAGTCATTGGGACTTAACACAAACCCAAATAAGTAAGTTACCCGCGAAATTTAAAAAGCCAAACCCTGAAATTCTGTTAAAAATTTTAAAGGACAACAGTGCAACCAACAAGGATGCGATTTATATGGGTGATAAGCTAGATAGAGATATTTATATGGCTAATCAAATAAACCTTACAAGTGTTCACGCTATTTATGGCAACGCTATTGACAATGAAGCGTATAATTTACTTCGAGCTGTTACGCATTGGCAAAATGAAGAAGTGCAAAGAGAAATTGCTATTAAGGACGAAGTTAAAAATGCAACAGTGAAACCCGATTATACCATTAAGAATTTTAAAGAAATACTAAACCTATTTAATTTCGAAAATCATGGCGCCAGGTCCTCCTCTTAATTCAGCAATTAGCGATAAGGATAAAGAAAACATTATTAAAATCTGGGGAAATGTGGTTGATGTGCAAAAACACTTCAATGACATTGAGATACGAATCAGAAACTTCGCAATTACTATATTTACTTTTATCTTCGCTGGAATTGGATACTGCATTAAGGAAAATATTTATTTTCATAAATTTGGTATATCAATATCTTTTGCATCTTTAATAGCATTTGTGGGAATAATCCTTATTATAGCCATTTACATAATGGACAAGCATTGGTACCACCGGTTATTACATGCATCTGTTGAACAGGGCCTTGAAATTGAAAAAACCTTAGTTCAGTTTTACCCGAATATGGATTTAACAACGGCAATTAAATCTAAAAGCCCCTCTAAACTCTTTTTTAACTTATTTACCTTTCGTTCAGACGGAAAACTTAGATTATTTTATTTAATTCTGCTAATACCATTTATTGTTGTGTTTTTTGGTCTGTTGATTTTCAAGACTGATTTAGAATTGAATTCAGAATATTATACAGTTAAAAACAACGCTATAAGAATTATGCCTCAATCTATAAGCAAGTTACCATCACAGCCAGGGTTAGTAATGGCATTTGAAAGAAATGGTCAACTTTATTTAGTTAAAGAGACTGGTAACATTTTAAGTTACGTTTCTGACTTTTCTAAATCCGACTCCTTGGCTTTTATCCAAAAGAAAATATATTATGCCGAGACAAGAATTGCAAGAAGCGAATTAGAGGATTTGATTAAGAGTAATGGAATTGAATTGAAGGAGAGGTAACGGCGCTGATTTAAATAATTGATTTACGCATTCCTCCAATACCAAGTCAAAGCCAGAGACAATGCATCAAATACAGCCATATTTCTATCCTCACTTGTCCAAAGTTTACGCTCTCTTGGTTTTCGAGTTTCAAGTACTTTAAATTCAGTTAATAGCCATTGGGCTATTTCAAATTTTGTGCTGACTCCAAAATTCTCATAGACATCGCGGATTTGATCTCTGGAAATTTGGAAAATCTGCAGATTTTCGCTTTGTGCGTAAACTGAAATTTTATCAATCAATTTTTTTATTCGATTACCGGTTCTTGAAGATTTACCGTCTGGATCAAGCAGAATTAAAATGGCGGGTTTAAAATAACTGATGGAGCTTTTTATTTTTTCAAGAATCCGAAAATTACAAATCGGATTTATCCGAACAACACCAAAGTCTAATAATGTTCTTGGGCCATGCATATATACAAATCCGAAGCCGTTGGCATTCGGATAAATTGCATAAACGATTTTAGGTTTTTCGTATTGTGTTTTCATAATGTTTCATTTTGTTAGTCTTTTAATAGTTTCTTCAAGAAATCTAATTCTTAGGGTGCTCTTTAATGTTATTTGCTCTTTTTTTAATTCTGGCACTAATTGAATTATCCTTTGAATTAATCTCAGTTTTATAATTTCCGACTCTTGCTCAAAAAATGATTCAATTGGAACATCAAATAAGTGATGATATATTAGAAGCAATTCAATGGTTGGTGTTCTTTGTCCTTTTTCATACCTGGAGATATTGGAGTAATCTGGCAAATCCATAATAAAAGCAATATCTTCCTGGATTAATCCAGAACGCTTCCGATATACTCTTAAATAATTTGGTGGTGAAGACATAAATTAAAAAGGGGCACCAGAAATAATTTTTCTGATGCCCTAAGTTTATACTTATAATACTTCCCATCGTAGACAGTATTTGTTGCCAATTTGGCAATATTTTTCGCCCGAGTTCCACGACTAGTTATTACTTCATTAATCCATAAGGAGCCAAAACCAATTGTTTGTTTGAAATGGAAAGTAAATATATATAATTGATGCCTCTGTGTCTGATGGAACCCACAATCTTCGACGATTAAAAATAGTCGCAGATTGCAAACCAACAGCACAAAGGCACCGTTGGAAATATTGTAATTTAAATGGTTCATTGCCTATTGAATAGGTCAATTCCGAAGTTCATGAGAATATTACATTCAAATCTTTTTTGATTCTTAAATTATAACTTTTCGATTTAATATCTGTCAATGACTTAAAAGTGATATCCATAAATTCACCACATTTAATGATTCCAATAATTTTCTTAAATTGATAGCGAATTTATATGTTACCAACTGCAATCATACTGCAACAAATACCATTTTTTACTATTGCTCCTTTATAGATAATAAAAGTCAGTATTTTTGTAAAAAAAACTATGTTAAATCCAATTCTGCACAATGAGCTTTCCGATATTCAAGATGTGGCTCTAATAACCAAAGAGGATACAGATTGCCTTACTGAATTAAAAGAAATAATACAGAAATATGGTATGGAAAATAAATTTGGCATCTCATTACTTCATAAACATTTTGACCTTAAGGACAATGAAATGCTTGTCGAAACAATTAATGTTCAAGAAAGAGTGCTGACTACAACCCCTGTACTTGTGGATGAGGAGAGGAAAAAATCCCTAGTTCAAACAGTATGGTGCTTTTCTAAAGACCAGAGTTTAGTAAAAGGTTGCGAATCTTTTTGCCCTAGAGACGATAAAGGGAGACTTAAGGGATATAAGGATCATTATAGCTGATTAACTTTCTAAAACATGCAACTAGACACTTGTCTATTAAGTTGCTATACTGTATATATGAATTTGCAAAAAATTGATTTTAAGCATCCAGAGCTACTTGACAACGAAGTGTTTTTTACAAATTCCAGTTTATCCAATTTTCAAAAAATGGAATTTAGGACAAAAAGAATTGGAATTATTGCATATGATGGCAAAGGTCATCAATTAACCCATAACGATTGGTTCCCTGTTTTTTTGAGTAATTTGGAGGTTGTAAGTTCTGGATTTTCATTAAAATTATTACGCAGTAATTTATCAATAGACCGAGTAGATCATAACATATAAAATTATTAATAAACTATTTAAAAAATTAATTCAAATGAGCGATGACAAATCTAAGCGTGGTTATCAAGATCGTACCAGGATTAACACTAAAGAACCTTATGAAGTGGATTATTGGACAAAGAAGTGGAATATATCTTCCCAACAGCTTAATGGCGCAATTAAAGCTACAGATAGCACAAGCGTCAAGAAAATTGAAAAATACTTGCGAGATAACGATAAAATATGACCAGTAATATATATTTTGTTATTATAAATTCCATTGGACTTTAAATGATTACTAAAAAAAGAATACGTAAATTAAGAAAGAATATTCGAAATGAACTTTTCGAAACAGAAATTTTACCTTCGGTTATATTAAACGAAAAGTCAAATAAAAATCTAATTCTCAGTCTTGGCTTTACAAGGTCAATGGAAATTGGTGAATCTTTACTGCCAGCTTCTATTGGTCCAGTTAGTAAATTTAATTCAGAAGGTAAAGGCATACCTGACAAATCTAAACCGAAAGAAACGGCCTATAGAGAAATAGAATGGTGTTGGGAACAATGGGCTGGACAAGGTAGGTCTGAAAGAGTTTGCCAAAACAAACTAGTTCCTTACAAAAGGTGGCCTAGGATTTTTATTGAACCACCTTCAATAGAAATAGTAATAACCAAAAAGGAGCATGGGAATATATATATTTCAACACCTCCTATTTTGGCTTCTATTGAAAATGAAATTCAGGTGGTCCATCAAATTAATTTGTTGCTAGAATTATTTAGTCATTGTCATATTTTGACCAATGACTTAGTACCTGCTTTAATTCCTAATAAACGTCTTAATTGGAATATTTTTCCTCCAGGTAAAAGACCATGGTCAGAACAAAAGGCATTACTGCGACCTCTTTTAGAATCTATTAAAGAATCCCGGATTATACCAGTAATTGAATCTAGATTAGAAGATATTAATCATCTTGATCCAGATTTTACAGCTTGTGGTACAAATGGCTTCCATGGTTATATAGTGTTTGGCTTTACAAGTAAAAATATTTTTATACTTGAATCAGCATTATATGGAAACGCAATCTATGTTTTTAACAACAATTGGGAGGCATTATCCAAACTAACTAAAGCGGAAATACTACGGAATAATGCTCAAATTGAAAGGATTACTCATAATGGTAAAAGGGCTAATTGGCTCGATAGAATTCGAAAATTATTAAACAATATTTCAAATTACATATCTCTTTATTTGATATTTAATTCTTTACATATTTTTTTCTATCTGGACCAGTAAATAACATAATTTGATAAACTCATGTACACTATTTTTATTGTAATTCATTTTTTTGGATTGCACCACTCATATGCAAATTCAAAAACAATCCTTTTTATAGGATACCAAACCGTTTAATGATTTCCCCAATTTGCATTGGCCTATTAATTCTTATTTTTGCTTTATTTTCTTTTGTATAGTTAGTTTTGTTATGTGCACTTTGTGCACATGTTGGTGTCGTTAAGTGCACATGTTTTGGTATTTTTGTGCACATGTTGGTGGAGTAAATAAGGGAAGTTTTGCCACGTCTGTCAAAACTTCTTTGAAGATTATTACCATTCCGGCAAGTAATATTAACCAATCCCTTAGAGACAAGGTTCTTTAAAGCTTTTGAAATTACCCTTCGCGATAGTCCTGTTTTTGTAATAAACTGAGAATGGGAGATTCTGTCTTGCAATTTACGGTTTCCTGTATATCTATCAATCCAGCCATAAGTTTGACGAATTATAATCAAGAGTATTTTTAATTCCGAGTCAGTGAGTGAAGGCAGGTGTAAATCAAAGAGAATATTAGGTACTTGTGTAGTTTGCTCATAAGTCATAGATCTTGTTCCAAGTTATATTCTCTTTCAATGTCGACCGACTGACAGTGTTTTAAAATTAATTCAAATAAATCTTTCATTCGCGCTCTTAATTCCAAGTTATCCACAAGCTCTTGCGAATTAGTTGCCGTTATGGCAGAATATGCGGTACAGGTTCGAGACTCGTTCCGAACATGCCCACAAGACGGTACTTTTTGCCAAGTTGGCAAGTAAATCGAAAATTCCTTATAGAATAAGTATAATTCGCTTGAATTGAATTGTCGCAATTATCAAAAGTATTGCTGACACTTGATGAAAACCTCGAACTTCATTTATTTCAGTATTAATACTTGTTTAAAAATGCTATATTTGGCTTCAAGGTTATAAAGTTAGTGTTCTTGTCACAAAAGTCTTATAATTAAGTGTTATGAAGATTATAACTCCCGCCAATCCTATTGAAGTAGTAATTGAACCTTTTGCAAGGAACTTTTATAGAATTAAGGATAATGAACAAGTTTGGATAGAAGGAGGCAAATCAACCATTTTTGTAAAAAAGTTTGAAACACATAGGGGTTACATCGTAATTGAAACAACGGACTCAAAAAAGTATAGCGTATTACCAAAAAGTTCTAAAAAATTATTAACAGATTCAATTATATCTAATTCAAGTTTAAGAAATATAATTCCAAATTTTATTAATGGAAGCATTTCCCTTAAATGGAAAACTTTCTCAGGCGCGTCGACAGGAACAAAACCAACCAACACCTTAGAGCTAGAATCAGTTATATCTTCTTTGGTTAACAATATTAATTTAAAACAAGAAGAAATTGATTCTGAGGGAGCTACTAAATCTGAAGGACTTAGGGCGCCTCAAATTGGTGGAATATATGCGATACTCTCAAACGTAGCTATTTCTAGAGAGCCAATTACAGTAGTTTTACCAACAGGTACTGGGAAATCAGAAACTATACTGGGAACAATTGTTAGCCATAAAATTCCTAGAAGTTTAATAATCGTTCCTTCAGACGGACTAAGAAACCAGTTTTTTACTAATTGTCAGCAATGGGGAGTTCTTAGAAAGATTAATGTCGTATCGACTAACGCATTAAATCCCATAGTGTGTAAAATTGGTTCATCATTGAAAAATGAAGTTGCAATGGAAAACATGATTTTAGGCAGTAATTTAATAATTGCTACAGCATCTATCTTAAATAAACTATCACCAAATATATTGAGTGTACTAAATAAAAATATTAATACTGTATTTATTGACGAAGCACATCATTCATCTGCACCAACCTGGGATAATCTTAAAACAAAGTTTACCGAACCAAAAGTAATACAATTTACCGCAACGCCATTTCGTGAAGACGGAAAGCCAATATTAGGGAAAATTGTTTTTAACTATGCCCTAGAAGATGCTCAAAAGAATAACTTTTTTACAAAAATAGATTTCGTACCTGTAGTTGATTATGATCCTGATAATTGGGATAAAACAATTGCAGTAAAGGCGATTGAATTGTTAAAAAAAGACATCTCTGATGGTAAGGATCATTTATTGATGGCTCGGGTGGATAATATTGAAAAAGCAAAAAAGATTTTTACTGATCATTATGAAAAATATACGGAATATAACCCTATTCTTATTACTTCAAAATCAACCTCCTCTAAAGAACTAATTGAAAAATTACGTAGTGGGAAATCAAAAATTGTAGTTTGTGTAAATATGCTGGGTGAAGGAATAGATATACCTCAACTTAAAATTGCTGCGTTGCATGATATAAGAAAAAGTCTAACTGTAACTCTGCAATTTATCGGTCGCTTCACCAGGTCGAATAAAAGTAAAGATTCCGCTAAGATAGTTGCTAACATCGCAGATGTGAAAATTGAGAAAAAATTAAAACAACTTTATAAAGAGGATGCTGATTGGGGTAAGCTTATTGCTTTTTCTAGTGCAAGGGAGATACAAAAGAAAATAAAATTTCAAGAAGTTCTTGCGAATTTTAAAAATTCAAAAATCCCTCTTTACAACATAAAGCCTAAGTTAAGTGCAACTGTGTTTAAAGCACGAGATGATAAATGGAAGCCTGAAGAGTTAGGAAAGCATTTAGAAAAAGAAGAAGGGTTGTCTCTGTGTGATGTAAACGAAGAAGATGGATTAGCTATAGGGATTTACCAAGTTGATGAAAATATTGATTGGCTGGATTCAAAAGTTTTTACTGAAAGTACATGGGAACTAGTTTTGCTTTATTTTGATAAAAAAAATAAACTATTATATGCAAATAGCTCACAGAAAGTTGCTGACATAACACTGATTCAAAAAGTTATTAATATTGATTTTAAGTTTGAAAAGGAATTGCCATTTAAATGCTATTACGGCTTAGGGCATGTAGTTCTTTTTAATCTTGGAGTAGACAAAAACACAGACGGCCCTATTAAATATGCAATGTATGCTGGATCGGATATATTCGAAGCAATCAGTGACATGGAGAAAAACAAAAGTAGTAAATCAAACGCATATGGACTAGGATTTAAGGACGGAGAAGAGTTGACTCTTGGTGCGTCTAAACATGGTAAAATTTGGTCTAGACTGATTGGAAATATTCAAGAATGGAAGGATTGGTGTGACGAAATTGGCAGGAAGTTATCCGACCCAGAAATTGATGTAAATGCTATATTCAAAGGATTTTTGCAACCCAAACAATTTGACGAATCAGAATTGACAGCATTTAACGATCCCACATCTATAGATTTTCCATCACTTTTTTATCAAGAGAATGAATCTGTTCAATCTATTATTATTGATGGTTTGCCATTCGAATTAAATGAAATAACTTTATCTGTAAGCAAAGTTAGCAATGGATATAGAATTGAATTTATTTATAGTGGCGGTTCTTCATCCATGGATTTATTATATAAGGGTGAAAGTTTTGACTATGTTCCTGTAGATTTTAAAAAGATCGAGTATGTTAGGAAAACCAAAACCAAAGACTTCATTGTTTATTTAAAATCGGAAGACGCGTTTAGAATTAGATTAATGGACGGAACATTTATAGAAAATAACTATCACTTCAAACCCTTTAATCCTGAATCCTTATTTCCATTAGATACTAATCTGATTACCTCTAATGATTGGGAACGTGTGGATATATCCAAAGAATCACGAGGAATTATACCACCATTTGTAGAAGATAGTATACAAAATAAAATTTATGACGTAACAGATAAGTCTGGAAGGTTCGATATTATCATTAATGATGATGAACCTGGAGAGGTTGCAGATTTACTATGTTTTGGGTCAAATGATGATCGTTTGATAATTGAAATATTTCATTGCAAGTATAATTTAAAATCAAACCCTATTGGTTCGAGAGTAAAGGATTTTTATGAACTGTGTGGTCAAGCTCAGAAAACAGTGAAGGCAGTACCAAATTTAATAAGACTTTTTGATCATATAAAAACAAGGGAGGTTAAAGTGCAAAAAAGAGGTGGAACTAGGTTTCTGAAAGGAGATTTGAAGTCTTTAGAACTTTTAATAAAGAATAATTCACATAAAAGACCAAAGATAAAAATCATCCTTGTTCAACCAGGATTAAAAAAGTCGGCTGCGAGCAAAGACGTCTTAGAACTACTTGGCTCGACATATACGCTGCTTAAGGAGACGCTTAATGCAGAATTTGAGGTGCTTTGCTCTTAGCTTTTAAATTATCATACTTATAAATTTGTTTATTCCATTTTATATTTTTCCTGCGAATGAATAGCGGATCTCTATTCTTCGTTTCTTTCCAAATTATAATTTATAGGATCTTTCCCTTCCTCTTCCAGCCGATCTGCAATTTCCCAGATAACTTGTAATAATTCGCTGTAATTATAAGTAGCTTCACGATATTCTTCTTCTGTTCTATTCGGCCCCATTACTCGCTTTACGAAGTTATATACTCTTTCTTGATTGAATTCCATTGTCTTTAATAGCACCGAGTCCGTGCATACTTAAAGACAAACCCTATCATATACGGTATTGGTTAATAATCTCTCCAATATGCACAGGTCGGTTGCTTCTTAGTTTTGTAATAGTTTCTTTTGTATAGTTAGTTTTGTTATGTGCAAATTTTGCACATGTTGATGTCGGAAAGTGCACATGTTGATGTTCTTTTTTGCACATGTTGAGGGAGTAAAGAATTGAAGTTTTACCACGTCTCTCAACACTTCCATTGAGTGAATTGCCATTCCGGCAAGTAATACTAACTAAACCCTTAGAATTAAGGTTTTTTATTGCATTCGTAATGATTCTTCGGGATAAGCCAGTTTTGGTCATAAACTGGGTATGAGAGATTCTATCACGTTGTTTACGCTTACCAGTATATCGGTCTATCCAACCATAAGTTTGACGTATAATGACGAGAATGATCTTTAGTTCGGATTCAGTTAGATTTGGGAGATGCAGGTCAAAAAGAATATTTGGAACTTGTGTTGTTTGTTCATAAGTCATAAGTCTTGTTCCAGGTTATATTCTTTTTCAATGTCGACCGACTGACAGTGTTTTAAAATCAATTCAAATAAATCTTTCATTCGCGCTCTTAATTCTAAGTTATCCACAAGCTCTTGCGAATTAGTTGCCGATATGGCACAATCTACTGTACAAGTTCGAGACTCGTTCCGAACATGCCCACCCGAAGATAAATTCCATCGGTTTGCAATATCTTGAAATGGTAATTTCATTGTAATTATTAGCTTTTTTCCTTGTATTGATAGGTTCGAGGTGACTAATTTTAAGATTTTTCGCCTTTCCTCAAAAATTCCATTTAAGTATGATTTTTTAATGCTTTTTAGTAGTTCGAGGAAAAATTCCGCTTTTTTAAAAATCAAATCTTTTTTAATTGAAAGCTCTTCAATTTGGTGGTTTAATCCTTGTTGCTCGATCATCAATTTTTCTTTTTTATCCTCGAAAACTTCTTTATCAATTGTATTTTCGATATATGCATCTGTGAGTCTATCCAATTTTAAAGCTAACTTATGTTTTTGCATCTTGTATGATTCTTCAAGTTTAGTTTGTGTTTTCTCCCAATTTTGCTGAATATCTTGCAAAAGTTCATTTAAAACTCTTTCCTCGATATGATAAAATTGAATATTCTCAAAGGAATTCAATACAAGCTTTTCGATGAGTTCTTCTCGAATTCCTTTAGTGTGACAGTTTTTGGAATGACATCGATAATAAATATGGCCTTTTTGTTTCTCACCTATAAGTGTGTAATTACATTCATTGCATTTTATTAATCTACGAAAAAGAAAGGCATGTTTGAGTTGCTTTACGTTAGTTTTACAACGTAAAATATTCTGCACTTGGAGGAATAACTCTGAAGAAACTAAAGGCTCATGTTTACCTTGAAATTGTTTGCCTTTAACTTTTAATATTCCAACATAGAATGGATTATTAAGTATTTTGGATAATCCCGTCTTGGTAATATAATGACCATTTGAATTTCTTAACCCCAAATCCTTAACCACTGGAACCAAAGAACTCAAACTATACTCCCTTTTAGCGTACAATTCAAATGCTTTTTTGACCAATGGCCCTTGGATAGGATCAATTGTCTTTACTTGGCCGCCTCCATTGTTTAAATATCCAACTGGAGCTCCGAAAGGATATATACCCTGCTTTAATCGACCGTATAAGCCCTTTGATGCCTCTTCACGTAAATTTCTGATGTAATCCGCCGCTATGGCAGCCAACATATCTGCCGTGAGTCTTCCAGCTCTTGTGTTCATATCTAAACTTTCATGCGCAAAATGAAGTTCAGAACCGGATCCAAGTAATTCTTCCAGTGCAGCCCAATCCTTGTAATTTCGAGTACCGCGATCAATTTTGTGAATAATGACTCCGTTTGCCTTTTTATCTTTGAGTAGATTGATCATCCGTGTAAATATTGGTCTTCCTTGTTTCGCAGCAGTTTCTTTCTCTTCAAACCATTCTATGATTGTAAGTTGATGTTTTTCAGCATATCGAATTATCGCCTCTTTTTGCTCTTGAAGCGATACTCCATTTCCTTGTTTGACAGTTGAAACCCGAATGTAACCATATATTTTTTTCATAGTAATGTTTGAATTTTATCATGCTTAATGGGAATCGACAATGTCTGCTAAAGTTTTTCCTTCACTTACAAGTCTGTCTGAAATTTCTTTAACAATTAAAAGGTACTCCATGAAATTAAATTCAGATTCCCGAATTTCTTGCTCTGATCTATGTTTGCATAGCTCACGAATAAATTGTATTGGTTTTAATCCTGTATTTTCATTTTCCATTCTTAAAGTGTAATTAATCAATTTGAGAATTGTAGACGGCTTTATTTGCCAAAATGGATATATTGACTGTCTTGGTTAATTCTTTTCATTCAGCCATCATTCAAGTATGGAAAATACAAACCCTGACATAACATATATTGGACATACCACTTACCGGAACCAACAAAAAAGATTTGGTATCAAGCAAGCTGACCGCTTAATGCATACTTACATGATAGGAAAAACCGGAACAGGAAAATCTACCCTAATAGAAACAATGATAATGCAGGATATAAATGCTGGCAGAGGTTGCTGTCTCTTAGATCCACATGGTGACTTAGTTGAAAAGGTTGTAAAGAATATACCGGAACATAGAAAACAAGACTTAATATATTTTGATGTTACAGATCCTGATTTAAAGTTGAAGTATAACCCGTTTCGAAAAGTATCGATAGAAAAGAGATCGTTAGTTGCATCCGGAATACTGGATGTTTTTTCTAAACTTTGGGATAGTGCATGGGGTGTTAAGTTAGAACATATACTTAGACATGCAATTCTAACGCTTCTGGATCAGCCAAAAGCGACCATTGCCGACATCGTTGAAATATTGCTCAACAAAGAATTCAGGACAGAAGCCATAAAGCATGTGAAAAGTGAATCAGTTAAAAAATTCTGGAAACGCGAATTCAAAGAGTATCATAAATACGACTTATTGCCTGTATTAAATAAAATAGGCGGAATGCTTGTACATCCGGTTATTAAGCGAGTTTTAATTGAGAATCCAGATGAAGTATCATTAAGGAAAGCTATGGATGAGAAGAAAATAGTTCTGGTTAATCTATCTAAAGGTCATGTTGGTGCAGACGTATCGCATATTTTGGGTGCCTTATTTATTACTTCAATTGCATCTGCATCATTCAGCAGAGTAGACACAGAAGAAGACAAGAGAATTCCATTTATGGTCTATGTAGATGAATTTCATAATTTCACCACCTTATCACTAATCGGTATGTTTTCCGAACTTCGCAAGTTTAAAGTTGGAATGACAATGGCTCACCAGTATATGGCTCAACTTGATCCAGATATTAAAAGTGCAGTGCTGGGTAATGTTGGAACTATTATTTCATTTAGAATTGGCACTGAAGATGCAATGATATTGACAAAGGAGATGTATCCAGAATTTGATGTTGAAGATTTTATTAATCTACCAAATTATAAGATTTATTTAAAGTTAATGATTGATGGAAAGCCGAGTCGGCCTTTTAGTGCAATTTCATTGATAAAATTCATTTCTGTAAAAAATGAACAATTGTAATTACAATTTAGTAAAAGTGAAATGCGTTTGAGAATTCTTAATTCAACTTACAAATAATAATTATTTATCCTATTTTGATGAAAGTTGAATGCTAGATTTCTATAAATACTATTAGTTTTTTACATGACAATTTGCTAAGTTAAATTTAACTTTGAGGTCATAACTAAATCCATCTAAATCTGGAAAAATGGTTTCGTGCCTTATCCCGGCAAAATACAATTCTTTTAGTACTCTTTCTGATGCTCTTTTTGATAAAACTAATTTTATTATCTCATTTGCTGCATTTTCAATTTGTGAATCAAATGTCTTTCTTGGTTTAGGTTGAATGGAAAACAGGCCAAATTGTCCAGTAATTCGATTAGTAATATGTGGAGGATAAAAAAGTCCACACTCTGAGTATTTAAATGGAGAAGTATTAGATTCTATATCTATATAATTACATGTATGCCATGCATAAACAGCCGTTCCATAGTTTGAAATAGATTTAATTAATCCTTTATCATCTAATACAGGCTTTGTGGCGAAATACAATGCAACTAAAGGGCTAGAAGTCCAATCTAAGAGCCTTGTAGGTAATCCATGATGTTGTGCAAGTGCCAACCATTCCCAATCATTTTTAGGTTCAACTTTCATACTTGTAATTGAACGCAGTTTAAATCTATTAAATGTCTCACTTTCATAATTGCTTTCACTTACTAAATTCAAATTCAGTCTTCCCAAACTAGGTATTAAAACATGCTTTTTTGAATTTGATACTCCTCTATAAACCATATGGCCACATGCAAATTCTTTTGAACTAATTATTTCAATAAAGTGCGGCAATGATTTTATTGCTATTTGCTTCAGATTTGGTTTATTTTGGCAAATTTATATTAATCAATATCATATTTAATTTTGATTTTTATGAAATTTCTATTGTGTAAAATTTATTAATTAATACTTTATGATTCTTTTGATAACTTTTCTATGATCACTAAGTTCAACAGACAAGAAATACATTCCAACGGGAAGTATTGATAGATTTAGCTCTTTATTTATTAGCTCCACTGAATAATATTTTCCTGTTATGTCATGTATTCCAAATGCCTGAATATTAAAATATTCTGGAGTACTTATATATAGAAAATCATTCACAGGATTTGGATATACTATAATATTTTCACTAACAGGTTTAAAATCATTTATTGAAGTAAGAGAGTCAATATGCAATTTAATGAATATGGCATCAGTAGTGCCATCAATGGTGTCGTTCACTAATACTTCATTTCTAATTTGCAATTCTTTACTTGAAAAAGCTCCAAATATGTAAATACTAGTATCGTAAGACGTAATCTGTTGATCCCACTCAATATCATCTCCTCCGAATGAAGTGCCACTAATTATATCTCCTTCGTTATTAGCTAGAAATATAAAACAATCACCATGGCCCTTGTTCGATAAAATAACCGGCCCTGATTTAAATGCAGTACTATCATAGTTGCCAGTAATTATTAGATTTCCATTATTCAATAAATGAATGGACATATCATCGATAAGATCATTTCCATTGATAATTTTCTTAGCCCATTTGCATTCTCCATTTTTGTCAAGTTTTGCATAAAACAAATCAAAGTAATCTAATACATTTTTCGTTCTTATTAGGTGAACATTTTCATTGAAGAACAATGTATCACTTTTGAATATACCCCCTAGATAAATATTACCAGCGTTATCAAGGGTAATGTCATCATAGGATGGGTATTCAGCTCTTGCGCCACTAATGGTTTTCAACCAAATTGCCTTACCATTTGAATCTAATTTTGTAATAAATAATTCTTCATCTCCATATCCAACGCTAGGGGCGTACTCTTTTGTATAATTATTTACCATCAAAGAATCAATAGTTAAAGTTCTATATCGGTACCAACCATATACAATTAAATTATCCTCCTGATCACAGGATACATCAAAAATTAGATCGCCTTTGCCTCCAAATGATTTAACCCACTGAATATTTAATAGACTATCCATTTTCATAATAATAAGAATGTTTCCATCCTTTCTATCTCTTTTAAATATGGTATCATTATTTTGGTTATATATATTTGATTCAGTCGACCCAGCTAAATAATAATGATTCTTGGCATCATGTGTAATTCCACCATAGGTAGTTATCTGGGATAATAAAGTACTATAAACTTTATGATTTATTATTCTTCCAGATTGATCTAGCTTTATAATGAAAATATTATTAGAATTATAAATATTTGTGAATTTAACAGAATCAACATTTAAGTAACTACCACTAAAATGACCTGTGAGCAGAATGTTTTGGTTAAGATCAATGTCTAAACCAAACACACTCATTCCAATATCATTATATAAGACTTTTTTCCACAAAAGTTTACCACTTTCAGAATATTTTAATAAAAAGGAATTTTGAATACGAGGAGGAAAATTTTTGAAAAGGTAATTTTCATCAACCTTGAAACTAGTTGATTCAGTTTCTCCAAATAAATATATATTTCCCACAGCATCAACTTTCATGAATCTAGGCAATTCATAATTTTCTCCTCCAAAAGATTTGGTCCAATCGAAATTTATTTTTTGCGCCTTTGCTAATGATATAAAAGTGCAAAAAACAAATCCAAAGACGTAAATAAGTCCTCTCATGATTCACAATTTTGTAAATGGAGCCACTTTATTTGACTCCATATACAAATATAATCTAATTTAATGATTAACAATAATTTTGACTACTTTTTTATTCTCACCTTGAGTGACTGATAAATAATAAATACCGTTTAGAAGATTGCTGAGCTTCAGCTTAAACTCATTCACATTGATTTTTTCACTTTCTGGGATTGCGGACTCACCTAGATTATTTGTCAGTTCAAAAATCGTATTAATTTCTGATTTGCTATGACCATATATATTTACAAATAATTCATCAGAAACAGGATTTGGATTAACTTGTACTTTAAATGCTGAATTAGACCTTGACTGAAGGTTTTCATTTGAGTACCCATTATTACAATCGTCTTGTGAAAAATATTCACCTAACAAGGACATGCACAGGTTTTGTGCATCAAAGACCGATCTTCCTCCATAAGCGTAACACATTTGTGCTATTGATCTCAGATCGTTTAATTCTATCGGCAAAATGGATTCATTTTTCCATATTTTTAGAATTATGGTATTTATTTTCTGCTCGTTTGTTTGTTCTAAGCTTACAGCAGGTAAGTTGCTATTTAAACCTTGAAGAGCATTTAATATACCAAGATTTATTTGTTGATTTGATAAAAGCTGATTGTTAATACTTTCGACAATTGCCTCCATTTGCAATTCTACCGCATCCATTTGAGAGAGTAAGCTTTGTATAATAATTGGATCTGACTCCATTTGAAGGAGTTGATTCAAACTATCCAATTGCAGACCCAAGATATTATATTGTCCATATAGGGTACTTAATGCTTGACTTTGAGCTAACAAAGTCTGTTCAAAATCCTTAAATTGCTTTCTCAAGACTGAGCTCAATCCTATAAAATTGTTCTGATTAGCAGAGTAAAAACTGGCCAAATTACCAAAGTCATTGGTCCATGCTGGATTTGAAAGAATTAACTCATAAATGGATTGCTTGGTGCTAGTAATTAATGGAATTGACATTTCATCAAAAACGCTACTACTACTTAGTAAATTATTATAAGTTTCTCCAGTATTATATGGATTAGAATGATACTGAAAGTAATCCTCATTGCCAGTACCCATGGAACAAGCTTGCTCAAGGCCTGCAGGTAAATGTTCTGGTGAAATTAAGGTAGGTGGTACACACTTCGGTCTGTGTATAGATGGGTCTAAAGCTCCTTGCGGAAATGCTAATTGACAAAGTGCGGCTAATGCTCCACTTGGATGGAAAGCTTTAGTGGTGTTTACAACAGGGGACCAAGAATTATACTTATCATGAAACTGAATTCCAGTAAATGCATTTCTATTATATAATGATCCTTCATTGATACTACTATTAAAGTGGTTATATCCAATGAATGAACCAAGACAGTCTCCTGAAAAAAATACACCATTTCTGTTTGCGTAGCAAGTATTGTTTACAATATTATTCTCCGGAGAAATATTAAATAACATTCCTCGGCTTCCATTAGATGAAGTATTGCATTGAATCAAGGAACTACCACTATTTGAAAACTCAATTCCAGGCTTAGATATACCTACTGAAACAGTGTTATCTGTAACAGTTGACTCTTTCCAATTACTTACAAATATTCCTGCCCCTATATCTAATCCTGCATTCGTAATAACATTATTCATTAAAACTGCATTTTGGTTATTATCAACATCAGATAATAAGGCTATACCTAAACAACTAGGGCCACCGGATGCAACTTCAATATGATTAGCATTTGCAGTAAAGTTATTTTCAATAGTTCCAATTAAAGACACTCGAATTCCAAAATTAGTCGTTCCACCATTCGTGTTTATTTGATTACTATTTATAGTGCCATTAAATGTTGTTTGATTGATATTAATATCATATCCTCTAAATACTTCTGACATTCTTAAACTATTATAAGGTATCGAAGCACCTGCAAATAAACGATGTGAACCTCCTCCAGCAATATTTTCCCTAACGGCACCCGGCATATTATTTAAGTCAATTAAATCTAGAGTTAAATTGAAATTTTTCGATACGTTTTTATCATATATAATCCCAAGGTTATTGATGTCCTGGATATCAAAATTCTTAATTTCCATATTTAAGTTAATGCCATGTATGCCTGTTTCGAAGTTTTTGATAGTATTCCTTGCCCCTGTAACTGGAAATGTGGTTGATAACGAAGTAATCCCTTCCATATCAATATAAATACCTGTTCCTTCATCACAACCACATAGAACTGTACAATTTTTACACCCTTCAAAAAGATTATTATGAAAATCTCCAAATCTTGGCCGATGCCTTAATGATCGTATTCCATTTACATTTTCCAGAAAACTATTATCCTTAAAATTAAGTGTTGCACCTCTACTAGTGGCAGTATTAATTAGTTCAAGCATAATTTCTGCATCTGTTATAGTAGCTGAACTCCAATTAAGTGTGGATAAAGGTCTAGCTTTAATACCATTCCAACGACAGCACTGGAAATTCGGATTTACTCTAAAAGCTGTTTGAATAGCTGTATGATCTAATCCAAATGTGATATTTATATTTACTGAAATAATTGAAAATAATGCCATATTCCAGACTCCTCCGGTAAAGTTTGAATTGATATCTACAGTCAGATTTCCCTCAATGAGTAAGGGTACAAGAGGATTATTCGCATTCTGAGTAATAAAATCAAATACAGTAATACCTCCTTGATTTTGTAGTACAGTAGACATATTTAAATTCTGACCTGCTAATCCTAAATAAGCTCCTCTTGGAACAGGTAAGCATTTAGTTACTTCATCTATGATTTGATTGTCACACAAAATTTGGTGTGTTACGCAAACTTGTCCGGTAGAGTTTACATAGTTTGTAAAAATATGATCGGGTGGCGCTCCATTTGGAGATCCTGTTAAAATAGTAGTTCCGTCCGAATAAATCCATCTATGCACCGTCATTCCTGGTCTATCACAATACGGTTCACATCTAAATTGGGCTTTCATACAGGATTGATAGTTATTACTAATAAAGGAGTAAAAATTAAAATCAGCATCTTCACAACAATCACACGGAGGTAGGTCAATCCATTCACAACAAGTATACTCATGTCCTTCAATAAAATATTTAACACACATATAGAAAGGGCCACGACCAATAAAGCTGTGTTCTACCATATTTGTAGTTGTAGTAACCTCTGCGGAATTATCACCAAAGTTCCAAACATATTGAGGAGAATTATATGGAGAATTAAAAGTTAATTTAATACAGCAGTTCTCACCAGAAGGTGGACATTGTTCCCAGGAAATTGGATCGGGTTCACACTCAGGACAAGGCGGCACAAAAATGTCGAAGCAACATGTTTGATAATAAGATCCATCAAAAGAAATTGTAACACAAACATTATATGTCCCTGGTGTATTATAATGGTGAGATACATTTCGTACATTACCAGGTGTTTGAACAGAAGGAGTACCATCTCCAAATCTCCAAGTAATAGGATCCGGGGAATTAAAATTAGGATTAATAGATAAAATTGTATTACAATTTACATTACTAGAATTGAAATTCCAATCATTACAATTTGGATTGCAAGATACATTAAAGTACCTTGAACATACCTGTGGTTCTCCAACTAAAGGGATAACAGTATGTACAACCGTTATAATAGAAGGAGGTGGAAAGTTGCAACTGAAGCAAATATTTTGACCAGTGAAATGAGTTTGAAAACATGCACCTCCAAAAATATCCCAAACATGGGTTCCGTTTTGGTTAGTCCCTTCCAAACAAATAATTTTATCATCTCCTTCGGAACAGATTGCTTTTGTAATAATAAACTCGCAACCTGAAGATTGTGAATTTGAGATTGTAATAAAGTTAAAGAGAAATACCAATAAGGAAATGTAAATTTTAAATTTTTTCATAATTCAATATTTAATTTATAATGTTTTGCAAAGCAATATTTGGTTGAAAAAGGAAGTAGCAAATCCATAAAAATTTTAAAAGGATATTCACCACAACACTTAAGTTGAGAGCAAACTTAACAATAGAAACATTGCAACATGTACCAAAACTAACTGCACTTTATACGGTATTTTTAAGAATGCCTCAAAATCAAAACTAATTGCGCTATGTTGCATGTCAATTGCAACATATACCATTTTTTTACGAAATTGAATGAAAAGCAACCTATTTTGGCTAAGGAAATGAATTTCCTGCCATCTTTGCCACAACTTTTAACTAACCGATTAAATTTCATTTTATGCCAGATTCATTTAGCCCAACTACCGGTTCATTTATTACTCTCACTCAAGCACAAGACATGGTTGCCGACTGGATCACTTTACAAGGTAATCTAGGAATAAGCATCAATGAAGCAAACCCTAAAGCCCACGCATTTGGAATAGACCGGATTCAAGACATTCTGGATCAAACCGGTTGCAATGGAATTCGTGCTTATAATGGCTATTACGATTCAAAAAGAAGACTTATATTTGTTGGGGTTGATGAATTTGGAAATGATATGACTAGTGGTTATATTTTAGAATTTTCAAATCCGTGTCCACCAAACTGCGCACCAACTAATGCAATTAATTGAACGGATTTATTTTAACTTCATTTGTTTCAACTGTTGCTCTTGCAATTTACGGTACTTTTAAGTTTTCTAATTCAAATCCTATTAAATGGATTGTGGTATATTGCCTAGCTGATGCAATTATTGAAATATTTACAAATGCATTAGCCTTAAATGGGATTCCGAATATTTTTCTATACTATATTTTAGTATGGATTGAGACGTTTTTATTGTTGCTGTATTTTAAATCCGTTTCGGCAACAATAGGAAGTATACCCTATTTAAAATTGTTTATTCCGGTCTACGTCATATTGCTTCTGATATTGGTATTTCTAAGTAGCACAAAGAGTATTAGTCCTTATAGTGGCATTTTTCAAGGCCTACTACTTTTCGTCCTTGGATTGATATCCTTTCATGATGAATTAAGGGCGGCAAGGTATTCTGATATTTTGAGAGAGCCTTTTTTCTGGTTTGTGGCCTCATGTATTGTTTACTATGGATGCAGTTCAATTGTATTAATTGGAGCAAAAATATTTGCTGTTGATAAAGAAGTATTTAATTATATTTGGAATTATCAAAATATATTATCAATTCTTAAGAATATTATGATTACTCTCGGTTTTATGCTATCCAGGAAATGA
>JAEUUO010000040.1 GCA_016787575.1 Saprospiraceae bacterium | reverse complement strand
CGTTATGACAATCCGGGAACGTATGATGTTAAGTTGACCGTTTACAGTTCGTCATCAAACAACAAGCTGACAAAGAAATTATACATTACGATAGATAGTTTGCCGGATGCAGAAATTTCAAATTCACTCAATGGAAGCATCGCAACATTTACCGGAATATCAAGATATGCAAAAACGCATTTTTGGAATTTTGGAGACAATACAACCAGTACGGAAGTAAATCCGGTGCACAATTACAATGATGGCCGCTATGAAGTATTGTATATTGTAACGAATGGTTGTGGCAGTGATACAGCAAGAACAGTAGTTACGATAGGAGCCAAACCAATAGCTGGCTTCCAGGTAGCAGATCCCAAAGGATGTTTGCCATTTACCGTACAATTTCAAAATACCTCAACCATAGCAGCAACAGATTACAGATGGTATTTCCCTGGAGGAAATCCATCGACCAGTATACAGAAAAATCCAGTGGTTACGTACAACAGTGTAGGCAAATACAATGTAAGTTTGGTAGCATCTAATTTTCAATATTCAGATTCAGTAGGCTATGCAGATTTTATAGAAGTCAAAACATTGCCAACGGTTAATTTTAATAATTCGATCAGTGGCTTTAAATCATTTTTTACCAGTCAGGCCAGTGGAGCGAACAGTTATTTTTGGCAATTTGGAGATAGTAAAACAAGTACGGAAGCAAATCCGGTACATGATTATGGAGTGGAAGGAGAATTTGATGTGAGATTGATAGTATCCAATGATTGCGGACAAGACACCTTTGACAAACACATCGCGGTGTATTTGGTACCTAAAGTAGATTTTACAGCAGATACGATCAGAGGATGTGTGCCATTCACAGTAAACTTTAAAGACAAATCATCGATAGACGTAAACGAGTGGAATTGGGAATTTGAGAATGGCAATCCAGCCACATCAACTGAAAAGAATCCACAAGTAACGTACACGAAGAAAGGCAAATATGCAGTAAAGCTGACGGTTAAAAATACAAATGGAAATAACGGTCGTACCAAACTGCAATACATAGTCGTGGTATCATCGGTATTGTGTCCGGAAAAACCAAAGAAAGACCGCAATTTGGTAGACAGCAAGATCATAGAGTTTCCATTTGATTTAGGATTTGAATCCAGATCCAGAATCAATGAGCTCAATGAAGAAGTACCCTTTGTGTATCCAAATCCGGCAAAGGATTACATAACAGTAGTAACGGAAGCGAGCAAGAGCAATCCGGTACAAATGGAATTGTATAATTTGTCAGGCAGTCCGATAGCCAAATACAAGACACAAGAAACGAGTTACAAAATCCAAACAGAAAGTCTGAGAAGCGGAACGTATTATTTGCGAATTCAGGATGGCAGCAATGCAGTCATTCGCAAATTTGTGATATCAGAATAAGAGAAGAAATAAGACAGCATTCTAATAGAAAAGCCCATGATGCAAATCATGGGCTTTTTTATTAAATTGTTTTGTAATAGATAAAACTTAGGTATTGGACTTTCCAAATTGAGCTTCAATCAGCGCCACGATTTGTTTAATTGTTTGTTCTTCTTTTTTATGACAAAGCAGCAATACATCTTTTGTATTGATTACCAATAAATCATCTATACCATGTACTACAATTAATTTGCCTTCTGCATCTTTTATTAAATTGTTATTGCTTTTGTTTAGTAAATAATTGTGTGCTACGGCCGCATTTTGATTTGCATCTTTTTCAAGAATTTCATACAACGATCCCCATGTTCCTAGATCCGTCCAACCAAAATCCACGGTTTTAACCAGGACGTTAGGAGATTTTTCCATTACCGCATAATCAATTGAATCGGATGGACAATTTTCATAAATGAAAGCAATATCTGAATCTACTTTAAAATCCTCAAACAACTTAAACAGGGTAGAAGCATATACTTTAAATTCATTCATAATTGTTTGAACATTCCACAAAAACATTCCGGAATTCCATACATAATTCCCACTTTCAAGATACGATTCCGCTGTGTTTAAGTCAGGTTTTTCAACAAAGCGATTTACCGGATAAATTGTTTGATCCAATGCGCGTTCTTTATCAAAATTTATATACCCGTAACCTGTATCCGGCCTATATGCACGGATGCCGAAGGTCATTAAATATTGTGGATGGTTTTTATTGAATTTAAAACCATGCTGAATGTCTTCAATAAATTGCGATTCATTTAAGATGAGGTGATCGGAAGGTGCAATAAACAATTGAGCATCGGGATCTATTGCAGCAATGGTTTTTGCAGCATATAAAATACAAGGTGCCGTATTTTTGCGACTGGGTTCCAACAAGAGCTGCTTCGGATTTAGATCCGGCAATTGTTGAATTACCAGATTTTTATAATCTGTATGACTAACAACCCAAATATTTGACCGAGGCACAATTTTACACAGACGATCATAAGTCATTTGTATAAAACTTCTACCGCTATCCAATATATCTAAAAACTGCTTTGGTTTTTGATTGCGACTTAGTGGCCAAAAACGACTTCCAATGCCGCCTGCCATAATAATCGCGTGTTGATTTGAATTTTGCAAGGTTTATTATTTAATGTATACTACAATGTTACAATACTACAATACTACAATGTTGCAAAGCTACAATATAGAGGGGAAGTCTATAGAGGGGAAGTCTGTAGAGAGGAAGTCTGGAGGAAAATGCTGCATCTTGCAATGTTACAATTTAGAGAGGAAAAAAGGATCATTTTCCGACTATCAACTACCAACTACCAACTACCAACTATCAACTATCCTCTAATTGATCCATTCCTTTTTTAAAACCGGAAATAATTGAATCGATGTGATCTTTTTCGAGCGTTCCGACAGAAATCCGATACCAATCGGAATCATCAGAAGAGCCGAACGCTTTAAATGGTACGATAGCAATTTTACAGGTATCCAGGATAAATGCAGTGACCATTTGCTGAGTTTCAAGAACTTTCGATCCTTTGACTGTTTTACCTTTCCAGGGACATCGGACCGTTAAATAGATTGCAGCCTGCGGATTGATGATATCAATAGGGTATGAATCATTTTTTAACTTAATGATTCCATCATAGAGTGCAGATAACCTATAATGAATCTCAGGTTTAAACCAATTCAGGTAGGCCTGTACCGCTTCTGTATTTTGTAAAAAACTTGCTGTTGCCATTTGCTCAGCTTTGGGTGCCCAGGCTCCTATATGTGATAAAATGGCCCGCATCTGGTCGATTAATTTTTTAGGACCAAAAGACCAGCCTACTCGTACCCCGGTTGCAGCAAATACTTTAGACAAACCATCCACATAGATTACATAATCTCTCAATGCTGGTTCCAAGCTCACGGGATCGTAGTGTCTGGTGTCTCCAAAAGTCAATTCCCAATAGATTTGGTCGTACATAATGTATAGAGGCTTTTGATTTCCGGACCTGCGAATATTTTCTTGCTTTACAAGCTGACAAATTTCCAAAAGGGTATCTTTTGCAAATACAGTTCCGGTAGGATTTTGAGGCGAACACAGTGCAATCAGCGTTGCTTTTTCAATAAATGGTTTGATATCAGCAGCCGTTGGCATAAAATTTTGAGCTGCACTGACTTCGAGGGCTTGTCCGCAGGCTTCGCTCAAATGACAATAATGATTGTTGTTCCAGGACGGAACAGGAAACAAAACCAAATCGCCTTTATCCAGTATGGTTTTATAAATAGCATAAATAAGTGGGCGAGCCCCGCCTGATACCAATATTTCATCCGGACTATAGTCTAAACCCAATTTATTAAGGATGGAGCTTGATAAAATTTTTCGCAATTCCACCATCCCATTTGCTGCTGGGTAATTGGTATGACCTGATTGGTAAGCCTTAATGATAGCATCTTCAAGTTCTTTGGGAATTGGAAAAATAGCAGGATTAAAATCCCCTATGGTTAAGTTGAAGATTTCTTCACCCAGTTGAATTTTATGATTGACCTCAGATGCTAATTTTATAATTTCTGAGGGAATTAAGGTTTCGGCCATATGAGATGAATTCCTTAATAAGGCTAGGTTGCCGGGAGTAGATTGCATAGGCCAGAGTTTTACGGTTGCTGCAAAATATTAAAAATTAAACATATACCTTAATTTTTTTTAATCTTGCGCTGATTATCAAGAATATGGAAGAGAATAATAAGCAAAAAAATATCCAATACCTCAATGGACCCATGAGCAGGTTTGCGGAGTTGCGTTTTGCGTTTGATGTATTTTGGGACCTCTTTACAGGAATCCGCAAACTCTATTTTACAGGACCCTGTGTCACCATTTTTGGCTCTGCACGTTTTAAGGAGGACAATCCGTATTATAAAATGGCAGAGCTTTTAGGAGCAGAAATAGCCAATCTGGGTTTTACAGTAATGACCGGTGGGGGACCGGGTATTATGGAAGCAGCCAATAAAGGAGCCCAATCGGTCGGCGGTAAATCGGTTGGCTGCAATATCGAATTGCCCCATGAGCAAATACCCAATCCGTATTTGGATACCTGGGTTAGTATGAAATATTTTTTTACACGAAAGACCATGCTCATAAAATATTCTTATGCATTTGTGGTTTTACCCGGCGGTTTTGGTACCATGGATGAGTTTTTCGAATCCATGACCTTAATTCAAACCGGTAAACTCATCCATTTTCCAGTAATCATTTATGGAAAGGAGTACCATAAGGAATTGTGCGATTTCCTTGATAAAATGGAACAAGAAAAAACCATTTCCCCGATTGACCGGGATCTTTTTTTAGTATCTGACAGTCCGGAAGAAATTATTCACCACATTAAATCAAACTTCAATATTAAAAAAGTACTTCGGCCGTTTAATATCAGTCAGCCGATAAAATGGCTTTTTGAAAAATCTTAAAAAATATCAAAGCAACAATTTTTCTGATAATCCATCTTTTAAATTCAGGGCAGTCCGAATTGTTTTTGTTTAATTATTCATGACACCAGTGCATACACCGATTCAACAAAGCGTATTCCAAAACAGAAATACGGCATATGGTGCATTCCAATTGCGAAAACGGTACAACAAAAATATGACCTTGGGTATTTTGATTTCCATTGGTATTTTTTTAACAGTCGTTTTGTTTTATGGCATCGAATGGAATCAACAAGAAGAATATGAAATGATGCAAGAGGTCCAACTAGAACCTATTCCTGAATTGGAATTGCCAAAATTCAGTATTAAACACAGCCCTTCAACAAACCAGGCAAAAAAACAAATTCCAAAAGATTCAGAGAAAAAGAAAGTTGTAAAAGAAGAGCAAAAACAAGAAACCAAACCACAGGAAATCGCCCTAAAGGATACATCAGATGTTAAAATAAATTCCGAATCAAAAACAGATGCATCAGAGAATTCGGGAGATCAAGCCTTTGATTTTGTTGATGTCATGCCACAGTATCCCGGTGGAAGTTCATCTTTAGCTAAATTTATTTCATCCAAATTGGTATATCCAAATACGGCGCTGCGCAATAAAATTGAAGGGGTTGTGATTGTTGGTTTTGTAGTTGACAAAGAAGGTAAAGTGCGCAATCCACGCATTATTAAATCCTTGTATCCAGCTTGTGATGAAGAAGCTTTGCGCGTATTAAGATTGATTGACCAATGGATTCCAGCAAAGAATGCAAATAGGAATGTCAGTTTTAATTTTAAAATGCCCATTGAGTTTAAATTAAACCGTTGAGCTTTTATTCATCACAATGAATTTACAGTTAGTTCAAAATTTATTAAGTTCCCTGTCAGTACCATCCCGGCTTGATGAAATTCATCTTGATGAAATTCAACGAAGTATTTTTATTAAGCGGGACGACTTGATCCATCCAGTAATCAGTGGCAATAAATGGCGCAAACTGGAAGGTCATATCAAACAATTTAATAGCAAAAGTGCAAAAGGAATTGTGAGCATGGGAGGAGTGTATTCCAATCATTTGCATGCTTTGGCTTACGTTTGCTCGGTTTTAAAAATTCCCTGTGATTTATTGATTTATGGTTGGCATGACAATCAATGGACTCCCACTTTGAAAGATGCATTGAATTGGTCAGCAAATTTGTATCCGATATCGAGGAGTGATGCGCAAAATTTAAGAGATCAAAATTTTGACTGCATTCAGGATAAATTAAAAACTGCCTATTGGATTCCAGAAGGAGGTGGGGGAGAAGCAGGTATGATTGGAATGAAACATCTGGTGGACGAATTGCCTCAAAATTTTGACCGGGAAGACCATTTAATAGTATGTCCTTGCGGCACCGGTACGACTTTGCATGGTTTGATAAAACACAGCAGACACATCCAGATTGTAAGTCTTAGAAACGTAAAACAAACAATATATCCAATGTTAAACAAGGATCGATTCAGTTGGTTGCCCGCTACTGAAAGCAAATCATTTGGAAAAATTACTGCAAGCACCAAACAATTTGTATTGGAATTTAAATCAAACTATGGAATTGAGTTGGACTTGATCTATACTGCTCCTTTGATGCAAGCATTTTTGAATTCCAATCTTGCCACGGACTACAGACAGATCTATTTTATCCATACAGGTGGTTTGCAGGGAAATCGAATTCATTTATAAATAATCCCAGATTTTTCTTTAAATTTCTATTCCGAGCCTAAATTCCTTCAAACTCAATCACTTACTCGTATTTTTATCCTCAACATAATATGACTATGCCTGCGGTAAAAATATTCCGTGAGTGCTTGATTTTATTGGAATTTTGACTCTCACTACGAAACTTAAAGAAATATCTGGGTTAAGGTAATTGAAGTTTTTACTTTATTTTGTGCCTGATGGAAACGCATAGCAATCAGAAACTGGGATATTATTCTTTAAGCATGATTGTGATCGGACTTGTAATTGGTCTGGGCATATTCAGAGCAGCCTCTACAGCTGCCAATGCAGCAATTAGTCCGACGATTTTTTTTAGTGCCTGGATATTTGGTGGAGTGATTGCCATATGTGGAGCCCTTACGTATGCTGAAATCGGTTCGAGATATCCTGTTACCGGAGCATACTATAAAATATTTTCTGAAGCATATCATCCTTCTGTTGCATTTGCTATTAATGGAATTGTGTTGGTATCGAATGCAGCATCACTGGGTGGGGTGGCGCTGATTGGAAGCGATTATTTATCAGAAGTTGTTTTTGATCAGCCACCTACTGATGCAATAAAAGCCTTGATTGGAATCGGTGCCATTGCCTTGTTTTATGGAATCAACTTGATGGGATTGCGCATAAGTTCGAAAGCACTCAACATTTTAATGTTTATTAAAATTGGGATGATTCTTTTAATTATATCGGCTCTGTTTTTTCCATCGACCCACGTCATTCAACAAGTAGATATCGTGCAAGCAGATACCATATCCTGGAAGAGTATCCTTGCTTCTTTTGCAGCTTGTTTGGTGGCAGTTTCATTTACCTATGGAGGTTATCAGCAAACCATCAATTTTGGAGAGGAAATTCATTCGCCCAATAAAACGATTTCAAAAAGTATTTTTACAGGCATCCTGATTGTCATTGCATTGTATCTGTTAGTCAATCTGAGTTATTACAAAGTAATCGGTTTTGAAGAATTGAAATCAGCCAAAGGAATTGCTGCATTGGTAGCAGGAAAACTGTTTGGTCCATTTGGAAAATCTTTATTTGCAATTTTATTATTCCTGGCTGTACTGGCTTATGTTGATGTGATGTTGCTAAGTAATCCTCGGGTTATGTATGCGATGAGCAAGGACGGTATGTTGCCAGCAGCATTCAGTAAAAAATACGGAAAACGGGAAGTCCTCACTTTTGGATTGACTGCATTCAGTTTAATCAGCATGATTGTAATATTTTATGCGGAAACATTTGATCGCATCCTCGGCTTTGTAATGATATTGGATTCCTTGGGAATGGCAACTTCTGCAGCCACTTTATTTTATTTTCGAAGAAAAACCAATGCAGATTCAAGCAGTGAAATATATAAAATAAAATTTTATCCCTGGATGCCTTTGTTGTTTATTATTACCTATGTATTTGTTGGACTTGCCTGCATCAGTGCAAATCCATCGTATGGCCTGACTTCATTGATTGTTTTTGTTGCATTGGTGTTGCTGTATTTTATTATTAGGAAAATGGGGAGGGGAGAGGCTAGAGTCTAGAGGCTAAAGGCTAAAGGCGAAGGACCAAAAGAATCATAGACAATTTATCAAATATCAAAAGGATTAAAGAATGCAATATATTTTTATTTAAAATTAACCATTAACCATTAACCATTAACCATTAACCATTAATAATTGAGATCGAATTTATATAATGCTCAATAAACAATACTCAATGTTCAATGCTTAACTTATTGCAACATAATAATTTCACGCAGAGGCGCAGGGGCGCAAAGAAATTGACACACTAACAATTAACAACTATCAACTATCAACTATCAACTAACAACTATCAACTAACAACTATCAACTATGGATTTATCATACATACTCAACGAACTTGGTGAAGAACGCGAGCACTATTTTAATGCGATTGCTCCACCAATTATTCAGACCAGTAATTTCAAATTTAATACGGTGGATGAAATGCGCCAACGGTTTAAGGATGAATATGGTGGCTATATTTATTCGCGCGGATTAAATCCGACTGTTGATATTTTGAGAAAGAAACTGGCAGCGCTGGATGAAGCAGAAGACGCACTTGTATTTAATAGTGGTGCTTCTGCAATATTTTCTTCGGTTGTGCCATTTGTTTCATCAGGGGATCATATTATTTCAGTTAGAAATCCATACACCTGGGCCCAGAGATTGTTTAATGACTTCTTACCGCGATTTGGTGTACAGACCTCTTATGTGGAAGGAAGGTTATTGAGTGATTTTGAAAATGCCATTCAGGAGAATACAAAACTCATTTATTTAGAGTCACCAAATTCCTGGGATTTTGGATTGCAGGATATCGCAGCGATTTCGAAATTTGCAAAAACCCGAAATTGCCTGGTTGTAATTGACAATAGTTATTGCAGTCCGTATTATCAAAAACCAATTTTGCTTGGCGCAGACCTAGTCTTGCAATCTGCTACTAAATATCTTGCAGGTCACAGCGATGTGGTTTGTGGTGTTTTAGCAGGAAGAAAGGAATTGTTGCAAAAGGTATTTAATTTGGAATACCTGACTGCTGGAAATGGCATACAACCATTCAATGCCTGGCTGTTGATGCGAGGTTTGCGTACATTGCCAGCGCGAATGGATCGCATTGCAAAAACTACGCAAGTGGTCTTGGAATATTTGAAACAACATCCTAAAATTGAATCCGTTATTTTTCCTTTAGATGCTAATTTTCCACAAGTAGAATTAGCCCGAAAACAGATGCAAGGAGCCTGTGGTTTACTTTCATTCGTAGTTAAAACAACAGATCCTAAAAACATTGAACATTTTAGTGAATCATTGAAGCACATCATGATGGCCGTCAGTTGGGGCGGATACGAAAGCTTGATCATTCCGCGAATTGCCGGTATGGAATTAAAGGATTTTAATCCATCGGATCCCATGCAAAGACTTATTCGCTTGTATGTTGGATTGGAAGATGCAGATTATATCATTGCAGATTTAGAACAAGCTTTGAAGTCAATTACGAATTAAATTCAAAATTAGTTTTGATTGCCACGAATGCACGAATGAAATTGAGTTAAAGTATTGATTATTTATATTCATTCGTCTTTAATTCGTGTATTCGTGGCAAATCTATTTCAGTTAATTGATAAAGCAATTCTGCTTACTGCATCTCATGAAAGCACGAATGAATTTGAGTTAAAATATTGATTATTTATATTCATTCGTCTTTAATTCGTGTATTCGTGGCAAATCTATTTCAGTTAATTGATAAAGCAATTCAGCTGACTGCATCTCACGAAAGCACGAATGAATTTGAGGTAAAATAGTAATTAGATATTAATAAATATTTTATATTTATTCGTCTTTAATTCGTGCATTCGTGGCAAATCTATTTCAGTTATTGGATAAAAACAATTCTGCTTAATCTATAACACAAATTTTTTGCACTAAATGCGTTTTACCCAACTCAACAAGTAGAAAAAACATACCGCTCTGAGTTGGAGATTGAATGTGTTGTCTTTGAATACCGAATTCAATAGTTTGAACATCCTGCAAAACAAGTTGACCATACAGATTATACCACTTGTATGAAATGGATGCTGCATCCAAATTATTCAGTAACACAAAACTTTGTCCATGTTGTTGGATTAAATTTGGAGTAAAAATTATTGAAGATAAATCTGTTTCATTTGGATTGATTGCAGCCCGTTCGTCAAACAAGCGATCGGGATATTCCGGACTAGTAGTTTTATAAAAATGTAAATCAACACAAAGCGTATCTTTTATTACACAATTTATATCAGTAACGGTCCATTCAAAACAATAATATCCATAGTTATAAGCAGATATTCTTGTTTTAGGATTAGTCGGATCATCAATCCGCACAGGATGCGGTCCGCTGATCAGTCGCCAGATGCCATTGGGATGACTTTTGGCATCGAGATAAGCAGACAATCCACGCTTTTCAAAATCTTGTCCGGCGATGCTGGTTTCCAAAATGACCGGTTTGCATTTTTGACAACTGCTTCCACAGTCAGTATCATATGTCAGACAAATGCTCCCCGTATCGTTTGCATTTAAATTCCAAACCACATCCACCACACTGCTATCCGGATTTGAAATTATGTTTCCGGCATTAACAGTCCAATGATAGGCCTTTACATTTCCAGGCAAAAAAGAATCCACCCAATATTTAGAAAGCTTGTCAAAGCAATACACTTTATTTCCATTCAGTTTAAAAGCACATTCCGGAGCCAGATTTCCTTCGTTAAAAGTTTCGCTAAATGTTTTATAACAAACAAAGGTTTCATTATTAAAATAGGTAAATACTTTCACCTGCAAGATATATTCTTCACTGATTGCAGGCACTGCTAATCGCTCGTCGTAACTGATTACTTTTTTGGATGGATCATTTTTCTTATACCAGCTGTAATCAAACTCATAAGACTCACCGACATTGCAAGGCTTTACAATTTTTATATTAGGAACTAATTCTACTTGTCCACCGATGCAGTTGATTGACCAGGAAGGAGCATAATCCACATTGATGGTAGTTAATAGTATCGAACTGTCACAGAGATCGGGGTTTGTGGTATTTGGAAGTTTTATCAATGCATTTTGCAAACACAAGCCCTGTCTTCTCCCTAGAATATCAATATAGGCTTCGTTATTACAACCAATGTATTGTACAATAGCTGGAACAGGCTCTGCCAATACAGTAAATTCGACTACGGAATCATAAGTACAACATCCACCTTTATCTCTAAGATGTTCGCGATAAATTCCAGAATTAAAAATGCGTTGATTGTGCCATTTGTACCCGGATGGTTTGATTTTTTCATTACAAATATTTCTTGGTATTCCTTTTCGATCAGGAAGCCCAGTAACCTCTACAGTAGCACATTGCGGTCCAAGTTGATCACAGATATCGTTAGGATTTCGTGGATTTCTAATGTACGCAGTGACACATAATTCATAGGTACCTTTGGAGGGAAATAAATATTCTATGTCATGTTCATAAACCCCTTGTGTTAAAAGCTGACCATCTAATTCCCAAACATAAAAGACATTGCATAAATCTCCCATGTTTTGAATCGAATAAACTTTATAACATCCAGCACAAACATTTTTAATTATTTTACTTGCTTCATTATTTATATACCCAATTGGATCCAATTTTGGTCTTGTCCCTCCTGATGTATTTATAGTAAAATCGCAAACATCACCATTGCAACCGTCAATCCAGAGATAGTACTCTCCACATTTACCTAAGTTGGTAGTTATAGTTTGCGAGTTTCCAGGAGCTACACATGGGTTTGAATGACAAGCAATAGGTCTGGCACATTTACAATCTTCAATAATTCCAAATTCAAGCCCCTGACTATTTGAACAACTTCCGACAGAAAGCGTGATGCTGACATTGCCTCCATTTGAAGAAAATCCCAACCAATTGGTATTTTCACCCTGACCTCCTTGCGAGCAAATTGGTGAACAATAACTAGGGGTTGTGCTTGTATTCGAGCAAACATATCCGTCTATTTCTTCAAGCGAACAAAAAAACGGAGCGTTTGCACATGTGGTGCCCATGGCAGGACTGCATTGGGCTACAAGTTCATTTAGGCCAGTCATGGAAAGAAACAGGATCCATGCTGTAAAATACAGTTGGTTCTTCATAATCTATAGGATTGCCTAAGATACGGAATCGCTGCTTATCTCATTGAATATAAATCAACTATTCGCTTAATTTTGAATGCTTAAACAATTTTATAAGGAGATATTGGAAATCATTTGGTACGATTGTTTTGGAAATCCAATTCAAGCAAAAAAATTCGTATTTTTGATATAAGTAATCGCTGTATGAAAGCACAAGGAAAAACAGTAAATGAAATTTTAGTTAATTTACCTGAAGACCGGGTAGAGCCCTTTAATAAACTACACGATGTAATTGTTAAAAATCTACCCAAAGGATTTGAGCCAGCCATAAGTTATGGAGGCCTGGGTTACGTAATCCCCCACAAGTTATACCCTGCAGGATATCATTGCAAGCCCGAGGAGCCGCTTCCTTTTGCTGGAATTGCTTCGCAAAAAGGCTCTATTAATTTTTACCATATGGGCATTTATGCAGATCCAAATTTATTAAAGTGGTTTGTAGATGAATATCCAAAACACAGCAAACAAAAACTGGATATGGGAAAGAGCTGTGTGCGATTTAAAAAAATGGATGAAATACCTTACAAGCTCATAGGAGAATTGATGAAAAAGATGAGTGCAGCTGAATGGATAGCCTTGTATGAGAAAAGTTTTGTACAAAAACTGAAGAAAAAATAAGATGAAGTACATGCTGAGGTTTTAAAGTCTTGCAGAGTGAGTATATAAAATACGTTAAGTAGCCTCTAGCCTACAGCCTCTAGCCTCTAGCCTCTAGCCTTCCACCCATGGATATTTTATAGATGAAGAATACATTCTCCTTGAATGCTACCATATTCTAGTATTCCTGACAAAGGGGAGATCAAATTTTCTCTAAATCCAGAACCCATGTTAAGCGGTATTTTACCCATTCTAATGGGAACAACCCCGGGTCAGTATGGGAAGAAGATGGGAACATGAGGGGGAAAAGTAATGCTGCAATTTTCCAATGCTGCAATTTTGCAATGCTGCAATTTTGCAATGCTGCAATTCTACAATGAGGAAATACTGCAAATTTATAATCCTGAAATAGGGACCAATTGATTTCCGAAATGCTTGATTTAAAAATGGTCATTTATTGGATCAATCTAAAAAACAGGTAGAAGGTATTGAGCGTTGGTTAAATCCAATAAACCAAAAGAAAGCAAACTCTTGTATGCTTTTTTGATTTAGACCTGGATTAATAAGCATTGGATATGTAATAGTATAAATCATTGATTAGTAATTATATATATAACGAAACGCCCAGGCAATACATTCCCAAAATCGAGTTTTTTTAATAAAAAAGGAGACACATCGAAAGATTTTTTAGATCCAGAATTACCAAATCGAACCATCCATTATAAAGTTTATTTCAAAGCAGCTATTTTCCATCAGCCAAATAGCCTAACAGCCTAACAGCCTCCCCAATCTTCCGACATTTTCCCTTAAAACAAAATATTTCTTCCTAAAATTAACCATTCACCATTAATAATTCACCATTATTATTTATCTTCGCAATACAACCAACCCGATCAGCATGACAACCTGGAAGGTCCTTTATGTCAAAAGCAATTACGAGCTTAAAGTAGAACAACAATTAAAACTACTTGGCATAGAGCATTTTTTGCCCAAAGTGCAGGTTTGCAGAAAATGGTCAGATCGGATTAAAAAGATACTGGTTCCTGCATTTCCATCCTATTTATTTGTGCGTATAGATGAGAAAGACCGCAGCAAGGTGTTTAAGGCCAAAGGTGTGTTGAAATACGTGCGTCATGAAAACCGGGATGCAGTATTAAAAGAAGAGGAGTTGGATTTAATGCGAAACAGTCAGCCGATGCTGGTACCCGAATCGTTAAAAACCATTCAAAAACTAAAAGGCCAAATGATCCGCATCAAAGACGGACTGCTAGCCGGAAAAACGGGTTTGTTGGTTGACTTCATAGGAAAAAAATTCGTTCAGTTACATCTGGAAACCATCTCCATGGGGTTTTTAGTTGAATTGCCGGTGGAGCAGTTGCAGTTGGATTGAGGTTTTTATAATTGAATATTATTTATTTTTCACTCTGTCTGGTTTTTTGTTTTTTGGGACTGGGTGCGGCGAAGCCGTTTTTGGATTTAATGGAAATGGATAATTGAATAAAAATATCTTAGAAGAAGAGATAATAGAAGTTGGAAATAAATTTATTTGAACACCGAAAATAAATTTGAGCATTTCAGATATTGGTCATCGTAAAATTAGAAATCCCTTAGACTAAACGGATTTACGTATATAAATTGCTTAGCGAAATAATTGCGTAAATTTGTTTGTTATAGGTTATTTAAATAACAATAAGAAATATGTACAAAGTAGATATTGAAAATAAAAAGTTAATCAAATTAAGAACTGTAAATTTTGGGGAATTGAAATTGACAGAACCATACGATATTGAAGACTGGATAGAAAAAAC
>JAEUUO010000038.1 GCA_016787575.1 Saprospiraceae bacterium | reverse complement strand
CAGATTGCCACAAGCAGGTGCTGCTAAATTGAGTATCTATGACGTAACCGGCAAGGTATTGAGAGTATTTGAACTCAATGGCGTAAAAGGAATGAATACTGTTAAAGTACAGAAATCAGAATTAAACGCTACTGGAGTATTGTACTATCAGTTAGATGCCGCTGACCATACAGCAACTAAAAGGATGGTAGTGATCGAATAAGATCACTACTTTCCCAAAGTCCTCTTAGTTAGCGACGATTTATTTTCGTCGATATTGAGAAAAAGTTAAATCGGTTTTTGGGATGGCCTCTTCTCGAGTGATCGGGAGGGGGCTTTTTTTTTGTGCTTATCTCATTCAAAATCGGGCTAGAACATTCAGAAGTTTAAGCAAGTAGTTTTAACCTCTTCCTGAAACAAACGGGAAGGGGTTTCAACATTATATAAAATGCCTGCTTTATTAAAAGAGTCAACAATTTAATAACTCATTAAAAATGAGCCGATTGCATCTTGCATTTATATATAGGAAATAAAAATATAAAAAATACCCAACTAATTGTATTACAGCTTAATAAACATTATATAATTTTGTAATATGAAATGAATTCTATTTGAATTTATTTGAACATCCCAGAAGTTCCCACCCAATCAGTTTATTTATCCCAATTACGGTAGCCTGTTTTCCTGACTTACACACGAAGGCATAGTCCTCAAATTTTACATTGACCATTCAGGTAAGACATAAAGTTTTATTGGTTTTCCCAACCAATAAAGCTTGTTTTTGAATTTAGCAAATTTCAATTTTATGTGCACCGTAAACTCTTTAGCAGCCTATTGGCTTTGTTTATTTAGAAATTCATCCTGTCGGACTGTCCTGATTGCCTGCCTAGTTTGTTGGAGTCTGGACAGTTCGAGTGCACACGCTGCCAGCCCGTCTGGTTTAAATTTTCAATTGGATGCGCCACCTGATATTACCATTCAAATAAAACGAACTCAGGCTTGCGATACCCTGTTTAATATGCCTGCAGCCAGCGTCAGTTACGCAGGTTCTTGTCCAACCGCAATCACATTTACAACGAGTTCAATATTTACCTCCTTAAATACAAATGGGGGACTCATGTATTTCCCAACGGGAGTTTATAAAGTTGTATATACAGTTACAGATCATTGCGGAATGTCGGCTAGGGATTCTTCTTACATCACGATATACGATGCTTCTGTACCCAATTTGGTTTGCAATCCACAACAAACAATTAATCTTCCAAGTCCTGGATTTGCAGATATCCCTGCTTCTGTTTTTGATGCAGGCTCCACTGACAATTGCGGCCATGTCTATTTTAAAATTAAAAGGATGTTTAATCCTTCCGGATATTCATGTTCAAATCCTGGTAACCCGTCAAATAATTTTGATGATCTGATTCGGTTTTGTTGTCAGGATGTTGATTCGAATAGTATCCGGGTAATTTTAAGGGTATATGATGTATATCCGGGTGATGGTCCAGTTTCAGATTCTTTACACCGTGGCCACTATGTAGATTGCATGGTACAGGCAATCGTACTTGACAAAATTCCTCCCGATATCACCTGTCCTTATAATGTAACTGTTAGTTGTGGAGCAGATTTAGACAGTGTTTTACTCACAATGGGTGCTTTTATAACTGATAATTGTGCATTGTCGTCTATTGATACAATTATTGACAATCAATTGGATGCTTGTGGTTCGGGCGAAATTCGAAGAACATTTATAGCAACTGATGTTCACCGACAGCAAAGTTCTTGCACACAAATAATAAGCGTTTTAAAAACAAAAACCTTTAACGGATTGGATCCCAATCAACTGAAATGGCCGGATCATAAGATAGTATTTGCATGTCGGATAGATCCTGATACAATAAATGCAGGAATCCCTATAATACATGAGGATGGATGCGCCAGTGTTCAAACAACTAAAAAAGATGAAAAATACAATTTCGATAGAGGTGGTGTTTGTGCAAAAATTTTAAGAAACTGGTACGTAATTGACTGGTGTCAATACAATCCCAATCTGAAGCCAAATCCCAACATAGCGGCAAATGGGTATTATGCATACATCCAAGAAATTAAAATTATGGATACCGTTGCACCCCAATTAACTGGACTTGTAGATACCATCGTATTTATTCAATCTGCTTCTTGCCAGCCAGGTATGGTGATCTTGCCCAATGTTACTGCATCTGATTGTGGATCAACTTCAAATTTGACAATTCATTATACAGTTGATTTTAACATTGACGGTCAGATCGATGTCCAAAAACCCGGTAATAATGCTGGTGGATTTTATCCATTAGGAAGACATTTAATTTGTTTTTATGCCAACGATTCCTGTCACAACACAGGCTTATTAAAAACAATTATTGATGTTCGCGACGGAAAGGCACCGTCAGCAAATGCCATTTATGGATTATCCAGTAGTTTGATTCAAATGGCTACTGGTCCTATGGTTTCCATTTCAGCAAGAAGTTTTAATCTGAAAAGTTCAGATAACTGTACACCGGAATCAGAGTTGCGGTTTTCATTTTCTCAGGATATAAATGATACGCTTAGAATTTTTACTTGTGATAGCATCGGAAAACGTGACATCCATTTATATGTTTGGGATTTAGAGGGAAATGTAAATAATGTAACAACATTTATTGTTATTGATGATGTTGATAAGCTGTGTCCGACCAGTATCCATAATGTTAACATATCAGGTTTGGTGCAAACAAAGAATAAGCAATTGGTTAAATCTGCATCTGCTAATTTAATTGTAGATTCCAAAGCATACAGTGTTGCAACAGATAAGAATGGTTATTATTCATTTAGTAATGTACCGGCAAATCAATTTATTAAATTGGGAATCATATCTAGTCAACCGGATCCAAGCGGTATTTCAACAGCAGATATTATTAAAATTCAAAGGCACATTTTAGGGATAGAATTACTCGATCAGGTTGAAGAACTTTTAGCTGCAGATGTTGATTTGAGTAAGTCTATTTCTACTAAAGATGTGGCATATATTAGAAATTTAATTTTAGGAAAAGTGACAGAATTTCCTTCTCATAAGGCCTATCATTTTATTAATCAGGCCTATAAATTTATTAATCCCATAGATCCATTTGAAGAATTGGATGCCAGTCTTCAGATTCATAAAACAACGACTGAGGATTTGCATGATTTGGATTTTATCGCCATTAAGTTAGGAGATGTAAACCAAAGTTATCAAGGTTCAAATTTTAAATCTACAAATTCAAGATTCACTGGATTTAAGCTTAGTCAATTCGATAATTATATTAATATCATACCAGAATGGGATGAATTAATTTTTGGGTTTCAATTTGAGTTTACTGTTAAAGGCCTTTGTGCTGGATTAACATTTAAATTAGAATCAAGCCTTCAGGATTTTAGCGAAGCCAATTATCAAATTGATGGAAATGTGGTTCGCGTTTCATACGCTGCTGCTAATCCATTTTCATCTGAATTTACATTGCGTATTCCAATTGAAGCATTGGATCAAAACTGTCATATTAATTTAAAGTTGAGCGATGATTTTTCAAATGAAGTCTATGGTATCAATCATACGTTAGGCATCGATCATTTTAAAAATATTTCAACACAATTAAAACAAGAAGTTGAATTTTTTCCGAACCCAGTGTCCGATCAACTTTTTATTAACTTGAAATATTTTGAAAACACTGATGTTAAAATTGAATTGTTTGATGTTTCTGGAAGCCTGGTTGAAAATCACATTGTAGGTGTCAAAAATATTTTTGAGACCATTGAATTTAAAGACTTGAGAGCATTAAATAAAGGGGTGTACATGTTGCACATTTCAAACCAAACCTTTTCAAATTATTATAAAATAATCGCTAGATAAATTTGTTTTTCGTCCATTGATAAATGCAAATTATGAAAACTACATTTTTAATAAATCCCATCCCAAAATGTTTGAATTGTGTGCTATTTGTTAGGACACTTTTCATTTATTCCGGTTTATTATTCTGTTATGAATTGAAGGCCATTCCAGAGGACTGGCCTTCAACAGACAGATTGGAAAGTCCATTAATGGTACAATCTGTAGATGCCCAGGCAATTACTTGTATCGGAAATTTGCAAATCTCGCTGGATTCATTGGGTCGGGCTGTGTTGACACCTCAAATGTTATTAGTCGGTTACTATCCTTCATACAATAGATTTAAAGTATTGATAAATCAAACAAGTATAAATGTTGTTACCTGCAATGACATCGGAAAAAAATTATCAGCAACTGTAATTGATACAACCAATGGAATGATGTGTTGGACCCAGATTGCTGTTGAAGATAAATTAAAACCGGTAATTACTTGCAATGCAGATACCATTTCTTGTGCGAATGATCCATTTACCTTTGACTATAGTCCATATGTTAAAATAACAGATAATTGCGATTCGGATGTAGATCAGTATTACGATCTAACATTGAGTTTATTTGATTGTTCAAATTCACGATATTCTGCGGTAGTCCATTTAAAATGGATTGCAATTGATAACTATGGAAATACCAATAGCTGCATTCAGGACATATATTTTAAAAAGGCTTCTGTTGACAGTGTAAGTTTTCCGGAAAATGATACAGTGTATTGTCCTAATCCTGACTTAAGCAGTACAGGGGTGCCATTAATGTTTGGAGATACCGTAAGTCATTTATGCAATTTAATTGTTACACATGCAGATGATTCAATTATTGTGTGTGGTGGAATGATGAAAATTCGAAGATTGTGGTCTGTTATGGATTGGTGTACACAAGCCATTCGTTCACAAACCCAGGAAATATTAGTGTCCGATACTACAAGGCCACATGTTATTTGTCCAAGGGACAGTATTTTATTTTCAGGTTACTCAAGTTGTAAAGTAAATTATACAATTCCTTCTTTTAAAGCGAGTGATGCATGCAGTCCTTCCAATTTATTGATTCTTGTTGTCCGCTTGGATAGTAGTATTTTATTAAGACCAGGACAAACCATTTTGTTGGATTCCGGAAAGCACAGTTTTAATTACATCGCTATTGATCCATGTGGTAATTCTGATACTTGTACTTCGTATGTCTGGGTAAAAGATCGGATTACGCCATCCTTGGTTTGCCCACCAGCACTGATCGTTTCATTAGATCCAAGAGGTCAGGTTATATTAACTGCAGAACACGTTGCATCAAGAGGTTTAGTTACAGATAATTGCTGCATTGATACGGTATTAATTCGAAGAATGAGTGCTTCTTGTGGGTATCCGCAAGATACCTTATACAGCGATGAAGTTCATTTTTGTTGTGAAGACATTCGCGATACCATCATGTTGGTATTGAAGGCGACAGATTGCAGTGGGAATATGAATTTTTGTATGATTCAAATTTACGTTCAAGATAAAAATCCGGTGGCTCCACCAAGCTGTCCAAACGATATAACAATTTCATGCTCGGTCGATTATACAGATCTAGGTGAGACCGGAGCATACTACGTAGTTACTTCTTGTTTGGATTCAATAACAAGTACATTTAGAGATAGTTTGGCAATTGATAGTTGTAGGAATGGTGCGGTTTATCGAAAATTTTATTTATCCTACCCCGATGGAAGTGCAGATAGTAGCTGTTCTCAAGTGATCAATATTTTAAATAATTACCGATTCAGTCCTTCTGATATTATTTGGCCCAGAGATACTATAATTCCAGAATGTGTAAGTAAAGATCCAAATGCACTGCAAAGTTTTCCGACAGATCCATTAGACACCTGCGGTTCTGTGTATTTTAGTTATGCTGACCTGCAACTCCAGTTTACTGCTGATAGCTGTGAAATTACAGACAGAGTTTGGACGGCCTATTCAGCATGTACGCAAGAGACAATAAAAGATACCCAGAGAATTATCGCAGTAAGTTTAAAAAGATCCAAATTAGTTGTGGCAAGAGATACAACCATTGCAAATGGTCCGGATTCTTGCTATAAATATATAAACTTAGTTTCAGCAACTTTAAGCGGCTGCTCCCGATTTGCAACAATTACAAATTCATTTAATAATGGTGGCGCCAATGCAAGTGGGAGATATCCTGTGGGTACTACCCATGTCGTATTTACTGCTAAAGATTCATGCGGTAGTATTAAAGATACTACGACTGTTATTGTATTAGATTTGGAAAACCCACGGATCAGTTGCAAGGTTTTGTTTTTGGATATGAATTCTAATGATACCATTAAATTAACTGCCAGGGAATTACTCAATAGTTATGTGGACAATTGCACGAAGCCAAGCATGCTTAGAATTTCTTTTAATGCCTCAGATCCAAATGATACATGTAAATATATTACGTGTGCTGACTTGCAAACCATTCCGGATACTTTTGACATTGCAGTATTTGTTAAGGACTCTTCTGGAAATGTTGGTAGTTGTACGGCTAAAGTTCATGTTCGTGATCCAAATTTTTATTGCACCACAACAGTTCGGATTGGATTCGTCAGTGGCCTTATCAAAGCAGATAAGAAAGGAGTCATGAAAGATGTTGAAGTATTCCTGGATGGCTATAATCAAAAAGTTGAAACCGACGACCAAGGTAATTATTTGTTTTATAACATAGTTACCAATCAGCAATATGCGATCAGACCACTATCGGATAAAAATTGGTCTGAAGATTTAAGTACGCTGGATATAGTTAAAATTCAAAGGCATATTTTAGGTCTAGAAGAGTTTTCTTCGCCTTTGGAATGGATTGCAGCAGATGTAGATCACAATGGAAGAATTACCACTGCAGACATCAGCTGGTTGCGTAAAATTATTTTGGGAAAAGTAAATGCAGTACCTGGTAATAAATCCTGGAGATTTATGCGTGAGGATTATACATTTAAGGATCCTGAATATCCTTTGGAAGAGTTGTTAGAAGAAAGCATATTGCTGAAAGGAAATTGGCAAGATACTGTGGTTAATTTTAAAGGAATTAAAGTAGGGGATGTAAGTGGAGTCCATTCATTACAGACCCTGGATTCCCGCTTGCGAAACTCAGAATTAATCATTGACAATAAAACCTTCCTGGACGGAGATTTAATACAATTGGACGTGCGACTTAAAAAAGAAATGGAACTGGAAGGAATTCAGATTGCTTTGAGTTTGGATCCATCCTCATTAGAGTTGTATAGAATTGAAGAATTTTTAGGTACGGAGGCCGGTAGAGCATTAAATCAGGATGAATATTTTTATGATGGAAAAAATTTGCGAATTGCCGTCATTCAATCAGATCCAAAGATTTCTTTAAAAACAAATAAACTGGTTCGCCTGGTGTTTAAAGCATTTAAAAAGAACACAATTTCTAACTGTGTATTTTTAAATGTACAAGAACGGAATGAAATTTATCCTAAATCAGATGTGCCATTAAAAATTCTTCTGAATTATGGAGAAGTTTTCGAAACACATGAACCCTTAACGGAATGGCATATAGATCCAAATCCATTTAAAGAAAGGACCTGGATAGGTTTTAATTCGAAAGCAGAACAAACAGGAATTTTTAGCCTTTATGATCTTACAGGAAAGTTGGTATTAGAAAGAAAGTTACTGATTCATAAAGGAAGTAATGGTTTTATCCTGGAATCAAAAGAATTACCACAAGCGGGTACGTATATCTATTCTATCAGAGACAATCAAAGTAGTTACAATGGTAAAATAATCAATACAGAATAGAAAAATAATGCCTGAAATCAAATAATTATAGGCAAATAAGGGTTCTATTCCAAAAACGGTAACCATTTAGGCAAGCAACGCATTAATAAAATTTAATAATCATAATATATTCATTATTAATATTATATGCATTATTAAAAATAATAATATTAAATATCACCACATTTGGGTATATAAAATCTATATCTATCAAATACCTTTGCCTTTGTATTACAACAAATAGCTATTTGTAATTGCTTGAAAAAAAATAATTAACAAATAGTTGTAAGTTTGAATATAATTTCTACCTTTGTTGTGGAAATTGTCTTTACAACCCCAGAAATAATAAAGATCCTCTCTTTAAAGCATACGTTTTAGCGCGTATTTTTTTCTCAACCCAACAAATGATTCTAGACCTTCTATTCTGTATATAGGTTTAAATTAATTTAGTTTAAATTAATAAACTTTTCATACAGGTTCTCTGAAGGATTTTTTTACCTGTGCGCATTGCGCGGGGACTAACTACGTATTACTTATTTTTTAACAATTAAATAGAGGATCTCATGGAGAAAACGAATATTACGTTTGACTTCCGCAGATTAAAAAGTTTTCAAATATTTTCTATCTGCCTTTTGTGGCTGGCTTCGACGCTTCATACCAGTTCACTAAACGCCCAATGTTCACTTGCTTGTAATGGTTTAATTCAGGTTTCACTGGATCAAAATTGTCAAGCAATTATAACACCGGCAATGATGCTGAATGATACGTTTACAAGTTGTAGAGGTGGTCAATTCAGTGTTCGTGTTTTAAAGTATGACAAGTTAATTCCAGGTTCGCCTGTTGTAACTGGTCTATACATAGGTGAAACATTGAAAGTTGAAGTAACGGATAATGTATCCGGTAATCGTTGTTGGGGTTATGCCAAAATTGAAGATAAGCTACCACCGGTAATTGAATGCACCTTGGACACCATTCCATGTTTTGTTGCTTCAGCTTATATACCGTATGCTTATGACAACTGCGCATTTGATAAAGTCGTCTTAGTAGATGAAATTATCACTCCAATTACTTGTAATGTAAATGTTATCAAGGAAGTAATCAGGAAGTATGTTGCTTATGATAAAAGCGGCAATAAATCAGCTGTATGTGCTGATACAACCTATTTAAGAAGGTTTGATACTGCAAAAGTAAATTGTCCAAAAAACTGGACACTTGCTAATAATTGCCCGATTTCCTGTAAAGATATTTATTATAGCAGAATCCCACTCGATAAGAATGGCCATCCCCACCCGAGCTATACAGGAGTTCCAACATACACAGATACCGTAACAAAAAATCCCGTAACTACACAAACAATTGATTTGTGGCCTGTTCGCGATATTTATTGCAACATTGCAGTTACTTATGAAGACATAGATCTTGGAATAATAGGCTGTGTTCATAAATACATGCGTATGTGGACCATTCGTGAATGGTGGTGTAATACTGAACGTGTTCGTATATGTATTCAGATTTTAGAAATTGTAGATCGTGAAGCACCATATGTACATGCTCCTTATGATTTTGATGCAACTACGGATGGTGGTTATAAATGCCAAGCTACTGTGGTCATTCCACCTGCAGTTGTATTTGATAGTTGTGGTGGACCTGTGCGTGTAGATGTTGTATATCCAGGTGGAATTCTTTCCAATAAAAATGGAGGCGTTGTTGTTTTACCTGTTGGTGATAACGTAATAGAATACAGAGCCTATGACCAATGTTACAATTCAAGTACGGCAACTATGACTGTACATGTTTTGGATAAAACAGCGCCTGTCGTAGTTTGTGATAAAGAAACAGTTGTTGCACTTTCAATTTATGGAACAACACATGTATATGCTAAAACATTTGATGATGGTTCGTATGACGACTGCCATATCGATTCATTTCTAGTAAGAAGAATGGATAATGGCGCTCCATGCGGACAAAATGTATGGTGGTTTAGACCTTATGTTGAATTCTGTTGTGCGGATGTTGGCAAAACTGTAACAGTTGTATTCCGTGCAAAAGATAAACATGGTAATTACAATGATTGCATGGTTCAGGTTGAAGTTCAGGATAAGATTAAACCAACATGTTATTCACCAATCGATTTAACAGTTTCTTGTGATTTCCATTTTGATATCAAAGATTTATCAATATTTGGTTTGATTCAAACAGACTCAGCATATTTCAATAAAAAGCGTTCAATTACATTTAAGGAATATGGAGGTTTGAGTAAAACAATAAATTTTCACGATGGATTTGCGCATGATAATTGTGATTTTACTATTGAACATTCCTATGTGGACAACAGAACACAGTGCAACGTAGGAACAATTGTACGTACCTGGGTAGTTAAAGATAAAAATGGTTCAGATACATGTCGTCAGGTGATTACTTTCCATAATTATTCTCCGTACGATTTCAAGGATATTTGGTGGCCAGCAGATACCACTTTATATATGTGTTTGGATTTGGCGGCATTAACTCCTGAAGTACTAAACAGCAAACCAATTTTACATAATGAAGACAAATGTGATTTGGTTGGCTTAAGCTCGGAAGACCATGTATTTAGAATTGTTCAGGGTGCTGATGCGTGTTATAAAATAATCCGTAAATGGAAGGCACTGGATTGGTGTCAAGGTTATTATGATGCCACTGGTTTCCATTACCCATTTGCTACGCATGAGCAAATAATTAAAATTCACAATTTGGATGATCCAATTGTAAATGTCATTCCTACAAAAGATACCACAGTATGTACTTTGGATTCTTGTACCAATGGTTACATCAGTTTGCTTGGTTTTGGTTCTGACTTATGTACACCAGGTAACGAGCTCGCTTGGGAATATTTAATAGACTATTATAACAATGGTTCATTTGATGTTGTGCGCAGCGGTGTTGGTGATAAAATCGATGCTAGCGGACGTCATCCATTGGGTAAGCATAAAATAAAATATGTTTTTGAGGATCGTTGTGGTAATAAAACTGCAGTTGAAAAATTCTTTACAATTATAAATTGCAAAGCACCAACTCCTTATTGTATAAATGGAGTGTCTATTGACTTGATGCCTATTGATACCAACAGAGATGGGAAGATTGATTGGGGTATGATTGAAGTTTGGGCAAGTGATGTAGACTTAGGTAGTTATGGTGCATGTAAAAATCCTGTAGTATTAAGTTTCTACAGCGATACCAACATTCGTTCACGTGTATTTGATTGCAGACATTTAGGGCAGCAGACTGTTGAGCTTTGGGTTACAGATAGACTTACAGGCAATCAAGCATTCTGCAGGACTTTTATTGAGATTCAAGACAATAATAAAGCCTGTGGAAGAACATTTACCGGTGGTACGATTAATGGTTTAATTTCAAACAATACGGATAATAATTCAATGAATGATGTTGAAGTATTATTGGTAGACAATGCAACTCCTACAAAGCAAATCATGTCTAATATTCGTACAATTGGTGATGGTAAATTTGCCTTCGCAAACATGCCATTTACGAATGGAAATTACAGTGTGACTCCTGGAAAAAATACAGATCCATTAAATGGAGTAACCACTTCCGATATTGTGAAGATTCAAAGACATATTCTTGGAATTGAAACATTATCAAGTCCATATAAGATCATTGCAGCTGATGTTAATAATGACAAGAAAATTACTTCTAAAGATATTACAGATCTCAGAAGATTAATTCTTGGAGTTACTGATAAATTTGCAAATAATGAAAGCTGGGCTTTTATTGATGCAAAATATCAATTTATTAATTCGGACGAAAATGCTTTAGGAGAATCTTACCCAAGAACCTATACCATCAGTCCGTTCAATAAAGATGTTAATGGAATTGACTTTAAAGGCGTAAAAATTGGAGATGTTTCCGGAAATGCCTCCGCAGGCCTTGGCGCTGGAATTTCTTCTCGTACTGGAAACGGACAAATTTTACTTATTGCTGATGATCGCGAATTTGCAAAAAATCAGTTAGTAGAGATTCCGGTATTTATTGAGAAGAAAGCTTCTTTAGCTGGTTACCAGTTTACACTTAAATACGATCCAAGTAGATTGGAATTTGAAGGTGTAGAGGCAGGTTTGTCTAACATTAATCTGGATAATTTAGGTCTCTCCAGATCAAATGATGGATATATCAGCTTTAGCTGGAACTCAAATAAGAATATCGAATTTAATGAAAGTGAAGCAATCTTCACGCTCAAATTCAGCGCTCTTTCACAAGGTCAAGTTTCAAATGTATTGCAATTAAATTCAATAATAACCTTTGCACTCGCATTTTCTACAGAGGCAGATGATTTGGATATCAGTTTAGGTTTTAGAAATTCTAAAGGAGTTATCGAAAGTAATTCCGGACTTATTCTGTATCAAAATCAACCCAATCCATTCTCAGATTTCACTACGATTGGTTTCGAGTTGTCACAATCAGCTCCCGCTACACTCACGATTTATGACCTTAATAGTAAGGTTTTATACAAATCGGAAATAAAGGCGGTAAAAGGATACAATAGTATTGAAATCGAAAATGCACAATTAGGAGTAACCGGTGTGTTATTCTATCAAATTGATGCAGCCGGTTTTACGGCAACCAAGAGAATGATTGTTATCAAGTAAGGCTAAATTCGTTTTGTTCTAAAGAGTTTACTGTTTTTGGGATGGGACCCCTCTTCGCAAACGTTGCGAAGGGGGTCTTTTTTTTTATTGAACAATTTCGACTTAATTTTGCTTCCATTATAGGTATGGGTAGAATTATGGGTATTGATTATGGTTTAAAGCGGACTGGCTTGGCAGTGACGGATCCTCTTTGCATCATTGTTAATGCATTGGATACGATTCCAACAGTTGATATATTTGATTACTTGAAAAACTATATTAATGAAAATGCAGTTGATAAAGTGGTGCTGGGTTATCCGGAAACTAAATCAAGTCAGATAAATGAAATGGGACAACATGTCTTGAATTTTAAAAAAACTTTAGAGACGAGTTTTCCAACAATTGAAGTGGCTTTGTTTGATGAACGTAAAACCTCTATCCAAGCCGTTGAAATCATGTTAAAATCAGGAATGCGAAAATCGCAGCGAAGAGATAAATCCATGATTGATAAACTGAGTGCTGTTTTAATTTTACAAAAATATTTAGGACATATTTAAAGATCATGGTACTGCCAATTTATTTATACGGTAAGCCCGTACTGAAGCTGAAAGGTCAGGATATTCAGCCAGATTTTAATGGACTCTCTAAGTTGATTGATGATATGTGGGATACCATGTATTTCGCAAAAGGAGTAGGTTTGGCTGCCCCTCAAATAGGATTGGCCATTCGATTGTTTGTTGTTGATTCTACTGCATATTATGAAAAAGAACATTTGCAAAAAGGAATTAAGAAAGTTTTTATTAATGCGCAAATAATTGAAGAAACCGGAGCTGAATGGGGATTTGAAGAAGGTTGTTTAAGTATTCCAAAATTAAATGCTGAAGTGAATCGACCTTCTAATTTGAAAATTAAATATTTGGATGAGCAATTCAAGGAACATATTGAAGTTTACGATGATATGAATGCCCGGATTATTCAACATGAATATGACCACATAGAAGGAATTTTGTTTATAGATAAAATCAGTCCGATTCGACGTAAAATTCTTCAAAAAAAACTGGATAAAATCAGAAATGGTTTGGTTTCAACTTCTTATCCTGTTAAAGCTTAATCAGAGTGCTGCATTTAAAATAGGGCTGTTTATCTTTGCATAAATAGTAAAAACATGAAAGTAAGAAATTTACTTATATTAGGCATAATTCTAATATTTAATTATTTAGCTAGTAGCCAATTAAAAGAAATACTGGTTCTAAATGAGGGCTCTTATGATTACGTTTCAGGAAAAATACTCGTACCGGTTACTGTTGGTGTATATGATATTGTTGGCAAAGCGTACCAACAAGTAAATATTATTGACAATGCCCGTTTTGCTTCGGATATTATTATAGACAAATCAAATTATTGGATTGCTGCAGATCAAAGTATTTCAAAATTTGACTTGTTGAGTCATCAGTTACTTGCTTCTATGAATTTAGTGGGAGTTAGAAAACTAGCAATTTATAATGATTTATTGATTGTGACCAGAGGGGAGTATCTTAAGAAATTGGAAGCTTATATTCAGATTTATAATAAAAACTCTTTTAAATTGTTATTTGAAATTCCAGCAAGTGATTTGCCCTATACCACTGAATCAATTGTAATTAAGGATTCTCACGCTTATATAGCTGTAAACAATGGATTTGATTTTGGTAATGAAGTAGGAAAGATTGTAAAATTGAATTTAAATACCTTGCAAGTAGAAGCAATTGTTGACTTAGGAACAGAGGGTAAAAATCCAGAAAACCTCATGATAAAGGATAATTTATTATTGAGTTTGAATAACAAAAGCTTTAATGGAAGTTCTGTTAGCTTATTTAATTTAGAAAATGCTGCTGTTGAATCTTATAATTTAAACAATGTAAATTCATTGTGTGGAACTTCTGTTCTTTCTGGTGAATCTATAATTTATCAAGAAATCAATAAGACAGAAGTAGGAAAATTTAAAATTGCAGACAAACAATCAGGTGTTTTTAAAGATCTTGGCCATAGTTTTTATGGAATGAATTTTGATCCGAAATCAAAATTATTGTGTGCTGGAGAAACAGATTTTAAAACAACGGGAAAGGTACATGTTTATGATGAGCAATTTAATGAGAACTATTTATTTGACGCCGGAGTTGCTCCTGGATATTTTGCATTTGTAGATGCATCTTTATTGGCAAGTAGAAATGTGCAAGCTCTTGAGTTTGATATAAGCCCGAATCCAGTTGTAAGTAAAATCAGAATCATATGTCAAGAGGCTGTAGTTGAAACACAGGTTTTGGATTTCTGTGGAAAATTATTGGCAGAAAGTAATCAAAAGTCTATAGATATTGAGTCACTTCAGGCTGGAGTATATTTGTTGTGTGTTAAATCAAAAGATCATATAGGCTATAAACGTTTTGTTAAGCGTGCAAATTAATCAGATCAAGTACAAGTCCTAATAAATTGAATGTAGTTACAAAAATTAATGATAATTTTGAGTTTTCGGAAGGTTGCAAGAGCGGTTTAATTGGCACGCCTGGAAAGTGTGTGTACTCCAAAAGGGTACCCAGGGTTCGAATCCCTGACCTTCCGCAATTAATAAGAAGATTTAGAGAGTTAATATTTTAAGTCAAATTTGAATAGATCAATCGAATGCAGACGATCCGCTGATAAGTCATATGATAAAGGAGAATTATAAAAGCGGATGTCTGCATGCTGATAATTGCCTGAGAATTTATTGATAGAAGGAAGCGTAAAAAAGGCAATTCATCAGCATCCCTGACCTTCCGCATATTTTATTTTTTGTTTGGTAAATGAAAACAAAATCTTTTAGTTCTGTATTTTTTAAAATAAAAAATGGATATCAAATGCATCTGACTTCTACATATTAATTTAAATATGCAGTATGCATTTTCGAGTTCTTGGTTCTAATTTTGGATTGTTTTGAAGCCAAAAATTCTATGGGTTAAAATTGCTTGAAATTAAAAAGTCGTTCAGCATTTTCGCTTGTTTTTATCGCAACAGTTTCTAATGATAAATCCAGAATCTCAGATATTTTTTCTGCAATAGCTGGAATGTATGCAGATTCATTTCGTTTACCACGAAATGGGACAGGACTTAAAAAAGGCGAATCCGTTTCCAATACAATATGTTCCAATCCAATATCAGGTAAAATGTTTTTTAAATCGGAATTTTTATAGGTTATAACACCACCAATACCAAGATAAAATCCTAATGCAACGATTTCCTCTGCTTGCTTTAAATCTCCTGTAAAACAATGAAATACCCCTTTAAGGCTTCCGTCTTGTTTTGCTTCCACCAGTTTAATGTTTTGATCTATACTTTCTCTGGAATGGATTATCACTGGAAGCTTTTTGAATTTGGCCCATTCTAGTTGTCTGTTAAATGCTTCAATTTGATTTTCCCAAAAGCTTAAATCCCAATATGCATCAGTGCCTGTTTCTCCTATTGCAATAAATTTTTCCTTGTCAAATTCAAGTTCCAATTCATCCAATATTAAGTTGTAATTATCCTTTACATCGCAAGGGTGCAAACCAATAGTGGGGTAACAGATTCCTGGAAATTGATTGGCAAAAGAAAGCTGTTCGGGAAAACTTATTAAATCGATGTTGGGTAAAACAATTTTGGTTACTTTTGATTCCAAAGCTCGTTGAACAATTTGTGCTTTGTCTTCATGAAAATCTTTCAAAAATAAATGTGCATGTGTATCTATAAATTCCATGAGTTTTAAATGGCTAAATCAAAAAAATATTATGTAGTATGGCATGGCAATCAACCAGGAATCTATGACTCCTGGACAGATTGTCTCACCCAGGTTAAAAATTTTCCAAATGCAAAATACAAAGCTTTTCCTACTAAACTATTAGCTGAAGAGGCTTATTCTTCTGCTTATTACGAAAGTTCAAAATCCAGAAAAACTAAAACAAGTCAGGCAGACTGGAAAGAAGAAATAAAACCAGGGAGTATAGTAGTGGATGCAGCATGCAGTGGAAATCCGGGAGATTTGGAATACCAAGGGGTTGATCCATTTAGTGGACAGAAACTTTTTCATGTTGGTCCCCTTGCAGAGGGAACTAACAATGTTGGTGAATTCTTAGCTATCGTACACGCCTTGGCTTTATTAAAGAAGGATAAAAAAGACAATACTGCAATTTATTCTGATTCTAAAATTGCGATTAACTGGATAAAACTTAAACATCCAAATACAAAGCTGATTTTTTCGAAGAGAAATCAAAATCTATACGATTTAATTCAAAGAGCAGTTAAGTGGTTGAACGAGAATACCTATTCGAATCCGGTATTGAAGTGGAAGACAGAAGAATGGGGAGAAAATCCTGCAGATTTTGGAAGGAAGTAATATTTTATTTTTTATAATCATCCGCTGATCTTAAAAAACGCATTGTTAGGACACCGGATAAAGCTTCTTTGATTATAAAAATATTCATTTTAGATTTTCCGCGAATTCGATCTGGAAAAAGGATTGGGATTTCTTTCATTTTAAATCCAAGTCTATGGGCTGCATATTTCATTTCTATTTGAAAAGCATAGCCAATAAAACGTATATTATCAAGCTTGATCGAATTTAAAACATTTCGGGAATAGCAAACGTAACCTGCGGTGGGATCTTTAACGTTCATTCCTGTGAAAAGTTGAACGTAAATGGAAGCCCCTTTGGAGAGGTATAGCCTGGATTTAGGCCAATTTATAACACCCCCGCCTTTAATATATCTGGATCCAATACTTAAATCCGCTAATTTGTTTTTACAAGTTTCATAGAGTTCAACGAGCTTTTCAGGAGGATGTGAAAAATCTGCGTCCATTTCTGCTATGTATTCGTAATTACGTTCCAATGCCCATTTAAAACCTGCAATATAAGCTCTGCCTAATCCGGATTTAGTAGATCGTTCTAAAATAAAAATTCTATTGGGAAATTGAACCTGCATATTTTTTACGACAGCTGCAGTGCCATCCGGAGAGCCATCGTCTACTACCAAAACATGAACGGGTATGTTTAAACGCATAATAGTTTGTACAATCGATTCAATGTTTTCGATTTCATTATACGTTGGAATTATTACCAATAATCGTTCTATTTCATTTGCTTCCTGCACGGAGTATGATTATCAATTTAATAAACGAAGTTTAAGCTGGATAGTTTTCTGGATCGTATTCATGCATCATTTTTAAAGCAATTTCAATGATATCTTCTATTCCAGGTTTTGAAAAATAGTCTCCCGCACTTCCATAGGGAGAGCGATGATCTCTGCCAGTAATCGTACATGGTGGACTATCTAAATATTGATAGCCGTTTTGAATTTCCAGGATTTGTTGCAAAATGTAAGCACTCGCTCCACCAGGTACATCTTCATCTACAATAAGTAATTTATTGGTTTTTTTAAGAGAATTAGAAATCGTATGATTGAGATCAAAAGGCAATAATGTTTGAACATCAATTAATTCAATTTGTATTCCAAATTCAAGCAGACTTTCAACAGCTTTTTGAGCAACACGTACACAAGATCCATATGTGATCAAGCTGATGTCTTTCCCGGTGGTAAGCACTTCAACTTTTCCCAGAGGAAGGGTAAATTGACTGAGATTATCTGGCAGTTTTTCCTTTAAACGATATCCATTTAAACATTCTATGACTAATCCAGGATCACCGCTTTGCAAGAGTGTGTTATACATTCCCGCAGCTTGGGTCATATTTCTTGGTACACAAATGTAAATACCACGCAATGAGTGCAGCAACATTCCAATTGGTGAACCAGAGTGCCAAATGCCTTCCAGTCTGTGTCCTCGGGTTCTGATAATTACCGGTGCCTTTTGTATTCCCCCAGATCGGTAGCGAAGAGTAGCCAAATCATCCATTAAAGGAGAAAGGGCGTAAACAATGTAATCAAGGTATTGAATTTCAGCAATGGGTTTCAATCCACGCATTGCACTTCCAATGGCTTGACCGACAATGGTCCATTCCCGAATGCCTGTATCAAAAACTCTGCTGACACCATATTTTTCCTGCATTCCCATAAACCCTTGATTGACATCTCCGATTTGACCGACATCTTCTCCAAAAGCAAGTATTCTATTGTCAGACGCCAAACTTTCATCAAAAAACTGATTGAGAATTTGATAACCATTCAGTTCTTTTGAATCTGAAGAATAGATTGCTTCAACTTCTTTTACTTGCAATGCAGAATCAGAAGTTTCAGAATATAAATTTGTATGAAAAACAGTCTTTGCTTCTGAAAACTGTGCATCGATCCAGTTTTTTAATCTTACTTTATTTTCTTGATTTGAAACTGTAAACAAAGTCTTTCGGGCTATTTCTACCAACTCATTCCAACCAGGCTCTTTAAGAGTATTTAATTCCTTTATAGCATGGTCGAATTGACATTCACCACAAATAGTAAGGAGTTCATTTTTTAATTTTAAAATGGGTTTTAAATAATTTTGCCAGGCAATTTGTCTTTCCTCCTTTACATGTTGTTTTGCTAATTCTTTAAGTTCTTCCAATTTGGGAGCGTCTAGAATATTTTTTGATAACAACCATTCAGCCATGATTTTTATACAATCGTTTTCAATTTCCCAATCCATTCTGGATTTTGATTTGTAGCGCTCATGTGAACCGGAGGTTGAATGTCCCTGAGGTTGGGTGACTTCTTGAATATGAAACAAAGCAGGCATATGATGGGTACGCACAAATTCAATCCCATTTTTATAGGTATTGACTAATTCAGCATAATCCCAGGCTTTTGCTTTAAATATTTTAATTCCTATTGCAGATTCTTCAGATTCTAAACCTGCTACAGCTTTTGAAATGCTTCCCTTAGTGGTCTGCAGTTCAATGGGTACGGATATACCATATCCATCATCCCAGACAGATACAGCCAGTGGTACTTGTAAAACACCTGCTGCATTCAGCGTTTCCCAAAATACACCTTCTGAAGTTGAAGCATCGCCTATAGTGCAAAAAGAAACTTCATTACCAGATTGAGTAAAAAGAGAATTTTTGGATAGTTCAGGATGCTGTCTGTAATATTTTGAAGCAAAGGCAAGTCCAAATGCACGGGCCATCTGTCCACCGGTACTGGAAATGTCAGAAGAAACATTAAAACGTTGCGTATGATTTAACCAGTCACCCTGCTCATCAATAAGTGGAGATGCAAAATGGGCATTCATTTGGAGTCCTTTGCTAAATGGGTCGTTGTATGGATCTGCATACAATTGAGCAAAAAAATCTTTAATTGTACATTGACCAATAGCCATCATAAAAGTTTGATCCCTGTAATACCCAGAGCGAAAATCACCTTTTTGAAATGCTCGAGCCATAGCGACTTGAGGAACTTCTTTTCCATCGCCAAGAATGCCGAATTTAGCCTTACCTGTTAAGACCTCTTTTCTACCAGCCAAAGAACATTCCCGACTAAGCTGGCAAATCCAAAAGTCTTTGATTAATTCCTGTTTAAAATCAGCATACTTTCCTTTAATGGAATTTAATATTGGTTGAATTGGCTCCAGAATTTGCATATCCTTGGTTTCGGCTACAAAAATAATCCAATAAACGAAACCAATGTTCTGTGTATTAGGATGCTTAGAATCGGTGTTTAAGTTTTATTTGCAAATAAGGCCATTTTAAATTTTAAAACCCCTGGGCTAACCGCCTAAAATTTAGCATTAACTTTGTTTTAAGGATTCTAAAAATCAAAGGTTAATCCTTGATTTACTGATATTTGAATATATGATAAAATTCGATAATTCATATTTAACACGGACTTAACACACAAATTTGGTATTTTTGTAACTAGATAAGGTATGAATATCGTTAAATTTGTAATCAATAAAAAAATTAAATACATGAAAAACATTTTATCTCTTATTGCAATGGTTTTCTGTGTAGGATATCTGTCTGCTCAAACTGCAGCTCCAGCATCTAATACAACACCAGCAAAAACTGGAGGGCCGCATCTTCAATGGGACGCTACTGTAATCGATTACGGTGAAATCAAAAAAGGATCTGACCCTTTGCGTAAAGCTTTATTTACAAACACTGGTACAGAACCTCTTATCATTAAAAGTGCTCGGGGAAGTTGTGGTTGTACCGTACCTACATGGCCAAAAGATCCAATTATGCCTGGGGAGAAAGGTGTAATTGAGATTCGCTACGACACCCAGCGTGTAGGCCCAATCAACAAATCTGTGAGTGTTTCTACAAATGAAAGCGAAGAAGAAACCAGAGTTACCATTAAAGGAAATATTTCTTCAGATGAAGAACAAACACTTCCTAAAAGTGAAGGAAATGTTTTAACTCCAAAAGGGTAATTTAAAATTTAAGTAAAAAAAAATCCTACCGGATTCCGGTAGGATTTTTTTTTGCATTTAACTGAACTGTTTAATGGTTCATATTTAAAATGATTTCATCTCCAAACTCGCTGCATTTTAAAAGACTAGCACCTTCCATTAATCTATGAAAATCATACGTTACGCGTTTGGTGCGAATTGCATTTTCCAATCCTTTTACAATAAGTTGTGCAGCTTCATTCCATCCCATGTATTCAAACATCATTACTCCGGACAAGATTACTGAACTCGGATTCACTTTATCTAAACCTGCGTATTTAGGAGCTGTGCCGTGGGTTGCTTCAAAAATGGCGTGCCCAGTAATGTAATTGATATTAGCTCCTGGTGCAATACCGATTCCACCAACTTGCGCAGCCAAAGCATCTGAGATATAATCGCCATTTAAATTTAAAGTTGCGATTACATCGTATTCTTCCGGTCGCAGTAAAATTTGTTGAAGAAAAGCATCTGCAATTACATCTTTAATAATAATTCCATTGGGTAATTTCATCCAAGGACCTCCATCTAAAAGTTCTGCACCGTATTCTGTTTTTGCTAATTCATAACCCCAATCCATAAAACTACCTTCGGTAAATTTCATGATATTTCCTTTATGTACCAGGCTCACTGATTTGCGATTCTGATTAATTGCAAATTCAATAGCAGCCCTTACCAAACGGAATGTACCTTCTTTGGAAACAGGTTTAATTCCAATTCCGGCAGATTGAGGAAATCGTATTTTTTTAAAACGGTCCGGAAAATTTGTTTTTAACCAATCCAGGAATTTCGCTGAGTCCTCTGTGCCTTCCTGAAATTCAATTCCAGCATAGATATCTTCTGTGTTTTCACGATAAATTGTCATGTCCACTTTGTTGGGTTCTTTGACAGGAGAAGGAACACCTTCAAACCAACGTACCGGGCGAACACATGCATATAAATCAAGTTGTTGGCGCAATGCTACATTTAATGAACGGATTCCACCACCAACAGGTGTCGTCAGGGGACCTTTAATGGCAACTAAACATTCTTTAATCACATCCAATGTTTCTTCTGGTAGCCAATTATTCGTTTGATTGAAAGCCTTTTCACCAGCGAGTACTTCCTTCCAACTTATTTTTCGTTTACCTTGATATGCTTTTTCAACGGCAGCATCAAAAACTCGGACAGAAGCTTCCCAAATATCCTTGCCCGTACCATCTCCTTCAATAAAAGGAATTAGTACATGATCCGGCACTTTTAATTTTCCATTTGCAATCGTAATTTTTGTTGCATTCATATATTTTATATTTTAGGCGACAAAAATAACCAAGATGGCCTTTTGATTTTGCTTGAAAAGCTCTATTAGCAATTTATTAAAGCCAAATTCACTACCATTCAGAGTGTTTTTGACTTTAGCTTGTTTAAAACTGTATTTTTGTTGAAAGTTAAGGAGTCAACCAATATGCGAAACCCAAATCTGGAACCAGATGCTCAAAATCTAAATAATGACGATAAACAAGTCGAACGAGCACTGCGTCCAAAAGAATTACTTGATTTTACCGGACAGGAATCTGTTGTAGATAATTTAAAAGTGTTTATTGCCGCAGCCAAATTGCGAGGCGAGGCATTGGATCATGTATTATTGCATGGACCCCCTGGCTTAGGAAAGACCACTTTGTCACATATTATTTCCAATGAGTTGGGTTCAGAATTAAAGATGAGTTCTGGTCCGGTACTTGAAAAACCGGGAGATTTGGCTGGCTTGCTGACAAATTTACAAACTGGGGACGTTTTGTTTATTGATGAAATTCATCGTTTAAATACAGTAGTAGAAGAATACCTCTATTCTGCAATGGAAGATTATCGCATTGATATATTGATCGATACCGGCCCTAGTGCCCGGTCTATTCAAATTAATGTTAACCCATTTACCTTAATAGGTGCTACCACACGAGTAGGTATGTTGACCGCTCCCTTACGTTCGAGATTTAGCATTACCTGCCACTTGGATTATTACAATCACAAACAATTGGAAATTATTCTAAAACGTTCGGCACGGATTTTACAAATTCCTTTTGAAGAAGATGGGATTCAGGAAATTGCCCGCCGCAGCAGGGGAACCCCTCGAATTGCGAATGCATTGTTACGGAGGATTCGCGATTTTGCACAAATCAAAGGAAACGGTAATCTCACTGCTGAAATAGCTGCTTTTGGACTAAATGCATTAAATGTAGACAGTTTAGGACTAGATGAAATGGACAATCGAATCTTAACTTCAATAATTGAAAAGTTTAACGGCGGACCGGTTGGATTGACAACCATAGCAACTGCAGTTGGTGAGGAAGCAGGTACGATTGAAGAGGTTCATGAACCATTCCTGATAATGGAAGGATTTATTCAAAGAACCCCAAGAGGTCGTATTGCAACACAAAAAGCTTTTCAACACATGGGTTATTCGGGACCCGGAACAAATCCAGGACTTTTGTTCTAAAATAAATTGATAATCTAAGCCTGTGCAGTGGGTGTATTGAATGACATTGGCGGCATCATTTGTGGTTCAGGATCAAGGATCACGCCATACTGATTTTCGTATTTAGACAAATTATCATTAAGAGCTTTTAAAAGCCTTTTAGCATGTTGTGGTGTAAGGACAATGCGTGATTTTACTTTAGCCTTTGGTACATTTGGCATCAATCGGATAAAATCAACCACAAATTCTGAATGTGAATGTGAAATAATTGCCAAATTCGAATAAATACCTTCTGCAATGTCTTCAGTTAATTCAATATTTAATTGATTTTGATTATTTTGTTCTTCCATGATTTATATTTTTATGCAAATTTAATGAATTCATAGTGTATGACAGACAATCGAATTTTAGATCAGACGTATTTTGATGAAAATATTGAATCCTGGGACAAACGGGTTTCAATACATGAAAAGTCTGCATTTTATGACGTAGATGGATTTTTAAAAGGATTAAATAGTCTAACAGAAATAGAACAAACAGAACTTGGAGATGTTTCGGAAAAACGTCTCTTACATCTTCAATGTCATTTTGGGATGGATACGCTCTCATTGGCCCGTTTGGGAGCACATGGCGTTGGAATTGATTTTTCAAGAGAAGCTATTTTAAAAGCACGTCAGTTAAATGAACAATTAAAATTGAATTGCAGCTTTTATGAATCCAATGTCTATGATGTTTTGAGTTTGGGATTGGGTTTATTTGATATTGTATTTACAAGTTATGGTACCATTTGCTGGTTGCCGGATTTGGATCAATGGGCATATGTAATTTCCAAGTCACTCCATAAAAATGGAATGTTTTATTTTGCAGATTTTCACCCTTTGCTTTATTTATTTGATTTCAATTCAAAGGAAATTAAATATTCTTATTACAATTTAAATAAACCTTATACCGAAATAGATACAGGCACTTATGCAGATACCAAAAACCAATCCATATTTAAATCGCATTCCTGGTCTCATTCGATTGATGAAATAATAAGTGTTTTGTTGAAGTATAAACTTGAAATCAAGGAATTCCGGGAAATAGATTATTCCCCCTACAATTGTTTTCCAAATATGAATCAAATTGGTAAAAATAGATTTCGATTTGAAATAGAACATACGCGGCTTCCGCATGTTCTATTAATCAAAGCGTATAAAAAGTAATAAATGTCATGGATTCAATAACTCAGGTAATTCTAGGAGCAGCCTGTGGCGAAGCAGTTTTAGGTAAAAAAATAGGAAATCGAGCTATGATTTGGGGAGGTATTGGCGGAACCATACCGGATTTGGATGTAATTGCCAATTTAGTTTCAGATCCGCTGACAGCCTTGACCTTTCATCGGGGACCAATGCACTCGTTATTATTTGCCTGTGTAATGCCATTTATTTTAGGTCCGTTGGTAAAAAAATTATATGATCGGGATTGGCCTGAACAGCGAGGATGGAAAATTGCTGGGTATTCAGTGGGACTTTTACTTTTTATTTTTGTTAGTATTCTAATCACCTTACTTGCCAATTTGCTTGAGGGAGGTATTTCCTGGTGGAGCATATTATTTTTTGGTGCATTGGGATTGGTATTTTTTTATTTAAGATTTCAACAAATTTTTTATCAAGCGAATTTGGTTGAAAATGTAAGCATGTGGGAATGGACTCATTTGTTTTTTTGGGCAATTTTCACCCATCCCATTTTAGATATGTTTACCACATTCGGCACAAGACTTTTTTGGCCTTTTAGTGATTTACGTGTTGCGATATCAAGTATTTCTATCGCAGACCCTTTTTACACAATTCCTTTTGCGTGTTTGTTATTATTAACTGCATTGCAAAGCCGATGGAGTGTTTGGCGAACCTACTATTTCAGAGCTGCAATATCTGTTAGTTCAATCTATTTTATATTTACGCTTTATAACAAGCAAAAAATCGATACACTGTTTGAAAGCAGTTTACAATCAAATCATATTAGTTATGATAAGTACATGACTGTCCCTACCATTTTAAATAATTTTCTTTGGTTTACCATTGCAAAAAAAGACGACCAATATTATTATTCATATTATTCTATTTTTGATCAAGAGGATACAATTGGTCCATTGGCCAACGTGTCAGGAAATCATACACTTTTTGATCCGTATAAGGAACAGGAGGTTGCTAAATGTCTTCCGTGGTTTAGCAATGATTTTTACAAACTTTCAGCAAAAGATTCCGGTAAAATAATTTACTATGATTTGAGGTATGGTGCAACTGGCAACAATTTGGATTCTGATGACGATATCATTTTTAAATTTTACCTAAGGGATACAAATGGAATTTTATCAATGGAGAAATCGCAACCCCAACCAGAGAATGACCGGGATCACATTGATAAATTTAAAAAGCGAATGTTTGGAGTTAAAGAATAGTTGAAATTTTTATTTGCTAAAACCTGTTTTTAAGTTTCTTGATTATACAAAACAATTTTTAGAAAACAATCGCTGAAAAAGCAGGTGTGGTTATTCGTTATAAACCTTTCTTATAATGGATGTTCAATTTCTTGCCAGCGATCACCCGATTTAGGAATGTGAAGTTCATTTTCCCACTTTCCTACAATCGCAGTGGCCAAACAATTTCCAAGTGTATTTACAGCAGTTCTAGCCATATCCATCAATGCATCAATTCCTAAAATGGCAGCGATGGGCCAATCTGGTAATCCAAAACTTGCGGCCATTCCTGCCAGGATGACTAAAGAAGCGCGTGCAACCCCTGCAACCCCTTTGCTGGTGAGCATTAAAGTAAGAAGCATGATAACTTGTTGGCCGATGCTTAACTCAATCCCGGCAGCTTGAGCAACAAAAATGGTTGCGAGTGATAAATAAAGTGTGGAGCCATCTAAATTAAAACTTAAACCTGTAGGCAATACAAATGCAACAACTTCTCTCGAAACACCAAATTTTTCCATATTTTCCATAGCTACAGGAAGCGCTGCTTCTGAACTTGCTGTACCAAATGCAATGGTAACAGGTTGGGCTGCATGCGATAAAAATCGTTTGATTGGAATTTTAAAAAACAATGCGATTGGAAGCAAGACCGCTAAAACAAAAACAATCAAAGCACAATACAAAGTTGCAAGCAATAAGAGTAAGTTTTTTAAAACATCTATACCCATATGTGCTATGGTATAGGAAATTGCACCCGCAACAGCAAAAGGAGCTAAATACATGATTAAATCTGTAAATTTAAACATGACAGCAGATAAAGATTCTGCAAAATCCAGCATTGGCTTTCTTTTTTCCTGTTTAATTTTCATCAATGCAACTGCAAACAGTACGCAGAATACTACAATTTGCAACACTTGTCCTTCAGAAATTGATTTAATAAAGTTTTCAGGAAAAATGTGCATAACAATATCTTTCCAGCCTTGTGCTTTTGCAACTTCAGGAAGCTTTTCAGAATTATTTAAGGCTTGAATTCCAACGCCGGCTTTACTAATATTGATTGCTATCAAACCAATTATAAGAGCAAGTGTTGTTACAACTTCAAAATAGATGAGCGATTTTAATCCCAACCTTCCAACCTGTTTTGTATTTGAATGTCCTGCGATTCCAACAATCAAAGTACCAAACAAAAGAGGTGCAATAATGCATTTAATCAGTTTAATAAAAATCTTGCTAAAAATATTTAATTCGCTTCCAATAGTGGGAAAATCATATCCAATTTCGGCACCTATCAACATGCTTACAAAAATCCAAAGGGTAAGACTCTTTTTTGGCAATACATGGACTATGAGTGCAGCAATTCCTAACCATCTCAGGGTACCGGAAATATAATCCGGAATATCCAGCTTTAAAAAAAGCAAAATGCAGGAACACAATGCGCTTACCCCTGCAATCCATAGCGATAGTTTATTAAATTTACTAAGTGATGTGATCATTGGGTTTCTGTTTTTTTGAATGCATCCATGCAGATACCAAGCCAATTAACATTGGCAATACAGATAGAATAAGTATCACCAATACAATAATAGAAAAATTTTCCTTAACTACTGGAATATTTCCAAACAAGTAACCGACACCTACAACTGGAAGAATCCATAAAAATGCACCTATAACATTATACATTGTAAATCGATAGGAGTCCATTTGACTGATCCCTGCAACAAAGGGTACAAACGTTCGTATAAAAGGAATGTATCGACCCAGTATCAATGCTTTTCCACCATGCTTTTCATAAAACACGTGTGTTTTATCCAAATAATCTTTGCGAATGTATTTTCTGTCCTTTTCAAAAATTCGAGGCCCAAAGTATTTTCCAATTGTAAAATTGAGTTGATTTCCCAAAACAGCTCCCAGTAGGCAAATAGAACACAAGATTACAATGTTCATGTTGCCAGTCGCTGCCATCGTGCCTGCAGCAAATAATAGGGAATCACCTGGAAGAAAAGGTGCAATTACCAATCCTGTTTCACAAAATAAAATAAGAAACAATATGATATAAATCAATACGCCATAGGTCGCCACGAGTTCCGACAAGTGACTGTCAATGTGTATTATAAAATCTATTAACTGATTCAACCAATCCATTCTACACCAATTTGGGATGTAAAGATAGACACAAATCAAGCCCCACATAAATTATTAAAAAGTATATATAAAGGACCCATATTTATAGCAGTTTGATTTTAAATTAGTTATATTTATAATTTATAAAATATTGAATATCAATTATATAAAATAATTATACTAACTTTGTGGGTCTCAATTACCCTAGTATGGAACAAGCAGTTCAAACTTTAAAAAACCTCCGGAAAGGACTTATTCAGGAACCTTCCAAAGATTTACTTTTGGCATTATTAATAGCCGTCATCGGACTTACTGGTAGTTATTTTGTTTTAGGAAAGTCAATTCTTTCTCCCAATGAATCTAATTTTAATGGAGCGGCACAAACGGATTACACCAAATTAAAAGCAGGTGATGTCTGGATGGATAACGTCCCCAAAAAGGCAGATGAGTTCCAATTTGAAAATCTAAACATTCAAGGAAATATGATGGTGGGAAGTATAGTCCGGATAAATAACCTGGCTTTTGATCCATTGAAAAACTATAAAATAGATTTTGGTAATGGGATTCAACATCCAATGACTTCTCAAGTTATGAGCATGCGTTATAACAGTCCAGGAATTTACCTCGTGCAATGTTATTTGAAACTTGAAGACAAATGGCAATTGATTTCTGCAACAAGTATTAATATTAAAGCGGACAAGAATAAATCCTATTAAATATTAATTTTATAAGAATTTACTGGTTCCTCCTCCAATACATACCATTTATTGCATAAATACATATTGAATTAAATTGGCCCCCATGCGAAGTGCCTGCAGCCTTTTTTCTTCTGGGTCTTTATGTACTTCTGGATCTTCCCAACCATCTCCAAGATCGCATTCATAACTGTAAAAACAAACCAGGCGTCCTTTAAACAACAAGCCATAACCACGTGGTGGCTTTTTATCGTGTTCATGAATTTTAGGCAAGCCATTTGGAAAACTAAACTTTTGCTGATAAATGGGATGGGTAAACGGCAATTCTATAAAATCAAGCTCTGGAAATACTTTTTTCATACTTGGCCTTACATAGGGATCCAAACCATAGTTATCATCTATGTGTAAAAATCCGCCTCCAACTAAATACGTTCTTAAATTTTGAGCTTCAAAATCGCTAAATACAACATTTCCGTGACCAGTCATGTGCACAAAAGGATAATTGAATAATTCTACGCTACCAACTTCAACGGTTGCATAATTTTGATCAAAATTTGTATGCAATTCTTTATTGCAAAACTTAGCTAAGTTAGTTAATGAAGTTGGATTTGCATACCAATCTCCTCCGCCATTGTATTTAAGCAGTGCAAGTTTTAATGGCACCGGATAAATCGATTTAAATGACATCAGGATGAGGATGGTGATAATGCCAAGAACTATAAAATTTAATTGTTTCATATGTGGCGAATGGTTTGTAAAATTTGAATGGCACTCAATCCGGCCGTTTCGGTTCTCAATCTGTAATCTCCAAGCGAAACCGGTTTATAATCATGTATTTTTGCTAAACGGATTTCTTCTAAGGTAAAATCGCCAGCTGGTCCGATTAAAACGACTGCAGGATCTTTTGCATTGTATGCAGTTCCTAAAAATAATTTAGAATCACTTTCACAATGAGCTATGAATCGCTGTGATGGAAGTTCATTTTGTTCAACATATTCTTTAAAGCCTATTATTTCAGTTATTTCTGGTTTCAGCGGACGCAATGTTTGTTTAGCTGAACTACTAACTATTCTGCTTAAACGTTCGGATTTTATTTTACTATTTTCAGTTCGTTTACAAATAATGGGAACTATCTTATGAACTCCACTTTCAACTGCCTTCTCCACAAACCACTCAAACCGATCCATTTGCTGTGTTGGGCTAATTGCTATGATTATTTGAGATAAGCTGGTGTCTTCTTGTTTATAAATTTTTTTAAGTGAAACGAAAGCATTTGTTTGATTGATTTCGCTTAGTTCACCTTCGTAAATAATGCCTTCAAAATCGCTGACTAATATCATATCTCCTGACTTATGTCTGGTTACACGAATGCAGTGGTGATGTTCTTCATCTTTGAGAACAAATTGGCTTTCTGATATTTTTGTTCCAATAAAAAGATCCATGTTAATTAAAGGCTGTTTGTAAAATTTCTTGAAGTTGGGCATCATGGATTTTCTTATACCCAACAGCAGAAGCTGCGCTTGCCGGTCTGCTTATTATTTCCAGATTATTTAGATTCCAATTCATTTGGAGGTAGCTTGCTGCACCCATATTTGCTGGCTCTTCCTGTACCCAAATCAAGCGGGCCTTTTTATGCTTTATTAATATTTGATCCAATTGCTTTTTCGGGAATGGGTATAATTGTTCAATGCGTACGATCATGCAATGATTGGATTTTAATTCTTCTCGTTTTGATTTAAGATCATAATAAATCTGACCAGAACAGAATATAATTTTATTCACATCCAGGGTGCTTTCATCTATAATTAGCTCTTTAAACGTATTGCCGATGCTATATTCTTCTAACTGAGATTGACATTGAGGATGTCGGAATAAGGATTTCGGAGACATTACAATGAGAGGCAGTCTAAAGTTCCAATACAATTGACGTCTTAAAAGGTGAAAATAATTTGCAGGAGTACTTACATTAGCTACAACAATATTATGCTCTGCGCAATTTTGCAAGAATCGTTCAAGTCTTGCAGATGAATGTTCAGGTCCTTGACCATCATAACCATGTGGAAGGAGCAGAACCAATCCACTCATTCGATTCCATTTACTTTGGGCTGTGGTAATAAACTGATCTGTAATAACCTGTGCACCATTTACAAAATCACCAAATTGAGCTTCCCAAATGACCAACTGTTTTGGTGAAGCCAAAGAGTATCCATATTCAAATCCTAAGACACCAAACTCAGAAAGCAGCGAATTGTAAATAAAAAAATTGGCTTGTTGATCTGATAATTTGGATAATCTGTTGAATGATTGATTGGTTATTGCATCAAACAAAACAGCATGTCTATGAGAAAATGTTCCTCGCTTTACATCTTGTCCACTAAGTCGGACGTTATTTCCTTCAACCAATAAACTAGCGTATGCCAATAATTCAGCAAGAGCCCAATCGGTTTTATTGGTTGCGATGAGTTTTTCCCAACTCTGATAAAGCCTTGTTATTTTTGGCAAAGGGTTAAAGTCATGAGGAATTTTGAGCAATGAATTCAAAAGTGAATGAATTCGATCCATTGAAATTCCTGTTTCCGGATTGGTATCGAAATCATTGGCATCAATTTTTTTCTTTAAACTTCTCCAATCATTTTCTGGTTCTTGGTAAGTATAAGGCAATGGGTTTTCCTTTACTTGGTCCAATCGTTCTTGCAATAAATTCCAAAAAGCTTTTTCCATATCATGGGCCAACTGTGCCTGAAGTTCGCCTCGTGTTTCCAATTCTTTACTATAAATTTCCCGAACATTTGGATGTTTATTGATAATCTCGTACATACTGGGCTGGGTAAACTTAGGATCATCTCCTTCATTGTGCCCATGTCTTCGATAACAAACCATGTCAATAAAGATATCTGCATTAAATTGTTGTCGGTATTCAGTTGCTAATCTAGATGCATAATATACAGCTTCAGGATCATCCCCATTAACATGAATTACCGGTGCTTGAATTACAGAAGCAACTGCACTTGAATAGGTTGAAGAGCGAGCATCATCAAAGTCTGTTGTAAATCCAATTTGATTGTTAATTATGAAATGAATGGTTCCACCTGTATAATACCCTGGCAATTGTGACATTTGGATGGTTTCATACACAATGCCCTGTCCTGCTATTGCAGAATCTCCATGTATTAAAATGGGCAGTATTTTATCATAATCCGAATGATACATCAAATCTGCTTTTGCTCTTGACAAGCCACAAACCACAGGATCAACTGCTTCAAGATGTGAGGGATTCGGCGCAAGTTTAAGTTGAACAAGTTTACCAGAACCTGTTTGGATTTGAGATGAAAATCCTAAATGATATTTAACATCACCACTGCCAAAACTAATATCCGGGATTGCATTGCCTTCAAATTCATTAAAAATTTGTTCGTATGTTTTTCCAATAATGTTGGCTAATACATTTAGTCGTCCACGATGAGCCATTCCAATTATTAGTTCTTCCACACCAAGCAATGCACTTGTTTCAATGATGCAGTCCAATGCAGGGATGGTACATTCACCACCTTCCAGTGAAAAACGTTTTTGACCTACATATTTGGTGTGAAGAAATTTTTCAAAAATGACTGCACCGTTAATTTTTTCTAAAATACGTTTTTTAGTATTTAAATTCAGATCGTAATCATTGGAAGGAATGTTGCTTTCAATTTTTTGTTGAAACCAATTTCTTCGTTCTACAGATTCTATGTAGGTAAATTCAAATCCAATTTTCGAACAATAAATTGATCTAAGCGCAGCAAGTATTTCTGATAACGTTGCATTGGGTAAATTAATTTCTTTTCCTGCTGCAAATCGAACATTTAAATCAGGGGTTCCCAATCCAAAATCTTTCAAGTCTAATTGTTCATTCCGGTCTTTTCTTTTCCGAATTGGGTTAGTATCAGACAACAAATGACCACGAGACCGAAAAGCTTGAATTAGTTGATATACCTTAAACTCGTTTTCAAATGAATCATAATTAACTTGACTTGGTTCAGGTATTGCACTGGATTGCTTTGAGTAATCAAAACCTTTAAAAAATGCCAACCAGGATGCATCCAATTGTTCAGGATGCTTCAGATAGCTGGTGTACATGGAATCAATAAAATCTGGAGTGGCGTTATTTAAAAACGAAAAGTCCTTCATAGGGGAATATAACAAATTAGGCAACGCAAAGTTACCAGGAGCTTGTCATTTTGTGCCCCAATAGAATTGTTTATAAACAAAGAATTCGGTTCCCACCCATTTGCAGTTTTAAAATGATCCGAAGCCAAGCTGCCGGTAAGCTGGAAACATATATATAACAGGAATTTTTTTGTGTTTGGACTTATTATATATAAATTAATTATATTTGTTTAGTAGTTATTTCAAATATTTTATATATTTTTAATTAGGTAATGTGTAATAAAACAAATATTAGCGATCTATATATTATGATAAATATAAATCTAATTGCCTGATTTTCAATCAATTCAAAATATTTCTTCTTTATACTTGATTATCAACGAAATGTATATTAAAAAAAAAATTATTTTTTTTGTGGCAAAAAGTGGTAAAATGTGGAAATTGTTTATACATTTGTACCAAGGAAACCAACTGAGCTAAAAAATGTACAATCTAAGCGGTGAGTACGAAGTCAGATTAGACGAAAAGAGCAGACTACGGCTGCCCACTGCTTTGAGCGCCCAAATAGGTGAAAGTCCATTAAAGCTTGTTGTTAACCGAGGATTTGAAAAGTGTTTGCTCCTGTACCCGGAGTCAGTCTGGGTCGAAAAGACGAAGGAAGTCAATCAACTTAATCAATACGTACGAAAAAACAGAGAATTCGCAAGGTACTTCTTTAGAGGTGCTACGCAATTGTTGACGGATGCATCTGGACGTATCTTGATTCCAAAGCTCTTGCAAGAGCATGCAGGAATAAATCAGGATATTGTTTTGTTGGCTTACCATCAACATGTAGAAATCTGGTCTAAAGAATACTATCTGAAAATGGTAGCTGAAGAGCCGGATAACTTTGGAGAATTGGCAGAAGATGTTTTTGGACATAAAGATGTCTGAGTTGGATAAATCGTATCACCACATTCCGGTGTTGCTTAAAGCTTCGGTGGATGAATTGGTAATTGATCCAAATGGCATTTATATAGATGTAACTTATGGTGGGGGTGGACATAGTGCAGAGATTCTAAATCGCTTAAGTGAAAAAGGCAAATTAGTTGCTTTTGATAAAGACCCAAAAGTTGCAGAGCATTTACCCGCCGACAAGCGGTTTGAATGGATTTATTCCGATTTCAGGTACTTAAAGAAGTACATGGACTATTTTGAAATCAAGCAAGTGGATGGAATTTTGGCTGACCTCGGTCTCTCTTCGCATCATCTCGATGAATCAAATCGTGGTTTTTCAATTTTTTCGGACAAACCATTTGATATGCGAATGAATACCAGGCAAGTCCTAACAGCTAATCATATTTTGAAAAATTATTCCGAGTCTCAATTGGAATCGATGATTAAAAATTATGGTGAGTTGACAAACGCAAGATTAATTGCTAAACAACTGGTCCTTGCACGAAAAAAATTGAATTTTAATTCCTGCAAAGAAGTAGCAATTTGGGTGAGTGGGTTTGCGTATGGAAATAAGGTAAAATTTCTTGCACAATTTTTTCAAGCATTTCGAATTGAGGTGAATCGCGAAATTGAATCTTTGAAAAATTTGCTTGAGCAAGCATCCTCAATTATTAAGCCAGGAGGACAAATGGTGGTTATTAGTTATCACTCTTTAGAAGATCGATTGGTGAAGCATTGGTTTAGATCAGGTAACGACGAGGAAGGAACTTACTCAAATCACGAAGTGCCTTTTAAACCAAAGTATAAACATGCGATCCTTCCGGATGAACAAGAAATTAAAATGAATTCACGTTCGCGTTCAGCAAAAATGCGGGTTGGGATTAAGAACTAAATATAAAATTATGAATCCAATAAAAACAACTGAACATGGCAGGAAATACGCAACTGTAAGCAGTATGATTTTTTGGAAGAATAAAATGTATTTTCTGTTTGTACTGGGAATTATGTTAGTGTATATCGCAAATGTACAGTATTCAGAATATCGTATTCGCAAAGCGCAAATACTTGAAAAAGAAATTACTCAATTGAAGTGGAATTACTGGACGATGAAATCAGGAATGATCTTCAATGGAATGGAAGAACAAGTAGGAAAAAAAGTTTCCGAAACGGAGTTAATTATTAAAGATGAAGCTCCAAAAATATTAATCCAGCAAGGACAAAAAAATTGATGGACCGCCGGAAAGAATTTTTAGTCAGGGTATATGTTGTGTTGGCATTTTTTATGCTAATTGCAGGCGTACTGATTTGGAAAGCTTTTTCGATCAATGTGGTTCAAGGAGATGTGTGGCGACAAAAAGGAAAAGAATTGTATTTTTCTTTGATGCCCGTCAAGGCAGAACGCGGAAAGATACTTGCTGAAGATGGAAGTCCATTGGCGACTTCCCAACCGATCTTTGAAATCAGGATGGATACAAAAGCATCCGGTCTAACTCAGGAACTGTTTAATAAACATGTTGATTCGCTTGCTGACAATTTACAGCGGTTTCTGTATCCCGGAAAATCAAAACAAGCTATTAAAAATAATATCGTTATTGGACGTAAAAAAGCTGACCGGTATTTATTTATAGCTAAAGATTTGAATTATGATCAAATGCTGACAGTGAAAAGTTTTCCACTGTTCAGATTAGGACCAAATAAAGGGGGAATGATCACAATTACTGAAAACCGACGCGAAAAGCCTTATAAGAATTTCGCAAGTCGTACCATCGGTTTGGATCGGGAAAACGCTGAGCCAATTGGCCTTGAAAAATCATTCGATCATTTTTTAAAAGGGCACGAAGGGCAAAGAGTTATGCGAAAAGTGGGCCCAAATATTTATATACCTGTAAATGGTTTGGAGGAATTAACAGCTAAGAAAGGAAATGATGTTGTAACCACATTAAATCCAGGCATTCAGGAAATTGCAGAACTAAGTTTGGCAGATGCAATTACAAAACACAATGCAGAAGAGGGTTGTGCAATAGTCATGGATGTTGCAACCGGTGCGATTAAAGCCATTGCAAATTTGTCATGGAACAATGAAGGAGAGCTGGTTGAGAATTACAATTTTGCAATAGGAAAATCAAGTGAACCGGGTTCAACATTTAAACTTGCTAGTTTAATAGCTTTGCTTGAAGAAGGGAAAGCAGACACCAGTACAGCTGTTGATTTAAACGGTGGAGCTTGTCGCTTTTATGATAGAATCATGAAGGATTCTAAAATGCATGGAGTCGGTAAATCAAATTTGGCTTATTCATTTATTCAATCTTCCAATGTTGGAATTTCGAAAATCGCAAATGCTGTTTTTGAAAACAATCCGGGTCGTTTTGTAAATTACTTAAAACGATTTGGCTTAATGGATAAAACGGGTATAGAGCTTGAAGGCGAACCGGCACCACTCGTTAAGGATCCCCAAAAAAATAAAAGCATATGGTATGGAACAACGTTGCCTTGGATGTCTGTCGGATATGAATTACAGTTCACGCCCTTGCAAATTCTAAGTTTTTATAACGGCATCGCTAATAAAGGAAAGGTGATGAAGCCGTATCTGGTAAGTGAAATAATAAACGGGACTCATACGGTTAAAAAAATTGATCCAGTAGTACTTAAAGACTCCGTCATTTCGCAAGCTAGTTTAGATAAAGTTATTGAGCTTATGAAACGGGTTGTTGAGAATGGAACCGCAAAAAACATTAAAAGTGATGTTTATTCAATTGCGGGAAAAACAGGTACAGCAGTTTCAAATTATTTTGAAAAAGGCTCCGAGAAAAAAAATTACCAGTCTTCTTTTGCTGGATTTTTTCCAGCCGACGATCCTAAATTTTCTTGCATCGTAGTAGTTTATAATCCTCAGGAAGCAGGATTTTATGGCTCTGAGGTTGCAGCTCCGGTTTTTAAGAGAATCGCTGATCGTTGCATGCGAACTGTTTTTACAAAGACTGCGGCCATTAATCTAATTCCTAAACCAATGCCTGTCAATGAAAGATTGCCGGTAGGGAATAAAGGATTCGCTAAAGATTTTGAAATGGTTTTTAAGCATATCGGATTGCCATTCAATCATATTCAGCATTCAAATTGGATTGCAACCAGCACAGGAGAAGATGGAATATATGCTGTTGATTGGAATTTCGATAAACAGCTTATGCCCGATTTGCGAGGAATGGGTTTGCGGGATGCAATGTACGTGATGGATGGGTATGGTGTTAAGTTAATACCACATGGAATTGGAAAAGTGACAACGCAAAGTATCAGTCCTGGTTTGCAAATTAGTAGCAAATTAGTTGAATTGTATTTAGAATAAAAAAATGTTCTTTGAAAAGTTTGGGAAATCTTTTATCGGGTATTACGGGATTTGAATTTAAAGGTCCTGTAGATAAAACGATTGATGGGTTTGAATTTGATTCTCGGCTAGCAAAAAAAGGAATTGTATTTGTTGCCAGGAAGGGAATTCATTTAGATGGTCATGATTTTATAGAGTCAGCCATACATCAGGGTTCCGAAGTAATTATTTGTGAGCAATTTCCCTCCAATTGTTACGAGACCGTTTGTTACATCAAAGCAAATTCCTTACCGGAGTTGTTGGGTGAAATGATGCACAAATTTTACGACTTCCAATTAAAAGGAATTCAATTGGTTGGCGTTACGGGGACCAATGGGAAGACAACAGTTGCCAGTTTGTTGTTTCAGTTGTTTTCAAAACTCGGATATAAATGTGGTTTGTTATCAACGGTTGAAAATATTATTATCGACGAGATTATACCTGCAACGCATACCACCCCTGACCAAATAAAACTATATGAGTTGCTAAATAAAATGGTTCAAAAGCAAGTGACATATGTTTTTATGGAAGTTAGTTCACATGCACTGGACCAAGGCCGAGTTGCAGGATTAAATTTTAGTGCCGGTTTATTTACGAACATCACCCACGATCATTTGGATTATCATAAAACATTTAAAGCATATTTAGAAGCCAAGAAATCGTTTTTTGATTTGTTACCAGCGAATTCTTTTGCTATCATTAATGCAGATGATCCAAATGGGAGGGTAATGGTTCAAAATACAAAAGCAAAAATTGTTACTTATTCTTTGTCATCAATGTCAGACTATAAGGCAAGAATTCTTGAAAACGGTTTTGACGGTTTGCATTTAAAATTTAATGACAAAGAATGGAATGCAAGATTGGTTGGTGAATTTAATGCTTATAATTTATTGTGTGTTTATGCTTGTGCTTTGGAGTTTGGATTTGAAAGTGAGGAAATCTTGTTAAAAATGTCAGAATTATATGCACCTCAAGGACGTTTAGATTGGGTTCGCAATCAGCAATCCGGAAAAATAGGAATTGTGGATTATGCACATACTCCGGATGCACTCGAAAAAATATTAAAAACAGTTAAAAGCATTCGGAAGCCTTTTCAAAAAATTATAACAGTAGTTGGCTGTGGAGGAGATAGAGATACTGAAAAAAGACCTCAAATGGGTCGGATTGCTTCAGTTGAAAGTGACTTGTTGATTTTAACATCTGATAATCCGAGATCAGAAGATCCGGATCAAATTATAAAACAAATGGAAGCCGGAATTCCTGAAAATCGGAAAATGAATTATTTGATCATAGAAGATCGTTCCCAAGCTATTAAAACGGCTTGCTCTTTATCAGCACTGGATGATATTATTTTAGTCGCAGGTAAGGGACACGAAAATTACCAGGAGATTAAAGGCAAAAAGTTTGCTTTTGATGATAAACAAATTTTAAAAACATATTTGTTAAACTTATAAAAGAAAATAGAGTAGGTTCTATTATCATTCTCAGGTTGGTTTTAACAGATACAGCAGGTGATTGTGACCAACGGGATCAGATCCCTGCTGTACTGTTAATCTTAATGGGATTAAATGGCGAGTTAAACGACAGTCAGTTTGAAATTTGGAAAGGAATTTCAAAAAATAATTGTCGTTTAATTTACCATGTTTTTTATTTAATGTTAAAAATGATTCTTATTGCATATTGGGTATTCCCCAAAAAATAAATAAGCAATGTTATATTACTTATTTCAATTTACTGAAAAATTATTCCACCTCCCGGGTGGAAGACTGTTTCAATATATTTCGTTCAGGGCAGGTCTTGCAATCATTATTTCGCTTATTATATCTATGATTTTTGGAAACCGAATCATTCGGTTTTTGAAAAAATTACAAATTGGAGAAACCGTACGCGACCTTGGCTTGGAAGGTCAAAAGCAAAAAGAAGGAACCCCAACAATGGGCGGTATAATTATAATTCTTGCAATTTTAATTCCCTGTTTATTATTATGTAAGTTGGATAATGTATACATCCAAGTCATGTTGTTTACAACAATTTGGATGGGTTTGATAGGATTTGCCGATGATTACATAAAGGTGTTTTTGAAAGATAAGGAGGGGTTAAAAGCCATTTTTAAAATTTTAGGTCAGGTTGTTTGTGGTTTGGTCATTGCATTGGTTATGTTGTACCATGAAAATGTATTGGTTCGAATGCCTAAAGCTGAGGCTTTGAAAATGAAATACACCATTGAAGAGGAGTTTACAACCTGGGACGCCATTCGAAATCAAACCCATGAATATGTGTATGTCAAAACTCAACTAACCAACGTTCCGTTTCTAAAAGGAAATCGTTTTGATTATTATTGGATTTCTGAATTTTTTGGAGATAATAACCATCTTTGGATGTGGCTTATTTTTATTCCGATCGTAATTTTTATTGTTACGGCTGTTTCAAATGCTGCTAATCTGACTGATGGATTGGATGGTTTAGCCACCGGAGTTTCAGCAATCATTGCAATTACATTGTCTGTGTTGGCTTATGTATCCGGGAATGCTATTGTTGCAGATTACCTGAATATATTTTACTTGCCATACAGTGGAGAATTGGTTGTGTTTTCTGCAGCTTTTCTTGGATCTTGTATAGGATTTTTATGGTACAATTCCTTTCCGGCAAAAGTCTTTATGGGAGATACCGGAAGCCTTGCAATAGGAGGAATCATTGCTGCATTGGCCATTCTGCTTCGTAAGGAATTATTGATTCCATTGTTTTGTGGAGTTTTTTTTGTAGAAAATTTATCGGTTGTTTTACAAGTTAGTTATTTTAAATATACCCGAAAGAAATATGGTGAGGGTAAGCGCATTTTTCTCATGTCACCCTTACACCATCATTTTCAGAAAAAAGGAATGCATGAGGCAACAATTGCAGTTCGTTTTTGGATTATTACCATCATTTTGTCTGTATTAACAATCATTACTTTAAAAATAAGATAAGTTATGTTGTTAATTTTAGGAGCTGGTGAAAGCGGAATTGGAGCAGCACTCCTTGCCAAAAAATTGGGAATGATTGCTTTTGTCAGTGATGCAAATTTAATTAGGGATTCATTTAAAAGCGAACTGGTTTCAAATGAAATTGATTTTGAAGAGGGTGGACACGAAATGGCATATGAAATTTCACCGGAATTTGTAATAAAAAGTCCGGGAATTTCTGAGCAGACTGATATCATAAAGCATTTTTCAAATTTGGGCGTTGAAATTATTTCAGAAATTGAATTCGCTTCACGCCACTGCAATGCATGTATTGTTGGAGTCACCGGAAGCAATGGCAAAACCACCACAACCAATTTGATTTATCACCTATTGCATAGTGCAGGCAAAGACGTAGTGAAAGCTGGAAATGTAGGTCACTCATTTGCCAGGGCCCTGAGTCAGAAAAACTGGGAGTATTATGTGTTAGAACTCAGTAGTTTCCAACTGGACGGGATCAAACAATTTAGGCCAGATTTGGCAATCCTATTAAATATTACTCCGGATCATCTGGATAGATATCAGAATAGTTTTGAAAATTATGTTGCTTCTAAATTTAGAATTACACTAAATCAAAATCACAATGATCATTTTATAGTTTATGGAAATGATGAAGCAATTAAAAAGTACTTGCAAATTCATCCTTCCAAGGCGAGGATCGTAAATTGTATTCCTGAATTAACGCCATTGGATGTATTACTTGAAAACAATCAGATACTGGTCGACCTCAGTCACACTTGTCTTAAAGGCAGACACAATGCGGTCAATGCGATGTGTGCAATAAAGGCTGCTCAATTATTGAATATTTCAATGGATTCCATTCAAAATGCTTTAAATAGTTTTGTAAATGACCCACATCGGTTAGAATTCGTCAGCTCAATCAATGATATTGATTTTATAAATGACAGCAAGGCAACCAATGTTGATTCGGTCTTTTGGGCATTGGATGCAATGAAAAAAAAAGTAGTATGGATTGCTGGAGGACAAGATAAGGGAAATGATTATACGGTTTTAGAGGCTTTGGTGAAACAAAAAGTAAGTGCATTAATTGCTATGGGAATCGATAATCGAAAATTAGTCGATGCATTTGGAAAGCTAATTCCTGTAATCAGAGATACCCACAGTTTAGACGATGCCGTTCGGCAGGCATTTGAATGCGCTCATCCTGGAGAGGTGGTACTGCTATCACCAGCCTGCGCAAGTTTTGACTTATTTAAAAACTATGAAGACCGTGGAACCCAATTTAAAGAAGCTGTTCGAAAACTGAATTAATGAATTATGATACAAGATATCACCGCAATTAAAAATAGAATATTAAGCCCAAATTTTATTTGGACTATTATTTTTTTACTCGTTGCAATTTCATTGGTTGCTGTATTCAGTGCTTCAGGAAGCATAACAAAATACGATTCAGACAATACGAGTTTTTTTCTTGGGAGACACGTAAGTTTTATTCTACTTGGTTTAGCCATGATATATCTTTTTAGTAAAATAGATTACAGGTTATTTAACCGATGGGCTCCCATTTTATTAATTTTAACTATTGTATTATTAATACTTACATTTTTTATAGGCGTAAATGTAAATGATGCTAAAAGATGGCTAAACATTCCAATCATCAACATGACATTTCAGGTTTCAGATTTAGCTAAATTAGCATTGATTTTATATCTGGCTCGTTCCATTTCCGATAAGCAAGATGTCATAAAGGGATTTAGATCGGCATTTGTCCCAATAATGTTGCCAATACTAATTGTTTGTGGACTCATTGCTCCATCCAATTTAAGTACTGCTGCAGTTTTATTTGCAGGGTCAATTGTTATGATGTTTGTAGGCCGAATTGATATGAAGTATATTTTAGTATTACTAGGCTTGGGATTGTTGTTATTGATTGTTTTATTGTGGATTGAAACAGTTTTTCCCGGTTTAACAAGAGCAGAAACATGGGTTGCACGAATTACCAGATTTTGGTATGGCTCAGAAGATGATTATCAAATTGAGCAAGCCAAAATAGCTATCGCAAATGGAAATATTCTCTTGCCAAATCCCGGTAAAAGTCTATTGAGAAACTTTATTCCTTATTCATATGCAGATTTTATTTATCCAATTATATGCGAAGAATGGGGTTTGTTTCTGGGTGCATTTGGGGTAATTTTGATTTACCTCGCCTTGTTGTTTCACTGTGTTGGAATCGTAAGCAATACCACAAGAGCATTTGGTGCCTTGTTAACGATTGGAATTGGTATAAACATGGTTATGCAGGCTTTTGCAAATATTGCAGTTGCTCTGGGTTTGGTCCCGGTGACGGGATTGCCACTTCCATTTATCAGTATGGGGGGAACCTCACTTGTATTTACAAGTATTTCCCTGGGTATGATTATAAGTGTTAGTAAGCATATACAAAATTTGAAATTAGAATCTGAATCCAATGACAAATCTGAATTTTCGTGGCAAGATCAGGAGTTAAATGAAATCCCAAATGAAATTGCTAATTAGTGGAGGTGGTACGGGTGGACATGTATTTCCTGCAATTGCTATTGCGGATGCAGTTAAAAATTTAAATCCGGAAGCGGAAATTTTATTTGTAGGCGCCTTGGGTAAGTTGGAAATGACGAAAGTGCCTGAAGCAGGATATAAAATTATTGGTTTGCCAATACGGGGACTTCAAAGAAAATGGAGTTTGGAAAATCTGAAGTTGGTTTACCGTTTAATTAAAAGTTTGTGGATGTCTTTTAAAATTATAAACAAGTTTAAGCCCGATGTAGTATTAGGAGTTGGAGGGTATGCAAGTGGTCCGGTATTGCGCATTGCTTCATGGTTAGGTTTTAATACAATGATTCAGGAACAAAATTCATATCCTGGTATTACAAATAAAATTCTCTCAAAAGCATCGTCAAAAATATTTGTGGCTTTTTCAGGAATGGACAAATATTTTAATGAATCAAAAATTGTATTAACTGGTAATCCGGTCCGACAAGATTTGACACTTATTAAAAACAAATTGGATGGTTTGCGCTATTTTAATTTGGAACCAAATAAAATTACAATAGGCGTTTTGGGAGGAAGTTTGGGAGCTGGTGCAATAAATCAAACAATGTTGAACTGCTACGATGCAATTTTGGAAAGATCCGACATTCAATGGATTTGGCAAGCCGGCGCTATATATCAGAAAAAAATTTCAGAGCATCCAATTTCTAATTGCAATGCTGTAAAAGTGTTGCCATTTATTGATCGTATGGATTTGTTTTATGCAGCATGTGACTTAATTGTTTCGCGAGCTGGCGCATTGACCCTTGCAGAATTAAGTCTTACAGGAAAACCATGCATTTTAATTCCATCCCCGAATGTAGCAGAGGATCACCAACGTAAAAATGCAGAAGCTTTTGTTGAAAACGAAGCTGCAATAATGATTGAGGAAGTTGATCTGAATGAAGCTGTTTGGAAAAACATAATGGACCTTGTTGAAAATGAAAGCAAACGAATGCATATGAGTGAGCAATTGAAAAAATTGAGCAAACCGGATGCCGCAAATGAGATAGCCAGATATATTATAAACGCTAAAACCGTTTAATGTGTATAAAAATTTATATTTCATAGGTATTGGTGGAATCGGTATGAGTGCCTTGGCTCGCTATTTTAATAAACGGGGAGTTACGATCTATGGATATGATAAAACACAAACTGATTTAACAATACAATTAGAAAAAGAGGGGATGTTGATCCATTATGAAGATCGCCCCGATTTAATTCCAGATTCAATTGAATTGGTAATCCGGACCCCTGCAATACCAAAAGATTTAAAGGAATTTCAAACGATACTAGAAAGAAAAATTCCACATTTAAAACGAGCTGAAGTATTAGGACAGATAACGGCTGGAAATAAAAACATTGCAATCGCTGGTACACATGGGAAAACAACAACCAGTTGCATCCTGGCACACTTAATTTATAGTTCACAAATACCAATGGCTGCTTTTTTAGGAGGCATTGCTGTAAATTATAACTCTAATTTTCTTGATACCGGGGATGATTGGATGGTTGAAGAAGCAGATGAATACGATCGTTCTTTTTTGCAATTAAGTCCAAACTTGGCAATTATTGGATCATTGGATCCAGATCATCTGGATATTTATGGGACACACGAAGCCATGATTGAAAGTTATTTAGAGTTTGGAAAAAGAATCAAACCAAATGGCTTGCTTTTATTAAGTGACACTATTCCAGAACCAGTTCAAAATCAATTCCGAACACAACTGAAAACGATCCGAATTAAAACCTACGGTTTAGGTGGATCTGATTATCGTTTTGAATTTATAGGAACCGATTCTGGTTATATATTGTTTAATTATATTAGAAATAATTATAATATGATTAACTTGCGCCTTAAAATGCCTGGTAATCACAATCTAAGAAATGCTGTTGCGGCAATAGCCCTGGCTGAGGAATTGGGTATTTCTCAGGAGAGCATTCGTGCGAGCCTGGAAAATTTTAAAGGAATAAAAAGGAGATTTGAATGGATCAAAGAGTCTGATACACGAGTTTTAATAGATGACTATGCACATCATCCGGAAGAATTGAATTCTGCAATTGGTGCGTGTCGTTCCATGTATCCATCCAGAAAAATTACCGGTATATTTCAACCACATCTTTACAGCAGAACCAGGGATTTTTTACATGAATTTGCAAGCGTTCTGAGTCAGTTGGATCAATTAATTTTAGTTGAATTGTATCCTGCCCGGGAATCCGAAATTATTGGAATTAATTCTGAAGCGATTTATAATTTAGTGAGTTTAGAATATAAATACCTGACAACAAAAAAGAGCCTTCCAGAATTGTTACACAAACTGGATTTAGATGTCGTTATGACTTTAGGAGCAGGAGACCTTGACGGAATGCAACTTGAAATTGAAAACGCAATTTTTAACACAGTAGCCAATAAGAAAACACTATGAATGGAAAAATAAAAGGCTTGCTGATTATTTGTGTCAATCTGTTGATAGTTTTAGCAATTGCAGCTTTGTGGTTGCATGCAATAAAAACACATCGTAATGTAAAATCTGAAGGGATTAGCATTCGCCTTGTTTCAGAAATAAAAGGAGATAGCTTGATTTCAACAAAGGATGTTTATGGATGGTTATACAGTTTTTATAAAAAGGATCCCCGAAAAATGCCGGTTTGGTCTTTAAATCTCGTAAAACTGGAAGAGTTTATTAACAGTCAGGAATTAGTTAAAAGGTCCGACATTTATTTGGATAGCAAAGAACACTTAAACATTGATATTTACCAACGACATCCAATTATTCGAATCAGTGATGTACAAGGTAATCAATATTATTTGGATGAAGAAGGATATAAAATTCCGGTTTCTGCAAAATATACTTCACGGGTTTTAGTTGCAACAGGAAATTTAGCAGCAATCCCGGGTAAATCACTCGATAAGACAACGAGAAATTATTACAGCGGACTGTTGGACATTGCAAAAGCATTGCGAAAAGATACATTTGCAAATTCACTGATAGAACAAATATATTTAGATGAAAATGGGGAATTTACTTTAATTCCTAAAATTGGAAATGAACGAATTTTTCTTGGAAATTCTGAAATCCTTGAAGATAAATTATTGAGATTAAAATTATTCTACAAGGAAAACATGGGAAGACAAGGGTGGAATGTTTACCAAGTTGTAAACTTGAAATTTAAAGGGCAAGTAATTGGAAAAAAAATACAGCAAGAGAGCTGATCTTTTAGTAATAAATTAAAATTTGAATTATGGAAACCACACTCAATCCGAATCCTGAAATTGTAGTTGCACTAAACATTGGTTCGAACAAAGTGCTTGCGATTGTAGGCAAGAAAAACATACTTGGCAAGATGGAAATATTGGGTTCAGGAAAAGCTCCATGCGATGGGGTCGTTCGAGGCGTTGTAACCAATATAGATAAAACGGCAAAAGCGATTGGAGATGCCATTGATCTTGCAGAAAAAAAATCTAAGCAATTAATTGAAACTGTTTTTGTTGGCATAGCCGGTGATCACATAAAAAGTATGCATCACCAAGGTGTTTTATATCGAGACGATCCTAAAAAAGAAATAACACAAGAAGACATTGATCGACTCAGTCAGGATATGTATAAAATACCACTTGCCCATGGGGATAAAATATTACACGTTTTACCCCAGGAATTTTTAGTGGATCACAACGATCCTTGCATGGACCCAATTGGTATGTCAGGTTCTCGATTGGAATCAAATTTCCACATTATTACGGCAAATTCAGATGCTTTGGAAAATTTGATGCGCGCAGTGGATAAGGCTGGAGTGACTGTATCAGGATTTATTTTGGAGTCATTGGCAACTGCAGATGCCGTATTGTCAAAAGAAGAAAAAGCAGGAGGAGTGGTATTGGTTGATATGGGAGGTGGAACAACGGAAGTATCAATTCATCTGGAAGGGATTATCCGGTATACTTCTGTAATTCCGCTGGGTTCAAATGTGATCACAAAAGATATTAAAGTTGGGTGCAGTGTTTTACCGGAACAAGCTGAGAAATTAAAAGTGCGGTTTGGTTCAGCATTGGCAGATGAAATTGTTGACAACCGGGTCATAACGATTCCGGGTCTTATGGGTAGAGAACCTAAAGAAATTTCAGAAAAGAATTTGGCACGCATCATTCAATCAAGGGTGGAAGAATTATTTGAATATGTTATGTGGGAAATTCGAAGAAGTGGTTTTGAAAACAGCCTGATTGCGGGTATGGTATTGACTGGAGGAGGATCCAAATTGAGGGATATTGAATTATTGGCAGAGCTCCAAACCGGATTATCTACTCGAATTGGTGAACCGCTTGAAAATAAAATTTCCTTATTCGATCAGGAATATGCACATCCTTCTTATGCTACTGCCATTGGAATTTTATCCGATGCACTTAAGAGAGTCACACCGCATCTTCCGGTAGAAATCCCGGAGCGAAAAACTACCGCTGAAATCATGGATCTTGAAGAAGATGACCTGCCGGTATTTGCGGAAGCTGAAACAGGGACAATTAAGCAAAAAGGAAATGGCTGGATTGAAAAAGTCAATTCTAGAATAAAAGAAACCATTCATGGGTTTTTTAAAGAAAACCCGGATAATGAGTTTTAATTATCGTTTTAAATTATATATAAAAAAAAACTATAATTTATTTTTATTTTTAATATGTAATTATATATCTTTACACCACAAACAGATATTGAAAAATATAATATGAGTATCGGTTCTATCATCAAGGTCATCGGAGTAGGAGGTGGAGGAACAAATGCCGTTACGCATATGTACAGTCAGGGTATCCGTGGGGTCGATTTTGCAATTTGCAATACTGACCAGCAATCTCTGGATATCAGTCCGGTACCTGTAAAAATCCAATTAGGCCCTTTGCTAACGGTAGGCCGTGGTGCTGGAAACAATCCGGAAGTCGGCAAACAAGCTTGTCTGGAATCAGTAGAAGATCTGAAGGCCTTTTTACAAGGAGATACAAAAATGTTGTTTATAACCGCTGGAATGGGGGGTGGTACCGGAACAGGCGCTGCACCCATTTTATCAAAAATTGCCCGTGAATTGGGCATTTTAACGGTTGGAATCATCACATTGCCTTTTTTATTTGAAGGCCCAAGAAGAGGCCGTCTGGCGCACGATGGTCTAGAACAATTAAAGCAAAACGTAGATGCATTGATCGTAGTTTCTAATAATAAACTGCGCGAGATGTATGGTAATTTACCGATGTCCAGTGCATTCAGCCATGCTGACAATGTTCTTGCAATAGCTGCAAAAGGGATTGCAGAAATCATAACAGTCCCAGGATACATAAACGTCGATTTTGAAGATGTCAATTTTGTTATGAAAGACAGTGGCGTTGCGATCATGGGTTCTGCAGTAGCAGGTGGTGAGGATAGAGCACGTAAAGTAGTGGAAAGTGCTTTGAATTCGCCCCTTTTGGAAGATAATGACATTCGAGGTGCAAAACATATTTTACTGAATATTACAACAGGCAGAAATCCAGAAATAACAATGGATGAAGTCGGTGAAATCACAGAATACATTCAACAGGAAGCTGGATATGAAACCGATTTAATATGGGGTTCCTGTGTAGATGATAGTTTGAATGACCAAATTAGCATTACATTGATTGCAACGGGTTTTGGATCCGGATATAAAGACCGGAATTCTCAAGCCAATTCACAGAAAATTGATTTGGATCAGGATGAACAAGCTCACATAGATTCATTTGAAGCGAGCGCAAATGCTCGTGTTTTTGATTTTGAAGACCAAAATGAGGCCCAAACTAAAAAAGCTGCATCCCCCTCTTTATTTGATATGGGTGCAAATTCCTTCAATCATTTTAAAAAGAAGGAAGAACCTGTTAATCCAATACTAAACATAAGAAACCCTGGTTACAATAACCAGAGGCCGGCTCTTACAGATTTTAAAAATTTGTCTGAAGCTGAAAATATTCCAGCCTACGAACGAAGGAACGTACGATTGGATAATTTGAATCATTCCTCAGAACTCAACACTTCCAGAATTCGAATGGTCATGGATGAGGACAATAAACCGGAAATCCGGGAGGAAAATTCATTCCTTCACGATAATGTCGATTAAAGATGCTTCGTCTTTTCATACCTTTTCATGAGATTGGTTTATTGGTCCGGATGCTAGTCCGGACCTTTTTTTTAGTTTAAATTCTAAAATTCAAAGTGCTCAAAAGCAACCTTTTTTAGCTACCTTCGTAATCTATAGTGACATCATTATTTCAATTAAAATTTCATTTATGAAGCACTTAAAGACCTTAGTTTTAGTATTTATTTCATCTTTTACCTTATTTAGCCAGTCTCAGGTTTATAAAATTGTGGGGACTGTTTTTAATACCAACAAAGAGGTGGTTGCTGATTGGCCAGTATTGATAATTGATGCAACCGGTGTTGCAGTAAAATTAACTACAGATCCAAATGGCAATTATGAGTATAAATTCGAATTAAATCAAAATCGACTTCAGGTTTACCAGATTCAGGTTTCAGACCCTTGTCAGGCTCAGGCACTTATTCAAAAAGCAGTTGCAAAAGCAGGTGAAGAGCGGTTTGATTTTGTAATCTGTGCAAAAAATACTCCTGGAGCTAACCCATGTGATGGCAAATTTGTCTTTTCTGTATATCAGGATGGCTGGACTGAATTTCATGTTACCACTTTATACAGCGATGCGAACTACTATTGGGATTTTGGAGATGGACAGAGTGGAGAAGGTGCAGATATAAAGCATCAATTCGTTCGTCCGGGAACATACGAAGTTGTACTTGTAATAGCTACTCCAACTTGCAAATCAAGAATAAGTCTGAAAGTCGAAGTCAAATTTCCAGTTCCACCAAATCCTTCGACCAATTGGACAAATAACTGTTGTGGGAAAGTCAATATTTCAAGTATTCCAAACCCATCAGCTTCTTCGCCAAATGCATTTATTTTTAATGCTGGTTTTGATTTTAAAGCCACTGAAATTAATTGGGATTTTGGTGACGGTACCAGTGAATCTGGCGTTGATGTAAAGCATGTTTACAGCAAAGAAGGCAAATACCTTGTTACAACCACTATCAAAGGTGAGTTTTGCACGGTGATTTTAAATACATGGATTCATGTAAATGGACTTGTTAACCCACCCAATCCATGCAATATTGATTTTAGTTTTTCAACTGACAATCTTACTGCAAAATTTCAAGCTGATTTAAAAGGTGCAACTGCTGATAAGATCTCTTGGGATTTTGGAGATGGTAGCAATTCTTCAGACCTGATTGCATCTCATACCTATGGAAAAGAAGGAGAATATAAAGTAACGTTGTATGCATCCATAAATGGAGTGGTATGTCAAATCACAAAAGTTGTTAAAGTTGGAACTCGCGTGAATCCAAATCCATGTGCAATTGATTTTAATTTTGCAACTGACAATCTATCAGCAAAATTTCAAGCAGATCTAAAAGGTTCAAAAGCAGATAAAATCTCCTGGGATTTTGGAGACGGTAGTTTTTCTTCAGATTTAAATACCAGCCATACATATAAGGATGCTGGTGAATACAAAGTCACCTTGTCTGTTTCAATTAATGGAGTAGTATGCCAAATTACAAAAGTTGTAAAAGTTGGAACACGTGTAAATCCAAATCCATGTTCGATTGATTTTAATTTTGCAACTGACAATCTATCAGCAAAATTTCAAGCGGATTTAAAAGGTTCAAAAGCAGATAAAATCTCCTGGGATTTTGGAGATGGCAGTTTTTCATCAGATTTGAATACCAGTCATACTTATAAAAATGCAGGTGAATATAAAGTTACTCTATACGTGTCAATCAATGGAAATGTTTGCCAAATCACAAAGCTTGTAAAAGTTGGTTCAAGAGTAGATCCCAATCCTTGTAAAGTGGATTTTAAATTTTCTGTAAATAATTTAACTGTAAAATTTCAAGCAGATTTTAATAATTCACGCCCTGACAGAGTTTATTGGGATTTTGGAGATGGATCAAATTCAACTGAGTTGACTCCAGTTCATACATTTGGTAAAATTGGTGAATATACCATTACACTTAAAGTTTCAATTAATGGTGAAGTATGTACTTTGACAAAACTCATTAAAGTCGGTACGCGTATCAGCACTCCGGGTAATGCATTGATTGTAATTTACGATGTTAGTCCAAATCCTGCTGTAGAAGATATCATGGTTTCTGTAAAAAGCAATGTTAAGGCACCAGCAACTTTGGTGATCGCAGATTTAAACAACAACAATCTTTTAAAAACAGGTGCTGCACTTGAAGTCGGAGATAATAAAATACCCATGCTTGTTAAAGACTTAAGAGCAGGAACTTATGTTGTTTATCTTTATTACAACAATAAAATTGTTTCTCGTTATAAGTTTGAGAAAATTTAGAGTTTAAATAAATAGATTAATTCTAAGAGCCACCTGAGATGTGGCTCTTTTTGTTTTATCAAATTTAATTCGTAGACTGATACAATATTTAAATATAGGATTTATTCAACAGCAATCAAATAAATGGTATTGTGGAAGTTTAGACCCTTAAGCAAGCTGGGAATTTTGAATCAGGGTTCCAGAGAAAGGCAAATTGACTAAACACTTTGATCAATTGACTGTTAGTTGCTTGTTATGTCAACCAGACCAAAAATCACAAAAGAAGGTTTCTTAAAATCATACCGTATTTTAAGGTTTATTCAGCCCTATCGCTGGTATTTTATTGTTGGAATGCTGTGTCTGGTGATAAGTAGTTCCATGTTTATGATATTTCCGGCTGCGGCTGGCGAAATGGCAAATACTGCCATAGGAAAAGGAACCTGGAATATTAAAGTAAATCAATTTGGACTCATTTTTCTGATAATATTAATAATACAAGGAATACTTTCTTATTTCAGGACAACCTGTTTTGCAGTAGTTAGTGAAAAAGGAATTGCCGATGTACGATCTGCATTGTATGAAAAACTGATTTGCCAGGATCTTAGCTATTTTGAATCGCACCGCGTTGGTGAATTAACCAGCAGACTTACAGCAGATGTGGAACAACTGCAAGCCGCATTTTCTATAACATTGGCGGAATTTATTCGTCAATTGGTAATCTTAATAAGTGGAATTTTTATACTCGCATGGATGAGCCCAAAATTGGCTCTGATTATGTTATTGAGTTTTCCTGTAATCGTTATTGCAAGCATCCTTTTTGGAAGATACATTAGAGGACTTTCTAGAAAAAGACAAGATAGTTTGGCGAATACAAATATAATTGTTGAGGAAAGTTTTCAATCTTTTCAAACAGTTAAGGCTTTTACAAATGAATATTTTGAAATCAAAAGATTTTCAAACTCTATTTCTGAAATGATTGCCATTTCAATGAATTATGCTCGCATGCGGGGCTTGTTTTTTATTTTTATTATAACAGTTTTATTTGGGGGCTTGTTTTTTATTCTATGGGAAGGAGCCATGATGGTTGAAAAAGGGACTATGCCTGTAGGGGATTTATTTTCATTTATAATTTATACAGGAATTATAGGAGGCGCAATTGCTGGATTGGGCAATTTATATACTGCTTTAGCAGGTTCCATTGGCGCTACAGAACGCATTCAGGATATTTTGGACCGTCAACAGGAGATAGATGTTAATGACCATCAGAATGTAGAAGAAATAAGATTTAAGGGAGATGTGTCATTTGAAAATGTTTGCTTTTCGTATCCTGGAAGATCGGATTTTGAAGTATTAAAGCATATTCAATTTAAAATAAAAAGTGGCCAACGGATTGCATTGGTCGGCGCCAGCGGTGCCGGTAAATCAACCTTAATCCAATTATTAATGAGATTCTACAATGCAGATACAGGCGAGATAAAAGTGGATGGAAAATTAATTTCGCATTACAATTTAACAGCCTATAGAAAAAATATGGCTATTGTACCGCAAGAAATTTTACTATTTGGTGGAACAATACGCGAGAATATTTTGTACGGTAAACCTACTGCTACGGACGAAGAATTGTTAGAAGCCTGTAGAAAGTCAAATTCATTGGATTTTATTAATTCATTTCCGGATAAATTTGAAACCATTGTTGGAGAACGAGGTATTAAATTAAGTGGTGGACAAAGGCAGCGGGTTGCAATTGCACGTGCTATTCTAAGAAATCCATCTATTTTAATATTGGATGAGGCCACTTCCTCCCTGGATGCGGAAAGCGAAAAATTAGTTCAGGATGCATTGGATAAATTAATGGAGGGAAGGACGTCTATATTAATTGCTCACAGACTTTCTACAATTAAAGATGCTGATTGCATTTACGTTTTGAAAAAAGGACAGATTCAGGAAAGTGGTAGTCATGAAGAATTATTGCAAAAGCCAAACGGAACCTATAAGGCATTGGTTGAATTGCAATTGGAAAACACAGATGTGTAAAGCTTTGTATAAATTTAGGCATGCATTCATTAAAGAGATACAATAGCTTTGGAATTGATGCACTTGCCAATGAATTGCTTCCAATTAAAAGTGAAGCTGATTTGTTGAATGCTGATTTTTCACAGCCATATAGAATTTTAGGTGGAGGAACGAATGTCCTTCTATTAAAATCGGTGTACGATAGAATTTTTTTAAATCAGCTACAAGGCATTCAGATTGTAAATGAAACAGAAGACGATGTAACTGTTCATGTGGCTTCTGGTGAAAACTGGCATGAATTTGTAATGTGGACAGTTGCACATAAGTTTTCAGGAATTGAAAATCTGAGCTTAATTCCCGGTACCGTTGGCGCTGCTCCGGTTCAAAATATTGGTGCCTATGGTGTTGAATTAAAAAATGTTTTACAATCTGTTGAGGGTTATCATTTGCCTGAAAAACTGAAGGTAAAATTCAACAATTCAGAATGTCAGTTTTCATACCGAAGCAGCATATTTAAAACAACTTTAAAAAACAGTTTCTTTATAACGGGAATTAATTTACTCTTATCAAAAAAACAAATTCCTAAACTTGAATACGGCAGCATCAAAGAAATCCTGGACAAGAACGGAATTTCAAAACCTAGCATCCTTGATGTAAGCAATGCTGTGATTTCGATCCGACAATCTAAATTACCCGATCCTAAAATAATTGGAAACGCCGGCAGTTTTTTTAAAAACAGTTCCATTCCCTTGAAACAATTTGAAGTAATAAAATCGAAATTTCCAACAATACCAGCTTATCCAGACGATCTGGGAATGGTTAAATTGTCTTCCGGATGGCTCATTGAACAATGTGGATGGAAGGGAAAACAGTTAAACAATGCAGCATCCTATGAAAAACAGGCTTTGGTTTTAATTAATCTAGGACATGCCAGCGGTCAAGACATTCTCAATTTGGCGCAAAAAATTCAAGAGGATGTTTATCTAAAGTTTGGATTGAAATTAGAACCTGAGGTCAATTTTTGGGATTAGTAATTTAAGCTGTTAAAAAACAATTATATACATATAAATTAATATATTTATATATCCCATACATCCGCTTTTCGAAACTTTTCCGCAGATCCCAAGCTGCATTATGAAAGTATTCAATAGAAAATTTGGCTCGTGAGTTGAATATTCTAATTAAATTTACTGTTACAAGGAATTATTAAGGAATTAAAAGCCTTGATCTCGAAAACGCGTATTTTCGTCATAAATAAATGCAGGTAGTAAGTTTATTTTATTGGTTAGTTGCTTTATGGGGCGTATCTATGTCTTCTCAACAAGGAACACACGCTTCTATTTCCAAAGCAAACTGTGCATGCAATCGGCAAGCAGATTCATTAATTTTAGTTGAATTTTACAATTCCGCAGGAGGCCCAAATTGGAGTAATACCTGGGCATTAAATACGCCAATAACGCAATGGTATGGTATTAGTTTAAATGCCATGGGATGTGTTCAAGGAATTAATCTACCTAATAACAATTTAGATGGACAAATTCCATTTAGTTTTGGAAACTTGAGTGGCTTGAGGTTATTGCATTTATTTGGAAATAAATTAAGTGGAAATTTACCTGCCAGCCTAGGAAATTTATCCAGCTTGGAAGACCTGGCATTAGAAGACAATCTCTTAAATGGTGAGATACCGGATGCTTTGGGAAATTTAGGTTCTTTGAGATTTTTAGCACTGGCAAAAAATAATTTTAAAGGTCCAATTCCATCTAGTTTGGGTAATTTGTTAAATCTGATTTTATTAAATTTAAGTTTTAATGAATTATCTGGAACCATTCCTGTCTCCCTTAGATTGCTTACCAAACTTTCAATATTGGATTTACATCAAAATAAATTGGAAGGAATTGTACCCTCAGCATTGGGTGATCTGGTAAATCTCACAGAATTTTACTTAAACCAAAATTTATTAAGTGGCGAACTACCAGCCACATTAAGCAATATGACCAAACTAAATCACGCATGGTTTAGTGATAATTTATTTGTTGGCCTGGTTCCAGATTTAAGAGCGGCCCCTTTGAATAGTTTAAGACTTGAAAATAATGGCTTTGACCAAATTCCGGATTACAGTACAGTAACCACCTGGGGCAATCAATTGCCTTTTGGATTTGTAATTTATGGGAACAAATTTACATTTGATGATTTGATACCCTTAAGCAAAATTCACCGACGCTATTATTATTCTTTTAAGCCTCAGGATCCAATAGAATTGGATTCTGTAATTTTTGTTCCATCAGGAAATAACTATGTAATAAATACAGGAGTAGATCCAGGATTGTCTGATAATAATTTTAAATGGTTTAAAGATACGAGCATTGTTTATATAAGCAATCGCAATACCTACGAACTACTACAAGTTTCAGAAAACGATGAAGGTTATTACAGTGGTCGCATTACCAATCCGCTTATCACTGATTTTGAGTTGGACATAGCGCCTTTTCGAGTGCTTGTTTACTATCCAAATCTTTGTGATAAACCTTTGGCATCTTTTTCTTGTAAAGGGGCTCCTGAATTTTGCAGTACGCTAGGAATAAATAGTTATTGCGGCTCTTTAACAGTAAAAGATACTAATGCTCAAGTATTTATTTGTGATTCATCCGGACTGACTACCAATGCAAGGTGGCTTTCTTTTATAGCTCCGGCGGACAGCATCGTGTTTGAAATTTTTCCAATGAATTGTTTAGGAATTGATGTTAATGGAAAAACTTTTATTGGAATGCAAGCCAGCATTTGGGAAACCTGTGGTGGTGATCCGGTAAATATCGTTGCTTGTACATCAATTTGTCATGAAGAACATTTTAAAATTGGAGCCAACAATTTTATTATTGGCAATAAATACAATTTGGTATTGAATGGTTGCATGGGTGATTTGTGTGATTACTTAATAAAAGTTAAAGTAGGTAAAAAGAATTTTGAATTGGAAGAACCCGGAGCCATAAGTGGTGATCAGTCATTTTGTCCGGATAATCAGGATCATTTATTTTCAATCCGGAGAATACCTGGAGCTTCCGGGTATTTATGGTATATAAACGATACCCTTTATCAAACAACGGTTGATAGCGTTGTAAACATTCAAAATTTAAAACCAGCCATCTATCAATTAAAAGTTAGAGCTATCAGTATCTGTGATACAACAAATAGTTCGTTTTTAGTTTTTCAAATTACTCCAGCTTTGACATTAAGTGATGAGCTTATTCACAAAATCAAAACAGATTCTGCATATTCAGTTAGTTTTAAAGTGAATGGAGGAGTTCCTCCTTATACAGTAAGCAAAGGACGCGGAAAAATTGATGTAAGCACCTCAGTTTTTGTTTCTGATACTTTTTTATGCAGATCGGGCTATGATTTTGAAATTACCGATTCCAGAGGATGTACTGCAAGTTTTAGTGGCGTTGAAAATTGTGGTTGCAATTCTCAAGCAGGAGCCATGCCTACAGATTCAATTCACATTTGTGAAGGCCAAAATTTTACTGTAAAATTTATCGGTTCGGAAGTTCAGGATCCAGCAGATGTTGGAGTTTATATTTTATTTTCTAATCCAATAAATCCGAAGGCGTCCATACTTAAAACCAGTACCAATGGATTGTTTCCATTTGATCCGGCAAAATTCAAATTTGAAATTCAGTATTATGTTTCTCGTGTTGTCGGTCGTGCATTGCCCAACCGGGATGTCAATTACAATCATCCTTGTTTAAGCTTTTCAAATTATCAACCGGTTAAGTTTCATGCAAGACCCTTGGTTTCTGCAGGACCCGATTTAAGCTTTTGCGGATTTGAAGGAATGGTATCTAGTTTTGGTAATTATACATCCGGAACATGGAAAAAAGTAAGCGGACCCGGTAGAATAAATTTTGAAAATCCTTTGAGTGATCAAACCAAAGTAAGTGTCGATTCATTTGGAGTTTTTGTAATCATTCGAGAAGTTAGCAATGGTTATTGCATAAATAAGGATGAAATTAAACTGAGTTTTACGGAAACTCTGAAACCCGTTATTGATGGTTTCTATTTTGTTTGTTCCGGACAAACAACGCGTTTAGATGCTGGTCCTTATGCCAAATTTAGTTGGTCAACTGGTGATACTAGCCAGTTAATTAATATCACAAGTTCAGGAACCTATTGCCTTACAGTGACGGATGCCAGTGGATGTACGGGATCTACTTGCATAGCTGTTAGCAATTCAACGGCGCCCACGCCCGTATTAATTGGACCTGATACAGTATGTACCGGAGATGTCAGGTTCCTTCAGTTGACGCAAACGTATATAGCTTATAAGTGGAATACGAATGATAGTTCAAGCATTTTGCCTATTGATACCGGTGGAACCTATTGTGTTACAGTTACTGGCACGAATGGTTGTTTAGGTACAGATTGTGTATTTGTTGGGTCAAGACCAAGAGCTTATTCTGTTAGATTTGATACTGTGTGCTTTGGGGAAACATTTAGTTTAAACGGTCAGTTTTTTGATAAACCAGGAATTCATGATGTTATAATAGACGGTGGGGCAAGTAATGCATGTGATAGTGTACTTAGGGTGCATCTTGATTGGAGACCACAAATCATAGTAAAAGATACAACAATCATTAAAGACGACGGAACCAATAGTGGTGCAATCAGCGTGGTCATCAACGGAGGGTCTCCACCATATAATTATCTTTGGAGTACAGGATCAAAATCATCTATTGTTACAAATTTGCGTACTGGCAACTATAGTTTAATCGTAACTGACTCTAAAAATTGTAAAGCAACTTTTGTGTTTAATGTGCCGCGACTCACAGGAGTTGATCAAATATTTACTAAAAAACAACTTTTCCGGCTATACCCAAATCCTGTCAGATCTGGTCAACAATTCGTTTTACGAAATGAAGCTGAAAATGGAAAATTATTGATTAAAATTTATTCACTGGAAGGTAAAATGCATTACAATACTGAATGGTTACCAAGACACAAGCAAGATTTGCTTGAAATGAATATTTCCATACCTGCCGGCGTTTATTTTATCAAAGTACTTGACACGGAAAATAATTCCGAAGTTCAAAGAATTATCATTCAAAATTAAACTAGGCAACTATGAAACCAATCTGTGCAATTTACTTTGCATTATTTGTATTTATTAATACAACCATCGGACAAAATGGAATTCGGGTTACCAAATACATAAGTGGCGTAACTGCTCCAGTTGGAATGGCGCACTGTAATGATAACCGTTTATTCGTCATTGAACAAGGTGGTAAAATCAGAATTATTGAGAATAGTAAATTAGTAGATTCCCCCTTTTTAGATATAACTGCTAAAGTAAGATTTAGTGGTGAACAAGGATTGTTAGGCTTAGCTTTTCATCCAAGATATGATTCTACTGGGTTCATTTATGTGAATTATGTATCGAGATCCTCTCCGGCACAAACTGTTATTGAGCGTTATAAAGTTTCTTCGACAAACCGGAATAAAATTGATCCAAATTCAGGACAAATAATTTTAACAATCGTTCAGCCTTATGCAAATCATAATGGTGGTTGTATTAAATTTGGAAAAGATGGATTTTTATATATTGGTATGGGAGATGGGGGTAGTGGAGGAGATCCTCAGAATTATGCACAAAATAAAAAGTCTTTATTAGGAAAAATGCTGCGCATTGATGTGGATACCAGCATGCGGTATAAAATTCCCACTTCGAATCCATTTGTAAATGATACAGCTTATTTGCCTGAAATTTGGGCAATCGGTTTGAGAAACCCCTGGCGTTTTAGTTTTGACCGGCTTACTCAGGATTTATGGATCGGTGATGTTGGTCAAGGAACCTGGGAAGAAATAGATTTTGATCCTTTTGGATCGCCGTTTGGAAAAAATTATGGTTGGAAATGCTGGGAAGGAAATAAAGAAAATAGTACTACCGGATGTTTGCCCAAGAATAGTTATACGTTTCCAATTCATCAATATGGGAGAGATCCCGGAGTAAATTGCGCATCGATTACAGGAGGATATGTTTACCGGGGATCTGAATACCCATCCTTGTATGGAAAATATTTCTATGCGGATTATTGTGTTGGTAAAATTTGGCTGATCAACAGAACATCAGATACTTCCTATACAAATCAACTGGTATATAATTTTACAGACAATGCCTTAGCGAGTTTTGGTGAAGATGCTTCCGGTGCATTATATTTTACAGATGTCACCACAAGCAGTATTTATAAAATTTCAGACACCTGTAATTTGAAAGTAAATGTTGTAACAACTGATCCGATTTGTTTTGGTGAAGCCAATGGTCAAGCAAAATCGGATATTCCGGATCCGGTAAATGCAAAATTTATGTGGTCAACTGGTGATACCCTTGCAGAACTAAAAAATCTCAGAGCTGGAACCTATCAATTAAGTGTTTTATATAATGGTTGTTTAGCGAATTCATCATTTACAATTAATAATCCAGTAGCTAATATTACTCATATAGACTTGATTAGTTGTGATGTAAATGGAATAGGATCTGATACCATCGTTTTTATCGGGAGCACCTGTGATAGCATTGTTATAGTAACTACCAGTTTAAAAGTTCCGGACACAGCATGCATAACTACTCCGTTTATCACCGAATTTTGTAAAGGGGATTCTGCACTTTTAATTGCTTGCGATCCTGTTGGAGCTGTTTCTTTTAAATGGTATCGGGATCGTGTGTATATTGATAAATCGAATGTAAAAAGATTTTGGATTTATGAGCCAGGTACCTATCAGTTTACCTACCTCGATAGTTTGGGATGTGAATCTTATTTTTCAAAAGAGGTTAAAATCACAGTACATCCTGTTCCAGAAAAACCTTCGTTAGTTCTAAGTCATGATACCTTAATTGCTACCCCAGGATATACCAGTTACAGGTGGTTTCTTGATGGTAAGCTGCTGGGAGGAAGTATACTTAATACCTGGATTGTAGCAAAAGAAGGAATTTATCAAGTTGAAATTATTGATTCAAATCAATGTCGCAGTGTTTTGTCAGATACACTTCGATATATTGTTACAAAGAACAAAGATGACTTTAGCAAATTGCGCAACATGGATCTGATCCCAAATCCGGTAACTTCTAAACTTTTAGTAAAACTCAATGCATTCAATGAATCTGAAGTAAACTGGAAAATATTAAATGCACAATCAGAGCTTATAGCTGAAGGAAATCATCATACAAATCAGAATTTGTTTGTAGTGGACGTTCAAAATTTGTTGGCGGGTTTTTATATTTTGATTGTCGAACAGGAACATAATCGGGCAATCAAATATTTTCTAAAAAAATAAATCCAGATTGAAATCCAAAATTTTCAGCAAGCAATTGTTGGTGGGTGTTGGCAGGCTCGAACTGCCGACCTCCGCCCTGTCAAGGCGGCGCTCTGAACCAACTGAGCTAAACACCCATTTTCAGGCTGCAAATTTAAAGTTATATCTGTATTCTCCAAATAAGTTTCTTGGCTGAACAAAGCGATGTATCATAAACGCGCTAATTTTTGTGTGAAAGACTGAAGTTTGCTCTATTTTTGATCGGATTATCAGATTATTTATTTACCCAATTAAAATTTTAATCAATGTTTGAAATGCCTGATTTTGGAAGTTTTGAGATTATTATGAGTTTTCTCACCCTTACTTTTTTAGAAATAGTGTTAGGTGTTGATAATATTATTTTTATATCGATTACAGCCAGTAGATTAAATGATGCCGATAAAAAGAAAGCAACCCGGATAGGTCTTTTAGCAGCTATGGTATTAAGAATTATTTTGTTGTTTGGATTGAGTTTTTTAACAGCAATGCAGGAACCAATTTTTATCATTGAGCAATCCTGGTTGCATGCTGGGTTTTCAATTCAAAGCATTATATTAATTGCAGGAGGTATTTTTTTAATGTATAAAAGTGTTACAGAGATCCATCACAAATTGGAATCCGATAGTGAGATGGATCATGCGGGAACTGGCAACAAAATGAGTTTGACGAATGCAGTTATTCAAATTTCATTGATAAACCTTATATTTAGTTTAGATTCAATTTTAACGGCTGTTGGTATGACAAATGGTTTGCAGGGTGCATTGTGGTTAATGGTCATTGCGGTTGTAGCCTCTATTCTGATCATGATGGCATTTGCAAGTCCTGTTGGAAAATTTGTTAATGATCACCCTACCATTCAAATGTTAGGTCTTTCATTTTTAATATTGATAGGATTTATGCTGATAGCAGAAGGATCGCACCTGGCGCATCTGCATGTGGGTACCAATGAAGTTGGAACCATACCAAAAGGTTATCTGTATTTTGCCATAGCCTTTTCTTTATTGGTTGAATTTTTAAATATGCGATTGAGAAAGAAAGTAAAGCCAGTTCAATTGCATGGTATTGAAAAAGAAGCAAAAAAAATAGGCTATTTTAATAAAGAAAATAAATAGGATGTTCCCCTTAAAAAGAGATTTGGTTTTTTTTGACGTTGAAACAACCGGATTGCATGTAATCCGTGATCGGATATTGCAAATAGCTATGATTAAATATTTTAAAAATGGAGCAGCTCCTGAAGAAGTATCGATGATTCTAAATCCGGGAATTCCAATAGCACCGGAAGCTTTGGCAATTCATGGCATTGGCCCTGAACAAGTTGCAAACCAACCAACGTTTAAAGAGGCTGCACAAAAATTGTACGATTTTTTAGGGGATGCAGATTTAGCAGGTTACAATTCCAATAGATTTGATATTCCAATTTTGGCTGAAGAGTTTGCTCGTTGTGGTTTTGATCTTGATTTAGACAATCGGAGGCAGATCGATGTGCAAAGAATTTTTTACAAAATGGAACCACGAACGCTAAAGGCGGCTTATCAATTTTATTGCAATGAAGAATTAAAGGATGCGCATGATGCGTTGATTGATATCCGAGCAACAGTCAGGGTACTTGAGGGCCAATTGGAAAAATATGCTGGACAGGATTATATTAACGATGATGGGGAACAGATTGAGGCACCTGTAAAGCCAGATACACAAGCTTTGCATGACTTTACAAATGATCTTAAAACATTGGATGCAACGCAACGATTGAAATTCAACGAACAAGGAGAAATTGTATTTAACTTTGGAAAGTTTGTTGGACAAACATTTGAACAGGTTTGGCAAAAAGAGTCGAAATATTTCCAATGGATATTGGACAAGGAGTTTTCATTTCAGGTAAAAGCGCTTGTTAAAAAATTCATTGAGTCAAAGAAGCCTGTCTAATGATAGTTTTTAATGATAAGAATCAATCTAAATTAAAGATTTTGGCATTTTCTAATCAACTAATTGGAGGACTTGTCCGTTATACAGTAATAATAACATAGTATGAAAAAATTTAGCTTTTTATTAGTGACTTTACTTTCATTGATGTCTTGCAGTGAAGAACGAGATTTAAGTGGTTTCGGCACCCTTCAAATTGTTATTAATGCAAGCTACGGTGGAGTTCCATTGTTTTTAGGAAATTCATATGACTATTTTGGAAATGGTTCGGTTAAGTTTACTAAAGCTGAGTTTTTTTTAAGTCAACTCACAGCTATTGGTGAAAGCAGTGCTGTTGTATTTAAAGACGTTGATTACGTTTCAATTTTAGCCCATAATTTGACCTTACAAGATGCTTTGGATGGACTTACCTTAAATTATTTGGTTCCGGGAGGTTTTTATAAAGGAATTTCATTTAATATCGGAGTCACTCCTGCACAAAATAAAACCAAACCGGTAGACTACAGTCCATCTTCTCCTCTGGGAGAGGGTACTCATTATTGGGCTGGTTGGAATTCTTATATTTTTTCAAAGACTGAAGGGGTATTGGATAATGGCAATTTATTTAGCTTTAGCTATCATTCGGGTTTTGACGCAGCGCTTCGTAATGTTTCGGGCGTTAAGGATTTTTATATTGAAAATTCAGAAACTGCTACAATCTATATGGATATTGATTTTAAGAAAATATTCGAAATCAATGGTACTGGAATGGATATTCCAGGCAACCCTCAAATACACAATTCGAGTGATATCATGAATGCCTTTGTAGATAGATATAAAGAAGCAATTACAATCAGGTGAACAGGATTTTTAAATGGGGCATTATACTAACAAGCTTTTACTTTTTGAGTGCTTGTGATGACGAACCGGTCAATGGTTCTGATGATCTTTCTCAAATTCCTTATATTCCTGAGGCTTATATCAATACAATTCCAAACGGACTTCCCCAATTGCCCTTTACAACTGAAGATCCACTCACCAAAGAGGGAGTTCAATTAGGGCGTCATTTATTTTATGATCCAATTTTATCGTTGGACAGTACGATTGCTTGTGCAAGTTGCCATGATCCCAGAAAAGCATTTACAGATAATCTTGCTGTAAGTCCGGGAGTAGGAGGGACTGTTGGTAACAGAAGTAGTATGACGGTGCTAAACACAGCATATTTCTACAAAGGATTATTTTGGGATGGACGTGCAGCATTTTTAAAGGATCAAGCATTACAACCTGTTGAAAACCCTGTTGAAATGCATGAAATGTGGCCCGCGGTTATAAATAAACTAAAACGACATCCAAACTATCCTGCAATGTTTCGAAAAGCATTTGGGATCAACTCAAAGTCAGAAATAAGTAAAGAATTAGCAACCAAGGCTATTGCCCAATTTGAGCGGATTCTGCTTACAGGAGGCAATTCCATATATCAAAAGCAAATACGGGGAGAGTTGTTTTTTGATGCAGATCAGCAAGAAGGTCATGATTTATATTTTAATATAGATGTTTTGATACCCGATGCCGAATGTTTTCATTGTCATGCGGCTCCATTGATGATGGCCAACGATTATTTTAACAATGGGATAGACACAGTGACCAGCCTGGATGATTTTAAGGACACAGGACGTGGTGGAATCACAGGAGTTCGGTTTGACAAGGGTAAATTCAAAGCGCCAACCCTCTACAATATTGCATTGACAGCACCCTACATGCATGACGGACGGTTTAAAACACTTGAAGAGGTTATTGAACATTACAATTCAGGAGGTCATTTTGCGGAGAACAAAGATGGCTTTATCAGAAAACTGGGACTAAATCGTCGCCAGAAGCAAAGTCTGATTGCCTTTTTAAATACCCTTACAGACACCAGTTACCTTCAAAATCCGGATGTTTTAAGTCCGTTTTAATTTTTTTTCAATTTTTTTTAGTTAAAAAAGGCCTTAAATAAGTCCATTTTATAATTTTTTATAAACATTTAATGATGTTTATTTTAAATGTAATTTTTCAAATATCTAATAATCAATTAGTTAGATTTTTAATTCATACATATATATAAAATTGTTATATGACAACGGCATTTTTTTGTACTTGTACAGCCATTCAAATCATCGGATACTTGTATCGTGATTGTTTAACAAAGGGAAAGAATACAATCAGAATGCCGGTAAACGTATCGGCGACCGTATAAAAATCGGATATGTTCATGGGATTAAAATTTGTTAATAGGGAGCTTGGCTCCCAAAAGTCAGGCTCCTATTAACAAATTAATCATGTACCCCCCAGTAATTTGAAATTCGTCTTTTCTATATTATAGAAGCTATTTTGGATATGTTCATGGGATTATCAGCCGGTTGATGAAAGCAGCCGGCTCTTTTTTAAGAATTTAAAATGTACTTTCTGATAAATCTATTTCAAAACGAAAAACAGAAAAGGTCCTGCTGAAGTGCAGGACTTTTTTTTTGTAGTATATTCTTCTTTATTGCAATCAAATGCGACTTAACGAATCACAGTCAAATCACCTGATTTTTTAATGATACTGCCATCAGGTAAACGAATGCTGGCATGCCATACATAGACTCCCGGTAGGACAAACTGATTATTAGCAGTCCCATTCCAGCCTTGTTGTTGATTATTGGCTTGAATCGTGTGGGTTTGCCATAGCAAATTGCCCCAACGGTCATAAATACTAAGCAAATCTATTACTGCTTGTGATCCAAAAATATATAAATTAAATCGTGCATTTTGACTGCTGTTGAGATTGATAATATTTGGGTAATAAATTTCAATCTCTTTATTGATTTGCAATACCAACCAATGGATAGAATCACATCCTAAACTTGATTTAAAAGCCTCACGATAAATCCCGGATTGGGTATATGCTTGTTGATTTACATCCCAGATATAAGGATTTTCTTGTGTAGTTACACTATCTGTATTTTGAATTTCTGGAAGAATTGTCAATTTTAAATTAAGTATCGAATCACAACCTGCAATTGATTTTAAATTAAAATTATAATCGCCAGATTGCTTGAGTATTTGTTGTGAAGCAGGCCAAAAATATTGCATACAAACAGCAGTATCTAGGAATTTTATATAACTTGGTTGAAGGTTTAAGTTCAATAAGAAAATTGAATCACATCCGAATTGATTGACTAGTTTTTTCAAATAAATTCCGGATTTTAAATAAATGGAATCATTAGCGGGCCAAATGTATTGGTCACATGCTTCCACCGAATCGGATTGAATGTGCGATAAGGTAGTAAAGTGTATCGTTAATAGAGAATCACACAGTTGCGCATTTTGCAATGGAAATAAATAATCACCGCTTTGTTTGAAGGTTTGTCCAAGAATGGCGATAGAATCACAAGCGGAAATACTTAAATCTGCTTTTGAAGCATGGTTTAGTTTAAGTTGTAATGTCACAATACTATCACAGCCAGCATTGTTTTGAGTTTTAAATGGATAGGTTCCAGCTTGGGTTATTTTAGTCCCATTCCACGTTAAAGAATCACAAGCTGTAATACTGATTAAATTGGAATCTGATTTTAGGATTGTAAGTTGTAAAATCGCCAAGCTGTCGCAGCCTGCTGCATTTTTAGTAGTAAAAAAATAGCGTCCACTTTGAGTATAACTTTGATTATTCCAATAAATGGAATCGCAAGTGTTTACGATACTTAGAGATTGGGACGAAGCAATTAGATCCAAATCGAGTATAGCCACGCTGTCACAAGCATTCGTATTTTGAGTATAGTAGAAATAAGTGCCATCTTGAAAATAGCTTTGCCCATTCCAATAAAATGAATCACAAGCAACAATCTGTTGAGTCGATCTACTTGTTTTATAAAGATCAAGATTTAAAATTGCGATGCTATCACAGCCAAACACACTTTTAGTTTGAAAACGAAATTGTCCACTCGTTGTATAAACCGTGTTATTCCATAAAAAGGAATCGCAGGCTGTTACAGCGGTCTTAGATTGAATTACGGAATCGATATGTAAATCAAGAATAGCAATGCTGTCACAAGAAAATTGGTTTATAGCTTTATTTATATATCGTCCAGATTGTTTATAAAAAATACCATTCCATTGAAACGAATCGCAAGCGGATTGAACCCATCTTGAAGTATCAGGATGGTAAATCGTTAAATCAAGAATTGCGGTGCTATCGCAACCATCCACATTAAGACTAGAAAACATGTATTTACCGCTGTTATAATAGCTTTGATGATTCCATACGAAGGAATCACAGCGAATAGTCTGTTGATAAGATGTACTGGATTTAAACAAACTTAGATTTAAAAGCGTAGTACTATCACAACCCAATTGATTGAGATTTATTGCAGTAAACATTCCACTGGAATCCAGTCGAACTCCATTCCAAATGAGCGAATCACATGCTTTAACATCCATTATAGCCAGAGTAGTATCGATTAACCGTAAATCCAAAATGCTTATTACACTATCACAACCGATTCTGTTTTTTAAATTATGATAATACAACCCGGCTTGTTGTAAGGTCGTGTCAAAAAACACAAAAGATGCGGATTCGCAAATACTGGTATCTATTCGCTGAATACGGGGAAGTTCAGTTGAACTATATATATTATCTGTAAAATCACATTCTGATGAGAAAAAATCATTTGAGGTAAAGCTGCCCGAACCTAATCTTTTAGTATTGACAACCATAAAAAGCTGCTTGAGATTACTTGCAGAGAAACTAAAACTTAATTGGATTAAACTATCTCCTCTAACCAGTTTTTTTGTAGTATAATAAATACCCAGTATGTTGCCTCCGGATTCCGGATTGCCATTATAAAATGCAACAGGTATTCCAGTATCAGCTGCTTGCGAAGCATCTGGCTTATTGTAAAGATTAAAGTATGCTGTGTAAAGATCAGAAATTGGATCGTAATTTATACAATCTAGGTTCCCATACAAACTTGCTGCAGGTCTCCTGTAAATTCCATTGGAATCTAGTAAGGACTCCTGCACATAAAAGTTATTGTAGCGTCCATTTTTATAGGTCGCATTATTTTTTTGAACTCGTGGCACAGTCAAATCATCATTGATATTTAGCACATGGTAATTGTATTGATTCCAAATGCCTCTTGCAGGTGCCCAGGGAGCTGAGCTGTCAGGTGGACCGAAAATGGTGAGTTTGCCTATAATGTTATCAGATGTTATTCCACAAATTGTGCAAATTTTGGAATGTCCTGAATTATCAAAATCACCCACAATTGGGTTTTCAAGTCCTGTAATTGATTGACAATTAAATTTTGCAAATGGAAGTGGTATTCCATTTCTGGAATTTATAATTATTAAATCTGTTTCATCTCTATAAACTATTTCTTGACTGCCATCATGATTAAAATCAAATAAAGTAAGTCCAGTTGCACCAGATGAATCACTTGTGTTCAAAGACCAGTTTAATTTTAAAATTATTGATCCATCATAAAAATATGATAATAATCTTTTAAATCTTGTAAAAACAAGTGATGCGTTCCCATTACCATCAGTATCGCCAATTAAAGTTGGTCCTATTCCTTCGTATTCATTGCTAGGAGGGTAAGCCTTTGCTATTAGATTTGGAATACCATTTGATAAAGTATATGCGTAAACTACAGCTTGTGGGTTTAATCCAGGCGTTGTAACAACGACATCAAGAATACCATCAGAATTTATATCACCTAAAGTGGTGTATCCATCTAAATAAGAGCCATCAAGTTGAAAATTAATGGCAATCATGGTATTACCCAATGTTCCATTTAAGTTAATAATATTAACTTTATAAATAGTATAACCTGCAGCCAATTCTAAATCAGTCATATTTTCATCAAGTTGTCCCGCAATTGAAATGGCATCTGTTGAAAAATTCATTAATCTTTTAGTGCCTAATCCATTTGCTCCACCTTCAACAAGCAAAATTCCGGTGAGTGAATTATAAATTTTATTGTTGACATAAATTTCAGAAATTCCATCCTGATTAAAATCAGCTAATGCAGGTGTTCCTCCAAACTCATCTTGGAATTGAGAAAAATTGTCAACTCTTTGATCAGAAATCCATAACAATTTGCCGGATAAATTCAGTGAAATTAACCTTCTTCTTAAATTAATTATATTATTATTAGAGGTTTCAATAAATAATTCAGGGATTCCATCATGATTAACATCTGCAATTGCTAAGCCGTTCAAATCTAAATCAACATTTGGCGTATTTATTTTGTATTTTAAATTTCTTGTTTCCGAATTAAAAATTAATATTGCAGATCCATTATAATTTAAAGTTAATATTTCAGAAATACAATCACCATCAATATCAAATAGTAGTGGAGTTTGAGTTACATTTACTGAATCACTATATATAAATTTAGGTTCGATTAGGAATTGAGATTTACTATAAGGAATCTCTTGGAAGCAAGTGTTTGAATCAATTAAATTACAGCTTGTTTTTTGTGAACTCAAACTATTTAGAGAATTGGTTAAATTTATAAATACAAGCGACAATAATCTGAGTGTTAAATTTAAGTATTTAAGTGAAGCTATTAAATTAGTTTTGTAAAATGACATTATTTTTTAGCTAATAGCGAAAGGAAGAATTTAACAAATATATGAAATCGCTCTATCTAAATAAATTATTGCTTCAATAGTTTAATATAATCATACTTTTCCTTTGAGTTTATGTATCTTATAAAATAAATACCGGGTGGTATTTCAGAAGTAAATTGAAATTCCTTACCTTCAAATATAGTAGCATATATTTGTCTTCCTGATAAATCAAATACACTAAAATTTGTAATTTTTAATGTTGAATTAAGTGAAAATTGGCTTGAATTTACTGGATTAGGAATAATATTTAACTCTTTGTTAAAGTAATTAGATTTAGTATTTCTACGAAATTCAAGATTATCGCAATCTGGATAATGGATATAAATCGTTTTAAAGCATTCTAATTCACAATCACACTCATCTGAATTACATTGAAATACTGTCAAATAAATATCATCATTAAAATTGCCTATAGTGTTTATTCCTGGCACAAGACTTCCTTGTTGGTCATTTTGATTGCCTGATGATGGAGTTCCATCATCATCTTGACTTATATAACATGGGTAATTAGTGTCAGTTTCTGCTACAAAAAGCTCGATAGTATATTCATCTTCGAAGCATTCTATATTAAATATATATGCTTCTAATTCACAGTTTTCATTATCTGAACATGGTTTAGGCGGACAAATGGTTATGATGCCATTACAACCAATTCCATCAGTTAAAGTAAATGTGCTGCATAGATTACTTATTGGCCCAGTGACATATATAGTATTTGTGTCATTATAATTGAATGGTCCTTGCGAACCAACATAGAATGAACCACTAAGTCCTGTTATAAAAATATCAAAACTCCATGTGTCGTCAGCAATTGTATATGTACTGTTATTATTACATGAAATATTCGAAATTGTTGTTCCTCTGAATTTCAAGCATCCAGAACAATAATTTGGAGCAATGATATTAAAAGTATCTCTGCAATCTTCATGAGAAAAAATGAGTTTCCAATTACCTTCCTGTATAAAAAATGGGCCTAGATTGTATAGTCCACTTGCAGTGTCAATCAATAAATCATAATGACCAGTCTCATTGGGGTAAGGATCATCCAAGACGCGTTCGATTAAGAAACTATCCCCTTCAACAAAATGATCCAAATCAACTTGAACATAATAATAATCATCAGACATTAAACTTGTTGTATTGTTATTTTGGCAAGATCCGGTGACGACTGTAAGTTCATATTCAAAACTGATTGGACAAATTTCAATGGTATTGGAATAAACCGGATCCAGATTTTGAGTATTGGAACTAAAAAACAATTTTAAATAAATTTCTGTACAGCTATCGTAGGTAAAATCTGCAAGCGCAACTTTAAAGCAATATTTGTTATTTGAAGTGTCGATAGATAGAGAATAAAAATTGAAATCTATCGGCAAAATAGAGTCCAATTTCCAAGCTCCACATATTGACGGTAAAGTATAGGATCCACAGACCGTTAACGAATCATCTCCGCATGGATCAAAATCTATTCCGAGACCTTCCTCATTGAGTGGATGTTGATACAAGGTACCAGACCCAAATGCACTGCCATCGCATAGTTCACAAATACCATCAATGTATGCATAAGCAAAATGGCCACCTCCACCACAATCAGCTGCAGTTATTTCTAAAGTTGCAATACTATCCAACATATTAAGTGGTATTTTAAAAGTATGACATGCCCAATTTACCAATTTGATGGTATCAAAAGTGCAAATGGAATCTTGAAAAATATTATAACATTCAATTTGCGAGGCATCAAAACATAAATTATTGGCAGGATCCCGATCACAGGATATGCTAAACCAAGGTTGTTGATTAAGATGTCTATCGGGATTCTCCAATACAACAGCATACCAAACAGTAAAATCGCGTGATTCAGGTGTTACTTTAAATCGCTTTAGAATTTTGTTTACTCCATATTGACCGCCGCAAGGATGAATGATGTGCCCATAGCGGTTATTTAATAATAAGGATTTATAACCAAATTTAACCTTATCAATTCCGGTTAAAGTATCAATCCCATTATTTACAATTTCAAATTGTCTGAATGCTGGAATCGCTAGGCTATTCCAGATTATGGATGAATCAAAATATAATGGTGTACAAATATTCCCCCCCATTCTATAACTATCAGTATATTGACCTGTGAAGTAAGTTAATCCATCCTCAAAGCCGCCATTATCACAAACCAATGTATCAGCACTTTGGCTTTTTGAAAAATTAGGAACCAGAAGCATAAATAAAATTAAAATTGGAAAATAAGCAATTGGCTTTAATCTATCAGAATAAAATATGCCCCCCCCTAAAATATTAGTATTTAATATTGAAAAAAAATTTAAATTCGGATTTATAATAAATAAAATATTCATAAGGCAGTATTTAATAGGGTTAATTAATAATCCAAATTTACACTAATTTAAATAAAGTTACAAGTTATTTTACTTTGGCAATTGTATCTAATTTTACAAACAAGCTGAATACCTTAAATTGTTTGTGATGTTTGCTCACTAGCTAATTGTTGAACTTAAGTTTAAGTCTGCCAATAGACTAGGCAATTTAACAAGCAATTGCTGAGTTAACTTTATTCCTGCCCCATTTTTCCCAAACTCCATCTCGTTCCCAGCAAAAACAAAAAGGACAGACTGGTACAAATGATTGGTGGTAAAAAAGTAAACACCCACATCAAAATGGCCAATACACCAAAAAATATTAAATAGATATTTAAAATTCCCATCATGATGTTTTTTGAAATGGGGTGTTTCAGTAAATACCATAATAACACCGATGCAAATAAACACAACAAACTAAAACAAGCACTGAGTGAAAAAAAGATTTGTGCAAAGGTTCTGTGATATCCGGCTCCCATGTCCATTTGGTAAGTGTCCATGGTTTGAATGAGCTGTTTTTCTATATCATTTGATGCAGCTGGTTCGACAAACAAACTAATCGAATGAAGCGCACCCGATAAAAACAAACAAATAATAGCAGCCCAACTTAATCCAATATAAAGTTTCATTTTTAAATATTTAGATTAAAGTTAAGCCCATTTTATAAATCATTTTAAAAAAAAATGGCCTGCATAAATAGCAGGCCATTGATAAAAGATAAATATTTTGCTTATACATATGAAAGGCATTATGCCCTCACAGAATTTCGCATAAGTATCAACATGGAATGAAATCTTCAATAATATCCTGTTCCTGTTGAACCCCAAACCCCTTGAAAGTGGCTTTTAATTTGTCTTAAATTCAAATTTTTTATTTTAAATTATATTCCTTTTGCACAGGACTTTTGCCTGAAAATAGATTACATCAAAGCTTCAGAATTGAGGCCCCTTTCAAGGGGTTTGGGGTTCGGAATGATCATTTTTTATGTAAGAGTTTCTTCTTTAAATTGATGTTTAGACAAAAGTGACGGGTACCTACTGTCATTTGCAATCAAAAGTCGATAAACTAATAATAGTTACATTTAAAATTGATAAAATTATTTTCCTTAAATTTTATACCGACAGGCTAGCACTAAATTTCGTCCGGCTCCACTGATTCCTGAAGAAAATACACGATAATAACTGTCCAAAATATTTTCTAATCCGACTTGGATATTCAATTTTTCAGTCAGTGCATAGTTTGCATTGATATGGATAATTGTCCACGAAGGACTTCCATAACTGGAGGCATAAATTAAATTATCTTCTCCAATCTTATTGTAACTTTTTAGTCGCTTCCATCCATTGTAAAGTGCTGCAGCTTCTATATGCCATTTTCGGTTCTTCCAACTAAGGGCGGTTTTACCGGTAAGCGGCGATATATGATCTAATGGATAATCTGTCGTATCCGTTTTAATCCGTCCAAAAGAGTAATTAAGTACCGAACTAAAATTCCATTGATTGCTTAATTGGAGATTCAAGTTACCATTGAGTCCGTATATAAAAGCTTTACCTGCATTTACTTGGGAATAAACTTTGCTTAATGTACCGAGATAATCAATGCTATCCTGACCATTGTATTGAGCATTTTGAACGGTAATGACATCTTGATACCAGGTATAAAATCCATTCAAAGTAAAACTACTTCCTCTCATAAATTCTTTCTGAACTCCAAGATCGAGACTTAACACTTGTTCGGGCGTTAATTCCGGATTGGGTACAATGAGCCTACCAGCACTGGATTCAAATACTTTAACCAGATCATCTACATTGGGTGAACGATATCCACTTGATAAATTGCTTTGTATTTGAAATGAATTGCACAGTTTATACACTAAACCCAAACTGCCATTGAAAGCTGCGTGTTTTTGCTCAACATCCTTAAAAGGCAAATGAAAAAAACTGGTGTCTTTAAATTCGGATTGTAAAGTGTAATAATTGAAACGCAATCCAGAATGTACAATCAATTGTTCAATGGGTTTCCACTGATGGGATATATAAAGTCCATGATTACTGGTTTGAGAACCGCCATCAGGATATCGGGTATCCAAAGCAGTATTGATACCTGTTTCGATATTTTCCCGGTTGGCCGTTGAACTGACGTCATTGTAATTGCTTTCCAAGCCGTATTGTAAAATCTGGCGTCTCCAGTTTTTAGTAAAATCCAAGTTGATACTTCCAATGCTTACATTTTCAATTCGATGATTTAAATTATTGCTTCTGAAATTTCGGTTGTGACGACTTTCTTCAATTTTTTGGAATGCAGGAATTAGTTGTACTTCATCAAAGAATTTATAATTTCCGGATTTATTGAGTTGATAAGATATTAAAAGCCTGTCTTGCGGACCATAATACCATTGTGCACTTCGCAAAACGCCATTGCCGTCTGTTTCCGTCAGTCGATCGTATCTTGGTATATCGCTCGAACTCGACCATTGTATATTCAATTTGTGTTGAGTGGATTCATTTGGTTTCCATGCAATTTTTTGAAGTAGATTGTATTGTTTATATCCACTTTGTTTTTGAATGCTGGGGTTTTCATTGACAATCATACTGTCTCGATCATTGATGCGTTCTGCATACGTCAGCCGTTTTCCCCAATTGCCATAAAATGGATCCCTAACAGCACCCTGCCTTAAGTCTCCAAAATCTGAATAAGCAAAGTTGGTATAAGAAGCCCATTTTCCTGAAGCAATGTTCAATCCAAGACTGGTTGTTTTTTCTTGGTTGGCTGTTGCATATTTTACCAAAGCATTTCCAGAAATTAATGAATTGCTTTGATTCCTAAATTGTGCATTCCGTGTAATTAAGTGAATGACTCCACCCAATGCATCGCTTCCATAAATAACAGAAGAAGGTCCAAAAACAAGTTCTGCTTTTTCTAAAAGCAAAGGATCCACTGTGATGACATTTTGAAGATGTCCGCCACGGTATATGGCATTATTCATGCGGACCCCATCAACAACCAGTAAAATTTTATTGGCTTCGAAACCCCGCATAACCGGACTGCCGCCACCTTGCTGACTTTTTTGAACCATTACGGATCCCGTTGATTCTAGTAGATCTGCTGTTGTAGAAGGCAGCTGAAAATCTATTTCAGAGCGATTGACTTGTAAAGTTTGCACAGATAAATCCGAACGGGAACGATCTGTTCTGGTGGCAGCCACCAAGACCTCATCCAAAATGTTTGTTCTGGATTTTAGTAGAACGACAAAGCCATTTTGTACCAGTTCTTCTTTCGAAATTAATAAACTTTCAAAGTCAGGGTGCATGCAATGCATGCTTGTAAATTCTAGCTCATTGGCTAATGTCAAGCTACCATTTGGATCGGATGTAAATTCATGCAGTCCGGGTTCTAATTTGATGTGTACTTGTAAAATCGGGTGCATGTTTTGTGCATTCAAAAATTGTATGCGTTGCGCATTAATAGCGTTAATGGTGATTGAAAAAAATAGTATGAGTAGTATATAAAATGATTTCATATTTAATTTTTAATAGTTTGCAATTCATCTATAAAAATTATAAGGGGTTTTCAAGAACCCTTTTAATTACTATATCTGATTACGATGGTATATTTTAATTTCAATTTAAAAGTAATAAGGCACAAAGCCTTGATATATTGTATATAGATCATGAAGTCAAGTGCGACTCAAAGAACTATGAGTATTGAAATACTAATTTATATTTCAATTGAAATTAAACGAAAAAATAAAACGAATTTTAAACTCGGGGAGGTGGTTTAATTATAAATTTTGTCAAGTTGCCATAAATTTCCTGCTTTAAAACAAATGAAATATCATAGAAATGTTGGATAGATGAATTCATTTCAGCAGGTAGGAAAAAGTGTATTTCATAGTGCAGGGTGTTGGTATTTGAATTTGAATTACCGGAATGATCAGAATCAATTACCCGAGAGAGCATTTGGTTTTCTTTTACATCCTTATACACTAAAAATGAAACAGAACCATCTTCATATATTTTTTTATCTACCACATCATACCAGGTATCATTCAAAACAAACTCATGGTCTTCAATCCAATGAATAGATTGCAAGGTTTTTGAATTAAAACATAAGGTGATCAGTTCCTCGTGTTTTTTAAGTTTACCTAAAACAGCATGAATGTGGGATTGATGAATTTCCTTTATTATTAAATAAGAAATCAGATTACAGGACAAAAACAGAATCAAGGTCCAATGAAGCAAGCGGTATTTATGTAAAGAAGGCATCTAATTACTTACAAATATAGTAAGCAAAGCGCCGATTAATGCAAGAGCTTGATCTATATGAGAAAATGAGCTAAAGTCCGAACGGAATCTATTGCCCTTGACCAGCTGGTTGATCCGCAGGGGGTGTTGCAGGTTGTTCTGTAGGAGTTTCTTCCTGTTGTTGACCGTTTCCAATATTTCCACCCGCTGAAGCCATAACTGCTGCTACAACACATAATGCGATCAAAATGCCAGCAAGCCACCAGGTTAATTTTTCCACAAAATCAGCTGACCGGGCCGCTCCAAACATTTGATTGGCGCTTTGACCACCAAAAGTTGAGTCAACACCACCTCCCTTAGGATTTTGGATTAAAATCACCCCAATTAGTAAAATACAATCCAATGCAATCAAAATCGTAAGTAAAGTCAGCATAGTGCCTAGGTTTTTAATTTTTCAATAGCGGACGCAAATGTACTGCCTTTTTCGGGAAATTTAAGAATCAATTTTTCATACATCCCAATGGCTTCTTGTTTATGTCCCTGTTTGGCCAATAGTTTCGCCAAGGTTTCAGAAATAACCTCTTCTTTTAATGTCAAACTGGTTTCAATTGCCTTTTGCGTGTCCCAAATTGGATCTGACTTTGTTTTTAAGGGCAATTTAGCCTCAACGGGCAGTTTTTGTTTTTTAGGTGATTTCGGTCCGGAATGCAATTCTTCCAGCCATTCGTAAAAGTCAAGATTTTTTGAAATTCGCCTGGTTTGAGGTGGGGTCTGGTTTTCAGTTGGTAGTTTCTGCTCTATCACTGGCGATTCAGCTGATGGAAGGCTTGATTTTTTTTCAATTTCTATTTTCGGACTAGGTTTTGATATTGGGATGCTTTGCTTTGGTTCGGATTTGGGATTTTCTAATACTGTTGCAGCTTTTATTTCTTGGTAAATGCTATCAACTTTTTCAGTTTTAATTTCTGCATGAGGCAAAGTTTCCAATGGCTTGATTTCCGAAATCACAGGTGGTTCTATCTTTTTGATGAATTCAATGGAATCATTGGTTTTTTTTGTGGAGCCTTCCTCTTTTTTCATATAAGATGGCCAGTTTTTTGAATCTGCAAAAGCAGGATCAGGCAATCGAATGGACACCTGATGGGCATTGTCTGCAGAAGTCAGCCACAAAGCAGAAGAAAGGGCTTGCGATTGCAGCAGAATTTTGGCATCCTCTTGATTCAATTCATTGATTCGTTTCATAATTACCAATTGGTAAAAGCTTTATTAAAAATATCTTCCACCAACAAATTATTGATTTCTTTTGTCAGTTGTTGTTGAATGTTATTAAAATTTACATTTGCATCAAAATCCTGATATCTGGTAAATCCAGTTTTCCAATTTAATTTGGAATCCTTTGCATTGATCATTTCTACTTCAAGTGCTACTGAGAGGCGGTTGATTGCCGAACTTGCATTGGCTTGTGCAGCCTGACTTGAAATAGCAAATTGTGTAATTTTACAAATAAACCGTATGTCAGGATCGCGTGTATTTAAAGTAAGCCGAGAATCTTTTCTGATTTTTGATAAAAGACTTTCGTAAAAATCCAATGGATAGGTCGCCGGTGCTTGGTATGATTGATCTACAACTTGTTCTAAGTTAAATGTATTTACTTCAGCCGGAATGCTGATACCTTTAAAACTATAACATCCGCACAAGCAAATATTCAAAAACAAATAAAGTATGATAAATCTCATGCGTCTAAACCGTATTGCTTGATTTTTCTGTAAAGGGTGCGTTCAGAGATTCCCAATTCTTCTGAAGCATCTTTTCGTTTTCCGTTAAATTTCTTCAGTGCTTTTGAAATCATATCTTTTTCCATATCATCCAAGGACAAGGTTTCTTCCATGACTTCAACGGTATCAAAGTTTTTTTTGTCATTACTTAGAATAATTGGATTTGAATGGGAATCTTGAACTTGTTTTATTACAGGTTCTGAATTCCAATTTGCAACGCCCGAATTTGGAAATGACAAACCAGCAGCTGGTGGATAGGCAGAAGCTGCATTTTCCATGGCAGCCGGCATTTCAAGGTCATTGGTATGTACCAGTTGAAAAAACATGTTTTTAAGTTGATTCAAGTCTTGTTTCATGTCAAACAATAACTTGTACAATATTTCCCGTTCATGAAATCCTCCTTGTTGGTCCGCATCCTGAATATTCATGGGTAAATTGCGGTTATTGATATTGGGAATGATACGCGCTAAATCATGCGCATGAATTATTTTTTGATCCGATAAAACCGATAATTGCTCAACTGCATTTCGCAATTCGCGAATATTTCCCGGCCAACTATAGTTTTCCATTAAACTGGCACTGTGTTCGTCTAATTCAATAGGTGTGGTTCTGTATTTTTCAGCAAAATCCTGAGCAAATTTTCGAAACAATATTTGAATATCTTCCCGGCGTTCTTTTAAACTGGGAACCCGAATCGGAACTGTATTCAATCGATAATAAAGGTCTTCCCTGAATTTACCCACACGAACCCGATCCAATAAATTAACATTGGTTGCTGCAACAACCCGAACATTGGTTTTCAATGTTTTTGATGAACCCACTCGAATAAATTCACCGGATTCAAGAACCCGCAATAAAAAGGATTGCGTATCGTGTGGCATTTCGGCAATCTCATCTAAAAAAATTGTTCCGCCATCGACTGTTTCAAAATATCCTTTGCGATCTGCAGTGGCACCGGTAAATGAACCTTTCTCGTGTCCAAATAATTCACTATTAATCGTTCCTGCGGGAATTGCACCACAGTTTACTGCTATAAACTGGTTGTGTTTTCGAGGACTCAGGCTGTGAATTATTTTTGAAAATATTTCTTTTCCGGAACCGCTTTCACCTGAAATTAATACCGTTAAATCGGTACCTGCAACCCGAATGGCTGTATCCAAAGCTTGATTCAGTGTTTCTGAACGCCCATAAATCCCAAATCGTTGTTTGATCGCTTGTACAGATTCCACAATTATGGTATTAAATGTTGTCCAATCAATGTTGCGCTGTTAACCCGTGTCACAGTGACATTTACATAATCACCTGGATTCACTTCTGTCAATGGGGTAAAAACAATTACTTTATTTTGAGAGTTACGTCCTTTCCATTGTGCATCTGATTTTTTAGATTTTCCTTCCACTAAAATGCGAAAGCTTTTATTCAAATCTTGTTCGTTATGTTGCAATGACAATTTATGTTGCAATTGAATAATTTCATTCAAACGTTTTTTCTTAATACTTTCCGGAACATCATCCTTGTATTTTTTTGCTGCCAGCGTTCCAGGTCGTTCTGAATAAAAAAACATATACGACATGCTGTATTTAGCATATTGCATTAAACTCAAAGTATCCTGATGTTCTTCTTCAGTTTCCGAACAAAAACCTGCAATCATATCTGAAGAAATTGCACAATCAGGTAAAATTTGATAGATCTCATCAATTTTGTCGAGATACCATTCCCGATCGTAGGTGCGGTTCATCAAATTTAAAATGCGGCTGTTTCCTGATTGACAGGGTAGATGAATGTACTTACAAATGTTATCGTATTTTGCCATTGTGAGGAGAACCTCCGTAGTAATATCTTTAGGATGTGAAGTTGAAAATCGAATTCTTAAATCAGGATGAATTTGTGCAACCCATTCTAACAATTTTGCAAAACTGATCATTTGTCTGGTCTCAGGGTTTTCCCATTTATAAGAATCGACATTCTGACCCAATAAAGTAACCTCACGAAAGCCCTTGTCAAATAAATTTTGGGCTTCAGCAAGTATTGTAAAAGCATTCCTGCTGCGTTCCCGCCCGCGGGTAAAAGGAACTACACAAAAGGAGCACATATTATCACAACCACGCATGATGGAAATAAAAGCAGTAACTCCGTTGCTGTCCAATCGCATCGGTGCAATGTCTGCATAGGTTTCTTCTCTGGATAAGAATACATTGACTGCTTTGGATCCTTCGTCCACTGTTTGAATTAAATTGGGAAGATCGCGATACGCATCAGGACCTACAACGATGTCAACCAATTGTTCTTCTACTAAAAATTTATCCTTCAGTCGTTCGGCCATACATCCTAAAACACCGATTAATAGGTCCGGATTGTTTTTCTTTAATCCGCGAAATTCTTTAAGCCTTTTTCGAACTGTTTCTTCAGCTTTTTCTCGAATGGAGCAGGTGTTTAGAAAAATTAAATGTGCATCTTCTAAAACCTTCGTGGGGGCCATTCCTTGTTCAACTAAGATCGAGGCTACAATCTCGGAGTCTGAAAAGTTCATCTGGCAGCCATAACTTTCCAAATAAAATTTACGAGTTCCTATTAAGGTATCAGATTGATAATCAAAGGCTTCTCCTTGCCTAATGTCATCTAGTAATTCGTTTCCGTGTTCGCGGGTGGAATGGTGCATTGCTCAAAATTGGACAGCAAATTTACGACAAATAATACAATCTGACAAATTGGCAGAAAACAGAAAGGAGATTGACTTCTTTTTTCTCTGCGTGTATTTTCTTCGTGTTCTTTGCGTTAAAAGAATTTTCACGCTAAGAACACGGAGGAGGAACGCGGAGGAAGAGGAGATTGACTTCTTTTTTCTCTGTGTAAATTTTCTTAGTGTCCTCTGCGTTAAAAAATTTATCACGCTAAGATCACAGAGGAGGAACACGGAGGAAGAAGAGATTTCTTATTTTTTCTCTGCGTGTATTTTCTTCGTGTACTTTGCGTTAATAGATTTTTACGACATGCGCACAAAGAAATTTGGAGCATTCAGCTGCAGTAGGCAAAAAATTTAATGATTTTAATCACTTCAAACGCTGATCGAAAACAGCGATTGTATTTATAGGAAATCCAAACTTTGAGCAAATTTTAATGCATGCCTTTATATCGTCAGGATGGTCAGATTCCATCCAAACGGCACATCGTGTTTAGAAATTCCAATGGCTCTCTTTTTCATGAAGAATTATTTGGTACGGAAGGATTCGGTGGGATGTCTTCATTGGTTTATCATTTGTATCCACCTACCCAAGTTAAACAAAGAGGCACACCTTATTCCGTTCGACCAAAAATAGTTATAGAAGATAATTTACAAGCTAGAAGTTATTTAACGTTTAATGCGATCTCACAACCAGATTATATTAAAAGTCGGACGGTATTATTTGTAAATGATGATATGAGCATCGGAATTGCTGCGCCAAGTAGCAGTATGACAAATTACTTTTATAAGAATGCTGATTCCGATGAAATGATTTTTATACATGAAGGCGGTGGAATTTTAAAATCCATGTATGGAAACATCCCATTTAAATACGGTGATTATTTGATCATCCCTCGCGGTACTGTTTATCAATTGGATTTTAATCAGGCGCAAAATAAATTGCTCATAGTTGAATCACACGGTCCTATTGAAACACCAGCCCGATATCGAAATCAATACGGCCAGTTTTTAGAACATGCACCTTTTTGTGAACGCGATTTAAGAGCACCCGAAACTTTAATTACCCATGATGAGAAAGGAGATTTTCTCATCAATATCAAAAAGCACGGACTCATTTATCCTTATGTTTATGAAAATCATCCGTTTGATGTTGTAGGCTATGATGGATGTTGTTATCCGTATGCATTTTCAATTTTTAATTTCGAACCAATTACTGGTCGCATTCACATGCCACCACCGATTCATCAAACGTTTCAAGGACGAAATTTTGTGATCTGTTCTTTTGTTCCCAGACTTTACGATTACCATCCACAGGCCATCCCAGCTCCGTATCATCACAGCAATATTGACAGTGATGAATTGTTATATTATGTTGACGGTGATTTTATGAGTCGCAATAATATTCAAAAAGGACAGATCACCTTACATCCGGGTGGGATTCCACATGGCCCGCATCCGGGTGCTATTGAACGCAGTATTGGTAAGAAAGAAACAAATGAATTAGCAGTCATGATTGATCCGTTTAATCCGGTGAAAATTACTGAAGCAGCTGCTGGTATTGAAATTGATGATTATTATCAAAGTTGGATGGATGGACGTTAATTACGAATTACGAATGGTCAAATTGAAAATCACGAATTTCGAATGTTAATTTAAGGAGTACAACTTATAAATTTTTAAATTGTAAATGTTTTAATTATGAAAGATTTGACAGCGGTAAAAAATTATCAATATGTTGAAACGGAAAAAATCTTTAAGCAAGCGCAAGATTTTTTACCAATTTTAGGAACTGACTATGTAGAATTATATGTTGGCAATGCAAAGCAGGCTGCTCACTTTTATAAAACAGCATTGGGATTTCAGGAGTTGGCCTATGCAGGTTTGGAAACCGGCTTAAAGGACCGCACGAGTTATGTTTTGCAACAAGGAAAAATAAGATTGGTACTCACAACACCCCTTACTCGCGACAGTGAAATTGCACAACATGTTAGAGAACATGGTGATGGAGTTAAAGTAATTGCTTTATGGGTTCAGGATGCATACAAAGCTTATGAAGAAACGGTTAAGCGAGGTGCAGTTCCCTATTTAAATCCAATGGAATCTAAAGATGCTGACGGCACCGTGCGCATGAGCGGCATTCATACCTATGGAGATACTGTGCATCTTTTTATTCAACGTTCGGGATATCGTGGCCTCTTTTTACCCGGCTACGTTAAATGGGAAACCGATTATCGCCCAGCTCCGGTTGGATTAAAATACATCGATCACATGGTTGGAAATGTTGGATTGGGTGAAATGAATGTGTGGAGTAAATTTTATGCAGAGGTTATGGGATTCTACAACATGATTACATTTGATGATAAAGACATTTCAACCGATTTTACTGCATTGATGAGCAAAGTAATGACCAATGGAAATGGGTATATAAAATTTCCAATCAACGAACCAGCTCCAGGTAAGAAGAAATCCCAGGTACAGGAATACCTTGATTTTTATTACGGTCCCGGCTGTCAACACATTGCCGTTGCTACGGATGATATTGTATTCACAATTTCCGAAATGAAGAAACGAGGCATTGAGTTTTTATATGTTCCGGGCAGTTATTACGATACGGTCAAGGACAGAGTAGGAATTATTGAAGAAGATTTAGAAGCATTAAAAAAACTTGGCATCATGGTTGACCGGGATGAAGAAGGATACTTGCTGCAAATATTTACAAAACCAATAGAGGATCGACCCACTTTATTTTTCGAAATCATCCAACGCAAAGGAGCCAAATCTTTTGGCAAAGGAAATTTTCAGGCCTTGTTTGAAAGCATTGAAGCCGAACAAGCAAGAAGAGGGACTTTGTAAATTATTTTTTAATGATTATTCATTGATTTAAATGGAATTAAATTAAAAGGAATTCCAATTATAAAGTAAAGAATAGTTTAATCATTTTAGAAGTTTTGGATCTTTGAAATTATAGATTACCTTTCCATTTATGCCACATTTTGGACTTCTTGGCAAATCCCTTCAACACTCTTTTTCAAAATCTTATTTTGAAGAAAAATGGTTGCTGGAAGGCTTGTCAAATTACGAATACAGATTATTTGAATGGGATCCCGGCAAAGATTTAAAAGCATTTTTTGAAAGCAACAGTCAATTGCAAGGACTTAATGTAACTGTCCCCTACAAATCAATGGTGATTCCCTATTTGGATGAATTGACACCGGAAGCTAAGCGTATAGGGGCAGTAAATTGTATCAAACATGACCAAGACAGATGGATCGGACACAACACCGATAGTTTAGCGTTTATGAACAGTTTGGTTTCCTGGTTACCACCAGGTTTTGATTCACTAGCACTAGTATGTGGCACAGGAGGCGCCTCTAAAGCCGTCCAACATGCCTTAAATAGACTGGAAATAGGTTTTAGCTGTGTTTCTTCCTCTGGAAATGGGATTTCTTATGACCATTTGCAAGAATTATGGGATCCTGATTGGAAATTGATCATAAACACAACACCCCTGGGGATGTATCCAAATCTGGATTCTAAACCAGAAATTCCATTTCATAAATTGGATTCTTCGTTCCTTTTATATGATTTGGTTTATAATCCTGAAAAATCCCTATTTTTGAGGCTTGGAGCCAACCAAGGCGCCCGGGTCAAAAACGGTCTGGAAATGTTACATTTACAAGCGGATTTATCCTGGCAATTCTGGAACCAATAAACTGAATATGGAAGAAACCGACGAGACCCTTTTGGATTTTGGAAATACTGAAATAGCATTCTCTCATAAATCTGATAGAGAACTTAAAAATACCTACTGGCTATTTAAATTAATGAATAACCCAAGTCTGGTGCGTATTGGTTCATTTTTTGGAAAACTGGCTGCGCAGGTGCCGTTTCACTTAATGGATCCCCTCATTCGAGAAACTATCTTTAATCAATTTTGCGGGGGCACCAATTTGTTAGAGTGCCAACGGGTTGTTGACAGGCTTTATCATAAAAAAACAATGACCATTTTGGATTATGGAGTTGAGGGCCGAGAACGCGATGAGGATTTTCAAAATACGCTTGAAGTTAATTTAAAAGCACTTGAATTTGCTTATAGCAATCCAAACATTCCGGTCATCAGTACCAAACTTACCGGCTACATTCCAATTTCGGTCTTAGAAAAAATTCATGCAAAAGAAAGTTTATCTGCATTTGACCAGCGCGCCTGGGAGCGCCTGGAAGAGCGATTTGTAATACTTTGTAAAAAAGCTGCCGAACTGGGTGTTGGAATCTTTATCGATGCTGAGGAATCTTGGATTCAGGACCCAATAGACCAATTGGTCGATAAATACATGCCGGTATTTAACAAAGAAAAACCAATACTATACAATACCTTTCAAATGTATCGAAAGGGCCGGCTGGATTATTTAAAATCTAGTTTTGAAGCTGCACAAAGTGGAAATTACATTTTTGGTGCAAAAATTGTACGGGGTGCCTATATGGAGAAAGAGCGGAAACGTGCCAAGGAAAAAGGCTATGAAGATCCGATCACAGCAGACAAGCTGGTAACTGATACGCAATACGATGTTTCCATTCGGTTTTGTGTTCAATATCCAGAGCAAATCAGCTTGTGCAATTCAACCCATAATTGGAATAGTTGTTTGCTTCAAACCGAACTGATGGCTCAAGCCGGAATTCCAAATGACCACCCCCATTTAAACTTTTGCCAGCTGCTTGGAATGAGTGATAACATCACCTTTAATTTGGCTGCTAAAGGTTACATTGTTGCAAAATATGTGCCCTATGGTCCAATTAAAGATGTGGTTCCTTATCTCGTGCGTCGTGCTGAAGAAAATACCAGCATCACCGGTGATATGAGTCGGGAATTAAAATTATTGAATGAGGAAATGATGCGCCGTGGCTTAAAAAATGCTTAACCCAATCGATTTAAACCAATAAATAAATTTTTATGAAAAATTTTTTAGGATTTGTTCTTGTGTTTTTGAGCCTTCAAATTTCTGTAGGTCAAACAATCTGGCATGTAAAAGCGATTGACCCACAAGGAAAATTTATGGATGTTAAAGCATTCGACAAGCAAAATAATGTATATGACGTAAAAGCAATATCCCTGGATGGCAATACACAATACATGGATATTAAAGCATTGAAAAATGGTAAACAAATGGCTGTTAAAATTTTATGGAGTCAGGATGTATTTGCTCCGGTCAAAGCCATAGATGAAAACGGGATGGTTTACGATATTAAAGCCCTTTCTGCAGACAATGTAAAATGGGATGTAAAAGGAGTCAGTCAATCTGGAAATATTATTCATATTAAAGCTATCAGTCCGGATGGTGACTTTTATGCGATCAAAGCGATTTCACCAGAAGGAAAACTGCATGATGTGAAAGGGGTAAAATTTACAGACCATGATATTGAAACTAAAATTCATGGAGTAGAAGTTTGGGCACATGTAAAATCATTGCCTCAAGCAAATTATCAAAATACAGATTTTGTCTGGAATATCAAAGCAGTTCACCCCAATGGCCAACTCATTGATGTAAAAGCCATGGATGATAAAGGAACTATCTATCCGGTAAAAGCATTGGAAGAAAATGGCAATCTTCACTTAATGAATGTGAAAGCCTTTGTTGGAAATAAAAAATTGGCTGTGAAAGTATTGGCAGGTAATGAAAAATATGGCCCGGTAAAAGCTATCGGCGATGATGGAACCATTTATAATATTAAAGCGATTACGGCAGATAAAAAAATCATGGATGTTAAGGCAGTAAGCCAAAATGGTAGAATATTGAATATTAAAGCCATTGCAGCGGATGGATCCTTTTATGGAATTAAAGCCATTTCACCCGGTGGCCAAATGTATGATATTAAAGGAATTGAATCAGAGGAATCCATGATGATTCAAGGTGTAAAGATCAAAGCACACATTAAAGCGATTCCACAAGAATAAAATTGAAATACTTTTTAAAATATAAAAATTAACCAAACATGAAAAACATTTTTCTAATTTTCATTTTCCTTTGGACGATCTCCGCCTCTAATGCGCAAAAAGTGTATGCATGGATGGATGCCGGAGTAAAAGTTGGATATGGACTTACCGGAATGATCAATTCCAATTTATTTGATGATAAACTTTACGAACACCATCTTTCAACAGGCGCCGGGATTGGAGCTAAATTGGGCCTCTACATTGGATTGTACAATGGGATTACTGTAGACTTTATGCTTTCTAACAGTAAACAAAAATTTGACTTCTTAAGAGATGCCAAAACGTATTATCATACTATAAAATGGAAAACCTACGACCTCGCAGTTTTATATCGAAACCAAAAAAACGGCGTGTATGTTGAATTGGGTCCACAGTTTTCATTTGTAAATAAAGTTACCCAACAGGATGATTACAATCCTCAGTTGACGGATGTAAAGAAATACTATGCAAAAAATTACATATCCGGTATTTTTGGTGTCGGTGGTTATTTGTTGAATTATGAAAATTTTACCACCATGTTAGGCATTCGATTGGGTTATGGATTTACCGACATGATCAGTGATGAAGGAAAGAATTTTACGCCTAATGCATTTCCAAATCCTTCGGCAGCTGAACATTACGGTTCTTATAAAAAGACAAATCCTGCTTTTGTACAATTAAATATGGAATTCAATTTTGCATTGGGGTATTACGGAAGATCATCTTGCAGTAAACGTGCAACCTTATTTAGTTTTTAATTGATACAAATAATTAGTATTTGAAAGATCGAGATTATAGTTTGCTGAGACTTTTTGCAGAATATCCCAAAGGTTCTATACAAACAACCTTGAGTATCCTTCAAAAGGAAAGGCTACATTTTCTTAGAATCTTTGGGATATTGTTTTTATATATTGGTTCTAGTGCGATAGGAATTGCACAAGAAAAAGGAGTTTCTCCGTTGGCCACAACCAATAAATCAAGTTTTACTGGAAAGCTTTATGCTGTAGTAGTTGGAATTTCTGATTATCAGGATGCAGGAATTCCTGACCTTCGTTTTGCAGAACGGGATGCAAAATTATTCTATGAATTTTTAAAGGGTAAGGCTGGATATTCTTTGAATGAAGATCAAATCCAATTGCTTACAAATAAAGAAGCAACCCAAGGAAAAATTGTTGCAGCTTTGGATTGGATGATGACCGAATGTAAAGAAGGAGACCAGGCCATTATTTATTTTAGTGGGCACGGAGATGTCGAACGAAAAACCATTTCGCAACCCGGATTTTTATTGTGTTGGGACGCACCCTCAAAAGTATATATGTCAGGTGGTGCATTTGCATTAGGTTTTTTGGAAGATATCGTAAATACACTCGCCATAGAGAAAAAAGTAAAGACCATTGTAATTACGGATGCCTGTCATTCCGGGAAATTATCTGGGAGCGCTATCAATGGCACGCAGGCAACGGCAGCTTATTTAGCCAATCAATTTGCAAATGCAATTAAAATTATGTCCTGTCAATCCAATGAATATTCATTGGAAGGAGAACAATGGGGTGGTGGCAGAGGTGTATTCAGTTACCATTTGATTGACGGACTTATCGGATTGGCAGATCGAAATTCAGATGGGAAAGTAGCCTTGGGTGAATTAGACCGTTATCTGGAGGACAATGTCAGTAATGATGTAAAACCAAACAGTCAAATTCCATTATTATTAGGAGATAAGTTGGCCGTAATCAATTCAGTCAACAAGGAAAGTCTGGCACAATTAAAAAAAGAAAAAGACGGGGCGACCGTTGCGTTTGCACCAGCTGAAAACAGAGGATTGGAAACGGAAGTACTTGCTCAAGCCAGTCCGGAAACTCAGGAATTTTACAAGCGATTTAAAGCAAGACTTGAACAAAAATTATTTTTAAGTCCTGCTAATGATTGTGCAGACTATTACTATTTAAAATTAGAAGCCGATACCAGTATTAATAAAATACATAATTCCATGCGGTTTAATTATGCAGCGACCTTACAGGATGATGCACAACAAGTTTTAAATCGTTTCCTTAATTCAGATTTAGGAGTTTTAACACAATCCAAACTGGAAGCTTTAAAAAAATTCCAGAAATATCCTGATTATCTGGATCGGGCGGCAAATTTATTGGGAGAAAAGCATTACATGTATCCGGTATTGCAAGCACGGAAATTGTTTTTTGAAGGGTATTTTGTCGCAAAGACAAATCGAAATTTGGATAGGGAAACCGGGACTAAGTCATTAAGTTATTTAAAACAAGCTTTACAATTTCAGGAAAATATGCCACAGGTTTATTGGCAAATGAGTTTCATATATGGGTATAATTTATTAAAACAAGATTCTGCAGAATATTACGCAGATAAAGCATCTACACTAGTACCATCCTGGCAATTGCCTTATGCCGGCTTGGTTTTTTTATATTCTGATAAAATTCGAAATTATTCAAGAGCAAAGTATTACCTGGATAAAATAAATAAAATTGATTCAAATTCTTTGGTAGCCCATTATTCAGCAGGAGTTTATTACGAAACCCAGGGTTCTTTTAATTTAGCTGAATTCCATTATAAAAAAGCATTGGAAATTGATTCTACATTTATTTATGCACATTCAAATTTAGGTAATATTTATCTTAATACAGGATTGTTACCGGAAGCGGAGAAGCAATATCAACGAGCGATTCAAGTGGATGGATCTTATCCAATGGCCCATGGAAATATTGGGATCGTGTATTATCTGACTAATAGAATGGAGCTGGCTGAAAAGTCTTTTAAACGTGCATTGGAATTAGAGCCTAAGGACCCTTCTTTTAATTACAATATTGCTTGTTTTTATTACGGGCAAAATGAGAATGATCAGGCATTCCAATTTTTAACTAAAGCGCTTGAGTTTGGATACAATGATTATAAGGGTTTACAGGAAGATCCGTCTTTACAGACGCTGCGTGCAGATACAGAAAAATGGAACGCTTTGATGCAGCGGTTTTTTCCAGATAAAAACAGATAAAAGATCTATTCGTTTTTACAAAATTTATTTGCAAAGTGCATTATTCCAGGCCATACGGCTTTCAACCATATTTTTATAGTGAAAATTTAATAACGACGATAACTCATTGAGTATGGTAAGGAGATTAGACAATTCATCTAAAGCTTGATTGTTAACCATCGGATGGCGAATTTTATTTAATTCGTCAAATTGTGTTTGAAAGCTTTCCAAATCCGCAGAGCAATTTTTAGTAAAGTGATCCAGTTGGGTATTGATTTTTTCGGAAACCAGTTTTAATTGAGACATAGCATTTTGAATTTGTTCGCAGGAATTATCCAATTCATTTGGAACCACAAAATCTGTATTTATATTGATGGTAGCTTCCCGAGCATTTTGCCATTTTAAACTGATAGCTTCTCTAGTTTTTGTCAAATCTCCAAGTTGACCCATGACCGTTTTATCAATTGTTGAAGGTGCTGATAAAGAAAAACTATTATTTTCAGAAGCACGTTCTATAAATGCAGCAGTTGCATCCAGTCTTTCTGAAAAGGACTTGATTTCTCCTCCTGGAGCCCATGCTTTTGCGCGATGAAAAATAGAATCATTGTCTAATTTTTCTGTTTCCCATTCCAATTCTGCGCTTTTAAATGCATCATCGCAACTCAAGGCTGCTAACGGAAGGCTTTTAAATAATTTATTAATATTTTGTGCAGGCAACACAAAAGGAATCAGGATCGTACAAAGGAATGCGATTGATTTCATAATTTTAATTTAAATAGGCTTTGTTGAACAAGCCTAATGTCAAGTAAATTTAGATAAAGTTTTAGTATTGCCCTGTAGAAAGTAAGACCAAAGTACAGGCAGCTTCTGTTTGAATCCCGTGTGCTTGAGCCAGTTGCAGTAATTCCTGATTTTCTGTTCCCGGATTAAAAATAATCCGACGTGGATGGATGCTGAGGATGTAAGGATACCATTCAGCTTGTTTATCAGGGCCCAAATACAGACTGATCGTATCAATGGCTGTGGGCATAGGTTTATCTAATTGTATTTCGATTCCGTCTATAATGCCTGCTTTGATTCCAAGTGCAATGACATCATGATGTTTTGAATTTAATAATTGGACAGCTTGGTAAGAAGCACGATCAGGATTAGGGCTTGCTCCAAGAACGATTGTTTTTTTAGAAGACATCTTTGTATAACATGATTAATAGAAATAAGGTTCCGCCAATTTCAAAAATCATGCGAAGAAAGATTCCGTTTTAACAAAAGATAGTATTTTAAAAAGGTTCCATAACTTGAAATGCTGCAAATTTGAATTCCCCGCCATCCATCCAGAAAGCCGCGTTTTAGGATGTAGGATTTTAAAAAGTGAATAAGTGGATTGACAAGCATGTGAAACCAGGCATATTTTTTTTGATTTGCATACAATTCTTTTGCAGCAATTTTAGCGAAATACTTCATTTGTTGAATGTGTTGGGCCACATTGGAATAACTGTAGTGAAGAATATTGCCATTCAATACTTCAATGTCATTTGAGCCTTCAAACAGTTCATATCTGTCGTGCGGATTCATACCAGTCCATTGGCCTTTTGTTCTATTAAATACGCGTAATTTGCGATCCGGATACCAGCCACAATATTTGACCCAATAACCGCAATAATTATTAAAACGATTGCAATAATAAGCATCCCGGGTCCAATTAGACTTTATCATAAGGATGGATTTCTTTAAATTTTCATCCAGCGCTTCATCTGCATCAAGTGATAAAATAAAATCAAAACGAGCTTTCGTAAGTGCATAATTTTTTTGTTGGATATGACCTTCAAATGGATGTTGAAACACCAATGCTCCTTTGGATTCTGCAATTTGAACGGTATCATCGGTGCTAAATGAATCTACAACGATCAGCTCATCTGCAACATCTTTAACAGAATCCAGGCATCTGCCGATTTGAAGCGTTTCATTATAAGTTATTACAACAACAGATAGTTTAATCATGATGAATTGTATGCAAAGAAATAAAGCAATTCTGGATTTCTTGTTAATTTTCCGAATGAAGATTTTAATGGTTTGTCTCGGAAATATCTGCAGATCCCCAATGGCACATGGGTTTATGGAGGGATTGATTGCAAAATATCAATTGGACTGGACCGTTGATTCAGCTGGAACTAATGGTTTTCATGATGGGGAGCATCCAGATCCCAGAGCCATTCTGGAAATGAAGAAGCATGGATTGGATATTTCAAAGCAGGTCAGTCGCAAAATTCAGGCTCAGGATTTGGAATCCTTCGATTTAATTTTGACAATGGATCGCCAAAACTTAAATTATGTAAAGAAACTTGGTGGGGATCGCGACATTTCTGAGAAAGCGCATTTGCTATTGAAATATGCCAATGTGCAAAATGCAGAAGAAGTACCAGACCCTTATTATGACAACCGGTTTCAGGAATCCGGAAAATTAATCCAAATAGCCTGTGAACAAATTGTGCAGAAGTATCTTTAACTTTCTATAAAATAAATTGTTTTAATAAAAAAAGGAACTATGTTAGATAAGAAAATGGAATTGGCATTAAACAACCAACTGGAAAAAGAAGCTTTTTCAAGTTATAGTTATTTAGCAATGGCTGTTTGGTGTGATCAAAAAAGCATGGAAGGATGTTCGCAATTTTTTTACCGCCAGGCAGAAGAAGAACATATGCACATGATGAAAATTCTGGCCTATTTAATTGAGCGTAACGGGCAACCCATTATACCTTCAATTAAAAAGCCCAAGTCCGATTACAAAAGCATTTATGACATCTTCAATCAAACGTTTGCACAAGAAAAAGAAGTTACCCAATCGATCCATGATTTAATCAATGAGACTCAAAAACTCAATGATCATTCTACGCAAAATTTTCTTCAGTGGTATGTTTCTGAGCAACGCGAAGAGGAGGCCGTTGTTATGAAAATTTTAGATAAAATACAATTGATAGGAGAGGGTCCAATGTGTTTATATTATATTGATAAGGAAGTTGAGGCGATTAATAAACAAATCGTAAGTACTGAAGCAAAAGCCTAGCACTATTTTTAGGTTTCGTAACTCAGGTGTCTTGTTATTTTAACAAACGAACTGGCTTGAACTACATTCTAAATGAATTTTAGAATGTTAGAATTGAAAGGCTTTCTATTTTATGCTAAATATCTCGGGACAATCCAGTTCATCTCTGGTCATTGGCTTATTAAAAATAAATACTAATATTATTATTTATTATATGTGTTAATATCTTATAATCAATTATATACACATTAGTTAATTAATTATTTGATATGGATCCTGCCAATTGCCTTATTGATTGAGAGACTTTAGTATTTTTATCTTTTAAAAATTGAATATGAAGCATGGAATTGGAATCTTACTGGTCTTTGTTTTGTGGAATGTTGGACTAACTCAAAAGATTACCCCAACCGTCTTAAGCAGTGCGGGTGCTGTCATGAAGGCCAATAATTTAAGTATTGAATGGACTTTAGGAGAACTGGCTACAGAAACATTGGTTTCAGGCGGCAGCATTTTAACCCAGGGATTTCACCAAACCAATTTAACCATTGTTTCTACTCAAAATCCAGGAATTGAGGGATTAAAAATTTATCCAAATCCATTCATTTCCCAGTTGACTATAGAAAATAAGACGGGAGAACGTTTGAGTTTTCATTTGATAGGTATTCACGGACAGTGCATTTCTGAATATCAGGTGGAGCATGGTGTCCATTCATTGGAAATGGATTTTCTTCCATCCGGATCGTATATTCTTGAAACTTCAAAAGGGAACCAAACCCAACAATTTATTCTAGAGAAATTAAAATAATGTATTTATAAAATTTTACAAAATGAACAAGTTTTTTACATTACTGATTTGTGTTTTTGCGATAGGCATTTCATACAGCCAAAGTCCTGCTTTTAAATATCAGGGTGTTGCACGTAATGCTCAAAATGCAAGTATAAACAATCAGGCAATTGCATTGCGTTTGACAATTTTAAATGCGGGCAATTCACCTGTTTATTCAGAAGTACACGCAGTGACTACTTCTGCTATTGGTTTATTTAGTGTGAATGTTTGTCAAGGCACCAATCCAACAGGTTCTTGTTCAACAATTGATTGGGCCGCAGGTGGATTTCAATTAAAAGTTGATATGGATGTTACAGGAGGTGCTCAATTCGCACCGATGGGAGTTTCTCCTATTCTTGCTGTTCCGGTTGCAGCCTATGCAATGAAAGCGCAATCAGCAGTACAAGGAGACGCTGACTCCAATCCGCAAAACGAATTGCAAAATCTGACATTTACTCCGGCAACAAATATGCTGGCTATTTCTCAAGGTAATTCAGTGGATTTGACTGGCTTGAAAAACGATGCTGATGCAGATCCAACAAACGAAATTCAAACCTTGGTTTTAGATACCACAACCAATCAACTTATTCTAAGTAAGAATGGGGGTATTGTTACCTTACCTTCAGGCGGAGCTAGTCTTTGGACTAAAAATGGCAATTTGCTTAGTTATGTTGACGGAAGTCAAAGCATCGTTTTTGATCCAAAGGGTGCAGCTCCTTTAAATCAAGCATCCTTTGCATTAAACTTTAGACCCAATGCAATACGCCGAACTGTTTCTGGTCCAACAGATTGGTATGAAGAATTTTGGACTAAACCAGCCAATGCATTAGGAAAAGAAATTGCATATGGTTCTTATGTAAAAGAATACCCAACAACGTTTGCACAACATTACCTGCGTTTTGATAAAGACACTTTTCAGATTGGTAGAATTACCAATACTTTGAATGGAAGTTCGAAAAGCAGTGTTACCAATGAATTTGTTTTATTAAATCAAGGATACAATGGTGCAACAGCTTTAAGAATTTTAGGTGTTGTTAACAGTGCTTTTGATGGAGTAGGACAGATTTACAATGCGGTAGGTGGCAGACCAGGTGGTGTGATCACAGCGGCCAATGTCAACAATACAGTTGTACCTTATGTAGGTGTGTTTAATCCAAATAATTCAAGTCAATTAATTGGTGGAATTTACGTTAACGGAACACAATCAGTTATTGCAGCAAATGTTAAAAATTTCTGGATGGATCACCCAAAAGACCCCAAGAAAGAAATATGGTATGCATCTATTGAAGGTCCTGAAGCCGCTGCATATGAAAGAGGTACAGCACAGTTAGTCAATGGCGAGGCATTTGTTCCATTTTCAGAACATTTTGAATTGGTTATTAATCCAGCTACCATGACAATAAATCTGACCCCAAATTCAGCATCTTCTGAAGGTATGGCAGTCATAGAAAAAACTGCCAAAGGCATCAGAGTAAAAGAATTGCGTCAAGGTAAAGGCAACTACAGTTTTGATTGGGAAGCAAAAGCAGTGCGTAAGGGCTATGAAGATTATAAAGCTGTACGTATTAAAGGTTTGGAAACTCCAACTCCTGTTAGAATTCCAAGTTCAATTCCAGAAGTAAATCAAGCATTCGAAAGACAAGATTAATCTCATTTTATTATAAATCTAATTAAAGCCTTTAGAGCAATCTAAGGGCTTTTTTTTTAGCGGGGAAGTCTGAAGCGAATACTGCAATTTTAGAATGCTACAATCTTGCAATGTTAGTCAATAGAAAAGAAGTCTATAGTCAGTAAGAAATACTACAATTTTAGAATGCTACAATCTTGTAATGCTACAATCCTATATATCTGACATAAATGCCCGATAGATTTTTAAAAACCATCCATTTAATTTTTATAATTTCAACATAGCAGAATTGTATCATTACCGAAATCAGTAGTCAGCAGAAGAAGTCAAAAGTCAATAAAATAGCAATAAATTAAATCTTCTGATCCTCTTGTCCTCCTATCCTCTTTCCCTTCTTACAAATTGCCTCTCAATTCTTGTTCACGTTCGATGGCCTCAAATAAAGCTTTAAAATTGCCTTTGCCAAAAGATTTGGCACCACGACGTTGGATGATTTCAAAAAAAACAGTAGGTCTGTCCTGGACTGGTTTGGTAAATATTTGGAGTAAGTACCCATCCTCATCGCGGTCCACTAAAATATTAAGACGTTTGACTTCTTCTATATTTTCGTCAATATGCCCAACACGGTCCATAACAGTATCATAATAATTGTCAGGCACATAGAGAAAATCAACTCCATTTTTACGTAGTTGGTCAACTGTTTTTAATATGTTGTCAGTTTCAATTGCAATATGTTGTACTCCGGCACCGTGATAGAAATCAATGTATTCTTCAATTTGTGATTTTTTTCGCCCCTCAGCCGGTTCGTTGATCGGAAACTTGATATAACCATTTCCATTGGATACCACTTTACTCATTAATGCAGTAAATTCGGTTGAAATATCTTTATCGTCAAAAGTGATTAATAATTTAAAACCCAATACATCTTGATAAAATTTAACCCAGCGATTCATTTGTCCCAATTCAACATTGCCAACACAATGATCTACATAGTTTAAACCTGTAGATACGGATTTTAATAAGCTTTCTTTTTTTACAAAACCCGGCAGAAATATGCCCGAATAATTTTTTCGTTCAACAAGGGTATGTATTGTTTCACCGTAAGTTTTGATTCCTGCAAGAATTACTTCACCGTGCTCATCTTGCAATTTAATGGGTTCGAATGCAGATTCTGCACCTCGTGATAATGCAGTTTCATAGGAGCTTTTTGCGTCTTCAACCCATAAAGCCAATACTTTAACCCCATCGCCGTGTTTTTGAAAATGTTTATTGATTTCATGATCGGGAAATAAAGACGAAGTCAAAACAAAGCGAATTTTATTTTGCTTTAAAACATACGAACAAAATTCACGATTTCCGGTTTCAGGTCCTTTGTATGCAATCAATTCAAATCCAAAAGCCGTTTGATAATAATGGGCAGCTTGTTTTGCATTGCCGACATAAAATTCTATAAAATCAGTACCTAAAATTGGAAAGGCATCTGTTTGTGTTTGTGATTTTATTTCTGTTAGTGTTTGCATGATTTTTAAATTTAAAAATTGTAAATTTTACGACGTATTAAATTTATTTAATTGTTGAGTTGTAAATGAATGCAACAGGGAATGACAAGTTTAAGAAGTAATATCATTTAGCTGCATTCCTGCATTCGAAGAGCCTGCATCCAGCCATGATTTATAATATGCCCCATCCTCTATTTTAACAGCGTGTTCAGTCATCAGTAATGGTTTAAAGGTATCAATCATTACAGCCAGTTCACGGGTTTCTTTTGCGCCGATACTTTTTTCTACTGTACCTGGATGCGGGCCATGTGGGATTCCTCCGGGATGAAGAGTGAGCATTCCCCGTTCAACATGTTTTCTGCTCATAAAATCACCGTCCACATAATACAGGACTTCATCGCTGTCGATGTTGCTGTGATTGTATGGAGCGGGAATAGCAAGAGGATGGTAATCAAACAACCGTGGCACAAAAGAACAAATCACAAAATTACGCCCGTCAAATGTTTGATGTACGGGAGGTGGTTGATGAACCCTGCCGGTTATTGGTTCGAAATCATGAATTGAAAATGCAAAAGGATATACAAAGCCATCCCAGCCGACCACATCGAAGGGATGATTCAAATAATGATAAGGATAGATATTGTCTTGTTTTTTAATGTAAAGCAGAAAATCTCCTTTTTCGTCATAGGTTTCCAACAAGGAAGGTTTACGGATATCCCGTTCACAAAAAGGGGCATGTTCCATAAGTTGGCCAAAACTATTTCTGTATCGATGTGGAAAGCTTATCGGGCCTGCAGATTCAATAATGAGCAATCGATTTTGAGGAGTATCAAAATGAATTTGATAAATGGTGCCTCTGGGGATAACCAGATAATCTCCATAAGCAAATTGAATATTGCCGTACATTGTTTTCAAAGTGCCGGTACCTTCGTGTACAAAGATGACTTCATCGGCATCCGCATTCTTAAAAAAATAGGAACTGCTGCTTTCTTGAGCTGCTGAGAGTATAATCTGACAATCGTTATTGACCAAAATGGGTTTTCGACTTTTCAGATAATCCGGTTCCGGATCAATTTGGAATCCTTTTAAGCAGCGATGTTTTAGTTGTTTGTCATGGATGGTTTTAGCTTTAACAGAATAAGGTTCTTCTACCTGGACAATTTGGGTAGGAGCATTGCAATGATACAAGATAGAGTACAGATCTGAAAAGCCTTCAGTTGAAAACAGCTGTTCGTGATAAAGAGTGCCATTGGATTTCCGGAATTGGGTATGGCGTTTGGGAGGAATGTCACCAAGGTGAAAATAATGCATAGAGGATAACTAAATTTGGAGTTTAAAGGTACGATGAAATCATGAAACAGATAGGCCGCTATTGGAAGATTCAAGGAAAAGTTCAAGGAGTTTGGTACCGGGTTTCTGCAAAGCAGGAAGCTGACCGACTCGGATTGAAAGGGATTGTTTCAAATCATCAGGATGGATCGGTTTGTATTTGGGTTTATGGGGAAGAAGAGTGCATCGATCAATTTAAAAATTGGTGTAAGCATGGTCCGCCGATGGCAGAAGTATTAAAATTTACAGAAGAGTTGATTTTATTTGAAGAATTGGCAGAATTTACAATTCGAAGATAAAATTCAATTTATTTGAGGTAAAAAAAATGCCGGTATTTCAAACCGGCATTTGGTGTTCTGATAGTGTTGGATCTGCATTGGAGAATCAGATCGCGAAAGGATGTAAATTAAATAACAGTTCAAAGCAAATAAAATAAATTGGAGCGATCAAATAAAAACTATTGAATTTATTAAATGGTGTTATAAATTTATTAAGTAAGGCAATTGAATTATTTTATTTTTTGCATTGCATACTTTTCTTGCTTGTTTAGCTTTTGATTGAATTTGCTATTTGAATGATTGAATTAAGCAATTTTATTATTTAAGCTAAATTTAATATTATACTATTTAAATCTGTTGTATTTAATTGGATATTAAGATTCTGTAGAAATAGGAATTATAATAAATCCAATTTATATTTGTTAGTGCGAATGCCAATCGCCTCATGAAGGAAAGGTTTAATTTATATTTAGGACTCCTGATTTTGCTCTTCTTTTTTTCAGGTTTGCAAGTAAAATCGCAAGCACCTGCATATCGACAATTTACAGATGACGATGGTTTGCCAAGCATGACTGTTTATGGTATCAAACAAGACAAAGATGGATTTTTATGGATTGCTACAGTAAAGGGAATATGCCGATTTGACGGCAAAGAATTTAAAAAGTACTTTATCCCAGACATGAAAGGGCAGGACTTCCCATATATTTTTATGGATGAAACCGGAACTCCCTGGTTTTACAATTTGGCAGGAGAGGTATTTTATGTAAAGGATGATACGGTGAGAAGGTTTGATTTGATAAATAGGATTGAAGGAGGAAGGATTGCCTCATTTTTTTCCTATGATAATAATGTATATATTACTTGGGATTTAAATAATTCTCTAAGTTCAAACGTATATAAAAAATCTGAATCGTCAAATATTAAAGAATTATATCAGGATATCTCATTCTTAGGAATAGTAAATAACAAATTAATTGGAATTGATTTGTATAATTGTTCAGATTCAATTAAGCTTATCGATGTTAAGAGTAACTTATTATTATTTAGTAATAAGCTACCTGCCAATTCAATTCAAAAATTTTCATCAGATTTTAATATTTTAAGGGTTTTGAATGATGGTAAAATATTAGTATTAAGTTCTTATTATTCATGTATATTAGATAGTAACTTCAAAGTAATTAAGGAAATTGAATTTGATCTCACGATTAATGAAAAAATTATTTATACTTCAATTATAAACGATGTTGAATTATTTATTAAAACAAATTCTAGATCATTTAAATTAAATTTAGTAACAAACACAATTAAATTAATTAATAATTTTGGAAATTCAATAAATACTGTTTTTGAAGATCAATTAAGAAGAACTTGGCTAACTACTACAAATAGAGGAATATTTTTTAGTTATGGCGATCAATGTTTAATATTTAATTCAAATAATAGCCCTTTAGCTTCAGATGAGGTTTTTGTTATTTTTGCAGATCAAGAGAATATTTTATTTGGACATGAAATTGGGGTCATTACAAGTTTTAATTTAAAAACAGGTACTTGGAAAACTTTAAATTGTGGAAATTCTAATAGAATTAGGTCCATTCTTTCAGTAGATTTTAATTATATTATAGCAACGGATAATGAATTGTTTATAATAGATAAAATAAATCTTAATATTAGAAAAATTACTAATATCAACTTTACTGGTATCAAGAATATTCAAATTGATTTTAGTAATAAGCTATATATGCTTACTCGATTAGGTACAACTATAATTAATTTGAATTATATAAATTCAAAATATTTTCAACATTCTTTTCAAGATTTAATTATTGATGAGCGGAGTATTTGCGGCGAAAATTACAAGGGAGGATTATTGGTGGGAACATCTCGCGGAATATTTTTTTGTAATGATACAAGTGTTGTTGAATTCGGAAAGTCAATTATAGGAAATAATTATATAAATAGTATTAGTGTATTTAAAGATTCGATTTGCTTTGTTTCAACTGATAATAATGGAGTATATATTATTAGAGATACAAGTATAATTGATTCAATAAATACAATTAATGGACTACCAAGTAATAGTGTTTCCACAGTTGTTCTTTTCAATAATATTATTTCAATAATTGGGACTGATAAAGGTTGTTTTGTTTATAATTTAAATGATAAACAGGGTTACGTTTTAAATAAACTAGATGGTTTACCAAGTAATGAGGTACTTGATTTATTTTTAGTTGATTCTACGCTTTGGGTTTCTACACCTAATGGAGTTGCTAAATTTCAGACAAATAAATTAAGTCGAAATATTGAAGCCCCTAGTATTAGGATTCAAAGAATTGATGTTTTTTCAAGTAATGGAGTCAAGCATTCATTGGAAAATTTAAATTATAGTGAGAATTACATAAAAATTAATCTATTAATTAGAAGTTTAGTTTCTGATGGAAAATATTTTGTATATTATAAATTGCATGATGTGGATTCTAGCTGGTATAGAACAACATTGCCGTACATAGATTTGATTGGTTTGGAGCCAGGGGAATATCAGTTAAGTATAAATGTAAAGAATGAAGATGGAGTGTATTCAATGAATACATTGAGAATTGAATTTTCGATTGGTAGGCCATGGTGGAAAGAAATTTGGTTTAATGTTTTATTTGTCACTACAATAATTATAATTAGTGTTATTGTTACCGCAATTAAATTTATTAATATTAGGAGGTCAGAGCGCAAATTAAATGATATATTTGACCAAATCAATGAACTTAAATTACAAGCTTTGCAAATTCAGATGAACCCACATTTTATTTTTAATTCTCTTAATGCAATACAGGGTTTTTTAGGAAAAAATGATGAAAATACTGCCATGCTGTATATGAGTAAGTTTGCTAGTTTGATTAGAATTATATTTGAGCAATCGAAATGTAAATTTATAACTTTAGAAGACGAAATCAATTTATTGAATAGATATATTGAGCTTGAAGAGATACGGGTAGGAAAAATATTTTCTGTATTATTCGAGGTAGATTATGAGTTGAATGAAAATATGAAATTTATTACTATACCTCCATTGCTTGTGCAACCAGTGGTGGAGAATTCATTTAGGCACGGTTTATACCATTCAGACAATAGAGGCTTATTAAAAATCAAATTTAATAAAGTTGGAAACTCAATTGTTTGTGTCGTCGAAGACAATGGAATAGGGCGTCAATTATCGAAGAAAATTAATAAATGGAAGAATAAAAACCATGTTTCAACAGGTATTGCCTCAGCGGTTGAAAGATTAATGATTATTGATAAAAATTCAGATAGGTTTAAACTTGATATAGAAGATATTGTAGATTCAACTGGATTGGTTTCCGGCACAAGAGTTACTATTTATCTAGCGAAATATTTATAGTATGTTGAAGACAATTATTATAGACGATGAATTAGAGAGTCAAGTTGCTTTGTCTAAATTACTGCAGACTTGTTGTAGTAACGTTGAATTAGTAGCTATTTTTGGTTCTATTAAGGATGCTATTTTATATTTAAATTCAAATAGTGTTAGTTTGGTTTTTCTTGATATTGAGCTTCCAAACGAAAATGGTTTTGCATTACTTGAATATATTCCTAATCCTAAATTTAAAGTGATATTTACCACTGCATATAATCAATATGCTGTTAAGGCATTTAAATATTCAGCTTTAGGTTACTTGTTAAAACCTTACGGATGTTTAGAGCTTCAGGAGGCAATTTCAAAAGTTCAACGACAAGAAGATTTGCATAATATTGAGAAGGACTATCATCAATTAATTAATTCTAGTAAAATCTTTGACAATAGGAAAATTGCAATTACACATCAAAACGGATTTGATTTGGTTGAATTTATAGATATTTTGTGGTTTGAGGCTGAAGTGAATTATACAATCATACATTTAAAAAGTGGTGCTAAGTTCTCATCTTCGAAAACTCTTAAATTGTTTGAGGATTATTTAGATTCAAAACAATTTATTCGTATTAGTAGATCGGCTATAGTTAATTTAAATTACGTGATAAAGTTTAATAAAAAGTCCAGTCTGACAGTTACTTTAATTGATAAAACTGTAATTAATGTTTCTGAGTCTAGAAAAGATATTTTACTTAATTTATTTGATAAAATTTAAAATATATTTAAAGTGATGTTGAAAAGAGTATTTATATTTATTTTGCAATTACCTGTTGTTGTTTTATTTGTTCCATTATTTATTTTTTTAGTTGCATTTAAGAGAATATTTAAAACAATAAGGGTTAAACCCAATTTAGTTTGGACTCCTATCCCTATAATTACAAATAAGTATTGGAGTCATTCAATGAAAGTGGCGGGATATAAATCCATTACAGTAATGGAGCATTATTATGCAAATATTAATAGGTTGAATGATTATGATTTTTTATTTAGTGATTATTTTCTAAAAATTGATAATATTCATATTAATAAATTATTTAATTATATTTCACCATATATTGTTCTTTTAAAACTAGTTCATTTTACTGATATTATTCATATTCCTTTTTCTGGCGGTATCTTATTTCGTACAATTATAAGGAAGTATGAGCCATACATTTATAAGATGGCAAGAATTAAATGTGTAGTAATACCGTATGGTGCTGATTTTTATCAATATTCGAAAATTCATGATAATACTTTGAAACATGCGTTATTAATTTCGTATCCAAAGTTTGCCAAGAAGGAGAAAGAAATATTTTATAGTATTCAACGTTGGGTGAATCATGCAGATTGTATTGTAGGTGGATTTCATTTGGATGGCTTAGGACGCTGGGATGTATTGCCTTTCGTGCCTTTTATTATAAATACTGAACAGTGGAAATTAAAAGATCATTATTCTTTGAATGATGGAGTTAACGGCGAAGTATCAATAATACATTGTTCAAATCATAATGGTTTCAAGGGTACTGAGTTTATTCAAAATACGATAAATATATTGTTAGAAAAGGGATATAGAATTAATTTTAAAGTTTTGCAAAACATTCCAAACACTGAAGTTTGTAGAATAATGTCTGAATCTGATATTTTAATTGAACAATTAATAGCCAATGCATATAGTTTAAATGCAATTGAAGGAATGGCAACAGGGCTGCCAGTTATTGCAAACATTAAAGATGGAGCTTATTACAAGTTGTTTAAAGCATATTCATATGCTGAAGATTGTCCAATTGTTTCATCAAATATATTTACTTTGGTGGATATATTGGAAAATCTTATTTTAAATCCAAGTCTTAGAAGAGAGATTGGAATAAAATCCAGATCTTATGTTGAAAAATATCATAGTTTTAAAAGTAGTCATTTCCTGTTTAGTAATATTTATAAGAAAATATGGTATAATGAAAAAGTTGATTTAATGAATTTATACCATCCATTAAAGTCATTAATTTAATTGATTTCTAGATTCATTTAGTATTTCTAATGTATTTAATTATTAGTTTGTATATGAAATTTGGAATGATTGTGATTTATATTGATATATATGTAATTTGGTGTTTAATGTAACTGAGAGAGTCAAGGATCAAGTATTTAAAATGTAGATAGCTTCTATAATTGGAGTTTGTAATTGGGTGATTAAGTTCAAATGGAAATGTTGTTTAAATTTAAAAATTTATTATAAATAAGTAGTGTATACCTCTAACAATAATTATAATTTTTAGGTTTTTTGGTAGGAATATGGTTTGGAGTCAACCTTTTTGTTTGTTTTCAAATGTTAATTTATTTTTGGGTTTATTATTTTGTTTTATTGAAGTTATTATATATGTCATTTTGTATTTATCAATTAATTGAATTAAAATATTTATGAGCGAGAATTATCTGGAATATTCTATTAGGAGTTTATTTAGAATAGTTGCCATTAATAATTTATTTAAAATATGTTTTATTTTAATTGTTTTTTTGTTATTTTTTAAAATATATAGTTTATATTTTAATATATTGTTTCAAAAATATGATAAAATTATCAAGGAAGCGGATTCTTTTCATTATAGAGTAAGGATTGAAAACCAAAAGAATAAGATCGCGTTATTTTATAGTTTATTTAACAGTTTAAAATCAGGGGAAGAGATTTCAGTCGATAATCTTAAAAAAAGTAGAATGGTAACTCGAATTATATCATTAAGCTCATCAGAAAAAATCTCTAATTATTGGAAAGTAGAGAATCTAGATTGTCAAATTATAGATTTAAAGCGGGAACTATTGTTGCTAAACTTATTTTGTGTAATAGCAGATACAATTCTATATAAAAAATTTGTGGAGAATGTAAGTTTTTATGGAACAGATTTAAATAATCTAGATTTACATGGTATGAATTTGAAAGGTATAAACTTGAAAAATGCTAACCTGGAGAATGCTAATTTGGAAGGAGTAAATTTAAACAATGCAAATCTAAGTAATGCAAATCTTATCGACATTAATTTAAATAATGCTACTCTTATAGGAGCAAATTTAATTGGAGCTAAGTTAAATAGAGCTAAATTAAATGAGTGTAATTTGCATTTAGCAAAATTGGACAGTGCTGATTTATCAAATTCATCAGTTCAAAAATCAAATTTATATAGATCTTCATTAATAAACACAATTATTTGTAATGCGGACTTTAGTGAGTCCAACTTAAGTAATTGTTTATTAAGTGCAACATATATGTCAAATGTCAATTTTTCAAAAGCTAATTTGAAAAATTCGGAAATTTACGATACTGATATTGGTACTGCAATATTAGATAGTGCGATTGTAAATGAAAATTGGTCGGAGCTGTTAATAAAAAGGAATACTAGTAGTGTATATTTAATGCTAAAAAAGTATAAGATTATTAAAGATAGTATGGCAATAAAGGATTCAATTATATACCTTGTGAATCCTATATTAAATTAATTAGGTACATTTAATTATTTTATTTTTATATTATTGCTTTCGTATAAAATAGTATTAATCTTATTTGCAAATTTATTCACTATTTCATCTGATGGGCGAAAAGGTTCTAATCCAATTTCAAGTGCCCACATATAATAACTTTGAATATTATTTAAAAGTGTAGTTAACATTATTGCTGAACATTTTGAATTTGCATTTATTTTATATTTATTTTTAAGCATAAGCCCAATTTTTTGACCTATCTCATTATTTATAATATCTATATAGTTGTCTTCAGGACTGTTTAATGTATCATTTAATTGATTCTTCGTAAATCTTCCTGAAGTTATTTCAGGCATATTATTTCGTTCATGTAAGTCGCCAATTAAATCAGCTAAATTTTCTGAAAAAAAGTATGTAATTAAAGCTTGAGCAGTTATATGATTAAATGTGTTGATGTACCCTTTTTCAGAGCTATCACGAGGATTTATGTAAGCTAAATTTGGGGTACTAATATTTAAAAAGGAAGATAAAGCAAGATCATAAAAAGCCACATCACCAGGTCCAAAAATTTCAATCTTTCTTCGTGCTAGAATATATACTTTTTCTAAATCTTTTCTTTGTCGAATTATACTTAGATTATTTATAGCAAATGTTGCTTTTTCAAAATAATTAGCCTTTTGTAGTTGTATAAGTTCATTTTGACTAACCCCTGAGTCCATTTTGCGTATTATTATTTCATTATTGCTATTATAATATAAAGTTACACTTGATTTTCTAAGAGAATTACTATCCAAATTAGTATAGTCTTTTGCATATTTAATTTTAATAATAGTTTGTAATTGATTAAGATCTTTATAGCGGGACGATAACAATGCTTTAGATTTGGTACCATATTTATCACATATTATATTTTTTGGGTAATGAGAATAGATAGATAATAAGTTATCGGACTTTGTTATTTCTAAATTTCTTAATTTAAAATTGTAATAAGAAATAAAATAAGTAATTCCAAAAATTATAATGCCATAAATGGGTTTTTTGTTACTTAATTTTATGTTCATTTTTCCTGTTGAAATTTAATTATAGTTATTTTTAACTAGAAATTTGCTTACCTAATTATTTATACTTAAATTTAATTATTTGAGACTAATATAGATATTTTAAATTGAAAAATATTTAATAGTAGTTAATTAAGAATTATATAATTAATATGGCAAAAAAATTTATCTTATCAAACTAACAGTTCCTGAAATAAACGAATTTGCTTGGTTAAAATAATTGTATTGAATAGTATAGACAAATACAGCAGGAGATAATTTAATTGAGTTAAACTGTCCATTCCAACCATTTTCTACAATTGTAGATTCGAATAGCATATTCCCCCATCGATCAAAGATTTGAAGTTTATAATTTTCAGGGGGACATGTAAAAATCGGTAGAAAAATATCATTGGATTGATCGCCGTTGGGTGTAAATACATTTGGGACAAATACAGTCTGCAATTTTTTAGATGTTTTAACATTTAATTCTAAAGGTATGCTACAAATTTTGTCTGAAATTACTATGATTTTTATATTTGAATTTGATTTTAGTCTGATTTTTGTACATGGAGGATCCAGGCATTCTATTTTATCGGCAGGAATCCATGTATAATTTCCATTACCAGAAAGACTAAGTATGGTTTCTTCACAAGGGTTAATTATTGGGTCGCCTAATAGAGTTGGCTGTGATGGTGGTTCAATAGTGACCCAAATGCTATCGATTTTAGAATTGCATATTTCGACAGAACTTAGATAAATATAATGATTAAAAGCCGATTTAGGATAGTAATATGTGTTTAAATCGTTTTTATCTGAAAATACACCGCTTGTAGAATTCCAATTTATAGGACCAGGCCCATTATAAAAGCCATGTAGAAGAATCGTATCCGATTCGCAAATGCTTATATCCAGGCCTGCATTGAGTGTATAATTCTTTTTAGAATCAATAAAAATATAGAATACGACAATGCTGTCACAACCTTTTAAATTAGTATATACCACTTGAACTGTGTCGGATTTAGTATAATACTTACCGTTAAGAAAGAAGCTATCGCATTTAGTATAAGAAATTTCGGCTAATTCATTGTAATTAATTTTTAAATTAAAATTTATAATACTATCACATCCATTTTTACTAGTAAGTTGTTGAGTATATTTACCGGATTGAGTATACAAGATATTGTTTAAAGTGAAGTTTTCACAAGCAATAAAACTGGTATCAATAATTAACTTAGGAAAGACTTGTATCCAAATACTGTCAAAATACATTGAACAGTTATTTTCAGCACTTATATAAATATAATGATTCGTTTTAGTTTTTGGATAATAGACTGATTGTGGACTTAATGAATTTTTAAATGAACCAAAATTTGATCTCCATTTAAAAGTCGCTGAGCCATTAAATTGTGCATTTAGTTGAATGCTGTCTCCTTCGCAAATACTTAAATCGCTTCCTGCTTCAAGAATATAAGAATTACTTAAATCGATAGAAACATCTGATATTATTATACTGTCGCATCCAGCTGCATTAATAAAATTAGTAGTATACTGACCAGATTGATAATAAACTATATTATTGATTCTAATAGAATCACAGCCAGTATATTTAATTGTATCGATATTTGATTTGTTTATAGTAAGCTTGAGATTGACGATACTGTCACATAAATTAACGGATGAAAATAATTGAGAATATTGACCAGATTGAGAATATAATTGATTATTCCACAAATAAGTATTGCATGAACTAATTAAGGTGTCAATATACTTATTCGGATTTATCTGAATCCAAATACTGTCTTTTCCGGTTGAACATTTGTCGGTGGTTGAAATAAAAATAAAATGACCTATAGATTGATTTGGTATGTAAAGAGTACTTTTATTATTTGGAGAGTTAAAAATTCCAAATTGCGATTCCCAATTTATTCTGCCAGCTCCGGTATAGCTTGCATTTAATTGAAGCGTATCCCCTTCACAAATTATACGATCCATTCCGGCATCCAATGCCTTTGTTGAACTTGAGTCAATTTGTAGGTTTAAAACAATGATACTATCACAACCAGCAGCATTAGTTAGATTGAGACGGAATTGACCTGATTTATAATAAGTATTTTTATTTAATGTCACTGAATCACAAGCTTGAATAGTTAAGGTATCAATACTAGGTGGCACTATGGTTAAATTAAGGATAATAATACTATCACACTTTTGGCTAGATTTTAATGTTTGAACATATTGGCCAGAACTTGTATATACTTGATTATTCCAATTGTAAGATTTACAACTAAAAATTGAGGTATCTATTTTAATTGGTGGTATTACCGAAATTGAGATTGAGTCAGTAGTCGTGCAACCGTTGGCGTTTGTAACTTTTAGTGTATAAATTCCTGAATTTTTACTGGTAATATTATTAATTATTGGATTAAGATTTGTTGATGTGAAGGAATTTGGGCCATTCCATTGAATAATTCCAGTATTGACAGTGGAAAGGAATATTTGTTCTCCTTCACAAAATGCATTTGCTGCTAATATAATTGGAGTATCAGGGGGATTAGGAGCTTTTAATGTAATACATTGTTTGCAATCAATATTATTGTTGAATAAATAACATATCATATGATCTTTTCCATCAGGTAAAAGATTCGTAAGACTTATTTTCAAAGGAATGGTAGCCGGTAAGGAATAAGATGCAATATGATTTCCATCAAATTCAAAATCAAGGATTCCTAATTTGTTTAATTCCAGAGAATTTATAAATAAATTTATTGTATAATTGTTTATACTATCGGTACATTCAATTATTTGACTAGTCAACTGACTCTGCGGACAACAATCCGGTAAACCTAAGTTTAAATACACCCCATCCCAGGTAAAGCTTTCATCATCATTGTGTTCAATCTCAATTGTACGTAAATTAGGAGGGAAATTATTAAACAAAAGAATATCTCCATCTCCTAAGTTATTTTGATCGTCTGCAATTAAAATTATTTCTTTTTGTTGATAAGTTACCTGTGTAGTACTTAAATTATAGATGCTTGGATCTCTGAATAGTTGTTTAATGTTTGCTACGTCTAATTGGTTATTAAATCTGTCATAGAAGCGCAGTTTATTATATTGTGGGCCATTGAACCCTTTCTTGGAATTTGGACAAGATGCAATGTAAAATAGTAAACTATCAGGATTTTTTATTTTAGCAAGATTAAATCGATGTATTAATGTACCAATACCATTTCCAGGCATGAAAGGGGCAGGCATTTTTGTCACAATTTTCGGTTGATACGTATTGCTTAAGAATTCGAGATCGAATAATCCTTTTAAATCTGATTTCATATCACAGTTTAAATAAGCAGTATCTCCAACTCCGTTAACTCCTTGGTATTGAAGATTATTTGATAAGGACCAACTTAACCATTTAATTTTTGTACAATTCAAATAGGAAAATTGATTTTGTACAATTGAAAGAGGAGTCTGACTTATTGAAATAGATGGTTCGTACTTTATTAATTTAGGCAGTGGAATTGGGATTGAATATGCAAGTAATTTTAATATACTGACAATATAAATTAAAATTGATATTCCAAATTTTCTATTTTTAAGAATCGGAAATAATAGATCCATTTACACTTTTAGAATTTGCTCTAATATACCCAAATTCGGTTTAGTTTACAATTTACGCGTAGGTTTAAAACTATGCATTATTATTATGTATATGTATTAGTGATTGTAAAACAAGTAACTAAATAAAATATTTATTTACTCAAGATCTAGTTCTTATTTTGTGTTAATGAAAATATTATTAACGGGCGCTTCAGGTTTAGTTGGAAGTCACTTACTTAAGAAATTAGCATCTTTTGGGTATGATGTTGAACACCTACACAGCAGCGAATCCTCCACTATTGATTTTACAAGTGATTGGAATTTTGACCAGGTGCATTCAATTCCTGATTGCATAATTCATTTGGCTCAAAGTCCTGATTTTAGATTATTTCCAGAGAAAGCAATTGATATTTTTAAAGTAAACACCATAAGTACCTTGAAGCTTATAGATTGGGCTCGAAAAAATTTTGTTTCAAGGTTTATCTTCGCATCTTCGGGCGGTATTTATGGTTTTGGACCTGAATTAAAATCTGAATTTGAACCTGTTCAATTTGACCCAGATCTTGGATTTTATCTTACTTCAAAGTATTGTAGCGAACTCATTCTTGATAATTATCGTTCGTTCATGACAATTATTAAATTGAGATTATTTTTTGTTTATGGAAGAGGACAGAAGAAAGATATGCTTATTCCAAGATTGATTGAAAATGTTCGGAGTGGCAATCCAATAACTATTCAAAATAATGGAGGGATGCAAACCAATCCGACGCACGTTAGTGATGTTGTGAATGGAATTATTTCAAGTCTGAACCTAAGTGAAAGTAACACAATAAATCTAGCAGGACCAGAGACACTTTCAATTCAACAGATGGTAACTATAATTGGAGATAAATTGAACTGCGAACCAAATATTCAAATTGATGACAAGAAAAGTACTCGTTTAATCCCTGATTTAGTAAGGATGAAGGAAATACTTGGTGAATCCAAGGTTAAATTTGAGGAAGGAATTATTGATTGTATTTAGTTTATTGTTTTCTCCATTTTATTTACAATTTATGAAAATTCTTTTTGCACCCTATAATATAGCTTCAATGCCTGCAATCACTGCAAAAGCATTGAATCAGCTAGGTCATGATGCTGTTTGTATTGATTTTGCTAAGCATCCTTATAAGGAATCAAATCAATTTGTTATTGATATTGATTGTGATCAATCATCAAAAAATGTGTTGAAAATTGTTTATTATAAACTTAAGTTTTTATTCGTATTAATTAAGTTATTGTTGTGGTGCGATGTAGTCCATTGGACTTGGAGAAGTATACTTCCGTTTGGATTCGATTTATACTTGGTCAAATGGTTTGGAAAACCCCGATTTATTGAATGGGTTGGCAGTGATATTAGAATTCCAGAAGTTACAAAAATAGAAAGCCCTTGGTACTGGGAAGCTTATAACAACGGGTATGAGTATAAGCATATAGAATCCTATCAACAATCAAAAAGCACTCAAAATATATTTTCTAAACTTGGATTTGTCCCCATCTTAACCCCAGAAATGCAGCTCTTTGTGCTTCCTGATTTGTTTCCAGTGATTCATCCAATATTTTATAGATGTTTTGAAAAGGAAAAGTATTTAATTAGTGAAAATAAACCTTTCGGTAGTACTAAGATAAGAATCCTTCATTCACCTTCTGCGAAATTTGCAAAAGGTTCAAACTATATTTTGCCAGTAATTGATGAATTATCAAAATTATACCAAATTGAATTTGTCATTCAGAATAAAGTACCTAGATATGAAGTTTTAATGGCAATGCAGAATTGTGATATTTACATTGATCAAATCGTATTAGGGAGTTACGCTTCTGCAGCAATAGAAGCAATGGCATTTAGTAAGCCAGTCATAGCTTATATAATGCCAAGGGTATTTGAAAAAGGAATTCCAATAGACTGCCCCATTATAAATGCAAATCCTTATTGTTTAAAAGCTAAGCTAATTGAATTAATTGAAAAAAAAGAATTAAGAGAACGAATCGGTAATGAAGGAAGAATTTATGTTGAAAAATATCATGATGCTCTAATAGAAAGTCAAAAGCTTCTCAATATATATAACAATAGCTTGAGCTAATATTTAAATTTTTATTACAGTTTCATTTTTTTAATAAAAAAAAAATCCGCCTTTTGGCGGATTTCTGAGTAGCCCGTAGGGGAATCGAACCCCTCTTACCAGAATGAAAATCTGGTGTCCTAACCCCTAGACGAACGGGCCGTCAAAAAAGGACTGCAAATATATAAAAGCTTTCTATTTTAGATGAACCTTTTTGTCCTATTTCTATTTTATTTGTACTTAAGCTTTTATACATGAAACGTATTGCAATTAATGGTTTTGGAAGGATTGGACGACTGACACTCAGGCGTTTATTGCTTAATCCGGACGTTCACTTGGTAGCCATTAATGATTTAACCGATATCCCTACGCTTGCGCATCTTTTTTGCTATGATACCGCTCATCGGAAATTTCAAGGCAGTGTAGACTATACGGATAAAGCTTTGATAATCAATGGTCATGAAATTCAAGCCTTTATGATCAAAGATCCAGTTCAGTTGCCATGGAAAGACTTACAGATTGACCTTGTTTTGGAATGTACCGGCATTTATTTGACCCGAGATGCCGCAGCTGCTCATCTCAAAGCTGGTGCAAAAAAAGTACTGCTGTCTGCACCCCCTAAGGATGACAGTATTCCAACCTATGTGTTGGGTGTAAATGATGACCAAATGCTTGGAGATCAAACAATTATATCAAATGCTTCTTGTACCACCAATTGCCTGGCCACTGTGATTAAAGTACTGGATGATGCCTTTGGTATCCAGTTCGCAACCATGAATACCATTCACTCCTATACACAGGATCAACGGTTACAGGATGCACCCCATAAGGACCTTCGCCGTGCCCGTGCAGCTGCTCAAAATATTATTCCAACTTCTACCGGAGCTGCAAAAGCAGTGGAAGCAGTTTACCCTGCCATTAAAGGTAAACTAATGGCTTCGTCTTACAGAGTGCCCATTATAACAGGTTCAATCATTGAATTGGTCTGTAAACTTCAAAAACCATTCAGTCGCGAACTAATAAACGCAAAATTTAAAACAGTTGCTGAACATCAATTGAACCATATTTTAGAATATGCTGAAGCACCCTTGGTTTCATCAGATATCATTGGCAATACACACAGTGCAATATTCGATTCCGAACTGACAGAAGTCAATGATGAATTTGTAAAAGTGGTTGCCTGGTATGATAATGAAGCAGGATATTCCGCAAGATTTGCAGAGATGTGCGCTAAATTTGCCAACCTAAGTTAAATACATGCTTCAATCATTTGAATTTAAAGACCGTAAAGTAATTCTACGGGTCGACTTTAATGTACCAATTAAAAATGGCATCATTCAGGATGAAACACGGATTGTAAAAACACTGCCTACAATCCAATACCTGATTCAACAAGGTGCCCGATTGATTATTTTATCACATTTAGGAAGACCACTTAAAGAATTACTTCCGGATGGTTCCATAAATTATAGTAAATTTTCCTTGCAGGCTGTTGCATCTAAATTGGCAGAACTGTTAAATTGCAAAGTCTATTTTGCAAAGGATTGTGGCGATGAAGATACTCAATTAAAATTACAGTCTCTGGCAGCCGGTGAAATTTTACTTTGTGAAAATACACGATTTTACAAACAAGAAGAAAAAGGCGATTCGGAATGGGCAAAGAAATTAGCAGCATTCGCTGATTTTTATATCAACGATGCTTTTGGTGCCGCCCATCGTGAGCATTGCAGTACCGCTACCATCGCTCGTTTTTTTGATAAAGATCACAAAGCATTCGGTTTCTTAATGCAACAAGAAGTAGAAAACGGATTGAAAGTATTACAAAATCCAAATCGTCCACTAACAGCTATTATTGGTGGTGCAAAAGTTTCTGACAAAATCGAACTCATTTCCAGTTTAATGGATTTTTGTGATGCGATTCTTATTGGTGGAGGAATGGCATATACTTTTTTACAAGCCATGGGTTATCATATTGGCAATTCATTGTGTGAAACTGATAAATTGGATTTAGCAAAAACATTGCTCGATAAAGCTGCTGTTAAAAAAATACAATTTTTATTGCCGGAGGATTCTGTGTCAGGGCAACATTTTGCCAATGATACCAACATTCAAATAAGCACAGATCAAAATATTCCGGAAGGATTTATGGGATTGGACATCGGCCCCAAAACCATTGTCACTTATACACAACATATACTCAATTCCAAAACAATAATTTGGAATGGTCCGATGGGTGTGTTTGAAATGGAAAATTTTTCAACAGGTACTAAACAAATTGCTGAGGCAGTTTCACGAGCCACTCAACAAGGAGCTTTTTCGTTAATAGGGGGAGGCGATTCAGTTGCTGCTATAAACAAATACCATTTGCAGGATCAGGTAAGTTTTGTTTCTACTGGTGGAGGCGCAATGCTTGAAATGCTGGAAGGCAAACAATTACCAGGTGTTCAAGCAATTTTGAATTAATTCAATCGATCAATCAATAAGATCAAAGAAAGGATAGCAGTAGCCTGTGCTATTGAATCAGCAACCACCTTCGCCCAATCTACATCCTTGTGCTCTTTTTTATCTTTTTGCAACTTAGCATCTTTATAACCTACATTTATTACCGATCCTTTGTAAACTTTCGGATAGGTTTTAAAAAAGAATACCCTTCTGGTGCGTTCTATTTTTCCATTTGCATGTTCAACAGTTATCTTTCGTGGATCGCCATTATTTGAAACCCCGGCGGCATAATGATCAACATAGTACTTTGCATTTTTACCTTCAAAATAAGCAACCGAGATGGTATTGTTATTTGCTAATAATTTATCAGGATACAAATCTTTGGCATTCGTGGCTCCTGCAATGCGTACCAAATCTTTTTGTTTTGGTACATAAATCTGATCGTTTTCTTTTAGTATAAAATCAAATCGGGAGTCCGGTTTTTTCATAGCATCTTTCAAATCCAAAACGACATATCCAATGCTGTCTTTGACTCGGTATAAAGTTGCTCCTTCCGGGAAAGCTTCCAATGTTAAACCGCCGGCTCTTTGTATAATATCTGAAATTTTTTCATTCGGATTTAACAATGCATACGGCCCCGGATAGCGGACTTCTCCTTCCAGATATACCATTTGCTGAAATTGAAATTCCGGTTGACTCCGAATTACAACAATATCATATGGATCCAATTGAAAATTTGGCAATGCATTGCGTTCATTCAAATCTCTGGAAGATACTATTGATTTAACAATGGTTTTTGTTGGTTCATTATTTTTAATTACAACTCTGAAAATATCAATTTTATTGGAAGCAGCATAATAAGTAAAACCTTTTGCAAGATTGATCAGATCATTTGCCGACATTCCAGCACCGTAGGGATAACGTCCGGGCTCCTTGATGGCACCAGAAATTTCAACATAAGATTGGTCAGTAAAACTGGATTGTGATAACACGACCAAACTATCAAATGCATTGACAAAAATGTTTTGATCGGATTGTTGATTTTCCATTACATCTTTAATGCCGATTCGTATGATTTCATAATCTTTAGCATTGTTGGATTGCATACGAAATAAAAATGCATAAGGAAATGCCTCTTGTTTCAATCCACCAGATAAAAGAACCAGATCGCGAACCCTTATATCCTTATTTGGGTTTAAATCAAATTTTCCGGGTAAACGCACAGCTCCTTCTACATTTACATGCGTACGGTCCGCATAAAAAGATTGTTTATAAATCGTTATAAGATCCTGAGCCTGCAATAATTTATCCGCACTTAGATCTCCTTGCATCAATGCTGCCAAATCAATCCGCAAAAGGGAATAGGTTAAGTCCGGATTTCGTCTTTTAATAAAAGCAAATTGAACATTGGATTGTGGTGTAAATTCTATGCGTTTTAATAAGTCTGATAATTTCAAACCAGGTTTAAATTGATAGGATGCCTCTGCGCGAACTTCACCTGAAACATAAACCACATCTTCAACCTGCGTTTTAATTGAAAACACGGTCAGACGATCTCCTTTTTTTAAAATAAAATCTCCGCCTTTTGCAATTATTTCCTGATAAGGAATGTCAATGATCATTTTCTTATCATTCTGTATGCGCTCTAATTGTATGGTTTTAAGAATGGCATTTTCCTGCAACCCCCCCGCATATTGAATCAGTTGATTTAAATCTTCATTTGCCAACAATTCATATTGAAATGGGCGTTTTATGGCACCTTCTATCCGAACGACTTTATCAGCCACCGGAACTTGAATGATGTCATTGTTTTCAAGATAATAATCTTTATCAGCACCCGGATTTTGCATGAATTTATAAACATCAATCGTGCTGGTTTTTCCATTGCGAATCAATTTGATGCGGCGAACCGATCCGATGTTATTGGGGCCGCCGGATGCAATCAAAGCATTAAACGCTGTGTTGATAGCTGGGATGGTAAATCCTCCGTACTGATAAACTTCTCCAAATATATTTACATTGATTGTGCGTGAATAATTTAGACTGACCTCAAATTGATTGTTTGTAAAACGGTAAAAGCGTTTAAAGTAATTGTTCAACATCGTTTTTGCACGCCCCAAAGTCACTCCTTTTAAAAAAATACGAGGCATTCGTGTAGGTAAAATATACCCTTCCGTATTGAGTTCGTAAGTTTCGTTTAATTGACTGTATCCATAAATGCTTACTGTAATCTGATCGCCAACGCCAAGAACATAAGAAGCAGGAGGTTTAATGTCATTGGCCTGACGGTATAAAGCCAGACTTTTATTTCTAAATATATGTTGACCCCAAATGGCAACGGAATCTTTGATTTCAGGAAGTGTTCCATCAGCTTCTTTTAAACTATCCAATCGAACGCCTCCAACTTTAGCAGGAATTGCTGCCGGTTCAGTTTGTTTATTTTTTGCCTGGATCCGATTCTGAATTTTGTGATCATCGATGGCAGGTGGGGCAGTTTTGCTTCGTACTTCATTCTTTTTCTTTTCTTCCAATTCTTTTACTGCTGTTTCAATCTCTGCTTGCAATTGGATTGCTTGTTCGGCTGTCAAATTATTCGTTTGGTCAAGGTCAATTCCTTTTTCCAATAAATAATTCCGGAGTTCTTGTTCGCTAATTCCTGTTTTCTGCAACTCTGCAAGAGCTTGATTTTCCATTTGTTTTCGTTGTTGAGCGAGAACAGATGGGCTTGCAAATACAAACATGAATGCACACAAAAAGCTACAAACAAAAAGTTGGTGTTTTATAAATCTAAATGGATTGTAAAATATTTTTAGAAATAGCCCAATATGCAAATGCTGGTTCATTTTTTTAATTTATTAAACGCGTTGCAAATAATGTTGCTCATAATATTTTAAATAATCTCCCGAACTCACTTTTTGCAACCACTCCGAATTGCTTAAATACCAGTCAATGGTCTTTTGCAGTCCATCCCTAAGAGAACAGCTGGGTTTCCAGCCAAGTTGTTGCGTCAGATAACTAAAATCAATGGCATAACGGTGGTCATGACCCGGGCGATCGCTGACAAAATGAATTAATTTTGCTGAACTGCCTTTTAGCCTGTTCAATTTTTCATCCATTAATTCACAGAGCAGCAATACCAAATCTATATTTTTCATTTCTGAAGCGCCCCCAATATTGTATGTCTGTCCTAGAATACCCTTATGGAAAATTAAATCAATTGCTGAAACATGATCTTCTACCCATAACCAATCGCGCACATTTTCACCTTTCCCATAAACTGGTAAAGGTTTTTGATTCAGAATATTATTTATGATTAACGGAATTAATTTTTCAGGAAATTGATTAGGACCGTAATTATTCGAACAATTCGAAATTAAAATTGGAAAATGATAGGTGTGAAAGAACGATCTTACAAGGTGATCCGAACTTGCTTTAGATGCAGAATATGGCGAACGCGGATCATAAGATGTTTGTTCGGTAAAATACCCATCTTCGCCAAGTGAACCATAAACTTCATCGGTACTTATATGATAAAATCGGTTCCAATCTGCAGCATCAGACCAGATTGATTTGGCGCATAACAATAAATTGAGCGTACCCAATACATTGGTTTTAATAAATGCAGTTGGATCAGCAATTGATCGATCCACATGAGATTCTGCAGCCAGATGAATTACAGCTTCAGGTCGAATGGTTTCAAACCAGGTTTTTAATCCTTCGTAATTGACGATATCCGCTTTAACGAATTTATAATTTGGAGCATTTTGTATCGATTGCAAATTTTCAAGGTTTCCTGCATAACTCAATACATCCAAATTGTAAATGGTATAATTAGGATATTTATTTACAAAATGCTTCACCAGATGCGAACCAATAAATCCGGCACCACCTGTGATTAAGATCGTTTTTTTAGAATCGGCCATGCATTTAAACGACAACTTGTTTAAAATATTCGTAGGTTCTTGTTAAACCTTCTTTCCGGTCAACCTTAGGTTCCCAGTTTAATATTTTTTGAGCAATGCTAATATCCGGTCTGCGTTGTTTAGGATCATCTTCCGGCAAGGGATGGTATGCAATTTTTGATTTGCTGCCTTTTACTAAAAGTAAAATTTCTTCTGCAAATTCTTTGACCGTAATTTCTTGTGGATTTCCAAGATTTACCGGATACACATAATCACTCAAAAGCAAGCGATAAATTCCCTCTACCAAATCATCGACATAACAGAAAGATCTTGTTTGTGATCCATCGCCAAAAACGCTTAGATCCTGACCTTTAATTGCCTGACTGAAAAAAGCTGGTAAAACCCTTCCATCTTCCACCCGCATTCGTGGTCCATAAGTATTAAAAATTCGGACAATTCGCGTTTCGAGCTGGTGATACCGGTGATAAGCCATGGTAATGGCCTCTTGAAACCGTTTGGCTTCATCGTAAACACCCCTTGGCCCTATTGGATTTACATTACCCCAATAATCTTCCCGTTGTGGGTGAACCAATGGATCGCCATAAACTTCAGAAGTAGAAGCTATCAGCAAGCGGGATTTTTTCTCTTTTGCCAAACCCAAAAGATTGTGTGTGCCCAACGAACCAACTTTTAAAGTCTGAATCGGCATTTTTAAATAATCTATTGGAGAAGCCGGAGAAGCAAAATGCAATATGTAATCCAGTTTGCCCGGAACATGCACAAAACGGCTTACATCATGGTGGTAAAATTCAAATTCTTTAAGGCTAAATAAATGTTCAATATTGGCCAGATTTCCGGTTATCAAATTGTCCATTCCAATAACTTGATACCCTTCTTTAATAAATCGGTCAGATAGATGCGAACCGATAAATCCAGCCGCTCCGGTGATTAATATTCGTTTTGTGGCCATAGCTGCCACAAATATAAAAAATCAGAATGAAATAGTTGATAATCAATGAAGAATACAATAAATAAAATATATATGTTATTTTTTATATATACTTATAAGCTTAAATAGTAATATCTTATAAATAATGAAAGCTGGTAAGCTGAATAGCTCAATTTAGTATATTATCTATTGTCTTTAGTCTAAAAGCTAACTTCATCCACCTAACAGCCTTTCATCGCTACCTTGCTCTCTATCTTTTATCCTCTTAACCTCCAGCCTTTTCCTACATTTCACAACACATAAAACGCACTATAAACGTTTTTCAGGTAATTTTGGGCGGCATGAATAAGTTAAAAAAATTATTGAGTTTGTATTTTTTGTTCCAATCTGGTTTGATGATGGCGCAAGAAAAGCAGGTACTTTTATTGGATTTTAATTACGGATTTGGATTTCCCATGCAAGATTTAGCCAATCGATTTGGAAATCATTTGGTTCTTGGTGCAGGATTGAGTTATCAGGGAGCTTCAAATTGGATAAATTTTGGAACAAAGTTTAGTTACTTTTTTGGCAACCAGCTTGATGAAAATGTATTAAAACCATTCCAAACATCTTATGAAGGATTGTTGATTGGTGCTGATCAATATTTAAGTGAAATGAAACTCCGGGAACGCGGTTATTTTATGCAAGCCTTTTTTGGAGGTTTGATACCCATTGGAAGTCAGGCCAATGCACGCCAGAGTTTAAAATGGCAAATGGGAGCAGGTTTTATCCAACACCACATCCGATTTGTGGACGATGCGCGAGCACTAAATCAATTCACAACCGATTATTTGCAAGGATTGGATCGATTGAGCAATGGTTTTGCAATTATTCCCTTTATAGGATACGAATACATCTCTAGAAAAAACTGGTTGTCTTTTTACACTGGAGTAGAACCGGTTTTCGGATTTACACAAAATCAACGGAAATTAAATTACGACACCAATCAATCAGAATTCGGCATCAATCGAAAAGATTTTTTAGTAAATTTTAAAATGGGTATTTACCTGCCATTTTATTTGGGAAATAAAGGTGAAGAAATTGAGTATTAGAATTTAATTGTAACTTGTAAATGTTTAATTCCTAATTGATTTAATAATTCGTAATTTCTTCCTCTCTTCCTCATGTACATTCTTTATCGCCGCCTAATTCCTGTTTATTTTCTAATCCTGCGAATAGCAGCATGGTTTAGGTCAGATGCAAAAGCCTGGGTAGCGGGACGTGTAAATTGGAAACAAAATTTAATTAAATTTAAAGAACAAAATTTAAATCAAAGCGGACGCCGAATCTGGATGCATGTTGCTTCTTTGGGAGAGTTTGAACAAGGAAGGGTCTTGTTAGAAATGATTCGTAAAAAACATCCGGAGCATCAACTTGTTTTAAGTTTTTTTTCTCCTTCTGGATTTGATAAACTAAAAAATTACCCGCTTGCAGATTGTGTGTGTTATTTTCCCTCAGACAATTACAAGGAGGTAAAAGATTTTATTGAAATTATAAATCCCTCTTTGGTAATGTTTGTCAAGTATGACTTTTGGTTTAACTGTTTGGACATACTTGCCAATAAAAAAATTCCCTTTTGTTTTGTTTCTATGATCCTTCGCAAAAATCACTATTTATTATATCGCATAAATAAATCTTTATTATATAAACTGAAACCGGCGCAGCAATTATTTTTACAAAACGAGGAATCTTATAAATTATTAAAAGACCAATCATTTTCAAACATACAGAAAGTGGGCGATACAAGATGGGATCGGGTGGAACAGATAGCCCATGAAAACAAAACGATTCCCAAAATTGAATATTTCTGCAACTCTGAAAAAATCTGGATAGCGGGAAGTATCTGGCTAGAGGATTTAGATTGCCTTGAAAATGGAATTCGCAAATCCATTGAAGCAGGATGGAAAATAATTTTGGTTCCGCATAAAATAGACGCAGAAAGCATACTGCAAATTGAAAATCGGTTTAAGGGTCAAAGCTTGCGATACAGTAATTTGCATGGAAACATTGAAGTGCCAATTTTGATAATGGATCAAATTGGATTTCTTGCAGCCTTATACCGTTATGCCCAATTTGCATATATTGGAGGTGGTTTTGGGAAAGGCATTCACAATATTTTGGAAGCTTTGATTTACAAAATCCCCCTTTGCTTTGGGCCCAATTACAAGAAGTTTCCGGAAGCTATCCAATGTATTGAACATGGAATGGCCTTTGCAATAAACTCATCGGATGATTTCAATGAATTTATTGCAAAAGTGTCCATTCAAAAAAATGAAAATAAGACCCATTTTGATGCTTATTTTGTGGAAAATCTAGGTGCCAGTGCACTCATTTACAGCTACCTGGAGGAAAATAATCTGATTTGAATAAATTTGAAACTGAGATTGGTCAATTAAAAATGGATCATAAAGATCTGCACATTCTGGTATTGGGTGATATCATGATTGATCGGTACATTCGAGGCCAGGCAACACGAATCTCTCCAGAGGCACCCGTGCCTGTTGTTTTATGGAAGGAAACTGAAGATAAATTGGGAGGGGCATCCAATGTGGTAGCCAATTTAAAGGCCATGGGTTGCAAGACCAGTTTGATGGGACTTTGTGGCGATGATGCAGATGGTCAAATTTTAAATCATTTATTGTCAGAAATCGACTGCGACCATCTTTTTTTAATTAAGGATTCAAAGCGACCAACCACGGTCAAGACCCGAATTGTGGCCGACCAACACCAAATTGTGAGGGTAGATCAGGAAACTGAAGCAGAAATTGGCAAAGATTTACAAGAAACATGTTTGCAATCCTTGTATTCCATATTTAAAAGTCAAGACATAAAGGTTTTAATTCTGCAGGACTATAATAAAGGTTTTTTACATAAAGAATGGATCGGGCGCATTATTGAATTGGCTCGCTTGCAAGGGGTCAAAGTGGTAGTAGATCCCAAAAAAAATCATTTTTTTGATTACAAAGGAGTCCATTTATTCAAGCCCAATTTAAAAGAAGCCATCCAAGCAACTGAATGGGTATCAAAACATCCTGAAGATCTGCCCCATTTATCTAAATATCTAAAAAACAAACTGTTATGTGACAAAATAATGATTACATTGGCTGCAGAAGGGATTTGGATTGAAGGTAAAAACAGAGGCCAGGTCTACAAAACCAGGACCCGTAAAGTTGCTGATGTCAGTGGAGCCGGTGATACTGTCATAAGTCTGGCAGCGATTTGCGTTGCTTATTCGTTATCAGATGAGTTTATGGCAGTTTGCTGTAATGCAGGAGGCGGGCAGGTTTGTGAGCGATCGGGGGTAGTTCCAGTGCGGAAAGACGAATTATTAAGGGAACTCGAGGAGATTCTAAGTTAAAAATCGAACAATTATATACTACGGTTTTATATATTTGTGGGCTTTTTTGAAAAAAATTTATTCACAATCATCAATTTTCAGAATTTATGCAAAAAATTTTTACAATTTTATTCTTTTTAGGACTAAGCGTAAGCTGGGTAAATTCCCAGATCTTATGGGGAGGACCTAATGACCCAAATTCCACATTTGCAGGTGGATTTAACGGCTGGACTACACAAGGTTTGAGTTCAGACGACCCTGCAAAAGCAGATAGCGCACGTTGGTATTACAGTGCAGCTTCTTCAGCAGCTGGTGGCGCATATTATGGTACAAGAGGTGCAATCAACTCACCTTCAAGAGCCAATGGAGCAATGGTTTTCAACTCCGATTTATTAGACAATGCTGGTGTTGCCGGAAATTTTGGCAATGGCAAATGCCCTTCATTGCATTCAGGTGTTTTAATAAGCCCTGTAATCAATTGCTCAGCTTTCGGTGGTGTGGCTTTGAAATTTAATCAATACTATCGGAATTTTAATTCTACTTGTTATGTAGATGTTTCCAATGACGGAGGTGCAAACTGGAATAGTTATCAGTTGAATCAGGATATCGCAGTAAATGCTGAAACTCCAACAAACAGTCAAATTTTAATTGACATTTCTGCAGATGCAGGAAATCAGGCAACAGTTCAGTTCCGTTTCCGTTTTGATGGCGAATATTATTTCTGGATAGTTGATGATGTACAATTGGTTTCATTGCCAGATTATGACTTGGCATTAAACAGTCATTTTTATACACCTGCAGCTTACAGACAACCTAAAGCAATGATCTGTACAGACAGCTTTTTGTTTCAGGCAAACCTAAATAACAAAGGTGGTAAAGCTCAAACCAATGTCGTGTTAAAAGGAGAAATTATTGGCATTGATCGCAAGACCGTAATTCATGCGGATTCAGTGATTATTGATCGTTTAGAAACTACTGACGACGATACAGCTTTTAATGTTGCCAATTTATTTGTACCTAACAAATTAGATTTTGGTAAATATTTTATCCGTTGGTCTGTATACAGCAAAGATGCTACCGTTGCAGATTACAACAGAAACGACAACACCCGTGTAGATTCATTTGAGATTTCTTTAAATGAATTTGCAAAAGCTCCAAGAGCTACTGGTGGTGTTCGTTCAGGTGGTGGTGCCGGCTATGTTTTTGGTAACCAATACCGCACTTCAGATTGTTGGAATGACAACGACAAGTGGCTTGCAAAACAAGCAAAATTCAGTCTTGTAACCAATGCAGGTGGAACCTTAGATGGCTATGCAGTTTCAATTTATTTAATGAAAGTGAAAGATGATGTGGACGGTGGATTTACAAATTTTGATGGATCAGGTGGTATTGCTTCACCTTCAGTAGATATTTTATCTGCAGAAGCATTCAGCGGAACTACTGAGCAAAATTATGACCCAATCACTGTAGATCTTACCGATTTCAATACTGGTGATAATGGTATATTATTGCAAAAAAGCTCCCGTTATTTCATTGGTGTAGATCACCCAGCCACTCCAACAGGAGCTGTAGCTACTTTCCATGCAATCAGCAACGAGAAATCATACAATTCACAGCCGTTTTCTACATTTGTAATTGACCAGGCCGGTGAATGGTTTAATGGTTTTCAAGGAACCAATACTCCAATATTGGAATTAATTTGTGAGTTTGTAACTAAAACTGATGAAAAACCATTGGCAGACAATGTCATGAGTTTGTATCCAAACCCAGTTGTTAATGATAACTTGAAAGTTGGTTTGAATTTTGCAAATCCAACTGATGCAAACTTAACCATTGCAGACATCAATGGAAAAATCCTGAATTTTGAATCACACAAACAAGTAACTAAAGATGTATTTTCAATCAGTACAGCTGCATTGAATGCTGGTTCTTATTTGATCCGTGTTTCTACAAACGAAGGAACAAGTACAAAACAGTTTACTGTTATAAAATAATATTTTATCAAATTATTTTGATGAAAAGCCCGGGGCCCAAAACTCCGGGTTTTTTTATTGGCCTCTTTTAGGCTGTTAGACTATTAGGCTTTTAGGCTATTCGGTTAATTAATCAAGATTGTTATTGGTCTAATGATGGTCAATCGTCATACTAATAGTCTAATAGTCTAATAGTCTAATAGTCTAATAGTCCAACAGCCAAACAGTCTATGGGCTTCCTTCCTCAGCTATTTTATCGCAGCAGCATCCAATAAATCGTTGCGAATTGCATAAAGTATGAGTCCAACTATATTTTTTGAATTAGTTTTATCCAATAGATTTTGTCGATGGCGTTTTACAGTTAAAGGGGATATATAAAGCTGGGCAGCAATTTCATCTGTGGTAAGTTGTTGACAGATGAGTAAAAGAATTTCTACTTCACGTTCTGAAAGCAGTTCTTGTGGATCTTTGGGAGCCTGTAATTTTTCATTGATTAAACCATGAATGACAGTGGCACCTAATTCTGCAGAAAAGAATTGATTGCCTTCCAATACATGCACGATACCTCGTTTTAAGTCTTCCAGTGAGGTGTTTTTTACCAGATAGCCTTCTACGCCTATTTTATATAATTGTAAAAAAAGTTCTTTGTCATTGTGAAAGGAAATCATGATGATGCGAATTTCCGGATGATTTTTTTTGAAGTATTTGGCAGTATCGACTCCATTTAGATAAGGCATTTCAATATCCAGGAGAATTAAATCGACTTTGTTGGTTTCGGCAACAGCAATGGCTTCATTGCCGTTTGCCGCTTCGTAAATATGATCCGTTACCGGCAATTTGCGAACAATGTTTTTCATGCCCGTACGGAAGATCGTGTGGTCGTCGCAAATAAGAATGTTTACTTTTTGATCGCTCATATCAGTAATTTAGAAGGCAATTTAATCATACATTGGAAGCCTTCATTGGATTTGCTTTTATATTGGATTTCTCCCTCCAACAAAGTTACTCTTGATTTTATACTCAAGGTTCCATGTCCCGGTTTAAATAAATCAGTCCCGATCCCATCATCCGCATAATGGATCAGGATTTCTTTTTTAGAATTTAAATGGCAGTTGATACGGATGTTTTTGCAGCGGGCGTATTTCAGTGAATTGTTAAACAACTCCAGCAAGATCCGGTAAACAGACAAACCATTTTCATCAGAAATCTGGATGGCATCCTCAAACTGAAAATCTATTATAGGAGCCTGATCTACGGATGCCATTTGCTTGAAGAAATTTTGAAGTGATTTTTTTAATCCAAGATCCTTAAATAAAATCGGTGAATTGCTGTGACAGATACCACGAATTTCAGAAATGGATTGCGCCAGAATACCAGTCAGTTCTTTTTTATACTCCTCCGACTCGTCCGATTCCGGATAATCAAAAGACTCCACTTGTAATTTAGAAATTGCAATGAGCGGAATCACCTGGTCGTGCAAATTCCTGGACAACTCCAATTTTTCCCGTTCGCCTGCATCAATCACTGCCTTAAACATCTCATTGTTTTTGCGGATCATATTTTTATTGTACTTATAAATCAGATAGATGAAAAAACCTACGAGAAATACAAGAGAGAAGGTGGTTGCTATTATTGGGTATAAGAGGGATTCCGTAGATGACATAAAAAAGCGTAAGCGAAAAGTAAATTATAAATAATATTGAGAACGCCATGAACCGCCCAAATTTGGTTATAAAATGTATTATCACTATAGTACAAACTAGTTGGAAATATACTATATACAATATTGGTCGCAGTACTGAACAATAAGAGGCTTGTAGCAATCCAGAATAATGGTTGATAAAACAAATGGTCAACGTCCCCATTTGTCATTTTTATCAATGTAATTGCTGCTAAAAACATTAGGATGAAATTTGTAAATACGATCAAATAAGTATCTAATTGATTTATTTTTTCGTGTATGTACGTAAAAAAACCACTTCCAAGAATAAAAAAAGTAAGGATAAGCCAAAACCAAATCGTGGAAATTGTATTGATTTTTTTAAAAAAAAATATAAAAACAAGACAATTGAGAAATGTATATATATTCATACTAATACCGTTTGGTAAACCAAGCAAACGAATTATAGGATTTACAATTTCTGCAATGGTCCCAACAGTTACGACTAAAAAGAAAAGCTTTAAGTATTTATGCATATCTAGTTTAAAATATGCATAAATACCTACAAGGAATGATACATATTGGGAATAGGTTGATACATCAGCCAATTCCATAGTTAGAATTATAATATTTTTTCAACTTTTACACAGTCTGGTGGACATGGGCGACCATGCTCAGCAACTCCGACAACGGTTTCAACAAAACCTACGCTTAATCCTAATCCAGCAGCTGATAATCCCGAAATAGTATTGTTTTTAGGAACTAATATTTTATCGTTTTCATCTACACCGACTACAATTAATCTATTTTGTTTGTTTGGGCCTTCTGTTTTTATTGCATTAAAAACTCGAATTCCTTTACAGCGAGGGTGATTTACTAACGATTTTAAAAATTCTAAATCAAAATATTCTGAGGCTAAAAAATCAAAATCAGAACCGTGCAAGCCCTTATATTCATTTATCATTCTTTGAGCTTCTACCAATGAAATATTATTTGTTTTCATAACTTAAAATTTATTAATTATTTTATTTAATATTTGATACTATGATAACAATACAACTCATTTTAGTCTTTTTTCGTTTGCATAAATAATCTCTTGTATCTTGAGATGTTATTTGATCTAATCTTTTTATTCCATTGCAAATACGAATTCTTTGTTTTTTTTTGGGGTCTAATATCCTAAAAAAACCCTTTACGAATTCTGGTTCAAAAGCTTCGTAATCAATTAATTCATATTCACTTAATCGATTTCTTGTTAAATGTATATCATTTTGCCAATCGGAATAACGTGAAGGAACTTTTGACATTTCAATAAAATCATTAAAGTCATTTCTGAATTCTTTCCATTGAGACATATATGAAGAAGCTTCATTAGAAGAAATTAATTCTCCACCTACAATTTTATCTGTATTACTGAAGTTCAATTCAATTTTTAAAATTTTTACTGAACCTCTCTCAGTGTCGGAAGCACTATCAGAGCCGGTAGATGTTAATCCTTTAGCTACTCGCCCATAACATCCATTTAATTCAACTATTTCAGACATATTAAAATATTTAATTGGTTATTGAAAAATGGTTTAACGATTCCAAATATAGCTATAAATTTTTGGGATTGCAATCTAAGTAATTTTACATATATTTAAATGTAATATGTAAAATGCTGTTAAATTGTATTCTAATCATTTAAAGAACTGTTAAAATACTCCTAAAGCAGTAGTGCAAATGGTCCATTTGGACAGGTGCAGATTCCTGAAATTTAAAATACAAAGAAAAAAGGATGCAAGTCTTATGGACAGCTTCTGGTTATTTTTGGAATAAAACTGCAATAGGATCAGCACGTACTCCAAAATAACCATTTTGAAAATTGGGCCTTTTTACCGATTGTTTTCTGTTTGCATTCATACAATCTTTGTAAGGTAATTAATCAAGAAACACCAATCTCACAGATAAGAACTGTAGAGCACCCTAAACAACATAGAAAGGACTTCACAAAATGGAGTCCTTTTTTAATTAAGAATTAAAAATTAATAGGTGAGAATTTTATTAGGCGCTTAAAATAAATATGTTCATTTCATACTACATGACTGCATAACCTCATCAAATATTCATTTTTCCTTAATTCTTAATTCTTAATTGATTCCAGTCTTTCTCTCAACGCCACCAACCGACTCTGTCCGTCTTCGAGTTTTTTGCGTTCTTTTTCTACCAGGTCGGCAGGTGCAGAAGAGACGAAACGTTCGTTTTCCAATTTTTTTAATACGCTGTTGATGAATCCTTCCTGATATGTAATTTCTTTTTGCAGTTCTGTTTTTTCTGCTTCAATGTCTAGTTCTACTGGAAGTTGAACAAAGTATTTTTGGCGCATACCCATAAAAGATTGGGCTGCCTCTATTTCTTGAGTTGTTTCGTAGATCTCTGTCAATACTGCCATTTTTTTAAGTATAGTGGCTGCACCTTCTAAAACTAATAAATTGGTCTGATCGTTTTTCATGATGTGCAATGGAACGGATATATTCATTTTTACACCATATTTATTTCGCAATTCGCGTATTTGACTGAGTACGGTTCGCAATTCTGTCATGCTTGCAAGAAGATCTGTGTTAACAGTCATTGAAACAGGCATCGTTGCCACAATACAATCTTCGCCTTCTTTGCGGCTTTTCAATCCATGCCAAATTTCTTCAGTAATAAAGGGCATGAAGGGATGAAGCGTGATGCATATTTTTTCATACACATCTATAATTTTTGTGTACACAGCGGACGAAATGTTTTCCTGATTGGAAGGCTTTGCAGCTTCTAAGAGAAATCCACAAAAATCTTCCCAGATAAAATTGTACAAGGTTTTGATGGCTTCTGATAATTTTAATTGTTCGAAATACTGCTTTTGTTCAATCAGTACTGCATTCAACCTGCTATCCATCCATTCCATTAAAAGTTGATCGCCATCGGTTGGAAGTTTTGAATTGTCCGGCGTCCAACCTTTTATCAGACGAAGTGCATTCCACATCTTATTCGAAAAATTACGTCCTTGTTCGCACAATTTTTCATCAAACAAAAGATCTCCTCCTGCAGGCGAACAAGCCAGCATTCCGAAACGCACACCATCAGCACCAAAATCTTCAATCAATTGCAAGGCATCGGGTGAATTTCCTAAAGACTTGCTCATCTTTCTTCGAAGCTTATCGCGTACCATTCCGGTAAAGTAAACTTTGTGAAAGGGCAATTGTCCTTTCCATTCATATCCGGCCATAACCATCCGGGCAACCCAAAGAAAAATAATATCCCAACCCGTTACCAAAACAGACGTTGGATAATAATATTTAAAATCTTCAGAATCATTCCCACCATCAAATACAGAAATGGGCCACAGCCAAGATGAAAACCAGGTATCTAAGACATCTTCATCTTGTCTTAAATCGCTTAATTTAAGATTTGAATCGCCGGTCATTTTACGAGCTTGAACCAAAGCATCTTCAACTGTTTTTGCTACAAATACATCGTCTCCATAATACCAGGCAGGGATTCTGTGGCCCCACCACAACTGACGTGAAATACACCAATCGCGGATGTTATCCATCCAATGGCGGTAGGTATTCTTAAAATGTTCTGGAGTAAACTGAATGGTGTCATCCATAACTGCATCCAATGCAGGTTTGGCCAATTCACTCATTTTAACATACCACTGCAAACTCAATCGCGGTTCGACTACTGCATTGGTCCGTTCACTCCGACCGATACTGGTTGTGTAATTTTCAATCTTGATTAAAACACCAGCCTCTTCAAGCATCGGTTTTATTTTTTTACGGGCCACAAAACGGTCTTCGCCCACTAGAATGAGTGCCTCTTTACTTATTGTTCCGTCTTCATTTAAACAATCAATAACATCAAGTCCATGGCGCAAACCGATTTCATAATCATTGGGATCGTGTGCGGGTGTAACTTTTAATGCACCGGTTCCAAATTCGCGATCTATGTATGTATCGGTAATTACCGGAATGGCTTTATTCAACAAGGGCAAGATTACGTTCTTGCCGTGAAATGCAAAATATCTGGGATCTTCCGGATGAACGCAAACTGCTGTATCAGCCATAATGGTTTCCGGACGTTGGGTTGCAATCACAATACCTTCTGTATCGGATCCTTCCAATTTGTATAAGATGTGAAACAAACTTGCTTGTTCGTCGTTGTGCAACACTTCCTCACTGGATAAAACGGTTTTCGCTTCCGGATCCCAATGCACCATGCGTTTGCCGCGGTATAATTTTCCTTTGTTATATAAATCAACAAATGCATTGATGACTGCATCCGATCGAACGGCATCCATCGTAAATGCTGTGCGGTCCCAATCGCAAGAGGCACCTAATTTTTTCAATTGTTCAAGTATGATGCCTCCGTATTTTTCTTTCCATTCCCAGGCATATTTCATGAATTCATCCCTTGAAATATCCGATTTCTTAATTCCTTTTTCACGAAGCATTTGCACAACTTTGGCTTCAGTTGCTATGGAAGCATGGTCGGTTCCAGGAACCCAGCAAGCATTCAATCCATTTTGACGAGCCCGGCGGATCAATACATCCTGAATGGTATTGTTGAGCATGTGGCCCATATGCAGTACTCCGGTCACATTAGGAGGAGGAATTACGATTGAAAATGGTACCCGCTCATCTGGTTTGGATGAAAAATAATTCCGTTGAAGCCACCAATCGTACCATTTTGATTCAATGCTCCCCGGCCTAAATCGGGTTTCTAATTCCATAAAATTTGTATTATCGAACCTTGTAGGTACAGACTTTCCAATAATTGCCTTGTTTCCGGTCTCTTTGGATCAAGATCATTTTATCGGATCGATTTGCACTCAGGTCCATGTTTAAATTCGACTTCGTTAATTGTTCAAATATAAGGCCAACTGTCTCGGGATGAACCATCACCATCACTGGATAGGGGGATTGATTTTCAATATCCTTTATAAGTACCTGAATATCAGATTGATCGTAATAATGTGGCTGGGTTTTTTTATAGTCCACCAAAGGTTGTAAGGTGAGGATGTTGTTACGAAAAGGCGTAGTGAAAAAAGCTGTAAAATTTATGGTCTTCATCATGCGGAGCAAGTTAATAGCCCGCCAACGTCCTTCTGTTGACAATCCGGGATCTAATCCAATGGTATCCTGTTCGGCATGAAAAAGAAGGACAACAAATTGCTTATCGGCATTTAAAACCAATGAATCACCGGTATCAAACTGAAAGACCTGGTTTTTAAATTGTAAAATTCCAGGAAGCGATTCTTGACTTGAGCTGGCGCTCAGAAAAACGAATAACAAAACAATGATTAAACAATTGGATTTATGCATGGACTTAAAGAATCTCATACAAAATTACCGGACTGGAAAAACTAGCAGCTTAGGGAGCTTTCATTTAACAGGAGATTAACTAGTACAAGCGATTTCAAGTGGTTTGACTGCCTGTCTCTTTTTTAAAAGGCTTCCGGATGGTGTATTGTTCGTCTGGTTTTAAATACTGTATCAAATTTGGAACCAGGTGATTTACAAATCGGTTGCGATGTGTTAAATAACAAACCAGGTCAACTGGAACTGCACCAACCGAACTTTTAATTTCAATCGCAGTACGGGCAAGATTAATTTCTTTAAATTGACCCTGAATGGCAAATTCTATAAATTTGATGAGGATGTTAAAATACACCTGATAACGAAGGTTATTCTCCTTCATAGTACCAAGAAAATGACCTAACAGTTGTTGTCCATCGTCAATAAGGGAATAAAAAGCAATCAGCTCGTTTTCATGAAAAAATCCAAAGATGCGATAACGGTTTCCCATTTGTCGTTTGAGTTCAAGAAAATACTTAGGATGCAGTTTGACCAAATTGAAATCAGCTCCATCAGCAGTATTTAGATACAACTGATAAATGGCAGGATGCAAACTGGCAAGTTGTTCGAGATTGAATTCTATATGAGTTAATGGAGCGCCTGCTACCAATGCTTTTTTAATCCGAAGCCTGTATTTGGATTGTAAGGCAGCGATATAATTTTCGAGTGATTTCCATTCTGCTTGCAAATGAAGAATCATGGAAGGTTGAATTAAAAAAGGATGCAAATTTGAAAAACTATCAGCTGCGTTTGTATTGAATGCTTGTTGTGGGGGAAGTTCTTTTAGCAAACAGAGATTGGCAAAATCAATGCATTCGTTTTGTTTAAATAACAAATTCAAGAGGGAATCGAATATTTGTTGAAATTCAGAATTTTGCAATTCCGGATGCAATTTAAAACCATAAGGTCCTGTTGAAAGTAAATTTCCATTGATGAGAGTTACGAAATCAACCTGCTTGGCTACGAGCTTTTTTATTTGCGTATAAAAGCATGAAACCAGGCTTTTTTTTGGAGCCTGTTCCATTTTCAATCGATCCGCTGCTTTGAAGGGAACGATTTGAAAATACAGGCAAGCTATCAATTTTGGACCTTTATAAACCAAAACATAGCGGAATTTCATGGACTCGGGTGGAAATGTCTCGAGTACATTCAGGTATTCAGAGCTTAAAAGTCTGCTGGATGCAGGTATTTGATCCCAAATATTAGAAATACCGGATATCGCATCAAACAATTTAAATGTGTAAGGGGCCTGATTTAAAACAACTTCCAAAAGAACCTAATTTTCAATACAAAATAACTGAAAATGAAGTGAATAGTTCAAACCTGCGAATCGGAATGTCAAAAAAATTAAGCCAAAGCTGGTAAATTTGTGTGTACATCCGTTGATATATTATGCATTTCAGGATATTTCTTATCTGTTCAGTATTGAATTTTTACGCTTGTGTCTCAAGTTCGCGTTTTCACTCTGTAACCGCTGAAAGAGATCAGTTAAGCTTCCAGCTTCAGGAAAACAAATTCAACAAAGACAGTCTGGAAATATTGGCAAAAGAACTGGAGTCAACTAAACTGCAATTGCAAAAGACAGAAAATGTATTGATTGAATTTTATTTAAAACACAATTCAGGTCCTGAAAAAAAGGATAGCTCGTCAAGTTCCAATCCATTGGAAAACGAACAAACGCAAAGTACGATTCAGGAAAGCCAAGTCATAGAGATGAAACAACTCAACGACCAATTGGTAAAATCTAAGTTGGATTATGAACAATTGAATGCAAAATATGAAAAACTTGTTCAAGCTAAAGAACCTAAAAAAAGTACTGCAAAAAAACTAGACAGCTTAAACAAGGAAATTGTTTTTTTGAAAAACTCGCTTGCTAAGGAAAAAGCAAATCTTGTATTACAAGGCAAAGAAATGATGGCAACCAATGAATTGATTGATTCTTTAAAATCACAAGTACAGTTTGGAGAACTTCGTATTAAACAATTGCAAATTGAATTAAGAGAAATTAAGAGTGAATCGGAATCATTGAAGGCCACAACAAATTTTGATCAAAAAATCAGAGAGAACGAACTTCAAACTGAAATTAACCAAGTCAAAGCAAATCAGGAGGAGCTAAATCGACTGAATGCACAAATGCTTGAAGCTATACAGAAGAAAGATCAGGAACTTGATAAACTTAAAGATTCAAATGCTGCACTTAATTTAGAACTTGAGCGAATTCAAAAGACATTGGCAAGCTCAAATGTAAAAGAGAAGGAAAGTCAAAAAGAAACAGAAATTAAAGCATTGCAAGAGGAGCTGAAACAAAATGAAAAAACAACAGCCGCATTGAACGAAATCATTGATGAAAAGAACCTCCAGATTCAAAAGCAACAACAACTGCTTTTGGAGAAGGATGCTAAATTGAACGCCACAACTGAAGAATTGAACAAGTCATCCACGCATTCCATGAGATTTGTTCAATCTGATTCTATAAGAATGCAACAAGAACGCAAATTAACAATTCTTGAAAGTCAAAATCAGGATCTGAGAGATGGTTTAAAATCCAATGAACACCAGAGGGAGCAATTGGAACAAAAAGTAAACCAGTTAAAATCTGAACTTGAATCTGCATTGGGTTTGAAAGATAGCCTACAACTCAAGCAAAAAGAATTGTTGCAACTTAAGAAAAGCCATGTTGAAGAATTAAAAATTGCTATTTCAAGATTGGAAAGCAAGCAAGCCAGCCTGGATAGTTTAAATGCAAAATTTAAAGCGCTTCAGAATTCCAACACACAAGTTGAAATACGCACAGTGGATCCGAATGTTACTGCAAAAAATGAGAAAGAATCGAACCTACCAATTGAAGTTAAGAATTCAAAGCAGCAAACACAATTTCCTGATAAGGAACCGCAAGCAATTCCAAAAATAAATCCATCCAGCAATAATAAGCGAATCGGTGAATCAGTCAAAAAGCAACTAAGGAATTTGGTTGAATCCAATCCAATCATTGGTTTTGAAACCAGTTCGACTCCTGAAAGGGATCTGATCTTGATCCCGTGGAATGCATTGTTTGACAAAGAAAGTTTTGCAATTAAAGAATCGGGAGCGAGTTTAATGGAGGCATTTAGTAATATTTTAAAACAAAATCGAAAATTGAAGATTTCATTTGTAAAGGGAGGTTTAAATCAATCCGGTGCTAATACAAATGATAAACGCATGAATACCTTGAAAAAGCTGATGCAAGTTTATGGTGTTTCTGCTTTTCAGATTTCTGAAGGATTTCAAAATGAGGATGATAAGCAACAACATTCGGATGCAAATGGGATCGTAATTTCCGTTTATACTGACTAATTAGAGTAAATGAGTAAATGGATCTGCTTTTTCTTGGTGTTTGTTGAAATTCAGTCCCTGCCGGGGCAGCGATGCGCTCCATATAAGCCGGGGCCAACATACAGGAGTATTTCAACACAAGATTTTAAAATTCAATTTCGGCAAAAATTGCAATGCAGATTAATTTTTCATATATTTTATTCAAGTGCAGAGGAGAAATTAAGTGCGATGCAAGTTTATTCCCAAATGGAAGTGTTGAACCGGTATTTTAACAATGCGGTCAATGCGGAGGATTATAACATTCCGGAAGCTTTCCGCAACTTAAAGGCAAATCCGAACATTGAATTTTGTCTCGCAGATAAAGATCCGGTAGGGAATGCTAGCATTGGCATTGAATGGATTTCAATTTCAGATTTATCCATTGCTTGTAAAACAGAATTTGGAAAGCGAAGTCTCATGCATAAAAATTTGGGCGGTGTCGATTTGTGGGATCCTAAAACATATATTAATATTTTTGTCATCAACAGATCCCAATGCCCAGTTTTAGGAGAAGCCATATATCCTTGGGATGCAAGCAGTGATGAGGATGGAATTATTTTGGATTATCGCAGCATAGGTTCAATTGGAACCGCACATGGAAATAAACCTTTTCATCAAGGAAAGACCCTGGTTCATGAGATGGGCCATTTTTTTGGATTGTTTCATTTATCCGGTGATCAAGCAAATTGTGCTGGAGATGATATAGTTGCTGACACCCCATTACAAGGATTGGAATACTTTGGATGCCCAAAATTTCCGCAAGTAAGTTGTGGTCAGAATAGCCAATTTATGAATTTCATGAGTTTAGTTGATGATGCGTGTATGCATTTATTTACAATTGGGCAGGTAAACCGTATGCAAGAACAAATTCAATTGTATCGGCCGGAAATTGGAAAAATGAACTGCACTATGCGATTGCAGGATGATTTGAAGCAAGTTATTGTACGCCAAAATCAATTGGATTGGCAGTTACTTAGTAAGAGTCGTGGATATTTTAGTTGCAATCTTGAATTGTATGACATGAATGGACGCCTTCGATGGAAGCAACAATTTGAAGAAGCAGTCAGCGTTACAATTTCAGCAGAACTACTCGATGTAAACCCAGGCGTATATTTTTTGTTAGTGTCAAATAAAGAAGAGAAATTATGTTACAAATTAATTTTAGTGCAATGAACTTAAGAGCTATCAGTTATATCCTCAGTAGTTTTATGGTTTTGTTGGGATTTAATGCTTGTAAGAGTTCCAAAGATGCTGTAAAAACTAAAACGGTTGAATTGAAACATTGGTTGACGGTTCAAAAGTATCCTTGTTTTGGACATTGTCAGGTTTATAAATTGAATATGTATCGCAATGGTTTGGTAATTTTGGAAGGCAAAGAGCATTTAGAAAAAACCGGTGTTTATTTTAGCCAACTGAGCCAAGAGAAAATCAGAAGTTTTAAACGAATGGGTGATGCATTAAACTGGGATTCTTACCAGGCTGAATACATAATCAACATTCCGGATCTTCCTGTCACAGAGCTTAGCTATTTTGATGAAAATGGAGCAAAGCGTAAATTCATTAAAAGCAATTCCAATCTTCCAAATGCTTTGGATGATTTAGCAAAGGCAATGGCAGGATTGATTAAAACTGAGAAATGGACCCAAATTCAAAAAAAATCTGATTTGACCAATCCTGAAATAATATCGGATGAGTTTATTGTAGATATGGACAGCAGTTTGACAACTGCGCAATTGGAAAATGAATTTTATCTATACGAACTAAAATCCAAAAAGCGACTTTCAAATGAAATGAATTTGTGGAGTTTTAAGTACGATGAATCAAAGATCAACCGTTATGAAATGCTTATTATGCTTCGAATGAAACCTGGAATCCGAAGTGTAAACAATAATTTGAAAATATTACCGAGGGAATAATTCATCAAGCTGATTGCGGATATTTTTTATTTCTTGGGGATTGGTTGAATCTATTTGTGTACCAATTAATTCTTTTTTGAACCAGGTAATTTGTCTTTTTGCATAATTTCTGGAGTTTTGCTTGATCAGTTCAATACAACGAGCTTTGGTGATGGTTCCATCCAGATAATCAAAACTCTCACGATAGCCTACCGTCTTAAGAGCCTGGCAATGTCTGTATGAAATCAGAGATTTTGCTTCGTCAAACAATCCTTCAAGAATCATTTGATCAACACGTGCTTCAATACGGGAATACAATTGAGCGCGTTCGGGTACAAGGCATATTTCAACAATATCAAAAGGTTTGGGATTGCTAGGTTTATTTAAAAATGAGGAAAATGCCTGTCCGCTTTCAAAATAGACTTCCAATGCTCTAAGGATGCGCCTGGAATTGTTTAAATCTACAGTTGCATAATAAGAAGGATCGACTTCAGCTAATATTTTACGGCAAGCATCGATTCCTTGTTCTTCTAAAAGACTTTGGCTCTGCAGTTTTACCTCTTCTGAAGAAAGTGGAATTTGATCCATTCCTTTAATAATTGATTTTATATACAATCCGGTTCCACCGCAAAGTATAAGTACCGGATGCAACTTGAATAATTCTTCTAAAAGTATATTGACTTCTTGCTCGTATTGCCCAACACTGTATGATCCATCGACTTGAATATGGTTGATAAAATAATGTTTGACAGTTTTAAGAATATATTCAGAAGGTTTGCAGGTGCCAATGGTTACATCGCAAAATATTTGCCTGCTATCAGCCGAAAGGATGGGGCAAGCCAATTCACAAGCCCATTGAAAAGCCAGATCTGTCTTGCCACCGGCAGTTGGTCCATCTATTACGAGTAAAGTATTCTTCATGTTCTGCCGTCAAAAGTAAACAATTGTTTATTTTTACAGATTCCTATTAATGAACGATCCTCATGTTTTATAAACTACTTAAGGTCTGGGCACACCTTGCATTCAGATTGTACTTCAGACGGATGTTCGTATATGGAAGAGAACGCATTCCAACAAAAGGTCCTGTAATATTTATTGTAAACCATCCGAATACATTTTTAGAAGCTTGTATTATTGCTGCCAATCAGCACCGCGATCTTCATTTTTTAGTGCGCGGTGATATGTTTGAAAAAAAATGGTTGTTGCCAATTCTTAAATCAACCAACCAAATTCCTATTTACCGATTTAAAGATGGTTTTGGAAAATTGCGTAACAATAAAAGTACGTTTGATCAAACATTTGAAGTTTTAGCACAACAAGAAGTTGTCTTGATGTTTCCAGAGGCCAGTTCGCAATTGGTAAAATATTTACGACCCTTGCAAAAAGGTGCTGCCAGATTGGCAATTGGAACTGTAGAAGAAAAAAATGTGGATGAACTATATGTTGTACCAACTGGCATTTACTACATCAATCCTACAAAAACCCGAAACGATGTTTATTTAAAATTTGGCGAACCTATCGATATTGTTGAATGGTATCGCAAAAACGAACGAGCAGAGGATAAGTTAAGTTTATTAACTGCGCTGTTTCAGGAAAAAATGCAGGAAGTTGTACCATCGATTTCACACCACCATCAGGAAGCAGTTTACAACCTTTCATTTGAAATGCTTGAAAAGCAATTGAATCCATACGATGGATCCGGAATTTTTTACAGCCAGACCCCTCATAAAAATTTGGATAAGTTTATAGATTCATTGAATGCAAAATCTTCAGCATTTTTAACACAGTTAAATGATGCTCTGCATTCTTATGCGTCCCGACATTCAAATTTTAAATCTTTTGATGCAGCTGTTTTTTATAGTGCTGCCGAGCGAATGCTTCAAATTCTTTGTTGTTTGGTATGTTTTTTTATAGGTCTGCCAGGCATTTTGGCTTTTGGAATTCCTTTGATTCTTGCTAAATCATTTGCTAAATCTAAAATTAAAAGTCAGGAATTTTATGCGCCAGTCCGATTGGCTATCAGCATGATTTTTCATTCTTTATTTTCCATATTCCTTTTAATTGTTCTTCATAATTATTTTAGTTGGCCAGAGACGGTTCTATTGTTTGTGTTTCTGATGTTTTCTTTATATGTATTTGGATTGTTTATGGATTTTGCAGCTTATTGTAAGATATTCAGTTTAAATAAACCACGGCAATTCCTTAAAAATCAGCGAGACCAGATTGTTCAAAAAATTTGGAATGCTGAATGAACTCTAGGAAATTTTAATTCTTAATAAATCGAATAACAGACTTGCATACTTGAAGTACATCTTGTTCTGTTAAATAAAAATGTAAGGGCAATCTCAATAAGCAGGCTTCAAAATAATCGGTGTTTATAAGCTGTTGCTTGTATCTGTTTTTATAAAAACTACTTCTATGAAGAGCACGGTAATGCGTTGTGGTTTGAATGCCTTGTGATTCAAGGTGTTGTTGCAATTGATTTCTTTGCAATTCGCTTTCTAAAACAATGTAGTATTCACTTCCATTAATTTGTGCATAATCCGGGAGATCCGGCAAGAGCAATGTACCATTTGCTTCTAATTCTTTTAAATTTTCATGATACAGGTTCCAATATTTTAGTTGTCGGATTATTACATCGGACAATCCTTGCAATTGAGCATATAGCACTGCAGCTTGAAATTCTGACATGCCATACGATGAGCCAATTGATTTCCATTCGTAAAAGTCTGTTTCATAATTTTTATAAGCCTTTCGGTTGGTTCCTTTTTCAAAGATCAATTCGGCATGGGATGCAAAGGATTCTTGATTTATAAAGAGGGCGCCTCCTTCACCACAATGAATAATTTTAGAAGTATGAAAAGAAATGCATCCTAAATTGCCAATACTTCCTAAATATTTTCCTTTGTAACGAGCGCCAATGCATTGTGCAGCATCTTCAATAACCAATATATTATGAGCTTTTGCAAAACTCAGGATGGGATCCATATCGACCGCAATGCCGGCATAATGAATCAATGCAATGGCCCTGGTTTGTTGATTGATCAAAGGTAAAATCTGCTCCAATTCAATATTTGGTCTTGCACGGGATGTGTCAGCAAAGCGAAGCGTACATCCACGCAATAAGAATGCATTTGCTGTTGATGTAAAAGTATAGCTTGGTAGAATGATTTCATCTCCAGGGGCAAAACCTGCAAGTAATCCAGAAAATTCAAGGGCATCGGTACAAGATCCGCACAAATACATATTGGAAATATGCTGGTTTTGTGCAAACCAGTTTTTGCAGCGTTGATGAAAATATGCATCGCTGGCAGCATTGTTTTGAATGAGTACCTCATGCAGGTAATCTAAGGCTTTGATACTCTTGTAAGGGATGTGAAATGGTATGTTTGGTAAGACGGGCATTTCTGAATGATTGCTTACTTTCGCCGTAAAAGTAAAACATTCCAATCGGGTGAAGGGTTTGCAATACAATAAAAATTAACTTAGCGATGGAGTTAATCCGGAAACAAAGTTTATTAAGTTCAATTATTCAAATTACAGGTGCTGTTGTGGGAGCACTTAGTACGATTTTTATTTATCCAAATGATTTGAAACTATATGGACTTTATGGATTTTTAACCAATACAGCCTCACTCATGGTTCCTTTTATCAGTTTAGGTTTTGGAACGGTGTTGTTGCGTTATTATCCACACTTTAAAGACACCAAAGAAAATGCATCCCGATTTTTTGCTTTTATTTTTTCAGCCTACACTTTGGGAATTGGCATTTTTATAGGTGTTTTTCTGTTGTTTTTTCCATGGATTCAAAAAATTCTTGGCTCAAACGATGCGTATGTCAGGCCGTTTGTTATTTTTATTTTACCCATAGGGATCTTGTATGTAATATTTGATTTATTTTCAACAATTTTCATCAATTTTCAGCGATTGGTTTGGCCGGCGATGCTGGTATTTTTGATGAAATTATTCTTACCTTTTTTATTTATACTAAGTTTTAAAAACTATTTAAACGGAATCCAATTTGCCCTATTAATTTGTCTTTATTATGTATTTGCAATTGGGTTTTTGTATGTTAATCTATCAAAGGCTGTCCATTTTAAAATTCCTTTTAATCGACTTGAGTTTCAAATTCCTCAGAAAAATTCAATCATTCGTTTTGCATTGTTTTCTGTTTTAGGAGGAGCCAGTGCGATTCTTGCATTGAGAATCGATTCCATTCTTGTTACCAGTTTTATTGGAGCTCAAGCAAATGGTCTGTTTACACTGGCTGTATTTATAAGTAATGTGGCTTTTATTCCTGCATCTGCTTTAACAGATGGTTTGAATTCATTGGTTGCAGCTTGTTCAAAAGAAAAAGCACAAGAGGCATTGCAAACCGTATATTCAAAATCAACTGTAAATATGCTTATTCCAACGGTTTGGATTGGGTTGTGTATTTATACCGGATTTATTTATTTAAGCAAGTTAATGCCAAATCCGGAGGAAGTAATAAAAATAGAGCGATTGTTGGCCTGGCTGTTGTTGGCAAGGATAATCGATGCAGCAACAGGTATTAATCATTATGTATTGGCTTATTCAAGACATTATATGTTGGAACTTTATTTATTAATCTTAATGGCCTTATTAAATATAGCGTTTAACATTTGGTTGATTCCGATTTTTGGAATTGAAGGTGCAGCCTTAGCTACTTTTTTATCGGTTGCCATATATAATATTTTAAAAACGGTAGTAGTCTATTGGAAAACAGGTATGCATCCTTTAACCCCGTCATGGTATAAGCTGGTGTTAATAATTGTGATATGCTTTGCAATTGTGTCGCAATTTTATTTCAATATAAATCCTTTGCTGGCGCTGTTTATCCAAAGTATATTGACAAGTGTACTCTTTTTAGGATTGGTGTTTATTTGTAATGTTTCTTCTGATCTAAACCAATTGATTCATCAATTTTATCACAAAATAATGTTGCGTCTTTTTGTAGGCTCTGAAAATGACAAAGGAAACTAACGCCGGGCTCCTGAAAAAGATTGATTGCTTGGCAGTCTTATAAATTCCAGGGAACCTGGTTTGACACCCAAGGTAAAGGAGTAATAGCCAAATTGCGGGGACCAATCAAATTTCATAAGCCAGCAATGCAAATCTCTCTCAAGACCAAAACTGGGATATTGAATTCCGTTTTTATCAAAATTGTAACTGATGTTATTGATGTTGATTCTCCACTTATTGGTAAGGGCAATGCTACCCGATAAAGTAATGTTGTGAAGTGTTCGTTCGAAGGTGTCTTTTCCGGATGCTAAACGAAGATGCCTGAAGTTTATAATGTGTTGGATGTTGAAATTGTAAAATAATTCAGGTAGCGACGATTGATTATTGTCTTTTTTATTTAAAATTTCTTTGTTAAAGAGTCCAATTAATTGACCTATACTGATGTTTGTATTGATATTGATAAATGAATTGGTGAGGTAAACTAGTTTTTTATTTAAATCTAAGGCATAGGATTTGCTTCGAATTTCTTTTCCATTTACAAGCATGCGGCCATATGGGTCCATTGTAATTCCATAATACAAAGTGGTGTATCCTTTGAAAATACGACTGCTTCCACTACCGGATATAAAGCTGAGTTTAAATGAATCTGCAAATACATTGTAATTGGCGGAAAAATTAAATCCTTCAAGGATTGCAATTTTTTTTGTTGATGAATCTTTCTTTGAATAGTATTTTAGTTCCACCCTATTGCCAATGTTAAAATTTAAATTAAAATTTTCTGAGGGAACGGAGGCAGTACCAAATGGGCTTTTAGCAAAAATTAAATATTCATAACTTCTGTTGACGGAATCGCGTAAATCCGAATCGACTGTTTTGAAATAATTAAATGGATTTTTATGATAATCCGGAGCATAGCTCATAGATACGGTTGGAGTTACTTGATGTCGCAAGCCCCTAAACCAGGATTTAGAAGATTGGATTTGTCCAAATACCTGTGTTCCCAGACTTACGCTGGAGCTAAATGTTCTAAAGGGATAAAAACCGGATTTAAATTTGGTTTGAGTCAGGCCAAAAAGGGAATCGACACCCATGATATCTTTTAAAATGGTGTCTTGTAAAATTTTATCCTGTTTATGAAAGAAAAATTCTTCGTTGTAATTAATGCTTGGTGTAAGATTAAAATATTTTAGTACTTTGAACGTGGCATTCAAATCGGCTCGGTGCTTTAAACCGTAGATTAAATCTTTCTCAAAACCTTTTTTAAAGAGACTGGTATCGGTCGTGTTTAATGAATTCTGAAATTGAGCGCCATAACTTAAATTAATGCGATCGTACCATTTTTCAGCTTGAGAAATGCGGTTTTTATTTTTGAAAGGATTGATCGTACGCATTTGAACGTTTAATTCAGGTAAGGTTAGATTTAACTCATGGGTAATCAAATTTTGAGAATGGTTCATTGCAGCAGATAAACTAAACGGACTGTTTGGAAATGTATATCCGTAATTAAAATTGGATCGCAATACATTTTGCAAAGATTGCCTGGTATCCGAATAAACCGTTTTACTAAATCCTTTGGTTTCAATGTTCATGCTTCCACCAAAGGTTTGGTAAGGATGAGCTCCTGCTTCTTGGTTGTGACTCCAACGTAGGCTGATGGGGCGATTGACGTTTTTCTTATAATCTCCGGGTATTTCCTGAATTCTGTTTTCAAACTGCAGTGAAAAATTGCCATTGTATCGATAGCGCCATTTGTAATTGCCACTTACATTTATTTTATAAGAGCCTTTAAAAAAGATGTCTGTTAAAAATTTTAAATCGATGTGATCATTCAATGGTAAATAATAACCAATTCCCGCCAATCCAAATCCTCGATCGTCGTATTGATATTCTTTTGGAAACAGAATACCGGATTGGGCATTTTTTGAAATTGGAAAAAACCCAAATGGTAACCAGATCGGAGTAGGAATTCCTTCGATTTCAATATTGGACGGGCCTACTACAACCAATTTATTTGGAATAACTTTTTGACGTGTACTTGCAATCCCAAAATGAGGTTTATCGGCATCACATGTTGTAATTAATGCATGCTTGTTGTAAATGATATCATCCCCTTGACTGCCTGCACTTTGTTTAGAAATAAATTTGGTTTCACTTCCATGAATGTATAAATCTTCCTCATGAGTAACAACTTCTTCAATTAAGCCTTTTTTTGATTTAAAGTTGTATGTGATTTTTTTAGCCTTAAAGGATTGGTCGGTTTCTTTAAATTGGGGAATTCCTGTCAGATTGCCAATGGAATCAGACAGCGGCTGTGCAATGGCCAGGTTCGTATTTAATTCAATCCGGATGTAATCTGCGCGTATATCCATGGTTTTGTAATGGATATAAGCATTTTTATATAAATGTATGACCCGCTCTTTGTAGTCAAAGCGAACACGGTCATCCGCTCCATAATCAACCGGAACATCAATGCTGTCGGGAGATACAAGGTATAAAGCGCCATCTCTAATGACCAGAGAATCGGAGCCGGTAACTCCCAATGCGGGCCTGTCCGGCAGGGATAGACTGTCAAAAGTCTGGGCGTTTAGACTACTGTATAAACTATATATTATAAAAAATATAAATGTTTTATTCAAAAAAAGATATAAATTTATATATATTAAATTATTTAATATGTATATTTGTACTAAGAAAACTCAAAATGCAAAACTACGATAACAGGGCATGCCTTGCAATGCAATTTATTGTCTATAATTTAATAAGCTTAACGCTTTATTTAAGTCCAAATATATTCCGGGCTCAAATTATGTCTTCTTTTGATGGTCCTGCAATTGTTCTAGACCCTGGACACGGGGGACAGGATGACGGAGCAAAGGGCAGCGATTGTGTTGAAAAACAAATTACTCTGTCGATTTGTAAGAAAATTCAAGCCATTTTAGCTGATAAACTACCTCAAGCGGCTGTCTTTTTAACGCGGGAAGCAGATACTTTTGTGGCTTTGCACGAAAGGGCGAGGTTTGCCAATGATTTAGATGCAGAATTGTTTGTGTCTGTACATTGCAATGCCATTCTTTCCAATCAATCCAAGGTTCGTGGCACGGAGACCTATGTTATGGGTTTGCATAAAGCAAAGGAAAATTTGGAAGTTGCAAGGCGGGAAAACAACGCCATTTCTCTTGAACAAGCCAGTGATGCTCACTACCATGGTCTTAATTTTGAATCACCCGAATCATTTATAGTTCTCAATCACATTCAGGATCAGCATTTACAGCAAAGCATTACACTGGCAAAAGCCATTGAATCTGAATTTGGATTGGCGCATCCTGGAAAAAGCAAAGGCGTCAAACAAGCAGGATTTCATGTATTGCACCAAGTCAGCATGCCTGCTGTATTGATTGAATGTGGCTATATGACTCATAGAGAAGAAGAAAACTATTTGTGTTCGGCAAAAGGACAGCAAGAAATTGCTCATATGATCAGCATGGGCATCATCCGATTTCTCCAGTTAAATCCTGTGTATCCGAGTTTAGCCATGCAGGATGTTCGTTCTAAAGGAATCGCCATGCCAGCAGTCGATGAATCTCTGATAATTTATAAAATCCAATTAGCTTCTGCCAAGAACAAACCTGCTCATGGATCTGTTTGGTATTCAGATCCAAATTACGAAATACTTCAGGAAGGGGATGCATACAAATTAGTTTATGGTAGTTTTATCAGTCCTGAAGATGCCAACGAGGAAAAAGAACGAATGAAACAACAAGGTTTTAAAGATGCTTTTATCATCAAGTTCAAGGAAGATCAGAAACAAAGTAAATAGACCTATTTTGTAAATGATGCTCTTGGTATAAAATTCGTAAATTTGCAAACTTTTTAAAAAATTAAATTCAGGGCTCTTGCGCAACGAAATTAAAGTCGGACTTCTAGGAATTGTAACACTATTATTATTGATTTTTGGGTACAAGTATTTAAAAGGTAGTAATTTACTGGACCGTTCCAAAACTTATTACATAAAATATCCGGATGTGGGTCAAATGGACCCTTCTTCTCCGGTTTTGACCAGGGGTTATAAAGTAGGGACGGTTACAAAACTTCAGTTAGATCCAGAAAATCCCAAAATGATCCTGGTGACTATAGAGGTAAAAAATGAAGTCAACATACCAAGATCCGTTAAAGCAGTATTAGTCAGTCAGGGATTAATTGGCGGAAAAGCAATTTTACTTCAATTTGAAGAATATTGTACCAGTGATTGTTTGCCAAATAATTCATATATTGAAAATGCGGAAATCGCAGGTACTTTGTCAAGTATGTTTAGTAAGGACGAATTAAAGGATTATACACAAACATTTGGGGAAGAATTAAATCACATATTGGACACCAGCAAATTAAACCAAAATATACAAGTAGCTGCAACTGTTAAAAACATACATTTAATTTTAGATAATTTAGCACGGGCAACCAAAAGTTTAAATCAGTTGCTGAATGCATCGACCGTTCATTTGGATAAAACACTCTCAAATCTGGATGTGCTAACTACCAGTTTGGCAAACAATGCCAATTCCGTTTCAAGGACATTGCAAAATATTGAAAAAATATCTGCCAACATCAATCAATCAGATCCAGGTAAACTGGTGAAATCAACTGAAGAAACCATGCAGGAACTTAATAGGACTTTGCGTGACAGTAAAGCAAGCATTGCAAGCTTGAATTCGATACTTACCGAAGTTCAAACAGGAAATGGGAGCCTCACCAAATTAATTAAAGACCCAGCTTTATATCAAAATCTTAACAGCACATCACATAATTTAAGTTTATTAATGCAGGATTTGCGGCTCAATCCAAAAAGATATATTCACGTTTCGGTTTTTGGAAAAAAAGCAAAAGAATATAGCTTGCCCGAAAATGATCCAGCCTTACCAAAATAATAGACTAATTTATATTTGATTTAATTCAATTGAATCTTTTTTACAATATGACTGGAAGTGGTTCTCAATTCAACCAAATAGGTACCACGTGCAAGATGTTGAACATTTAATTTTTCAGAATGTACTCCAGATGCTAAAGTTCCTTTATTTAGTGTTTGAATTTTTGTACCGAGAATATCAAAGATGCTTATAGACACTGCTTCCGATTCATTCAATTCAAAATTTACAATGGTTTGTGTACATGCAGGATTTGGAATAATTTGAAATGGAATATCGGATGCTGTTTCGTTTGTTGCAGTAACAGGAATTGATGCTTTTAAAGTTACAATACTGTATGCTGGCAATGAAATATTTGTTTGAGAACCACTCGCAATCAAATTACTTGATTTCCAATAGCTATTTAAAGAAGAAGTATATTGGTTAAATTGCAATCCGGAATAGGGTAAATTCAATACAGCACTTTGAATAGAATTTCTTGTATTAATAAGTACTATGGTTAAACTATGTTCGGATTCATGAATGTATGCACTGCCTAATAAATCTGTGGAGCCGGAAATAATACATGCAATACGCTGAGCTCCTGGCCGAATGAATTTAAAATAATGTTTAGCTGCATTGTATTTTGGAGAATTGGTAGTTGCATTTGCATTTGTCAGACCGTAATTTGTAACATTTCCATTGTTGTCTGCTGTTGTAAATGTCCAATAGATCCATGCACTTTCCATTCCGGTTGTCAAGGCCTGGTGGATGCGAATCCCAATTCCAAAAGCGCCATCTCCCGGAAATCCATTCACAGGAAACAACCACTCAGGACTTTCTCCGGATGTTTCTGTCATCCAGGATTTTTTATTAAATGATGAAAAGCCTTTTATATTAGCAGGTATTCCAGGTGCCGGACTTGCGTTCCAACCATTGACCCACCAATTCCATAAATTTGGATTAGCGCCTGCCGCTGTTAGCCCATCGCCAGCATAACCGTGAATGCAAAAAAAATCGATTGCTTTCAATGCATCCGGATCTTGGCCTATGCTTCTTAAGTATTGTAAATTTTTATGTGTTGGTCCACCATATTCCCACAATCCATAAGAATCTCCACCTAGCAAATCTTCCGGACCCATGATGCGTATGGATTTTAATTCAGGGTATTTATCAAATTCATTGCGTACGGCTTTCAATGCTGCTATGTATTGGGATGATAAAGGATAAGTCATGCTCGAATAGTATTCCTCAAAATTTAGTTCATTTTGAATACTGATTGCATAAAAATTCATTCCATGAAAGCGTTGATATCCGGCAATGTATGCTGCAGTGCTTCTTGCAAATTGGGTAAGCGATGTGGTAGGTCCACTTCCTCCTTGAGATTGGTCATTAAAAATAGCAAGAGGCGTACCTGAAACATCCAATCTGCCACCTGCAAAATTTCCACCCCAAATAAAAGGCCATGCTGTATTGGCTATCGGACCAGGCCACCAATTTTGATTGTAGCGATTACCGGAACTAACTTTTAACCAGGGAAGTGGAGACCAGATCGAGCCCACCAATTTAAAATCTCCCAATTGATTGATCATAGATTTGCCGGTTGTGATAGCCCCATCAGTCTGATACCGAAAGTAAGCTATATTTTTTTCTAAATCGGGACCCATTACAGCAATGGGAGCATTTCTACCTCCAAAGCTTCTTGAATAATCTGTGGGATTTGTATATGTACGAACACGGTTTCCTTCCGGGCCATTTGGATTTGCAGGGTCTTCAAAATTAAAAACACTTTTTACAGAAGAACCCATAAACCAGGGTGAAAAATAGCTGAGATCTGAATATGGAGAAACTAGACTTGGTGTGAGATCCACTCGGTAAATACTACAGGCCATGTCATTAAAATACAAATCATTCCACCAGGGTTGATTTACAGAAGCATCGCCCTGATGTGCTCCAAAGCCATCAATAATTTGATATTTTGTTTGATCTGAAATATTGACAATAGGAGTTTGAGAAATTGCTGAAATAAACCCTAAAAGCAAAGAGTTAATTAACAGTATTTTAAATGGGTTTAATAATTTCATAATAATTTAATTTTAATTCAGCATTAAACTACGGATTTAGGATTAAACGCTTACAGACTACAGACTCTCCAAGATACAAAAATGTTGTCTGCTTCCTCTTTAAAAAAGGAAATTAATTGTATTAAAGCTCTAAGTTAAATCGAAGAAAATATGAAAAATGCTGATACAAGCTGGTATGGAATTAAATTGATAGGGGTGTGCTTTTCAATATTCTTTTGAGCTTGCATAAATTAATTATTATTTCAATCGGAATGCTTTAGATATAAAATATACAATCGGCAGAAACAAACATACTAAAACAACCGGCAGAAACCAAACTCCAAGTCCTTGATAAGATCCTTTAGCTATTAAAATGGTTTTTATAACAAGCGTAAAGAAAAGTATTGAAAGGAATAATTTTAAATAGCGAATCATTTGAATGGCATTTGAATATTGTCTGACTTCATTTTCAGATGTAATTGTAACCGGATAATTAAAGGATTGTGGATATCTCATGATAGCACTCAGTACTATAGATAAAAAACTTGCAATCCCAGCCAGAATGATTAGACTGAGTTTGTTGCCAAAACTATCCGGATTTCCAAGAGCATTGTAATGTTTTGGAATTAGCTCAGGCAACTCGGAATAGTTTAGTGCTATTGATATCCAAATAAACCCTATGACAATCCAGGAACAAATTTCTACTATGCTATCTAAAGTGCTAGGCGGTGGTATTATTGTTGCTTTGTTTTGCATCGGTGTATCATTTTGAATTCAGTCAGTTATATGTTGAGAATAAAAATTTTATTTATATTGAAAAATAATTGGAAATAAAAATGTAACGATGCAAATCCACACGATGTATACAGGTAAGTAATATGTTATAGATTGTTCAATCCGCTGTTTGTCTGTTTTTAGCAAAGCTTGTTTGGAAAGTTGAAATGCAATTAATGCCAGATGAATCAACATCAATACGTTTGCTCCCAACACTGCAATTCGGTTTGGAGTAATACCCCATTCTGAAATCCGATATAAAATGGCAGAGAGTGCAATTCCGTTTACTATCAAAGTGACCATTGACAATGCCAATAGAATGTAACCTGTTAATTTTCCGTATTGGTGTTTACCCGATTCTGAAATTGAAAACAAAATGATTGCCATGACTCCAATTAAAAGGGCATTATAAATAATTAAAAACGTTCGGTCGTTGTATGGATCCTTACCGGAATAAGCTATTGCAATTAAATATACAAGCAGCATGATAAGTACCAATGGACTAAAAATCCGAGCAATGACAGGGGCTATTTTATGAACCAATTGAGGATTTGTTTGAGTTAAATACGTTCCTACAATTGGCGCCGCTGCCAGTCCAAAAATCCCAAAATAGTTGAAATAAAAATCTTCAATTTGAAAACCAATTACAGAAAATAATCCTATAGTGATTCCTGTCAGCATTCCCCCACAAATTAAAATCAGTCCCGTGATAATGATAAGATCCCCATTGTATCTTAGAAAATCCATTAACTTGCTAGCATTCTTAAATTCTCCTCTTACATAAGAAAATCCCAGAATGCCCCACAACAATATGGGCAGGTGAATGCAAGCTAATATAAACGTATCGCTTTTTTCTGAAACAGCTAGGCTATTTATATAGATCCCAGCAAGTAAGTACACGATGGCTGAGCCTATTGTTTTATAAATTGGTAAGGATCTCGTCCATATGAAGTAAGTTGTTAATATTGGAAAAACAATAAATCCAATGTTTCTTTGGTAAAACATTTCTGGATCTAGACCAAATATCGCAGGAATTTTTACCAATATTCCGGCAAGCAAGGCCCCGCATAAAATAAATATGAAATCGTTGCGGTTTCCCCAGAATATTGAAGGGCTTTGATAATTCAGGCGTTCATGCCAATATGCAAACAATTGCTTGTCTTTTATATTTGAAGACACTAAATCAAACGCAGCTTTGAATTCTGATTTATTGTCTCGATACATTTTTTCGAGTTGTTTTGGATTGTCAATATGAGATAGTATGTCCATATTAAATTGTATTAAAGATTAATTTTTTTTTAAAAATTGTTCCAGCAATTTTAAATGTGAGACAAATGCTTTTCTTCCTTCAGCACTGGCACTATAACTGGTATTTGGTTTTCGGTCTATGAATTGTTTTTTTACTTTAATGTAATTGGCTTTTTCAAGAGCAGACAAATGACTGGCAAGATTGCCATCGGTCAATTCAAGCAATTCCTTCAATGTTTTAAATTCTACTTTGTCGTTGACCATCAGAATAGACATGATTCCTAAACGGATCCGACTTTCAAATTCTCGATTCAGACCGTAAATGAGTTCTTTCATCGTTCATACTTGAAGTAAAAAAGAAATCCATACACGATGTGCAATCCACCAAATCCAATTGCCCAAAATAGTAAACCGTAGTCTGAATAAAGGGCCGCCAGCAATCCAAGGAGTACTTCCAATATACCTAAATGACGGATTTCAGTGCGCGTGTGGTGACTTGCATTCAATAAAGCCATTCCATAAAATATAAGCATGGATGAAAGAATTAAATCAATTCGCTGATGTTTAATAAGAATCAAACTATAAAGCCCACCGGTTACTAGAGGGATACATAGGTTAAGTAACAAACGCTTTGCTGCAGGATCCCAATGCTTCATCCCCTGTTTCATAGAAAGCCGCTGGGTAAATAGATAGGTGGTAATGATTGAAAGAATTAATACGAGTACAGCGTCTCCAATGAAGAAGGGAATCAAAGTCTTGAATTGTTCAAAAGAGGATCCAGAAAACTGCGTAAAATAACGACCAGCATCCATGGATTGGGTATCCAAATACCAATAAGCTGTACCAACTCCTGCAAGTGCATAGATTCCAATCAGGATGCTTGAAAGTCCACTTAAAGACAAGAAGCGGGACGAGCGTTCCATGAGCTGTTTAATCTCTGAAAGCGTATTTAAATGGTCTTGTTCGTTCATTTTAAAAGTACTTTGTAATGCAAAGTAAACGCAATTTTTACAAATAATTGTGTATTTCTAATAAAAATAATTTCATAGCGTATTTTATTTGGAATATTTCCCTTTTAGAGTGGTCGCTGATTATTTATTTGGAAGCCATATTTTGAAAAGATTGGAATTGTGAAGAATTCATTGATATTTTTTGTTCTTTTGCTATTATAATTTAAATCATGAAAATAGCAATCCTGATTGGTATCATTCTCATCGCAGGTATTTACTGGTTTAATGGCAGAAAATCTCTAAGAAACTTTGTAAAGGATATTTCCTATGGACCTTTTATAATCCGCGCTAAAGTAAGTTCGGGTCGTCAGATCGATATAAATTATGGCATGGTTAATCGCACGCATGTAGCATATTCTATTTTATATCAAGGTAAGCCCATTGAGTTTTCAAGCGGATTGCAGAACAATACGGGTTTACCTTATTTATGGAATGTTTATATAGTAGCTGAGGCCAAACAACCCACTTTGATAGCAGGCAGTCAAAACCTGTATTTAATTTATATAGATGAGGGTAATCCAATAGTAGAGCCATTATTGAAGCAATCTCACGATTTTGCTTCATTACAATTTTTAGATAGCGAACAAGGCCAGCCTGGGCAATATCATGAAGTATATTCTAAAAATGACACAATAAATTTGGATCAATTGAATCGTCTGGAAGGCGGCCGTTATTTAATGATTGGCGAACAAACTATTCTTGATATTCATACGTTTCAAAAATGGGGATTTCATGAGAATAATGAGGCAATTGACAATTATTCTTTTCCGGTTCCGCACGGAGCTCTTGCTTTTGCTCCGGATCAAAAGAGCATTGTATTTTTAGCAGCTTTTCAATCCTGGAATGCCCAAGATGAAGATTTACCGGATTCTGAAAATGCATTGGTAGTTTATGATTTTGTAAACGATACGGGATACGTCGTTAAATTTGATAATACCGCAACCCGTTTGATCAATATTAGCGAAGCAAATTTGCAATGGTTTAATCGATTTTTTAAATGGAATCAAATCAATGGCACATATCAATTGGAATTGATTCAAAATCAAAAACCACCCTATTGGACCGGGCGTTACAATTCAGACGATAATTATTATACCTTATATCCTGTGAAACCCGGCATGTTGCCGGTCTTTTTGGATTTTGTTTTAAACCAACTCGGCTGGAGTAAAGCAAGCATTGTACGAGATGAAACCAATGAATACACAGGTCATTGTCTGGATCTTGAAAATGATAACATCAAACTAGACATCCGCTTTAAAGAAGATGAACAAACATTGAGCTTCAGTAAGAATCTTTATGTCGAGGATTCGTTGAAATATCATCTTCTTGTAAAAAAAATCGCTACAATTTTTGATAGTGAACTACAAGCTGGTAAATATCAAGATCATTTCGGGCAGATTCTTAGTGAAACAAAAAGAATACGAGGGATGTATTTAGACAAATAAAATTGGACTTAAACGCTACGACGTCCTTGAAATCTTTTTCATGTTTCAAACCTGCGCCAATTTATCTATCAAAATACCACTATTGTATTTATAATGGATTTTCAATTTTTAAACAAAGCACCCAAAGATTACAGGGAAATGGGCTGAATATTAAGATTAACAAGTTCAAAATAAGTGATAAATGATGCTTGTTGTTTTAAAAGTTCATACAAGCTTTAATCCTATAAGCCGATAAAATCTTCAATTCCCTGTGCCAATTTCTTTTTTGTCCTTTATTAAATTTCAACTATTGAAATTGGGTCTCTTTTTAAAAAAGCAGAATAGGATACTTCAGAGTCTTCAAACCATTCGTTCTCCAAATCAAATGGAAGTAACACCAATATATCAAAATTAAATAAATATTATATTTTTTAATAAAAATCATGTGAAAATGTAATTTTTGAAAGAATATTTCACATTTTATTGTTAAAAATGCTTGATTGGGTACGAAAAGCTCAAAATAATTCAATAATTTTGAGCTTACTTTTATTTTTCAACAAAAAAATCAAACCCATGCCTACCAACCGCAGTACCGCACTGAGTCTGTTTTTATCCAGACCCAAAACTCCAAAAGAACGGGACAATGCTAAAATATCCAGTTACTATGGTGAAAATGTGTTTACAGACAACAAGCTTCGCAGCTATTTATCCAACGATGCCTATAAAGCTTATTCCCACACCATCAACAACGGACAAAAAATATCCCGCGAACTAGCAGACCAGATTGCAGCTGCTTTAAAGGCTTGGGCGATGGAACAAGGAACGACCCATTACAGTCACTGGTTCCAGCCATTAACTGGCAGTACAGCCGAAAAACACGACTCATTCTTTACACTCAGCGGCTCAGGTTCAGCTTTGGAGAAATTCGATGGGGATGCTTTGGTCCAACAAGAACCAGATGCATCGTCATTTCCAAGTGGTGGATTGCGAGCAACTTTTGAAGCTCGAGGATATACTGCTTGGGATCCTATGTCTCCTGCTTTTATTATGGATATTGCGGGTTCCAAAACACTCTGCATACCAACTGTATTTATTTCTTATACCGGTGAAGCCCTGGACCACAAAGCTCCTCTGTTGCGTTCTGTAGAAGCATTGGACAAAGCCGCTACTGGTGTAGCTCGCTATTTCGACCGTTTTGTAAATAAAGTAACCGCAACCCTTGGTTGGGAACAAGAGTATTTTGTAATTGACAAAGCGATGTATTATGCACGTCCGGATTTAATGTCCAGTGGTCGGACTGTCTTCGGTCGCGGACCTGCAAAAGGTCAGCAATTGGAAGACCACTATTTTGGGGCCATTCCGGAGAGGGTATATGCTTTTATGGTGGATCTCGAACGGGAATGCCATAAATTAGGAATTCCATTGCGCACCCGCCACAATGAAGTAGCTCCAAGCCAGTTTGAATGCGCACCCATGTTTGAAGTGGCCAATATCGCTGTTGATCACAACCAATTGTTGATGGATTTGATGGATCGGGTTGCCCGCAGACACAATCTAATTGTTTTGTTGCATGAAAAACCATTTGCTGGCATCAATGGATCAGGTAAACACAACAACTGGTCTATGAGTACAGATACTGGTACCAATCTCTTAGGACCTGGTAAAACACCGCGTAACAATTTACAATTCCTAACTTTCTTTATAAATACCATTAAAGCCGTACACGACCACGCTGATTTATTGCGAGCCAGCATAGCAGCTGAAAGCAATGACTACCGTTTAGGCGCAAACGAAGCACCTCCAGCTATTATTTCTGTATTTATAGGAGATTATCTTACGAAAGTGTTGGATGCCATTGAAATGCGTGTGGACAATGATTTAAAGGAGGAAGAAGAAAATGAATTAAAACTCGACATTCATAAAATGATTCCGGATGTAATGATGGACAATACAGATCGAAACAGAACATCCCCATTTGCATTTACAGGAAATAAATTTGAATTCCGAGCAGTTGGATCTACAGCAAATTGCGCGGATCCGATGATGATCCTCAATATGATTGTGGCAAATCAGCTGAATGATTTTAAAGAGAAAGTAGATAAACACATTGCAGATGGAGAGAAAAAAGATTCCGCCATTCTTAAAGAACTTCGGGAATGTATAAAATCCTCTAAAAACATTTTATTTGAAGGTGATAATTACAGCGAGGCTTGGGCCAAAGAAGCAGCTAAACGTGGTTTGCCCAATATAAAAACAACACCAACTGCTTTGGATGCATTTACCACCCCTAAAGCAACTAAGATTTTTAAAGACATGAAAATCCTAAACGACAAAGAACAGGAAGCACGTCACGAAATCTATTTAGAAAAATACATTAAAAAAGTTGAAATCGAATCCAGCTTGATAGAAGAACTGGCATTAAATCAAATTCTTCCTGCATGCATTCGCTATCAAACAGAAGTACTCTTAAATATCAAAGCAAGTAAAGATGCTGGCTTAAGTAAAGGAGCCTGTGCGACGCAGGAACTGTTGGCAGAATCCATTTCGGCGCACATCAATGCAACTTATGAAGGGATTGAAAAAATGCGTGTTCAAAGAGAAAAAGCAGAACACCAAAATTCAAGTCGCTCCAAAGCAATTTACTTCTGCGATCACGTTAAACCGATCTTTCTCGAAATTCGCGATCACGTAGATAGCCTCGAATTAATTGTAGAGGATTCTTACTGGCCCTTACCAAAATACAGAGAAATCCTGTTCAACAGATAAGGACATGTAATCAAAAAAAACAATTTCAGAAACAACAAGGCCAGGGATGAATCTCTGGCTTTGTTGTTTTAATCCAAAACTCACTCTGCTATCGGTCCCAATTCATGTGATTCAAGCCTTGGTCCACTTATTCAATCAACTCATGTAACAATTTGAAAATCAAAAGCATACATCCAAAATTTCCCCAAAACATTGTTTTTTGACAAAAAACCACCGATTTTTACATTTTTGACAAAAATTGATCAAAAACACCTTTCATTTTGATTAAATCATGTCAATTTGTCCCTGAAATTGGCAGAATTTGTTTGAAAATTGTTGAAAATGACATAAAACCCTGCCAAAACCGGTTTTTTATTGGGATGGCATAATCTATGATATGGCTGTAGTGTAATTCGCAATTTTTAATTCACTTAATAAAATTAAATTTATATGAAACCAATCAACGACAGAGTCGTAATCAAACCGGCTCCCGCTGAAGAAAAAACAAAAGGGGGGATTATTATCCCGGACACTGCTAAAGAAAAACCGCTTCGTGGCGAAGTAATCGCTGTTGGCCCTGGTAAGGATGGCAACATGATGACTGTACACAAAGGTGATGTAGTATTGTATGGCAAATATGCCGGACAGGAATTTCAATACAAAGGAAATGATTATTTGATCATGCGTGAAGATGACATTCTTGTAATTATCTAATCAATTATTCATTATATATAAATAGTAAACAATATGGCAAAAGAAATAAGTTTTAATGCCGATGCCCGTGAAAAATTAAAATCTGGGATCGATCAAATGGCAAATGCGGTTAAAGTAACACTTGGACCGAAAGGAAGAAATGTAGTAATTCAAAAGAGCTTTGGAGCACCTCAGGTTACTAAAGATGGTGTAACCGTTGCAAAAGAAATCGAATTGGAAGATCCAATCGAAAATATGGGAGCACAGCTTTTAAAAGAAGCAGCTTCAAAAACCAATGACCTTGCAGGAGATGGCACCACCACTGCAACCGTATTGGCTCAATCCATCGTGGCAGCGGGCATGAAATATGTTGCTGCAGGTTCTAATCCAATGGATTTAAAACGCGGTATTGATAAAGGCGTTGCAACTGTTATCAATGATTTGCAAAAACAATCAGAACAAATTGGAAATGATTTTAGTAAAATCAAACAAGTTGGTTCGATCTCTGCAAACAACGACGAACAAATAGGTGATTTGATTGCAAACGCAATGAAAAAAGTTGGTGTAAATGGAGTCATCACAGTTGAGGAAGCAAAAGGAACTGAAACTACAGTGGACGTTGTGGAAGGTATGCAATTCGATCGTGGATATTTAAGTCCATACTTCGTAACCAATGCTGAAAACATGACAGCTGAATATGAAAATCCGCTGATACTGATTTACGATAAAAAAATCTCCAACATGCAGGAGATGTTACCAATTCTTGAGAAAGTTGTTCAAACCGGCAAACCTTTATTAATTATTGCTGAAGACGTTGACTCACAGGCTTTGGGAGTATTGGTGGTAAACCGTTTACGTGGTGGATTAAAAGTGGTAGCCGTAAAAGCACCTGGTTTTGGAGATCGCCGCAAAGCAATGTTGGAAGACATAGCGATTTTAACAAACGGTACAGTGATTTCTGATGAAAAAGGTTACAAACTTGAAAATACAGAATTGGATAATCTAGGTACTTGCGAAAAAATTTCAATAGACAAAGACAATACGACCATTGTAAAAGGTAAAGGTGCTAAGAAAATGATTGAAGCACGTATCAATCAAATCAAAGCACAAATTGAAACCACAACTTCAGAATACGATAAAGAAAAATTGCAAGAGCGTTTAGCTAAATTGGCAGGAGGCGTTGCAGTATTAAATATAGGTGCTCCAACTGAAGTGGAAATGAAAGAAAAGAAAGACCGGGTTGATGATGCATTGCATGCTACCCGTGCTGCAGTTGAAGAAGGAATTGTAACCGGTGGTGGAGTCGCTTTGGTTAGAGCAATCCCATCTTTAAACAGAACGCGTACAAACAATGAAGATGAAGCCTTGGGAATTGAGATCGTAAAGAAAGCATTGGAAGCTCCAATTCGTGTAATTGCTGAAAATGCTGGCGTTGAAGGTTCTGTGGTATATATGAATGTAGCTGCAAAAAAAGCATCATATGGTTTTAATGCAAGAACCGGAGAATACGAAGATTTGAAAAAAGCCGGAGTAATCGATCCGACAAAAGTTACACGCATCGCTTTGGAAAAAGCAGCGTCTATAGCCGGAATGATTCTGATGACGGAATGCGTTGTAAACGACAAACCGAAAGAAGAAAAAGGCGGCGGCGGCCATCACCACCACGGCGGTGGAATGGACGGTATGATGTAAGAACCGTTTTAAACTATAGACTACTGAAAAAAGTCCTGCCCAATAAGCAGGACTTTTTTAATTCTACAATTCTACAATTCTACAATTCTACAAAACTACAGTGCTACAATTCTGTAAAGCTGCATTCCTACAATCCTGAAAAGTAATAATTCGATTGTATTATTTTGTTTGTCATTGTAAAAATTCAATCCTTGCTGAAATTAAACTTAAGTACCTAACAACCTAATAGACTAATAGTCTAACAGCTTGATAGCTCAATATCCTAAGAATGCATTAATTTTACGGATACAATCTTACACATGAAAAGCCTACTCAGCATCTTTTGTTTGTTTTTATCATTGAATGTAATAACTGCACAGGATACCATTACAGTGCAAACCTTTACATGGGACAGCACTTCCAGACGGGGATTGTTTCAATTTCCGGATGATCCGACACAATCTTATCGCAAAATAATCATGCAGTACAACATGCGTTGTCATGGTGCGCGAGTAGGAGTTGGAAGTGTTGGTTGCTATGAGTGGGATTACAGTTGCAATACCTTTATCACTGATAGCACCAAACAAGATAGCAGTTTAGCTACTATTGGAAATTATGTGATTTCAGGATTTAATGGATTGCAATTTTACTATACTACCATTCCAACATATACCTACTATAAATCATTTCAAAAAAATGTGAGTTTCGGTGGGATCGTTTCCGAGCAAAAATTTACCATTGGAAATGGAAATCTTGCATTGCCGATTAGTTCCAACAATGGATTGTACCGTGCGCAATATCTCATTACTGCTTCTGAATTGCTAACGAGTGGAATGAAGGCAGGTAAAATTACCGGACTGGATTTATTTGTAGTGGCTGCAGGAAACAAATTAAATAATTTTCGCCTCCGACTCAAACATACAAAATCAACTTCCTTAGCATATCCGGACAATGAAAGTCTTTCGGAAGTATATTTTAAAAATACGGATTTTAATTCAACAGGCTTGCAGCATTTTCAATTTTACAACGCTTTCAACTGGGATGGAAATTCCTCCATTTTAGTTGACTTAAGTTATACCAATTTTGAAGCGTTGTCAGCACCTCAATTTATGGCACATGATCTTGGATCCAATCAACAAGCGATCTATGCAGATAAAGTAGAACGATCCTTGGTATGGGATGGCTTAAACAGTAAAATTGAAGGAGGTAAATTGAGTGCAGTTTCCAATGAAATAAGTGTAGCGTTTTGGCTTTATGGAGCAACACCTATACTGCCTAATAACAACAGTGTTTTAGAAGGGGTCAATGCAAACAACCAGCGGTCATTCAACATCCACCTTCCCTGGAGTAATGGAAGTATTTATTTTGATTGTGGATTTAAAAATGGTGGTTACGATCGTATTGAAAAAGCTGCTGCTGTTTCAGATTACGAGGGACAATGGAATCATTGGGCTTTTACAAAAAATGCGGTAACAGGTGAAATGAAAATTTATAAAAATGGATCGTTGTGGCATGTTGGATTGGCAAAATTAAATTCAATTCAAATGAGCTCGTTGACGATTGGCGATGCTTCTAACAATGGGATTCCATACAACGGACGCATGCGTGAATTATCCATATGGAATAAAGCCTTGGATTCCATTCAAATCAATCAATGGAAAAATAAAACCATTGATCCATCGCATCCTGATTATGCAAATTTGATATTTTATTATCCATTACAAGAATTAAGTGGATCGCAATTAACGGATGTGGCTCCAAATCCACAACATGCTATCCTTCCACTATCATTAAACAGAAACCCTGAAAGAGGACATCAATTGCTGATGAATTTTAATACATCATCCATGCGCCCCAATCTACGTTTTGTTCAAGGGGTTTATGCGACTCAGTTGGTAACTGACATTCCGGTTTTAGATTCCATTCCAAATGGTCCCAGAACTGTAAGACAATACAAAGTAGTCAACAACAATTTGATTCTGGATTCTACATTTTATTTATATGCTGCAGGAGAAGACAAAATTTATTTGGAAAGCGGAGAAGCCTCCGAAACCACTTTTATTGATCCTGAAGATTTGATTGATATCCAAAATTTAAAATATTATTTGCGCACTCCGGGAAAATTTGAATTGCTTTCATTAGTTACTCCTTATGGCAACAATTTAGATCTTGGAAAAGAAGGAAAAACCTTTCAGTTTGATGTAACGGATTTCACTCCAGTTTTAAAAGGAAAACGTTTGTTGTCGATGGAATTGGGTGGAGAAAACCAGGAAGAAATTGACATAAAGTTTTTATTTATCAAAGGAATGCCCGAGCGGAATGTTCTGGATATTTCGAATGTCTGGCCTTTTCAACGGGGCTATTTTTCCGAGATCTTAAGTAACAAACGATTTGAAGAGCGCAAATTGCGATTGCATCCGACAGCAAAAAATTTCAAATTGAGATTTTCAATTACCGGCCATGAGCAAAATGGAGAATTTACTCCCAGAGCTCATTTTGTATCGGTTAACGGCACTTCCAATAAAAAATTTCCATTTACAGTGTGGAAGGAATGTGGATTCAATCCGATCTATCCTCAGGGTGGAACATGGATTTTTGATCGCGCAGGATGGTGTCCGGGTGCTCCTACGGAAGCCTTCCATTTTGATATCAGCAACTTGGTAACCAGTGGACAAGAAATCAATGTAGATTATGGTTTAGAGCCTCCTCAATTGGATCAGGCAAATTATTTGGTGTCCAGCCAACTGGTTGCTTATGGGCCCTTAAATCATAAACTGGATGCATCTCTGGAAGAAATTGTCAGACCCGTATCCAATCGGGTTGAATTCGATCGATTAAACCCATCTTGCAATTTACCTACCGTGTCAATTCGCAATTCTGGGTCGGATGAAATTCGTTCAATAAAAATTGAATACGGAATTAAAAATCGCATAAAAGAAATCTATACATGGACCGGTATATTGAATTCGTTAACTGAGCAACGCATCGAGTTGCCAGTTGTCCAAAGTGATTTTTGGAATCCAGGTCCGGACAGTATTTTTTTATTTGAAGCTTCTATCTTAGAAGTGAATGGGCAATCGGATGAGGATGCTTCTAATAATTTGAAACGGGTTCCTTTCAAACCGGTGGATCGATACAATGGCTCCATTATTTTTGAATTCAAAACCAATAACATCCCGCAAGACAATGCATATAAAATTGTAAACAGTCAAGGACAAATTGTTATTGAACGGTCTGGAATGGCTCCTGTAACTACTTATCGCGATGAATTGTTATTGCCTCCCGGTTGTTATACCCTGTATGTATCGGACCTTTCCAACGATGGATTAAATTTCTGGTATTTTCCAACTTATGGAACAGGTTCTGCACGTATCATGCGCAAAGTAAACAATACGGTTATTCCTATTAAAAGTTTTAATCCAGATTTTGGTGGTGCATTCCAGTACGATTTTGTTTTAAATGGTCCGGTAAAAACAAACGAAACAGAGTTCTCCGGTATGTTTAGTATTTCACCCAACCCAAGTCATGGTGCCATTGATATTTACGTTCAGTCCCTTCAATTAAATCCGATACAACTCAGCATCCGAAATCTTGAAGGAAAGTTATTGGTTACTGAAAATTTTATACCAACGCAATCCGGACAAGCATTCAATTGGCCACTTAAGAATTTAGAATCCGGAACTTATTTTGTTCAGATTGTTCAAAATAATAGATTAATTACAAGAAAATTGGTAGTGTTGTAGAAGGGAAGTCTGTAGTAAGGAAGTTTGTAGTAAGGCAGGTTGGACCTACTCAAAAAGCCGGACAATAAGTTAAGTCTTTGGTCATAAACCAGTATTTTTATAATTATGAAAATCAGAAGAAGTTATGACAGGCAATTCAAGCTTGAGGTTGTAAATCGTAGCCTAGAAGGGATAAGCA
>JAEUUO010000031.1 GCA_016787575.1 Saprospiraceae bacterium | reverse complement strand
TAAGAATATTATGATTACTCTCGGTTTTATGCTATCCAGGAAATGAAGATTGAAGTAGTTATTATTTTACTTACTTCCGTGGTGCTTTTTGTAGTCATCATTGTGATTGCCTTTATTGTGATTCAACAAAGAAGGTTTATCAGATTGGAAAAAGATAAATTGTTTTTAGAAAAAGTTCAGGAAGCAAGGTTAGCAGAAGCAATGATTAAATCGCAGGAATTAGAACGTAAAATCATTGGTGAAAACTTACATGAGGATGTAGCACCAATACTTTATCTTTCTTTAATGGACTTAAACGCTTTTATGGACAATAAGGATCTAAACCTTGGCACTAAATTGCAATTTACTATAAATAATATTTCATCAGCGATTAGTAAAATTCGTGATATTTCTCATTTAATCCATCCTGCATCTGTTGAAACCTTTGGATTTTTGCATGGAATTGAAGACTTTAGTGCAATAATTAATAGCTCACAAGAATGCAAATTTACCATAGATAACAATGTAGATACAATTCCGCTTGATTCATTTAAACAATTAATGCTTTTTAGGGTGGTTCAGGAAATTGTCTATAATTCAATAATTCATGGCAAATCAAGAAAAATCAATTTAGTACTAAAAAAGGATGGCAATCAATTGAGTTTATTTATATACCATAATGGAATTAAGTTTTTGAATGTAGACTATTTAAAGAATCTTCAAAGCAATGGAGCCCTTGGGTTGAAGAATATCCAACATAGGATCGGATTGCTCCAAGGGCAAATATTCTTTGATAATGTGGAAAATAGTGATATTCAGAAAGTCAGTTTAAATATCGCTTTAAACTAAATAGATGAGTACCCAGACAAAATCTAATAAAATAAAAGTTGGCGTGGTGGATGACCACGAGTTATTCCGTACTGGCCTAATAACTCATTTAAGCATATTCGATACATTGGATATTGTAATTAATGTTGAAAATGGAAATGATTTGATAAATGCTATGAAGAATCAGCCAGTTGATGTAATCCTCATGGACATAAATTTACCCAATAAAAACGGAATTGATGTAACTAAGACCTTAAAAGAATCAAATAATGAAATTAAAATCATCATGTTGACTGGACATGAACTGCCAAGTTATGTTACAAATTCAATTGAAGCAAAAGCTAACGGATACCTTTTGAAGTCCTCAAAAGCAAGTGAAATACATACTGCAATTCTATCTGTAATCAATGGCGAAAGTTATTACAGTGAACAAGTTAAAAATATCATTGCATCGGATGTAATAAGAAAGCATCAAATAGAACTTTTCGGAAACAACAATCTCCCTTCATTTAGTCAAACTGAGATGGAATTATTGGAGTTTATTAGAGATGGAAAGACTTCTGAAGAAATTGGAAAGATTATCCATAAAAGCAAAAGAACTGTAGATGAGTATCGATCGAAATTGATGAAAAAAACGAATACACATAATGCTTACGAATTAATATATTATTGTATTGCTAATAAAATCTTTGATTAAAAATAATATGGATATATGTAATTATTTTATAACATTGGGCACTTGTGATATGATTTATTAATGCCATTTAAAAATATTTATTTTAATATGAGTTTCAGAAAGGACTTTAAGGATATATTGTTGAAGGTAATAGCAGGATTAATTGTTGCCATAATAGTTGCATTAGGATCTTACCTTTATAATAATCCAAACACCCAATTTTCTTGGGTCGTTACCAGTCCATTAAACTTGTTGAATAAAATTTATTTTAGTTTTAGTGTTCCAATGAGATTAAATATGTTTTTTTGGATAATGACCTTTTTCCTATATTACCTGTTGGAAAAATATGATGAGAAGTATGAGATTGGAAAAAAGAGAACTATTAAAGAATTAAATTTTAAAAGTGGGTCATTTAGTTTGTACTCTTTTTTTGTAACAATTGGACTTATTAATATTGACACATTTGGTTTCCCTCATAATGAATTAACTCTTATTATTTCTGATTCAGTTGGTGTTCTATTGACCATACTCGGTTTTATAATTGTAGGATTAGGAAGGGTTGAAATTGATGGACTTTGGGGGCCTCATTTATATGATTACTCGGACCCAAATTTGAAAAAGCTGGTTAAAACTGGTATTTATGCAAAGATGAGGCATCCAATTTATTTTGGTCAAGCTATGCTTGCATTTTCAACATTTATTTGCTCGAATTCATTTTTGCTTTTGTTTTTTCCATTAGTGGTAATGATAATAAATTCATTTCGGGCCTTTTATGAAGAAAAGCATCTTTCAAATGAATTTAATGAAGAGTATAAAGAATATCAGCACAATGTAAAGAAGTGGTGGTGGTATTAATTTAAGTAAAGAGTCTAATTGCCAATCTGGCATATATTACTGTCTTAGATAAACTTCACAATTCTTTTATACTGATTTAGAAATATTCTTTAACAATCTAAATCAGAAATCATGAAAAAATCAGATGGCAAGAGTCAGACACCTCTTCTTTTGCAAGTGGCCGAAGTAAAAGTAAAGTACCATTCCAATTTAACAACCACTAGTCATCTTAGGGTTAGCATTTCTTCCGATGCAGAAAATATATTCCGTATGAATTGGAGTGGAGACATGGAGTTGGTAGAAGAATTCAATGTATTATTCCTAAACCGAGCTAACTATGTAAAAGGCATTTTTCGATTAAGCCGTGGAGGAATTACTGGAACTGTGGCTGATCCGAGAATTTTATTTGCAACCGCATTGAAGGGACTTGCAGTGGGAATTATTGTAGCACACAATCATCCATCCGGATCAACTAAACCGAGTTCACAGGATATTGAATTAACCCGAAGGCTCAAGGAAGGTGGAAAACTTATTGATATTCAATTAATAGACCATATCATTTTAGCTCCACATTCTGGATTTTATTCCTTCGCAGACGAAGGAATACTCTAAGCAAATCATTTTTTTCACTTTTAAAATTTATTGTATGAAAACAACAATTGAACCACAGGTTCAACAGATCTCGCTTTATGAAGAGATAACAAACAAAATAATTGCTATGATTGAAAATGGAGTGGCTCCATGGAGAAAGACGTGGACTACTTATGGCTTAGCTCGTAATTTTGTATCCGGTAGAATTTACTCCGGAATTAATTACCTTTTGATGAACAATACCGGTTATCGAATTCCGTACTTTATGACCTTTAAACAGGTTAAAGAACTTGGAGGAAGTATAAAAAAAGGATCAGAAGCTGTCCAAGTAGTTTTCTTTAAAGTCTTTTATAAAGATATAGCAGATAATTCGCTTGATCGAAATGAAGCAGAGGCAAGAATATTAAAAGGAGAAGATATAAAAGTCTTACGATTTATTCGGTATTACAATGTGTTTAACATAGAATCAATCCAAGGCATTGATCTCGACAAAAGCAAGTTTTTAGAAATAAAGCTTTCCGATAACGAAAAAATAGAAAGATGCGAGCAAATCATCCTTGATATGCCTAAACCACCAGAATTGAGGCAAATTGACTCAAATAGAGCCTTTTATTACCCAAATGAAGATTACATCAATTTGCCAGATATCAAGCAGTTTGAGAGTTCGGAGCATTACTATGCTACATACTTTCACGAGCTTATCCATGCCACTGGGCATTCTTCTAGATTGGCAAGGCCAGAAGTAATGGATTTTTCTGGATTTGGAACTAAGCCATATAGTAAAGAGGAACTGGTGGCAGAAATAGGTGCATCATTTCTTTCAAGATTCACTCAAATTGATTACGATAACATCTTTGAAAACAATGTGGCCTATCTAGCAGGTTGGCTAAAGGTACTTAAAGCAGATAGCAAGTTCATTTTCAAAGTTTCTGCCAGTGCTCAAAAGGCCGCTGATTATATTATTAATTGTTGATAATGGAGCAATAACAAAGCCAAGCAATTAGGCAGCATTCAAACAATCCCTACATAATAATAAAATATTTGTAGGGATTTTTATATCGTTGAAATTACATGCAAACAATCCATAAAGCTTTAAATTTAGTTGGTAAATTGTGATGCAATAAATATCATAGTCGAACTGCACTATGTTACATAACTACTGCAACATATGCCAAATTTTTATATTAATTGTTTAATTTATAATCCAATTTATAAGATTTAAATTTCAGGGACATATCTTTGAAATTGATACATTATACTATTTAGTTAAAGCGTGAATATAAAGTACTGCTTATCAATATGGGATTAATAGAGCCAAATTGTAACTTGATAATTAATCGCTCAATTTTATATTACTTATTGATATTTATATTAATAAATACCGGATGCAAGGAAAGAAATCCAGAACCTATTTTACCTAAAATTAACTCAACTTTATCAACAAACACTGATTCGACATTTTCAAAAAATATTAACATTAAAGATTCATTAGAAAAATGGATTGATTCTGAGCACAGTGCTTTTAAGCTATATGATAAAGCATCTTTTTTAAGTTATTTTCCTGACTCACTTAATAAAGTGAATGATATTAACTGGCAGTTAAAAGTTTTAAATGAATTTAAAAAGCATTTACCGCAGTTAGTCCAAAGTTATAGCAAGTATGATCATTACATAAATGATTCTAACAAAAGTTCTTCTGTGATTAGAACGGCTTATGAATTTCTGGAAACAAAATGGACATATACTCCAAATTATATTATACCTAAGTATTGCCTTAAGCAGGATACAATAAATAGTTGTTGGAAAATTCCAAGCGACTTTATTAATCAAAACAATCCAAGAATTTATTCTGGTATGCCATATTGCTGGGGTGGTAAAATGGTTTTTGACTCGTTTAGACTATTTGTTGAAAAAAGTTTGTTTGCTCCAGGAGATGCTTGTGGAAAAACCTGTTGTCGATTTAAAAATTGTGTGTGCCTACACAATACGGCTGGGATTGATTGCTCTGGATTTATTATTAAGAGTTTTAAATTATCCGAAGATTTGCGTGCCGATGCAGTATATGGAACTAATGATTTGTTTAAAACGGAAAGATTTGATCTTATAGGTGACAATATTCAAGATTTAAAGAAGGGTGATATATTATTGAAGAAAGGGGATCACGTTGGCCTATGTATAGAAGTCGATCATAAGTTAAAGTACTGTAAAGTTATTCATTCCGGTAAATCCTGTTTTTTCGGAAAAAATGGCTATAAACTTAAAGGCCTTGATCAAGGAGTAAGATTAGATAGTGCAAATTTTGAACAATTGCAATTAAAGATTAATGAGGGATATTTAATAAAAAGGTTCGCTATTTACAAACATACATATCGTACTTTATTGGATCTTATAAAATACACCATTGATGGAGTCAACTAATTCAAGAAACTATTCTAACATAGTGATTATACTCTTGCTTATTACCATTATTGTTTTAAGGTTTTGGCCTAAAAATGATGAAATCGAACAAGTAATTCGAACCCTTAATAGTGCACAGTTAACATTGGATTCTTCAAAAAATGATATTAATAGGTCAATTAAAATTCTAAATGAAGCGAATATGCAAATAATCGAATTTAAATCGAAAAATCAAAATATAGACTCTTTAGTTTCTGGTCTTGAAAAAGAAAGAAAAATATTTAACAAAGAATTTAATTCAAAAGCAAATATAATTAAACAAGAGATAAGTGACTTAAAAAAATTATTACCTAACGGTTTACCAAATGTTGATTCAATAAAGTAATTAATCTATATGCAAAAGTTAATTCTCACAGTAATTTTATTCTATTTTATATTGCCAATTGCAAGTTCACAGAGTAAAGATAGCATTATTACTATTTGCCCAGATTTAAAGTCGAAGTATATTAGTAAGAATAAAACAATTAAATTAGCATGTGACGCTTTTTTGATTAGTACCGAAAGTTATAACTATTGTCTTAGGTCGTCTCATTTATTGGAGCTTACAGATTCATTGAAGATATTGTATGAATCACAAATTAGAATGTTAAATGAAAATAATGACAGTTTGATAAGTGCTACTAAAAAACTTATTGAAATCAACAATAATTTTGCAAACAATTTAACTTTTAAAATAGAATCGTCAATTACATCAATGGAATCAGCAAGTGAAAAGATAAAAACTGCTGAGGCTAAGATTAATACGGCTGTTGCGAAACTTCAGAAAATTAAAAACGGAAAATGGTGGTATTTTCTTGGAGGGGCATTAGTCGGTTCTTTGGTGGTTGGAGTTGCTAATTGAGTTAATTTAACAAAAGCATCATGATATTCAAAGGTGTTAATTATTTATTTGTTTAGTAAATCGAAAAGATACTGCAATGAAGATATTAAATCGAAATTCAAATACTACACTATTTAATAACCTAAATCAGAGATCGGACAATGACGGAATAAAACATCTTACTTCGGAGATAAAATCAATTGTCGCTCTAACTAAAAGTTGGAAATGTTGTAGTTGTCATTCTGAAAATTACAATAACAAGTGGACTTGTAGTTGGTGCGGGCACGATAGATGCGGTAATTGCAAACAACTTGAGGGTTAATATCACCAATATCATTTTTCCTTAATAATTAAATTCAAAGTTGCAAATGGAGCCAGACTTAACATTCGATAAAGCAATTGAGCTTCTTGAGATTACTGATATTTCGAAAATAAGCATTAGCGACTTAACAAATATTGCCAAAAAAGCTAAGAAGCGATGGCATCCGGACAGAATTGCACATTTAAAGGATGCTGAAATAACAAGAGAGTACACCCTGAATTTTCAGCAAATTGAAGGAGCCTGTGAACTTATCACAGAGTATCTCAACGGAACATACAAAGCTGGTGAAGCATTTTCTTCAAAAACTGAATATTATCAAGAGGAACCGGAGGAAATAATTCGAAAGAATGCTGATAATATCCAAGCCACGTTAAAGAATTTATGGGAAACTATTAAGAATACAAAATATAGACATACATTAAAGGAAGTCCTTCTAAGTGATGGTTATAATCTAAAGGATCTTCTACATGAAGATTTTAAAGAAGATATTGCAATGCTGTCGATCGTATCTTTTTTTTATGGCGCAATTCTAATAGGGATATTGACGGCTATTGGATCGGCTATTAGTCCCGGACTAGGTACATTGATAAGTATATTTGGAATACTTCAAGTGCTTTCTTGTTTCTTAGGACTATTGCCTCTTTCAAGGTTTTGGTTGCCACAGCAACTACAAGAAATAATGTTATGGTTTATAAATTTTGGTCTCGGAATCTACAATTGGGCCGAACGGGAAAGCTCTACTGCTTCATGGTGGGTACAAATACTTGTTGCCATCCCCAATTTATTTGCCTTGGCTATAAAATACATCATCCTGTTCCCATTAACTGAGATTGCGAAAGCCATTGTGCAAGATAAAATTGTGGGCATTGTAAAAGAAAATGTAAATTACTATGCTGATGTGGCAGAATGGTATATTAATGACTTACTAAATAAAAATCCAAATCAAATGAGCCGAGATGAATTATTTCATCTGTCTTACCTATATTCCGAATTAAGTGATGTTAATGCTCATTAGGCCTTTTTATCTTGAATATTTATTCCGAAACATTTATTGTCAGGAACTCATTAAAATCACTAAGCAGTAACAAAGATGTTTTTAATAGTTCAGATCGTTTTTCCATTGTAAGTCCGGTCACCACGGATGGATCATGTAAGTCCATACGGTTGGTTGTTGCAGATAAACAAAATTGAGCCTTGTCCTTATCAAATTCGAAGACAATTACCTTCCAATTAATGAATTTTTCAGCGTCCTTCGATTCCATGTTAAACTGAATGCATTTTTCGCCAATTTCTAGAAATGATTCTCTACTGGCAGTAAACAAGACATATGGCAATACATATTTGTTGGCTAGTAAATTTTCCATGTCATCTCTGGAAAATTCCTGATCATAGCCATTAGAGGTTTCAACAATGGTGCCTCCTTTTTTGGTAATGTAATTTACTATTTTCTCGATTATTTTATTCATATCACTTGTTTAGGTATTTTCATACCGCCTTTAATATTTATTTGATATCGACTTTATTAAATTCTCAATATCATTTGATTTATCCGAATAAATTGCCATCTCTTGAGGTGATAGCGGTTTGTTATTCCTGATTTTTCTGGCAATCATTTCTAGATTTGGTTTTGATACGTAATTATTTGTCACAAAGTTCTGGAAGTCATCCTCGGTGATAAGACCACCTGCAGAATTGTTTTTTTCCAAATTTAATTCTTTGTTTTCACCAGGATGCATTTTAAGGGAGATGGACATTTCAATAAAGTGTTTTTCTTCCGGTTTTAATTCATTTTCATGGAGTTGAAGATATTCCTTGAGATAATCAGTATCCTTTAAGGCTGTGATATTTAAAATTTGATCAATCTTATCCTTGGTTGTTACCGAATGCAATCGATCAAATGCTTGCTCCCAAATATTTTGCAAGGTATTTAAATCATCTGGTTTGGATTTAATGATTGCAATATTGGCTTTTGGTGGCAATTCCAGCATTGTTTAATCATAACCTTATTGCAGAAATAATACAAGGACAAGGACAGTGGTAGGCAAATCAATTTTACTTATAATTAGGCTTCACTAAATTACACTATGATTACAACATGTCCCCTTTCTTATTCAGGTGAGTAATATTTGAAACATCCGTGTTTAATTTAGCGTTGGAAAAACCATTTTCATTTATTTAAATTTCAAATTATGGCTTACAAAGTAAAACCTTTCATTGCCAAGGTTTCAAATAAGGGCAGTACTGAAGATGTAGCTTATCAAGTTGAGGCTTTCATTGAAAAAGAATCCACAGATGGCTGGAAATTCCTGGGATGTGGTAATATTCACACCAATGTCGCTGGTACCACTGGCTGTTTTGGGTTTGGAGCTACGCCAGGTACCTCTACGTCTGTAATGGTTATCATTTTCGGTAAATGAGGTGGATTGTTCTTAGGCTTATAAAATTCTATTGGTTTTCATATCCGGCAACTAAGAGGAGGCACTGTTTATTTAAGGAGACTTGCTCAGTGTATGTGCATCGTTTAATAAAAGAGAAAGGACTTAATGCCGGATTCCTAGCTTTTATAAGTAGAGTTAAGAAGTGTCGGAATGGCTATTCAATTTATTTAAATGATAAGGAATTTGAAATGTCCTTGGCTGATGGTACAACCATTTGTAAGGATGAAATTTCCCCCAAGCTTTTGGACGAGATATCCTTTCTAGCCCATGACTATATGAGCAAAGAAATTAAATGACCATAACTAACTTCTCTTGATTTATTAAATATACTTAAGGTTCCATTATTTAGTATGTCAAGAGCCACAGCACAATATATTGTAGATCTTTTAAAAACATGGTTGATTACATCAACTAAATTGATGGCCTTATTTCTATCTTTTTGTTTTAAAATAGTAGGAGCTGTATTTCTAAAAATCGGTGAAGCGATTCAGAAAATCACCATGCGATGATTAAGATTTTCAATGCTTTCTTCGAAATCACCTTCTCTTTATTTTATGATGCTTTAAATGGAGCTTATCATTTTGTATTAGCTATAATTGGTTCAAGTAAAAAGCTCGAGCTAACTGCTGACTTTATAAGCGTAGGACAGGTTTTAAAGAAATATGATCTTGGATTCTGCCTTACGGGTGATTATAGTCTGTCAATTCCAGACAGTTACAAGAATGGCGTTGCTTTTGGAGGCTCCGGATCTGGAAAAACTTCAACGATTTTAATTAATAGCGCTTTATTAATGGCAAATGGAAGCTCAAGTTTAATTTTTAATGATCCAAGCCATGAAATCCGGTTATTGGTAAGTGGGGCTCTTAAACAATTTGGATACGAAATCAAAGTCATTAATTACAGTAACCTGCATTCTGAATGTTTTAATCCATTAAAACGATGCAAGTCAATTTCGGATATTCAAAAATTATCATCATTATTGGTTAGAAATGTTTTGGGTGATGCTAAAGATCCGTTTTGGAATAAGAGTGCGGAGGCAATCATTTCCCTATTTATTAGATACCTCATTTTCTATGCTGAGCCAGAATATCAGACTTTATATAATGTATTACATTTAATAAATGTATTTGCTGGGAGTCCTGAAAAAATTGATCGATTAATTGTTAAAGCCAGAGATGATAAGATGTTATCCGAATACAAAGCATTTGTAGCGTATGGAGATAAAATGTTATCATCAATCCTGGCAACAGCCAAAGCATCCCTTACTTTATTTACTGATGAAATCGTTGCGAGCATTACATCAATTGACACCATTGATTTTTCAGAATTTAGAAAGAAAAAAATTGCCCTATTTATAAACAATTCCGTTCCGGATATGCACTATTACGGTGCTTTATCATCCTTATTTTTTCAACAATTCTTAAATGAATTGTTGGTTCGAATTCCGGCCAGGGAAGAAAACAACATCTTTTTTCTATTGGATGAAGCCAGTTCAATGTATTTACCCGGACTCTCAACAACCATATCCAATATTCGCAAATTCAATAGTGGAATACTATTAATCTATCAAGACTATCATCAGCTTGAACACATTTACGGAACTTATGAAGCTAAGAATATTACCGCTAATTGCTACGCTAAAGTCTATCTCCCCGGTCAACCAATTGAAACATGTAAAATGCTCGAAACCACCCTTGGCAAATTTGAATATCTTGATGAGAATGAAGTTAAACATACTCGTCAGCTTATGACAGCGGATGAGATACGCATGACTGATAGAGCAATTGTATTAATCGGAAACAAACCCCCGATACATGCGAAATTAACTCCTTACTACACAAACTGGCAACTCAACTCACAAACCAAGCTACCACCTTATGAGCCAGTATGCAGAATCAGTTTTAAAAGACCACCATTATTTCCGTTGGAGGATGAAAAGAATGCTTAATTCTAAATCATCCATATATTCTTTCTTAAAATCCAGTGGAGTTCTCGAATCTGGAACACCAGAGGAAATAAAAAATGCAAGACATCAATATTGGAAACAATACAAAAGAAAATGGAGAATTCAAAAACGGAAGTCTAATTCTGAATTCACTATTTACTTTAATGAAGAAGAATTAGAAGAAATATCGATGGAAGCCAAAAGACATAAACTAAGTCGAACAAAATTTATAAAGCAAACTTGCTTTGCATACCTTAATAAAACTTTCATAGTGCCTGATTCTAAGGAGGTAAAAATAATCGCTCAGCAACTATCAATGACTTACAACTCAATACAAGAATTGATAGAGGATAACGCAATTGAATTTAAATCCGGTAAATCAATTTTAGAAGCCATTTACAAAATGGAACGAGAAATACTTCCGGTCTTAAATAATCCCAAGTCTTTAGAAGTCCTCATCAAAGAGCATATTTTTAAAAATGCAAAAAACAAAAACTCATTGATTGAATTCATCAATTCGATATGATTCTAAAGAATCTCACAAGAAGATCAAATACCGGCCAATTGGTAAATTATCTTTTCAAACAGGAAAAAGATAACAAGCCAAAACCCATTCTAAAACATAATTTAAGAAGTAGGACAACCAAAGGCTGGACAAAGGAGTTGGATAAAAATTTTGAATTAAGATTAAATAAACGGAAGGACAACATTCGCCTTCACCATACTATTATTTCCTTTTCAAACAAGGATAAAAATCAAGTCAATCCGGAATTGTTAAAGGACATAACTAAAAAGTACATCGAGCTACGAGGTAAAGAAAATATCTATTTGGCATCATCTCATCATGATAAAGAGCATATCCACCTCCATATAGTTATGTCCGCTACTAAATTAATTACCGGCGAATCAAACCGGATTTCGAGACAGGAATTCAAAGACCTTAAACTTGCTTTGGACGCATATCAAAAGGAGAAATATCCGGAACTAATACACAGTCTTCCGGCTCATGGGAGATCGCAAAAACTCCAGCTTTCTGATCCGGAGCTGAAGCTTCAGGATCGGGAAGGAAAATTATCACAAAAGCAAGAACTTTTGGAAACCGTTCAGACGGTTTTTGATAGGACAAAATCACTTGATAATTTTCTTTCCGAGCTCAAATCCGAGGGTATTAAAACATACGATAGGGGTGGAAAGGTGTATGGTGTAGAAGATGAAACCGGACGGCATTACCGTTTTAAAACGCTCGGATTTGACCTCAAAAAGCTGGAGGAATTAAACCGCCAAGCTCAAGTTGAAGCTAAGCAACTTCAAGAACTTGCTAGTCTCAGGGATGCAAAAAATCCGGATCGGGAGCAGGATAATGAAGGGCTTGAACGTGAGATAGAGGATGATAATGAAAACCAGACTGAAGATCCAGAATCAGATGATTCAGAAGAAGGAACTGGAATACAAGACGAGGATGATTTAGATTCAGAGGATGCCGAAGATGACTAACCGGATGCTCATTTAGGTAAGTTGCAAGATTGCATTTCGCCATGGCGATATGAATATCTGCCTTATGGCGAAATGCAATCTTGGCGGGAGACCCGCACCCCTGAATTTAATAATTATTAAAAAAAGGAGACTTAAATTTAAGTCTCCAAAATTTTGTATTGGGTTCAAAAAGTGATAAACGAATGCACAAACTGAATAAATTCCTTTGAAATAAGATTGTTTGTGAAAATTTTATCAATTGCATTTTTATTTAATTGGCAAAATGAATTCCATTTTACGATAGATTCAACTGATTGAGAAAGAACAAAAATTCTATGATCATATGAATAGGTAGTCTGAATACTTAGAAAATATCCTGTTGAATAAGCAAAACCTTCATATTCTCTTAGAATTTCTTTTACTAAATCAAATCTTGAAGAATCTTTTACTTCAAACAAGTAATTAACAACTATTGGTCCCATATTTAATAGATTATGTGAAAGAATAAAACCAGCATAAAATATAGCATTTTAATTCAAATATTACAACTTAATAAATGTATAATAAGCACATATACAAATATATATACATATTAATTTAACTATTTAATCCAAATCTTTTCAACAAGAAAAATGATAGCTATCTTTCTCTTCGTTACGTATTCAATAATTTACTGCCTATGATTGATGTGTTAAATATTCTAAAAAGGTATATATTAAATCACAATGCCCAAATCTGGTGTGATGATTTAGTAAATGGCGATGACGACTCTAAAAGATTGGGTATCTGTTTAGCAATTGAATTAAGAAAAATTGGCTCGGAGATTTTGAATTTGAATCACATTGAATTAATATTTGATTCATGTGATTATGATCATTCGCAATTTATAACGGATAATAGTAATGCTAGGAAATGGTTTGCGCAAAGGATTGATTCTATAAAGCACAACCTAAGAAATTCTGGTGGATCTATCATTGCTTCGACTGAATTCATTTCTAACACCTTAAATAATAATCACTATGTAACATTTTTATCCTTCTATAGATTTAAGAAATACTACTTGGACAAGGTAGGATTTTATAGCGTTGTGGATAGCAACAATGATGGCCAAATAGAAGACTTTGTTGAGTTGTTTCCAAATTTACTTGATTATATAGAATTCTTAGGAGATAGCAATTACCCAATTTGGGTCTCTACATTTGATGAATATAACAGAATAAAATCTATGGATGACAGTATGTCTTGTTCAACAAATGTAATCAATACTTTAGGGTTGTACCCGGATACTGCTGGAATGTCAATTTTCCCCGCAACTGGTAATATGCTTTTTTTGATTGATTATGGTTCTTCCTTTAAAATAACCACCTATCAACCGTCTTCTTTAAATAAAAATTGGATTAATTGTTCAAATGATTTTTATTTATCTTATATTAAAGATGATTGTTTTGGTAAAACTTGCTCTTGCAATGCTTCTAATGATGGTTCCAAAGAACAGATTCATGAGCAGTTTATCTGTAGAGATAAAGGAATTTTAACTAAATACTTAGGAAAGTACGAATTAATTGACGTTAATAAAGCAAGTATTTTAATTGAGGGTATCAAAAGAGTCAATTTATGACAACCATAAAAGGTGCAAATAATTTAATTCAATTTCCAAATTTAATGGAAAATTACATAATTAAAATATGTAATCGTAAATTTATTGAAATTGAATTTGAAAATGAGTATGAACCTGAGATAAAATTAAAATTATTATATGAATTTTTTAAGAATTATTCTAGTGAAGAAATTAGTGCAATAAACATTAGAAATGCTCATGATTTCTTTATAGAATCACTGTTAGGCATACTTAAAAGGTTTGATGTTAATAATGCAAACTTTGATACATTTTACCACATCTTATTAACTTTAGAACTGATAAAACCGAATGATAGTAATAATGTTATTCGTTCAATTATTTTGGAACGTAAATTGTTTAATCTAGTTTCAAGTAATTATAAAATAAATCTTCACCTTAAATTAATAAGCATCTATATAGATAATATTACTGATTCCGAAAGTATCAATTTTATCAGAAAATTCTTATTGAATGACTTTCATACTAATAAGTATTGTGAACATCCTGTGTTTATTACCATCTTTCTTAGATCTTTTATTCGATTTGGAAGCGATGCAGATTTTTTATCAATAATGGAGATTCTCCTATCTACTAAAACAACCAAACTTGAGTTATTTCAACTCAATATTTCTATTCATGAGTTTCTTAAAACTAAAATGAGTTATGAAGCATTCTATTTGTGGTTAATTAAAGTTATTCGCCAGGACACGAATTATAATCAATCAATACTTAATTTTATTAAAGAACACATTTTTTCTTTAATATCCAAATTAGCAGAAAAGAATAATAATGGCATATTATATTTAATGCTATCAGAGATATGTTTGCTTGAACTTGAAGATAAATTCGATATTGTTATTAAATCACTACAAAAATTTAATGAGTGTGTTTCTTCTGCAATAAATAATGATATTAATCTTGCAAAATATTTTTCAGAGTATGTTCTATATTTAGAGTATAAAGGATATACTACATCAATTAATAATAAATATGAGTCGAATACGATTCATATTTATAAACCAGAATACGTAATTTTTGAATCATTAAGTGAGCCATATATTGTAAAACTTGAAAATGATTTATATATATCATTCCTTAATTTAAAGTATCCCAGGATACTTGCTGATGTCGGATTTAGTAAAAATTAATTGTTAGATATATAGTTGAAATATGATAAAGTCATTAATTGGCACATTGAATACAGCACAAGTTGATGCGCTTATACATGAAGAGCAATTAAAAAAGGAAGGGTATAAATTTAGTTATGCTTTTGATGCGGACGACTTAAGGCACTACGCTTATCCACTAGGCATATTTAGTGAAAGAAGTGAACAAAAGAATTTAAGTATTGATTATATTTCAGATGAGCAAATTGCTTTATATACACTTTTAAATAAAGCTAGTTTAAGTTTGTATGTTTTCGATGAACACTATGAAGAAATAAAAATTTTAATTGATATTATTAAAAAGGCAACATTAGCCGGAGTAAAAGTTATTAATAGTGTAGAACAATTAATAGTTAAGTTAAAGAATGAGACTGATGGAGATCTAAGTTTATTAAAATCAGATATAAACTTAGTTGCTTCAAATATTTCATTGTTGTTATCAATCGCAGTTGGATTGCAAGAGGACGGAATTAATAAACTTCATAAATTGGTTAATTTAGAAAAACTAATTTTGAAAGATGTTAATATATTAGAAGATTTATTTGATAATTCCTTTCAGGATGAATTTAACCCTAAATCATACAGCGAACTGTCGGATATTATCTATACTAATTTTTTGGAACATAGAGGAAAATTGTTTACTGATTATTCAAATAGTAAAAGTAATATAGGAAATATAGACTTTATAGAATTGAATAAAAGAGTATCTTTTACCAGAGATAGTAATGTAATTAGTAAAGTATTTTCAATTAATTCCTATCTTGCGGATACTGACTCTTATAAAATACTTTTATATTTTTCATCTGATTCAAAAACACAAGATATCTTTTATAACAAATCAAGTAAATATAGTGGGTTGCATAATGTTTTGATCAATTCATCGATTGACATAAATGGTAGAAGTGTAAATTATCATAGAAATTCAGCTCAGATTTTTTTAAGATTATTATCGGCGGATTCAGATACGGATAAGACGATAACTAATCTTGAGTTAATAAAAACTATTGTAAAGCTTAAAGAGGTTAGAACTGGCTTAAGAGGAACTAGCGAGAGATTATATAATCCAAATGACAAACAACTTGAGGATTTTTTAGCAAGTCAATTAGATAAATGTAGGCGCGAATTTGAAGGTTATTCAACGTTTCTTCAGATTAATAGATTTAATGAGTTAATTAACTCAATTAATAATAAGGAAGGAAATAAAGAAGATATAAAGCTTGTAATTGATGTTTTGTTTTCAATTTTAAAGGATAATAAAAATGCAAGTAATGTTGACAGTTGGAAAATGACAGTTATAAAAAGGATTAATGATTTGTCTCAAATTCATGCTTTTAGGAAAACAGTTATCCTTGATTCAATAAAGAATATAGATCAAGCTATTTTTTATCATTTAAGGGTAAGTAATATATTGTCCTTAGGAATTGGGAAAGATTATATTTTTGGACAAGACCATCATTTGCCTACCTACTTTCTAGAAGAAGACGAAAATATCAATCCAAAGTTTATTGAGATTGTTGTTCATTATGATGATACAGAAGACAAACTAAGTATTTATGTTTTTGAATTAGTTAGAAAGCTGTTTGCACTCACAGATAATACTGATGAGTTAGTTTTGAAAAGATGTTTACTTTTATTAATGCTTTCTAACTCAAAATATTATGGTGAGGACACATCTGAATATTTAGAAAACTTTTTATTAAAAATAAATTTTAAAAATTCTTACCAAGAATCTAATTATTTTTATCTATTGATATGGATTCTTAGGAGAAATGGTAAATATGATAATGCTTTGTATTTTACGGATGAAGCAATTAAAGAATACCCCAATGATCCAAGATTTTATCATTCAAAAGCTCTTTGTTATTATTGTAAATATGAAGAAGAAAATGAGTCTTCGATTGAAATATTATTTCAAGCGCATGAAAGTGCTTTAATTGCATATAAGTTTTACAAGTCAGATTTAGAGAATATCAACATGACGAAAGGAACAAGAAAGTTTGTTCAACTTAATTTGTATGGCATAATGAATACAATAGTATATTTGAAATCATTAGGCTTTAGTAAGAATTGTAAGGAATTTTCTAAGATTATGATTGAGGATGCTAGGAAAATTATTGAAGAACTTAAGAAAAAAGATGAAAGTTATAATAAAAAGGCAGAATTTTTGCATACGGAGGCTCATCTTGAATTACAAGAGTACTATTGCTTTCAAAATTATAGTAAGCTATATTATTCTCTCGATGCTTTAGACAATGCTATCTCTTTGCCAAATGTACATTCGAGATTAAAAAGTCTTTGTTTAAAGTTAAGGGATGAAGTTATGTTAGAAATTAGTAAGCCAAATTTGAAATTGTAACCAACTTTTATTGGGTCAATGACCAATATTAAACATGATGATTTAATTATAAAATATGGATGGTTTTCTGTTCAGGTAGATCAATATTATTCCATTGTACGAATCTATGGGCGAAATCATGATTTTTTTAAATTAAGTTTTCAAGACCTTCCTAGTTATAAATTTGCAAAAACTGATGAATTTAAAAGATTGGATGAATCGACAAAGACATGGATGATTTCTACTATTACACATTTTAACTATATGAGTTCTACGGGCATTTTTAACGATGCGCATTATCCTAAATTAAAGGATATTAAAACAGATATGATAAATTTTGGTTTTTATACATGTTTCTGTTTTCAATGGACTCTTTTTGAGAATTATGTTATGGAGGCAATTTCTAATTTAGTGCAAACGAATTTGGTGTCTAAGGAGATTAGTAAAAAGATTACTAATCTAAAATTTAAAACTGAAAAATTTTTTAGGTATCTTGAAACAGGAGAGCTGTTCGGTGAATCTCCTTTTAAAACAATACTACCTATTAAGCATATTGATATGGAATATACAGAATGCGATTATGAGGATCTCGAAAGAATAAGAAAGTTAAGAAATAGATTCATCCATGCCGTTAATGAAAGTGATATTCTTAATATTTCGGAAGTTGAAAAGGAAAAATTGTATGAAAAGAGTATGTGGACACTCAGAAATTTCGCTGGAAACATAAGTCAGAGTATATCAAATTTAAAAGTACAAAGTAAAGTTAAATAATTTATTTGCAATATTTGCAATTACTTATGTCTTTTATGATTATTATAATAATAAGGTTTTAAATTTTTCATGTATACAGCTGAATTATTTTCAAATAGTTATAATTAGTTCATGATATTTATCAACAACATCATTCTCAAAAGAATCCAAATAAATCTGGGTGGTTTTTTCGGTGGAATGTCCCAGAGCCTCACTGATAATCGCAGTGGGTACTCCAATTTTTTTTGCATTTGTGGCATAAGAATGCCTTGCTACATAACTTGAGATTTTCGATTCAATTCCGCATTCAGCTGAAATTTCTTTAAGGCTCCGGTTATACCGCCTTAATTCATCCCTGATTTCAATTAGTTGTTTTTTGGGTTCAGTTGAATGAATAATATTTATGATAAAGTCATTATCGTCTTTCTTTGATAAATATTTGTTCAGAATTTCCCTGAGTGGAGTAGAAATGGGAATGGAATGAAGCTTGCCGGTTTTTTGCCTTTTATATTCAATTCTATCCTTAATAATGTTTTTTATTTTGAGGTATGCAATGTCCACAAATGAAGCTCCCATTAAATAGAAGCTGATCAGAAAATAATCCTTAGCTCTCTTATGTCGATCCGTTTTTGGTTCATATTGTAGGAAGCGAATTAGCTCTTCACGATTTATCGCTCGCTTTCTGGTTTCTTCTTTTTTAAGGGTAAAATCTTTAAAAGGATAATATTCAGAAGAGATTTTCTTTAATTTTATAGCCTTATTGTAAAGTGATCGAAGGGTGCGGATATGCACGCTAAGTCCATTTCGAGTATTTCCCTTAGATAAATACCAAGCTTCATATTTTTTCAGCCAGGAGAAGGATATTTGCTTTAATGGAAAGTCGCTTCCTTTTGCGAAGTTCCTAATACTTCTGGAAGTTGTGTCGTAAACTCTGGCATTACCAAATCTTTTAGCTAGCTCCAATTCCTTAATTGTTTCGTTGAAAAATTCCAACGTCATGGTTTCATCATTAGGACGGATTAGCAGATTTTTAATATCCATTAATGATAATCTTTCGATGACACCTTCTTCTCTTAGTGTGCTTAGTTTTCCGAGAATCTTGCTTTTTTCTTTTAATAGCCAATTATTGATCCGGCTGACGTTGTCAAATTCTTTACAAGAAGCCCTGATGCTTTGTAATTTTTCATTCCAGTCTTTTTCTAAAAGACTATATCCAAGAGGAAGCCTTAGCGGTTCCCGTTTGACAACAATCAATAGTTTTAAAGGATACTTTCCGTTCTTCTTACTATTTCGCTTATCGAGTTCAATTTTTACAGAAAGAGCCATATCATTCAGAGTTTTAAAATTTGCCAGCAATTTGCCAGCAAATTGTGGTTTATAATGCAAAAATATGAACTAATTTGGAATTTCTACTACTGATAAACAGCATTTTATACATTTATAAATACATAAAAATCCAACTTTAAACTGCTTTGGGAGCAGGGGGTCCCAGGTTCGAATCCTGGTGCCCCGACTTTAAATCAAGGGGTTATGAGAGTTTTTTTCATAACCCTTTTTTTATATAAAATTTGAGATTTGAAATTGATTCCAGACTTTTTATAAAGCAAAGCATTCTTTTATGCTAGTCACTAATTAGGTGAATATTAATTTGTAATTTCCGATTCTAACAAAAATGGTATCGGTTTAGATCAAAGAATGTGATTCGGAAAGGTATTCAAAACAACCAATTGTTATCAATTGAATTTATTTAGGAAACCAAATCTCTAATAAAGAGATTTAAAATAAATAGTTGTAGGCTCTCTATTAAGTTACTTATTGCTTCTTTTTTACTAGTGGAATTGGTTTCCACTCTAAACGATTGTTGATTTTAAATCGTACTGTTCTTTTTCCTTCATTGACATCATCCGAATTTAAAATTAAGTTTTGTTTTTCTAGTTTGCTTTCCAATAAATAATTGCCCTCGGCATTGTCATAATAAACTTGTTTACTGTACACTAATTTATCATTAGAGTAGTAACACATCCAAACAATATTTTCATTGATATATTCTCTTCCAATTAATACAAGCTGTCGATTGGCCTCCATTAATAAGGTGTCAACTAGATGATATACATAGGAATTGTCATAAAATGCATCTATTTGTTCAATTTTATATTGGGCACGACCGACGGAATCCAGTTTAGTTGATTCTGAAAGTTTGTTTTGATCTAATAATTTTACAGCTGTGAGTTGAAAGGATTTTAATTTAAGTAAAGGTTCTTGTTGTAATGCGAATTTTGCTTTTATTATTGTGAAGATGTCATCGGCGTATTTGCCATAAGTTGTAGTAGTTGTTATGATAAAGTGCAAAGTCATCATTACTGCAATGGGATAATTAAAGTTCATTTTTTTATCTCTATATTATTAAGTAAGAAATTATGCTAATTTTAAATCATAATAATAGCTTAATCCATTTGGCTTAGATTAAGAAAAACTTGTATCAACTAGTATCAATCCATTTAGATTAAATTGACACGCAATACTAATACAAATTACAGCAATTTTTTTTCTAATTGACTATTTAAGTTGCAATTTCCTTGTAAAAAAATTAGGTATCATTTAAATCAAACTTTGAAGTTCCGGTTTCATATTATTTTTTGGTCTGGTTTTATTTTAAATTAAAGATAGCTTCCTTGAAATTCTGAGTTGATTTACGATCTGATACTTGTTGATGGTTTAATCTGATTGCTGTTTAGTGCTGGATTGACTATGAGCGTTTATGTAATTCTTGATGCCAGCTTTTTAAGATTCCTAAAATAATTAATACATTTGCGCTTGTGTTTCACTAATTTAAGAAAGCATTGCGCTTACTTATTCTGTTATTGATTGTTTTCATATGCCCAAATTACTCGTTACTGGTTCGTCTGGTCTGATTGGCTCTGAAGTGGTCCGTTATTTTGATATTATGGGTTGGGAATTGTTTGGAGTTGACAACAATATGCGGGCAGATTTTTTTGGTCCAAAAGGGGATACCCGATGGAACCAAAGGCAGTTGCAGGAAAGTTGTAAACAGTTCAAACACATTGAATTGGATCTCCGGGATCGAGTTAAAGTGCTGGAACTGATTCAACAAATACGCCCTGATTTTATTGTACATGCAGCTGCCCAGCCCAGTCATGATCTGGCAGCAACCAGGGTTTTTGATGATTTTGATGTCAATGCCAATGCTACCCTCAATCTATTAGAGTCCTGCCGACTTTATAAGCCCGATATTGTTTTTGTCCATATGTCAACCAACAAAGTCTATGGAGATGCTCCGAATAGATTAAATCTGGTTGAAAAACATAGTCGTTATGATTTTGCCGATCCGGAATTTTACAATGGTATTCGTGAAGATTTTACCATTGACCAATCAAAACATTCCTTGTTTGGAGCATCAAAATTGGCAGCAGATATTCTCGTTCAGGAATACGGTCGATATTTTGGCATAAAATCTTGTGTATTGCGGGGCGGCTGCTTGACAGGGCCTAATCACAGTGGCGTGGAGTTGCACGGATTTTTAAGTTATCTTGTTCAGGTCAATTTAACGGGCAAAGAATATACAATTTTTGGATACAAAGGCAAACAGGTTCGCGACAATATTCATGCTCTGGATGTTGCCCGTTTTATCGAGCAGTTTTTTAATTATCCACGGATTGCAGAAGTTTATAATATTGGTGGAGGCAGACAAAATTCTTGTTCGATTTTAGAAGCTTTTGAAATCGTTGAAGCAATTTCGGGAAAGAAAATGAATTTTGTTTACGATGAAAAAAATCGTGAAGGAGATCATATTTGTTACATATCAGATTTAAGCAAAATGAAAAAGCATTATCCATCCTGGGATATTTCTAAATCTCTGGAATCCATCAATGAAGAAATAGTACTTTCCTGGAAAAACAGGTTGCATTGACCCGGAAATCTAAATTATTAGTAATTTCCTGGGCTATACCACCGATGTCAGGTGGCAGCTCATTTATAAGCCATCAACTTGCAAAACAATTTCAATCCGACGAAATTATTGTTGCAGGAGGAAGTAAATCTTTTTTAAAAAAACAGGCAATTTATGATGGAATTGAATATCATTATTTTTTTTCTGAACTAAATTGGAAAGGTCACGGAGATCGATATTTTGTTGTTTTTAGATGGCTGCTATTTCCAATTGTTTTGATTCGTTTATTAAATTTAATTCGACTTCAAAAGCCAGAGGCTATTTTAGCTTGCTTTCCGGATCCATATTACTTGTTAGCCTCAAAAATTGCATCGGATTATTTTAATATCCCCTTATTTTCTTATTTCCATAATACGTTGGTTGAAAATCGCTCAGGCATTTCTAAATGGATTGCAAAGCATATTCAGACAGCGGTATTTAATTCTTCAAAAATAATATTCACTATGAGTACGGGGATGCAAGCATATTATTGCAAAGCCTACCCCCAATGGAAAGAAAAGTTTGATGTGTTGCCACATACCTTTAGTGAATATCCACAGCGAACCGTTTCGAAAACATTCAATCAAAGTCCACCATACAAATTGGTGTTGATCGGAACATTCAATCATTCCAATATGGAAGCAACCAGTCGAATGATTCATTTGCTTTCAGCCCATTCCGAAACATTCCGACTGGATATTTACACTTCAACTCAAAAAGCAATTTTTAAGTATAAGTGGAATTTAGATTTAGATTCATTGGGTGTGCATTACATGGGTTATGTAAATCAAGAAGAAGTAGATGCAGTATTGCAAAATTACGACGTCTGTTTATTAACTCATGGATTTTCGGGTGACTATTCTGATGTAGAATATCAAACTATTTTTCCTACCCGCATGCTCCCATTTTTGTTATCCGGCATTCCAATCGCAGCGCATATTCCTCCGGATGTTTTTCTCGCTGAATTTATACGCAAATATGATTGTGCGGAATTACTAACTAGTAAAAATCCGGAAGCTATTTTGGAAGGTCTAAAAAACCTAAGCAGCAATTCAGATCGGAGGCAAATATTAATATCGAATGCATTTAAAACCACCAGTTACTTTTATGGAAAAAATGTTGTGGGTATTTTAAAGCAGAAAATTCAACAATCACTGCCTTTTGTGAGCAAGTAGGCAGTTGTCGAGCAAGCGGATAAGCTGGAATGCTTTTATGTCTACAGTCTGAAGGAAAAAGAAAAAACCGAAAAACACTGTTTGGTCTATAATCTTAAGTCTGAAGTGAAATAAATACCCAAAAACATTCAGACTTTCAAGCTATCGTCTCCTCTTTGAATCCTAACCATTAATCCAATCCAGTTTCTTCTGTATCTTAGCGGACCATATTTAATTGGATGGCAACAGAACAAAAATCCCTTAACAAGGCACTTGGTTTTATTTTCCTGACCGTATTGATAGATGTTACCGGCTTGGGAATTGTTATTCCGGTTTTGCCTCAGTTGATTCAAGAACTTTCAGGATATCACCTAAGCGATGCCAGCAGAATTGCGGGATACATGGGCTCTTCTTTTTCCTTGATGTTATTTTTATTTGCCCCAATTATGGGGGGCTTAAGTGACCGATATGGCCGAAGACCTGTATTGCTTTTTTCATTATTTGGCTTTGGACTGGATTATTTATTACAAGGCTTTGCACCTAATATTATCTGGTTATTTATCGGACGGATCATTGCTGGTATTACGGGGTCTTCCTTTTCTACTGCAGGTTCATTTATTGCAGACGTAAGTCCTCCCGAAAAACGAGCTCAGAATTTTGGATTGATAGGAGCCGCTTTTGGCTTGGGATTTATCATTGGACCAGCAATTGGTGCCTTGTTGGGAAATTATGGACTGCGCATTCCGTTTTTTGGTTCTGCAGCTTTGGCATTATTAAATATGATGTTTGGAATTTTTGTACTCCCGGAGTCTTTAAAACCTGAAAACCGAAGGGCATTTGATTGGAAGCGCGCCAATCCTTTAGGTACCATGCGTGTATTGTTTAGTTATCCGATTGTAAAAGGATTTTTATTGAGTTTGTTTTTGGTTTATGTAGCTCATTATGCACTGCAAAGTACCTGGTCTTTTTACACCATTGAAAAATTTAAATGGGATGCTAAGATGATTGGCATCTCCTTGTCTGTTGTTGGATTGATGGCAGCTATCGTTCAAGGCGGATTGAGCAGAATATTAATTCCAAAATTTGGAAACAAGCATGCGATTTTATTTGCCTTGTTCATAGCAATGTTTGGGTATTTGGCTTTTGCTTTCGCACCTACGGGTTGGGCAATGTTTGCTATTACGGTTCCATTTTCATTTAGTGGATTGTCCGGTCCTGCTATCCAAGGATTGATGTCAAATCAGGTACCTCAAAATGCACAGGGTGAATTGCAGGGCGGATTGATGGGATTGATGAGTTTTACTGCAATCATTGGCCCATTATTGATGACCACCTTGTTTGGTTATTTTACCAATTTAAATCATCCGATCTATTTTCCAGGAGCCTCGTTTCTGATGGCTAGCATATTAGTGTTGGCAGGAATTATTTTTATTGTTAAACCTTTATCCAGAATTCATACTTAAATTTTATATGAAAACATTTTTTTGTTCATGCTCTTTTTTATTGTTAAGCTTTTTGCTTTCGGCGCAACCTGATGATTTTATTCCTTGTCACAACGCTAGTGCACATGCCTTGTTGCGTTCCAAGCCAAGTGAAGCTGAATTACAAGCCTTGTTAAATTCGAATCTCCGAAGCGATAGTTTTGATATTTTAAATTATGCAATCTCCATAGATGTCAGCAATTATTCAGGTAAAAGCATTTCGGCAAATACAACAGTTCGATTTAAAACTAAAATGGACCAACTCCAATGGATTCAATTGGATTTAAAGCAGCTGACTGTGGATTCCGTTTTATACCATGGAACTCCAATAGTATTTAATTATACCAATGATTTAATAACCGCATTTTTCGGTACCGCGCTTCCAATAAATTTTGAAGACGAACTTGTTGTTTATTATCATGGCATCCCAGTTCGTGATCCGGTTTGGGGAGGATTTTATTTTGTAGACGATTATATCTATAATTTAGGGATTGGCCTCTCAACCACTCCTCCAAATTTTGGAAAGGTGTGGTTTCCTTGTTTTGATAATTTTGTTGAACGCACTACCTATGATTATATAGTAACATCAACTTCCGACAAACCTGCATATTGTGTCGGTACTTTTATTTCAGAGGAACCCGTTGGAACCAAACAAGTTAAAAGACATTACCGGATGAATACCCCTATTACTACTTATTTGTCTGGGATCGCCGCAGCCAATTATGTAGTTGCAAAAAGTGAGCATCAGGGATTGAATTCTAAAATACCTATTGAGCTGATATCGAAATCACCGGATCTCGAAAAAATGAAAACCAATTTTGCTAAAATTGGTACAGCAATAGATGCATTTGAATATTGGTTTGGCGCATACCGTTTTGAGCGGGTTGGTTTTGTGGCAACTACACAAGGAGCCATGGAGCATCCCACGAATGTTGCTTATCCGGTAAGCACCATTCAGAATGGTACCTTGATTCAAAATGAAAAATTGTATGCACATGAATACGGGCATCACTGGTGGGGAGATGTTACTACTTTGGATGATGCACGCGATATGTGGATTAAAGAAGGCAATGCAGAATATGCAAGCCATTTATTTATTGAAAAGGCATACGGCAAAGATGAGTTTATAGAAACCGTTAAATCCAATTTATCCAATATTTTATTTAACGCACATAAAAATGATGGCGGATTTTTACCCTTGTCACCCATGCCGTACGATCAAACTTATGGGACAACCACATATCGGAAAGGAGCTGCAATGATTCACAACATGCGTGGTTATTTGGGTGATACCCGTTACCGTAATGTATGTACGATGATTTTTGATAGCCTCAATGGAAAATCAATGAATGCGTATGAATTCAGAGATTTTTTAAATAGGAACAGTGGAGTCGATATGACTGCTTATTTTGACGATTATATTTTTAACCCTGGATATTGTACATTTTATATCGATTCTTTTAAGGTATATGATATGAATGGGCAGCATTATGCCTACATCCAGGTGAAACAAAAATCTTACCATGCAAATCATTTATACCGTGAAGTGCCTTTGACTTTTTCTATGTACGATCAAAAACTTGAAAAGCAGTTAATCAAGCAAAAAGTTAGCGGAGCGTCTTACGGTTTTAACGTTTTGCTTCCTGATGGATACAGTCCATCGTTTGTATTAATAAATGAAGATCAAGATTTGAATCTGGCAAGTTTACAAAGTCATGCACTTTTAAATAAGTCCGGCACTGCCAATTTGCCATATACTGCGATTACTGTGAATGTTGGGGATATAAGTGATAGCAGTTATGTAAATATTGTCCATCATTTGGTTGCTCCGGATGCAGATCGCAAGGCAATAAATATTGATAAAATATCTACCAATCATTTTTGGCAGGTGCACACTATAAATCATGGCAGACTTGCAATGGATGGTCGGATTGAATACAATGGAATTGATACTCAAAGTATTGACAGTGATATTTTATATAAGTCAGAAGATAGTTTGATTTTGGTTTATAGAAAAGACTGGACAGAGCCCTGGAGGGAATATTCAGATTATAACAAATTAATCGTAAACCCAACAGATAAAAGAGGCTTTGTGAGGATTACAAAATTAATTGCAGGTGATTATGCATTGGCACATGGCTATCATGTTTCAGTTGCTAATCAAGATTTCAATGAGCGATTATTTAATGTATTTCCAAATCCTGCAACAGATAAAATCCATGTTGTTGGAGAACAAACCAAAGAAATAAGCAGGTGTGAAATTATTGACCGTAGCGGAAAAAGTGTTGTTGAATGTGATTTTTACGATACCATTGACATATCACATTTAATAAGTGGGTCCTACGTTTTGCAAACATTTAATAATTCTGGAAAAATACTATCGGCTACTCAATTTATTAAAAAATAGATTTTGTAAAAATGAAATTTATTGCTTTGATATGTTTGCTAATGATGCCTTTGATGTTTTTTGCACAGGCTGGTGTGTTAGACCAAACGTTTTCAGGAGATGGAAAATTAATAACTGCAGTCGGGAATGGAAATGATCAGGCATATGGAATTGCTTGCCAGTCAAATGGGAAAATCGTGCTTGTTGGAACATCTGAAAATAACGCAAATACTGATTTTGCAATTGTGCGCTACAATGCAGATGGAAGTTTGGACAATAGTTTCAGTGGTGATGGTAAATTAATCTTAGATATAGCAGGCGGAAACGATGAAGCCAGAGCTGTTGTTGTATTAGCGAATGGTACGCTATTAATTAGTGGGTATGCATCGGTTGGGAATTCAATTGATTTTGCAATTGTTCTGTTAAGTTCTGATGGCAAATTGCTGAACACATTTAGTGGGGATGGAAAGGCAACTGTAGATTTTAGTGGCACAGATGATTACTGTTATTCAATGGCTGTATACAATGATAAAATTTATTTGGGAGGAAGCTCAATAACGAATAGTCAGGAAGAATTTGCTGTTGCAGTTTTACTGATGAATGGCTTACCGGATGCTGCCTTTGATTTGGATGGAAAAACAACAATAAGTGTTGGAGCTGGGCCTGATTATGGACGCGCAATTGCCATTCAATCGGATGGGAAAATAGTAATGACAGGGTATACAGGTGCAGATTTTAACACTGATTTTGCAACAATTCGATTGATGGCTGATGGCAAACCTGATCCTGGTTTTAGCCAGGATGGAAAGACGATTACGGATATTGGCCCGAATTGGGAGCGTGCATTTTCAGTTGTAGTTCAACAAGATCAGAAGATTGTCGTTTCTGGATTTACATTTAATAATACAGGAGATGATTTTGCATTGGTTCGATTTTTACCAGATGGCAGTTTGGATAAAAGTTTTAATACGGATGGTATTGTTGTGCAAGGGATTGGAACACGATATGATGAAGGATATGCCATGATGCTGCAAACAGATGGGAAAATTTTAGTAACAGGCGAAGCAGCCCAACCTTCAACTGATGCTGATTTTGGATTGGCACGATTTACAGAGGCGGGTATTTTGGATAAGACGTTTAGCGGTGATGGAAGTGTCATTACACCAATGGGTAATTTGATGAGCGAAGATGTGGCTTATGCAATAGCCATACAAGCTGATGGTAAAATTGTAATTGCCGGAGAAGCTGAAAATGGGACGAATTTGGATTTTGCAGTTGCAAGATATACTTCTGGTCTTGTAATCAATACGAATGAATATGAATCCATTTTGGAGGCTGCGCGCATTGTTCCAAATCCGGTACTTGATTATTTTGTATTAAATTTTAATTTGAAGGAAAACAAAACCCTTTCCATTGATTTAATAAATGCAGAAGGTAAAAAACTGCAATCTTTATTCACAAACTACCAGCTTGCTCATGGTGAACATAAACTTATTTGTAAGCTGAACCCAGATATACCAAGTGGCAGCTATTATGTTTTAATTATTTCTGGAAACCAAAAACAGATTTTGGAAATAGTGAAGTCAAAATAAACCAATTCCCCTTATTTTAATTTATAAGCAATTCCGATGTTGAAATTGCTGGCAATGATTCGATCTGAATTTGGGCCAAAGCCGTTAGGCGTATTGCCAATTTTTTTCGGACCTAACATAGCATTTAGTTCAATTTCAGTGTAGAGATTTAGTTTTGCATTCAATTGATGATTCATGCGAATACCTGTTACAACGTTGGCAAATGAATTTACACCAAAGGTGCCGCCATCTAATAAGCCTTGATTGGAGTCATTGCGTACCCGTGTATTGAGTACTGAATTGTCCTTCGTGCCATATGCAATTCCCTGATGAACCGTGCCGGATAAATTATTGACGGTATCTAAGGTAAAATAATTTTTTAAAGCTGCGCTAATTGATAAACCAAGTTTGGCGCTGATGTTCCAATTATTTTTGCTTATAAGTTGTCTGTGCAATAAAACAGGAATGGAAATGATGTGCGATTGTATTTTGTCAAAACGAATTTTATAATACCCATTTTCAAAACTTCCCAAAGTTTCCGACATATTGGGTTGATACGAGAGATGGCTGTATATAAGTCCACCTTCTATCATCCATTTTTTTGCCTCTACTCCAAAACTCAGAGCTGTCTGAATTCCCGGTCTGAGTTGATGTTGGTAGGTTTTGCCAAAATCAAGGAAGGAAGGAGATTGAATGGTGTTTAACATAAGGCCTGTGTGTGCCATTAACCAGGTAGATTTTAATGCTACAGGTATTAGTTTATTTGGCAAGGCATTTAATACCTCTGGAAAATCATTTAATAAAATCAATTCAAAACTTGTGGGTATTCCTGCATAAATCACAGGAAGACTTTGCACATTTTCAATAATGGCTTCCGTGTGTTCCAAGGGCATTTTATTGTTTTCTAGTTCCGTTTCGCTGGAGTTCCTGGCTTCTGATTGTAATGAAAAGTTTGGGCGAATTGCTGTTGTTGAATTATTTTTAATTCGTACTTGGGATATTGCTTGTTTAAACGATTCAGATGTCGGGATTAATCCAAATGTTTCTCTGGATTTTGTAATTTGCGAATGATCTTTAGATTTTATTTCTTCAGATGCTAATACAGCATCGTTATCAATGTTGGAAGCATAAGGATTTGAAGTTTTTTGAATCGATTCCGTTTTGTCTTTAGCTACAGGGCTTAAGACATCAATTTGTTTTTCTTTAATTGGTAAGATATTGGTAAGGCCAATATTATCTAAAGTCCATAGTAATAATAAAAACAAGAGTGACTCAATAAGTCGGGCGCGTACGATTTGGCGTCTTCGTTCGAGCATCCTGTTTTTCTTTGCTTCAAATTGATTCCATTTTATTTGGTCGGAATCAATTTGTAAATTTTGCAAGCTTTGCTTGATTTTCTGATCAAATTCCAAATCGCTTTCGGCTGCATCCATTTTTTGTTGCATGAATTCCCAATCCGGTTTTGAATCCGAGGAATAAGATTCCAGGATATTTTTTATATTTTGATCAAAGGGATGTTCAGATTTTGCCATGTAATAATTCCTTTAATTTAGTGCGTGCCTTCACCAGATTTGATCTGGAAGTGCTTTCTGTTATATTTAGTGTTTCTGCAATTTCTCTATGTGAATAGCCTTCGATGACAAACATGTTGAAAACGGATCTATACATTGGAGGAAGTTTCTGAACTGCTTTCATAACTTCTTCAGCGGCCATGGAGTCTATCGGATGCGTATGAGAATAAGCCAAGGTTCGGGCTTCATCCAGATCAGAAGTAGTGCGACGACTTTCTTTTCTATAAAAATCGATGGCTGTATTCACCATAATTCGGCGAATCCATGCTTGCAATAATGTACCGGCTTCGTAAGTGCGAATGTTTGTAAAAACTTTCAGAAAACCTTCATGTAAAATATCAAAGGCATCATCTGCACTGTTTGAATACCGCATACATACCGTCATCATCAACCGATAGTTTTCCTCATAAATCCGTTGCTGTGCCCAGGATTGCCGATCAATGCAAGCCAAAATAAGCTCCTGTTCAGATGGATTTATGGGTATTGCTATATTCATAAAAACCTACTCTCTATACAACGTATTTAATGCCAAATTGCTGCTTTAAAGTTGAAAATGTGGTTAAAATTGTATTTAATATATATATTAAATAATATACTATATATAATAATAACATAATCAATTATATATAAATTTTAATTGAGTCTAGACTTCCAGGCCTTACTTTTGTAAATTACTATGTACTATCCCAAAGGTAAATTTCTAATTCTTGGATTTAAAGATCCGTTTTTGGCTGCCCGTTTAATTGCCCTTGGAATCTATCCCGGGAAGGAATTAGAAATTAAGAGAAAAGCCTTATTGGGTGGAGCCTTTTATGTTGAAGTTGATTGTTGTCATTTTGCACTGCGTGAAGACGAATTGTTTGGATTGGAATTAAAACAGCTGACAGATGGTGGAGCAGTCGTATAAAATAGGTTTGGTTGGAAATCCCAACAGCGGCAAGACCAGTATTTTTAATCATCTTACCGGACTAAATCAAAAAGTTGGAAATTATCCGGGGGTAACGGTTGATTCTAAATCTGGTAAAATTCGTGCCAAAGATGGTTCCTTAATTGAGCTAATTGATTTTCCGGGTGCATACAGTTTGCATTCCAATACTTACGATGAATTTGTATTGACCAGGGCCTTGATTGATTTGAAGGATCCTCACCACCCGGATGCCATCATTTACGTAGCTGATATTTTATTGTTAGATAAGCAGCTTTTATTACTTACACAAATAGTGGACTTAGAGTTTCCGGTAATTGTTTGTTTAAGTAATTGTGATTTGGCTGAACCCGAATTGATAGAAAAGTGGACTTTATTATTAGAACAAAAACTAAAATGTCCTATAATTCCGGTTAGTTCGAAATCGTATTTAAATCTGGATACTCTAAAAGAACGAATTCAAAGCATCATTCGGTTTTCGCATATTTTTCTTTCCAGGAAAAATTTATATACAATTCCGGAACACGAATTGGAAAAATTAGAGTCCAATGCTTTGTTTAAAAATGCCTACAATTATTTATTGTGGAAGCATTATGGACAAAAAATTCAATCTTCAAGAATCAACAATTATTTTGGAAAAGAGCATTCATTAAAACTTCAAATTGAAGAAACTTTGGAGCGATATGATTTGATAGATGAATGGGTTTCCTTAATTCAGTTTAACAAAAATACCCGATCGAAGGAAAATACCAATAAAATAGATGCAGTGCTCACGCAACCTTTGGTTGGGGTTACTATTTTTACCGTGATCATGTTTTTTATTTTTCAAGCTATTTTTTCCTGGGCCAGTTATCCAATGGATTGGATAGAATCGGGCTTTGCGACATTGCAAGGCAGTTTAGGTGATTTGTTGGGCGATGGCTTGTTTTCCCAATTGATAGTAAAAGGACTTATCCCTGGTTTAAGTGGCGTCATGGTTTTCATTCCACAAATAGCAATTTTATTTTTTCTGATTAGTTGGATGGAAGAGTTGGGTTATATGGCGCGGGTTGTGTATTTGTTTGATCACCTGTTAAAAAAAGTAGGATTAAATGGTAGGTCCGTTGTTGGTTTAATCAGCGGAGGTGCATGTGCAATCCCTGCGATTATGTCTACCCGCAGCATCAACAACCAACGAGACCGATTGGTAACAATGTTTGTAATTCCTTTGATCCCTTGCTCAGCTCGAATTCCGGTTTATACAGCTTTGATTGGTTTTGTTGTGCCGTATAAAGAAATTATGGGGATTTTTAATAGTCAGGGTGTAGCATTTATGGCATTGTATTCATTGGGAATCGTAATGGCCTTGTTAACTGCAATGGTCATCCGGTATTTTGTCAAGACGGATGAACTGAGTGTATTGGCTATGCAATTACCAGATTACAGATTGCCTCAAATGAGACAGGTACTGATGGTTGTATATGAGAAAGTAAAAAGTTTTGTTTTTGAGGCAGGAAAAATAATTTTATTAATCAGTATTATTTTATGGTTTATGTCAAGTTTTTCCTGGAAAGGTGAATTTGACAAAGTAGAGCAGGAAGTTCGGATGGAATCTAAAATGATGGGTAGGGATTCTTTAGAAACTTTATCCGAGATCGAAGCAAGAAAATTAGAACATTCGTTTGCCGGACAAGCCGGACGGTTTATTGAACCGATTGTTGAGCCATTGGGTTTTGATTGGAAAATTTCGATTGCATTGTTGACATCATTTGCAGCGCGCGAAGTTTTTGTTGGCACGATGTCAACGATTTACAGTTTGGGATCCAACGATGATGAAATTTTATTAAGAGATCGCATGGCCTTAGAAAAACGTTCAGATGGCAGTTTGTTTTTTGATAAAAAGACTTCTATTTCTTTGATATTGTTTTATGCATTTGCAATGCAATGCATGAGCACGTTTGCAGTTATGTGGAAGGAAACACGTACGAAACGTTGGCCAATTGTACAATTTATTTATATGGGTTTGTTGGCCTATTTTGCTTCCTGGTTAGCCTATCATTGGTTCTGATTTGTGGGATTTGGTTTTCCAAATTCAGGTTCTACTTTGTAAACGAGGTAAGTCGTCTCACCCCTAAATGCAATTTTTAAGTATTTTTCTTTATAATGTAGTGTGACATTACTGCCGGCTTTTGAAGCCTCCTCAACCTGCCGAGCAACTTCGGCATTGATTACTGAAAAATACCAGACATTGTCAGCAGGTTTGCCATTGTTTGCTGCACCAGAAAAAAAGCCAAAATTTAATTCGCCTTCGTAGGTTTTAAATACAAATCCTTTGTGACTAATTTTTGTAACGTAACCGGTTCGAGAGCCTTCACTGTAATTTGCAAATAAAATAAACAGTAAGAAGGACAGGCCAATCAATAAAACGAACAAAATCAAGCGTTTTGTCCATTTCCACCATTTTTTACCAGATTCTTTCAACGCATCCATAGTTGCCATATCTTGAGCTTTTTCGCGAAAATAATTATTTTTAGATTGAAAAGACAATCCTATACAATAAACATAGTTTTGCATAAATAAATTCCATCAGTGGATACTACAAGCATTGCTGCCATAGCTACTGCTCCTGGCACAGGAGCCATCGGTCTGATTCGGGTTTCCGGTCATGACAGTATTGAATTGGTCTCCGGAATCTTTAAAGGAAAGGATTTAAAGAATGCATCAGCCAATACCGTTCACTTAGGCAAGATTTTAGATTCAAACGATCAGATATTAGATGAAGTTCTGGTAACGGTATTTCGTTCACCGCATTCATATACAGGAGAAGATTTGGTTGAAATTTCTTGTCACGGTTCAACATTCATCCTGCAAACAGTTTTAAATCGAATTTTAGAATGCGGGGCAGTTCCGGCAAAGGCAGGAGAATTTTCCATGCGTGCTTTTATTAATGGAAAAATGGACCTTTCACAAGCGGAGGCTGTTGCAGATTTAATTGCTTCAGAAACACAAGCTGCACAAAAATTGGCCATCAGTCAATTGAAAGGTGGAATTAAAAATGAAATTCAGGAATTGCGAAGTGAACTCCTGCATTTTATCAGTTTGTTGGAATTGGAATTGGATTTTGCAGAAGAAGATGTTGAATTTGCAGACCGGGAAAATTTAAATTCCTTGCTTCAAAAAGTTCAACAGCATATTTTGAAACTGCATGCCAGTTTTGATTTGGGCAATGCAGTAAAACAAGGAGTCAAGACTGTTATTGCCGGAAGGCCGAATGCCGGAAAATCAACCTTGCTCAATGCTTTATTACAAGAAGACCGTGCACTAGTATCAGATATAGCCGGAACAACAAGAGATACTATTGAGGAGATCCTTAATATTCAGGGTATTTTATTTCGCTTAATAGATACAGCGGGACTTCGTGAAGCGCAGGATCAAATAGAAAAGATGGGCGTGGAACGGAGTATGGAAAAAATTAAGGAATCGAGTGTTTTGGTGTATGTTTTTGATGTATTGGAAATGAGCAAAGAACAACTCTGGAAAGATATAGAAAAACTAAAACAAACCGGACAAAAGTTACTTGTAATAGCAAATAAAATGGATTTAAATCCGGGGATTGATTACGAGAACTATGTCAATGAAATTCTAAGCAAAAATCAAATCATACCTTGTTCTGCAAAAAACAAAATGAATTTGGATTACATCAAAACCCGATTGTATGAAATGGTTTTAGGAGATTCAAAAATTCAAGATCACAGCATTGCAATAAATGCAAGACATCAGGATGCATTGCAAAAATCCATTCACCATATTAATGCGGCTATTGAAGGCATGCAATCCGGATTGCAAAGTGACTTGTTGGCTCAACACATTCGTCACGCTTTGTACCACTTATCAGAAATCAGTGGTGAAATTACAAACGATGAAATTTTGGGAAATATTTTTGGGAAGTTTTGTATTGGAAAGTAACTATACAAACCATCAATTGAATAACGTATAGTATGTATATGTAAATAATTGATATACAATAATATAATTATTTTAAGTTAATTGATACCCTAATTTATTATCTGGTTTTCAATAGATATTTTGTATCTTTATTGTACCTTATGGGTCGAGGTACAAGATTTGGGTTCTGAAACCCTTATTTTTTGTCCCTTAATGTCCCTTAAGGATGCTTAATGACCCTTAACGACTCTTATTTACCCTTATGACCTCTAATATCAGGGTACAAAGGCATTGTCAATTGTGTGGGCAGGATTTTATTGCCCGGACCACTTATACCCGTTATTGCAGCGATACCTGTGCTAAGAGAGCTCATAAGGTTCAGATCACGAATAACAAAATCAAACGAAGTAATGAGGAAACTTTAAAGGTCAAAACAAAGCCAATTTTAGAGATTCAAGCAAAGCAATTTTTAACCGTGAAGGAAGCAGCAATATTGTTAAAAACAAATGCTAAGAGTATTTACCGAGCAATTGAAAACGGGACCATACCAGCATTGAATTTATCCCAAAGACTTACAAGAATAAAGCGAACTGATATTGATCATTTATTTAAAGAATTATAATTATGGGCATTAAAGTTAAATTAAGGCAAAAAGCCATTTCCGCAGGCAGAAGCAGCCTTTATTTGGATTACTATCCCGGAGTTGTTGATCAGAAAACTGGCAAACTCAAAAGACGAGAGTTCCTGAATCTGTATCTATTAAATAATCCAAAGTCAATAATTGACAAAAAACAAGATAAAGAAACCATGCAGATTGCAGAGGAAATCCGGATGAAAAAACACAGTCAAGCAAACAAACCGGAAATTTATACTGAACAGGAAAAGCAACAATTGAAACAAAAAGAACTTGGTGAAAATGATTTTATAAAATACTTCCAAAAACTTGCTTACAAACGGTATGAATCGAATTATGATAATTGGATGTCCGCATATAAATATCTTGTGGCATTTACTAATGAGAAATTAAAATTTGCTGATCTGAGTGAAAAATTCTGTAATGACTTTAAAGAGTATTTGCTTAATGCAAAAAGCAATCGAAGCACTAAAGTCAAACTTGCTCAAAATTCAGCATCCTCTTATTTTAACAAATTTAAAGCAGCCCTAAAGCTCGCTTATAAAGAAGGTTTATTAGCTTTTGATTTAAATTCTAAAATAGAACCTATTAAGGAAGCTGAGACAAGAAAAAATTATCTAACCATAGAGGAATTAAATAGCCTTGTGAAAACGGAATGCCAAAATCCATTACTAAAAGCAGCAGCTTTATTTTCTGCTCTCACCGGATTGAGGTTTTCAGATATTCAAAAACTAACATGGTCCGAAGTAGAATCTGATTCAAATGGAGGATATTTGATCCGCTATCGACAACAAAAGACCAATGGGGAAGAAACTTTACCGATTTCTGATCAGGCATTTGACTTAATGGGCAAAAGAGGGAAAGGAGAAGATAAAGTATTTAAAGACTTGCAGTATTCAGCATATCACAATAAACATTTATACCAGTGGATTGGAGTAGCGGGGATTACAAAAGATATTACTTTTCATTGTTTCCGGCATACTTATGCGGTATTGCAATTAAGTCAGGGAACAGATATATATACGGTATCCAAAATGCTTGGACATAGGGAGTTAAAAACAACTCAGATTTACGCTAAGATTGTAGATAAATCGAAACAAGCTACTGTTAATAAAATCAAACTTAATTTTTAATAGTTGGTTTGTAGAAGAACCGCTGAATAAATTAAGTTCAAATAGTACACAAATATGTAAAAAACTGATATATTTATAGCTGTTTTATAGTTCACTTATAATCAATTTGTTATATAAAAGTATTAAAAAATATCATCAAGTTTAATAATTAGAATGAATAAGTATAAAACTATTGATTTGTTTGCCGGAATTGGTGGGATTCGATTAGGATTTGAAGCCTACGATTGTGAAAACGTTTTTTCTTCGGAATGGGATAGTGCAGCAAAGTCTATGTATGAAGCAAATTTCGGCGAGGTTCCTTTCGGGGATATTAATGAAATAGAACCAAAAAATATTCCGGACCATGATATTTTACTTGCTGGATTTCCTTGTCAACCTTTTAGCATAGCTGGTAAAGGGCTTGGTTTTGCGGATACAAGAGGAACCCTGTTCTTTAACATTGAAAAAATTTTAGAATCAAAACGACCATCAGCTTTTTTATTAGAAAATGTAAAAAGATTAACAACGCACGATAAGGGTCAAACATTTAAAGTAATTCTTGAAAAACTGAAAGGTCTCGGTTATACAGTTTATCACAAGGTTTTTAATTCCCTTGATTTTGGCTTACCTCAAAAAAGGGAGCGTATATATATTGTTGGTTTCAACGATTCACTTCATTTCAAGTTTCCTAAGCCATTAGGTTATTATAAACCATTAATAGATTTTTTAGAAAAGGAAGTCCCTAAGAATTATTTTGTAACCGATTATTTAAAAAATAAAAGGATTAATTCTATAAAAGGTGAGCCTCCAATTCCATCCATTTGGCATGAAAACATAGGAGGAAACATTTCTGCATTACCTTATTCATGTGCGTTACGTGCTGGAGGAAGTTATAATTATCTTCTTGTTAATGGAGAGAGGAGATTAACAGGTAGAGAAATGTTGCGCCTTCAAGGATTTCCGGATAGTTTTAAAATAAATATTCCTTACTCACAAGTAAGAAAGGTTGCTGGAAATTCTGTTTCTGTTCCGGTTATTACGAGCATTGCGTTTGAAATGATTAAGTCGCTGGAGAATAAAAAACCTGCTCGAAATGAAATTCAATTGAATCTGTTGGAAACTCAATATGTATGAGTATAGAAGAAGCGAAGCGGTTGCTTGATAGTGTAATTGCAAAAGGAAGGGTACATCTTTATAAACCTATTCAAATCGCAGAAATTCTACAGCGTGATAGAGTTATCCATGATATAAATTTACCTGATCTTGAGACTTACAGGAATAGATCAAAATTATGGAGGGATTTAGTTTGTTTAAAATTGTTGGGAAGGAAAAGTACATCATCTGCGAAATATCAGGATGATATATTTAACGCAATCACTCCAGAAGCGATAATAGCTCTTGGAAAGGAAAACAGAGATAAGGATGGAATAGTAGAAGCGTATATCTACAGCAAATTTTCAGATCGATTTACTCAAATGTCAGTCGGTCTTGAGTATTGTAAGACACATGATAAAACTGATTTTGTACTCCGTGAATTTATTGATTTGTTTTGGCACGAAAAAGGATTAAAACGAAGTATTGATAAAATATACGAAATTATTGTGTATGCTCTTTTTTCAGCACTTACTGAGGTATTAGAAGTCGAAATAGAAATAAGCATGAATCCTGATAAATTGGATATTCTATCTGAATTTGAAGATTTTGCAAAGAGAATTATACTTCTCACACCTTCCCTAAGAAAATTTAAAACAAAAGCAAGAATAAATCGTGTAGGGGTTACAAATGCAGCGGATAGAGGTCTTGACATGTGGGCAAACTTTGGGCTTGTCATTCAAATAAAACATTTGTCGTTAACGGAAGAGTTAGCTAAAAACATAGTAACCTCAGTTACGGCAGATAGGATTGTAATCGTATGCAAGGACAGCGAAGAAAAAATCATTTTATCGTTGCTCAATCAAATTGGTTGGAAATCAAGAATACAGAGCATAATTACAGAATCTGATTTGATAATTTGGTATGAGAAAGGTTTAAGAGGAAGGTTTGCAAATATTATCGGTGATAGACTATTAAAGTATCTTGCAGATGAAATTAAAGTTGAATTTCCCTCCTCTGATAATTCAGAATTTTCACAATTCTATGAAAACCGGGGATATGTCAAGCCAGAAACGGGCATTTGGCAATAGCATAACTATTTCTTGAGTATTAAAAATAAAGCAATTAGAAGAAGAAATGTTAGAGTTTTAACCAGACCTCTTAACTTACAATAAATTATTTTAATTGTCATAAATGATCATCAATGAAACCTCAGCGATTTCAAATAATTTGTTCTGCTGAACGCTTTAAAGAATTATTTTCTGCTCCGGGGATTTTCAAAGGGTTTTTTAGTAGAAAGGATTTTCAGGTTCTATACGGTGATGTAAGACAGATTGAAGGCATAGAATTACCTGATAACTTTCCTGAAGGCGAAAAATTCTTTAAAGATCTTTATAGGATCGCAGAAGAATTTATAATAAAATTCCCTGATTGCTGCGAACATCATAAAAAATTGACTGGCAATTTATGGTTTAAAAAATCAGACTATGAAGAATTACCCATTAAAGTATGCAAGCAGCTTTATTATACCCTTTCATTTTTGGAGGAAAGGGAAAAGGATGAAGGCTGGGTTAAAGATGTTACAGATTATATTGAACACAATATCTTAAGTTTTGGTCAATTGCCAGAAGGCTACGGGAGTCCGGTCGGCTTGCATTTTTATGAGAATAATCTAAAAAAGTGGCTCGAATGGACGGATAAAATATCTACAGAGTTAAAACAACATGTGCTTCAATTTTTAGAAGATCAAGCAAAACCTAAAGATGAAAAAGAAGAAGAAGAAACGGATTTGAATCTGTTATTCGATACATACAAAAAATGGCTTTCTGTATTTCCATTTGAAATTGAGTATTTCAAGGAGCTTAAAACTCAGTTTGCCAAATCATTTCCAATGTTTGTTGGACCAATGGAATATAACCGCTTCATTGGTGTAGCTAAAGGCAAAACTCATTCCATAGAAAGCCTAATAGAGAGTTTGCTAAAAATTACAAATCACTTGTTGCAGCAGGTTAAATCAGAAGAATTAGTAAAACGGGGTCTGATCGCTGATGTTGAAAGTCACCAATTTGATTTAGCTAACGAAGCTCACCGACTTAAACAAACTACATTACTCGAAGAATTTTCAGAAACTGAGAAAAAATATGTTGATCTATTAAGTAATTGGCTTCAAAACGAAAAAGATTACTTTAAGGAAATTGAACCGTTTATTAAAGTAAAGAAAACGTATTCTGAAAAAACCAAAACTGAAAAAATAAGTGAGGCTATAAATAAATTCGGTTTCTCTGAATTACCAATGGTTAAAAAATTGACACAATCGCAGGTAAAAGCCTTGTACGACTTACTTGGACAAAAGGATCTACCGTACCAAATTGCTATGCTAAATTTTTTAGGATTTATCGATTATGTGTTGAACAACCATTTCAAATCAAAATTTGAAATGTATGGGCAATTAGGAAAATGGCTTAATTCCGGTAATAATATACGCGCTGTAAAAGGAAATCTTAGCACTTTATCTCTTAAGTCAAGAGAGGATAAGACTAAATACACTGCTCATTTACATAAAGAAACAGTGAAAAATGACTATCAAAACTTAAAATAGGGCGTACGCCCTAATTGATGCCCCTAAAAGCCCCTACTATTATTGCTCCCGTTATCTGACAGAACAGGTAGCAATAAGAAATGAATAATCTAACTTTTGAGGAACTGCCAAAAGCAGTTGCAAACATTCAACTAAAGCTCGATGAAATTTGCAGTTTGTTGGAGAACAAACAAAATTCTCCGAAGCAATCACAGGACGAACTTCTAACAGTTCCGGACGCTGCTACATTCTTAAGTATTTCTGTCCCGACAATTTATGGTCTGATTTCCAAAGGAGAGTTACCGGTTATGAAGCGGTCAAAACGCTGCTATTTCTCAAAATTGGAATTGATCAATTATCTGAAAGAAGGCCGCAAAAAGACCAATTCAGAAATCGAAGCAATTGCTGAAAAGCACATGACCAAAGCCAAATAACTATGGCAAAGGTTAGCAATTCTATTGCCCTTACCGGAGGGCAATTCAATACATTAGGACAAATCGGGACAAGAAAAAACGTGTTCGGGACCAGCAAGCTACCAATTATAGTAAAAGGTGAAGGTACTCAGAAGATTGACGTAAAAGCTCTTGCGAATAAGGCCAAGAAAAAAGTTATAACACAAGCTATTATCCTTTCGCTTATTGATGTTGCTATTCAGAGAAACGAACCTGAAAGAGTAAAAGCATATTGGAATACTTACCATTGCCAGAGCCGTATAATTGACGGAGGTGATAGGCTCTATGGAAATTATTGTAAAAACCGGTTTTGTACTATTTGCTCAGGAAACCGGAAAGCGGAGATAATAAATAAATATCTACCGATAATAAAGGGATGGCCTGATCCATATTTTTTAACTTTGACATCGAGGGCGGTTCCTGCTCGCAAATTAAAAGATAGAATGCGACGAATGATTCTTTCATTGAGAAAGATACTCAACAAAAACAAAAAACGACAACAAAGGGGAAAGGGAATTGAGATCAAGGGTATAAGGTCTTTGGAAAGCAATTTTAATCCAATAGCAAAAACCTACAATCCGCATTTTCATTTAATTGTTTGTTCGAAAGTAGCTGCTGAATACATACAAATGGAATGGCTGAAAAAATGCACTTCAAAATTTGCTCTTGAGCCTTATCAACCAATGAGGAAAGTACAAGATACAATTCATGATTTGATAGAAGTGGTCAAATATGGCAGTAAGATATTTACAGACCCAACCATGAAGAAAAAAGCAAAAAGAACAGTTTCACCACATATCTATGTTGCAGCATTTCACAATATTATTTGGGCTATGGATGGTTTAAGAATTTTTGAACGATTTGGTTTTAACCTACCACCAAGACCAAAGAAAAGGAAACAGACTTTACTAACCCAATATGAGAAATTGGTTTTCGTTCCGGAAGTGTTTGATTGGGTTAGTCAGGAGACTGCGGAATTGTTGACAGGGTATCAGCCAAGTGCGGAGCTATTGGGGTTATTGGGAGAGAATATTGATATGGATTTGGAGTAATTCTTAATATTGCCCTTGCCGGATTACGTTGACCTACAAGACTTTAAGGATTGGCTTTAAATGTATTTACTGAAATTTATTACCTTTGCAAAAATGAGGTATTTTACATTCACATTAAGTCTTTACATATTGGTGCTTTCATTGGTGCCCTGTGGGGATATTAATGACTGTAATAACCCGGAAAATATTATTACGGTAAACTTCGATCATAATGGCCATAAACATGAATCTGAAAGCTGTAGTCCTTTTTGTATTTGTTCTTGTTGTGGCACTTCCATTCTCAATTTAATTGAGTTTATTGAATATAGACAAATAACTCAAGGATATTCTCAGAAAATTTCCACATTCATTCCAACTTTCATTCCAGCAGTTTATCTCAAGATTTGGCAGCCGCCCAAAATTAGTTAATGAATTAATGATACCCCGGAAATCCGGGTTTAACCAATTTGCGATGTTCACCACCGCAAATTATTCTTTTATTCATATTCTTAACTAATTATCTATGTTAGACCAAATTATTGCGTTCAGTTTAAAAAACAAATTCATCATTTCCTTGATGACACTTGCACTCATTATTTGGGGAGTGTGGAGTGCATCCAAACTGTCTATTGATGCCGTTCCGGATATTACCAACAACCAAGTGCAAATCATTACACTTTGTCCAACGCTTGCAGGGCAGGAAGTGGAGCAACTGGTAACTTACCCGATTGAACAAAGCATTGCTAACCTTCCTGATTTGGATGAATTGCGAAGTATTTCACGGTTCGGACTTTCGGTTATTACTGTTGTGTTCAAGGACAAAGTGGATGTGTATTTCGCAAGGCAACTCATCAACGAAAAGTTAAAGGAATCAGAAGAAAAAATTCCCAAAGGAGTTGGCAAACCCGAGTTAGCACCTGTAAGCACGGGCTTGGGAGAAGTGTATCAATACATCATTCACCCGAAAAAAGAAGCAGAAGAAAAATATTCTGCAATGGATTTGCGAACCATGCAGGACTGGATTGTAGCACGGCAACTTTACGGCACACCCGGAATTGCAGAGGTAAATTCTTTCGGTGGCAAGCTCAAACAATATGAAGTTGCCGTAAATCCTGACAAATTGTTGGCGATGAATATTTCCATTCCCGAAATTTTTTCGGCATTGGAGAAGAACAACGAAAACACAGGCGGTGCATACATTGACAAAAAGCCAAACGCTTATTTCATTCGTGGAGTTGGCTTGGTGAGTTCAATGGATGATATAAAAAACATTGTGGTGAAGAACAGCCCCAATGGAATTCCGATTTTGATTAAAGATGTAGCTGATGTTCGCTTCGGTAATGCGGTGCGTTACGGAGCCATGACTTACAACGGAGAAAAAGATGCAGTAGGTGGAGTGGTAATGATGTTGAAAGGTTTCAACAGTGCTGAAGTAGTAAACAGCATTAAAGCTAAAATGACAACCATTCAAAAATCTTTGCCTGATGATGTAGTGATAGAACCTTACTTGGATAGAACCGATTTAGTGAACCGTGCAATCGGAACGGTTGAGAAAAATTTAATTGAAGGTGCATTGATTGTCATTTTCGTTTTGGTTCTTTTTCTTGGAAATCTCCGTGCAGGTTTAATTGTAGCAAGTGCAATTCCTTTATCAATGTTGTTTGCATTGGGAATGATGAATGTGTTTGGCGTTTCGGCAAACCTCATGAGTTTGGGTGCAATTGATTTCGGTTTGATTGTGGACGGTGCGGTAATTATTGTGGAAGCAATTTTGCACCGCATTGCTTACGAACATGCAGGGAAGTCAACCAATGTTTTATCGCAGAAACAATTAGACGAAACAGTTTTGCAATCTGCCAAACGCATGATGAGCACCACTGCATTCGGGCAAATAATAATTCTCATTGTGTATCTCCCAATTCTATCACTTGTTGGAATTGAAGGAAAAATGTTCCGACCAATGGCACAAACAGTTTCGTTTGCCATACTTGGAGCATTCATTCTTTCACTCACTTACATACCGATGATTTCTTCTGTTTTCCTGAGCAAGAAAACTTCTCATAAGAGAAACATCAGCGACAGGATGATGGATTTCCTCCAACGCATTTATACACCGCTTTTGCAAAAAGCCATTCATGCAAAAAGAATGGTGGTAGGTGTAACAGTTTTTGCTTTCGCTGTAAGCATTTTTCTTTTCACAAGAATGGGAGGCGAATTTATTCCCAACCTTGCCGAAGGCGATTTTGCTTTTCACTGCATATTGCCGCAAGGCACATCGCTTTCGCAAAGCATTGAAACAAGTATGCAGGCATCAAGAATTATCAAACAGTTTGATGAGGTGAAAATGGTAGTTGGAAAAACAGGTGCGGCAGAAGTTCCCACCGACCCAATGCCACCCGAAGCAACAGACCTGATGATAATTCTGAAACAACCTGATGAATGGAAACGGGATATTTCTTATGATGAGTTGGCAGAAGAAATGGAACATACACTTTCTTCTATTCCAGGTGTTTTCTTTGAAAAAAATCAACCCATACAAATGCGGTTCAGCGAAATGATGACAGGCATCAGGCAAGATGTGGCTGTAAAAATTTTCGGTGAAGACATGGACACACTTCTAAATTATGCAAACCGTGTAGCGGCTGTAATTCAAAAAGTAGATGGTGCAACTGAACCAAGTGTAGAAAGAGTTGAAGGGCTTCCGCAAATTTCCATTCGCTACAACCGCACTCAAATTGCAAATTATGGTTTGAACATTGAAGACATCAATCACATTGTAAGCACTGCGTTTGCCGGTGGAAGTGCAGGTGTCGTTTTTGAAAATGAAAGACGGTTTGATTTGGTGGTGCGGTTAGACAGTATGCACCGCAGCGACATTGATGATTTAGACCACCTCTATATTCCCACTGCCAACGGAAAACAAATTCCTTTATCGCAAGTAGCAGAAATAAAAATGGAATTAGGACCTGCACAAATCAGCCGTGAAGATGGAAAGAGGAGAATTGCTGTCGGCTTTAATGTAAAAGGCAGAGATGTGTCAAGTGTGGTAAAAGAAATTCAGGAACAGTTAGACAAAAAAGTAAAACTTCCCGAAGGTTATTATTACACCTACGGAGGAACATTTGAAAATCTGCAAGCAGCATCAGCACGGTTGATGATTGCCGTGCCTGTTGCATTGGCTCTTATTTTTATGTTGCTCTATTTCACTTTCACATCAGTAAAACAGGCAACACTTATTTACACTGCCATTCCCATGAGTGCAATAGGTGGAGTGTTTGCCTTGCTCATTCGTGATATGCCTTTCAGCATTTCGGCAGGTGTTGGTTTCATTGCTTTGTTTGGTGTGGCGGTGCTGAATGGAATTGTATTAGTCAGCACATTCAACCAATTAGAAAAAGACGGAGTGAGTGATGTAATACAACGGGTAATTGAAGGAACAAAAATTCGTTTGCGTCCAGTGTTGATGACAGCCACTGTTGCCTCACTTGGATTTTTGCCAATGGCACTTTCACATGGTGCAGGTGCAGAGGTGCAGAAGCCGCTTGCAACAGTGGTGATTGGTGGTTTGCTTACAGCAACCTTCCTCACACTTTTTGTTTTGCCACTGCTCTATATTTTGTTTTCAGGAAAAAAGAAACTCAAAGCAAATGTGTCAGCAGCTGTGTTACTGATTTGTGGTTTTGGTTTCACAAATGCAAATGCACAGACACCCAAAACAATTTCGTTGGAAGATGCAGTTTCGTTGGCACTCAAAAACAATTTGCTCATTCAATCGCAACAACTCAATGTGCAATCTTCAACTGCTTTGAAGAAATCCTTTTTTGAATTGCCCGAAACGGAAGTCAACTTTCAATACGGACAATACAACAGTATTCAGAAAGACAATGGTTTCAACATTCAGCAAACCATTCCTTTCCCAACTTACTATTCGGCAAAATCAAAATTGTATAAAGCCGAAATGCAAGGCACACAGCTTTCGCAACAGGCAACTGCAAACGATATTACGGCACAGGTAAAAATGTATTTCTACCAGTTGTTGTATTTGCAGCAAACAAAAACCGAGTTACAAAAGTTAGATAGTTTGTATTCCAATTTTGTGAGTGTGGCTTCGCTTCGCTACACCACAGGCGAAACAAATTTGTTGGAGAAAACAACAGCCGAAACCAAACGAGGCGAATTACAATTGTTGCTTTCGCAAAACGAAACTGACATTGCTTCTTCTTATGCTTCGCTGAAAATGTTGCTGAATACAGCAGATGATTTTTCACTTGCAGCAGATAAAAATTTTCAACCGCTTTCACTCACTGCTTCATTTGATACTTCACTTGTTGTAAATAATCCTTCACTCAAACTTTTGTATCAGCAAGCGGTAATTGCAGAGCAAAACAATAAAGTAGAAACAGCACAAACGCTTCCCGACTTCAAAGTTGGTTACATGAACCAAAGCATTATTGGCTTTCAGAATGTAAATGGAACAGATGTTTACTATAACAGTTCGCAACGGTTCACAGGTTTTAATGTAGGTGTAACAGTGCCTTTGGCTTTTTTGAGCAATACTCAGAAAATAAAATCGCTTTCGCTCAAACAACAGGCATTGCAAAAAGAAGCCGACAACGGAAAGCTGCTTTTACAAACACAACTGCAAAATGCTTTTGCAGAATACAATCAGCATTTACTTCAATACAATTATTGCAAGTCAACTGCTTTGCCCAATGCCGAAACAATCATCAGCACGGCTACACTTAGCTTCAACAACGGTGAAATAGCATACTTGGAATATGCAGCCGCTTTGCAAAATGCAACAACAATTAAAACAAGTTATCTGCAAAGCATCAACGAACTCAATCAGTCCATCATCAGCATCAATTTCTTAATCAACAAATAAAAATTCACGACAATGAAAAAATATATCATAGTAATAATGGCAATTGCAACAACGCTTTTGCTCAATTCTTGTGGAAATAAAAACACGGCAACAGAGCACGAAGAAGAACATCATGACGAACATGAGAATGCTTTAACTGCCACACTCACAGCCAAGCAAATTAAAACCATAGGCATTGAGTTAGGAACAATGGAAAAGAAACAACTCACCGCTTCACTCAAAGCCAACGGGCTTTTGAAAGTGCCTAACCAGAACAAAGCAAGTGCAACCGCAACTTATGGTGGAGTGGTAAAAACTATTTTGGTGCAACCCGGAAACACAGTTTCTAAAGGGCAAGTGCTGGCAACCATTTCAAACGCTTCTTTCATTTCCATGCAGGAAGAATTTTTAAGCACATCAGCAAAAGCAGATTTAGCACAAACAGAATTTGAACGGCAAAAAACTTTGAAAGAAGGAAATGCAGCTTCTCAAAAATCCTTTCAGCAAGCCGAAGCAGAACTCAAAACTTTAAAAGCAAAAAAATCAAGTTTGCAAAAGCAATTGGAACTTATCGGCATCAACACAGCAACACTTTCACCCGACAACATGCAATCAGTTGTCAGCATCACAAGCCCCATCACAGGTTCGGTAAGTGATGTTAAAGTCAACATCGGAAGTTTTGTGGAAGCAAACAATCCCATTGCAGAAATAGTTGACAACAGCCAACTGCATTTGGATTTGTATGTCTATGAAAAAGATTTGAGCAAATTAAAAGTGGGGCAAACCATTCATTTCACCCTCACTAACAATGCAGGGAAAGAATTTGATGCAAAAATTTTCGGCATCAGCAACACCTTTGAGCCAAACACCAAAGCCATTGCCATACATGCACAGGTGGAAGGCGACAAAACAAATCTCATTGACGGAATGAGCATCACCGCATTAGTCAGTTTGCAAAACGCCATGCTGGATGCAGTGCCAAACGATGCAATCGTAAGCAGCGAAGGACAGGACTACATTTTTATTGTAACCGACAAACACAGCGAAGAAGAATATCATCACGATGAAGAAGCAGAACACAAGCACGATGAAAGCGGACACCAACATGATGAAGCAGAAAAAGAAAAACCAACAGAAGGTGAAATCACTTTTGAAAAAATTCCTGTAAAGAAAGGAACAACAGATGTTGGCTACACCGAAATTACTTTGCTCAAAGAAATTCCAACCGATGCAAAAATTGTAACCAAAGGAGCTTTCTTCATTCTTGCAAAAATGACTAACCAAGGCGAAGCACACGAACATTAAAAAATATTAAAAATGAAACTTCCATTCCACGATAAAAAATTTCTCTTTCTTCTTTTCGCAATCACAATAGTTGTTTCGTTAGAAATTTTATCCATCATCGGCATACACATACCTATGCCTTATGCACCCTTTGTTTTCGCTGCATTCATACTTGGTATTGGCTACAATGTTTTATGGAACGGAGTAAAAGCAATCTTCAAACTCAAATTCAGCAACATCAATTTACTTATGCTTATTGCGGTAATCGGAGCATTCTATCTCAAAGAATTTCCCGAGGCAGCAGTTTTGGTAGTGCTATTTGTTTTGGGCGAACGCTTGGAAGAAATCGGAATTGCCAATAGCAAATCGGCATTAGATGAATTGGTAAGTAAAGCACCCAAGACCGCTTTTGTCAAAACAGAAAACGCAAATGTGGCTATTGATAAAATTGCAGTCGGAACAGTCATACAAATTAAAGCAGGTGAAATGATACCACTTGATGGCAAAATTATTTCAGGCGAAACAATGGTTGATGAAGCAGCAATAACAGGTGAACCCATCCCAAAAGACAAGCACACAGGCGACAATTTATTTGCAGGAACGCTCAACAAAAATGGTTTCATTGAGATGGAAACAACCAAACTTTCTGTTGATACTACTTTCTCAAAAATCATTCACCTAACTTTTGAAGCATCGGCAAACAAAAGCGAAACACAAAAATTCATTCAGCAATTTTCAAAGTATTACACACCGTCAATTATTGTAATGGCGCTTTTAGTTTTTGCCATTCCTGTTTTCGTTTTACATCTTGACCTCAATCATTGGCTGCAACAGGCAATTACACTTTTAGTAATCGCTTGCCCTTGTGCATTAGTCATATCTACACCCGTTGCCATCTATGCGGCAATTGGAAATGCATCAGCAAAAGGAGCATTGGTAAAGGGTGGAAAATATTTGGAAGCATTGGCAAGCATCAAAGCCATTGCATTAGACAAAACACGAACTATCACTTTCGGTAATCCAATCGTGTCAGATGTTTTTCCATTGAACAATACAAGCCAGGAAGAATTGTTGGCTTGCACCGCAGGAGCAGAAATATTTTCTGAACATCCGTTGGCACAGGCCATAGTTGATGCAAGTAAAAAAGAAGGATTTGAACCCCACAAAACCGAAGCATTTAAAAGTTTTATGGGCAAAGGAGCAACGGCAAAATGCTTGGTGTGCGAGGATGAAAAAATTTATGTAGGCAAGATGGAATTTATAAAAGAACATCAGCCAGTAAATAAAGAAGCGGAGAAAATTGTAGAGCAGCTTTCAGCACAAGGCAAAACAAGCGTAGTAGTGAGTTTTGGTGAAGGAGTGGCAGGTATTATTGGTTTAATGGACGAAATTAAACCCGATAGTCGGGATGCACTTAAAGAATTGCAAGCACTCAACATTGAACCCATCATGCTTACAGGCGACCACAGCAATGCAGCTAAATTTGTAGCAGAGCATGTAGGTATAAAAAAAGTATTAGGCGATTTGCTTCCCGAAAACAAAGCCGAAAAAATAAAAGAATTGTTGCATCAATACGGAAAAGTCGCAATGGTTGGAGATGGAATTAACGATGCACCGGCATTGGCACAAAGCACCGTTGGAATTGCGATGGGAGCAGCAGGCAGTGACACCGCCATAGAAACTGCAAACATTGCATTGATGAACGACAGACTTTCACTCATTCCGTATTTAATTAGGTTAAGTCAAAAAACTTTACTTAGAATTAAATTCAATACCATCGGAGCAATAGCCGTTAAGCTGCTATTTATCACCTTAGCCATTATTGGATATAGCAATTTAGTTATTGCGATTTCCGCCGACGTTGGCGTGACTATAATTGTAATTTTGACAAGTTTGAATTTGATGAATTTTGAAAAGAGAGTTGATTTTGAGATATGAAATAATAACCGAACTAATATCCATTATTCAAGTAGAAATCAAAAGGAGCAATAAATTTATCCTTATATAATTAATATTAACTTGTAAGAACCTTGTTTTATAATGCGAAGGCTTGCAAGAAGTAATAGCTATAAAAAATGTACCTTATATGTATTTAATATTCATAAAATATTGAAAAACAATCAATATTACATTCTGTATTGGAAAGTAATAAAATTAATATTCCTTCGGCTACCTGCGATTGTATTGGCTTTAGTTTATTATGAATTTGCAGAGGTAGCATTTTCGCATCATTTAAATTAGCTAAATGCACTTGGTTTTGTTTTTTTACTTGCACAAGTTGCAATTTCATGGATTCTTTTTTCACGGGTGTTTTGTGTTTTAGCTAGTACCAGCCATTGCAGCATTGCTTTCCTGGCGGATTTACTTAAACTTAAAAAATATGATTTTGATCCTGGCTTGGATTTAAATTCTTTTTCTAAATCTTTTGGTATAATCAATTCTTCTACTTCATCCAATAAAGTCCAGCTTCCATTTACTTTGGCTTTTTCTATAGCTTCATAACCGGCTTCCGCCATTCGATTGGATTCAATTAATTGTTTTATTTTCTCTTTATTGATTTTTGACCAGGTGCCATTTGGTTTTCTACGACTAAAAAACTGCATAAATTTTTCTTCATCAACAGATTTTGCTTTGCTGTCGATCCATCCAAAACAAAGAGCTTCATCAACTGCCTCACTCCAGCTAAAACTAACTTGTTTAGAATTTTTTTTATAATAAATCAACCAAATCGATTGTTTTGTATTGTGATTGTCTTGCAACCATTGCCGCCAGGCTTGTATATTTGGAGGGCATACAGTTTCGATTTCAAGATGCTTCATTGAAATTGATTGGATTCTTTTGTGCGTGATTTTTATTTCATCTGCAATATTACAAATATTTGTTTTGACAATTGGGCTTTGTACAATGGCTTTTGGAAAGCTATGTTTTTAAAATAGAAATCTTCTCAAGCAGAAAAAACAAATGCACTAGATAAATCTATTGCCATAACTGGAATCCTTTGGGTGATGTCGTTTTGATATTTAATAGGTATATTTACATCTGACCAAATGAATTATCTTGCATAGTAAAGGGCAATATTTTTTTACACAATGGCTTAACAACTTATGCCTTTGTTTGCTGATTTTGGTTTCTTATAAAGCCCACACTCAATATTACAAAGAACACCACATTGCTCCGGCACCTTGGCTCTATTGGCATGATGCGAATGAAATTATTATCGCAACCCCGTCAGACACCAATATAAATATTGAATTACGTAAATCAGATGGTACCTATCTAACAAGCTTAACTGCAAAGGAAGGATCGCCGGCGGTTTACAGACCAATAGGCAATTTCAGAGATTTTAACAGATATCCTTTGAATACAACCATCAAAGCTGCGGGGCTGATTTTGACCAGTAATCAAATTTTTTCTGTCAATGTTAGAAATATAGCATCCGATCAATTGGGTACAGATGCCTATATCAAAGGAAATGCTTCTTTGACCAGTCTTGGAAATCCAGGTATTGGCATTGCGTTTAGAGTGGGTTATTACCGTGACGGTCCGTTGCCTTCAGAATTGCCTATATATTCAATCATGGCAATTTATGATCATACTCAAGTTGCTATCAATGGAGTTGCAGCGGTGGAACTTCAAGCAGGTGAAAGTTATTTATTCAGAAATGCAATTGGGTCATTGGTGGAGGCAACCAAGCCTTGCGTAATGAATAGCTCAGCTTTTTTAGATGCTCCCGGTGGATGTGGAGATGGTACGTTTGATCAAATTCCACCAATTTCCAGCTTGGGATCGCGTTACTTTATTGTTCGCACCCAAGGCAATTCAATCAGCGAACAAACGACAATCGTAGCAGTTGAAGATAGTACCAAATTAACAATAAATCGATACAATGCATCCGGTGTAATATTAACCACGACAAATGTGATGCTAGCTGTTGCTGGAAATTTTTTGACTATCTCTAATGGTGATGGCAGCACTCCATTTTCTGTTGCAGAAATTCAAAGTGATTCTAAATTGCTGGTATTTACAGGTTCTGCCCAATCCTGTGAAGTAGACATTTCTACCAGTTTTCCGGTCTCATCGCCCTGTAATGGTTCTAATTTTGTTGAAACATCCAGCTTTAAAGCCTATCGTGGAAATGACCTGCCGTATTTTTGTTATATTTTACTTGAAGATGCAAATGCCAAAATCGAATTTAATGGAGCCGATTTAGAGGGCATTGTTTCTAAAAGAAGACAAATTGGAACTACCAATTGGTATATGATTAATTTCAATAGCAATCAGATGGCAAATCCTCCCACCATCTCAATTTCTAGTTCGGTAAAATTGTATGTGGCTATCATACAAATAGGAGGGGGATTCTCAATGTCTGCCACGTTTTCAAATCTGATAGATCAGCCGAGTTTACCCAATGTGCTTTATATAAAAAATGGTCCTTGTCCTGTGCGATCTGCATTGTTGTCAACAAGTATTTCCGGAGGCAAGTATCAATGGTATTTAGATGGGCATGCAATTGTTGGTGCAACGGATAGCTTTTATAATGCAAATCAAGCCGGATTGTATCATGTCCGTGGATTATTAGATTGTGGAGAATATCAGGAATCTGCTCCGGTTGCTGTGGTATTAGATTCAATTCCTCATGGATTTCAAAAATTTACAAGTTGTGATTTCTTTAATTGGCAGGATTCTATTTATAGGGAAAGTGGTATTTATACAAATCAATTGGTTGGCTCAAATGGATGCGATAGTGTAGCAACATTGGAACTGAACATTGTCAAAAGTACAGAAACGAAAATTCAAGAAGTTGCATGCGATTTTTATAAATGGCAGCTTAATGGGAAAACGTATGTGACAAGTGGAATTTACTACGACACCCTGATTAATCAAAATGCTTGTGATAGTATAATAACCTTGAATTTAACAATTCTAAAGACAGGAATTCAAAATATTTTAGTTGAAGCATGCAAATCATATATCTGGCCATTAACCGGAATAGAATATACGCAAAGCGGTGTTTACTCCGATACACTGATTAATAGTCTGGGATGTGATTCCATCATTACCTTACAACTTAAGATTTTAGATGCATCGCGACAACAAGTTGTCGTTGAAAAATGCAATGTATATGTATGGCCGGTTAATGGAATTAGCTATTATCAAAGTGGCACATATGCGGATACCCTTTTAACGATGCAAGGATGTGATTCAATTATAATATTAAATCTTACCATTCAAAATGAAGACCGGAAGGAGGAAACTGTTAGTTGTTGTACTTCATATTATTGGAATGTAAACGACAGTGTCTATTTTAAAAGCGGTGATTATTTAAGTTTATTGAAAAACCAAAACGGTTGTGATTCGATTCATTTCCTTCATTTAAATATTTTAGAATCCAGCAGTGACACACAATTCATTCAAACATGCAGTAGTTATACTTGGCCTATAAACGGTCAGAAGTATTTTAAAAGTGGATTGTATTCGGATACATTGACAAACTTTATGGGTTGTGATTCTGTCGTACTATTGGAACTTGGCATTTTGCCAAATTATGAACATCGGGACACTCAAAAAATTTGCAATGAATACTATTGGTACCCAGCTAAAAAAGTCTATAATTCAAGTGGTGATTACCAACTGAATTTACAAACACAGCACGGGTGCGACTCATTGATTCGTTTACATTTAACTATTGATCCTCAATTTATAGTTACTGACAGCATCATTGCTTTTGGTCGGTATTTTTGGCCGATTACAAATAAAATTTATGACCAAGCTGGAATTTATGAATCCCGTTTTCAAACAGTAGAGGGTTGCGATTCATTGTATGTATTAATGCTACAAATTCGAAAAAAGGGAGATGTTTTTATACCGAATGTTTTTACTCCAAATGAGGATGGTGTTAATGATCGGTTTACAGTTTTTTCAACTCCTGAAATAAAGGAAATTCAGCGACTCCGTATATTCGATCGGTGGGGTCAAATGGTTTATGAGTTATATGATTTTCCGCCTAATGATGTATCGTATGGTTGGGATGGATATTTCAGAGGGAAGAAATCCAATCCGGCGGTTTTTGTTTGTACGGTGGAGTGGATAGATGCAGAAGGAGAATTGCACATTTTATCCGGAGATCTTACATTGCTTCGTTGAATTTGTTTTAAGACTATTTAGTTTTATTTTAAACTATTTTAAGAAATCAATTTAAACCTTTCCAATTTTTATGTTGTTGTAAAAACAAAAAAACATGAAAATAGGAATTTTAGGGAGTGGAGGCGTCGGACAAGTTTTGGCAACTGCCTTCAAAAATGAAAACCACGAGGTATTATTAGCAACCCGCAATCCATCAAAAGATGGACTAAGCCAATGGATACAGGCAAATCCAGGAATTCCTCTCTGTTCATATGCTGAAGCAGGTAAACAATGCGAATTGTTGGTTTTAGCAGTAAAGGGTAGTAGCGCTATGGATGTATTGGAGCAAACTGGAAAGGAGCAGCTTAAAAATAAAATTGTCATTGATGCCTGCAATCCAATTATACATGCTGACAATGGCTTTCCTGTTCATGATCATGGCGTCATTCGATATTTTACAAATGCAAATGATTCCTTGATGGAGCAATTACAAAACAGTTTTCCAGACACCAAATTTGTCAAAGCATTTAACAGTGTAGGCAATGCTTTTATGTATAAACCCAATTTTTCACAAGGAATCCCTACCATGTTTATTTGTGGCAATGATTCCCAAGCAAAGGAAGTGGTTGCAAATATTTTATTGAGTTTCGGTTGGGAAACAGAAGATATGGGTGGGGTAGAAGCAGCTCGCCCTATTGAAGCACTTTGCCAATTATGGTGCGCCCCTGGTTTTCAGAGAAACCAATGGACACATGCGTTTAAGTTGTTTAAATTGTAATAGATTTAATTCAAGTAAAGAGTTACTTTCGGCTGCAAATTAAACCAATGTCAGCGAATACTATCGGAGAAGTGATTTCCAATTTGGATGCAATCGTTTTGGATTCAGCAGCTAATTCTGATCGCTGTGGATATTTTGCCGCGCTGTATAAAAAAGTAACAATTGTAGTTTCGAAAAAGATTCAAGCGCGCTATTTTGATGACAATCAACGTATGGAACGATTGGATGTGGTATTTGCCAATCGCTATCTGGATGCTTATAGTGAATATAAAGCCAATCAAAAATGCTCAAAATCTTGGCAAATTGCTTTTGATGCCACTTTGAATTGGCAACCCATGGTAATTGATCAGCTTTTCTTAGGGATGAATGCACACATTGGCTTGGATTTAGGCATTGCAGCAGCAACTGTAGCCCCGGGAAATCAACTGCATTCTATTCAATCCGATTTTATAAAAATAAATCAGGTTTTAAGTGAATTGGTGGACGAGGTCAAAGCCGATTTGTATAGCATGTGGCCTTTAAGCAAATCGATTGCTCAGCTTCATATTGGATCAATAGAACAAGCCGTAGCTGATTTTTCTATGAGTTTGGCGCGGGATGCGGCCTGGAAGCTAGCCCTGGATTATTCAATTTTGGATACGGAAGAAGCCAAAACCAATTGTATTGAATTGAGAGATGAATCTGTTGTTAGATTTAGTCAAAAGCTTTTAAATCCAGGGAGTGCCCTCAAATTGCTGAAGGCATCTGCCCGTTTATTTGAGACTGGGAGCGTTAAAACAAAAATTGAGCGTTTGAATGATTAGTCTATCGATGCAATCGATTTTATTGCTTGAAATATGTTTATTATTTTTGCCTGGTATCCGGAAAAGCTGTGAAGGCAGCATTAGGAACAATTTTTATTTTAATTAAACTAAAAGCTATGTCAAAAATTTACAATCTTTTTTTTGTTCTAATGGTTTCGTATGGTATTAATACCATTTCTGCCCAAAAAGCCTTTGACTATGAATGGTCGCATTACAACATTGTTTTTACACTGGCTGAGGATTTTAAGGAAGTGACCAATACTGCAGATGAATTTACTGCATCCGGAGACGGTATGGAATTTGGAATTTTTCCTTTCAATGACAATTCCGTGGATCACTCTAACATTACAGCCTATACCATTGAAATTGCTAAATCATTGAAATTGGAACAGTTAGACGATGTAGATGTTATCGATATGAATGGTTTGAAAGGAGCTTATGTTGAAGGTTATAAGGAAGGAGTCAGAATAGTAGTATTGGGATTTATAGATCCTGATTCAGCTACTAATTTTTTTGCTACCATTACCTTTAAAGATGATGATGAAGAAGCCGAGAACGAGGCTGTCCGGATTTTTAAAAGTTTAAGAAAAAAGTAGATCCTAGATTGCTTCTATAAATACTAGTTTAAAAAGAGTATAGCAATTAATCTTGCATCGCATAACTGATTATGCGGTCAATGGTCATTTGACTTCCTTCATCCCAGGCTTGATTAAAAATTGCTTCGGGCATTTTTTGTTTTATTTTGCTTTTGGAATCAGTAATGATTGCTTGTAAATCATCCCAAACAGGCATGTGGGTTGTTTCTCTTAGATTTTCAACTGCACTGAGCAAAGTAACTGCATGTATATATTTGTTTTCATTGATGGATACGAGTGCCCATATTTCCAATGACCATGCCAGGGCTTCATAAAAATGCAAATTCTGGCTTAATAAGATACTTTCCCGCAAATAATTTTTTGCGTTCGAATTATTTTGCATTACTTCAACCAAAGCAAATCCACTCAAGCAAATAATGACAGAAATTTCATTGTGATCTGCTTTTGCTAATTCAATGCTTTGTTGATAATATGCTTTTGCCTCATTTAAACGATTTCCCATATAGATCGAATTTCGACCCAAGCCACTTAATGCTATACTGATTCCGGTCGTAAGTCCAATCTTTTTATATTTTTCTAAACTTAAGTTTAAATACTTATCAGCAATCTCGTATTGTTTTAAAATAGTAGCAACCACACCTGCAATTAAAAAAGCAGTTGCAACGAGTTCATCATCATCCTGCAATTGAATCAGATTTAAATTATTTTGTAAACTAGCATTGTAACTTTCAAAATCTCTTTGTAAAAAAGACATGATGCCTACATTTGCGACAAGAAAACTGAGGGTTTTATCATCCAAAGGGGAATTGCCTTGGTTCTGTTGGTCCCAGGCTTTGCGCAACCAATGATAGGCTTCTTTAGTATGCGCATTTACCCACCAAAACAACCATAAGTTCCAGGCAATGTGTGTAAGTTTTGAAATTTCATTACGTTCCAATAAGAAATCCAATACCTGGCGAATGTTAGGATGTTCTTTTTCCAGCATGGCCAAAGCCTCGCTTTGGTCTATTTTATTTTTTTGTAATTTAAAAGCCTGCAATGCGGATTTGTAATAATCGGCCTGAAGCATTTTTAAAGCATCCAACTTGCCAAGCATGTTAAGTTTTTCCAATGAAAATTCTCTTACGCTTTCCAACATGCAAAATCTTACTTGCATGTTCTCATCTTGCTTAGTAAGTAAGCTTTTGTTTAGAAGTGAATCCAATAAACGCAATGTGTCGTCTTTTAAATCTGCTCCCATCCATTCAATGGATTCCATCAATGCACCGGCATTGAATAAACTGATGCGAAGCAATAATTCCTGTTCATTTTCAGTCAACAAATCAAAACTCCATTCGATGGTGTTTCTAATTGTCTTTTGTCTGTCCGGTATGTCTCTAAAATTGCCTTTTAAAATGTCCAGCTTGTGATCTAATTTCTTTAACAGTAGTTGTGGACTTAATGTATTTATTTGACCGGCAGCTAATTCAATAGCAAGTGGCAATCCTTCCAGACGTTTGCATATTTGAAATAACAATGGCTTGTTGAGGTCTGTCAATTCAAAATCAGCTTGGATGGCTTGTGCCCTGTTGATAAAAAGTTCAACTGCAGGAGGTAAATTGTTGTTTGATGGATCTGAAACATCGCTATACGTTTCCGCCAATGGAGGAACTGGCACTACTTGTTCAAATGAAAGGGATAATCTTTCACGACTGGTAACCATGATTTTAATTTGGGGAGCAGCGTAAAGTAAATCATCAATAATTGATGCGGCTTCTGTAATTTGCTCAAAGTTGTCGAGTACCAATAAGATGTTTTTATCCTGTAGAAAAAACTTTAAACTTTCTAAAGTATTTCCGGCTGAAACTTTAATGCCCAAATTATAACAAATTGTTTCTGCAGCTAATAAATAATCTTTTACAGGTGCTAATGGTATAAAGGCAATTCCATCTTTAAAAGATTCCTCTGATTTTCTTGCACTTTCAATTGCCAATCTTGTTTTGCCGATACCACCAGGACCAAACAAAGTGATCAATCGGATGGATGGTTTTTTTAAAAGATTAGAAATATGGTCCAGACATTTTTCTCGTCCGATTAACTGATTTGGAGCAGCCGGTAATAAATGAAATAGTTTTGGATCATTTGTTTTTTGATTTAAACTCAGATTGAATCGCTCAGTAAGTAAAACTGCAAGATCGTTAATGATTAATTGCTCTAATTCCTCTGGTTCTGAAAATGATTTATAGGACACCTTGTCGTCGCTTTGGATTTGATGCAAAAGTTTATTTAAACGCTCTTCACGTTGACCGGTTGACTTTTTTATGTAAATTAACTTTGGCATCTCGCCTGACAGAAGGTATTCGTCTTCTAAGCCAGAAATAGTCTCATCTGGTGCAACCCAACCGTAACGATCCCAATAGATACCAATGAAAATCTGACTTTGTGCGAGGTATTCACGATATAAGTTTCTGGGTGCATATGGTCTGGCCCCTAATTCAAACATAACAGGAGTCAGGTGTATTTCCTGAATGGCTTTTTTAGCTGCATCTCGTTCTTCTGCAAGTTCTTGTAATGTAGAACTTATAAAGACTCTGAGCCTTTGATCTGGAGTGAGAATTGTTGAATGCAAAGCTTCCATACTTTTTGAATCTTAATTTAATTTGATGCTGTAAAGGTGAGGTAGCTCGTTAGTTTTTAAAAGCGGTTTGTGGGTGAATTGTAAATTTTGCTACATGAATTGTTGATGGAAACAAATAAATTTTAAAAATTGAATGCATGATTTTGATCTTAAAATTTACTTAAGAAATACCCCATATTATTTACCCATCCAAACTTTAAAATCTGATACTTTTTCCCTGCTGACCAAGGCTTCTTTTTCATTTTTGGGCTTCAAGCCTAAAATTAAACGGTTGCCAAAGTAATCATTGATTTGATCAATGGATTTTATTGAAACAATGTAAGATCTGCTGATTCTAAAAAATTGTGATGGATTTACCATTTCTTCAATTTCGTCTATTTTATATTCAACCAAGTATTTTTTATCATCAAAAGTTTTGAAGAAATTCAGACGATCGTCACTGTAGAAATATGCTATCTGTTCAATATCGATGGAAACAAGTTTTTGAGCGTGTTTTACCAAAAAGCGTTTTCTGAAGTCTTGATTCGGATAAAGCTTGGATTGCAGTTGCTTCATGATAGCATTTACATTGACTGAACCATCTGTTGCACTGGCATAAGAATTTTTAAGTTTTTTAAATTTCTCAAGTGCAAGCTCCAAATCATCTTTTTGAATGGGTTTTAACAAATAATCAATGCTGTTGACTTTAAATGCTTTCAAAGCGTACTCGTCATAGCTAGTTGTAAATATAACCGGACTTGTAACTTCAAATCTATTGAAAATTTCAAAGCTTTGACCATCAGCCAATTCAATATCCATTAGTATCAGATCTGGCTTCGGATTGTTTTGAAGCCATTCAACTGAAGAAGCAATGCTATCCGTTGTTCCAACAATCTCAAGATTCGGATCTAAGGCCATCAATGTCTTTTGGATTTTTTTTACTGCCAGTTCTTCATCTTCTATAAGTAATAATTTCATAAATTAAAATGTAATTAAATTATCAGGTTTCAAAATTACTTTAAAAATAGGGTAACAGGTTGAAGTTCAGCTAAATTGGGATAAGTATAAAATGAATTGCTAAAATCACAGTATGAATTGTTTAAAGCTAATTATCCAATCAATGGCAAACAAACCTTGAATAGTTCCGGGCCTTCTTGAATCATTACATCATCCCGATTCAAGAGTCTGTATTTTTCCTTTATATTCGTTAAGCCAATTCCGGTCGAATCTACGGATTGTATTTTTTTCTGCAATTTATTTTCAACAACAATCAAACCTGGTTGATCTGTATATATCCTGACAGTCATTGGCAGTCTCCTGCTTATTATATTGTGTTTAACCACATTTTCAATTAATAGCTGCAAGCTTAAGGCAGGAAGCTGAAAATCTTTGTATTTTGGGTCTATCTCTAAATGGACGTTTAATGCATTTCCAAAACGGGTTTCCAGTAATTTTATATAAGAATGAATAAAAAGAACCTCTTGATCCAATGTGCTCATTCCACTTTCATTATTTCTTAACAAATAACGGTACACTTTGCTTAATTCATCTAAAAATTTCTCTGCCTGTTCCTTGTCTTCAGTAATGAGAGAGGATAATGTATTGAAACAGTTGAATAGAAAGTGAGGATTCACTTTCTGTTTTAAATTATCAAATTCATGTTGCAATTGCAATTGCTTGATATATTCTTTTTCTTCAATTGCTTCTTTGTATTTTTCAATAATATAAATAACTTCCCACAAGGATTCAAAAAGTATATTTACTGTAAAGCCTACCAGCAGTGCATATTTTAAGTCTTCAAGCTGCAATACATAATTTTGAATATTAAAAATATGGAAGACGTATATTATTAAAAGTACCGAAGGAGACATCACCAAAAGATTTATCGGCAGTTTTAAAAATACCCTTTTACGGGTTTGATCCAAGCCAGGGTACTTTAATTGTAGATAATTGTCATAGACGTAGTGACTTCGCCAGGACAGGTATCCAATGATGTAGATAATTGGGTATGAAATCAACCAAATAGTCCATTCAGAATGCAGGCGTTCTCCAAATAAAATGTAACAAAGTGAATAGGTGATAAAGGGCATGGATATATAAAATCCAATGTATTGATAGCGGGGTGGATTGGGAAACCGAAATCTCATGCAAATACATTTTGAATGAGAGGAATGGTAATTTTTCTGGAAATCTGATTGTCAGAGATTTCTACTTCTGCTTCATTCAACAATCTGTATTTGTTGACTAAATTATCAAGTCCTTCCTCCAGGTTTAAATTGCTGACTATGGTCTTTTCATGTAATGTATGTGAAACAATAAGTTTGTGTTGATCTTCAGAAAATATGTCTATTTGAAGTGCTTGTTTTTTATTTAAAGCATTGGTATAAATAATATTTTCAAGAATAACTTGCATACTTAATGGAGGAATAAGTTTCTGAAGATTTTCAGGCGGTATGGAAATATTAAAATGGATGGCTTGTCCAAATCGTGCTTTAATAAGGTACAGGTAAGATTGCGCAAATTTGATTTCTTCCTCCAGGCTGACCAGGTATTCCTCATCGCTTCGAAGTAAATATCGATGGACTTTTGTCATTTCATCTAAAAATCGAACGGCATCTTTTTCATTTTCATGTATTAATCCGGATAGCGTATTAAAGCAATTAAATAAAAAGTGCGGATTGATTTGACCTTTTAATCCAAGAAGTTTGCTGCGTTGATAGGAGTTTTGGAGTTTCTCGCTTTCTGCTACTGAAGATTTCCATTTTTCCCAATTTGCCATTCCTTCGTTTATAAAAGTAATTACCGTGCTCATTATACAGGCATAGAGAATGGTGTACCATAAATTTTGATTCAATGGATTGCAAGGCATCCATTGAATGTGATTGTAACCATAAAAAACCCCTTGAATAGCTAATACATTTAAAAAGTAAAAGACGGGAAGCATTACTGCAATTCGTTTAAACAGATCGCTGGATGATGAAATTTGTTTGCTTATTAAGACTGCGACAGTTCCAAAAATTGCATACACTACAAGAAAATACAGTGCACTTAAGAAGAAACTTTTGTATATACCTTCGAATGTATAGTAAATGCAAAATCCAAAAATTAGCAAATTCATAAAAAGGATGTAGGGCAAAATCACCCACAGAAAGACTACGGGTTCTTTTTTACTATACCTTTTGATTGCCATTGGGCGAAGGTATTAAAATGCACAATCAAATCCTTTGTGAAAGGATGAATTGCATATAAGCATGGACAGATTGTCACTATTTGCAATCGAATTGCGTTTTTTCAATAAATTATAAAGGCTTTGAGCTTTTAATTGAATTTAATTCAGGAGTTTAACCGATCAAAGCGCGCTTGAAAGAATCTTAAATATTTGGGTTCATATACCATGGTCATACCTTTGATTTTTTTGCGGTGTTCATAAACCCTTGCTGCCGATTCTGCGATTACATCCATATGTGCCTGAGTATAAACCCTGCGTGGAATTGTAAAACGGAGTAGTTCCAATTTTGGCAAATAGTTTTCTCCAGAAGGCTTTCTTCCGGCAGATACAATGCCTCGCTCCATGGTACGCACACCCGAATCCAGGTAAATTTCGGCTGCCAAAGTCTGAGCGGGGAAGTTAGTTTGCGGTATGTGGGGTAGAAATTTTGAGGCGTTTACAAAAATGCCATGACCGCCAATTGGTTTAACAATAGGAATGTTAAAAAATTGCATTTGTTGGCCTAAATATTCAACTTGCCCAATTCGTGCTTTTATATGATTGTCTTGCACACTCTCCCGAATTCCAATGGCCATAGCTTCCATGTCGCGACCTGCCAAGCCTCCATATGTATGAAGGCCTTCATAAACAACTACCAGGTTGCGCGCCTCCTCAAATACTTCCCAATCGTTAATTGCTAAAAAGCCGCCAATATTTACCAGCGCATCTTTTTTTGCACTCATGGTTGCTCCATCAGTTAATTTACATATTTCTAGTACTATTTGAGCTATGGTTTTGTTTTTGTAGGCTTTTTCACGTTGTTGAATGAAGTAGGCATTTTCTGCAACACGTGTCATGTCATGGATGATTCGAATTGAATACTTATTGGTTAATGCCCTTAATGCTGTTAAATTTTCCATACTGATGGGTTGACCGCCTGCCATGTTAACGCTGGTAGCAATGCTTACATAGGGGATTTTTTCAGGGCCATGTTTATGGATCAGCCTTTCTAATTTATTCAGATCTACATTTCCTTTAAACGGATGTTCATTTTCCGGATCATGGGCTTCATCAATGATGATGTCTTCAAATTTACCTCCAACCAGTTCTTGATGAAGGCGGGTAGTTGTGAAATACATATTTCCTGGAATGATATCGCCTTCTTTTATTAGAATTTTGGATAAAATATTTTCTGCACCCCTACCTTGATGTGTTGGAATAAGATATTGGTAGCCGTAAGTTTTTTTTACGATTTCTTCTAAATGATAAAAATTTCGGCTTCCTGCATATGCTTCATCACCGAGCATCATACCCGCCCATTGGTGATCACTCATTGCGGAGGTGCCACTGTCAGTTAATAAATCAATATAAACATCTTCAGATCGCAATAAAAAGGTATTATAACCGGCAGCTTCCATTGCTTTTTTTCTTTGCTTGGGTGTTGTCATTTTTAACAACTCAACCATTTTCATTTTATAGGGCTCGGCCCAACTTCTTTTGATATACACGGCTATATGTTTTAGTTTAAATGGGTTTTAATTTGGCAGTAAAATGACGGAGTAATGGAGCTTCTTCGGTTATGGCATATCCCGTCAATGTGTTGCGTTTATTCCAAACTTCAATGATAACTTCAGCCACATAGTCAATGTGACTTTGTGTATAAACTCTTCTTGGGATTGCCAATCTCACCAGTTCCAATTTTGCAGGTATTAAAACCTTTGAAGTGCTATGCACTTCATAGGTTCCAAACATGAGCGAGCCGATTTCTACACTTCTGATACCACCTTCAATGTAAAGCGCACATACAAGTGACTGCCCAGGATATTGGTCTACCGGAATGTGTGGTAAAAACGCTTTGGCATCCAAATACACAGCATGTCCACCGGCAGGTTGCATAATCGGAATATTTTGGTCCATTAATTTTTGGGCCAGGTATTCTATGCTGCGAATTCGGTATTGTAAATAGTGTTCATCCAATACTTCTTCCAGTCCGATAGCAATGGCTTCTAAATCCCGACCTGCAAGACCACCATAAGTTGGAAAACCTTCAGTAATCACTAATAAATTTCTGCACTTTTGAGCAAGGTCAGGATTCTGCATAGCTAAAAATCCACCAATGTTTGCGAATGCATCTTTTTTAGCACTCATCGTACAACCATCTGCATACGAAAACATTTCTCGTGCAATTTCTTCAATACTGTACGTGGCGTAAGCTTTTTCCCGAATTTTTATAAAGTAACAATTTTCTGCAAATCGACAGGCGTCTATGAAAAAGGGTATTTGAAACTGCTTGCACAGCAAGGATGCGTTTCGGATGTTTTCCATACTCACTGGCTGCCCCCCATTAGAGTTATTTGTAACAGTCATGATTACCATTGGAATTTTTTCAGGTCCAATGGTTTTTATGTGCGCTTGCAAGGCATCCAAGTCAATGTTACCTTTAAAAGCTGAGGGCTTTGATGGAATTTTGCCTTCAGGACAAGGTAGATCAATGCCGCGAGCTCCTGTAAATTCAATGTTTGCTCGAGTCGTATCAAACAAGGTATTACTTAAAACCGTTTTATCCTTTCCTCCCAACAGTGTAAACAATATATTTTCCGCAGCCCTTCCTTGGTGTGTCGGAATTATATATTCCATGCCGGTAATTCGGCGAACTGTATTTTCAAAATGGTAAAAACTAGGACTGCAAGCATACGATTCATCCCCTTGCATTAAGCCCGCCCACTGCTTACTACTCATGGCACTGGTTCCGCTATCGGTTAACAAGTCAATTATGACATCCTCTGAATGAATCAGAAATGGATTGTAAAATGCGCGTTCAATGATTTGACTTCGCTCAAGTGCAGTATTAAAATGCAGTGGCTCAACGGATTTAATCCGGAACGGTTCGATAATTGTTTTCATATGTATTGGCTTGTTGAAACTAAAAATCTTAATTAAAAAATAAAATATTTTCTAAAATCCTTTTTATTTACAAAATTAAGATATATTTGTCTTAATTAGAAATAAATCTTCGCAACGACAGTATTTATTTAAATATTGAATTTAATAATTTAGAATTATGTACAAATCACTTGGCATATTAGGATTTCTGTTTGTTAGTTTCAATACTTTTTTACAAGCACAGGAAATTATAAAGGCAGAGGATCCGGTAACTAAGTTTGCCGGATATCATGTTGGCGTTGTGCAAATTTTATTTGGTGTGCATAAGTCGGAGCTCAGTGCTTTAGATAAATCAGATTTCTATTCCATTGGATTTCCAATGGGACTTACTTTTAACACCGGATGTAAGCTAAAAATTGATTTCGAAATAGTACCGGTTGTAAAACCTTATTTACAAGAAGAAACACCTTATAAAGTGCATTTGTTGTATCACCCTGGTATTTTAGTGCCATTAAATAAGAACTTTACTTTTGGATTGCGTTTGGCTTTTGAAGCAGGCGAAAATCAATTTGGTTTTACTCCATTGCTAAACAAATCATTTGCATTGGGAAAACGATCCAATTTTTTTATTGAATTGGTAGCTCCGATTCGTTTTGCAAAAAACCAGGCTTTTAACCAATTAATTGGCATCCATTTAGGCTTGGGCTTGTAAAAAGTTGAGACTATTGCTTGGAGTAAGTACTGTCAATTAAAATATATTATATAAAAAGTGCATTTAATTTTTGAACCTGCAGTAACAGGATGCCATCTGAATCTAATTGGATTAATTTCTCTTCTTTAAATTCAGTAAGCATCCGGATTAATGTTTCTTTCGCCATACCACAAAAGGAAGCAAGGTCATCCCGGCTCAATGCAATGGCTCGATCTTTAAATAAACCGGATAATAAAACCAGGTGATAGGCTACTTTCTCCCGAGCATTTCCAAATGAATTTATTGAAAGCCTGTGTACATATTCTTGTGAGTAACTTGTGCAATAGGCTTGATAAGCATAAAGCAAGTTTTCTTTTACTATGATTTCTTCTATAAGTTTTTTAGGGATGGACTTAATAGCGCATTCTTCCAGCAACTCCAATACGCTTGAATACTTTGTTTGAAAAATGCGGTTGAGACCAACAACGCATGGGCCTAAATAAAAATTCAATATTAATTCTTTATCCCCAACAGATTCTATGACTTCTTTGGAAATTCCACCTTCGAGGAAATAAATAAAATTTACATGATCTCCAGTATTCCAGATTTTTGTTTTCTTACCCAATACTTTACTTTCAGTTTGGTCTAGAAGTTGTTTGACCTGTGGAAAGTTTTGAATCGTATGCAGGTCCAGCAATCCGGCCAAGGATTTTCCTAAACTCAATCTGGATAGTTTCTTGTATTTGTCAACTTTTTTCTCTACAACTGCCAAAAGGTCTGCTGCTTCAAAAGGTTTAACCAGGTAATCTTCAGCACCTAAATTCATTCCTTTTCTAAAATCGTCTTTTTCAGCTTTGGCAGTTAAAAAAATGACCGGTATGTCTTTCAAATGCTCATCTTGATTGATAATTTTCAGCATGCCAAGTCCATCGAGGTTTGGCATCATTATGTCGCTTAAGATCAGATCTGGTTGGTGTTGTCTTGCTGCTTGTATTCCTTTTAAACCATCTTCTGCTGTAAATACAGTGTAACCTGATAATTCCAGAATTTCCGCAATGTTTTCACGCATTTCAGAATTATCTTCAATCAGTAGAATTTTTGTTTTGGCTGTCATGCTTTGGTAGTTTTATGGTAAATTGAGTGCCTTCATTTTCTTCAGATTTAAAACTAATATTCCCATGTAAAACATCCAGATATTTTTTTACAATATTTAATCCAAGTCCGGTTCCTTGAATGTTTAATACATTTGATCCTCTATAAAAAATATCAAAAATAAATTTTTGTTCACTTTCAGGGATTCCTATTCCATCGTCTGCGACTGTAATTTCGGTATGTTTAACGGAATCCTGGATAATTATATCTATTTGCGAAGCATCGCCAGAATATTTAACGGCATTGGCAATTAAATTGTTGACAATATGTCGGATGCAATTTTGATCTGATAGTATTTGGTAATCAGAGCCACATAAATTAATCATTCGAATGGTCTGATCAGGTTTTTTTAATTGTATAAATTCTTCCGTAATTTCATGAATTAATTGGATCAGATCTATCGGTTCTTGCTTTACATTAAATTTACCTTCTTCTATTCTGGTTAAGGTTAAAAATTCATTCAGAATGCCGTTTAAATAGTGTATGTTGTTTTTAATTTTATTTAAATGATTGTTTCTTTTGTCTCGGGTTTCTTCGGTGTCATAGTGCTCAATTAGGTTTATGGAACTTAAAATATTTGCAAGTGGTGTTCTGAATTCATGGGATGCAATTGAGACAAATCGGGATTTAAGTAAATTTAAATCGCGTTCTTTTTCCAATGCGTTTAATAATTCTTGTTCGCGAACTTTTATTTTTTTCTCAATTTCAATGCGTTCATTTATTTCATTTTCAAGTGCCCGATTATTTGAACTTAACTGATGGATGCTTTCTCTTAGCTGTCCTGTCCGGGAATCAACCAGGTTTTCAAGATTTTTATTGACGTAAATAAGCTTTTGTTCGACTTCTTTTTGGGTTGTTAAATCATGAATGACACCTGTAAAATAAATCTGTTCATCTACCATAAATTTGCTTACAGCAAGTCGAACCGGAAATTGGGAGCCATTTTTTTTAACGCCCATGACTTCTCTTCCAATACCTATTATTTTCTTTATACCTGTTTGTATGTGGTTTTGAATATATTGGTCGTGTTGGCTGTGATGCGGTTCAGGGGTCAATACATTAATGTTCTGAAGCAGTAATTCATCTTTATCATATCCAAATATTTTTGCTGCGTTTTCATTTAGCAAAAGGATTTGACCCTTTTCATTGATTATGATAATTGCATCAATAGCAGTTTCTAATACAGAACTTAAAAAGTTTGCTGTTTGGTAAAAATGCTGTGCATTGGATTCCTTCACCTGAGCGATATCATTTTAATTGGTGACAAAGATCAGGATTAAACTGAAAAAACCCTGATAATTTTACAAAAAATTAAAATATGAATTTGAAGAGTCCTGTAAGTGAAATTATGACGCGCGATTTAGTTACCCTTACTCCGGAAGACGATTTGTTTAAAGTGAAGGAATTATTTGAAAACCATTCTATCCACCATATTCCGGTTGTGCATTTCAGAAATTTGGTGGGTTTGGTGAGTAAATCAGACTTTTTATTATTTGCAAATTCAATTTTAGAAGGGCAGTCTGTCGAAATTCACACCGATCAAAAGTTGAAGTTCACCAAAGTAAAGCAAATTATGGTGACGAGGTTGGGAAAATTGGAACCGGATGATCGAATTGAGGTTGCAATCGATGTATTTTTAACTAATTATTTTCATTGTTTGCCCGTAGTGCAAAAAGATGAACTACTTGGCTTGGTTACTCCTTATGATATTCTTCGTTATGTAAGTCTGAATTAATGTAGAAATTAATATATTTGGTGAACTATTTAAATTCACAATTATGGTACCTTTTAACAAAATTCTATGTCCTTACGACTTTTCCGAATATTCTAAACATGCATTAGCATGGACACTTAAGCTCAATGAATCCAATAATTTGTCCATCCATATTTTGCATATCATGATAAACCCTTTGTTGTATGAAACAGGAAGTCCCGTATTTGGCAGTCAAATTTATGCAGATGACCTGTTAAGCAAATTAAGGGAGGAGAATGAATTGCTTTTGGATGGTTTGATGGCTCAATTACAACTGGATCACCCTGAGATGGAATTGCATTTGGTGTGCAAGGAAAGCAATGATATAGGAGCATGTATAATTGAAACGCAACAGGAACTAAAAGCTGATTTGATAGTTATGGGATCTCATGGCCGTAAAGGTATAAAACGGTTTGTATTGGGCAGTGTGGCTGAAGACGTTGTCAGACATGCCAATTGTCCAGTACTAATTGTACGATAAACATTAAATAGTTTGTTATGAATTCTTTAAGTCGTATTAACAGGAATTTCCCTTTTTTTGCTAATTTCCCTTCCTGGTATAATGATTTTACTGGATTGGATTTATTTAAAGGGAATGACATGAACTTTCCAGCTGTCAATGTATTGGAAAGTATTAAACATTTTTCCATTGAACTAGCTGCTCCTGGTTTATCAAAATCGGATTTTAGTTTAAATGTGGATGAAAATTCAATTCTGACTATTTCGATGGAGAAGGAAAATAAACAGGAATCAAAGGAAAATGTGGAATGGAAGCACAGAGAGTTTAACTATTCAGCATTCAGTAGAAGTTTTACCTTGCCTGCTTCTATAGACCAGTCACACATCACTGCTGCTTATGTAGATGGTGTATTAAAAATTCATTTGCCTAAATTGGAACAGTTTTCAGAAAAACTAGCGAAAGAAATTAAGATTTCATAAATTGGGAATTAAAAAATTCCCGGATTTAGGTGAATAGATGTTTGCGCTCCTGGTTATCTTTGGAGTTCTTTAAATTAAAAACTAGATCACCTTGAGCAATTTTGCAGTCGCTGTTTTTATTTTTCTGGCAATTTTGGCGGAAATACTTGGAACCGTTGGTGGATTTGGTTCATCAATTTATTTTGTTCCGTTGGCAGAATATTTTTTGGATTTCCAATCCGTTCTTGGAATTACAGCATTGTTTCATGTTTCAAGTAACCTGACTAAAATTGGATTGTTCCGTCAGGGAATCGATCGACGAATTTTAATTTATTTGGGTATTCCTGCGGTTTTGTTTGTTATATTAGGAGCCGTATTAAGTCGTTATTTTAAAAAGGAAAGTTTTGAGTTGGGAATATCCATATTATTGGTGATCCTTGGATTGGCATTGCTTTTATTTCGGAATGTCAAAATGAATATCAATCCGGTCAATTCTATTGCTGGAGGTGCTTTATCAGGTTTTGTTGCAGGACTAATGGGAACAGGAGGCGCAATCAGGGGATTGGTTTTATCTGCATTTCAACTCGAAAAGGAAGTCTATATTGCAAGTTCTGCAATCATTGATCTCGGTGTTGATTTAAGCAGAAGCATAGTTTATGTGATGAATGGATACGTCCACAGGGATATTTTATATTTAGTTCCATTATTAATTTTAGTAAGTCTTATGGGAACCTATTTGGGTAAATTGATATTGAATCGGATTCCGACCGAGCGATTTCAAAAATTGACTTTATTGTTAATCTTGTTGATTGGTATTGCAGGAATCGTTAAAGTAGTTCTTAGAAATTAAAGTAACAATTGATTTCTATCAGTTTTTTTTGCCTCCTGAACCGCATTGTAAAAAGATTCTGCCTCTTCGTTTTGTTTTGCAAGTGTCCAATCATCGGTTACTGTAGTTTCAATCCATACATCACCGGACTTTCTAAATACTTGTGCAGATAAACCATACGATTCCTGAAATTCTTGTTCCAGTTTCATCACTGTAGTGCTTGGATGTATTTCAAGATTTCCTTTGTTATGGACGGATCTGCAATCTTGCAATAACATATCTGAAGGTATCATCAATTCTTTTTTTGAACCAGTATGCTTCGAATGCTCCTTGCGAAAAAATTCAATTTTTAAAAAGGGATATCGTTCAGAAAATTTTTCCTGAATGTCTCGAATGCTTAAGGTATCGTTTATTACAATTTTCATAGGTTCATCGGTAAATTTGATACATTTTATAATGTCATTCCAATCGTTTTTCTTATTTTTTGCATCGTAGTCCTTGTCCAATGCCTATAACAACAGACCTGTAAAAATTCACTTATTTCCGGTACCAACCTATGACTACTATCAATTGCACAATTGATACTTGTCAAATTAGATACTAAGAAGCCATGGGTTTTAGCGGGAAACACTGATATTTGCATTCTTATGGTCGAAATTTTAACCGGAACATTTATTATCAGCCTATTGCATGCCTTGATTCCGAGTCATTGGCTTCCTTTGGTGAGTTTAGCAAAGGCCCAAAAATGGTCTGAATCTGAATTAATCAAAGTAGGTTTTTCATTATCCCTGGCCCATGTTTTGAGTACCGTCTTACTGGGCTTGATACTGGGTGGACTGGCACAAAAATTCTACCAATCCTATCATCACCTGCTTTTATGGTTTGGCCCCGGGATATTAATCCTTTCAGGTTTTTATTTTATTTATAGGCATCATACGCATCATCATTTTCATATTGATGATCAAATGATGGAGCAAACTAAAACCAGGAAGCAAGTAATTTATGCCTTATTGGCTTTTATGTTTCTTTCACCATGTCTAGAAATAGAAGCTTATTTTATAAACGCAAGTTTTTATGGTTGGAAAATTTTAGGTTTATCACTTGCGATCTATACGATTTTTAGTATGGCAGGAATGTTAACCGGAATCATATTAGCAAATCGTGGTTTAAATAAAATCAATTCACATAAATGGGAACACAATGCAGGAATTGTGACTGCACTTACAATGATCGTGACCGGATTGCTTTCAATCATTTTTCATTAAAAAATTTAAAATATGGCTTTTAATTTAAATGAACTTATTGAAGTATTGAAAAGAACTCCCAATGTCCTGGAGTCTCTCTTAGTCGGACTTTCAGATTCATGGATAAATACTAACGAAGGGGAGGAAACCTGGTCACCCTATGATGTCATGGGTCATTATGTACATGCAGAAAGAACAAACTGGATTCAACGGATTGAAGTTATATTACACGGTAGCGGAACGGGTACTTTTCAAAGTTTTGATCGCTTTGCCCAATTTGAAAATTCAAAAGGAAAAACCATTTTGGAACTCTGCCATGAGTTCCGTGAATTGCGCGAAGTCAATTTGAGATTATTGGAAAATATGAATTTGCAAGAATCAGATTTTATAAAAACAGGAATTCATCCTCAATTTGGACAAGTTACTTTGAGTCAGTTGCTTTCTACCTGGATGGCTCATGATCTCGATCATATCTATCAAATTGTAAGAGTAATGGCTAAACAGTATAAAGCTGACGCCGGGCCCTGGGTGGAGTTCCTAAGAATCCTGCGAGCATAGAGAATTTCAGTGTAAAAGTCTATAGAAAGGAAGTCTTTAGTCAATAGTAAATGTTCAAATTGTTCAATGCTACAATCCTGCAATGGTTCAATTGAAAAACTGCATTATTTCCAAAAATCTATAATCTATATACTTCCTTTCTAAATATTTCCCTTGTATAGACTCTTGTTCTTTCTTATCCCTTCAACCTCACATTTTGTTTCCAGGGTTTTGGTAAAACACTTTTTTTAATGAGTACAATGAGGTCTTTAAAAATAATTAAGTAAATACAGAAATATAGAAAACATGCTATTGCATATGCATAGCTACAACCTACCAATCCAAATTGATTCAGACAAATGTAAGTGCAAATGATTAAAAGTGCATGAAATGATAAATCCGCTTTCAGTCCACTCCTAAACATGGCTTTTGAGGCAATGATGTAACTTAATATCAATGCTGAAACACGAAATACGTCTCCCATCATTTGAAATCCAAATAAAACACGCATGGGTCTAAAAGTTTCAGCAAGTAGAATTGATATAATTAAGTCCCTGCATATCCAAATACCTCCTGCAATCAGAATCATGATCGGAAGAATTCGTTTAAATGCCTTTCGGATTTCGCGTACCAATTCACCGGTTTCTGTGATGGCGGATAGTTTAGGAATGAAATACACTACCATGGATCCGGTAATTACTGCTAAATAGCGATCAGAAAGACTAAACATAGCTTGCCACAAACCGGCATCCGTTATGCTTAAATTGTGCTCAACCATTTCACGGATAATTATCATAGACCACATCCAACTAAATGATGTAATTGCAGAAAATACTCCATACTTTATTAATTGTTTGGCAAATTCTAAATTCAAATGAAATTTGAAATATTCCTTATTTAGAAAATTTAATTTTCCCAAGGCAATCATTCCTACAATTGCAGAAAACAATCCAAATAATGAATTTGAAAGTAAAGCTCCGATCACATTAAACTTTGTGATAAGAAAGAGAGTAGTTATTAAATTTAATAAAGAGGCGGCTATGTTGACATAGGTAAGTTTATTGATTTCTCCAAGTCCATTTAAAATACCTGTAACTAATACCTGGAGTGAAATTATAATTAAAAAACATCCATACAGTATAAAAACAATTTTAAAATCCTGGTCATTAAATGCAGCGTGATTTAAATAATTGGCGCTGATTAATACAAACAAACAGCAGGTCAAAGAACCAATTCCAATAATACTAAAAGCAGATTGTATAACTTCCTTTAGTTTTTGTGGATTGTCTTTGTATTCAGAAACATATTTAACAATACCGGTAGCAATCGATGCAGTGGCAATGATCAAAATTAATCCGGAAATATTTCCAAATTTACCGATATAGGCGGTTCCAACCGGACCAATAATCTTTGCGCTCATCTTTGTAATAATCAGTCCTGTAATCATATTGATCACTGAAGACAGGCCACTCATAAAACTTGTTTTGTAAAAGTTCATTTACTTTTTGTAAGTTTCATAGCAAGAAACGGAGATAAATTCAAAACAAAAGGATGTTTAAATGTAAGCATTGCATTTAAAATATAAGAAATGCAATTTTTTATAAAAGAGCTGTAATTTGTATTGTAAAATCCAGCAATTGCCACTGCTTCAAAACCAGCAGAACCTGCAGCTTCCTGATAATCAGAAAATGGTACCAGACGCTCTACCCAGGCTCCGGTGATCGGATCACAGGTATTGCTAATTTCTAAAGGCTCAGCGGGCAAATTGCCGGTTTGAATGTAATTTGCGGTACGTTGAAGGATGGATTTCTCAGTAAAACTGCGGTTTAGTATTGCAAGGGTTCGAACTGTTTCTGAGTCCAATTGTGGAAAGTTAGTTTTAATTAATTGGGATCGCAATTGTATGCCACTGAGCGTTTCATCCAATTCCGGGTTGTCCATATCAAGACGACTGCCTTTGTATTCATATTGCTTGTGAATTTTCAAATGAAGTCTTTTTACTAAAGGATTGTGAATGTTTGCGGAAGTTGTAATCATTACTTTGAATTCATTTCCACCCAAGCTGGCAATCTCATTAAAAAACATTCGATAATCTGGTATGTGTTCGATTACATTTCGGGAAGCAAGTCCCACAATATTTAAATCATGAAAATGACAATATGCAAGCAGTGCATTGGTGTCACCTAAAACAAAATAGTCTGGACGGGCATTTAAGGAGGTTCCTATTTTACGTATACCATCAAGGTATTCATCAAATAAATCGTGACTGAGACAGGTATAACCCATTCTTTTAACAAGAAATGAAAACAATCCTATACCAGCTCCATGATCTACAATGATTGAATTTGATTTAAGAAATTTACCGTCTTTTAATAGGTGATATAAAATAAAGGCATTGCATTTGCTTACATATGTCAATTTTGTTAAATCAAATCGAAAATAACTTTTAACACTTTCGGAGACAGCCAATTTATCGATATCAAGTTGCAATAGGTCTTTTTGCAATTGAAATGCTACTTCTTGAATTTTCTTTAAACTTGGATTGCTTTGCACAAATTGTTGATTTATTGATTTTTCGCAAATGTAGATTGGTACCACAATTCAGTTGTAAAAATTTTCCACAATTCGTTTTCTCCAAATTGATCTGTGTTCTTAACGATGCGTTCTTGTATTTGTTTGCCATGCCACCAATCTCTGGATAGAAATCCGGAACTGTGTGCCATGTCCTGAATGGCTTCATTTAAAATACTATGGGTCCATAAATTTGTCGGACTAGCAAAGCCGATTTTATCTTTTCTGCTTAATATAATTTCCGGAACATAGCGTTTCATACTTTGTCTTAATATATACTTTGTTTCACCATGATGCAATTTCAAATGATCCGGAATGTAAAAGGATTTTTCTACCAATCTGTGATCTAAAAAAGGAACACGGCTTTCAATTGAATTTGCCATTGAATTCCGGTCTTCCCAATGAAGCATGTGTGGCAAATGGCTTATTTGAATTGCATTTTGCAGTGCAGTTGAAAGCAAGGAGCGATTGCTGCGTACGTTAAATTGCATTTGAGTATCTGGATACAATTCCGGCGATGCATATTTTTTATGTTCCAACTTTTTTAATGAAACTGGATCTGAATTTAAACTTTGAACGGCCAGATAGCTATGCGACAATGCTGATTTCAAGCCTTGATGATATGCCAAGTTTGCAGTGGTCTTTAATAGTTCACCATAATTTCTTTGTTGAATACATTGAGCCAGATAATATTTATAAAAATAAGGGTACCCTGCAAACAATTCGTCTCCGCCTTGCCCATTAAGCAAAACGATGATTCCTGCTTTACGGACATTTTTATAATTTAAATAAGCAGAGTATGGACTTCCACCTGCAGTCGGAGCATCCTGATGGTAAGTCCACGCAGTTAATTCTTCAACTGTAATTTCTTTGCTTCCGGTTTGGAAAGTAGATTCAAAACCACCCTGATCCAATACAGCCTGAATGTACTTTCTTTCATCAAATTGTTTGCCTTCATAATACACTGAAAAAGTCCGTATAGCTTGTTTGGTTAAGGTTCTTGCCAAACAACAGACAGCGGAAGAATCAATGCCACCGCTTAATGCAATTCCCAAGGGGACATCGCTGCGTAAACGCAATTTTATGGAATCAGTTAATAGCTCCTGAATCGCATTGCAAGAATCCGATTCACTGAGCAGTTCATCTTCTGGCACATATGGTATGTCCCAATATCTATTTAGCTCAATGCCATGAGAAGAAATTATTGCATAATGTGCCGCAGGCAACTGTTTAATTTCTTTTACAAAAGTATCGGTAGTTTCAAATTGTCGATTCCACTGTAAAAATTCTAAAACAGCTGAACGATTTGGACTGAGTTTATCGGGAATGATTGCCGCAATTTGTTTTTCTTCTGAGGCATAAATAAATTGATTTCCATCCAAGAAATAATTAAATGGTTTTATTCCCATTCGATCTCTGGCAATAAATAAACTAGAGGTCCTGTTATCGTAAATAACAAAAGCAAACATGCCTATAAATTTTTGAAGGCATTGCTCACCCCATTCTAAATAAGCATGAATTAAAACTTCAGAATCGCTGTTTGATTTGAAATGATGTCCGAGTTTCAGCAATTCAATTCGAATTTCAATGTAATTGTAAATTTCACCATTGAAGCTCAGCCAAATTTGTTTGGACGGATCTGCCATGGGTTGGTGTCCATTTGCAGATAAATCTATGATTGCGAGACGCCGGTATCCAATTCCAAGATTGCAATTGGTTTGGCTGGGTAAAACCGATGCACTCGATTTTATTTCCGGAATGCTGTCATCATGAAAATGATGATGGATTAATTTGCTTGAGGTATTTATTAATAAATAACCTTCATCATCGGGACCCCGATGTCGGATCGTTCGGGTCATTTTTAACAGATCCTGACTGCTGATGGGTGCTCCATCTAAATTGAAAATTCCAGCTAAACCACACATGTATCGGGACAAAGTTATAAAAAGAGCTTGAAACCTTTTTTTGGGTCTATAGCTCTATGAATTTTACTCGCTAGTTTAAAACAATTCCCGCATTCAGCTTATCAAAGCTTAATTTTACCCGGAGAAGCCAGGAATCAGAAATTTGGAATTGAAACGTGTTCTCATCATAAGTTATTATTGGCCGCCTTCTGGAGGATCGGGCGTCCAACGTTGGTTGTATTTCACAAAATATCTGCCTGCCAATGGATGGGAACCAGTCATTTATACAGTTAAAAATGGTGAATATCCCTATATAGACCCCAGTTTAAATCAGCATATATCTGAGGGATTGGAAATAGTCAAAGGATCTATTTGGGAGCCATATACACTATTTAAAAAATTGTCAGGAACCAAAGAAAAGGTGAATCCAAGCATTTTTTCTGAAATGGAGCGAGGTTCTTGGTTTAAACGTTTTCTGCTTTGGATCCGCGGTAATTTTTTTATTCCTGATGCGCGCATGTTTTGGATCCGGCCTTCCGTTCGATTATTGAAAAATTATCTAAAACAGCATCCGGTTGACTTTATTGTCAGTACAGGCCCTCCTCACAGTACCCATTTGATTGCCCGTGCATTAAAAAGGAAATTGGGTATTCCCTGGTTGGCAGATTTTAGAGATCCCTGGACTCAGATTTATTCGTTTAAGCAACTCAATTTGACGGATTTATCAAAACGTATTCACAGTCGATTGGAAAAATCAGTTTTGCTTGAAGCAGATCTAATCGTTACCGTGAGTCAGGATTGTAAAAAAGGTTTAGAATCCATTGTTGATCGTGAAGTTTTAGTAATTACCAATGGTTATGAAACCTTCCCAATTCAAAAACCTGTTAAAAATCGTTCAAAAATAAAAATGTTGTATGCGGGAGTTTTGAGCGCAGATCGCAACCCAAATGTGTTTTGGAAAGTATTGGAAAATTATCTTATGGATTTTCCGCGCATTGCAGATAAATTTGAGCTGATACTTATTGGAAACATTGATCCACTGATCATTGCCCAAATTCATGCATCTAGCTTAAATCAATACCTGCAAGTGCATCCATCTATGCCTCATAATAGACTTCAAGATTTTTTATTTGATGCAGATCTTCTCTTGTTGATTGGGGTACCTGGAAACAAAGGAGTGATCACCGGCAAATTTTTTGAATACATGTATTTGCAAAAACCTATCTATTCTATTTCTCCAAAAGACAGCGATGTGGTTTCAATTTTAAATGAAACAGAATCAGGTTTAAATGCAGATTATTCAGATGCTGAACAACTGTACACAAATCTTGAAAGATTGATTGAAATGGTCACTAATAATTCATTTCATAGCAATGAAAATAAAATTGCCAACTATTCACGTAAGAAATTAACAACTGCAATTTCCAGCTTAATGGATCTTTATCTCGATAAACATAATTAATTCATTTACATATCAAGCTTATTCCGAATCTCAAGTCAAGCACCAAAGGTCAAATATGAAGTCCAATTCCCTTGAATTAGGCTTTTTGATATATGTACTATGAATGTGTTTGTATAACTGCATGTATTGAACCCCAAACCCCTTTAAAGAGGCTTTTTGTTTTGTGTACCATGGATGTGTTTGTTTAACAGTATGTATTGAACCCCAAACCCCTTGAAAGGGGCTTTTGTATTGTGTTCGTTTTATGAGCTTGGTTTATTAAAAGAATTTTATAAATCTTACTGGATTAAA
>JAEUUO010000029.1 GCA_016787575.1 Saprospiraceae bacterium | reverse complement strand
GATGCTTATCCCTTCTAGGCTACGATTTACAACCTCAAGCTTGAATTGCCTGTCATAACTTCTTCTGATTTTCATAATTATAAAAATACTGGTTTATGACCAAAGACTTAACTTATTGTCCGGCTTTTTGAGTAGGTCCATTAAGGACGACGAAAGACTATATATTCGACAAGTCTCACTGTGGCCTAAGCGTTCTGACTCCTGTATGATACTATGCTTCTCTTCCGGAGTAAATTGTCTTCTTTGTTTTGGCATTTTCCCTAAATTTAATGTGACTAATTTGATTTTTATAATTAGTCCAGTCTTTTAGGGGGCTTAGACATGGTATATGTCGCAATTAAAATACTATTTGTTGCCATCAGCAATTAGTATAAGTTGCAATTTAAAATTAGTATATGTTGCAATCAGAATTAGTATTTATACCGTATAATTTCTTGTTGATTTTTATTATGGAGTTTATTCTTTGGCTTCATAAAATGTTAAATGCGAAATGCAGTGCAGCGAATTGGAAAGCTGAATCGTCTTTAATGTTGAATAAGATAAAGAAGCTGTTCAATAAATAAAGAGCATTATTAAAAAAATATTTTAGTTAAAGTTCTTGGATTTTTAAAATCAATTTTAGATTTGCTTAACGATTAACATTACCGTTAGAAGATACTCTTGATTTAAGCACACTCGACACAATTAGGTTAGAATATTTTAAGCGACTATCTTGGTGAAAGAAGATATTGTGAGAGAGATTAGATAGCCACTCCATAATAATTAAATCATTCATGTGCCCATGATGGGCGTATTTATTGTTTAGGGTCAATAACGTATTATTGCCCTTATCAAACATTTAATAAAGCCGTATGTCAGAGGATAAAAGTATTCATAAAAGAATTAATTAAATATTTACTCACTAAATTTTCAACTTTATGAAACATTGTAATCTTCGAGTTCTTTATCAATCGAATTTGATGAGGAAAACGTTCGCACTTGTGATTTTTTCCGCATTCGTGGGCAATATGGAATTGTTTTCACAATACACCTCAATGACTTGTCCACATGATACGCTTTCACCGCACCCTGATTCGCTTTATAACGCGTCTCCATGTTTAAACGTCCAGGAAATACTAGATGAACTGGATGGCGGTGATAATTGTCGACAGATTTGGATTAACATGAATGTTCATTTTTTTGTGGATGATGGAGCACTCACAAGTCTGATTACGCCGTCTGGGCACACAACAAGCGAAGCAAATACCATTGCTGAAGATGTCATCAATAGCGCAAATTACATGCTCTATCTTAACGAAACTCAAATCAATCAAACAGGAGCCATTAAACTTTGCAATCCGATTCAATATGTACTCAAAGGAGTGTATATACACATTGTGTCTACACCTGATGATGTTGATGCCTTATATGATTTGGATAATATGTATGCTACCTATGGAGTCAATAAAAGTACTGAATTCAATTTATTTATTTCGCCATGTACTGGTTGTTCAGGAATAGCTGGTGGATTAGGTGGAACTACTACTTATCTAAATGTATCATTGCTTTGGGGACAGGTGTTAAATCATGAATGGGGTCATACTATGGGATTGGGACATAGTTGGATTAACGACGGAATCTCTGATACTCCACCCATCAGTTTTAATGTTGATCGAAACTGCGATGGAGATTATAATGATGCAAAAGAAACCGGCCAACAATGTTTCGGTAAGATAACATCAGGTGGTGGAGTTAATACAGCTACGGATCAGATCGGAACTACATGGAATGGCGCTGGTTCTGGTAGGTGGTATAATGGCGTGAATGATTGTTCGGAATCCTCTCCATGCCCAGTTAGTCAATGTTGTTCCGATGATTATCAAAATAATAATGTGATGGCTTATAATTCATGCCAATGCTCATTCACCTATTTACAACTTAAAAAAGTATTGGAGCAATTAGTGAGCTATAAATGCGATTATATTAATACAATTCAAACGGATCGAGGTTGTTGGGCACCAAGCGCATTTATATCCTTGCCCTTACCGAATAAATCGAATTATGGAGATTGTTCAACATGCTTTGATTTATCAGCAAGCTACAATGATCAAAAGCATTTAATCCGTGTCTATGAAATTAACGGTGGAACACCAACCTTAGTTTATACCTCTGGTTGGGTTAGTAGTCCGGCTTCAAAGATCTGTTTTAAAAATTACGGAGTAACCGTTGGATCAGGAAGATATCTAAAATCGAATCAATATTATCGAATTGATCTCAGTGTTGGAAGAACGGACGATTGTATTAGTCCCGCCACATTCAGCAGATATTTTACTACGAGTTCATGTGATCCAGACCCTTCAGATCCTCCGATCACCTTTGCCCAAATGATTGTAGCGCCAAATCCTGCAACTACAACAACTGAACTAACTTTTGATGCTTTTGAAGGCGAAGAATTTTCTATTTTTGCTGTAAACCAAGGTAATGCTCAACTTAGTTTACTTTGTAATTCTATGTATGCCTCAAGTGAAGGTGAAAATGAATACGAAGTTTCGGTAAATTCATTAAGTAATGGTACCTACACAATATTTATGATAGGAGTAGACCATTATTACTATAAAACGGTTGTAAAATATTAATTCTTGAACTATGCGCTTCATTAATCTTATTCTAATTTTAGTAGTATGTTCCAAATTATTGGGACAAATGACTCCATATTTCCTCACAACTATATATTTCAAAGATGCGATTGGAAATGTAGATTCTATTGAAATGGGATTTGATACAAGCGCAAATGATATAAGCAATCCAAATTTTGGAGAAACATTAAATTTATCGCCATTCAAAGAAGTATTCGATGTCAGGGCAGTCAATTATTTTGAATATTATAACACTACTCCTCCCATAAGACCTTTGAGTTTATTCTCAGGACGAATTGTTGGAAGTATGGAAAAATATGCTAACGCAGAATGTTTTGCACCTGCCTTAATCATTTTTTTTATTCGCGCTAAGTATCAGCCAATCACTATCAGCGTGAAGAGCGTGTCTATATTTCAAAAAATTGATTGCCCTGGACATAATACATGGAACTTTTTTAGCCCTGATAGAACTTATCATTTTATAGAGCCTGCGGCCTGGGCCGCAACACCAGGAGTGCGCTTTGAATGTTTAAAGGATAGCTTGTATACTTTATTTTTAGATAGTTCACATCGACCACCTATTGAAAAATCATATCTCCTAAAGTACGAAGTGGATGGCAAAGGTATAGATTCAATTTTTGGTGTATGTTTTGTAAGTGATCAAGCCTTTATTCAATGTGATAGTACTTTCGTTGGGTTGGACGAAAAAAATATAATAAGGGAATTTGAATTATTTCCAAATCCTTCTAGAGATTTTGTGCATTTAAAGATTCAAGATTTTAATCAGTTAAGCAATCTTGAGATATTTGATCAGAATGGAGAATTGATTAGTAGATATAGTTTGACAAATCAAAATGAACTACAAATCGATAGTCAGAAAATTCCACCTGGTGTTTACTATGCTAGATTAAATTCTAGAAATGGCAGTACTGTAAAAAAGTTTATTAAAATTTAGTCAATTCATATCGTAGGGGTCGCGCATATAGACACAGTGTAATTCATTAATATTTCTGAATCGAATTACATCTTTCGTTTTACACATCAGGAATAATGAACTAATATTACTGGAATCTAACCCAATTCCGTACAGGCACTGAAAGGTCTACTCGGCTTGCCATCAATCAGAAGCTTTAAATAAATTTTAAAGTTCGGGAGGTTAATCAAATCCTGTACATCAAACTCAGGATACATTTCTTTTGCCATTAACGTGGCATCCTGAGTTCCAATTCTAAATGAAATGAACGTGCCAATGTTTCCAAGCACTGTATCCGTCTAAGCAAGTGCATCTTGCCGAATAATGAAGCAGCATATAGCTCTGCTAAAAATTTAATTAATGACAAAGCAAGAATTTGAACAGTTGAATATTGAATTGGATGCAAGTGGCCTAACTCTTAAGAGTTTTATGGAAAACAGGGGATTCCCAATACATCAATATCATTATTGGAGAAAGAAGTCCAATTCAAAGGATCTGTCAAAATCAAAGAATAAATTTATTCAAATTGGATCGATCCAGTCAATAAATTCACCAATACGTTTGGAATATCCAAATGGAGTGGTTATTAACTTTCAATAGGATCCGGGATCGGAACTATTGCTAAAACTAATTAATACGAAAAGTTGATTCCGTTTACCAGTGGCCATCGGTATTTCATATACACCGGAATCACAGATTTTCGAAAAGGTTATGATGGATTGTTTGGAATAATAAAAACAATCCTGGAATGCAATCCATTGAATGGAGATGTGTATCTATTCACAAATAAGCGGCGCAATCAATTGCGAATGATGGTTTATGATACAGGCGGATTGGTATTATTGTGCAAACGACTAGAGAAAGGTACCTTCGAAATTGTTAAATCTGAATCCAGTAGCATTAAAATGCATATCAGTTGGACTCAACTTATGTGCATCATGCAAGGCATTAAATTAAAAAGTAATCGATACAGAAAACGACATAATATTGTTGAAAATAAATTGGTAAATAATTTTGTAAATTAGAAATAAATTGCGATCTTTTTGTTGTGAATACAAGATTCAAATAAAGAAATTTCGAATGAACTTTTACTTGCTCAAAATGCAGAATACAAAAAAGAAAATGAATACTTACGTCACGAAATATCACAACTTAAGCGATTAATATTTGGTGCAAAATCAGAACGATTTATAAGCAATGAGCCACCGCTTCCACCAAATACATTATTCTCTCAATCACACCAGGCCGAACAGCCATTAGAAAATTTAACTGAAGAAATAACATATACCCGTGATAAACCGTTTCGTAAGCGTGGAGGAAGGAAAGAACTGCCAGCCCATTTAGAACGTAATGTGATTGAATTAAAACCACAAGGATACACTGATGACAAGGGATTCAGTATCATAAAGAATGATTTTTTTATCAGGCTGGGAGTACTTGATTCGACCTTCATTGCGAAGTTTTTGTAAAGTAGTTTTACTTTTGATGTGCAGCTTCTCCATCGCTTTTTCGGTCGAAATCCATTTGTCCTCCTTAATACCTTGATGTTCTTTAATACGATTTACCACCCTTTCGACCAATGCGTAAAAAGCTTCATCTTCCAATCAAATGACTTCCATAATCAAAAATACAAAGTCTAAATGAATAAGTTTTAGTGGAGATTAGACGGCAAATTAATCCATTTTGATACAGAATTTGCTGGCAAATTGCTGGCAAATAAAAAAGGAGCTGTAAATTTAATTTTACAACTCCTTGATTTTCAAAGTGGAGGATCAGGGATTCGAACCCAGGACCCTGGCGCCAAAAGCGCCATGCTCTAGCCAGCTGAGCTATTTTATTGTCAAATTATTAATATCTTTTAAATATCGTTCAATACCTCTTTTCTTGATTTTTGTTTCTAGCAGGATCGCTTGAGAGCGATTTTCGACAGAGATTGAAAAAATATGGATCCAGGGAATTCCAGTTTTAGTAAATGGAGTCTTACCATGATTATGTTGAAATAATCTTTGTTCAAGATTCAGAGTAGAACCAACATAAAATTTATTCAATTTTTGACTGAATAAAATATAAACAGTATACATTAGAAACAAGGGTGTTAAAAAAAAGACCGGACTTTAGTCCGGTCTTTTTGTGGAGGATCAGGGATTCGAACCCAGGACCCCCTGCGTGCAAGGCGTCAATAAATTGATTTTTGGTGCGTTATTAAATATGTAAATGTTTGTAATTCAATTATAATGTTTTCAAATTAGTCCATATCTTTACAGTATAATCCATAATCTGCTGGCAAATCGCTGGCAAATTTTTAGAACACTTAAATTATAGGTATGGCGGTTTCAGTAAAAATTGAACTCGATCGGAGAAATACCAGAACTGATGGAAAACATCCACTTAAATTATTGGTCGTAATTAACCGGAACCCAATTCGGATTTCTTTGGGTCACAGCTTGCACCCTAAAGACTGGAACGACAAATTACAGAGTGTTCGGGCATCCTGTAAGGATTTTGATAATCTGACTCGATTTAATAACTGGCTTCAGAGTGAGAAAGGTAAAACTTTGAGTAAGCTGGTCAAACTTGAGGAATCCGGAAGCTTGGATCGTTTGTCAGCGGCTGATATAAAAACCAGCCTTACTCAAAAGAATACTGAAGCCATGACACTTGATTTCTTTTCTTCAGTAATAGCTGAAATGGAGGAGGCAAAGAGGTTTGGAAATGCACGTGTGTATCTGACTGTATCTCGTAGTATAGCTACGTATATGAAGGGCAAGGATTTTCCATTAAAACAAATCACCTATGCATGGCTTAAAAAATATGAATCCTGGTACTTATCAAAAGGTAATACCTTAAATGGACTGAGCGTGAATATCCGAACACTCCGCTCTTTATATAATATTGCAATCAAACAGAATAAGATATCTATAGAATACTATCCTTTTAGAGATTATTCAATCAAAACCGAAGAAACAAGAAAAAGGGCAATCAGTCGTGAGGACCTAATCCGGTTTCTTAAGTTCAAACCTGTTATCGGGTGGCATAGCAGAGCAAAAGACTATTTCCTAATCAGCTTTTATCTTATGGGTGCTTCCTTTGTTGATATTGCCTTTCTTAAAACAAAGAACATGATCAACGGACGGATTGAATACAAGAGACAGAAGACCGGTAAGCTTCATTCAATACCAATCTCAATACCACTGCAGGGAATTTTGGACCGGTATCTTAAAGGAAAAAAGGAGAATGATTTTATTTTGGGGATTGTAAAATCCGAAAATCCTAAAAAACAACTTATTGACGTACGGGACGAGTTGAAAAGGTATAACAAGGCGTTGAAAGAAATAGGCCCATTGTGTGGTATTGAATCTTCAATATCAAGTTATGTAGCAAGACATTCCTATGCGACTAACGCCAAAAAACTTGGAGTGCCAACTGCAGTTATTAGTGAAGCACTTGGGCATAAAACGGAAATGATAACTCAAGTATATCTAGATTCTTTTGAGAATGATATTGTCGATAAATATCATCACATGGTGATTAATCTGAATAAATTGTAATAAAGCAGATTAATTACAAATAAGCGATTCATATACACCATAAGTCTAGTTATATTAATTTTCTTTTTTATATTAAAAGTAATGAATGAATTCTAATCCTCATCTTTATCAAGTCCTTTTAATATTATTAAATCAGGGATCTTGGCACCATTTATTCTATAACAATAATTCAATGTTATCATGGAAATTATTTCAGGAAATTTAGTTTCGGGGATGCTTAAACTTCTCAGAAAATCTTCGATATCATACTGTGTTAGTGACCCAATAGGTTCTTCACTACAAGGAGAATTAAAATGATCCTTTAAACAAATGTGAATATTTTCTCCACATTTATATACGACATACTTTGTCATGAGTATAATAATTTATTTTGAATTTACAACATTATATTTTGTCGAACTAACATCACTTTTGAAGTGCTTTTATTTTTTCAAATGGCAATTTGCCCGATTTTAAATTACCGATGCATTGATCTAAATAATCCTTATTAATGGGGATATCTAACTCTATCTTTCCAGATTTAATATCCTCCAACTTTTGTATAAATACTTCCTTATCAAATTCATCCTCCGTCGTATGACATTCGATTAATTTCTTTCCACTTCCACAAGGACAAGGGTCATTTTTGCCAATATTAGTTTGTCTAATAATAAAATCAGCATTTTCAATATCGACTCCATGTTCAATATTTTGCTCAAATGCAGTATGCAATTCTTCAAACTTTCTTTTAGCTCTTTCTTTTTCTTTTGTGGTCGGTTTATGATTCCACAGATGATCATTTACTGTATAGCCATAAAATTCTTTCCATAATTGAAAAGTAAATGATTCCTGGACAATTGGCGGTTTTAAATAATATTTTTTTTGATCTTCAAGTGGTAGTTCTTTTATCGTTTTTACTAAATGCTTAATATCCTCTTTAAGTGCAGTTCCTTCTATAAACCTCTGATCTTCTTTTATCAAAACTGGTACGAGAAATTTATGAACAATATCATTTGAACTAAACACTTTTGTAAATGGCAAGTAATATAAGTACTCCATATCCACTATATTAGTTGACCTTGTACTAATCAAGTTTTCCTGCAGACCAAACAAAAATAGTGTATCAATTTTTAAGCAGTGATATGCGTATGGAGCAAACTCCTTTATTGGGGGCTTTCCTTCCGAAATCCATTTTTGATTAATCTCAACTGCTTTACCAGCATTTATGTCATAATTTTGGTAAATAATTAAAAGCAATGTATCCTGAAACGAAGGATTATTTAAATGCTCCTCAACAAACTCATTAAGCTCTTCTGCATTACTTAAGTTCTTAGCCTTAAGGTGCATTCTGCTCTTTAACCGATCCAAAATTTCTGCTTCTGTAGTTTGTCTCCTCCACTTTTTAGAAAGTTCTTTATCCGCTTCTGAAAAATACCCTTCTTTCCATTTGTATATAGATTTCTCTTCCTCGCTTTCTTCTACCTTAAAACCTTTTTGGCCGTTTATAACTGAAGTAGTTTCAACACCAACAATTGGCATTCTATCATGAGGTATTCTTTGATGAAGCAAATCTAACAATACTACTTTTCTATAATCCAAGTTGATTATAGTTTCTCCAGGAAATAATTTTCGTGCAAAATCTTTAACGCGTTCCTCTGATGGCGAATGTCCTGCTTTATTTTCTTTTGACAAATCGCCCAGAATCTCTAAAGTAAGCACAGGAGTAATAATGTGTTTATAATAACATGACAATCTATGCAACTCAGCATAGTTTAACGACTGAAATGAAGACTTATCCAATATTAAGGTTAAAGACATAACTGATCAGGACTCTTATTTAAAAAACTATAACTTCTTTATCCAGTATTGCTTTTGTTGGTCAATGGCTTCTCTTAAAAAATCTTTCTTTTGTGTATCCGTTAGAGTTCCTTGACACTTATAAAGATCTAAATACTTTTTATTGACCTCTAAATGTTCTTTCGAGGCACCTTGTGCTTTAAGAATTGGATAAGATTGCGCAACCAATTCCATTAATTTATCAATGTTATTTTCATATTCAGTATTTATTAAGTTCTCTAATCGAAGCGTGTCATTAATCGCCGATTGATCTCCAATAGCAAATCTTTGCGAATTTTCGATTGAATTACTATTTATCATAAAGGCTCTGCCATTATATACATCCTCTCTATATACCTTGTTATAAGTTTTTGTTCTATCGTTATGCAGAAATAAACAATACTTTTCATTTAGAGGTAAAAAAAACTGAGAACTAATCTGAAATGGATTTTTTGAATTCTTTTCAAGATTTAAATTTTTTAAGGGGTCATCGCAAGTAATAAACTTTGATTCATCGCATATTTTATATATACTTATGGATTGCCAACTATTTTTTAGGGCTAATTCCGTATAATTATCAATATGTTCCTTTTTGAAGGAATACTTACTTTCATTTTCAAATTGAATTTGTTGCTGTTCTAAGTCTTTATTAGTATCAAAATCATGATCAATATATTTGTAAACAGCTTGCCCGGCTAACTTGTTTTTGTAAAAAAGCAGCTCTATTCTCTTTCTATGAAAGCTTATTGATTCGTTTAGAATTTTGGTATTCCTAAAGTAAAATTGAAAAATAGCAACAAGAATTATTGCTCTTTCTTCATCTGAAATCTCAATTATATTATCATCTACTAATAGTTTGTAGGCAGTTTCATATAAAGGCTCAAAATACTTAGCGTAGGCTTCTTCAATTATCAGTGGGTTAAAATGGTCATTTTTATTTAGCGTATATAAATTATTTTCACTACAAATATTCTTAATATTTGTGGTAAAATTATTTGATGACTGTTTATCATAAACATTGACATAAAATTCATCCTTCTTTTTCGTCGCAAAGTTTTTTAAATACACCCTTGGTACATAATGTTGATTCATTTTAAAATTCAATTTTACTTTCTCTTGCTTAATGCTAAACGAAATCCGAAAACACATAGAAAAAATAATATCACTTTTCCAACATCTTCACTGCTGCGTTGATTATGGCAAGCTGTATTTGCATAGGTTTGGCAATTCCAAGTAATTGGCTTATAACATTCTCCCCTTAATACTTCGTTTAAACCGATTTCGATTACCTCAATAGGATTATTTGAACATTTTTCACTATAGAAGTAAATTTGTGAATCCTTGCTAAATTCTTTTTCTGATACGATATGTGCTTTTCCATAATGAGGATGGTTATGCAAAAAATAACCATTACCAAATTTATCGGTACCCAGATATATTCCAGGATGTTTTATCTTGTAAATTGCTTCAATCTTATACCGGAAATAAACTTTACCACTTCTTTCGTTAAAATAAATTGTAAAAATACTTCCTTCGTCTTGTACAATTTCAACACAATTTTGATGTAAGTTAAAATATTTCATTGTCCTAATTTTTTGATTGCGTTTTCAAGATCTTTGAATGATTTATTAATTTCATTAATTCTTTTCCGACTTGATCCATTAAGATCCTTAAGTTAGATGCCTTGTCCGCAAATACATTTTACTAATTTTTGGTCTGCAACATGTTTCACATTAATATTTACTTTGCTCTTGCATTTGGGGCAATTAATATTTATTGTTTGTTTACCAATATCTATCATATTTTATTGCTTTATTATTTGTGAAAATATTGATTTCCACTACTCATGAATTGACTATTTAAAGTTTTTTAGAATCCTTTGCCTATCCTCATTATCCTTAACTCCCTTATGATATAATTCCACAAAGACAATTCGTTGCTCCTCCTGAAAATAAGCATATATCAATCTAAAGCCTGAATTATTTCCTTTCCCCTTAAAACTATCGCTCGCAATTTTTTTTATTTTAATAACACAACTCGAAATACCCAATCCATCAATTTTAAAACTAAACGGTGGTTGCGCATCAGGGCGAACCATTAAAACCTTTTTCACATCCTGAAGATCTGTATTCAATGTTCGGAATTTTTTGAGTAATTGTTTCAAATCTTTATCATATTCTGGTAAAGTCTCAAATTTCATACACCATTAGTTTTCATCATCATAGACTCTCACTGAATATGGAAGTTCGCGATAAAATGACAGATTATAACTGATATAATCACCATCGTTCGTTGCTAACCAAGGCATATCTTTATGAGAGTATTCACTTATTTTAGTTGCGTTCCAATCACTCATTTGTTGAATTACATTATCAATTACAGTTTTTTCAGCAGCAGATAGTTTTGTTAAATCGGATTTTTCTAAAGGCATATATCTCGTTTGGGGGAAATCGTGATATTCTGTTTTTACTCGTTTTAACTGACCGTTATCAATCATTTGGTTAATGATACTGTCTAACTTATATGGAACAGGCCCAAATGGCAGTTTTTTATATCTAGCTCCTGTCAGATGTTCTTCATAAAGTTCATAATAATTAAAGTCGCAGAAATATAATAGCTTGTACAGCACAGTCTCACCGATATTCGGTTTCCCAGCACATCGTTCTAAAATATACAGAAGTACATTTTTGAACTTGTCAACTCTAAGGCTTGGAACAGAAATCCTTAATTCCTCTTTATTCGTTGATTTTTCTTTTCCGTTGGGGACTTCTTGAGACACTTTAAAGTCTGGAGACAGAAACTCATCCAATGAGAATTCCAAGGTTAAAGACAACTTTTGTAACTCAAAAACATCAACTCCTCTGTTACCAAGTTCGAGCTTAGCTAACGAAGGTCGGGACATTCCAATGCTCTTAGCCAAATCATCCTGTGATAGCCCTTTTACTTTACGCAACTCCACTATTCGTTGACCAATTTGTTGTTGAGACAGTTTTAACTCCATTTTTGATTTGCTTTCATTAACAAAGATACAATAAAATTATATTTGGAACAAAGAAATGTTCTGTTTTAATATATTTAAAAAATAAATATATGTAATGTATCTATTATCCATAACTTTAAATAATATAAAATTAATTTCCCGTCTTAAAATTTGAGAGATTAACCTAGATTGAAAGCTCAAGTCGTTACCTCCATCTCGGATTTTTGAAATTTTTGCTTTCATCAAAAACGGGAAGGTTCTGCTCTTTCCCCCAAATTTTCTTTCCGGCTCGCTTAGGGTATTTTAAGTAGAAATTGTTTCTCTCTTCAAAATATCTGTCAATGGCAATCATACATTCATCTGTTGAACCATAATCACTATTGTGAATTATAGCTTTCGACATGCCACTAAATACTGATTCAATAACATTTAAAAATTGAGCTGAAGCAGGTAACGGAGCTAATTCCACTATTGGAGTATTATTGATTTTTCGATACTCTATACTATTTATTTCGTCAATCCTGGCATATAATTTCTTTGAAGCGTGCCACGATGCGGCATCCCAAGAAAAAAATATTTTTTCTTCTTTCTTATATTGTTGTAATAATAAATTTAAAAGCTTAATCATTTCATCAGTATTTTTATTTAAAGAATAAAAATGAGTGATTTGATTTTTAGATAATTCCAATGCAGCTGTACAAATCAATCTTCCTTTTGATTTTTGTATTTGAGGAAACGATTTAATTTCTCCAATTTTAACCAATGATCTTCCGCCTTGAATCTTGATTGAAAAAGGTCCATACTCATCAACTGAAAAAAACTTTTGCTTGTCCGTAAGATTCTTAAGTATATTGGTTATATGTTCTAGTTTTTCTCGATAGTTCGGATCAGGACTTGTCAAAACCTTCTTTGCTTTTTGAAATTTATAACCTAGGGCTTTAATATATTCCGAAATCATACTTTTTGAAATCTTAGATTTATATACCTCCTTGTAGACCTCTACTAAACTTTTTAAAGACCATGAACTTCTGTTGACATTATAATTTTTAGGTGATTCGTGAATTAGTTTTATTAAATTAGATTTTTTGATTTCAATATTTTGTAAAATATCTTTATTTACATTTCTTGTTTTGGGTTTAAAACCATCCAGTCCCTCCTTTTTATATAGCTTAATCCATTTCCTTATTAAAGATTTCGACCGCTCTATCTTCGCTGAGATTTCCAAAACCTGTCGCCCTTTGAGAAAATCAATTAGTGCAGTGGCTATTTCCCATTCCTTTTTATCATTTGAAAGTTTCCACTTTTTCAAAATTTTTAAGTTTGCATTAAGTATAGAGCTAAGCAATAAAGTATTAGATTCAATTGATGATTTGTTCTTATTTATCCATTTTGAATAGTAAAAAGTAAACTGTGAATAACTATATCCATCTGGAGCCATGGATTTGTACATTTTCCATTGATTTTTAAGTGAAGAATCAGAAGTTCTGATACAGCTATATATCTTGGGAAACAATTGAATTAAATTAACTTGTCTATCAGGAATAGACTTCACATCACGTACGAATCGATAAAACTCCTTAAAGTCATTTAATTTATCTGGAAAATTGTTTTTAAATGAGCCTAACTTGTTTAAATATGCCCTTAATGTGCGCCTGGATATTTTTAATCTTTTGGCGGTACTTCTTATGGTTATTTTTCCTTTTAAAAACTCCTGGTGGATATTTCTGATTTTATTCAATGGGATATTATTCGACATGGAGTTTATATTAAAATGGATGAAGTAATCTATGCTAGTTATGGGTTTACTATTTAGTCATTCTAGATATGGTATCATGGTTTAGGTTTTACTATTTGAGTTCTGTACCATAAAAGGGGTGCGGGTCTCCCGCCAAGATTGCATTTCACCATAAGGCAGATATTCATATCGCCATGGCGAAATGCAATCTTGCAACTCTCCCAAAATGGCATCCGGCTTAGTCATCATCGGTATCCTCGGTATCTGAATCGTCTTCGTCCTGAGTTCCAGTTTCTGCTTCTAAATCCTCGGATTCTTGGTCTTCAGTTTGGTCTTTATCGTCCTCGTCAATCTCGCGTTCTAACCCTTCATCTTCCTGCTCAAGGTCTTGGCTTTTTGAATCCCTAAGACTGGCAAGCTCTTGAAGTTGCTTAGCTTCTTCTTGAGTTTGCCTGTCTTTATCCTCCAGCTTATTGAGGTCAAATCCGAGGGTACTAAAGCGGTAATGTCGCCCAGATTCATCTTCTAATCCATACACCTTGCCACCACGCTCATAAGTTTTATATCCCCCGGATTTGATCTCGGAAAGAAAATTATCAACTGATTTTGATCGGGCATAAGCTGACTGAACAGCTTGAAAAAGCTCTTGTTTTTGTGATAATTTTCCTTCCCGATCCTGGAGCTTTTGCTCCGGATCAGAAAGCTGGAGTTTTTGCGATTTCCCATGAGCAGGGAGACTATGTTTTAGCTCCGGAAATTTCTCCTTTTGATATGCATCCAAAGCTAGTTTTAAGTCCTTGAATTCCTGTCTGGAAATCCTATTGGATTCACCTGTGATTAATTTTGTTGAGGACATAACTATATGAAGGTGGATGTGCTCTTTATCATGATGTGATGATGCCAAATAGATGTTTTCCTTTCCCCGTAGTTCGATATATTTTTTAGTTATGTCTTTCAACAATTCCGGATTGATTTGATTTTTATCCTTGTTCGAAAACGAAATGATTGTGTGATGAAGGCTAATGTTGTTTGAACGTCTATGAATTCGTGATTCAAAATTCTGATCGAATTCCTTTGTCCAACCTTTGGTTGTCCGGCTTCTTAAATTATGTTTTAGAATGGGTTTGGGTTTGTTATCTTTTTCCTGTTTGAAAAGATAATTTACCAATTGACCAGTATTGGCTCTTCGTGTGAGATTTTTGAGAATCATAAGGAGTTAATGTATTCTAGCAATCTGGATTTATTTTCCGGACACTTGGCTATATGCAGTTTTGTATATTCCTCAATAGTTTTGGGCTATTGAGTAAAGGGAGAATCTCTCGCTCTAGTTTTTGAATCATTTCCAAACTATCTCTTCCGGATTTAAAACTCAATTTATCTTCTTCCAACAATTCGCGAATTGAACTGTATAACATAGACAGAAGTTGTGAAATCCGTTTTACCTCAAAACTATCTGGGACAATAAATGACTTATTGATATATGCAAAACAGGAATGTTTTATAAATTTGATACGACTTAGTTTGTGTCGTTTGGCTTCCAATGATATAACGGCCAATTCTTCAGGATTGAAGTGAATGGTTAATTCTTTTTCAATTTTCCTTTTCTGCTTTCTCCATTTGCGTTTGTACTCACTCCAGTATTCCTTTCTGACTTTTTGAATATCTTCATGACTTCCATTTTCCAATACTCCACTTGATTTGAGGAAAGCATAAATATTGGTCTTGGTTTTGAGCTTTCTATTCATCACCAAGTTCGATTAGAGGTGGAGTATCAAAAGTCAATTTATTTTTCGGTTCATAAGGTTGCTTTTCTGTAAGAGCTTTTAATCTCCAATCTTTGTAATAAGGTTTCAATTTGGCATGAATTGGCGGTTTGTTTCCAATTAACACGATGGCCTTGTCCGACATGCGTATTTCATCGGCAGTCATTAATTGTCTGGTATGTCGAACCCCATTTTCATCCAAATATTCAAACTTACCTAAAGTAGTTTCGAGCGTTTTACATGTTTCAATTGGTTGTCCAGGTAAGTAGACTTTTGCGAGACAATTTGCAGATATATTCTTGGCTTCGTATGAACCGTAAATATGCTCTAGTTGATGATAATCCTGATAAATTAATAGCATTCCGCTGTTGTATTTCCGGATGTTTGAAATAGTAGTTGAAAGTCCTGGTAGATACATTGAACTTGCTTCATCAAGCAAGAAGAAAATATTGTTTTCACTCTTGCTTGGAATTCTGATTAGTATCTCATTAAAAAATTGTTGAAAGAATAAAGAGGATAACGCACCGTAATAATACATATCTGGAACACTATTGTTGATGAATAATGCTATTTTCCTCGTTCTGAATTCTGAGAAATCAATTGTATCAATTGAAGTGATGCTGGCAACGCTTTCATCTGTCCATAAAGTCAGAGAAGCTTTAACCGTGGCTAGAATTGATGAAAGCGTCTTATCACCATAAGCAACAAAGGCTTTGTATTCCGACAACATCTTCTCATCTCTAGCTTTTACAATGAGTTTGTCAATCTTTTCCGGATTTCCGGCAAATACATTTATTAAGTGAAGTACGTTGTAAAGCGTTTGAAATTCAGGTTTAGCGTAAAAAATAAGATACCGGATGAACAAAGAAATTATTGCCTCCGCTGATTTATTCCAAAAAGGATCTTTAGCTTCACCTAATGAATTTCTTACGAGAAGTGATGCAAGTTTTTGAATATCTGAAATAGACTTACATCTCTTTATAGGATTAAAGCATTCTGACTTTAAGCTATTGTAGTTTATTGCTTTGATTTCATATCCGAATTCAATAAGCGCTCCGCTTACTAACATTCGGATCTCATGGCTTGGATCATTAAAAACAAGACTTGAGTTACCATTTGTCATCAACAAAGCACTATTTATTAATATGATTGAAGTCTTACCGGAGCCAGAACCTCCAAATGCAACCGCATTTCTATAACTATCTGTTATTGATAGACTGTAATCACCGGTTAGGCAAAATCCCTGATCGTTTTTATTTAATACTTGAGAGACATTAATAAAGTCGGCTGTCAATTCAAGCTTTCTACTTGAACCGATTAAGGCTGATATAAAGTGGAATATTCCGTTTAATGCTTCATAAAATAGCGAAAATGCGATTTCAAAGATTGCATTGATAATCTTTATCATCGCATAATGAGTTTTTGAATTCCCTCACCGATCTTCAACAACACCGTTCCAATTACTTTTAAACAAAATGAAAAAAACAAAGCAATCAACTTAGTCGAGGCAATCAACCACGTTTTGAGAAGTTCTACGATATATTGCGCTGTAGTTCTTGACATACTAAATATTAGTGCTGCCTATCAATTTAATAAATCAAGAAATCTATAATTGAATCATTTAACTGAACTAGTTACTAGGTCGCTGATTAGCGAAGGGATTCCTTCCAGAAGTTGGGGAGATATTTCATCCTGATTGATAGTTGTTCCATCCGCCAACTTCACTTCAAATCCCTTATTACCAACGTAAATAGTATAGCCTGATCTACACTTTTTAATCCTACTGATAAAACCAAGAAATCCTTTTATAAATCCTTTCTCTTTGATTAATCGATACACATGATTGGAGCATGTTTCCCTAAATAGGCATTGTCTTCTTTTTGTTTCGGGAAAAATAAGCCAATAGAATCTAATGAGATTTAAGATTGCCCAGCTCATTTTCCGAAAATAATAACCATCACAGATGTTGTACTTCCTGGAGTAGCTCCGAAACCAAAACACCCACTAGTTCCAGCAATAGTGGTGTGAATATTTCCGCATCCCAGGAATTTCCAACCATCAACGGATTCTTTTTCGATGAATGCTTCGACTTGATAAGCGACATCTTCTGCACTGCCCTTATTTGAGACCTTGGCAATGAAAGGTTTTATTTTGTAAGCCATAATTTGAGATTTAAATGAATGAATATGGTTTTTCCAACGCTAAATTTAACACGTATGTATCAAATATTACTCAACAAAATAAGAAAGGGTACATGTTGCAATTGCAGTGTCATTTAGTGTAGCATAATTATGAATATAATTGATTTGTCTACTGCTATCCTTGCATTGTTTCTGCAATAAGGTTAGCATTAAACAATGCAGGAATTGCCTCCAAAAGCCAATAGAGCGCCCACTGGGTCAAAGCCGGATGATTTAAATGTGTTGCAAAACATTTGGGAACAATCATTTGACAGATTGCACTCAGTATCGACCAAGGATAAAATTGATCAAATTTTAAATATTACTGCCTTAAAGGATATTGAATATCTCAAGAAATATCTTCAGCTCCATGAAAATGAATTAAAACCGGAAGAAAAATACTTCATCGAAATGTCAATCCGGCTTAAAAAGTATTCAGAGCCTAATAAAGGACTTATTGAAGGACAGAATATTTCGTCAAACAATTCTATATCTGATGAAGATTTTCAAAACTTTGTATCAAGCAATTTTATTTCAAAGTCGAACCTAGAGAGTATTGCAAGAAAGATAATTGACAACAAAATGTTAGCCCCAAGAGAATTGGCAATTTACTCGGAGAAATCAAATGAAATTGAAAGTTTGATTATAAATGTATTTAATAAGAATTAATAAGGGGTTTCGATACCTCAATAAACAATATGAATGAAACAATTAATGAAATAGCGCATTACATTCAAAATACGGGTGGTAAAATAATTGTCATTTTCAATGGCTTTGATCAAGAATTTACCAAAGCGGAAATGCAAAGTCTACCTGCTAAAAAATTTGTCTTACCTTATGTTATTTTCAACGCAGATAAAAAGGTGTTTCTAAAAATCGGTGAAAGATGTATTCAATTCAACAAGGAGTCAAAGGACAATGATAAATTCATTTTTTGGAAAGTCATAATCTTTGAATGGAATAGGGATAACTCTGAATATTGTCTTTCTGCAACAACAAACAGAATGGATTTACATGACCCATCTGTGGTCACCGGACTTACAAGAGAAAAACGTTCTGAATTATTAAATACCTCTAAACTGTTATTTTGTGATTTTCTTAATTACTTAAGAAGAAATACAAAGAATTAAGTCACAATTAGGTAACTTGTCCTAATGTGTATTAATATCGCTTAACTCAGTATAGAGATAGGATAGATGGAATAATTCATCTCTGCTCATTTCATTAGGATGCTTGTTTAATAAATCCTGAATGTACCATTCTGCTACATCAGCGTAATAATTTACATTATCCTTCACTACTCCAACAACTTTATCTTGTACAATGGCTTTAGCTATCTCCGTTAACGGAAACAAAATTATGTATTTAATTGCCAAGGCAAATAAATTGGGAATTGCAACAAGTATTTGTACCCACCAGGCTGCAACAGAACTTTCGCGTTCTGCCCAATTATAAACCCCTAGTCCAAAATTTATAAACCATAACATTATTTCTTGCAATTGTTGTGGTAGCCAAAATCTAGATAGTGGTAATAGTCCTAAAAAGCAGGAAAGCACTTGAAACATACCAAAAATACTAATTAACGTTCCAATTGCTGGATCAATAGCAGATCCTATAGCTGCCAATATACCGATTAAAATAGCTCCATAAAAAAATGAAACAATTGATAACATGGCAATGTCTTCCTTAAAATCCTCATGGAGTAGGTCTTTCAATCTGTAACCATCACTCAATAATACCTCCTTAATTGAATGCCTATATTTCGTGCCCTTTATAGTTTCCCACAGATTCTTTAGAGTTGTTTGAATATTATTCGCATTTTTCCTGATTACTTCCTCTGGCTCTTCCTGATAATATTCTGTTTTCGATGAAAATGCTTCACCTGCTTTGTAAGTTCCGTTCAGGTAATTGGAAATAAGTTCACATGCACCATCAATCTGTTGAAAATTTACCGTATACTCTTTTGTAATATTAACATCCTTAAGATGCGCAACTCTATCTGGATGCCAGCGTTTCTTTGCCTTCTTGGCAATATTGGGAATATCATTGATGCTAATCTTCGCAATATCTGTGATCTCAAGAAGCTCAATTGCTCTATCGAATGTTAAGTCTTGTTCCATCCTTAATTAAGAAATGAATTGTAATAAAAGAATATGAATTTTTGATATTTAACCTTCAAGTTGTTTGCAATTTCCACATCTTTCATGTTTACAATAACTGCAAGTCCATTTTTGGATGTAGTTTTCGCTTTTACATTTGCAACATTTCCAACTCTGGGTTAAAGCCTCTATCGTTTCGAATTCACTCAATGATACAAAATGAAAATCGTGAGAAGTTTTACAATCTGAATAAAAATCTCTTTGCTGCGGCCTATGTAATTCTAATAATTCCATATTATACTAATTTATTATTACAGAAAGATCTTTCTTCATTCGAAATGAGATCATTAACTAACCTAAATGAATAAAAGCTTAAGGACAATTTCCATTGTGGAAATTAAAGTTGAAATAATTTTAGAGCATTTTTTGCGACATCAGATGGCTTTATAGGTTCTATTGCGGCATATAAACTCTTTATGGCATCAAGGTATGATTGAATCTTCGTTAAATCATCTCCTATATAGGAACTAACCAAGTAAATAATTGTGTCGAGCGAGACCTTCTTATGATCTATAATTGATTTGCAAAAGGTATAACAAAAAGCTTGCTGAACAGTGTCTTGAATACTTTTTTGTGAAAAGTAAAATTTCCAAATAGATACATCAACCCTTATAAAAGAATTATGTTCCATAGCAACAAAATAGTAATCTTTTAAAGTTTCCCCTGTAGTTGTATCTGCAAACAATGCGCTCAGGCCCGATTTAACAACAGTTTTAAAACCATCTTTTGTATTACCACTAAAAAACTGATCTATCGCTGTGTCCAATCCTGCATCAATTGTTTCTGATGAAGAAACAGTGTAACCTTGTTGAAATCCCAAAACGGTGTCTGGAACGATAAACAGCTTAGAAATTCCTCCTGAATTCCCAAGAAGTGCTTCAGATATCTTATTTTCTGCAAGCTGTAAATGTGCTTGTGCTGAGTTTTTTAGTAATTCAAGTCTTTCTTTTGCTTGTGCAGCTTTTTCATCAGCACCACTAAGGTCATTAATCACTTTTTGTAAACTTGCCATTTTAGTTTTATTTGAGGTTATGGAAAATACATAGATGAAACAGATCAACTATTTTAAATAGAATGCAAACCTATATTTTCATTGCCAGAATGTCAATATGAAAAATCATTTATGTTATAGAGTGCAATCAGAAATGTTATTTGGTGCAACTTATATGCAATATTTTGTAGACAATTAAATAAAAAACCCTCGTACTTAGAGTACTTAGGGTTTCAGATTGCTGGATTATTTAAGTAGTATAAACTATCAATTCGATTCGAATACTGCTCCTCAATTCGAACAGAAAAGTTATCTAGAAACAGTTCTATTTATATTCCTCTTACCTAAAATAAATTCTACGAATATACGACCCGGAAAATCTCAAATCAGTTAAGGTGCAATCTAACTAATAGAATACAGCCGTTGATTTAACAAGTCAAGCTTGACAGGTTTTAACACATTCAGGCTAATTTTTTTATCTTCTCCAATAATTTTCTTGACTTGACAAAAATATAGGTCCCTTTGTTTTCTTTGTCATTGCTCCGTTCTAGTTCTATAGCTATTTGTAAATTTAAAATCGCAGCTTGTCGCCAATTTTCATTGATGGGCTCACTCAATGTGCTTTGCTGTATAAAATAATCATAATACCATTCTGCTAAATGATAAAAAGTAGCAGAAAATGTTGGGTCTTGAAATAAGCTTTGTAAAATTAATGCTTTTGCAAACTTTCTTTTCCCACTTTTAAGTAATATGTAACCATAGGAATCTAACAAAAATGTTGAAGTTACTGGTATTGTCATTCCGGTTGCATAGCCGACTATTCTTCGTATTGGTTTATTCTCATTTATTTTCATAGCGTTCCACATTAACTCCATCGCTCTTCCTCTTTCAGTATCATATTGTGCAGAATCCACACTCAACTCACTTGCAATACATAAAGCATATGTAGTGCATGTTAATAAGCAATTTGGTTCTATCTTAATTGCTTGGTTAAGATGATGAAATATTTTTTCCCTGCTTACCCATTCCCCATTTTTATTGAATCTCTCACACTCATTTAAAGCATAATGAAGATGATAATAATGTTGAAATGGTTCATGAATATTGTCGTTTTCAAGCTTTTCGTTTATCAACTCTAATGCAGCTTCATATTGATGTTGCATTCTTAACATAGATAATTGGATGAAAAAAATAGTTGGCGTTTCATTTTGTTCCCGAATATAGGCACTTAATTTTTTCCACTTTTGGTTAGAATATAATTTTACGGCTTCTATCTCTTCAGAAGTCAATATCATCTGCTCTTTATGTCCAAGCTTTTCTTCTGCAATATTTATTTGCTCTCTTTTGATTGTTTCAATCATAGTCAAGATATTCATTTTTAGTCTATTCCTCAAAACGTTTTTCTTTTCTTGTAAACGAATAGCATAATGCATATAAATTCCCAATCCAAACCCCAACAAGTAAATTGAGGAAATGCTTCTATGCTTTTCATTGAGAGGAAACATAATAATAAACACAATCCAAGCCAACATTATTAATAATTTTGCGTTATGCACATCTTTTGCTCTAATCATATCGGCAAACAAATTGAGTAAAAGAATTCTTATCGTTAGACCTACGATTGCACCTTGCAAAAGAAATTGAGTGATTAAAATAAATTTATCAATATAGCTTAAATCCTTATATACAATATGAAATGGATACAAAAAGTAATATAGTATTGCGGAAAGTGTGCACAAAAGGAAAATAGAATACGCAAATCTTTTCCTGTGTGTATATGTGTAAGCCAACATTTTTGAATGTCGTATACTACTAAAGAATTCGGCCAAGAATGGAGGAACAATAGTTAATAAGGCAATCCAAATTGGCAATGTATTTATGTGCCACCATACGAATGCGAAAATACTTAGCAGGATGTATAGGATGATGTTATATGATTTGAATTTAAACATAAGTAACTATTAATCTAGTAGCTTTAAAAAATTATTTTGCTTTCTTATTATTTGAATCAAAAAATTTAATTTTGAACATTATTCTCAAAACAAGGTAAGTCAATAAATTGATTAAGGCATTAAATCCAAATATTCCTCACCGCTTGCGGTGGGGTACATTACCACATACACTAGCAGTGTATGGCAGATCACATATATAAAAGGCATAACAAATCACTCCTCATATTCCACATAGTCTGTCCAGTCAAATACAGGAGAAAGGTTTTCACTGACGAAATAGCACAAACCCTGAAATTCATATGTTTGGAACTTGGTATCCGTTACGAATATCAGTTCTTAGAGATAGGAATAGACGAAGACCACGTTCATTTCCTCGTGCAAACAGTTCCAAACACATTGATTTCAGGAATGGTGAACACCATAAAAAGCATTACCGCAAAACTCATCTTTGAAAAACATCCTGAAGTGAAAACTTTTCTCTGGGGTGGTGAGTTCTGGACAGACGGATATTACATAAATACCGTAGGACAATACGGTAACCTAAAAATGATTGAAAACTATGTGAAGCATCAAGGTATTAAAAACTACCAACAGCTTCACCAACAAAAACTATTTATATAACTAAACTTCCATTACCACTGATACCTCGCCCCTCTGGGGCGGGGTTGTTCATTAGTATTATTGGTATTAATATACCAAAAAGAAATTTTTGTTTGATTAAATAAATAGTCCTTGATTGAATTAGCAGCATCAAATCAAATTTAAATGAATAACATCTTTGATAAAATTATTTTGATTTTTTGTTCCAGGAATTTTAATTAACCTGCTATTACAACAAAGCTATTAAAGATGATCTCAAAAAAACCTTGCGATTAAAGATTTAGTATATGTTGCAATATGGTTGCAATATATATCATAGTTTACGGAAAAAGGATCAATAAAAAATCCTTACCTATTAAATATTAGGTAAGGATACAGATATTACACTTTATAAATTATTAATGTGTATTATTTAAAATGAAGTCGGTAGCTCTCTGAGCACAAGAAGCAACTTGAAAAATGAACTTGCTATCATCTTTAAGTACCTTAAGCCATCCGATTAAATAAGAAGCTGAATTTTCAATAACAGGAGCATAATCTATCTGGCAAATGCAAGACAGATAAGAGGCACCCATCTCAGCAACCAATTCCTCCTTACTATAAGGAGTGGTTCCAAATCCGGAAAAATCCATTACTTCGGGTCTTGCCAATCTTGATGCATGCCCGGTAGAGTGGATTAATTCATGAAAGTAAGTAGGATAATAATGCTCTGAACTCTCAAACTGCTTAATATCCGGCATATTGATGAAATCTAATGCCGGATTGTAATAGGCCCGATTTGCGTCAATATGCCTCAATTCCGGTAGTTTAGGCATGTTCCCGATTATTTGCTCGCATCGCTCAAGTCTCTCGTTATCGGTCAATTTTGCTTCATTAAACCGATTTAGGTCTAATTCCACTTCTTCGATGTCAGAGACATTAAAAACGGAGTAATACCGGATGAACCGGAGTGCCTTGATTTCTTCTCCTTTTAAACGTCTTGCATTAGCCTCTTCCAGAGTCAAGGTATTATCATCGGAATCCTTGCAAAATACTTTGAAGTAGATTACCATTTCAGCTTGTGCTCCTTTCTTTACCTTACCACCCAGTTCTTTAACTTGATTGAAGGTTAGAAAGTAAGGAATGTTATGTCTGGTATTGTTCATGAGTAAGTAATTAATTCCGGTGTATGGTCTACCGGAAACATAATTACGTGCTAAGCCATAGGTGCTCCAGGTCTTTCTCCAAGGAGCTACACCATTTTCAATCATGGCAATGATTCTGTTAGTCACTTCTTCGTAGAGTGAGATCTGTTGAACCGAAGGTTCAGTTGTTGTTTTCATTTCAATAAATTTAAAAGTGAAATAATAATTTACTTAGAGCATTCCTTCGTCAGCGAAGGAATAGAAATCGGAATGCGGAGATAGGATAAGGTGATCTATCAGTGTTATTTCATGGAGTCTACCAATCTCTTTTAACCTCTTGGTTAATTCAATATCTTGTGAACTAGGTTTAATTGATCCTGATGGATGGTTGTGAGCCGCAATTATTCCCACAGATAGGCTCTTCAATGCAGTTGCAAAAAGAACTCGTGGATCAGCTATGGTTCCGGTCAAGCCACCTCGGCTTAATCGCAACAATCCTTTTACATAGTTGGCTCGATTGAGCAGCAATACATTGAATTCTTCTAGCAATTCGATATCATCACCCCAATTCAATCGGAATATTTTTTCTGCATCAGATGAATTGTGAACACGTGGATGATTTGGAGTCTGTGATTTGGAAATGTATTTCAACTTTACTTCGGCTACTTGTAACAAAGGAGATACTTTGCTATTGACATTTAGATTTTTCATAATTACTGGTTTAAATTGTTAAAGAATAGTTCCAACCAGTGTATTCTAATAACAAAGAGAGACCAAGACGGTAGGAATTGCCAAAGTGGCAACTAGATACAGCCGGTGTATTTGATATGAAAAGCAAATGTCTTTAAAGATATAATACTATTTGACAAAAGAGAATAAGTATAATAATGTAAAAACGAATTTCTATTTGTCAAATAAATTAAATTAAAGCTATGTTAAATCAAATCTTCTACAGCTTCTTAGGCCCTGAAATCTACATTAAATTAGAACCTCTCGAGATTTTAATTTTAGTTCTCCACTCAGTTTATCTATTCCTTTGTTCAATTAGTCATTTGCACCGTTTTAGAAATAAGAAACATGATCTAATTATTTTGTTTTATTCCACCTGTTCTTTTCTTTCACTACTTGCAATAACGCTACTTATGGTTAGCTTTCTGAAATTCAAAATTGATGAGCTTATAATGTTGATTGTATTTATTTATATTTTATCATTTGGAACATTAGTTTTCTATTTCTTAGAGTATCGAAGTGGCCAGTCTGATTTTGGGCGTAAATCAATTTATTTTTTTTGCACGATCATTGCAACTAGTTTGATAGTCAATTCAATGTTGCTTGGCAAATATTTTGATTTATTAATTTCCGAATTGATTTCAATTTTAATGGGTTCATTGTATTTTAAAACACATAATGTATTTCTAAAGCTACAATCACAGTGGAAAGGTCTAACTATTTAGACCTTTTTATTTTATACGCAAATAAGATCTATAAATGGCCCTAATCTTAGAACTTTCTTCATGGTATACTTCAATTGAATATTGTCCTCTATAAAAATGCTCAATTTTAAATTCAGAAGGTTTAAATTCAAAAATTGTGTCTTTCCCAACCTCTGCTCTTCTCTCAAATTCAGGAGTATGCACCAAACCAACTTCATCACTTGGTATAATAAATTTAAATTTTATAGTTTCATATTTGCTCTTCTCACTCAAGTTTGTATATTCAAGTGTAAATTTTAATTGGAGAATTTTTGCGCAGCTCAAAGGATAAGTCCCATCTTTCCTTTGTCTACAAATTGGAATAAAAAAAGTTGATTTGAGTACACTTAGTTTTTTATAGTTCTTTTCTCGTTCAAATAGTTCAGATGATTTATCTTTGTATAATTTAATACTATCCCTTGCAGTTCTAATTTGATCTGCATTGTCTATGGAGTCTACAAGGTAAGACTTGACTTTTCCCTCAAGTATTTTTATCTTTAATGTATAAATTTGGGAAAGACTATCTTTTTCTTTTTGTAATAGTATGTTTTCATTTTTTACATTAATATTTTCATGCTCCAAATCGCTTTTTTCTTTATTTATTACAGCAATGTTTTCTCGATTTTTTCTCTCTTGTTCAATGCTATAAAGTAAATGACGAGCTTTGCTTTTATAATCAATTGATGCACTAGGATTAACTTTTAATGAAAGATAATCCATGAATTTATTTAATAAATTTTCCTTTTCATTATCATCATAATTAGATGCATTTTTAAATTCATCGAGTAATTCTTCAGCATTATTAATATCTATCTGACGAGAGTGACGCCAATATTCAATACTATCCTTAATTATTTTAGGTACACTTCCTGTTTTTAATATTGAGTCTAAGAAATTGACTTCTATCCTTTCATACGTAACTCTTTCTTTAATTTCATCAGCAGCTCTTTCAATATTCACTCCCAATCCTTTTATTTTAATACTCGATTTGTTACATAATAAGTTGAATGCAATAGCAAGTAATAAGACTGAAGCTGAGATAGCAATTAGTCGCTGACTTACTATGTCTATTTTAGGTATCATAAATTCTTATCGAAAATCTTATTAACAATGCAATAATAGAGTAACTCATACGAATTATGAGTATTTGTCTTCTTCATTAGTTTGGAACGATACTCATCAACTGTTCTTTTACTCTTATGGATAATCTTCCCAATTTCTTCAGATGTTTTGCCATCTCTTATGAATTCCAATAATTCCATTTCTGTCTTGCTAAAAGCTGGTAAATTATTGTTTCCAGAATATTCCAACTGATGTTTTCTGATTACATCCGATGCGATGATATTTTTAACTTGTTCATTAAAATAACTACCTCCGTTTATGACAGTTAGAATAGCCTTATTTATTTCACTTGCTTTTGAAGATTTTAAGAGGTATCCATCTGCCCTAGCTTCCATTGAATTGGTTACGTAGCTTGGTAATTCATGACCAGTCAGCATGATAATTTTGAGGTTCGCATTCTTCTCCTTTAAGACTTTGGTTACATCGATTCCATTGATATCCGGCAAATTAATATCCATTAGAATCAAATCAACGGCTTGTTTATCTAAGGCTTGAAGCAATTGATTAGCGTTTTCAACATTTATCACAACTTCTAAATCATTGTAGATACTCAAATGAGTAAGCAAGCCAGTACGAAATAACTCATGATCGTCTATTACAGCAATTTTTATTTTATTTGCAACATGCATAAACAGTGATAAAGTTAAATTAGAGGGATGTTAAGGCTTACTTTTTGTAAATCCGTGTTTTCTACTGAATCAAAAATTATTTGCCCTTGCAGTAATCCGACCCTAAGTTGGATATTCTTTAATCCAAGTGCTCCATTACTTTGAAGGCTTTTTAAATAGTCTTCATTCGTAAATTTACTTCCATTATGGTAAATTAATATACTCAATTGATTGAAATCTTCCTTCAAGACTAAATCAATTTTCTTTGACTTTCCATGTATGATTGAGTTATAAACGATTTCTTGAACCACTCTAAAAAGCATTAATTGATTAAATGGATCAATTGGAATTTTTTCGGCTTTATTTTCAATAACAAATTTACATCCTTGCGAGCTATTAATTATTGTACTAAAGTCTTCTAGTCCCCGTAAAAATCCAAATGTTTCGACAGAGGCTGGATGTATCAAATGAGAAATATCCCTAATTTTATTTATAGCAGTCGAAATATTATTTATTGTAAAATGTAATTTGTTGCCAAGACTAAACTCCTTGTTTTCCATGAACGCATTTAAATCCATCAAAGACAGATAAAGTATTGGCGCAACATCCTCATGTAAATTTTCACCAATGGTTTTGCGCTCTAACTCTTGAGATTTAATCATGGCTTCCGCCAACCTTATTTCCTGAACTTTTTCAAGAAATATTTTATCCTTCTCCAGACGGATAAACCTTCTTTGTTGAATCACAATAAAGGCAATCACAATGATGACTACAAAAAGCACCACGGAAGTAAGTAAAATAATAACTACTTCAATCTTCATTTCCTGGATAGCATAAAACCGAGAGTAATCATAATATTCTTA